>JAXMCO010000009.1:0-264745 GCA_046349335.1 Reyranellaceae bacterium
GCCAGATTCCGTCCGGCATGCTGGCCGTACGGCTGGGGCCGGTGCGCGTGCTCGCCGCCGGCACGGCGCTGATCGCGGTCGGTTATGGTCTGGCCGGCCTCAGCGGCTCGCTCTACGGCGTGATCGCCGGCCTGTTGCTGGCTGGGCTGGGCGGCAGCACCCAGCATCCGATCGGCTCCAGCCTCGTGTCGGCGGCGTTTCCCGGCCTGCGCTCGCGCACTGCGCTCGGCACCTACAATTTCACCGGCGATGTCGGCAAGGTGCTGCTGCCGGCACTGTTCGCCGTCGTTGCCGCCGCACTCGGCTGGCAGCAGGCGCTGGTCGTCGTCGGCGCGCTGGCGGTGCTCGGCGCCGGCATCATCATGGGCTCGCTGCGACCGATCCCACTGCACGACAAGGCGGACACTTCGAAGT
Organism: Reyranellaceae bacterium; assembly: GCA_046349335.1. Classification (GTDB taxonomy): domain Bacteria; phylum Pseudomonadota; class Alphaproteobacteria; order Reyranellales; family Reyranellaceae; genus Reyranella. The sequence continues at coordinate 415 of JAXMCO010000009.1, forward strand.
CGAAGGCGATAGCGGGCCAGGATCGGCCTTGGGCCTACTGGCTGCTCTTCAGCATCCACATCGCCGACGACCTGGTGCGCACCGGGTTCATGATCTTCCTGCCCTTCCTGCTGCGCGACAAAGGCGCCGATCTGCCGACCATCGGCCTCGGGCTGTCGCTGCTGTTCGCCGGCGGCGCGGCCGGCAAGCTGGTGATGGGCTGGGTCGGCGACCGGCTGGGCGTCGTGCCGTCGGTCATCCTCACCGAGATCGCGACCACGCTCCTCATCTTGGCGCTGCTGCCACTTTCCCTGCCGGTGGCGCTGGTGCTGCTGCCTGCCGTCGGGCTGATGCTGAACGGCACGTCGTCGGTGCTCTACGGCACCATTCCGGAATTCGTCAGCCCCGAGCGGCGCACCCATGCCTTCGCGATCTTCTACACCGGCGGCTCGGTCGCCGGCGCCACCGGCCCGTTGCTGGCCGGCCTGCTGGGCGACGTCGTCGGCCTCACGACCGCGCTCGCCGTGGTTGCCTGCATCGCCGTCACCACTGTGCCGATGGTGTGGGCCTTGAGGCCGGCGTTCCGCGGCGGATGATCATCTTCCTCCCAGCGAAGCTGGGGAGGTGGCCACGTCTTCGCGATCGGAGGGGGCATCACTCATGATTCCTTGACCCCTCCGTCGCCGCAAGACGGCGACTCCTCCCCAGCTCTGCTGAGGAGGAGAAGAAGCGCGTTCTACTCCGCCCCGTTCCACGCCGGGCCCATTGGGCGGAGCCTGACGCCCTTGCGCAGGTGGCGGTACGGCATGTCGACCGGATCGGTGATGTGGGCACCGGGAGACTGGACCACTAGGATCGTCTCGGCGATCGGCTGGAAGTCGGCGCGAAAATGCACCGTCGATTTCAGGCCGAGGATCGGCACCTGCGACGGCTCGACGCCGACGTGGCGGAACATCTCCTGATCGGCAGCCTGGATGCGCTTGGAGGCGAGCACGGCCGACACGCCACTCGCCTCGTCCGTCACCAGCGCCATCGGGCCGATCTGGAATTTGGCGCCGCCGTAGAACGGACCGGTGCCGGTGAACTTGCCGTCGCCGATCTTGATCACGCGCCAGTCGGCCTCGACCGGCGTCTCGCCGGCATAGCCCACCACCGCGCCGATGCCGCGGCGCATGATGTTGCCCTCGCCGGTCGCCACGGCCGCGTGCGCCGCATCCTCGTCGACGATCATGCCGATCACCGCGCCCTTGGCCTTGTGGCGCATCAGCGCCGCCAGCAGGCCCACCGTATCGGAGGTGCCGCCGGCACCCGGGTTGTCCTGCACGTCGGCGAGAACAATCGGCTTCTTTGCCGTGCGCGACAGCGCGATGGCGCGCAGCGACGCGGCATCGGGATCGAGCAGCTCGCCGGCAAAGGCCTTCTCCTGCACCCGCACGGCCTGGGCGAGCTTGTCGGCCGCCGCCTCGACCGCCTCCTTGTCGTGGCCGTAGACCACCAGCGCCGGCCCGCACTGGGCGATGTCGGCCGGCGGAAAGCCCGGCGTGTGGGTGACGCTGACGATACCCTGATTGTGGCTCTTCTCGCCGGCCTCGAGCTCGCCGACCAGATCGAAGATGCTCTTGGCCGGCTCGATGAAGGTGCACTGCCAGATCAGCGGAATCAGGAAATCGAGCTGGCGATAGGCGCGATAGACCGGCCGCTTCTCGGCCAACAGGCGGTCGAGCAGCTCGACCGCGCGCTTGCCGGTCACCGCCATGTCGATATGCGGATAGGTACGATAGCCGACCAGGGCGGTGGCGAGCTTCGCCATCTCGGGCGTGAGGTTGGCGTGGTAGTCGAGGCTGGCGACGATCGGCAAAGAGTCACCAACGATGCCGCGCACGCGGCGCAGCAGCTCGCCTTCGCCATCCTCGGTGTTCTCAGCCACCATGGCGCCGTGCAGGTCGAGATAGATCGCGTCGAACGGCCCGAGCTTCTTCAGGTCTTCGTCGAACAGCGCCCACATGCGCTCATAGGCGTCGGCCGTCACGTAGGAGGCGGGCGCGGCGGCAGCCCAGGCGAGCGGCACGATCTCGTGACCGAGCTCGGCGAGCCGCTTCACCGCACCGGCAATCGGGATGTTGAATCCATCGACCGCGGAAATCATCTCCGGCCCGCGCAGCAACGGCGGCCAGGCATCGGCGCGCACGAACTCCTCCCACGTCGCTTGTTGCGGCGCGAAGGTATTGGTCTCGTGCTGGAATCCTCCCACGGCAATGCGCGCCATCGATCGTCCTCTCTATGCCTGCGATCTCATAAAATCGTGCCTTCTTGGACCGCGGGCGTCTCGTCCGCTCCGCATCATGAGCGGCGAGACGCCCGCGGTCCGAAAGAGCATGAGCGTCGTCAGCCTTTGCTCGTGCCGTCTTCGATGGCACTGAGCAGCACCGGCCAGTATTCCTTGCCATGGCCGAGCTCGACGGCGCGTTCCATCAGCTCGCGCGCCACGTCGGCGCCGAGCGCCGGAACGCCGCACTCTTCGGCCATCTCGATAGCGTAGGACAGATCCTTGAGCGCGTACTCGGTCGAAAAAGCACGCTCGGGGAACACGCCGGGAAGCATTGCCTTTATGCCGTGATTGCGCAGCGCGAACGAGTCCGCCGAGCCTTTGGTCAGCGTCTCGAACAGCACCTTGCCGTCGACGCCGTGGGCACGCGCGATCGATAGCGCCTCGGCCAGCGCCACGCCGGTCTGGAACAGGATCATGTTGTTCAGGATCTTGACCGCCTGTCCGCTGCCGGCCTCGCCGCAATAGGTCACCTCGCTCGCCATGTGGCGCAGCAGCGGCTCGATGCGACCGAAGCAGTCTGCTGTGCTGCCGACCATGATGGAGAGCGTGCCGTCGATTGCGGCCTGGCGCGTGCGCGCGACCGGCGCGTCGGCAAAGGCGGAGGCCCTGCCTTCGAACTCGGCATAGAGCCGGCGCGCCAGGCTGACCGGCGCGGTGCTGAGGTCGATGACCGTCCAGCCGAGCTTGGCCTTGCTCACCAGCCCGCCCTCGCCCAGGCAAACCTCCTCAACCTGTTTGCCCCCGGGCAGCGACAGCAGGATGGTGCGGCAGCTCTCGGCGATCTCGTCGATCGAGGCGGCCTTCACGCCGTCGGCGGCGAGGCGCTTCAGAGGCGCCTCGTCGCGGTCGGCTGCGAGCACCTCGAGGCCGCTCTTGCGCGCGAGGTTACGGCACATCGGCTCCCCCATGGTGCCGACGCCGATGAATCCAATCCTGTCCGTCATGTCAGTCCACGATGAAAAGTTTAGCGCCGCTCTCGGTGCGCGAACGATGGGCCAGGGCGCCGTCGGCGACCTGATAGCTCTGGCCCGGTTTCAGCACGACGGTCCGGCCATCGGCCAGCTCGGTGTGCAGCTCGCCGTCGAGCACCAACAGGACGTGGCCTTTCTGGCACCAATGGTCGGCGAGGTAGCCCGGCGTGTACTCGACCATGCGCACGCGGATATTGTTGAAGGTCCGGGTGCGCCAGAACGCCTTCCCGGTTTCGCCTGGATGCTCCGTGCGCTCCACGTCGCTCCAGTCGGTCGTCCCGAAGGGTATGTCGAACATCAGCATGTCGGGTTTCTACCACAAGTGAGGTCCCTGGCGCCTAACCCCAACTCTCCAGCGCGCGGGCAAGGCTCTCCGGGCCGCGATAGAGCATCGCCCGCCAGCCGGCCATGCGCGCGCCGTCGACGTTGGCGGCCGAATCGTCGACGAACAGGATCGACTGCGCCACCGTGACACCCATGCGCGCCTGGGCGTTGGTGAAGAACACCCGATCGGGCTTACAGACGCCGAGCGCGGCCGAATAGACGATGTCGTCGAAATGCGCGGCGAGCCCGGTGTGCTGCTTCAGCCAGGCGATCCGATGGTGCTCCTGGTTGGTGCCGGCAAAGCAGCGGCCGCCCGTGCGCCGACGCCACTCGTCGGCCTGGCCGAGCACCGCGCGATCGAGCACCGCATCCTTGGCGAACCAGTAGCCGACGAACGCCTCGATCCGGTCGGCGAGGCCCAGCGGCTCGAAATAGGCGTGCAGCGCCACGTAAAGATCGAGCCGGCCACGCAGCACTTCGAGGAACCCGGGTGTCTTGAAGAAGTCGCGCTCGATGGCCGCGTAGTCGAGGCCGAGGTCGGCCTCGAGGCTCGCGTACCAGGGCGCGGCCGAGCCTGGATAGGCAAGCGACACGACGCCGTCTAGATCGAGGACGAGGACTGGGCTGGCGCTCATAGGACGCCATGCTATAGCAGCCGCCCGCCCGAGGGGACATTTGTCTTGGAGCTGCTCGTACCCGCCCTGCCCTATCTCGACGCCTACGCCGACGCGCTGCGTCGCGGCTGGTCGCCTGACACCATCAGGACCGAGGAAGCGCCGCGCGAGGAACTGGCCGCGATCGAGCGCGATGCCGCGGCCTTCGTCGCTTCGCTCGACGATCGCGAGGCCAAGGGCGGGCCGGTCACCCTGCCCGACGGCAGCACGGCGCGGCGCCTGCCCGGCTATCGGCGCTGGATGTGGGACGGCGCGTTCTGCGGCTCGGTCAATTTCCGCTGGGAGCCCGGCACGGCGGCGCTGCCGCCGCATTGTCTCGGCCATATCGGCTACGGTGTCGTGCCGTGGAAGCGCGAGCGCGGCTACGCCACCCAGGCATTGGCGATGATGCTGCCCGAGGCCCGCCGCGAGGGGTTGCCATACGTCGAGTTGACGACCGACCTCGACAATCTGGCATCGCAGAAGGTCATCACCAAAAACGGCGGCGTGTTGGTGAAACGCTTCCGCAAGGAGCCCGCCTACGGTGACGTCGAGGCGTTGCTGTTCCGAATCGACCTCGTAGCAGCGCGCTGAATTGTCTCGCCATGGCAACGAACCCAGACAAGCAATGGCGGATCGACAACGCCGGCCACCTCGAGGGGCTACGATTGCAGTGTCGTGATTACGTCCAGCGGAGCGAACGCTGGGACCACGATCACTGCGCGGCCTGCTGGGCCAAGTTTGCGACCTACGACGGCCCGGACATTCAGCACGAGGGCTACGCCACCTGCGACGACTATCCCAAAGGCGCCTGCTACGAGTGGATCTGCCAGACCTGCTTCGGCGACTTGAAGGACGATATGGGATGGTCAGCCGTCAAACCCTAACGGCCTGCTCCTCTGTCGCCTTTTCGACGGCCCCGGCCGCTAGCTGCCGCCAGCGCGCACGACCGTCTCAGCCATCGCCGACAGCACGGCGAGGCCGCGCGCCTTGAGGGTGCGCGGCGAATCCTTCTCGCCGATCCGGCCCTCGAGGACCAAGGTGATGAAGCCGTGCACCGAGGCCCAGGCGAAGTCGGCCATACGCTCCTTCACGTCGGCCGAGGCGCCGGGGATGATCGCCTCGATCGCCTCGCGATGGAGCTGGTGGGCGGCCTTGGCTGATTCGGCCAGCGCCGGCGCCTCGAACTGGTCGGCCTCGAGGCTGAACATGAGCTGGAAGAGTGCGGAGTTGGCGGCCGCGAAGGCCATGTAGCCGACGCCTTGGCCGACCAGCCGGCCAGCCGGGGTGCCGTTGGAGCGCCGTGCCTCCGCCGTCATTGCCGCCGCCAGCTCCTGGTAGCCGCGCGTGGCGATTTCGGCCAACAGCGCATCGATCGAGGCGAAATGATGCGCTGGCGCCGCGTGCGACACCGCCGCCCGCCGCGCGCATTCACGCAGGGTGAAGCCGCGCAGGCCCTTTTCTTCCATCAACTTGCGCCCCGCCATGACGAGCGCTTCACGCAGCTCACCGTGGTGATAAGGCTTCGCAGTCTTTACTCTGACCATCCAACCATCCCGACCATGCGACCGTGCCGGTGTCAACATTCCGATCCTATCGATCGCCGACAAGATTGGTCTCGCTTCAATTTGTCAGTGGAAAAATCACCGCTCGGACGCCATCGCGAGCCTCTGTTCGCTCGCCGCCCGCCGCGCGGCCGCTCCAACCGTACCCGGTGGCGCGGTAAGAAAGGGGCAAAAGCCGGCTGACGCCGCCCGTCGCCTGTGTCTTTAGTCGGCGTCCCGATGTGTTCAGAGGACGCCGTCATGATGTTCGAGAGCTGGCTTGCCTTCACCGCCGCGTCGGCGCTGTTGCTGATCATCCCGGGGCCGACTGTGCTGCTGGTCGTCTCCTATGCCTTGGGCCAGGGCTGGCGGACGGCACTGCCGATGGCCGTTGGCGTGGCGCTGGGCGATTTCACCGCCATGACGCTCTCGATGCTGGGGCTGGGCGCCCTGCTCGCTGCCTCGGCGACGCTCTTCACCATCCTGAAATGGGTCGGCGCGGCCTATCTCGTCTATCTCGGCATCAAGCTGTGGCGCGCCGGCGGAACCCTCGACGCGGCGCCGCGCACCGACGCGACGTCCGCGCTGCGCATGCTAGGCCACGCTTGGCTGGTCACCGCGCTCAACCCCAAGAGCATCACCTTCTTCGTCGCCTTCCTGCCGGCCTTCCTCGACCCGCACGGCGACTTCCTCGTCCAGATGATCGTGTTCGAAACGACGTTCCTCGCGTTGGCCTTCGCCAACGCCTTCGGTTACGCAGTGGTCGCCTCGCGCGCTCGCGGTTTCGTCGCCAACCCACGTGCGATCGGCGTGGTCAACAAGGTTGGCGGTGGCCTCCTGATTGGCGCCGGCGCCGCAACGGTCACCCTGGCCAGCACACGGAGCTGACCTCACTTTCCACCACCGTCATGCGGGGGAAGGAGCGTCAGAGCGCGGTTGCTCAACGCCAGCCGATCTTCTCCCGCAGGAACGTGTAGCCAAGAGCGCTGAAGGCGGCGCGTTCCTTGTTGTCCTTGCCGTAGCCGTGGCCGCCAGCGGCGGGCTCGTAGAAATAAACCTGCTCGTAGCTCATCGCCTGCAGCTTGGCCGCCATCTTGCGGGCGTGGCCAGGGTGAACACGATCGTCGCGCCGCGTCGTGGCGATCAGGATCGGCGGATACGTCTGGCCCGGCACGGCCTGATGGTAGGCCGAGTAGGTTTGCAGCCACGCCCACTCCTTCGGCTTGTCGGGGTCGCCGTACTCGGCGATCCAACTCGCCCCGGCGAGCAGCTTCGAATAGCGCCGCATGTCGATCAGTGGGATGGTGCAGAACAATGCGCCGAACCGCTCGGGGTAGCGGGTCAGCATGTTGGCGATGAGGATGCCGCCGTTCGAGCCGCCTTCGGCGGCGATGCGGCCTGGCCGGGTCACGCCGCGGCGCACCAGGTCTGCCGCGACGGCGGCGAAATCGTCGTGCGACAGGCGCTTGCCGGCGAAGCGGCCGGCATCGTGCCACGCCGTGCCGAACTCGCCGCCGCCGCGGATGTTGGCCACGACGCTCGTGCCGCCGCGCTCGAGCCAGACCTTGCCGATCACCGGGTTGTAGGCCGGAAGGTTCGAGATCGCGAAGCCGCCGTAGGCGGTGAGGTGAACCGGGGCGTCGCCGGTCGTCACGGCCGGGCCGGTCTGCCAGTAGGGAATGCGTTCGCCGTCGCTCGACACGGCCTCATGGCGCGTGACGACGAGCCCGTCCGTCGCGAAGGTCATCGGCGATCGCTTGAGAACTGTCGGCGCATCGCCGCCGGCCGGCAGAATCAGCAGCGACGGCGGTGTCAGCGGCGCCTGCGCGGCCACCAGCATGTCGCCGTTGCTTTCGGAGGGCTCGATATCGAGCGGCCCGACGCTCACCAGGCCGATGTCGGGCAGGCCACCGATCGGCGCCCGTGACCAGCCGTCGTCGGATGGCGTCAGCAGCTCGAACGCCGGCTGCAGGTTGTCGAGTATCGAGAGCACGAGCCGGCCGGCCAGCCAATGGAAGCTCTGCAGCGAACGCCGCGGCTCGGGCCGGAACAGGACGGCGAAGTCGCGATGGCCCCGCAGGAAAGCCGCGAGCCGCATGCCGAGCAAGGTGTCGCTGGGATGCGTCGCGCCGCCCACCGTCCACGCCGTGCGGCGCTTGACGGCAATCCAGTCGTGCTCGACATCGACCTCGATATCGGTCGGCAAGTCGAGTTGCACAGACTGCCCGCCGTTGCCGTCGGCCCGCCACAGCCGGACGTCGAAGAAGCCGACCGCATCGTAGAACCACACGGTGCGATTGCCGCCCGTGCGCTCGACCGAGGCGCCGGCCGACATGCTCGCCTTGGCGACCTCGAACAGGACAGGCGCTTGCGCCGGGTCGGCGCCGCGCCGCCACAGTCGGACGGTCCGCGCATAGCCGGACGCTGTGACGTCGCCGCCCCATGCGCTGGCCAGCACCAGCGTGTCAGGATCGAGCCAACTCGCCGCACCCTTCGCTTCCGGCAGCTCGAAGCCTCCGCGCACGAATTCCTTTCGCTCGACGTCGAACTCGCGCAGCACGACGGCGTCACTGCCACCGCGCGCCAAGCGCAAGATGGCGCGGTCGTGCGTGCCGGGCCACGTCGAGGCGCCGGACCAGGTCCAGTCCTCGCCTTCGCGTGCCGCCAGGGCATCGACGTCGAGCACCACCTCCCATTGCGGTTGGTCGAGGTGGTAGCTGTCGAGCGTCGTGCGCCGCCACAGGCCGCGCGGATGCTCGGCATCGAGCCAGAAATTGTAGAGATGGGGTCCGCGCCGCACGATCAGCGGCAGCTTGTCGGGCCGATCGAGGATTGCGGCGATGGCGGCGCGATCGGCGGCGAAGCGATCCCTGCCGAAGCGGGCGAGCGTGCGTTGGTTCTGCTGCTCGACCCAGGCAAGTGCGGCCGGCCCGCTTGTGTCCTCGAGCCAAAGATAGGGATCGTCGTCCGGCGCCGCCGCCGTCGGCCGTGCATCGATCGACACTGGTTGCACCGGCTAGCGCTTGGGTTCGCTGACGAAGGCGACCTTGCTCAGTCCCGCCTTTGAGGCATCGGCCAGCATCTCGGCGACATGCCGATAGGCCACATTCCGGTCGGCGCGCAGATAGACTTCCGGCTGCGGGCGCTTAGCGCCAGCGTCGACGAAGCGCTTCATCGCCTCTTCGCGGTCGACGCGCTCGCCGTTCCAGAACAGCGCGCCGGCGGCATCGATGGCGAACTCGATCTTCTCCGGCTTCTGGAGATCGGCGTTCGAGGTCGCCTTGGGCAGGTCCAGCTTTACCGCGTTGGTGAGCAGCGGTGCGGTGACGATGAAGATGACCAGCAGCACGAGCACGACGTCGATCAACGGCACCATGTTGATCTCGGCCATCGGCTGGGACGAGTTCTTGCGATCTAGGCTTCCGAAAGCCATGGGCCTGCTCCTGCTCAGTAATTGACGGCGGCGAGCGGCACACCCGCTGGTCGTCCGGTGCGGCCGCTGGCCTGCAGGGCACGGCCCATCGAAAGGAAGGTGAGAAGCTCGAAGGCGAAAGCGTCGAGCTTGGCGGTCAGGACGCGGTTGGAGCGCGTCAACCAATTATAGCCCATGACCGCCGGCAGCGCGACGGCGAGGCCGATGCCGGTCATGATCAGCGCCTCGCCGACCGGCCCCGCGACCTTGTCGAGCATGCCCGAACCCGACATGCCAATCGCGATCAGTGCGTGATAGATGCCCCACACGGTGCCGAACAGGCCGACGAACGGCGCAGTGGCGCCGATCGTCGCCAGCATGGTTAGGCCGTTCTCCAGCGACGTCGTCTCCTCGTCGAGCACCTTCTTGATGGTGCGCGTCAGGAATTCCTGCTCGCCGCCCGCCTCCTCGAGCTTGGCCGCGCCGAACTTGGCATGATGCGCCTGAGCATGCAGCGAATGAGCGGTGAGATGGCCGAACGGCTCGTGCACGCCGTGCACGTTGAGCTCGTTCTGGACCTGCTCCAGCGAGGTCGCGGACCAGAAGAACGCGAGGAATTTCTGGCTGCGCTTCTGGCGCACCACCTGGCTGATGCCCTTGGAGACGATGAGATACCAGGAGATTGCCGACATGGCGGCCAGCACGACCAGCAGCACCTTGGCGACGATGTCGGCCTGCTGGATGAAATGGTTGATGCCCAGGGACGACGTGTCACCCATGACGTACTCTCCTAACGCAAGACGAAATCGATCGGAATAACCACCCATACCGCTTGGGGCACGCCGCCCTCGCTGTAGGGCCGAAAGACAGCCGAGCGCACCGCGCTCGCGGCGGCCTCGTCGAGCGCGGGAAAGCCTGACGAGGCCTGCAGGTTGACCTGCGCCGGCCGGCCGGCGATGTCGATCAGCACCAGCAGCCTCACCCGCCCCTGCTCGCCGGCCTTGCGCGAGCGCGCCGGATAGGCGGTGGACGGCGGCACGACGTAGGCGACCTGGGAGACCGACACGGTCTTGGGGGCAGCCGAAGGTGCCGGCCGCGCCGCCGTCTCGGCCGGTGCAGCATTGGGTTGTGCCTGGGCGGGCCTGGGCGGGGCTGTCACCTTGGGCCGCTCCGGCGGACGCGGCGGCGGCGGAGGTGCGGGCTTCACATCCTTCCTCTCCTCGGGCGGCGGCGGCGATGCCTCGACCGGAAAGGCCGGCGGCGGCAGGTCGGGCGGCGGCGGCTCGACCACAGTCGCGAGTTCGGGCGGCGGCGGGAACACCGGCATCTCCGGTTCCTTGGGCACTGCCAGCTCTGGCGGCTTGGGGAATTCGGGTGGCGGCGGCTCGGCCGCCGACTCGACCACTGGGTCGGATTGCGGCGCGGGATCCGCCTGCACCATCCGCACTTCCATCGCCGCGACGTCACCGACGATCAGCTTGTGCGGACTGATGGCGATCAGCGCCCAGCCGACGCCAGCATGGAACAGGATGACCAGCGCCGCCAGTGCCCGCTTCACGGTCCGTGTGAGGGGCTCCCGGTACGAGGGGAACACGTTCATGGTTTTCGGTTTAGGACTGTAACGGCGCGACTGCCAATGCGACGACAGTGAGCACCGATACGCCGAATATGGCCAGGCCGAGCCGCCGGCGCCGATTGGTCTCCCACCACAGGATGACGCCGCTGATCGACAGGAAGATCAGGCTGCCGGCCATGCTGTCGATCAGGAGGATCCATGCCACCGGCATGGTTGTGCCCTTGTGCAGGTTGGTGAGCGTCGCCACCAAGCCGTTCTCGGTCGTGCGCACCGAGGCGGCGCGGTTGCCGACCCAGTACTCGACCTGGATCACCTTGTTGGGGCCGCCGAAATTCAGCGTCCAGCGCTCCGGCTGCATTTGCGGCCGACCCTCGCCGCCGCGCTCGGCCCACGCTACCGGACGCGCCCGCTCGACCCTCTTGCTGTTGGCTGGCTGGTCGACCTTCAGGGCACACTGCAGCCAGATCGCCAGGGCCTCGATCGTCGTAGGCAGTGGATCGGGCAGGGCGAGCTGGGCGGTGCGCTGTTGCTGGTCGGGCAGCTCTAGCTTCAGGATGGCGCGATGATTGAGCCACACGCCGCTGACTCCCATCAGCAGCCCGAGCAGCGCGCCCCACAGGCCGAACCAACCGTGCGTCTTACGGACCCATCGCACGAAGCCAGGGCGTCGATTGATGGCCGGCTGGCGGAGGGAAACGGCCTCGCTCGCCATTACGTATCGCTCCATTGCCGGACGAGATTGTGGTAGCAGCCGATCAGTTGGCGCCGCGCGACCTCGTCGGCGTTGACCTGATTGAGGCGCTGGATGGCGCTGTCCATGTCGTACAGGATCAGCCGCTGCGAATCGTCGCGGATTAGGCTCTGCACCCAGAAGAAGCAGGCCGTGCGCACGCCCCGTGTGATCGGCATCACCTGATGCAGGCTGGTCGCCGGATAGACGACCATGCTGCCGGCCGGCAGCTTGATGGTGTGCTCGCCATAGCTGTCCTCGATGACCAGCTCGCCGCCGTCGTACTCGTCGGGGTTGGTGAGGAACAGCGTGGCCGACACGTCGGTCCTGAGCTTGCGTCCGTCGCGCGGACTGATACGCACGCTACCGTCGACATGCGGGCCGAACCGCATGCCCTCGCCGTAGCGATTGAACATCGGCGGATAGAGGACGTTGGGCAGCACGGCGCTGATGAACATCGGATGACATTCGAGCGCCGACACGACGATGTGCTGGCAGGCCTGCGCCACCTCCGACAGCTCGTCGATCTGCTGGTTGAATTTCAACGGCGCGCCCTGATAGCCCGCGGTGACCCGACCATCGACCCACGAATTGGCGCGATCCAGCCGCTCGCGTACGCTGACGAGCTGAGCCGGATCGAGCACGTTGGGAATGCAGACCAGCATCGCCCCCGACCTCACCTCACATGCGGTAGGTCAGGGTGAGGATGCCGGTCGTGCCGTTGCCGGGCACGGCGCGGCCGCCGTCCGACGCCATCAGCGAATCGTAGTACATCGTGTTGAAGATGTTCTGGACGTTCAGCCGGATCTCGTAGGTAGGCTGCTTCCACGCCGCCGTCGCGTCGAACCGTGTATAGGCCGGCACCTGCACCGTGTTCGCGTTGTTGGCGTAGCGCGCGCCGACATAGAACACGCCGCCGCCGACCTCCCAGGTGTCGTTGAAGGTGTAGGTGCTCCACAGACTCGCCGAGTCCTTGGGCACGTTGAGCGGAATGTTGCCGGTGGTGTTGCCGACGCCGTTGATGTTGGTGATGCCTTGGATGATGCGGGCGTTCAGGTAGGTGTAGCCGCCGAACACCTGCCAGCCCGGCAGCACCTGGCCTGCGATACCGACGCGCGCGCCCTGGACCCGCACGTTGCCGGTCGGCGTGAAGGTGCCGTCAGCGTTCTGCGTGCGCGCATTGTACTTGTTGATCTGGAACAGCGCGCCGCTCAGCAGCAGATTGCCGTCGAAGAGCTCGTACTTGGCGCCGAGCTCCATGCCTTCGTTCGATTCTGGCGGAAGCTGCTGGCTGCCGGTCGTCGCCGTGAGCTGCTCGAGCGAGGGATTGAACGACGTGCTGTAGGCGAAATAGTAGGATTGATGGCGGTCGGGCTCGAAGATCGGGCCGGCACGGACGCTGGTGAAGTAGTCCGTCTGCGTCGAGTAAGCGGCCACCGTGCTGCCCGCCGTGTTCACCGAGTTGATCGAATTGCCGATTTGCGCCGAGTAGACGTCCCAGCGCAGGCCGCCGACCAGCTTCAGCCACGGAGCGGCTTGCACCGTGTCGTTGAAGTAGAAGCCCGCGCCCCAGGCCTGCGACGATGCGTAATTGCCCGGCACCTGGGCGACGTTGCCCGGCGTCCCTCCGCCGATCGTGTAGCTGGCGGGCACGCAGCCGACCGATCCCGCGACCATCGGGATGTTGTTGCACGAGCCGCTGCGCGTATAGGTCTTGTTGGTGTAGGCCTCGTAGACCAGATCGGCGCCCATCAGCAATGTGTGCGACATCGGGCCGGTGTCGAACTTCGCCGTCAGCTCGGTCTGGTTCTCGAGCGTATAGTCGTTGATGTTGCGATCGCGGCTGATCTGACGGACGTACATGTTGCCGATCGGCGCGGCGGTGGCCGGCGAACCGGTCGGGCCGTTGGTCGCCTGCACGAAGCCGAAGTTTGAACCGAGCGTGCCGATGAACCCGCCCGACGTCTGCTGCACGTCGGTGTTCACCCAGATGAACTCGGTCTGGCTGCGCAGCTTCAGGTTCGGCGCAAAGGTGTGCTCGACCGTGCCGTTGAGGGCGATGACGTCCTGCTCGGTGTAGTCGGTGCTGAGGCCGTAATTGACGTTGCGCGGCACGTTCACGGGATAACCGTTGATCGGCGGCACACCGTAGGGAACCTGGTCCTTGCGGTGCTGCAGGATGGCCGAGAGGGTGATCTCCGTCGGCTTGCCCATGCCGAGCTTGATCGACGGCGCCAGGCCGAAATCCAGCACGTTGGTGTTGTCGATCGAGGTCGCCTTGCCGTACTGGAACATGGCGCTGACGCGCGCCGCGTTGCTGTCCTGGAACGGGACATTGACGTCGGCCGTGGTGCGCACGAGGCCATTGGTCGTGACCATTGCCTGCAGCTCGGTCGCCTGCTTGGCGAATGGCTTTTTCAGGACCTGATTGATCACGCCGCCGGTCGAGCCACGACCGAACAGCATCGACGACGGCCCCATCAGCACCTCGATCTGCTCCAGGGCGAATACGTCGCGGTAGTACTGGCCACGATCGCGCATGCCGTCGAGGTAGATGTCGGTGCGCGCCGAAAAGCCGTTGAGGTTGATGTTGGTGCCGATCGTGCCGCCTTCGGCCGAGCCGATCGTGACGCCGGGCACGTTGCGCAGCGCATCCTGCAGCGTGGTCGCGCTCTGCGACTGCATCAGCGCGCGGTTGATGACCACCACGGTCTGCGGAATGTCCATGACGTTGTCGGCGCCGAGCCGGTTGATCGAGGTCCTGGTGTTCAGGAAGTCGTCGCTCGGGCGAGCGCCGGTGACGGTGACCGGCTGCATGGTCGCTGGCGCCGCGTTGGGGCCTGCCGGCTGGGTCCCGCCGGCAGGCGGTGTCGGATCGGGCGGTGGCGACCCGTTCTGGCTGGGCGGTTGCTGGGCCATGGCCGATGGCGCGACCACCAGGCCGATCAATGCTGTCGTGACAGGTACGCGACTCGACATCTTCACTCCCACAGGACGGGTCGCTGGCGGCTGCTCTCGTTAGCGAATGCGAGTAATTATCATTTCCCGAATAGCAATGCGAGTGAATTGCATTTCTCTTTCCGCGAATATTGCAAGGCAGGTGAGCACTCGGGACAGGCCGGATCGACCCATGTCTTCCCTGGTCCACCGCTCTTGCCTGGCCGTCCCTGCCCCGCATCCAATCGACTGGACAGACCGCTTCACGTTGAACATCCCCGTCGGAAGGGCGATGCCGAACAACGTCTCCGCCCCTTCGCGGAGGCGCCCCAAGATCGGCGTGAGCGTTCTTCATGAGTGGACGAGCAACGTTCTCTTGAGACTCTCCGCCCCCTCCGCCCACTCTGAAGCCATTCCGAGGAGGGCCATATGCAAGTAAACGGCGTCGCTCACACGTTCATCACCGCAGGCGACTTCGCGGCGGCCAAGACTTTCTACGGCAAGCTGCTGCCCTTCCTCGGCATGACCATCGTGGCCGACACGCACAACACCTTCTACGGCGTCGGCGGGCGCACGGGCTTCGGCATTCACGCCCCACACCCTGAATTCGCGGGCCAACGCTTTCGCCAAGGTGCCGTCGGCCTCCACCATCATTGCTGGCGCGCCCGCGACCGCGCCGACGTCGATGAAGCGCACGCGTTCCTGAAGTCGATCGGCGCGCACATCGTCCACGGTCCGCAAGAGGATGGCTATGCGCCGGGCTACTACTCGGTGCTGTTCGAGGACCCGGACGGCACTCGGCTCGAGATCAACCACGTTCCCGGTCAGGGCCTGCTCGCGCCGGGCCAGCGGATCGGCGGAGGCTATGCCGACGGCACGCAGAACGGCTGATCCGTGCTCGTCGCCGACAGTCAGCCGCGCAACGCCAGCGGCTGGCAGAGACCTTTCGACTAGCCAGCGTCCACAACGACGCCGTCGCGATCCGCGAAAACCCGCCGTCCAGACCGGCAGAGGCCCTTTGCGAGACGCCGCTGGGCGCACCGGCTTCCTCCGCGAGGAGACGGCATCACATGGACACGGTGACGCTCAAGAGTAGATCCCGTAGCGGATCCGATTCAGGACGTCGCGCACGGCACCCCGGCCCTTCGCCTTGTGCATGATGTCTATCGGCCGGACGTCACCCAGAAACGGCATCTTGGAAGATAGCCATGTGTCGGCTGCTTCCTCCGACCCGTAGTCCTCCATCACCTCCTGCCGGATCGCCTCCGCGTCGCTGCGGTCCGCGGGATTCATCCGGGCCAGCATGGCACGCACCCGCTCGCTCGGTTCGAGGGATGGCTCCGGCTTTCCACTGAGTCGGCGAAGCAAGTCGGCAAGAAAGCCCAACGCTGCAACCTCTGCCAGCAACGAGCGGTAGCTTACGGGCGGCACCTCGAGGGTTCCAGCCCCGCCCTCCACTGTCCCAACCTGCACTGATCGTCCACGCTCCACGCGCCCGCTCGAACGTCGGCGATGCCGCTGTTGACTCGAGTCGGACCTCCCGGTACCAACCGGTGCCCCGCCTGCGACCGCAGGCCCACCGAAGCCTCGATGACGAGGGGTGGCGGCACTACCCGAATTGGACCGCATGGTCGACCGCAAGGAGCGTATGCTCGGCGTCGCCACCAGACACTGAGGCACCGTCATGGCGAAGCGAGGCAGCGATCATCTTCGATCGCTCCAAGATGGTCGATCGATCTTCATCGATGCCGAGCGTGTCGCCGACGTCACGACACACGGGGCCTTCCAACAGTCGGCTCGATCGATCGGCGCGCTCTACGACTACCAAGCTGATGCGGCCAACATCGACTGGATGACGTTCACCTCACCGACGAGCCGCGGGCAGGTCAATCGGCTCTGGCAGCTACCCCGCTCTCATCGCGAACTGGTCGAACGCCGCCGCGCGTTGGAGGCCTGGGCCGAGCTATCCTGCGGGATGCTCGGGCGATCGCCCGATCATGTCGGCTCTTCACTCGGCGGCATGATGATGGGGCGTGCTGTCTTCGAGAGAGACGATCCCAAGCGAGCGAAAGCGCTGGCGGACTACTTCCAGTATGCGCGCGACAACGACCTGTTCCTGTCCTACGTCATCATCAATCCGCAGGCCGATCGCTCGAAGGCGACCTCGGCCCAGCCGGGTGACGATCTGGTCGCGCGCATCGTGGACGAGGATGTGCAGGGGATCACTGTCCGCGGCGCCAAGATGCTGGGCACGAGCGCCGTGTTCGCGAACGAGCTGATGATCTCGGGCTTCTTCGGCCTCCAGGCCGGCGAGGAAAAATTCGCCTTTACGGCCATGATTCCCATGAATGCTCGAGGGCTGAAGGCCTTTTCACGAAAATCCTACGAAGCCGCGGCTTCGTCCACATTCGACAACCCCCTCTCGAGCCGCTTCGATGAGAACGATGCCATCATCTACTTCGAGGACGTCAAGATTCCCTGGGAACGTGTCGTGGTCTGTCGGAGTCTCAAGATGGCGCAGGCGCAGTGGCACGAGACGCGCGCTCATGTCTTCCAGAATTATCAATGCCAGATCCGCCTGATGGTGAAGCTCCGCTTCCTGGTCGGCATCGCCAGGAAGATCGCCGAGATAAACGGCATCATCAACTATCCGCAGGTCCGCGACACGCTCGGCCTGCTCGCTGCCAAAGCGACCGGCGTCGAGGGAATGGTGGTCGCGATGGAGGCCGCTGGCGAGCAGTATGGCGAATTCTACGTCCCGGACCGAGCCATGCTGGCAGCGTCGCAGGTGCTGTCGCAAGAGCTCTATCCTGAAGTCGTGGAGACGATCCGGACACTCGCGGGCGGCGGCCTGATCATGCTGCCGTCATCGGCCCGGGATTTCTCGAACCCCGAGTCCGCGCGCGTCATCGACAAGACCCAACGATCGTCGATTGCGAGCCCCAAGGAACGGGTGAAGCTCTTCAAGCTCGCGTGGGACGCCATCGGCTCGGAATTCGGTTCCCGCCACCTGCAGTACGAGATGTTCTACTCAGGTCCCCCTTTCGTCACGCGTGGACACGCCTACCGCTTCTTCGATTGGCTGCGTTCCGAGCGGCTTATCGACGGCTTCATGGCGACCTACGATCTGCCGGATGGCTCCCTTCCCGTCGAGCGATCTCCGCGGGCTTCAAAGCGACATCGATCGGAGAGGCTGCCGCAATGACACCGGCCCAGGAAAAGGAAGTGGAAATCGACTGCCGTGCGGATCCGACTGCCGTTCCAATCGATCCTGCAATCCTCTACTTCGGCACCCCGGTCGTGCTCATATCGACGCTGAACGAGGACGGCACGGCGAACCTTGCCCCCATGTCGTCGGCCTGGTGGCTCGGCTGGGGCTGCATGCTGGGGATGACGAGCGGCTCGAAGACGGTCGAGAATTTGCGCCGCACGCGACAATGCGTGCTGAACCTGCCTTCGGCCGAGCAGGTGGCAGCGGTCGATCGATTGGCGCTGACGACTGGGAGCGATCCCGTCCCCGGCTACAAGGTCGCCATGGGCTTCCAGTTCGTGCCCGATAAGCTCGGCCGCGCCCGCATGTCGGCGGCGCCAAGCGAGATCGTTTCACCGCCGCGCATCGCAGAGTGTCCAGTTCAGATGGAGGCAGAGCTCAATGTCGAGCACCCGTTCGGCATCGGCAATCCGCGAATCCGCACACAGATCTCGGCGCTCGAGGTGAAGATCGTCCGTGTTCACGTCCATGCCGAAATTCGCATGACGAGCGATCCCGATCGTATCGATCCAGACAAGTGGAAGCCTCTGATCATGAGCTTCCGCCAGTTCTACTCGCTTGGCGATCGGCTGCAGCACTCGCGCCTCTCGGACTTCCCTGAGCACATGTTCAAGCCGCCAGCCTTGCGCAGGCCGCATGAAGAAAGTGGGGCATGACACTTCGCGTGTCACGTCATTGTCGCTTCACGGCTCAATCAGCGAGCTGACTGCCCCTCGACCAGCCTGGCGAGTTGCCCGATCACCGTGCCCCAGCCGTCGAAGAAGCCCAGCTCGTCGTGCATCTTTCTATCGGCGTCGTTCTTGTGCATCACGTGGGCCGCGTACTCGGTGCCTTGCGGATGATCCCGCAAGGTGACGACGGCCGTCATGAAGGGCTGCTCGGCCGGGCGCCAGCCGCCGACCAGGGCATTAGTGAACACGATCCGCTCGGGTTCCTCGACGGCGAGAAAACAGGCGTTGAGGTGCGGCACGAACGCTTCGCCGCTCTCGCTGATCTCGGTAGCGAACGCGCCGCCGGGGCGCACCGCCATCTCGACCACCCGGCACCTGGCCGGCGCCGGAACCCACCATTGCTCGAAGCTGCGAGGATCCGTCCAAGCCCGCCAGAGCGCCGCGCGCGGCGCCTGGATGATACGTGAGATCGTGAGGTCGCGCGCTGCGTCGAAAGTCCCGCTCATGTCTCCGTTCCCTTTTTCGAGTTGCCTGTGACGAACCGTTCCAGCCGGTCGGTTCGCGCCTCCCACAGCACGCGCTGAGCGCCAAGCCAAGATTCGACCTCGGCAAACGGCTTCGTTTGAAGCGCGCAAGTCCTCACCCGCCCCCTCTTGTGCGTGCGAATCCAACCGCTCTCCTCCAGCAGATGGATGTGCTTCATGAAGGACGGCAGAGCCATGTCGAACGGCTCGGCCAAGTCGCTGACGCTGGCCGGCCCCTTGCCGAGCCGCCCCAGGACCGCCCGCCGCGTCGGGTCGGCGAGCGCCTGAAAGATGCTGTCGAGCGGCTGTGGATACTGTGCCATCTCGCTAAGTATCACGACGGAACACTTAGCTCAACGGATAACTAATAGGGTGCGTCCCTGCCTCGCCTCGACTGCCGGACCCCGCCCGTCAGGCCGAATCGCCGTAGTGAAGCACGCCAGTAAGCGGGACCAATAGGTGCGGATCGGTGGTTTGCGAGATCACGGCAAAGCCGTCGGCCGTCGCCCGGGCCGCCGACACGCTGGCCGCCGTGGCGTCGACGTCCTTCATGACAGTCTTCGCCCAGCTCGTGTCGCCCAATCCCTTGTCGAGGGCGAAATAGCCACCGACGCTGCCCTTGTTCGCGAGATATTGCGCGTCCTGCTTGCTGCCGGACGGGGCGCGGGCGCCGTAGATCATGGCGAGCATGAAGGCGTCGCGGGTTTGCGCCCCGCTGTCGAGGTCGCCGACCCAATAGGCCAGGCCGGCCGCATCCGGCGTCCGGCCCAGCGCATTGTAATAGACCTGCCAGACGAACTGCGTCGTCGACATCGTCGCCGGAAAGGTCACCTGCGTTTCGGGTTGAACGAAGAAGCTCTTGGCGACCTGCGATAGCGCCATGCCGTCGAAGACCCGGCTCGCCCAGTACTGCAGGCCCAGCGCATCTGGCGCGCGGTTGAAGTACGCGACGTACATCTCGATCAGGTCGACGAAGCGCGCCTCGTCGAGCCGCGCCGCCTTGGTCAACCAGGTCGGGTCGATGTGCGCATCCGTCCCACTGAACAAGAGGCCCTCGATACTGATCAGCGTGTCGACGTCGTTCGGCTGGGAGCGGTCGATTACAGTGATATGGTCGGGTGCGCCGGCCAGCACGAAATTCTTGAGGCTGCTGGCGAACGATGCCGTGTCGGTGCCGAAGCCTCCGTCGAGCACGTCGGAACCCAAGCCGCCGACCAGGAGGTCGTTGCCGGCGAAGGCGGTGAGCACATCGTTGCTGCTCGATCCGTTCAGTACGTCATCGCCGCTCAAAGCCAGCGCGAAGGCGCTCTGGATCCGGCCGGTATCGATCTCCGCGAACAGAAGCTGCGCATCGACGCTGGCGCTGGTGAGGGTGAAGACCGATGTCCCGCCGTTGAGCACCTGGACGCTCTGGACGACGCCGGAAACCTGCCCGTCACCTGCGTATAGGAACGACCCCGACAAGATGTCGGTCGTAGTGCCCGATGTAAGCATGATTTTCGTCGCCGTCTTGGCGCTGGACGTCGGCTGGCTCGGCCGATAGTTCAGCATGTCGAGCGGCGCGAATGCCGTCAGTGTTCCCATTTTCGACCCAACCCCAGCCCACGGGTCAGTTTGTTGATTTTCGCGGTCGGCGTCCACCGGCAGGTGGCGAGTCGAAAGACTCCGCCCCAGAGCGCGGCCGGCGGGAAAAGGCGACCAATCCGTAGCCGGAGAAAGCCGTGGAAAAGTTCGATATCAAGAAGGCCTGCAAGACGCTCTACAGCGCACCGACCGGCGAATTCTCCATCGTCGACGTCCCCCCATTCGACTACTTCATGATCGACGGCGCGGGCGATCCGAACTCGGCCTCGACCTACAAAGCCGCCGTAGAGGCACTTTATGGCGTTGCCTACACGCTAAAATTCGCGAGCAAGGTTGCCTTGGGGCGCGACCATGTCGTGCCGCCGCTCGAAGGCCTGTGGTGGGCCGACGACATGGCGGACTTCGTGGCTCGGCGGAAAGATCGATGGCGCTGGACGATGATGATTGCCGTGCCCGACTTCATCGAGCGATCGATGGCGCAAGACGCGATCGCCAAGGCCAAAGACAAGAAACGATTGCCTGCCCTGCAACACTTGCGCGTCGAGCAATTGGAGGAGGGCCAGGCCGTGCAGACCCTGCATGTTGGCTCCTACGATGACGAAGGCCCGACCCTCGACCGTCTGCATCGGGAATTCCTGCCCGCCCGCCGGCTCGCCCCGACGGGCCATCACCACGAGATCTACCTGAGCGATCCGCGCAAGACGCCCGCCGAGAAGCTCAAGACCATCTTGCGCCAGCCGGTGGGGCCGCGCGCTGGATACTCTGGTTCGACCTCGCGATAGCGGTGGCGCGCCCGGCTGGATTCGAACCAGCGACCTACCGCTTAGAAGGCGGGTGCTCTATCCCCTGAGCTACGGGCGCTTGAGCTGAAGATACCACGCGGTCGCTGCCGGGGAGAGTGCGCCCTGCCATCAATGTGTCCAGCGGCCGATCCGGTTGTAGGCGAAATTGTCGGCGTAGGCCTTGGGTCTGACGTGGCGTGCGTGCGGCAGCTCGACCGTGTAGGTCCAGCCATTCTTCTCGGCATGCGCGGTGGCTTCCTCCAAGGTGGCGAAGCGCAGCTTGACCTGCTGCATGGTGTCGCGCGAACTCGTCCACCCCATCAGCGGGTCGATCTCCTTGGGCCGAGGCTCGCTTTCGAGCAGCCACTCCTTGGTTCTGCCCGTTCCCGACTGCATCGCCGTCTTGGCCGGCTTGTAGATACGAACCTGCATTGCCTTCCACACTCCGCGGGCGGGGTCCTGGTCGGGGCGGCCGGATTCGAACCGACGACCTTCTGCGCCCAAGGCAGACGCGCTACCAGACTGCGCTACGCCCCGCCGCAAGACTTTTGTGCGCAGGTCTTCTACCAGCGACCCGGCCGGCTCGAAAGTGCAATTTCCTTCAGGCTGTGGTCGTGGCTGGGCCGGCGGTGATGGTAGAATGTTCCATGTTCGATCAGACACCCGAGCAGGGCCGCCCCGGACGGGCGCCCTCCATCAATGTCCTCGGCGGGGCCCTGCTGCCCTGTTCGCATCAGCCTTTGACCGGGTTCTATCGCGACGGCTGCTGCAATACCGGCCGCGAGGATGTCGGCCTTCACACGGTCTGCGTCGTCATGACGGCCGACTTCCTCGCCTTTTCCAAGAAGGCTGGCAATGACCTCAGCACGCCCCTGCCGCAATACGGCTTCGCCGGCCTGAAGCCGGGCGACCGCTGGTGCCTGTGCGCTAGCCGCTGGAAGGAGGCACTCGATGCCGGCGCCGCGCCGCAGGTCGTGCTCGAGGCCACGCACGCCGTCACCCTGCATGTCGTGCTGCTTGAAGAGCTGAAGAAGCACGCTGTCAGGATTCAGTGAATTTTATAGCCCGTTGCGGATCCCGCCGACGCCGCGCACGGAATCGGCAGGCCAACCCTCCCCTGTAATCGGAAATGTGCCCCGGCAGGAGGCGAAGGGGGAAAGTCCTCAGAGAAGATTTATGAATTCCCGACGTTGGAACTTGATCAACCGCGCCTGAGGCCTTCCCCTTCTGGCCCTACGGGACACCTCCCCCGATTACGGATGAGGAATAGAAGGTGCGTCTATCCCGTAGCCGTGGCGAGGGAGCAGAAGAAGGAGCGGAACCCTACGCGTTGCCGAAGATCGCGTGCTTGACCTTGTCGCCGGGCTTGATGCCGAGCAGGCGGGCGCTGCCGCCATTGATCTCGAGCACGCCGCGCACGGGGAACTCGCTGGGAATGGTGTCGGTCGACAGCGGCACGGCATTGGCGTGGACGTGCCGGATCGTGCCGTCGGCGGCGATGAACACCATGTCGAGCGGAATCAGTGTGTTCTTCATCCAGAAGCTCACCGGCGCTTCCTGGTGGAAGTCGAACAGCATCCCGTCGTAGGGGCCGAGCTTCTCGCGAAACATCAGGCCGCGCGAGCGCTCTGCCTCGGTCAATGCCAGCTCGACGTCGAACTTGATCTCGCGCGTGCTGGTGACGACGATCAGGGAGGATTTCTGGAACTTGATCTCGCCACCCTGGGCTCGCGCCGTGTTGGCAGCGCTTCCTGTCCAATCGATTGGACAGGCAGCGGTGGCGGCAAGCGCTACCGGAGCGCCAAGAACGAGACGGCGGCCGAGCCGCGGACGGGTATGAACGAATGCCATGGCCATCCCGTAAAGCGTGGCGGCCGAATTCGTCAATCTCAAGACACTCGGGTGGCCTCATGACACTTGCGTGACCGGCAATCCCTTTTCATAGTGGCCGCAATCATCGGGGGGAGCCGTTGCGACGGCTGAGAGGTCCATGAGGACGACCCCGGCAACCTGATCCGGTTAGTACCGGCGTAGGGACTGGTGAGCTTGGTTTCGGCTGCTCTTCCCCTGTTGGTTCGTGGTGCGCGCATTGCCTTCGGCGAGCGCGTCGTGGCCAACGATCTCTCGCTCGATTTCGCGACCGGCCGGACCACCTGCCTGCTCGGACGCAGCGGTGTCGGCAAGAGTTCCCTGCTGCGCTGGCTCGCCGGCCTGCTGCCGGGCACCGAGCCCTCGCGCGACATCGCCTACATGGCCCAGGCCGACCTGCTGCTGCCCTGGCTTTCGGTGCTCGACAATGTCCTGCTCGGCTATCGCCTGCGCCGCAATTCGGCGGCGCTACAGGTCGCTCGGCCGCGTGCCCTCGGCCTCCTGGAGCAGGTCGGGCTGGGCGGCCGCTTGGCCGATCTGCCACAGACCCTGTCCGGTGGCATGCGGCAGCGCGCCGCCCTTGCCCGCACGCTCTGTGAGGACCGGGCCATCGTGCTGATGGACGAGCCGTTTGCCCATCTCGACGCAGTAACTCGGCTAGAGCTGCAGGACCTGGCGGCCCGCCTCCTCGCCGGACGGACTGTCGTGCTGGTCACTCACGACCCATTGGAAGCGCTGCGGCTCGGTCACCAGGTGCGCGTGCTGTCGGGCCAGCCGCTCCGCGCCGGCCCGCCGATCGAACCGGGCGGCACGGTTCCGCGCGATCCGGCCGCGCCCGGCCTGCTCGCCCTCCAGGCCGACCTTTTGGCCGAGCTGCGCGAGCCCGCCGCATGAGGCCCTTCATCACCACCGCGGGCCTGCTGCTCGGCTGGGAGTTGCTCGTTTTGCTGAGCAGCCTGCCAGTCTATATCCTGCCGCCACCCTCCAGCGTCGCAATCGTGATGGTCGAGCGCTTCGGCTTGCTGGTCGGCGAGGCCGCCTGGACGGCGGGCGAGATGGTGCTGGGTCTCCTGCTCGGCCTGCTGCTCGGCGCCTCGCTCGCTATTGCGCTCGCCGCATCTGCCGCCTGGCGGCGCTGGGCGCTGCCGGTGGTGATCGTCTCACAAGCCATCCCGGTGATCGCCATCGCGCCGCTGCTGGTCGTCTGGCTGGGCTATGGCATGGCGTCAAAAGTGGCGATGGCTGCACTGGTGATCTTCTTCCCAGTGGCGAGCGCGCTCTACGACGGGCTCAGGCGGACAGATCCGGGCTGGCTCGATCTAGCCCGCACCATGGAGGCGAGCCCGCACGCCGTGCTACTCCAGATCCGCTTGCCGGCCGCCCTACCCGCCTTCGCCTCCGGCGCGCGCATCGCTGCGGCGGTGGCGCCGATCGGCGCCGTGATCGGTGAATGGGTCGGTGCCAGCGCCGGCCTCGGCTTCCTGATGACCCAATCGCTGGCGCGCGGCCAGACTCCGCTCGCTTTCGCCGCCCTCGTGGTGCTGTGCCTGCTCGGCCTCGCCCTCTACTACGCGACCGACTGGATCGGCCGCCGCCTCGTGCCCTGGCAACCGTCTCAAGGAGATTGACGATGAAGATACTGATCCGGCTGATCGCCGCGCTCGCGCTGGTGAGCATCGCTCTGCCCGCGGCAGCCCAGGAAAAGGTCCGCCTGCTGCTCGACTGGTTCGTCAATCCCGATCACGCCGCTTTGGTGATCGCCAAGCAGCGCGGCCTGTTCGCCAAGCACGGGCTCGACGTTGAGCTGATCGCGCCGGCCGATCCCAACGCGCCACCCAAGCTGGTGGCCGCGGGCCAAGCCGACTATGCCGTGTCCTACCAGCCGACCCTGCAGATGCTGGTCGCCGAAGGCCTGCCGCTGGTGCGCGTCGGCGTGCTGGTCGCCCAGCCGCTCAACTCGCTGGTCGCGCTCGAGGATGGGCCGGTGAAGACCATCGCCGACTTCAAGGGCCGCAAGATCGGCTACTCGATTTCCGGTTTCGAGGAGGCGCTACTGGGTGCGATCCTCGAGAAGGCCGGCCTCAGCCTGAAGGACGTGACGCTGGTCAACGTCAATTTCGCGCTGACCACGGCCTTGATGAGCAAGCAGGTCGACGGCGTGATCGGCGCCTTCCGCAATTTCGAGCTGAACGATCTTGAGCTGCACAAGGCGAAGGGCAGATTGTGGACAGTCGAGACCAGCGGCGTGCCGACCTACGATGAGCTGATCCTCGTCGCCAAACGGGAGACGGTCGACGTCGCGCGCACCGCCAAGCTGCTCGCCGCCATCGCCGAGGCAACGGCCTGGCTGCGTGCCAATCCGGCCGAGGCTTGGGAGATCTTCGCCAAGTCGGGCAAGGATCAGGACAACGCGCTCAACAAGCTCGCCTGGCGAGACACGCTGCCGTTGCTGGCCGGCGATCCGACGGCGCTCGATCGTGCGCGCTACGAAGCGTTCGCGGACTTCCTGCTCAAGCGCGGACTGATCAAGCAGGCGCCGCCGCTCGACAGCTACCTGCGCGCCATCAAGTAAGCCGAATCAGGGTGGCTCACCCTGGGCGAATTTCGATGACCTGGAGGCCCTTCTGGCCTTCCGTGACTCGGATCATCACCTTCTGACCAGGGGCCAGCGATTCCATGCCGTGGCGGCGCAGCACCGCGGCGTGGACGAAGATGTCGCCTTCGGCCGTCTCGCGCGTGACGAAGCCGTAGCCGCGTTCGTTATTGTACCACTTCACGATCGCGGCAATGTGCTCGCCGACCGCGACGCCGTCGGGCACCGGCGGCGGTCGCGGTGCCGTGGCGGTCGCCGTCGAGGAATCGACGTCGAGCACCTTCATCACCTGCCAGCCCTTGGGGCCGCGCACGCCGGAACACACTACCGTCGCGCCGGGCTTGAGATCCTCATGCCCGGACTGGCGCAGTGTCGTTACATGCAGGAATGCGTCGCTGTTGTCGCTCTCAAGGGCCAGGAACCCATAGCCCTTGACAGCATTGAACCACTTGACCTTACCACGCAGCTCAATCGTACCGACGTCCCCGCTTGGTTCTCCCTGTAGGGTCGTCATTTTCAACGATCCCGTGTTGTTATCTGGAAATCCTATCACTGCGGGCAAGCTATGCAACACCTAGTGGCGAGGGATGCGATATCGATTAGACGACACACGCGATGAAAATTGGGGAAATTAC
Source organism: Reyranellaceae bacterium (assembly GCA_046349335.1). GTDB lineage: Bacteria > Pseudomonadota > Alphaproteobacteria > Reyranellales > Reyranellaceae > Reyranella. The sequence continues at coordinate 26,799 of JAXMCO010000009.1, forward strand.
GCGATGTTCCGAAATGACCTGTTCAAGGGGAAGCGCTTTCTCGTCACCGGCGGCGGCACCGGCCTGGGTCGGATCATGGTGGAGAAATTCGTCGAGCTCGGCGCTGATTGCGTGATCTGCGGTCGCCGCGGCAGCGTGCTCGAGGAAACGGCGCGACAGATTATGGCCAAGAATCCCGAGCGTCGGGTCGACACGCATACGGTGGATATTCGCGTGGCCATGGCGGTCGAAGAGATGATCGAGCGCATCTGGGCCACGGGGCCGCTCGACGGGCTGGTGAACAACGCGGCCGGCAACTTCATCTCGCAGACCAAGGATCTGAGCCCACGCGCCTTTGACGCGATCGCCAACATCGTCCTGCACGGCACGTTCTACACGACCAATGCCTGCGGCAAACGGTGGATCGCCGGCAAGCGCAAGGCGAGCGTGCTCAGCATCCTCACGACCTGGGTGTGGACCGGCAGCCCATTCGTCGTGCCGTCGGCCATGTCCAAGGCTGGCGTCGCGGTGATGACTCAGAGCCTCGCCGTCGAATGGGCACGCCACGGCATCCGCCTCAACGCCATCGCACCCGGCCCCTTCCCGACCGAAGGCGCGTGGGCGCGCCTCGATCCGATGCAGGAGGGTGACGACAACCGCTACAAGACGCGCAACCCGATGGGCCGCGTCGGCCGGCCGAGCGAACTCGCCAACATGGCCGCCTTCCTGATGAGCGAGGAGGTCGAGTACATCAACGGCGAGGTGATCGCCATCGACGGTGCCATGGGCATCATGGGCAACGGCACCTTCTCGAGCATGATGTCCTACAGCGAAGATGACTGGCGCCGCGTTCGCGACCAGATCCAATCGACCAACGCGGCGGACAGGGCGAAGCGAGGCTGATTTCCCTTTCCTCGCCCCTCATCGGGGGAGATCGCCCGCAAGGTCGGAGGGAAAAGTCCCGGTCGAGTCCAATGAAGTTCCGACGTCGGAATCGGAGAGATCGCTACTGCGGCCTTCCCCTCCGCCCGCCACGCGGCCACCTGCCTCTTAAGATGGGGGAGGAATCATGAAAGCACCGCCGTCAGAGTGCGGTGGAAGTGGACTATCGCGCTTTCGAACTTGCCGAAGGTGAAGACCTCGTTGGCGCCGCTGCCGAGGGCTCGCTGGATCGCCTGGACGACGGCACGGTCTTCGGCGGCTCCGGTGTTGCCAACGAACGCGGCATCGCGCTTGGCCTCGGCGACCGCGGCAGGATCGTCGCCGCCGCCGTAGGTCAGCGAGTAGCTGATCTGCCGCGTGCGATCGACGGCAAGCGGCTCCAGGATCACCACGTTGGTATGGCGCGACAGGACCGTGATCAGGACATTGGGGAACAGGTGGTAGACGTAGGTCAGCAGTCCGTCGACCCGGCGTTCGGCAGGCGCCACATTGGCGAGCTTCTTGATGCGTTGGAACGGATAGGTCACGCGGCTGTTGTGGCCGAACAGGTCGATGACGTTCAAATTGTCGAAGCCGTAAGGCAGGAAGCTCTCGGGGTGGGTCGACTTGATATGATAGCCCTCGATGAAGCTCTCGAGCAGAACCTTCCAGTTGACCTCGAACTCGCGCTCCGACGAGGCGAACAGACTCTGATCGGGCGCGATGAGCCGGGTCAGGCCACCCAGCGAATCGTCGTCCTGCGTCGGTTCGTCCTGGGAGACGAACACCAGGCCCAAGCGCTCGCTCGCCGTCACCGGTACCAGCGGATGGGCGTCCTTGTCGAAGCCAGGAAACCCATCCTCGTGCGGAATGTGCCGCAACTTGCCTTCTAGATTGTAGGTCCAGCCATGATAGCGGCAGACCAAGGCGCGCGTGCAGCCGCTGCCCTCGGTCACCTGCATCCCGCGATGGCGGCAGGCGTTGCGAAACGCCCGCACCGTGCCATCGACCCCGCGTACCGCGACGATCGGTGTGCCGGCGGCATCGCGGGCGACGTATGACCCAATCTCCGGCAGCGCCGCAGACGGACAGAACGGCGTCGGCGTCCGCCGCAGCACGCGCTCGACCTCTGCTTCGAAGCGCTCGCGCGAGCGATAGTTCTCAACGGGCTCGCGCCACACCGCGTCGCCGAGGTCGGTGGTGCCGTTGGCAATGTGGTCGAGCACGCGCTGCGCGACCGATCGATCATCCATGGCTGGATTCATGTTCGCCTCGTCGACGTTGGTTGGCAGGACGACACACCGGGCGGCGTCGACGGCACATGAAAGCGGGCGCCGATCGAATGAGCAAGATTTACGTCTCGTGGCGGAACTCACTTGCCCGCGCCAGTCGAAGGCGCGCGTGGCGCGATTGCTGTCGAGATCGCTGCCACCTAGAGTGTAGTTGGCGCGAACGGATTCGAGTTCGCCTTGTGATCCTACTGGCGCGTTGCCGATCGCGGCGTCAAGTATTCAAGTTTATATTTTCGCATCCTGTTGGCTGCTCGTCAGGCTCCAGGAACTTGCATACTCGGCGCAAGCAGCTCCTTGCAGCGACTGACCATAGGCCCAGACTTGATTGACTGCCCGCAAGCCGCTCTGGCCGGCTGTCGGCGCGGTATTGTCACGAACGCCTTGAGCGGAGCCGCTGGTCCTCGCATCGTCGCCGCAAAGACGGCCCGGCAAAGCAGTCTGAGCGCTTTGTGTTGCACGATTGCCACATCGATCAGTGATTGATGCCAGCTCTGCGGCTAGCGCGCTAGTCCCGGCCTCAATTGAGCCAAAGTGTAATGGTCACTTCAAAACCCACAACAGTTTGAGTCCAGGGTTCAGAGAATAGGTCGTGTGGTCAAGCACTGAGGCAGTATCCCAGACAATGCGGAACTTGCCGCGACGGAACTTTCTGTCGCTGTGCCTGATCGCGCCGAGCGCCCTGGTAAGTGCCGCCGACGAAGCTGCCGCACAGGCTGTCGAATCCCGCCACTGGCAGGGCGCTGCGGCGACAACGCGTCAGTCGGAACAGGTGGTCGCGACCACGATTTCGGAATGGCACAGCTTGTGGGGCCGCGTCGGCATCGCCCCACCCGAGAAATTCGAGCCGGGCCGCCACTATGCCGTCGGGATTTTCCTCGGGCGCCGCGGCAGCGAAGGCTACGCAGTGAACATCATCTCGGCGAGTCGCCGCCGCGATCGCATCGTCGTGGTCTTCGAGGAGCGCATGCCAGCCGACGTCATGACGGCCCAACGCACCAACCCGACGACACGTCCGGCATCCAATGTGCCCAGCCTCACCGGTCCCGGCTTTGGAGGGCCACCCCCGAACCCCAACCCAGGCCCAACTCCCGGCTTCGGCGGACCCGCGGCAGGCTTCGCCGCGCCCGGTGCTGCCGCCACCGCACCACCGCCGCCTCCAGGCGCCAGCGTCCGGCCGCCCAGCCCCCCGACATCGCCCTGGGCCATCGTGCTGATCAATCGGGTCGACCTGCCGGTCTCCGTCGAGCAGCGCCTGTTCCGCTGAGACAATTCATTCTTTTCCGGATTGCAGGCGTCTCGCCCGCCCAAGCTCATGAGCGGGCGAGACGCCTGCAGTCTTCGAGATTCGCGCCTCAGTGCGAATGCCGTGGCACGCCTTTGGTCTGAACGATCCGCTGATAGTTGACCGCGAAGTCGAGACAAGCGCCGCTCGCGAGCTGGCCGACGAACTTGCGCTGGAGCTCCTGCCACGGGGTCTGACTCTCCTTGACGTGCGGCTTCCACGACGCCTTGCGGCGCGCGAGCTCCCCGTCCGCGATCAGGATGTCGGCCCGCCGCTTGCCGATATCCACTCTGACCTTGTCGCCGGTCTGCAGCACCGCCAAGCCACCGCCGACTGCCGCTTCGGGCGAGGCGTTGAGGATCGATGGGCTGGCCGACGTGCCGCTCTGCCGGCCATCGCCGACGCAGGGAAGTAGCAGGACGCCGCCCTTCACCAGACGATCGGGCGGCAGCATGTTCACCACCTCGGCGGCGCCGGGATAGCCGACCGGCCCGACATTGCGGATGAACAGGATGCTGTTCTCGTCGATCGGCAGGCTCGGGTCGTTGATGCGGTGGTGATAGTCCTCCGGCCCTTCGAACACGATGGCCGTGCCTTCGAAGGCGTTCTCGTCGCCAGGCCGCTCGAGATACTTCCTGCGGAACTCCTCGGAGATCACCGACGTCTTCATGATTGCCGAGTCGAACAGGTTGCCCGACAGCACGGCGAACCCGGCCTGACCGAGCATCGGCTTGTCGTAGGACTTGATCACGTCGCCGTCGACCGGCCTCGCCGACGCGAGATTCTCGGCCATGGTCTTGCCGCTGACCGTGAGCGCGTCGCCGTGGATCTTCTTCTTGGCGAGCAGCTCGCGCATCACGGTCGGCACACCGCCGGCGCGATGGAACGCCTCGCCGAGATACTTGCCGGCCGGCATGCAGTTGACGAGCAGCGGAATGTCGTAGCCGATCTTGTCCCAGTCGGCATTGTCGAGTTCGACGCCGATGTGGCGAGCGATCGCGTTGACGTGCGGTGGGCAGTTGGTCGAGGCGCCGAGTGCGCTCGCCGCCACGATGGCGTTCTCGAACGCCTTGCGCGTCAGGATGTCGGACGGCTTCAGATCCTCCCACACCATGTCGACGATGCGTTTGCCGGTCTCGTAGGCGATCTGGCCGCGCTCGCGGTAGGGGCCGGGAATGGCCGCGCAGCCGGTCAGTGATAGACCGAGCGCCTCGGCCATGCTGTTCATCGACAACGCCGTGCCCATGGTGTTGCAGTGGCCGACGCTGGGCGCGCTCGACGCCACCATCTCGAGGAATTGCTTGAGGTCGATGCGGCCGGCCGCCAGCTCCTGGCGGGCATACCAGACGACGGTGCCGGAGCCGGCCAACCCTCCGGCATAGTGGCCATCGAGCATCGGTCCGCCCGACAGCACGATCGCCGGGATGTTCACTGTGGCCGCGCCCATGATCATGGCTGGCGTGGTCTTGTCGCAACCGGTCGTCAGGACGACGCCGTCGAAAAAATAGCCGTAGAGGCTTTCGACCAGGCTGAGATAGGCGAGGTTGCGATCCAGCGCCGCCGTGGGCCGCTTCCCAGTCTCCTGGATCGGATGGACCGGAAACTCGATCGGAATGCCGCCGGCATCGCGAATGCCGTCCCGCACGCGCTTGGCCAGCTCGAGGTGATGCCGATTGCACGGCGACAGATCGCTGCCGGTCTGGGCTATTCCGATGATCGGCCGGTTGCTGTGCAATTCAGCCAAAGTCAGCCCGAAATTCATGTAGCGCTCGAGATAGAGCGCCGCCATCGTCGGATCGCCCGGCGCATCGAACCAGTCGCGGCTGCGCAGGCGGCGCTTGCCGTCATCCTTGCCGTGGGCGCCCTTCTTGGTGGCCATCGTCGTTCCTCCTCGATTGTTGCGGCACCGTGGGAGAAGGCGTCGCGGAAGTCCAGCACCGAGCTTGAGCGCCGGAGCGCGGCATGGGAAATCGTCCCGCCATGCCCAGCTTCCCCGCCCTCGTCAGCCTCGGCGAGCCCATGATCGAGTTCAATCGCCCGCGCGACGGCGATGGGCGAACCTGGCTACAAGGGTTCGGCGGCGACACGTCCAACGCCACGATCGCGGCGGCGCGTCAGGGCGCATCGGTCGGTTACCTCACCAGCCTCGGCGAGGACTGGATGGGCGAGGCGTTCCTGGCGCTATGGCGGGCCGAAGGCGTCGACGCCACGCACGTACGGCGCCATCCTAGCGCGCCCACTGGCGTCTACTTCGTCACCCACGGTAAGAGCGGCCATCTCTTCGACTTCCTGCGCAAGGGGTCTGCCGCCTCACTGATGGAGCCCTGCGACCTCGCGACGGACTACATCGCGGGCACGCGCATCCTGCATCTTTCGGCGATCAGCCAGGCGATCAGCCCGCCGGCCCGCCAAACATGCGAGGCCGCGATCGATGCCGCGCGGCGGGCCGGCGTTCGCGTCTCGTACGATACCAATCTGCGCCTTCGCTTATGGGAACTCGACGAGGCACGGCGAACGATCGATGCCACGGCGGCGCGCTGCGACATCCTGCTACCGAGCCTCGACGATTCGCGCCAGCTCACGGGGCTGGAGCAGCCCAACGCCATCGTCGATCGCTATCTCGACCTCGGGCCGTCGCTGGTCGCCTTGAAGATGGGCAGTGATGGGGCCCTGATCGCGACACGCGACAGGCGGGTCACTATCGCCCCCTATCGTGTCGAGGCGGTCGATGCAACCGGAGCCGGCGATGCGTTCGATGGGGCTTTCCTGGCCCGCCTGCTCGCGGGCGACGATCCTTTCAGCGCCGGTCGCTATGCCAACGTCGCGGCGGCATTGTCGACGCGCGGTTACGGCGCCGTGGCGCCTATTCCGCGGGCGGCCGAAGTCCTGGCTGAACTGGCGTGCGCCTAGAACGCGGCACGAAGGCCCTCACGAAGCGGCCAAACACCGTGACCTGCTGGGCGATCCAGCCGCGGCCGTTGTCGGCGTCGATCGCCGGGTCATCGACGCCGGTCGGCCGATGCTTGCCGTCATAGTTCGCCGTACCGAACAGGATGTCCCAGATCGGAAAGACCGGCGCGAAATTGTGATCGTGGATGTGGCGCTCATCCGGCCCCGCCAGCGCGTGGTGAAGCCGATGGAAGCGCGGTCCGACGAGCAGCCGTTCGCCGACCTTGCCGAAGCTCACGTCTACGTTGGCATGCGACCAGCTCTCGACCAGGCGGCCGATCATCAGGATCAGGATATAATCGTCTGGCTGGACGCCGATGAACTGGGCGAACACGGCCAGCGCCAAAGTCATGAGCAGATCGTCGACGATGTGGTTGCGGTCGTCGCTCCACACCGTCACCTGACGCTGGCTGTGGTGCAGGCTATGGAGTGCCCACCACCAGGAAAGCCCATGCTGGGCGCGATGCAGCCAGTAGGCCACGAAGTCGTAAAGCACGAAGTAGACGAGGAAGGAGGCGAGCGCGTTGTCCTGCAGCCAGGGCAGAACCTGCTCGACGCGAAACGGCGAAAAGCCCAACGCGCGCGAAAGGTACTCCATCTGGTTGGTGATCGGATAGCTCACCACAAACACCGCGAGTGGCACAATGCCGAGCTTGTTGAGAATCGTATAGACGCGATCGACTCCAACGAGCTTGTCGTCGGCAGTCCGCTCGAGGGGCCAGCGCTTCTCGAAGAAGCGCATGCCGAGCGCGATCACCAGGATCTGGACGACCCCCAGCATGAAGATCTCGACGGCATTGAAAGCCGGCTCGTACCATTGCATCAGCTCGAGCCAGAACAGCACCGGCGCGACCGCCGTCTCGAAAATCCAGGTCTGGCAACCTACCCAAAGGTCGATGAGGTCGCGCATCGCGGCGCCTCCGCCTATTTCTTCCTCGGCGTTTCCGAGACGGTCCGGATCGGCGCACCGGCAGGAGGCGCCACCGCATCGAGCATGATCACGCCATGGGGCGACTTGCCGACGGGGATCGACGCGACCACTTTCATCTGATCCAGGTCGACGACGGCGATGCGCCGCAAGAAACGTTGCGTCACCCAGAGTTCCTTGCCGTCGGGCGTGATGTCCATGCAATCGGGCCCGCCCGGCACCTTGATCGTGCCGACAACCTTCATCTCCTGCGTGTCGATCAACGACACGGTGTTCTCGACGCGATTGCTCAGGAACCAGTGGCGACCATCACCCTTGGGCCAGAAATTGTGCGCCGCCCGGCCGGTTTTCAGGCTCCCGGTGATCGAGCCGTCCTTGGGATTGACGACAACCAGGCCATCCTGTCCGGTGAGGGCGACGAGCAGCCGATTGTTGTCGGGCAGCATGAGGACACCGGCCGGCGCCGTGCCGACCTTCACGTTCCACTTTATGGCCTGGGTCTCGAGGTCGAACGCCACCAGCCGCCCCGACTCCTGCAGCGTGACGAACACCGTCTTCGACTCGGCGTCGAACGCGAGATGGCTCGGCACGCTGTCCACGAAAATACGATTGACGAGCTTGAATCCGTCGGCGCGGTAGAAATCGACATGGTCGAGACGAAGGGCCACGGTGACGAACCACTTGCCGTCGGGGCTGAAGCCCAACTGGTAGGGATCGACGATGTCGCGCACGAGCCCCCGCTTCTCGGCGGTCTTGTTGTCGAGGACCAGCAACTCGTTGGTCACCGTGGAACCGATCAGCACGTCTTTGCCGTCGGGGGTGCGGAACAAGTGATGCGGCTCGCGGCCAACCGGCAGCCGGACGAGCTCGGTGCGGGAGCTACGACTGATGATGCTGTAGGACGCTTCATCCGAGTTCAGCACCAAGACCGTATCGGCTCGGGCGTTGGCGGCAGCCAGCATCAACAGCGACGCGACGATTGCCAGTCTAAACATAGTGGCTTCTCACCTTCCAACACATACATCTTGAAGCATCTTCCACCTCAAGCCTAGAACCGATTGAGCCGCGATGCTGCGGCGGCAAGCCGCTGCACCTCGTCTCGAGCTCCGGCGGCAGGGCCCTTGTCGGCTCCATCCATGATCCGCCCACACAGGCGGCGTAAGGCCGCACCACGCCAAACAGCACCCGTGCAGCGTCAGCGAAGCTACCGAGCAAGACTAGAGAACGGACAACGGTGCCGCGACCGCCTTGAGCCCGCTCAACCACCGGCGCTCCTCACCGGAAAGATTTCGAACAGACAATATCCACGTGCGGTCGAAGCCATCGCCACCGACACACCTTCGATACCCAGCAAGAATGGCAATCCTGAGGCCCGGACAGCCGATACCAGCGCCGACATCCTTCGCGGGCCGACGACAAACCGTGCGCCTGCCCGCTTGACCTAGAGTCCGGCGATAGCTGTGATGTCCATGGTCACACACTCCAGCCGCCGTCGATCACGTTCACCGTGCCGGTCGTGAACGCCGCCTCGTCGCTTGCCAGGTAAATCGCCAAAGCAGCGATCTCGTCGGCCGAGCCGAAGCGTCCGGTCGGCTGGCGCTGCAGGAAGAACTGGCGGGCGTCGGAGCCGCCGCCCAGGGCCGAGATGCGCTCGTCGAGCGACGGCGTCTGAACGGTGCCGGGGCAGATGGCGTTGCAACGCACGCCTTTGCTTACGTAGTCGACGGCGATCGACTTGGTGAGCCCAATAACGGCAGCCTTCGTGGTCCCGTAGATGCAACGAAGCGCCGCGCCCTTCACCGAGGAGGCGGCCGATGACATGTTGACGATCGAGCCGCCGCCCTTCGCCAGCATGCCCGGCAGAAACGCCTGGACGGTCCAGAACATGCTGCGCACGTTGAGATCGAAGGCGAACTGCCACTGCTCATCGGTGGCATCGAGCACGTTGCCGTGATGGACGAAGCCAGCGCAATTGAACAGGACGTCGATCGCGCCGGTCTGCTGCGCCAGGGCGCCGATCGCGGCCTTGTCGAGAACATCGAGGCGATGGGTCCGCACGCCCTTCGTTTCGGTCAGGCCCGCGAGCTTGCTGGCGTCTACGTCGGTCGCCCAGACCGTGGCCCCTTCCCGGGCGAAAGCCCGGGCGGTGGCGGCGCCGATCCCCTGCCCCGCCGCCGTGACAACGCACACCTTGCCTTCAAGTCGCATGAGACTGCCTCCGATACTGCATGAGCTGATGACCCAGGACAGGCAGGCTGAGGGCCAAGCTGGCGAGCAGCGCCGTCAAGCCCGGCGCCATCGCCGGCACCGCGGCGACGCTGAGCCACAGCCGCTCCCAGAGCGACAGGCGCACCACCAGGAACGCCGACAGCGCCGCCCCGAGAAACGTAATGCTGACGATGCAGCCGGCGAAGGTCAGCGCGAATTCGTGCCAGATGAATCCCGGCGCCACGATCAGAAGCGAGGGCGAAAACACGAAAACGAAAGGCACCAGGGCCTTGGCAAGGGCGAGCCGGAAGGCTGTGTTTCCGGTCTTGAACGGATCGGCTCCCGCCATGCTGGCGGCGGCATAGGCGGCTACGGCGACCGGCGGCGTCACGTCGGCCAGGACGCCGTAATAGAAGACGAAGAAATGCGCAACGATCGGGGCAACACCGAGCAGCCCGAGCGCCGGTGCCGCTATCGTGACCATGATGATGTAGGTGGCCGTCGTCGGAACGCCGCACCCCATCAGGATGCAGACCAGCGCCGTCATCACCAGGGTGAAAAACTTGATCAGGGTCGCCTTGTCGAACGGCAGCCAGGCCTGAACGAGCGCCGTCGCATCGCCCGCGACGCCGACGATGATGGTGGCGAACTTGAGCGCCGTGCCGGTGAGCGTCACGACACCGATGATGATGCCGATCGCGGCCGCTGCAGCGCCTACCGCCAGGGCGTATTTGGCGCCGATGGCGAAGGCATCCATCAGCTCGCGCCAATGCAGCGCCGGCGCCGGATTGAGGCGCCACAGCGCGATGCAAAGCAGTGCGAACAGAGCGAAGGTGAGCTCGGCGAACCAGTCCTCGAGCGCGGACGGCAAGAAGGACCGGCCGAACATCAGCAGCAGCGCCCAGGCGACGACCAGGCAGAATTCCAAGAGCGGCAGGCGCGGCCGGGTCGAGCGCATCAGCCCGACGATGATGCAGAGATAGATGCCCCAGAACGCGGCGAGATAGGGCGTCGAGCCGTCGAATATCTTCCAGATCAGGGCCGCTAGCGGGATCAACGTCACCCAGTCCTGGCGCAGCACGGCGCGCCAGTCGGGCATCTCTTCCAGGGTAAGGCCGCGCAGGCCGACGCGCTTGGCCTCGAAGTGAACCTGGATGAAGACGCCGAAGAAATGTAGGAACGCCGGCACGATCGCGGCGACGATGATGGTCTGGTAGGGCAGCTCCAGGAACTCGACCATCAAGAACGCGGCGGCGCCCATGACCGGTGGCGTGATCTGCCCGCCGGTGCTGGCTGTCGCCTCGACGCCGGCGGCGAAGGTCGGCCGATAGCCCAGCCGCTTCATCATCGGGATGGTGAGCGAGCCCACAGTGACCGCGTTGGCGACCGACGAGCCGGAGATCATGCCGAACAGCGCCGAGCCGAAGATCGCGACCTTGGCCGGCCCGCCGGCAAAGCGCCCCGCCACCGCCATGGCCATCGCCAGAAACAGGCGGCCGAGACCGATGCGCATCGCAACCACGCCGAACAGCACGAAGTGAAACACGTAGGTCGCCACCACGCCGATCGGAATGCCGTAAATTCCCTGGCTGGTAAGATAGAGGTGGTCGGCGAGTTGCGACCACGTCGTGCCGGGATGCACCAGCATGCCGGGCATCCATGGCCCGGCGAAAGCGTAGGCCATGAAGCCCACGGTGATCAGCACCAGCGCCCAGCCCATGGTGCGCCGGGTCGCCTCGATCACGACCAAGGTCAGGGTCGTACCCATCGCCACATCGATCGGATCGGGATTGCCGGTCTTGAAGGCGATGTCATGGAAGATCGCCGGCAAGTAGAGCGACGACACGACGGCAGCGGCGAACAAGGCCCAATCGTAGATCGGCACCCCGCCCGGACGAAGCCAACCGGTAGCGGCTCTTGGTTCCGCTCTGCGATTGGCCGCGAACACCAGAAAGATCAGGCCAAGCACGAGCGCCAGGTGAATGCCGCGGTGGGTCTGCTCGCGCAGCAGGCCGAAGCCCGCCGTGTAGAAATGGAACACCGACAGGGACAACAGCAGGCCGACGACGATCCAGGTGCCGCTGATGCCGAGCGGACGGAAACGCATCTCGGCATCGAACTCGCGCTCGAGCTCGGCCGCCTTGGCATGATCGACTTGAAGGCTCACTGCTTCTTCCGCGCCGTTACTTTCCTCCCCCGTCATACCGGGGAGGTGGCCCGCAGCGCCGGAGGGGGAAAGCCGCAGTCGAGATTCATGAAATTTCGACGTCGGACTCAGAAGACCTCGACTGAGGCCTTCTCTCTCCACCCCGTATGACGGGACACCTCCCCCGATTCCTGGGGAAGGATTTGAGATGTATTCGGGCCCTTGCCTACTTGATGAGCCCCTTCTCCTGGTAGAATTTTTCCGCTCCCGCATGCAGCGGAATGCCGAGGCCCTGGACGGCGGTTTCGAGCTTGATGGCACGGCCTTTGGCGTGGCCGGAATCGAGCAGCTTGCGGGTATTCGGGTTCCACAGCGCGGCGGTAACATTGTAGATCAATTGATCTGGCTGCTTGCTCGAGGTGGCCCAGATGGCATTGACGCTGACGGTCTTCACGCCAGCTACGTTCTTGTAGGCGCCGTCGGGGATTTCGTCGGCGGCGAAGAAGGCGTACTGCTTCACCAAGGCCTCGGCCTCGGGACCGTCGATCGGCACGAGCTCGATGCCGGTGGTCGCAGCGAGCTCGGCGATGGCGCCTTGCGGCCAACCCGAAACGCTGAAGAAGGCGTCGAGTGCGCCATCCTTGAGCTTGTCGGCCGACTGCTGCGGCTTGAGATACTCTGCCTTGATATCTTTCTCCGTCATGCCGTAGGCAGCGAGGATCAAGCGGGCGTCGACCAGCGTGCCGGAGCCCGGCTCGTCGAGCGACATGCGCTTGCCTTTGAGGTCCCTGATCGACTTGATACCTGCGCCCTTGCGAGCAACCAGGTGGAAGCTCTCAGGGTAGAGGTTGGCGATGGCGCGCAGCACCTCGACCTTCGGCCGTCCCTCGTAGATACCGCTGCCGTTGAATGCCCAGTACGCGACGTCGGACTGGGTGAAGCCCGACTGCATGCTGCCGCTCGAGATGGCATTGACGTTGGCAACGGATCCGTTGGACGCCACCGCCGTCGCCACCAGACCGGGCACACCGCACGATCCGCCGTCGGCGCATGCCCGCGAGCCCGGTGGGTTCGAGATTGCGTTGGCGATCAGGCCGCCGATCGGGAAGTAGGTGCCCGCCGTTCCGCCGGTGCCGATGCGGAAGAACGTGATGTCCTGCGCGACTGCCGGCAGCGCCGACGCGACCGCCGCGCCCAGCCCACTCAGCAGGACACCCCTGCGATTGATCGTCATTAGCGCCTCCCTGACAGGGTTCGATTAAACCGTTTCCAACCGGCGCTCGCAACGATGCCACCGCGACATCGCCCCAAGCGTGCAGCTTGCGAGCCCAACACCGCCGATCTGCTCGATCAAGCCGACAACAAGATGGCAAAGATGTCACCCAACGGCACTGGTGGCGGCATGCAAGCGCGGGCGACTGCGGCCACCGCACCAGCCTTCGCCTCGGCTTCACGGACCGAACCGGCTCGATTCTCGTGGCCTGCCGACCAGCTCGCCGCGCTACTTGCCGGCCGGCCGACTCGCCTCAATTGACGCCGACCGCCTTGCTCAGGGTGGGCCCGATCTCGGCATGGATCACCATGTCGGCCTCGTCGTCCTGGTCGGTCGCATCTCGGTTGACGATCACCAGCTTGGCGCCTCTGCGCTTGGCGATACGCGGGAAGCCGGCGGCCGGATAGACGACCAGCGAGCTGCCGAGCACGATGAACAGGTCGCAAGCCATGGTCTCGTCCTGGGCGCGCGCCATCTGAATTTCCGGCATCGCCTGGCCGAACGAGATGGTTGCCGTCTTCACGATGCCCTCGCACTTAACGCAAAGCGGGAGTTTGCCCGACCCGAGAAATGCCCGCCTGATCGGATCGAGCTCATGGCGGTGGCCACAATCCAGGCAGGTCGCGTAGGTCGAGTTGCCATGCAGCTCGATGACCTTCGAATCGGGTACACCCGAGCGCTGGTGCAGGCCATCGACATTCTGCGTGATGATGGCGCTCATGCGGCCTTGCTCGACCAGCTTGGCGAGCGCACGGTGGCCCGCATTGGGCTCGGCCTTCAGCATGGTCTCGTCGGTCGCGAACTTGCGGCGCCATGCTTCGCGGCGCATCTCGTCCGACGACATGAAGTCGTCGAAGTAGATCGGCTTGTAGCGTGTCCAGATGCCGCCGGGCGAGCGGAAGTCAGGAATGCCCGACTCGGTGGAAATGCCTGCTCCGGTGAAGGCGACGATGCGCTTGGCCGAATCGATCATCTGCTGCAGTTGCTCGGCTTGGTCCATCGCCCCTCCTCCCCGCATCACGGCGCCGGCATCGCCGGATTATGCGCCGCGCAGCCTGGGTATGTCCTGCCTTCGCTCCTGACCTCGACGACGTAGGCGAACAGCGAGCCCGACTGGTTGTCAATGCAGCGCCGCTCGTCGATCGTCACCAGCAGGTCGGTCCCGTCGGTGCTGGCATATTCTATGCCCCCGCCCGACTTTTGTGCCCCCCCATGGGGTACGCGTTGCGCCGACTGGCCACCCAGCACGCTCATCACCATGTCGCGCGAGGTCACCTCGAGGCGCCACGACGGTTCGTTGCCGGTCGCTACCCATTCGCGCATATCGAAGCGCTCGCGGCAGCCCGCCGTCTCCACCGCCGCGCGCCGCAGCTCCACGACGCCGATACCGGCTTTGGCGCCGGACTCACGCGTGCCGTAGATTTCGACGAACATCGGCCGTCCCTCCTGACCTGCCGTCAACTCGCGTAGCGTCCTCACCACCTCCTGACCCTGGGTGCGATCCTCCAATCCGAGCGGGGCGCCGTCGCAAGGCACGAACTGCAGGCGCCCACCGAGATCGCGCACCAACCCGCGCAGCCGGGTGGCGTTGGAAGGTCGCGCCGCCTCGCCAGCGGGTGGTGGTGGTGGTGGCTGTGGTGTCAGCGCCATAGTCGTCTGCTGGGACGGCACCGGCGGCTGACTGAGCTGTGGCACCGGTTGGCCAACTCGCCCGACCGACGGCGTCGGCGCCGCGCGGGACGCCAACGCCGGCAGGGCATAGAAGAACAACGGCCGCTCGCCACGGTCGAGCAGGCAGACGAATTGGGTCTCGAGCGGCGACCGATTACGATAGGTAAGCCGCCCGCGCAGGGTCAGGGCGGCCGCGACTGGCTGCGATCCCGCCTGGCCGTTGAAACGCTCCAGCGCCGGCGGCGGAAAATCCATCGCGGTGACGCGATCGACCGACGGATCGAGCTGGCGGTACTGGCTCTGGCCGAAAGCGGCGCATTGCTGAGCAAGCTCCCCCTGCGCTGCCGCCGATGTGGCGATCGTACACGAGAGGGCAAGGATGGTCGGCAGGCATTGGCGCATGACGCGCCTAGGATAGCCAGCGCTTGCGCCGCTTGTAATGCTTTGTGTCGCGGTACGATTTGCGCGCCCCTCCTTCGTTCAGGCCGAGGTAGAATTCCTTGATGTCGGAGTTGTCGCGCAGCTTGTCGGCTGGACCTTCGAGCACGATGCGGCCATTCTCCATGACATAGCCGTGATCGGCAACGCCAAGTGCCATGGTAGCATTCTGTTCGACCAGCAGCACCGACAGCTTTTCCTGGCGCACCAGCCGCTCGACGATGCCGAAGATCTCCTCGACCAGCATCGGCGCCAGGCCGAGCGACGGCTCGTCGAGCAGAACCACCTTGGGCTGGCTCATCAGCGCCCGGCCGATCGCCAGCATCTGCTGCTCGCCGCCCGACAGGTAGCCCGAGACCTGAGTGCGGCGCTCGCGCAGGCGCGGGAAGTAGGAATAAACGAGGTCGATCCCCTGCTTCACCGCATGACTACCCTGGACGTGCCCCCCGGCGACCAGGTTTTCCTCGGTTGTCAGGTTCTCGAACACGCGGCGGCCTTCGAACACCTGGACCAGGCCAAGCCGGGTGACGTCGTGGGCGCGCATGCCGTCGATGCGACGGTCGCCGAGCTGCACGGTTCCCTTGGTGACCTCGCCGCGCTCGCTGCGCAGCACGCCGGATATGGCCTTGAGTGTCGTCGTCTTGCCTGCGCCATTGGCCCCCAGCAAGGTCGTGATCGCGCCCTCACCGACCTCGACCGACACGCCCTTGAGGACGAGGATGACGCGGTCGTAGACGACCTCGATATTGTTGATCGACAGCATCAGTTCGCACCTGCCATCTGACGACACCTCTCATGATCAAGCTCCTCTCCCCCGCTAGGGGGAGAGGTTAGGGTGAGGGGTTGAAGGCAATAGCGAAAACCTTCGAAGCCCCCTCACCTAGGCTCTCCCCCTAGCGGAGAGAGGAACATGAGCTCGGCGGCTCACGACTTCGAGGCTTCCGCCGCGAGGTGCTTCAGGATGAGCGGGCGATATCCCTGGAACCATTCCTTGGTCCGGACGAGCTTGCCGCCCTTGACTGTCCAGATCTCGACCCAGCCGCCGCCCTCGTGATCGGCCTGTGTGATCTCCATTGGCGGGACAAGGCCGCCCAGCGTGAAGCCCTTGACCGACTCCATGCCCTTCTTGACCTCTTCCGAGTTCGGCGTGGCGCCGCCCTTGGCCTTGATCGCGTTGCGCAGCGCCTCGACATGCAGTGCCGCGGTGAGCACCCCGCGATTGTAGAGCACCGTGGAGTCCATCTCCTTGGGCGGCTGCTTGCCCTGGGCCTTGTACATGGCCTCGATGTCCTTGATCACCGGGAAGTCCTTGCCGACGCCGGCGAACTGAATGGTGTTGTAGCCTTCGGCCATGCCCATGCCGCCGGCAGCGATGATGTCGGCTTCTGAACTCGCCCACACCAAGCCGACGACCTTGCTGAGCGGATAGCCCTTGCCTTTGAGCTCCTTGATCAGGACCGACGGAGAACGCCCGAACAGGTGGGCAATGACGAAGTCCGGCTTGAAGCGGCCCGTGATGTCCAGGACCTGGGCGCCCATCTCGAGGCCGGGTGCCGGCACCGCGAAGGTACGCATCTCGAAGCCCTCGTCCTTTGCAAGATCCTCAAGAACGGCGAGCGGCTCCTTGCCCGCCGGATTGTCGTAAAAGACGTAGGCGATCTTCTTGCCCTTCAGGCTGCCGCCCAGCCGCTCCTTGGCGAAGGCAACTGCGGCGGCCGCCTGCGACCAGTAGCTTGCCGCAATCGGGAACGTATAGGGGTAGCGCTTGCCGTCGGCCGCGGCGGCGGTGCCGAATCCGGGTGAGGTCCCGAGAATCTTGTCCTCTTCCAGCTTCTTGTTGAGCGCGGCGGTCTGCGGCGTGCCGTACAGGCCTTCGAGGATCGCCCCGTCCTTCTTGAAGCGCTCATGCGCCTCGATGGCCGGCGGCACCTTGTACTCGTTGTCGATCTCGAGGACCTTGATCTTGTGGCCCTCGACACCGCCCTTGCTGTTTATCAAGGCGATATAGTCCTGGTAGCCAGGACACAGCACAGTGCCCACATTCGCCGTCGGCCCGGTGCGGTCGCATTGCAGGCCGAAGATGACTTCCTTTTGGGCGAAGGCCTGACCCGCGCCCATCACCAGGGTGGCGGTCGTTGCCGCCAAGCCCAGCCAACTCCTAACGAACCTCGTCATGGGTTCCTCCCTTTTTTCAGCAACGCCCCGCCCTAGTACGAGAAGGGCCAAACCCGGAAGTAGCTCCGGATATTCCTCCACAGACGATTGAGCCCTTCGGGCTCGACGATCAAAAAGAATATGATCAACGCGCCGAACACCCCCAGCCGCAGGCCCGAGATGACATTGGCCATCTCCGCCGCGGTGAAGAACAGCGATCCGACGGTTTCCATGAGAATGCGGATCACGATAGGCAGCAGCGTGACGAAGATGGCGCCGAAGATCGACCCCAGGACCGAGCCGAGGCCGCCGATGATGATCATGGCGAGGTAGTCGATCGACACGATGAGCTGAAACTGCTCGTAATTGGCGATTCCGAAATAGTAAGTGTAGAGCACGCCGCAGACGCCCGCGTAGAAGGAAGAGATAGCGAAGGCCAGGAGCTTGTAACGGTAGATGTTGATGCCGATGATCTCGGCCGCGATATCCTGGTCGCGCACAGCAACGAAGGCCCGCCCGATGCGGCTGCGCACCAGGTTCAGCGTCGCCACGATCGCGATCACCGCGAAGAACAGCAGGAAGAAGTAGAGCGTGCCCTGAGTGTTGAAGGCGAAGCCGAACAAGGTCGGTCGGCCGACCTCGATCGAGGCCTGTGCGCCGCCTGAAATCGCCGGTACACGATTGATCGTCCATTCGATGATGAGCTGGCCGGCCAGCGTGGCGATCGCGAGGTACAGCCCCTTGATGCGCAGGCTGGGCATGCCCACCACGACGCCGATCAAGGCTGCCATCAGGCCACCTGCCGGCAGGGTCAACCAGAATGGCAAGTCGAGCTTCACCGCCAGGTTGGCCGCAGTGTAGGCGCCGACCGACATGAATGCGCCGTGACCGATCGATATCTGGCCGGTGTAGCCGACCAGGATGTTGAGCCCGAGCGCGCCGACGATGGCGATGAAGATCAGGTTCAGGATCGACAGGTAGTATTCGTGAACGAGCAGCGGGACGATCAGCACGAAGATCACTGCGAGGGCGATGATCGTCCACTTGGCTATCGGCAGCGGATAGAGCGCCATGTCGGCGCTGTAGGTCGTCTTGAAGACTCCGGACTCGCGGTGGAACATGGCTTACACGCGCTCGATCTGGCGACGACCAAAGATGCCGTAGGGTCTGACCATGAGGACCAGGATCATCAGGACGTAGGGGGCGAAATCCTTGGTACCGCCGCCGACGAACGGGTCGAGATAGCCGGCCGCTAGGCTCTCGACGATGCCGATGATCAGCCCGCCGATCAGCGCGCCGCCGATCGAATCGAGGCCGCCCAGGATCACCACCGGGAAAACCTTCAGCCCAACCAACGCGAGCTGCACGTCGACGCCCAGCATGCTGCCCCAGACGATGCCGCCCAGCGCCGAGACGATGCCCGCCATCGCCCAAGCCAGCGCGAAGTAGCGCTCGACATTGATGCCCATCGCCTGGGCAACCTGCTGGTTGTCGGCGACCGCGCGCATGGCAACTCCCATGCGGCTCTTCTTGAAGAACCAACTGAAGGCGAGGAAGAAGGCGACCGCGACCACGGCGCCGAGCACCTGAATCGGCGGCAAGGTCGCAGGCCCGATCGAGATCGGATCGTCGCCGATCGGCAGTGGCAGGGCGCGTGTCTCGATGCCGAGAACCAATGGCCCCCAGCCGCGCAGCAAGGCGGCAACGCCGATGGTCGCCATGATGACCGCCACCACCGGCCGGCCGAGCAGCGGCCTCAGCACGACCTTCTCGAGGCCGAAGCCGAAGCCGATCATCACCGCCAGGACGGCGGCGATCGCGGCGATCAACGGCGCCGACATACCGAGGACCGTCACCACCACCATGCCGGCCAGCATGACGAACTCGCCCTGGGCGAAATTGATGGCGTCGGTCGCCTTGTAGACCAGCACGAAGCCAAGCGCGATCAGGGAGTACATCAAGCCGATCGACGCACCGCTCAGCAGCAGGGCGAAGGCGAATTCGAGCTCGTCAGACATTGGCGCTCCCGCTCTTCTCCTCCTCCCCAGCCTCGCTGGGGAGGTGCCCCGTCATACGGGGCGGAGGGGTCATGAATCCCGGATCGCTGGAGGCCTGCGCGCCGGCCGTGTGAGCCGCGCCCCCTCCGTCGCCGAAAGACGGCGACACCCCCCCAGCGTAGCTGGGGCGGAAGTTGGTAAGCGCATCTCGCATCCTACGCCGCCCTCCGAGCAGGCTCCGCCTTCGCGATGTCGTGAATGGCGATGGTCGAGCTGAGCGTCGACTTGCGGCCATCCTCGAAGGTGATCTCCATGGTGACGTCGACCGACGAAGCGCCGCCGTAGAACGCCTCGATCACGTTCGCGTACTTCTCGGCGACGAAGCGGCGGCGGACCTTGCGGGTGCGCGTCATCTCCGCGTCGTCGGCGTCGAGCTCCTTGTTGAGCAACAGATAGCGCCGCACCTGCTGCACGTCCGGCAGGGTGGCGTTCGCCTTGGCGATCTCCTGCCCGATCAACCCCGCCACCTCGGGCTTGCGGCTGAGGTCCATGAAGCTCGTGTAGGCGAGGCCCTGCTTCTCGGCCCAGGTGCCCACAGTCTGCATGTCGATGGCGATCATGGTGACGACGAACGGCCGCTGGTCGCCGAACGCCACGGCCTCGCGAATGAAGGGGCTGAACTTGAGCTTGTTCTCGATGAATTGCGGCGCGAAGGCCGAGCCGTCGGTGAGCTTTCCGACGTCCTTGGCGCGGTCGATGATCACCAGGTGGCCCTGCTTGTCGAAGAACCCCGCATCGCCGGTCTTCAGCCAGCCGTCAGTCGTCACCGTGTCGCGCGTCACCTCTTCCTGCTTGAAGTAGCCCCGGAAGACGTTGGGACCCTTCAGCAGGACCTCGCCGCGATCATCGATCTTGATATCGACCTGCGGGATCGGCCTGCCCACAGTGTTGGGATTGGCTTCGGCATCGTTCTGGCAGGCGATCAGCGCCGACGCCTCGGTGGCGCCGTAGACCTGCTTGAGGTTGATGCCGAACGACCGGAAGAAGCGGTAGGTGTCCGGCCCGAGCGGCGCGCCGCCTGTGTAGCACCAGCGTGCCTTGCGCAGCCCGAGCTGGTCGCGCACCGGGCCGTACACCAGCACCTCGCCGAGGGCGAGGCCGAGCCGCTCGCCGAGCGACAGCCCCTTGCCGTCGGTCTGCTTCAGCTCGCAGCGCTCGGCGAGGCTGCGGAAATGCTCGAAGACGCGGCGCTTGATCGGCGACGCGTCGGTGCCCTTGATCTGCATCAGGGTCAGCATGTTCTCCCAGATGCGCGGCGGCGCCAGCATGGCGTCGGGGCCGAGCTCGCGCAGATCGCGCTGCACCGTCTCGGGGCTTTCCGGGCAGTTTGCCGTGAGCCGCGCGACCAGCGCCATGCCGAGCGAGAAGGCAGCATCGCCGACCCAGGCCATCGGCAGATAGGACAGCCAATTGTCGCCGGCCTTGACGTCGTTCACCTGCAGAAAGGCCTCGGCGGTCGCGATCATGTTACGATGGCTGAGCATGGCGCCCTTGGGGCTGCCGGTGGTGCCCGACGTGTAGGCGATCATCGAGATGTCGTCGGGCCCGCCCTTCGCCATCTCGGCATCGTAGAAACCCGGATTGACTTGGCCGAATTTGCGGCCTGCCTCGAGAACGCTTTCGAACGACCGCAGGATCGGGTCGTCGTAGAACGACAGGCCGCGCGGGTCGTCGTAGATGATCCAGCGCAGGCGCGGTAGCTGTTCCTTGAGCGACAGCGCTTTGTCGACTTGTTCCTGGTCCTCGGCGACGATGATCGAGGTCTCGGCGTGATTGAGCACGTAGACCAGCTCGGAGGCGATCGAGTCCTGGTAGACAGGCACCGAGACGCCGCCCAGCGCCTGGGCCGAGAGCTGAGCAAAGTAAAGCTGAGGCCGGTTGTCGCCGACGACCGAAAGCTTGTCGCCGCGCTGAAAGCCGAGCGACGCCAGCCCCAACGCGAAGTCGCGCACGGTGTCGCGATAGGCCACCCAATCATAAGTCTGCCACACGCCGCGCGACTTTTCGCGGATGCCTGCCCCCTTGGGGTCCTGCACGGCGTTGCGCTGGACCAGCTTGGGCAGCGTCGACGTCTTGGGATCGTCGAGCAGGCTCATGTGCGCCCTCCCCCCTTGCTGGTGCCGAGATAGGCCTGGATGACCGCCGGATCGCGCTGCACCTCCTCGGGCGTACCGGCGGCGATGCGTCGGCCGCGGTCGAGCACGACGACCCGGTCCGAGATATCCATGACCACGCCCATATCGTGCTCGATCAGCACGACCGTGACACCGCGCTCCTGGTTCACGTCCAGGATGTAGCGCGCCATGTCCTCCTTCTCGTCTTGATTCATGCCGCCCATCGGCTCGTCGAGCAGAAGCACCTTGGGCTCGAGCGCCAGCGCCCGCCCCAGTTCCACCCGCTTGCGCAGGCCGTAGGCGAGCGCCGCGGTCTGCTGCTTGCGCAAGTCCTGAAGCTTCAGGAAGTCAATGATCTCCTCGACCGCCTCGCGATGGGCGATGTCCTCCTTCTGGGCCATCCCCCAATAGATCACGCTCGCCAGCACACCGGCCTTCATGCGCACGTGGCGGCCGAGCATGAGATTGTCCAGCACCGTCAAGCCGCTGAAGAGAGCGATGTTCTGGAACGTCCGGGCGATTCCGAGAGCGGCGATGTCGCTCGGCTTGCGCTGGGTGATGTCGCGCCCTTCGAGGACCACGCGCCCGGTGTCGGGCTTGTAGAAGCCCGAGATCATGTTCAGGAGGGAAGTCTTCCCGGCGCCGTTCGGGCCGATGATCGAGACGATACCGCCTCGCGGCACCTCCAGCGCCACGTCCTGCACGGCCACGACGCCACCAAAACGCTTGGATACGCCTTCGACCACGAGCTGATTGTCGCCCGATTGCGCGGAAACGCGCTGGGCGGACGCCCCCGCCATGAACCCTCCCTACGTGGCCTATCCGTCTTGTCGTTGGAAGCATCATGCAGACTAGACCCGACCAAGGCAACCAGCCCTTGTCGCCGAGGGCGGCTATGGGCTTCTGGTCCACCGCCACGGCTGAAAGCCTTCGGGAATCCAGTCCGAGCCGGGTGGATCGTCGTCGCTCCCCTCGGATGAGGAAGCTGCTGCGAATCGCCAGACAGGGCCATCGACTGTCGCTTCGGCCGGCAAGCGCTCGATCGCCATCTCGAGTCCGCCCGAGTTGTTTGCGGCGGTCATCCAGGCATCGTTTGCGAAGAGATGGAGCATGCCATCCTCGCCATCATGCTGGATGACGACGCTGCTGCCACGCATCGCGAGGTCTCTGCCAACCGGCGCGATCTGCTCCCGCAACTCCCAGGGATCGCGCAAGAAAAGGTAGCGAGCGAGCCGCGCCAGTCCCCCTTCGCGCAATGGCCAAGGGCGCGGCTGAGCGATGGTGATGCACAGCGTCATATAGTTCTCGGCCGGCAGTCGCCGCCGCTTGCGAAAGAGCCGACGGATCAGCTCCGTTCCCGGCTGGCCCGTCGGGCCGCAGGGCGGACACTCGGCGTCCCGCCACTCGCCCGACAGCCAGGTGAGGCGATAACGTGCCCCCGCTCCGGGAAGAACAAGGCCCGTCCTGTCCCACTCGCGCTGCGAGCCTGCAGTGAAGGTCTGGGGTTCGAATCCGACCACTGTCATGTCGTGACGTCCCAGGCCGGCAACGGCCGCGGCGCGTGTCGCCACGCTCGGATGCAGCACCTCGACAACGGGATGCCAGCGCGGCCACGATCCGAGCAGCCGCCAGGCGGGCTGGCGCTGGAGCTCGTCGTGCAAGCGGGCCAGGGGGTTGGGCTTCAGCGCACGCTGCAATCTCGGCTCGAAGACCAGGCCGTGCCTCGCGCACGCCGACAGCATCCATTCGAGGGCGATATCCGACAGCCCGGAATCGGCGTAGCCGCCACCAACGTCGCAATGGTTGCCGCGAAACCAGACTTCGTCCAACGTCGCCGTCCAGGCATCTGCCGCAAGCTTCTTGTCGAAAGGCGACGGGAAAAACTGCGCGCGGCGCTCGTCCATCGCCATCGCATGGTAGACATGGACGCAAATCGGCGAAGGATCGGTGGACAATGCGCTGTTGCGGAAGAACGACAGCCAGTTGAACCACCAGCCCCACATCGGCACGCCGAGCGAGCCCACGGTGTCGAACAGGCCCAGGAACTCGATCGCCGGCAGCGCCTCGTGCACGTAGCTGCGGTGGATAGGGACGTTCTTGCTCGTGCTGCGTCGGCTGCGGAAGAGCCGCACGACGTCCTCGGAATACCGGATATTCTCGGCCCGCAGCAGGCCGCATCGCCGGATCACGCCGGCCACGCAGCGCGCCGTGTATGCGCCGCGCGAGAAGCCTAGGAGGTAGATGCGATCGCCCGGCCGGTACTGGCGCACGATCTCAGTGTAAGCCTGCACGATGTTCTCGGTGATGCCCACGCCGACCGCCGCCTCGAGGACGGTGCGAAGCTTCACGAAAGCACCGAAGACCGGCGTCGCCTTGGCCCAGCCGGCCATCCCGGCGATGGCGCCGAGCCGCTTACCGACGAGCGCCTCGGACGAGGTCTCGGTCGCCACGCCGGGGTCGTACCAGCCCGTCTGCTCCTCGCTCCTCACCAGGCTCGCGAACAGCTTGTGGACGTTCGTCGGCGCCGGAACGCCGTCACTCAATTGATCGGGCCGATTGGCAGTGCCGTCGCAAAAGATGACGATGCGCCGTCCGGTGCCGACGGTGGTGGGCCGTGGCCCGAGTGCCGTTGCGCAGACCTCGAACACCTGCTCGTCCGGCGCCGAAGGACGATTCACGATCGTTCGCACGCGTGTGACCCGATCTGCCGTCCGCAAGAAGAGCCGAGCCGGCCCGACGCAGGCCAGCGCGGAATACACGAGCAGCCACCACGACCAGGCAAGCGGCCGCCCGCTCCAGGCCCAGCACAGGTATCCGGGCGAAACCGTAGCGGCCGCGAGCGCGACCGACGCGACCGCGACGCCCAGTGGATATCGGCGCCAACGCCCGTCTTCCCAAGGCCTGTGGCTACGCAACAACAGAATCCACGTGAAGCCCCACGGGACGATCAGCCAGACCAGGCAGAGGAAGAAGTGATCCGACACGAAGAACCCACCGATGGCCGCTGCCTGCCGGCCGACCCAATCGACGAACATGGCGATCTCCCCGCGTATGCCGATGCCATCATACAACCCTGGAGGCCATCGGTCCTCCCAATCCGGCATCTATGCGCCGGACGAGCAGACGTTATGATCGCCCGACCGCCAGGGAGCCTTTCGCCATGCCACGTCACATCGTTTGCCTGACCTTCGACCACGACCACCTTTCCGGCCTGATTGCCCGCGGAATGACGACCCCGACCGCCATATCGAGGGGCGAGTATGACGTCGTGGTGATACCGCGGCTGATGGCGCTCCTGGAGCGCTACGGCATCAAGGCGACCTTCTTCACGCCTGGACACACGATCGACAGCACGCCCGAGGCGGTGGTGCCCTATGTCGAGGCCGGCCACGAACTCGCCCACCATGGTTGGACCCACCGCCTGCCGGTGACCATGTCGCGTGAGGAGGAAGAAGAGGAGATCGTACGCGGCAACGAGTCGATCAAGCGCATCAGTGGCCGCACCGCGCGTGGCTACCGCTCGCCCGCCTGGGACCTGTCGCCGAACTCCATCGAGCTCCTGCTGAAGCACGGCATCCAGTACGACAGCTCGATGATGGGGCACGACTACGATTGCTACTTCGCCCGCCAAGGCGACGTTGCCGAGCTGATGAAGCCGTTCGTGCGCGGCCGCGAGACGAAGCTGGTCGAGATGCCGATAAGCTGGTCGCTCGACGACTATCCGCACTTCGAGTACATGCGCAATCCGAACGGGTCGATCCAGGCGGGGCTGATGAACGCCGCCAACGTGCTGGAGAATTTCGTCGACGACTACACGTACATGACCCGCGTGGCACCCGAGTTCGGCATCCTGACCTACACCTTCCATCCGCACGTGATCGGGCGCGGCCATCGCATGATGATGCTGGAGCGCCTGATCCAGAAGCTGATGGAGGACGGCGCCGTGTTCATGCCCATGGAGGACGCCATGCACGAATGGCTGGTGCGCCGCGAGACGACGCAGAAGCGCGCTGCGGAGTAGCAACGCCTATGGTCGGCCGCCTACGTTCGCCTGTCCGCGTGCAACACGCACAGCACGACAGATCGTCACCATCTTGCCGATGGCATGGGTGACGAACGCCGAAACCGAACCCTCGATGCTGGCAGCCTGCGCTGGCCATTCGGCAGAGATAGCCCGCGCCAGGACACGCGCGGATTGACTGGAGATATCGCGGTTCGTGGTGATCGCACGGACAAGCGATCCATCGGCCTGCGCTGCGGCCAACGCAGGCTCCAGCCGAGCGAGGAACGCAGGCGCATGAGCCAGGTGGCGATACATACTGGCGAGAATCAGCGGCCGATCCGAATCGCCGAAGCGATTGAGCCGCAGGACCCTCTGCCACGTGTCAGGTGCGACATCGCCCTCCGAGGCCAAGGGCGGCAGGACGACATCGGGCGTCGCCAGCCGGGAGCCGGCTCGAGGCAGATCCTCGGCGGAATGGTCGCCGCGCAGCCATGCGACCAGGGCACTCAAGGCGAACAGATTCACGGTGTTGGAATGATCGTAGCTCGCCAGGACGGCATCGACGCTGGCTGGCTCGTCACCGGCGAGCGAGGGCAGCACCGGAACGACCATGTTCCGGCGGAAGCGAACCACAGCCTGATCGACGGTGCCCTGTCGGTACAGCGGCTTCACGGCAACCCACGCCCAGGGCAACGCCCCCGCCATCGTCGCGAGGTGGCGCCACACCAGATTGACCACCCGAACGCCTACGGTCGCGCGGATGTCGGCGAACAGCGCGGCCGTCTCGCCGCTTGCCGAGGCCTCGGCGACGGCAGGAAATGGATCGCTCACTCGGCCGCCCGCTTGGACTCCTGGCCGATCACGGTGAAGAACGACGCCGATTTCGGTTGCTTGGGCAGCTCGACCTGCCCTTCGGTGAGACGCGCGAACCGCGCCTCCTTGCCGCGCACGATGCGGCCCTCGTTCAGGCTCGGCATCGGGTTGCGCGCGATCGGCACGGCGTCGGCCGCGGTGTAGACGCAGATATAGAGACCGCGCGACTTGTCTGCGCCATTGGCGGCCGAGCCGTGCAGCAGCTTGGTGTGCATCAGGCAGACGCTGCCTGCCTTGCCGACGCAGGGCACCGATTTCGCCAGCGCCTGCTTCTCTGCGTCGGCGGCCACCGCACCGGTGAAGCGTTCGCCGTCGAACAGCGACAGCATCGGCCCCTTGTGCGATCCCGGTACGACGGTGAGGCAACCGTTGCTTTCGTCGATATCGTCGAGAAACAGCAGCGCCGTCACGATGTCCGAGTTGGTGTGCGGCGTGTAGGCGAAGTCCTGGTGGTAGGCGACCTCGGTGCGAGCGCCGGGCAGCTTCAGGTTGATCTTGCAGTGGTGGAACTTGACGTCCGGCCCAATCAGGTCGGCCACCATATCGACGGTACGGGCATCGAGCATGATCTGACGATAAGCGTCGGAAATGTCGGACGGGTTGTTGATGCGACGCAGCGCCGGCTTCTCCGCGCTGTGCTCGGCGCCCATGTCGAAGCGCGGCCGGCCGTCGATCGTCGGCGGTCCAAAGGGCGCCGAGTGCGCCCGGCTCTCCTCGACCCAGGAGCCGATCTCGGCCTTGAGCGCCGCAAGCTGCACCGGCGTCACGGCGTCCTCGACCACCAGGTAGCCGTCTCGCCAAAAGGCGTCGATCTGTTCGCGGTTGAGCACGGGCATTGCCATCTCCTATCGCCCTTTGAACTGCGGCTTGCGCTTTTCCATGAAGGCCGTGCGGCCCTCGATGTAGTCCTCGGAGGCGAAGCATTCCTGCACCAGGGCGCTGGTGCGGCCAAAATCGGGCTTGCCGTCGAGCCGCGTCAGCTCCTCGATGGTGCGCTTGGCCGCGTGCATGGTGAGCGGCGCGTTCTCACCGATGCGCTTGCAATAGTCGTCGACATAGGAGTCGAGCTCGGCGTCGGGCACGACCCGGTTGATCAGCCCCATGCCCAAGGCCTCCTCGGCGCTGAAATGACGGGCGGTGAAGAAAATCTCCTTGGCATAGGCCGGGCCGACCAGATCCATCAGGTTCTTGAGGCCGGCGGCACGGTAGCCGAGCCCGAGCCGGGCGGCCGGCACACCGAACCTCGACCTGTCGGAGGCGATGCGGATGTCGCAGGTCAGCGACACCGCGAGCCCGCCGCCGATGCAGTAGCCACGAATGCGGGCGATGGTGGGCTTCGAGCACTTGGTCAGGCGCGCGTTGGCGACCTCGCCGATCTTGTCGTAATAGGCGACCTGCTCGGGCGTCGAGCGCGCCTTCTCGAACTCGGAGATGTCGGCACCCGATACGAAGGCCTTGTCGCCCGCGCCGGTGACCACCACGACGCGGATCGCCGGATCCTTCTCGAAATCGTCGAGGATGACGGGGATCGCCTCCCACATGTCGGTCGAGGTCGCGTTGTGCTTGGCGGGCTTGTTGAAGACGAGCTTGCCGACCGGCCCGTGCTTCTCGGCAATCATGTTTGGGGTGGGACTGATCATGATGGGGTCTCCATTCGAGTTCTCCTCCCCAATTTCGTTGGGGAGGTGTCGCCGTATTCGACGACGGAGGGTCATGAATTTCTTGAATCATGCCCCTCCGTCGCGCATGACGCGACACCTCCCCAGCGCCGTTGGGGAGGATTATAGCTCTAAATCACGCCGCGCTGCTTGAAGCTCGCGATTGCCGCTTCGTCGTAGCCGGCTGCCTTGAGGACCTCTTCGGTGTGCTCGCCCTGCTCGGGCGTCGCCGTGCGCATCTCGAACGGTGTCCGGCTCATGTTGATGGCCTGCCCGATCAGCTCGATCGGACCGAGCTTGGGCGAGTTCACCGGATGCGCCATCTTCAAGTGCTTGACCTGCGGGTCGGCGAACATCTCGTCCATCTTGTAGATCGGGCCGGCCGGCACACCGGCCTTGTTGAGTTTCTCGACCAGCTCGGCGCTGCCGTAGGCACCGACCCGCTTCTCGATCTCGGCGTTGAGCAGATCGCGATTGGTCCGCCGTGCCTTGTCGGTCGAGAATTTCTCGTCGGTCATCAGTTCCGGCGCGTCGATGCTCTCGCAGAAGCGCTTGTAGATGTGGCCACCGGACGCCGCGATGTTGATGTAGCCGTCCCGGGTCTTGAACACGCCGGTTGGGATCGAGGTCGGGTGG
This sequence comes from Reyranellaceae bacterium, assembly GCA_046349335.1. GTDB lineage: Bacteria > Pseudomonadota > Alphaproteobacteria > Reyranellales > Reyranellaceae > Reyranella. The sequence goes on from JAXMCO010000009.1 coordinate 55,381, forward strand.
TTGTTGCCGGCCTGGCCGGGCACGTCCTTGGCGATGGTCCAGCGCGCCGCCTGGAAGTCGCACATCGAGATCATGGCCTGCAGCAGCGAGCTCGACACCCACTGGCCCTGGCCCGAGGTCTCGCGTTCCAGGAGCGCGATCAGGATGCCGATGGCGCAGTGCAGGCCCGCACCCACGTCGGCGACAGCGATCCCGGCGCGCACCGGCCCCTGCCCTTCCATCCCGGTCACCCACATCAGGCCGCCCATGCCTTGGGCGATCTGGTCGAACCCGGCACGTTCGGCATAAGGCCCATCCTGGCCGAAGCCCGAGATAGAGCCCAGCACGATGCGCGGGTTCACCTTCTTCAGGCTTTCGTAGTCGATACCCAGCCGGAACTTCACGTCGGCGCGGTAGTTCTCGACCACCACGTCGGCCTTCTCGACGAGCTTCATGAAGACGGCCTTGCCGTCCGGTTCCTTGAGGTTGAGCGTGATCGACTTCTTGTTGCGATGCAGGTTCTGGAAGTCGGGCCCGTGGCGCGGCCCGCCCATATCCATGTCGCCGGCGCCGGGCGGCATCTCGACCTTGATGCAGTTGGCACCCCAGTCGGCGAGGTAGCGGACGGCGGTCGGGCCGGCGCGCACCCGCGTCAGATCGAGCACGGTGAAGCGAGCAAGCGGTCCTGCGGTCATGATCTCACTCTGCAGTTTGAACTCTATCGTACGCGTAGCATGCCTTAAGGACCAACCTCCAGACCACCGTGTTTCAAAGCCCGATACGCAGGCAATTCCATGGTACAGTGAACAGTATCCCCAACGGCACGCGGCGCCGTCCGGCAGCCCTGCGAGCGCAGCGAACGACACCCGATACGACTTCGAATCGCTTAAAGGTCGGCGTAGCCCTTGCAATCGGCTTCGGTTGCCCATTCCGAGAAACAGGGACACGCATCGCCACTCTCGGCCGGGAGACGAACAACCCTGATCTCCCCACCTTCGATGACGAACGCGAGGTCGTCACCCGATCTCAAGCCGAGGGCCCGGCACACGTCCCAAGGCAGGATGACCTCCGCCCCTTCGCCCAATCGCGCCCTGCACACCGACGCTGCCACGGACACTTCCCTTCCCCCGCACGGCCAAAATAATGGAAATCATACCACGACGTACAGCTAGGCACCGCCCTCGCCGGAGTCGAGCGCGCCCGTGCGTCACCTTCGGCCGAAGCGCGGCTTCGCCCGCCGCTATTCGACCCTGACCATGGCGGCGGGATCGATCTCCAGCCAGGCACGGCTGCCGACCTCGAAAACGACATTGGGGCCCGTCGAAACCCTAACCGGCTTGGCGCCGCCAAGCGGCCGCACCTGGTAATCCCAATATTCGCCGAGATAGGACCGGCCGACGATCTCCGATTCCACGGCGATGCCGTTGCCGCTGCGCCTCTGGCTCGACAGGCCCATCGCCTGCGGGCGCAGAGAATAGAGAAGCCCGCCCGTTCCGTCCGCGCCTTCCAGACGACTCGCCGCCGCCGAAAATCCGTCGAAACGCACATCGCTGCCCTGCCGAGTGCCTTCGAGGAAATTGGTGCGGCCGATGAAGCCGGCCACGAATCGGCTCTTCGGCCGGGCATAAAGCGTGTGCGGGGCATCGACCTGCTCGATGCGGCCCTTGTTCATGACCACGATGCGGTCCGACGTCACCATGGCCTCCGACTGATCGTGCGTCACGTAGACCGTGGTGATGTTGAACGCATCGTGCAAGCGGCGAATCTCGAAGCGCATCTCCTCGCGCAGGTTGGCGTCGAGGTTACTGAGCGGCTCGTCGAGCAGCAGAACTTCCGGCTCGACCACGATGGCGCGGGCCAGGGCCACGCGCTGCTGCTGGCCGCCCGACAGCTCAGCCGGATAGCGGCCCTTGAGGTTGCGCATCTGCACGACGTCCAGGATGGCGTCGACCCGGCGGTCGATCTCGGCGCGCGACAGCTTGCGCACCTGCAGGCCGAAGCCGACATTCTCGCCGACCGTCATGTTCGGCCAGATGGCGTAACTCTGGAAGATCATCGACATGCGCCGCTTCTCGGGCGGCACGACGCTCGATGGCGAAGAGATCTGCCGGCCTTCCATCTCGATCGTGCCGGCCGACGGCGGCATGAAGCCCGCGATCATGCGCAGCGTGGTGGTCTTGCCGCAGCCCGAGGGACCAAGCAGCGATACGAACTCGCCGGGTGCGAGCTCGAGCGAGAAATCCGCCACTGCCGCGACCGATCCGTAGAGCCGAGCGACATTCCGGAGGGCGAGCTTGCTCATGTCGCGGTGCGCCTCAGCATGAAGTCGCGGCCCAACGCCTTCTGGCCGATCCACAGCAGCGGCAGGGTCAGGAGTTGCAGGATCAGGGCGAGCGCGGCGAGGTACTCGAGATTGCCCTCCTCGCTCATGTCGAAAATCATGACGGACGCCACCTTGGTGTTCGGGCCGTAGAGAAAGATCGCGGCCGACAGTTCACGCGTCGCCGGGATGAAGATCAACAGCCAGGCACCGAGCAGGCTGCGCTTGAGCAGCGGCGCGACGACGCGGCGCAACGCCGTCAGGCGGCTGCCGCCGAGGACCCGCACCGCCTCTTCCATCTCGGGATTGAGGCTACGCAAGGCGGCGCTGGCGTTGACGTAACCGATCGGCAGGAAGCGCGTGGTGAAGGCCAGGATCAGGATCAGCGCCGTGCCGTAGAGCGCCAGCGGCGGCGGCGCATAAGCGGCATAGAAGCCGATCGCCAGCACGACGCCGGGGATCACGAAGGGAGCCACGCAGAGGAAGCCCAGCACGCCGCCGAACGGCACCAGCCGGCGCACGACGATATAGGCCACGCACAGGGTCAGGATCACCGCCGCCGTGGCGCTGGCACCGGCATAGAGGAAGCTGTTGACGACCGACTTGGCGGCCGTCGCATGCTCGAACAGCACGAAGTGGAAATTGCGCAGCGTGAGATTGTCGAGGCCGAAGCCGCGGCCCCAGGCCTTGGCGAAGGCGGCCTGCAGCAGGAAGAGATAGGGCAGGAACACGGCGAGGCTGGCGACGAACATGGCGTAGCCGAACATCGCCCAGCGCCATCTGCCGAGCAGGATCGGTCGCCGCTCGCCGCCCTTGCCGGTCAAGGCGACAAAGCCCTTCCGGCGGGTCATCAATCGCTGCATCAGGATCAGCACGACGGTGACGCCCAGCAGCGGCATGGCATAGGCCGCAGCGACCTCGACCCGCACTGGATTGCCGAAGAACTGGAAGAGTTGCGTCGTCACGACATTGAAGCGTGCCGGAATGGCGATCATCGCCGGCGAGCCGAACAGCGCGATCGCCTCGAGGAAGCAGATGATCAGCCCACCCAGGATCGCCGGTAGCGCGAGCGGCAACGTGACCCGCCACATGGTGCGCCACGGTCCCGCGCCCAGGATGTTGGCGGCATCCTCCATTTCCGACGACACCAGCTCGAGCGCCGCGGTGGTGAAGATAAAGACGTAAGGAAAGGAATAGAGGGCGATGACGATCGCCAGACCGGAGAAGCTGTAGATGTTGAACGGACCCGCCTCGGCCCCGGTTACCATGGTGAAGAATCGGTTGAGCCAGCCGGCATTGGGGCCGGCCAGAAGGATCCACGCTACCGCGCCGGTGTAGGGCGGTGTGATGAAGGTCGCCAGCACCAGCATGCGGGTGAGGCCACGGCCCGGCATGTCCGTCCGCGCTACCGCCCAGGCGAGCGGCACCGCGAAAGCTCCGGCCAGCAGGGCCGCAGTGCCGCCGAGCTTCAGCGAATTGACCAGCGCATCGATGTAGCGCGACCGGCCATAGGCGGTGGCGTAGTTGGCGAAGGTGAAGCCGCCCGTGCGCTCGGAGGTAAAGCTGGTGATCACCAGGTAAATGAACGGGCTCACCACCAGGAACAGCAGCACGAAGATGATGGCGGCCCACAACAGCCACGTCGCATCCCAGGCGATGCGGGACGGGCGCGCCACCGACGACGGCAAGGCGGCGACGGTCATTCACACCCCTCATATTCCTCTCCCCCGCTAGGGGGAGAGGCTAGGTGAGGGGGCCACAACATGCCTCGCCCCCTCACCCAACCTCTCCCCCTAGCGGGGGAGAGGAGCTCGAGCATGAGGTGTGCCCGCACCAGATCAATTCCCAAACGTGTCGCGCCATTGCTCGATCACTTCCGGGATGCCCTTGTCGATCTCGGCGACCGTCGGGCGGATCGTCTTGATCTCGCTGATCGGCTTGGCGCCGGGCGGCGGTGCGACCTCGGCGCGCAACGGAATGGCGAAGTGCTTGGCATTGATCTTCGCCGCCTCGACCGAGCCGAGATACTCCATGAAGAGCTTCGCTGCCGCGGGGTGCTTCGTCCCCTTCATGATGGCCGATGGGGCGATGATCAGGACGGATCCGTCGGTCGGATAGGAGACCGCCAACGGATTGCCGCGCGCGGCGCTGAACAGCGTCGATCCGTCGGCCCCGGCGGCAACTTGCCGCTCACCGGCGTTCAACGCCGTCACCGTGTCGTTGATCGATCGGCCGATCTGCGGCCGGTTCTTCTCGAGCTTGTCGAAATAGTCCCAGCCATAGAGGTTCTTCATCGTCAGGACCCAGGTTCCGACATAGCCAGAGAAGCCCGGATGGCCCGTCGACACCTTGCCCTTCCACTTGATGTCGAGGAGATCCTGCCACTTCTTGGGCGCATCCTCGGCCTTCACCTTCGCCGTATTGTAGGTGATCGTCACCAGGCCAGCCGACGTCGTGTGATAGAAGCCAGTCGGATCGAAATTCTGGAATGTCGGCAGAATCTTCGACGCCGACTCGGGCGTGTACTTCTCGAACCGCCCCTCCGCCTTGAGCCGGACGTAGTGGCCGACGTCGGTCGACGAGAAAACATCGCAGACCGTCTGGTTGTTCTTGATGTCCTGCAGCAGACGCTGATAGGCCACCTGGGCGGTCGTCCTCACCACATTGACCTTCACCCCATAAAGCTTGGTGAATTCCGCGCCCAGCTCCTCGGCGCCCTCCGACGTGTAGTGGGCGACGTACCAGGTCAGCTCCCCTTCTTTCTTGGCTGCATCCTCGATAGCCTTGATATCGGCCCGCGCCGCCGGCGCGAAGGCAAGCAAAAGGACAACGCAAAAGCGTGCCAACACCTTCATCGGTTCCTCCCTGAGCGCGACGCTATTATTGTTGGAGGCGATACGACCACACGACGCGGCGCGCGACAAGCGCGCGGGCCGCGCAAGGGAGCGCATGACGAAAGAACGACCAACCGGCTGGGCGGAATACTATGACAAGCTGCGCGACCGCCCGCCACGCCGCACCCTGCTGGCCGCGCTCGACCGCTTCGGGCCGGCAACGAGCGACTCGCTCGCCGTCGACCTGGGATGCGGCGACGGACGCGACGTGATCGAGATGCTGCACCGCGGCTGGCGTGTCGTCGCCGTCGATGCCGAGCCGGAAGCCCTGCGGCGGCTCCAGACACGTCCCCTTCCTGCCGGCAGCGACCTCACGCCGATCGTCGCCCGCTTCGAGGACGTGCCTTTGCCGCTCGGCCTCAGGCTGGTCAATTCGAGCTTCGCCATGCCGCTTTGCCAGCCCGACGACTTTCACAGGCTGTGGCAGCGCATTCGCGAAGCCCTGCCGGTGGGTGGCCGTTTCAGCGGTCAGTGGTATGGGCCGCGCGATAGCTGGCTGGGCCGCCCCGGCATGACCTTCGTCAGCCGCGAGGAAGTGCTCGACCTGCTCACTGGCTTCGACCTCGAGATGTTCGAGGAGGAGGAAGCCGACGGCGTGACACCGCGCGGCAACGCCAAGCATTGGCACATCTTTCATATCGTAGCGCGGAAGCGTGAGGACATGTCGCCACAGTAGACAACGCGCGGGCTGCCGTCGGAAACTTGACGACCCAACGACAAGGAGTCGCCATGGCCAACGTTGCCGTCACGTCCGAGATCGCCCGACGCGCCGCGGTTCTCGCCTGGACCGACCTGCCCGACGATCTGATCGAGCGCACCAAGCAATGCCTGCTCGACTGGTTCGCCGTCACGGTTGCCGGCGCCCAGGAGGAATTGACCGACATCCTGGTGCGCGAAGCGCTCGAGGATGGTGCCAGGGGACCGGCGACCGTGGTCGGCCGCAGTGAGAAGGTCCTGCCGTCGGCCGCCACGCTGATCAACGGCGCGGCAAGCCACGCCCTCGACTACGACGACGTCAACTTCTCGATGGGCGGTCATCCGACCGTGACCGTGGTCCCTGCCCTGCTGGCACTCGGCGAGCAGATGGGGGCCTCGGGCCGGCTGTTCATCGAGAGCTTCGTGGCGGGTTACGAGACCTCGGGCCGCGTCGGCCGGCTGGTGTCGCCCAGTCACTACCAGAAGGGCTTTCACGTTACGGGCACGGTCGGCTCGTTTGCCGCCACGGCCGCCGCCGGCCGCATGCTCGGCCTGACCGACCGTCAGCTTGCCGTCGCGTTTGGCATCGCGGCCACGCAGGCGGCTGGCCTGAAATCGAACTTCGGCACGATGTGCAAGCCGCTGCATGCCGGCACCGCCTCCGAGCATGGCCTGCGCGCCGCCCGGCTCGCCGCCAAGGGCTTCACTGCCCGCAGCGACGTGCTCGAGTGCGATCAGGGCTTCGCCTCGTCACAGAGCGATCACCTGAACATCGAGCAAGCGCTGGGCGAGGCGCCCGCTGGCTGGCACCTGCGCAACAACCTCTTCAAGTACCATGCGGCCTGCTACCTGACGCACGCCCCCATCGAGTGTGCCAAGGAAATCCGCTTGAAGAGCAACTTCCCGCCAGAACGGGTGAGGAAGATCCTGCTGCGCATCGATGCCGGCGCCGACAAGGTCTGCAACATCCCCCATCCCACGACCGGCCTGGAGGCCAAGTTCTCGCTGCGCCAGACCGTGGCGATGGCGCTCACCGGCGTCGATACCGCCAATCTGGACTCTTACACTGAGGCGGTGACGCAGGAACCGCGCATCCAGGCGTTGCGCGACAAGATGGCGATCGAGTTCAGGCCTAACTGGGAACACTCGCTGGCCGAGATGGCGATCCAGCTCGACGACGGCACGACGATCGAGGCGTCGCACGATTCGGGCATCCCATGGGCCGACATCGCCAAGCAGCGCAAGGCAATCGAGACCAAGTACGAGAGCCTGGTCGTCCCGGTCCTGGGCGCGGCGGGAACGAAGCACCTCTATGACGCCATCGAGCGCATCGACACGCTGGAGGATATCGGCGAACTGGCACGGGCGTCGGCGAAGAGGTAGCGCCAGGTCGCGCACACATTTCATGTTCCTCTCCCCCGCTAGGGAGAGAGGCTTAGGTGAAGGGGCGACGACGTGCGTATCCCCCTCACCCAACCTCTCCCCCTAGCGGGGGAGAGGAGTCCGAGTAACTGCGGAGCCACAATGACGGAAGATTTCAGGACGCGGGCGCGACCGATGCCGAAGGGCAATCGGTACGAGGACTTCGAGGTCGGGCGGGTGTTTCGCCACCATTGGGGGCGCACGATCACCGAGTCGGAGAGCACCCTCTTCTCCACCTTGACGCTGCATTTTAACCCACACTACTACAATGCCGCCTATGCCCGCGCGCACGGCCATCCCGGCATCGTCGCCAATCCGATGCTGGTCTTCACTACCGTGTTCGGCCTCACCGTCGAGGACCTGAGCGAAGGCGGTGGGCCGTTCCTCGGCGTCAATGAGCTCAGCTTCCACAAGCCGGTCTATCCCGGCGACTCGCTTAGCGCCGAATCGGAAGTGCTCGACCGCCGCGTATCCGACTCCCACAAGGGCTTCGGCATCGTCACCTGGCACAGCAAGGGCTTCAATCAGGACGACGAGCTCGTCATCGACTTCAAGCGAACCAACCTCGTGCGTCTCAGGAATCCATAGAATGCCGTACATCACCGAAGAGCGCCGCATGATCCAGGAGCAGGCGCGCGAGTTCACCCTCAACGAGGTCCTGCCCGTCGCCAACAAGCTCGATCCCGAGAAGGGCGACATTCCGATGTCATTGCGCGACAAGATGGCGGAGCTAGGCTATTTTGGCATCCTCATCCCGGAGAAGTACGGCGGCCTGGGTCTGGGCTGCTTCGAGTACTGCCTGGTCACCGAGGAGCTGTCGCGCGGCTGGATGAGCGTCGCCTCGCTGATCGCACGCGGCAACTTGCTGATCGGCGCCCAGATGATGAGCGAGGAGCAACGGGCCCGCTATCTGCCGCGCATGGCCAAGGGCGAGTTCCTCGGCGCCTTCTCGATGTCGGAGCCGAACGCCGGCTCGGACATCTCCAACATCTCCTGCCGTGCGAAAAAGGACGGGACGGGCTACCTGATCAGCGGCAACAAATACTGGTGCACCTTCGCCGACGGCGCCGACTTCCTGATCATCATCGCCCGCACGTCCGACGCGCCGGCCGGGCGGCGACACATGGGCCTGTCCATGTTCTTCGTCGAGAAGAAGCGCGGCGAGCTGCCCAAGGGCTGCAGCGGCGCGCCGATCCCCAAGATCGGCTATTTCGGCTGGAAGACATACGAGCTGGCGTTCGACAATTTCCGCGTCGAAGCCTCCGACATGATTGGCGAGGAAGGCCACGCCTTCTACTACGCCACGTCAGGCCTCGAGACGGCGCGTGCCCACACAGCCGCGCGTGCCATTGGGCTCGCCCAGGGCGCTCTCGATGATTCGATCGCCTACGCCAACGATCGCCGCCAGTTCGAGCGGCCGATCTCGGATTTCCAGGCCATCCGCTTCAAGATCGCCGACATGGCGACGCAGATCGAGGCCGCGCGCCAGCTCAACTACTTCGTCTGCGAGCAGATCGACACCGGCCAGCGCTGCGACAAGGAAGCGTCGATGGTGAAGCTGTTCGCCTCGGAGATGGCCGAGCGCGTATGCAGCGAGGGCATCCAGATCCATGGCGGCGCCGGCTACACGACCCTGCACGCCGTCGAGCGTCACTGGCGTGATGCTCGCCTCACCAAGATCTTCGAGGGCACGTCGGAGATCCAGAAGCGCATCATCTCGGATCGCCTGCTGGGTCGCGGGAGGAACTGATGAAGGTCTCCGCTCTGACCGGCCGGCACAATTACTTCGAGGACTTCACCGTCGGCGACGTCATGAAGCACGCGCGCGGCAAGACGATCGAGCCTCTCGAGCAGGTGTGGATCACCAACGTGACCATGAACACCGCCGAAGGCCACTTCAACGAGCACCTGATGTCGTCGAGCCCGTGGGGCAAGCGGCTGGGCTTTGGCGGCGTCACCATCTCGATGTGCATCGGGCTCGCCGCCCAGGACACGGCCGAGAACGCCCTGAGGGAGCTCGGCCTGGACAAGATTCGGCTGAAGGCGCCGGTGTTCCACGGCGACACGCTCTATTGCTACAGCGAGGTGCTGGAGACCCGGGACGCCGAGCGGCCCGACGCCGGCGTGGTGCGCTTCAAGCACTACGGCGTGAACCAGGACGACAAGCACGTCTTCGAAGGCGAGCGCACCGTCCTGATCAAGCGCCGCAGCCATTGGGGAGACAAGTGACGCCCCTTCTCTCTCGCCTCCCCCGTCATACGGGGGAGGTGCCCCTACCAGGGGGCGGAGGGGGAAGACCTCAAACGAGATCGGTGAATTTCCGACGTCGGACTCATAGGGATCTCGACTGCGGCTTTCCCCCTCCGCCCCTTCGGGGCACCTCCCCCGCAAAACGGGGAAGGAAGGTGGAGGAATGACAGCCGTCCTCGGCGCGCTCGACGGGGTTCGCATCGTCGATCTCACCCAGATGCTGGCGGGGCCGTTCTGCACCATGCTGCTGGCCGACCAGGGCGCTGAAGTGATCAAGATCGAGCCGCTCGACGGCGACCACACGCGGATCGTCGGCCCCTATCACGACGACGACAAGCTCAAGGCCTTCGGCGGCTACTTCGCGTCGGTCAACCGCAACAAGAAGTCGGTCGCCGTCGACCTCAAGCGCCCGGAGGGGCGCGAGCTGGTCCTGCGGCTGTGCGAGGGCGCCGACGCGATCGTCGAGAACTATCGCGGCGGCGTCATGGACCGGCTCGGGCTGGGCTACGAGGCGCTGCACGAGCGTTTTCCCAAGCTCGTTTACGCCACCATTCGCGGTTTCGGCGACTGGCGCACTGGCCGCAGCCCCTACACCGATTGGCCGGCCTACGACGTCGTGGCGCAAGCGTTCGGCGGTGTCATGGCAATCACCGGGCCGGACAAGGAGACGCCGATGAAGGTCGGGCCGGGGATTGGCGACCTGATGCCGGCCACGATGTGCGCCGTGGGAATCGTCAGCGCCATTCTGCGCGCCCACAAGACCGGCAAGGGCCAGCTCGTCGATGTCGGCATGGTCGACGCCATCCTGTCGCTCTGCGAGCGCATCGTGCACCAGCATTCCTACACTGGCGGCATTCCAGTGCCGGAAGGCAACCACCACCCCCTGCTCTGCCCGTTCGGCATGTTCCCGGCCAAGGATGGCTACATCACCATTGCCGCGCACGCCGACACCCATTGGCCGATCCTGTGCCGCCTGATCGGCCGCGCCGAGCTCGGCACGGACCCGCGCCTGGCGACCGTCCAGGACCGTCGTGCCAACCAGAGCGAGATCATCGAGGCGATCTCCGCCTTCACCCGCGAGCGGACCAAGCAGCAGCTACTGGATCATCTCGGCGGCCAAGTGCCGTTCGCGCCGGTCAACGACGTGCGCGACGTTTTCGCCAATCCGCATTTCGCCGCCCGCGACATGGTCGTGTCGGTGCCCCATCCCGGCCTCGACCGCGAAACCAAGGTCGCCGGCGTGGCCATCAAGATGAGCGAGACGCCCGGCCGCGTGCGCCATCGCGCCCCGTTGCTGGGCGAGCATACCGACGAGTATCTGACCGGCCTCGGCCTCGGTGGCGCGGAAATTGCGCGACTGCGAGCCGAGAAAATCATTGCTTGAGGGAGACCAGATATGACCGACCGTCCGCGCCGCGCGCGCCGCGTGCAGCTTTCCACGCCGGGATCGAGCGAGAAGATGATCCAGAAGGCGGCCGAGTCGAAGGCCGACCATGTCTTCCTCGATCTCGAGGACGCCGTCGCCCCGAGCCAGAAGCGCGAGGCGCGCAGGAAGATCGTCGAGGGGCTGAAGTCGCTCGACTGGGGCAAGAAGACCCGCTGCGTTCGCATCAACGACCTGACGACCGAGTACGCCTTCGAGGACATCATCGAGGTGGTCGAGGGCGCGGGCGAGCATCTCGACACGATCATGATGACCAAGGTGCTGACGCCGGCCGACGTGCTGTTCGCCGACAAGCTGCTGCACCAGCTCGAGAAGAAGCTGAAGCTCAAGCGCCGCATCGGCCTCGAGGCCCTGATCGAGGAGGTCGAGGGCATGCAGAACGTCGATGCCATCGCCGCCTGCACGCCGCGTCTGGAGTGCCTGGTCTTCGGCATGGGCGATTTCTCCGCCTCGATGGGCGTCACCAACAAGAATGTCGGCGAGACCGACGGCTATCCCGGCGACATATGGCACTATGCCCGCTTCCGCCTGGTCATGGCCTGCCGTGCCGCAGGCATCGACCCGGTCGACGGACCGTTCGCCGACTTCCGCAGCCCGGACGCCTATCGGGAAGAATGCCGTCGCTCGATGATCCTGGGCTGCGTCGGCAAGTGGGCCATCCATCCCTCGCAGATCGACATCGCGCTCGACGTCTACTCGCCCAAGAAGGAGGACGTCGAGCGCGCGCGCAAGCTCGAGAAGGCCTACGCCGAGGCCGAGGCCGAGGGCCTGGGCGCGATCAACGTCGACGGCATCATGGTCGACGTCGCCTCGATCCGCATCCTGCGCAATACGGTGCTGAACAAGGCCGATCTGTTCGGCATGTAGTGCGCAGCTTCACAGCCCCTCTCACTTTCATGTTCCGCTCCCCCGCTAGGGGGAGAGGAACATGAGTTTCGGTCTCATCGTCGCGGCGACGCAGTCGAGGAAGCACTCCTGATGACGTGCTGGCGCTAAGCCCCATGCGGCGCGTCTTCGTCCCGGTGGCCACCATGCTGGCCATCCAGGTCATGATCTCGATCAGCGTGCTCGCCCTCAGCGTCATGATGCCGGCAGTCGCGCGCGATCTCGCCATAGACCCCAAGCTGGTCGGGCTGTTCACCGCGATCATCTACGGCGTCGCCTGCGTGACCGCCCTCGCCGCGGCCGAGCCGATCGTTCGCCTGGGCGCCGTCCGCATCTGCCAATTCGCGCTGCTGATGGCGGCAATCGGGCTCGCCAGCAACGCGCTCGCCGCGGTCGCCGCAACCGTGATCGCCGTCGTCTTCATCGGCACCGCTCAGGGTCCGATCAATCCGGCCTCGGCGCATGTCCTTGCCCAGCGCGTGCCGCGCGAATGGTTCGGCATCGTGTTCTCGATCAAGCAGACCGGCACGCCGCTCGGCTTCGCTCTCGCCGGCCTGATCTTTCCGCTGCTCCTGAGTTTCGTAGGATGGCAAGGCGCCAGCCTGATCGCCGCCGCAGCCGCGGTGGTGACGGCCCTGGTTGTCGAGCTGTTGCGCTCGCAGCTCGACACCAATGTCGCGGCCGGCAAGCCCTCGGATGGGATATGGTCATCCATCCGCTTCGTATTCGTCCACCGCGAGCTGCGAGTGCTCGGCGTGGCAGCGTTCGTCTATGTGATCGCCCAACACACCTTCACGTTCTATCTCGTCACCTACCTGTACGAGCATTGCGGTCTCACCATCGCACGCGCCGGCCTTCTGCTGTCGCTCTCCCAATTTGCCGGCACCGCCGTCAGGCTGGTGAGCGGCGGATTGGGCGATCGCTTCCCGCGCATGAAGCTCCTGGGCTGGACCGGCGTCGGCATGACGGCCGGCTGCACCGCGACGGGCCTGCTGGCGGCGGACACGCCCTTCTGGCTGATGGTGCTGGTGGTCGTCGGCTACGGCTCCGTCGTCAGCAGTTGGAACGGCACCTCGCAGGCCGAATTCGCCCACCTCGCGCCGCCGGGCTCAGCCGCCGCCGTGGCCTCGGTCCAGACAGCATTGGCCTTTTCCGGCGCCGTCGTCGGCCCACCCATCTTCGCCGCCATCGCCGCGCTGGCGAGCTATCGCGCCGCCTTCTTCACCGTCGCGGTGGTGGTTCTTGTCACCGCTGCCTGGCAGATCGGGGTTGGGCGGACAATTCCCCGGTCGCGAGCCTGAACGGCCGGCGGAATACGCTCCCGGCGATGGCCCTCACGGCTCCTTCATGCCGGCGATGGCGACGATCTCGCCCCACTTCTTGCTCTCGCTCACCTGGAAAACGGCGAGTTCCTCCGGAGTGCCGGGGAATGCAATGCCATAGGTCGTCTTGGTGAGAGTCTTGTAGGCTTCCGAATTCACCGCCTCGCGCACCAATTCATTCAGCTTGTCGATCACCGGACGTGGCGTTCCGGCCGGCGCATAGGCCGCGGTCCAGGCCCACATCTCGAAATTCGGCACGCCGCTCTCGTTGACCGTCGGGAACTGGTCCAGCCCGGGGATGCGCTCCTTGCTGGTGACGGCGATGCCCCGCGCGCGGCCATCGAGCACCGGCGGCAGGCCAGTGGTGAAGTCGCAGAAGATGATGTCGAGGCGCCCTCCCATCAGGTCGCTGACGGCCTGCGGCTGGGTCTTGTAGGGCACGCCGAGCAGATCGACCTTGGCCATGATGCGGAACAGCTCGGCGCCGCCACGGCTCGAGCCGTTGCCGCTGCCGAAGCTCAGCTTGCCCGGCTGCGAACGCGCCAGCGCGATGAATTCGCCGATCGTCTTCACCGGCAGCTCGTTCTTCACCATGACGACCTGCGCCCCGAGCGACAGGCCGGAAATCGGCGCAAAGCTCTTCAGCGGATCGTAGGCGAGGCTCTTGTAGACGAAGGGATTGATCGCTTGCGTCGTTTGCGTGGTGATGAAAATTGTATAGCCGTCGGCCGGTGCGCTTGCCGCGGCCTGGGCGCCGATCTGCCCTTCCGCGCCCGGCTTGTTCTCGATCACCACGGCCTGTCCGGTGCGGTTGCCAATTGCCGCGCCGACGACACGGGCAACTGTATCGGTCGCCGTCCCCGGCCCGAACGGGACGATGATCCTGATCGGCTTGACGGGATAATCCTGGGCGGTCGCCGGCATCGCCCAGGTCGAGGCCATCGCGACCAGAAGGAGGATTGCGCGCATTGGGGAACTCTAGCGGCGGCGCGTCTCCCTGGAAACATACTGCCGCTCGCCCGACGTCGCATTGTAGAATACCTCTACCGTCTTGCCGGTTTCCGGGTCGATGAAACGTTCCTTCGTCCTGGCCCATCCAGGGCCAAGCGGCATTTCGGAGCGTACCGGCTTGTAGAAGGCTCGCTCGAAAAGGGTCCCTGCGAGGATCATGCCCCCGATGGCAAATAGCCAGATCGCCGGCGCGATCGGGCCGAGGGCGAGGCACGCCGCCCCCACGATCAACAAGAGCAAGGCACCTGCCAAGAGAAGCAGGCGCAACACGTCAGCCGGCGACCGGCTCGATGACCACGGCCGTTCCGTAGGCCACGATTTCGCTCATCGTCTCGCCGATCTCGGAGGAATCGAAACGCATAACGATGATGGCGTTGGCGCCCATCTCGGTGGCATTGGCCACCATGCGATCGATGGCATGGCGCCGCGCCTCCTCCAGCATCTGGGTGTATTCGTGGATTTCGCCGCCGACGATCGACCGAAGGCCGGCCATGAGATTGCCCCCGATACCGCGGCTGCGGACAACCACGCCGAAAGCCTGGCCCAGCGTATTCACCACACGGTGACCCGCGACGTTCTCTGTCGTGGCAATGATCATGCCTCGGCCTTTCGCAAGCTGATACCAACGGTCCAGACAGCCTACGCCGCCTGCCCGCGGGATGGTAGCGTGTGCCGGGGAGCGAGGAGGAAACAGGATGCGAACGAGCATTGCCGCCCTGGCGGCCATCGTCATTGCCGTCGGCGGTGCGCCGTCTTGGGCGCAGAAAGCAGGCGGTACCCTCAAGATCACCCATCGCGACAACCCGCCCAGCGCCTCGATCCACGAGGAGGCGACGATCTCGACCGTCATGCCCTTCATGTCGGTCTACAACAACCTCGTGGTGTTCGATCCCAAGTCCAAGCAGAATGCGCCGGACACGATCGTGCCCGACCTGGCGACGGAATGGGCTTGGAGCGACGACGGCACGAAGCTCACCTTCAAGCTGCGCGACGGCGTGAAATGGCACGACGGCAAGCCATTCAGCAGCGCCGACGTGAAATGCACCTGGGACATGCTGATCTCGCCCGAGTCCAAGCTGCGCAAGAATCCGCGCAAGTCGTGGTGGACCAACCTCAAGGAGGTGACGGTGAACGGCGACCGCGAGGTCACGTTCCATCTCGGCCGGCCGCAACCGTCGGTGCTGACCATGCTGGCCGGCGCGTTCTCGCCCGTCTATCCCTGTCATGTGGCGCCTGCCCAGATGCGGACCAAGCCGATCGGCACCGGCCCCTTCAAGTTCGCCGAGCTGAAGCAGAACGAATCGATGAAGGTCGTGCGCAATCCCGACTACTGGAAGCCGGGGCGACCCTATCTCGACGCCATCGAGTTCTCGATCATTCCCAATCGGGCAACGTCGCTGCTCGCCTTCACGGCCGGCAAGTTCGACATGACCTTCACGGCCGAGATTGCAGCGCCACAGCTCAAGGACCTGAAATCGCAGGCACCCTGGGCGATGTGCGAGCTGTTGCCGACCAACACCCAGGCCAACCTGCTGGTCAATCGCGACAAGCCGCCATTCGACGATGCCCGCATCCGCAAGGCGATGGTGTTGGCGATCGATCGCGACTCGTTCACTCACATCATTGGTCAGGGCAACAACCGTATCGGCGGCACGATGTTGCCGCCGCCGGAGGGCCGCTGGGGCATGCCGCCCGAATTCCTCGCCACCGTCGCGGGCTATGGTGCCGACCACGAGAAGGCGCGAGCGGAAGGCCGCAAGATCATGGCAGAGCTCGGCTACACCGCCGACAAGCCACTCAAGATCAAGGTTTCCACGCGCAACATCGCGACCTACCGCGACCAGGCGGTGATCTTGATCGACCATCTCAAACACGTGAACATCCAGGGCGAGCTCGAGCCGCTGGATACCGCCGTCTGGTACAATCGTATGGGGCGCAAGGACTTCACGGTCGGGCTGAACGTCCAGGGCGTCGGCATCGACGATCCCGATGTGGTGTTCTACGAGACCTTCAGTTGCGGTTCCGAGCGCAACTACACCAACTATTGCAGCCCGGAGGTCGAGAAGCTGTTCGAGCAGCAGTCGCGCCTGCCCGATGGCGAGCAGCGCCGCAAGCTCGTTTGGGAGATCGACAAGAAGTTACAGGAGGACGGTGCCCGTCCCGTGATACAGCACGACTGGGGCGCCACCTGCTGGCGGCCCGAGGTCAAGGGCGTCAATCTGGCCATCAACACGATCTACAATCACTGGCGGTTCGAGGATGTCTGGCTCGACCGCTGACAGGAGAGGATCATGAAGCTCTATATGCATCCGGTATCGACCGTGAGCCGCCCGGTGATGCAATTCATCGACGAAGAGAAGATCCCGGTCGACATGGAGGTCGTCGACATCCTGAATGGCCAGCACTACGAGCCGGCCTACAGCAAGTTGAACCCGAATCACCTGATCCCCATGCTCGAGGATGGCGACTTCCGCCTGATCGAAAGTGCCGCGATCCTTCGCTATCTGGCCGAAAAGACCGGATCGAGTGCCTACCCGACGGACATCAGGCAGCGGGCGCGCGTGAACGAGATCCTGGATTGGTTCAACTCGAACTTCTATCGCGATTGGGGCTACGGGCTGATCTACCCGCAGCTCTTCCCCCATCTGAAGCGCGAGGACGCCAAGGTGCAGGAAGCGGTCGTCGCCTGGGGCAAGGAGAAATCGAAGAGCTGGCTGCAGATCCTGAACGACCATTGGCTCGGCCCAAATCGCCAGTATCTGTGTGGTGACCAGATCACCATCGCCGACTATTTCGGCGCCGCGCTCGTCACCGCCGGCGAACTGGTTCATTGCAATCTCGCGGCCTATCCCAATATCGAGCGCTGGCTCGGCAGCATGAAGAAGCGACCGAGCTACACCAAGGTCTACGAGACCTTCAACGGCTTCTGCGCCTCGACCAAGGGACAGCCCTGGCAGGCGATCTGACCAGGAGAATCCCATGATCAAGGGTCTGCACCACAACGCCTATCGCTGCCGCGACTCCGAGGAGACACGGCGCTTCTACGAGGATTTCCTCGGCCTACCGCTGGTGCACACGCTCAAGATCGAGCAGACGATCACCGGCCGCAAGACCGGCACCGGCGTGCTGCACACCTTCTTCCAGCTCGACGACGGTTCATGCCTCGCCTTCTTCGAGGCCCCGGACATGCCATTCGAGTTCAAGGAGCAGCACGACTTCGACCTGCACATCGCGTTGGAGGTCGAGCCGGAAGCCTTGGAGCGGATGTTTGCCAAGGGCAAGGCGGAAGGACGAGAGGTGCGCGGCATCTCCGACCATCGCTTCATCCGCTCCATCTACTTCCGCGATCCCAATGGCTACGTCATCGAGTTGACCGCCAAGGTTCCCGGCCGCGAGAGCGCGATGGACCCGGCCAAGAACCATGCGCGTGACGTCCTGAACGCCTGGCAGATCGACAAGCGCCAGCCGGCAAAGGTGGCCTGACAACAAGGCAGACGACGGAGGGAGCGATGAAGCGAGGTGCATGGGTGGCGCTGGCCACCCTTTTGAGTGTTGCCGCGTTGTCGTCGCCGTCCGTCGCCGCCGACCCGCCACAATTTCAGGTCGATCCGTTCTGGCCCAAGCCGCTGCCCAACAACTGGATATTCGGCCAAGTGGCGAGCGTCGCCACCGACTCGCGCGATCATGTGTGGGTGTTTCAGCGGCCGCGCTCACTCAGCGAGGACGAGCGCGGCGCCACCTTGAATCCGCCGCGCAACAAATGCTGCGCTCCCGCCCCGTCCGTCATGGAGTTCGACACCGACGGCAATTTCATCCAAGGCTGGGGCGGCCCTGCTACGACGCCATGGCTCGCCAACGAGCACGGCATCCATGTCGACCGCAAAGGGTTCGTCTGGCTGGCGGGCAACGGCGAGACCGACAGCGCAATCTTCAAATACACGAGCGACGGCAAGCCGGTGCTGACGATCGGCAGGCTGGGCCCGACCGGCGGCAGCAATGACACCACCCTGCTCGGTCGCCCCGCCGACATTCAGGTCGACACCGACGCCAACGAAGTCTACGTCGCCGACGGCTACGGCAATCGCCGCGTCATCGTGTTCGACAGCGAAACCGGCGCCTACAAGCGCCACTGGGGCGCCTACGGCAAGAGGCCATCGGACGACAAGACACCCAAGTACGATCCCGCCGCCCCGGTCTCCCAGCAGTTCGCCAATCCCGTGCATTGCGCCAAGGTCTCGCGCGACGGCTTCGTCTATGTCTGCGATCGCGTGAACAACCGCATCCAGGTGTTCAAGAAGGACGGCAGCTTCGTCACCGAATGGTTCTACGAGAAGTCGACGCTCGGCGCCGGCGCGGTGTGGGATCTGAACTTCTGGCCGGATGCCAGCCAGAGCTGGCTATTCAACATCGACGGCGAGAATAACCTCCTGCGCATCCTGCGCCGCAGCAACGGCGCCGTGGTCGGCGGTTTTGGCCGTTCCGGCCGCTACGCCGGTCAGTTCCACTGGGTGCACAGCATCGCCGTCGATTCGAAGGGCAATATCTATACGGGCGAAGTCGACAACGCCAAGCGCGTACAGAAATTCAAGCCGACGACGCCGCCGTAGAGAGCTATCAGACCGCTAACGTCCGGTCCGCTCATGGCCCATGAGCCGTTGGGGCGCAAGCACTCTGCATGAGCGCGCTCGCCACTACCAGACGCGTCAGCCCAGCCGACGCCGGTAGAGCGCGATTAGGCGCTCCCAGTGACGTTCGGCAGCGGGCTTGTCGTAGCACCAGCGTTGCGGGAAGGCGAAGCCATGATGGACGCCGGGGTGCACCTCCAGCTCGCCCGCATTGCCGGACTTGCCGAATAGCGCCTTCAGCTCCTTGACCATGTCCGGCGGCGCCAGGTCGTCGTGCTCGGCGCACGAGATGTAGAGCTCGCCCTTGGCCTTGCCGAGCGTGAGGTGCGGGCTCTCGACCGCGTCGCTGACCAGCCAGGTGCCGTAGAACGACGCCGCGGCCGCGATGCGGTCCGGATAGCGGGCCGCCGCCGCCAGCGAGTATGGGCCGCTCATGCAATAGCCATGAGTCCCGACCGGGCCTTTCTTGGACGCCTTCTGCCGGTCGGCATAGGCGATCAGCGCGGCAACGTCGTCCATCACCGGCGGGATCGTCATCTTGGTGCGGACCGCCCGCATGCGTTCCCGCTCGGCGCTGCCCTTGTCGAGGACATCGGGCCCGTACTTGGTGTCCTTGCCAGCGCGGTAATAGAGATTGGGCAGAAGCACGTAGTAGCCGACGGTCGCGAGACGCCGTGCCATGTCGTACAGCTCCTCGCGGATGCCCGGCGCGTCCATCAGGAACAGGATGGGCGAATAGGGTCCGCCACGTTCCGGATGGCAGACGAAGGTCTCCATCGCACCGTCCTTGGTTGGAACGTCCACGATTTGCTCGAACATTTTCGACGGTTCCTCTTCGCTTTGCGCCCATGCCAGCACCTTGCTAGGCTTCACTCAACAGAAAACGATTGGGAGCGAAGCGATGAAGCGTTTCAGATTGGCTGCGTCCGCCCTGGCGCTGTCCGCGTGGGCGACGGCAGCACCGGCGCAGCAGCTCACCGACAATGTGGTGAAGCTCGGTGTGCTGACCGACATGTCGAGCCTCTATTCCGACATCAACGGCCCAGGCGCCGTCATCGCCGTTCAGATGGCGATCGAGGATTTCGGCGGCACGGTCGGCGGCAAGAAAATCGAGATCGTCCAGGCCGACGTGCAGAACAAGGCCGACGTGGCGGCGACCATCGCCGGCCGCTGGTTCGACACCGAGCAGGTCGACGCCATCCTCGGCACCGGCGCCTCGTCGTCGTCGATCGCCACCGCCCGTGTCGCCAACGACAAGAAGAAGATCTACCTCGCCACCGATCCGGCCTCGTCCGACATCACCGGCAAGCTCTGCAACCCCTACACCGTTCACTGGGTCTACGACACATTCGCATTGGCCAACGGGACCGGATCGGCTGTCGTCAAGGCGGGCGGCAAGAGCTGGTACTTCCTGACGGCCGACTACGCCTTCGGCTACGCCTTGCAACGCGACGTCGCGGCAGTCGTGACCAAGGCCGGCGGCAAGGTGATCGGCGAGGTGCGCCATCCCATCAACACCAACGACTTCTCCTCCTTCCTCCTGCAGGCGCAGTCGTCGAAGGCGCAGATCATCGGCCTCGCCAATGCCGGCGGCGACACCATCAACTCAATCAAGCAGGCCGCTGAGTTCGGCATCGTCAAGGGCGGCCAGAAGCTGGCCGGGTTGCTGGTGTTCATCACCGACGTGCATTCGCTCGGCCTCGAGCGCGCCCAGGGCCTCAGCCTCACCGAGGCGTTCTACTGGGATCTCAACGACAAGACCCGCGAGTTCTCCAAGCGCTTTGCCGCCCGCCACGGCGGCAAGATGCCGTCGAGCATCCAGGCCGGGTTCTATTCGGCAGCACTGCAATATCTCAATGCCATCAAGGCCGCCGGCACCGATCAGAGCGAGGCGGTGATGGCAAAGCTGAAGGAAATCAAGTGGGACGACCCCGTCTTCGGATTGAGCTACATCCGCGCCGACGGTCGCAAGATGCACAACATGTACCTTTTCGAGGTCAAGAAGCCTTCGGAATCGAAGGGGCCCTACGACTACTACAAGCTCATCTCGACGATGACCGCCGAGGAGGCTTTCCGTCCGATGGATCAGGGCGAGTGCCCGATGGTCACCAAGAAGAACTGAGGTTGGAGGAGATCATGGCCGAGCAATCGAACGTCTATGTCGGCGTCGCCGGCTATTTCGGCAAGCCGGACCACAAGGGCAAGGTCGGCGTGTTCCGACGTGCCTCGGGCGGCGGCGACTGGCAGCATGTGCTGGGTACCGTGGAGGCCTTCACGGTCTTCGTGCACCCGAAGGATCCCGAGACGGTGTTCGCGGGCACCAGCGACGGCGTGTGGCGCAGCACGGACCGCGGCGCCACCTTTCGCCGGACGGGCTTCCCCGATGCCAACAAGCAGGTCTGGTGCTTCCTGGTCGACTCGCGCGATCCCAAGCGCATCTTCGCTGGTGCCTCGCCGATCGACGTCTATCGCAGCGACGACGGCGGCGCGAATTGGCGAAAGCTCGCGACCCCGGTCATCGGCACCCATTGCACGGGCCCCTTCGCCGCGCGCGTGATGCGCCTTGCCCAGAATTCGAAACGCCCGAACGAGATCTACGCCGCGCTCGAGATCAACGGCGTGATGCGCAGCACCGACGGCGGCGAGACCTGGGAGGATTGCAGTGCCGGCCTGATCAAGCTCGCCGAGCTGCCCCACCTCAAGAGCAAGATCGTGAGCGACACCACGGCCGAGGGCATGCTGGATGGCCACGCCGTCACCATGGATCCGGCCAATCCCGACTCGGCGATCGTCGCCCTGCGCATGGGCCTTTTCCGCACGACCGACGGCGGCAAGAACTGGATCGACATGGAGGTCGGCAAGTTCTCGCCCACGACCTATGGACGGGACGTCAAGAGCTCGGCGAGCGAGCCCAACACGCTCTATGCCGCCCTGTCGGTCGCCGCCGCTAGCCACGATGGCGGCCTCTATCGCAGCCGGGACGGCGGCCAGAGCTGGAAGCGCTTCGACAAGGTGCAGGTGCATGGCACCATCATGTCGATCGGCCTCCATCAGACCGACCCCAAGCAGGTCTATATCGGCGCCCGCTACGACGGCGAGGTGTTCGGCACGCGCGACGCCGGCCAGACCTGGGAGGCAATGCCGCTCCCGGGCGAAGTGCAGCACATCTACGCGGTGGCCTGCGGCTAGCGCTGCTACGGATCTTGAGCGTCCCGTCTGCGATCCGTCTCGAAAGCCGTCGCGAGCGCCCTCAGCCAGATCGCGACAGCGGTCGCGCCGCCATCGGCGATGCCGATGGCTCGGTCGCCAAGATAGCTCGCGCGACCGAGCTGCGGGCGCAAGGCGGCGGTTGCCGCGGCACCCGCTTCGGCTGACGTCGCCGCGGCGGCGAGCGCGCGAGCTGCATCGCTCTGGTTCGCTTCGAAAGCCTCGACCGCCGGCAGCAAGGCGTCGAGCATCGTGCAATCGCCCGCCTTGGCGCCACCAAGCTCCCCGATCGCTTCCGTGCCCGCCCTGAACGCCTTCGCCCAGTCAGCCGCCGTCGGCTCTGCGGGGAGTTCGCTAGCGGCGCGCAGCAAAGCCGCGGCATAGAATGGTCCGGAGCTGCCGCCGATCGCCCGCCGCATTGCTTCGCCGATGCTGCGCAGGGCTGTCACCGGGTCGGCAAAGGCCGCGAGGTCGAGGGCACGGATCGCCTCGGCCCCCCTCGTCATGCCCAAGCCGAGATCACCGTCGCCGGCCTGGGTATCGAGCTCGGTCAGGATCGGCTCGGCCCGTTCGAGGGCCGCAGCCGCCGCCCACGCCATCGATTGCAGCCGACGGCTGTGCGGCCCTGGCGTCCTGGAAGGCTCGGGCTCGGATACGGTGGCCGCAACCAATCGGCGCGACTCTCCAATGAGCCCGGAGCCGGGCCAAGCCGGTGCCGACACCGGCGCATCGATCAGGGAGAGTCGCTGCCCATCGAGTTTCATCACCGACAAGGAACAGCCAGGCATTTCCAGCGCTGTCAGCAACGATCCCTGCCAGGCGCGCTCGACCCGTATGCCGCGCTGGCGCAACGCCGCCAGCGCCCGCCGCGCCACGACCGCAAGCTCCATCTGGGGCGTGCCACCCAAGCCGTTCACCAGGAGCGCCACGGGATCGCCGGCGGCCAAGCCAAGGTCGCGCACGATCGCGTCGAGGAGACGATCGACCAGGGCGTCGGCCGTCGCCAGCGCGGTACGCTCGACGCCCTTCTCGCCATGGATGCCGAGCCCCAGCTCGATCTCGTCGTCGCCGAGCACGAACCCCGGACGACCGACTGCGGGGACGGTGCAGGCGCCCAAAGCCACACCCATGCTGCCGAGGTCGGCCGCCGCCGTCCGCGCCAGCCTCGCGACATCGGCGACGCCATGACCTGCCGCAGCCGCCGCGCCCGCGATCTTGTGGACCAGCACGGTTCCGGCGATGCCACGGCGGCGCTCGCGCGGCACGGTATGGCTGAGCGCCACGTCATCGGCGACGACCACGACCTCCACTAGAATTCCTAACGCCCGCGCCATCTCGGCGGCGAGGCCGAAATTCAGCCGATCCCCAGTGTAGTTCTTGACGATCAGGACCGCCCCGGCCGGGCCGGCTGCGGCGCGGATGCAGGCCAGGACCGCGTCGACGCTCGGCGAGGTGAAGACGTCGCCAGCGACCGCAGCCGTCAACAATCCAGGGCCGACATAGCCCGCATGCGCCGGCTCGTGCCCGGAACCGCCACCGGAGATCACCGCTACGGTGCGCCCCGCTGGGGACGGCAGGTCGGCCCGCACCACCACGTCGTGGTCGGCCAGCAGGGCCAGCCCCGGATCGAGGTCGCACACGCCTTCGAGCATTTCCCGGACCACCCGCCGTGGGTCGTTCACCAGCTTTTTCACGTCCCCTCCCCCCGATGAGCCATCGGATGAGACTTAGCGTGCAAACCTGTCCTCTGGACAAAGAAAAGAGCCCGCGCTAACCGCACCGACCGATCCGACGAGCGGTAGAGGTCTCCCTTCCGACGAGCCCGCGCCGGCCTGTCGTGTCCAAGGCCGCTAGAGTGGCGCCGTGGGGAGATGTCGATTGCGAGTTCGAGCGCAGTAACCGCCGAGTGACTTGATGAAAGTGTTCAGGAATGGGCTGCTGCTCGTCGCGGTCCTGGCTCTCTGTCTGCTCAGTCTGGAAGGCCTTACCCGTCTGTTCCTCGACGACGGCATGCTCTACGAGCTCGAGATGTGGAAGTACGCCACCGACGTCAAGGTGCGCGATCCGCAGCCCGACATCGGCCATCGTCACCGTGGTGGGGCCAAGGAACAGCTCATGGGGGTCTCGGTCCAGACCAACTCGCTCGGGCTGCGATCGCCCGAGATCGACCAGGCGGCCAAGCCGGGCGTGGCCCGGATCGCCTTTGTCGGCGATTCGATCACCCTGGGCTGGGGAGTCGCCGAGCAGGAGACCTTCGCCAGCCGCATCCTCGAGGCGCTGACCAAGGCCGGCCGCAAGGTCGACGGTTTCAACCTGGGGGTCGGCAACTACAACACGACCCAGGAGCTCGCCCTCTTTCGCAAGGTCGGCGCCCGCCTCAAGCCCGACATCATCGTGCTGGCCTATTTCATCAACGATGCCGAGCCGATGCCGAAATATCTCGAGACGAGCTGGCTGGACAGGAATTCTGCCGGCTGGACCGTGCTGCGCTATCGCCTCGACACGGTTTCCCGCACGTTCGGCGAAACCCCCGATTGGAAGCGTTACTATCGCGATCTCTATGCGCCCGACGCCGCCGGCTGGCAGGCAACCCAGAAGGCGCTGGGCGGGTTCGCCGACGAGGCAAGGCAGATCGGGGCGAAGCTGGTCGTGTTCAACATTCCCGAGCTGCGCGAGCTCGCGCCCTACCCGTTCGGCGACATCACCGACAAGGTCCGCGCCGCGGTCGAGCGCGACAAGGTGCCGTTCGTCGACCTGCTCTCCACCGTGCAGGCGGTCGACCCGCGCAGCCTCTGGGTCACCGTGCCCGACCCGCATCCCAACGGGACGGCCGACGGCTACTTTGCCAAGGGCATGCTGCCGAAGATCACGTCCCTGCTGGACAGTCTCTGCCGCGACCAGGGCAAGGGCTGCTGATCGCTCGCCCCTCTCGAGAATCAGAAGCGACACGAGGCTGCCCTGCAAACCCTGAAGAACCTGCTGCTGATCCTGGTCTCGACCGTCGTCAGCATCGCCTTCGCCGAAGGCATCGTGCGCTACCTCGATGGCTACGAGATGCTCGCCATGCCGCTCAGCGTGCCGACCGGCACCACGTCGGTGAGCACAACGGTGCTCGACGACCTGCCGCTCGCGCCGGGCGTCGACAAGGCGTGGTTCGCCGGCGAGCCGCCGCCGCTTCCCAATCGCGGCCCGGTTCCGGAGGAGTGGCGCAAGCTCTATCGCCAGATCGAGGACAACCCGGTCGGCGGGATGGATTTCCGGGCACCAGACGCCTTCCGGGCGTGGAATGCCCGGTTCGCAGGCGACCCGTGCCGGCATCCCCATCTCCGTCACGCCCCCGGGCAGCTCTACCTCTACGACCCGCCGACCGGCTCACCGCGGCCACCCTATCGCTTCCTGCCCAACGTCACGATGCCGCACGGCCTGGTGACCAACCAAATCGGATGGCGCGGCGCGCCGATCGAGGAGCCGCGCGGCGACAAGACGATCCGCATCGTCTTCGTCGGCGCGTCGACCACCCTCGACATGCCACACCTGCCCTACTCCTGGCCGGAGTATGCCGGCTATTGGCTGAATGTCTGGGCCAAGGCCAGGAAGCTGCCGGTCCATTTCGAGGTTCTCAATGCCGGTCGCGAGAGCATCGTGTCGACCGACACGGCCGAGATCGTTCGCTCAGAGGTGCTGGCGCTCCGCCCCGACCTGGTCGTCTACTTCGAAGGCGGCAACCAGTTCCGCCTCGAGACGGTGACGACCGACCGGCCGCCGCCCTCGGCGCCTCGCCCGACACAGGCAGAGGAGCCAAAATCCTGGCTGCAGGTCGCGGCGCGCTACTCGGCCCTGCTCGGCCGCGTTCAGGCGGCGATCGGTGCAGCTCAGGCAAGCAACGAGGGTACCGAATGGCCGAAGCCCGACTACAAGGTCGTCTGGCCACCCGGCCTCGACGAGCAGAATCCCGACCCCAACTATCCTGCGCTGCCGGTCAACCTGAACGTCATCCTGCACGACCTCGATGACATTCGCTCCGCCGTCGCCACGGTCGGCGGCGAGTTCGCGGTCGCCTCGTTTCCCTGGATGGTCAAGGACGGGCTGGTGCTCGACCCGGTGCGGCACCGATACGTCATCCAGCAGCTCAATGTCGGCAACTACCCGTTCCGCTATCGCGACCTCGAGCGGCTGGCCAACTTCCAGAATCGCGTGCTGGCGAACTATGCCAAATCGCGCGGCGCGGACTTCATCGACATCGCCGGCAACACGCCGCTCAATCCCGACCTGTTCGTCGATGCCGTCCACACGAATTACGCGGGCGGCAAGCTGCGCGGCTGGGTCACCTTCAACCTGCTGCTGCCGATCGTCGAGAAACACCTGGCAAACGGCTCGTGGCCGCGCCCTTGGCCCAAGGACGAGCCGCAGAAGCTGCCAACGCTGGCCCCGCGCAAGATCACGTTCAACTGCGGCCAGTAGGTGCTGAGCACCTAGTGCCCTCCCCCAATGGCGCTTCCTGCCGCGCCACTGCCAGGGCATCTACACATCTCCTTTCCCCCCCGATCGGGGGGGAGGAAGTCGAGATGTGTAGACGGTCTGGAGCGCCCAGGTACAGGCGAGGAAGATGGCCGAGCAGGGTGTCAGTTGTACTTCGCGATCTCCAGCCGGCCGACCTGGTCGCGATGGACCTCGTCCGGACCGTCGGCCAGGCGCAGCGTGCGCTGGTGGGCGTACATGCTGGCCAGCTTGAAGACCTGGCTGACGCCGCCGGCGCCGTGGAGCTGCAGGCAGCGGTCGACGACCTTGGAGCTGATGTTGGGCACCGCGACCTTGATCATGGCGATCTGCTGGCGCGCTTCCTTGTTGCCGTACTTGTCCATCGCCCAGGCGGCCTTCAGCACCAGCAGGCGGGCCATGTCGATCTCCATGCGCATATCGGCGACATGGGCCTTGGTCACGCCCATCTCGGAGATGCGCTGGCCGAAGGCGACGCGGCTCTTGGCGCGCTTGATCGCCATCTCGAGCGCCCGTTCGGCAACGCCGATGGCGCGCATGCAGTGATGGATGCGGCCCGGACCGAGGCGGCCCTGCGCGATCTCGAAGCCGCGGCCCTCGCCCAGCAGGATCGCCGACTTCGGCACCCGCACGTTGTCGTAGATCACCTCGGCATGGCCGTGCGGCGCGTCGTCGTAGCCGAACACGTGCAGCATCTTGACGATCTTGATGCCCGGCGTGTCGCGCGGCACCACGATCATCGATTGCTGGCGGTAAGCCGGCGCGTTGGGGTCGGACTTGCCCATCAGGATGATAACCTTGCAGCGCGGGTCGCCCATGCCCGACGACCACCATTTGCGGCCGTTGATGACGTAGTCGTTTCCATCGGCCTCGATGCGGCATTCGACGTTGCGCGCGTCGGACGAGGCGACGGCCGGCTCGGTCATGGCGAAGCACGAGCGGATCTCGCCGTTCAAGAGCGGCTTCAGCCACTTCTCCTTGTGCTCGGCCGAGCCGTAACGGGCGAACACTTCCATGTTGCCGGTGTCGGGCGCCGAGCAGTTGACCGCTTCGGACGCGATCGACGAACGGCCCAGCACCTCGCAGATCGGTGCATAGTCGAGGTTGGAGAGACCCATGGTGCCGTGCGTGTCGCCCGAGGCGCGGTCGGCCGGGAGGAACATGTTCCACAGGCCGCGCTTCTTCGCCTCGGCCTTGCACTCCTCGAGAACCGGCGGCAGCGACCAGCGATCCTTGGCCTTTTCCATCTGCTCTTCGTAGACGGGCTCCGCCGGATAGATGACCTCGTCCATGAACTTGTTGAGCTTTTCCAGCAGCGCCTTGCTGCGATCGGAATATTCGAAATCCATACGGCCTCTCCCTCTGGGTGCTGGGGCGGAATGTGGCCGAAAACTGGCCCGATGTGAACGGGCATTCAGGCCGCACCCGGTTGTTCGCTGAGCGGTCGGAAGCGCTCCCCCTGCCCAGGCGTACCGGCCACGCGACCGGGACCGCCGGAACGACCGGCCGAGCACGCCCGCACTGCGCGCGACGATGCGGCGGCATTCATCGCCTTTTGCGAACGGCTGATCGACCGATCGCCGTGAGGGGACTTGCCTCCTGATCGGGGACACCTCTATTGCTGAAAAAATTGCCTTGGGAGAAACGCCGTTGGACAGCGTCATGGGCACGCCTTTCAAGCCGATCGATTTTCTCAGCCGCGACATTCGGGTCGACCGGCGGGACGACGGCACGATCCTGCTGCAATCGAATCACCGGCTGAAGCCGCACGAGAAGCACGTGCCGGCGTTCCTCGCCAAATGGGCCGCCGCGGCGCCCGATCGGGTATGGCTGGCGCAGCGCCGCGGGCCCGACCGTGACTGGCTGAAGCTCACCTACGGCGAGGCCAAGCGGCAGGTCGACGCGGTGACCCAGGCACTGCTCGAGCGGGGCTTCGGGCCGGACAAGCCGGTGATGATCTTGTCGTCGAACTCGATCGAGTTCGCGCTGCTCACCATGGCGGCCATGCAGGCGCGCGCGCCGCTCGCCCCGGTGTCGCCGGCCTACTCGGTCATGAGCCAGGACCACGCCAAGCTGCGCTACGTCTTCGACCTCATAAAGCCGAGGCTGGTGTTCGTGCAGAACGGCGAGATCTACGCCCGTGCCCTGGCGGCGCTCGATTTGCAAGGCGTGCTGCTGGTCCATGTCGACAAGGCGCCGCCGCAGATGCAGTCGCTGCCGTGGGGCGAACTCTTGGCGACTCGGCCGACCGGGGCTGTCGCCCGCTCGGTCGAGGCGATCGAGCCCGGCACGATCGGCAAATTCCTGTTCACCTCGGGCAGCACCGGCATGCCCAAGGCCGTGATCAACACCCAGGAGATGATGTGCGCCAACCTGGCGATGGGCCAGATGGCGCGCACGCGCCGGCCCGACGATCCGCCGGCGGTCATGCTCGACTGGCTGCCATGGAACCACACGATGGGCGGCAACGCCACCTTCCAGGGCAATCTGGCCGACGGCGGCACGACCTATATCGACGACGGGAAGCCCCTGCCCGGCCTGTTCGAGGAGACGCTGCGCAATCTGCGCGAGGTCTCGCCGACCTACTTCGCCAACGTGCCGGCCGGCTTCGCCATGCTGGCGACGGCGCTGGAGAAGGACGAAAACCTCGCCCGACGCTTCTTCAAGAACCTGAACTCGCTCGCCTATGGCGGCGCCACCCTGCCGTCCGATCTCTACGACCGCCTGGAGGTGCTGGCGGTCAGGTATACTGGCTTCCGCCTGCCCTTCGTTACCGGCTGGGGCTCGACCGAGACGGCGCCGACGGCGACGACCGTGCATTGGGCCTCCGAGCGAGTCGGCTTGATCGGCCTGCCCTTCCCCGGCGTGCAGCTCAAGCTCGTGCCGACCGGCGAGGACGGCCGGTACGAGCTGCGCCTCAAGAGCGTGATCGTCACCCCAGGCTATTTCCGCCAGCCCGACCTCACGGCGCAGATGTTCGACGAGGAAGGCTTCTACAAGATCGGCGATGCCGGTCGCTTCGTCGATCCCGAGGACCCGAGCTGGGGCCTGATCTTCGACGGCCGCGTGGTCGAGGATTTCAAGCTGACGAGCGGCACCTTCGTGCTGGTCGGCACCTTGCGCACGACGGCCATCGCGGCAGCGAGCCCGGTGCTGCACGACGCCGTGATCTGCGGCCAGGACCGCGACTATGCCGGCCTGCTGGGCTTTCCCAACGTCGCTGCCTGCCGCCAGTTGGCCGGCGACGACGGCGTCAGGCTCGGCCTGTCCGAGCTGCTCGCCCATCCCGCCGTGGTCGGCACCCTGCGCGAGGGGCTGGGCCGGATGAACAAGCAGGGCAAAGGCTCGTCGATGCGCATCAAGCGCGCGCTGTTGATGGCCGAGCCGCCGTCGGTCGACGGACACGAGATCACCGACAAAGGCTACATCAACCAGCGCGCCACGCTCGAGCGCCGCAAGGCCCTGGTCGACAGGCTCTATGCCGGCGGCGAGGGCGTGATCGAGATCGGCTGACGCGAGGGCCGGGGCAGGCACTCCTGCTTGCTCCGAGCCGGCCTCCAGCCAACCTTTCAGTTCCCTCCTCCGCGCGGCTGGGGTCGAGGCAAGACGGGGCCTGCTCTCGACAAGGAGCTTGCGGCCACGCGCGTTGACTCTCGGTCGCGATGATCGAACAGTGGCACGAGCCCTCGCCCCGGCGGGGACTGCAGGGTCGGGAGCCAACACGCCATGAAGCTCTTCGAGTGGACACAGGCCTCGCCGCTCCGCCTTGTCTTTGTCGCCAACATCGCCTTTATCGCGTTGCTCGAGCTCGCGATGGCGCCTTGGTACAAAGGTTGGGCCGCTGCCTCGACGTTCCTTCTGCTCAATTTCGCGTTGGGCGGAGCAGCGGGTTTCAGCGGCGGTCTGCTGGGCTTTATTTTCGGCGTTCCCCGCCCTTCCGACTCGCCATCCGAGTCGGCAAAGGCCTATCGCATCAATACCAACCTGGTGCAGATATCGGACTGGCTGACGAAGCTCCTGGTCGGCGCCGGCCTTGCGAGCCTGGGGGCCATCCCCGGCTTCGCCGTCCGCTTCATCGCCTACCTGGACGAGGGTGCCTACAAGGGCCTGCCCGGCGGCGGCACGTTCGCCTTGTTCCTCCTGATCTACTATCTGTCGCTCGGCTTCTTTTGGGGCTACGTCGAAACCAGGACCTATCTCACCGATTTGCTCGACAAAGACTGAGCCGGCGACGTCGAGCATTCGCTATAGTCGGGGCATGGACCGATCCGATCCTGCCACCGACGCCGTCGAGAAGGACGCCCCTCTGCGCTACGATACGCGCCTGCTTGGGCGCATCCTGGGCGACACGGTACGCGACCAGGAAGGCGAGGCCGTGTTCGATCTGGTCGAGCACATCCGCCGCACCGGGGTGCAGTTCCATCGCAATGCCGACCAGGCGGCCCGCGAGGAATTGCAGGCGATCATGAGCAGCCTGCCGAGCGATCGGGCGATCAAGATCATCCGGGCTTTCGGCTATTTCTCCCACCTCGCGAACCTGGCCGAGGACCAGCATCACATCCGGCGCACGCGTGCCTATGCCAAGGCGCGGGCGCCGGCGCGGCGCGGCACCATGGCCTTTGCCCTGGCACGGGCGCGTGATGCCGGCATCACGCGCGACCAGCTCGAAGGCTTCTTCTCCCGGGCGCTGTGCAGCGCCGTGCTGACGGCCCATCCGACCGAGGTGCGGCGGCGCAGCTCGATCGATCGCGAGATGGAGATCGCCCGCCTGCTCGACGAGCGCGACCGGGTGGAGTTCACCCCCGAGGAGCTGTCGGCCAATCGGCGGGCGCTGCGCCGTGCCGTCCTCACCCTGTGGCAGACCAGCATCCTGCGCGGCACGCGCCTGCGGGTCATCGACGAGGTCAACAACGGGCTGGCCTACTACGACCACACGTTCCTGCGCGCTCTGCCGACCTTCTATGCCGACCTCGAGGATCGCCTGGGAGCCATCGAGCCGGCCTGGCAGGGACTCGGTGTGCCGTCCTTCCTGCGCATGGGAAGCTGGATCGGCGGCGATCGCGACGGCAATCCCTTCGTCACCGCCGAGGTGACGCGCCAGACGCTGGGCATGCAGAGCGAGCGCGCCATGCGCTTCTATCTCGAGGAGCTGCATCGGCTGGGCAGCGAGCTGTCGCTCGACGGCCGGTCGGTGGCGGTTTCGGAAGGGCTTGCCGCGCTGGCGAAAATGTCGCCGGATCGCTCGGTCGAGCGCCAGGACGAGCCCTACCGGCGCGCCCTGATCGGCATCTATGCACGGCTCGCCGCCACCGCCTGGAAGCTCGACCGGCTGGAGCCACCCTACCCGGCGGTAGGCGAGGCAGAGGCCTACGATTCGGTGGCGGCGCTGCAAGCCGACCTCGACACGGTGTTCAACTCGCTGGCCGAGAACGGCTCCCTGCCCCTGGCGCGCGGCCGCCTGCGCGGGTTGCGCCGTGCCGTCGACGTGTTCGGCTTCCATCTCGCCGCCCTCGACATCCGGCAAAATTCCGACGTGCACGAGCGCGTGATCGCGGAGCTGGTCGAGGCGGCGTCGACCGGCGACCCGGCCGACTATCGCGCGCTCGACGAGCCGGCCCGCATCGCCCTGCTGACGGCGGAGATGGCCAATCCGCGGCCAATGGCGGCGCCGCACCACGACTACGGCGAGGAGACGGCCGGCGAGCTCGCCATGCTGGCCGTCGCCGCCGACGCGCATCGGCGCTACGGCCGTTCATCGATGCCGCACTACGTCATCTCGAAGAACGACAGCGTCTCCGACATTCTCGAAGTGGCCGTGCTGCTCAAGGAGGTCGGCCTGCTGCGCCCGCGCGAGGAACGGCTCGACGTCGACATCGTGCCGCTGTTCGAGACCATTGGCGACCTGCAGCACTGCGGCCGTATCATGGACGAGCTTTTGAGCCAGCCCACCTATCGCCGCCTGGTCGCCTCGCGCGGCGACGTGCAGGAGGTCATGCTGGGCTATTCCGACAGCAACAAGGACGGCGGCTACCTGACCTCGACCTGGGAGCTCTACAAGGCCGAGCTGTCGCTGATCGAGGTGTTCGCCCGGCACGGGGTCGGCCTGCGCCTGTTCCATGGCCGCGGCGGCTCGGTCGGCCGCGGCGGCGGGCCGAGCTACGACGCGATCCTGGCCCAGCCGCCGGGCGCGCTGCGGCAGGGCGCCATCCGCATCACCGAGCAGGGCGAGGTGATCGCCGGCAAATATTCCAACGCCGAGGTCGGCCGGCGCAATCTCGAGACCCTTGCCGCGGCCACCCTCGAGGCGAGCCTGCTCGATGCCGGCCATGCGCCGCCGCCGGCGCTGTGGCTCGCCATCATGGAGGAGCTGTCGGCGCACGCCTTCCGTGCCTATCGCAACCTGGTCTACGAGACTGAAGGCTTCGACCGTTACTTCCGCGAGTCGACGGTGCTGGAGGAAATTGCCACCCTCAACATCGGCAGTCGCCCGGCGTCACGCTCGAGCCGGCGGCGCATCGAGGATTTGCGCGCCATCCCGTGGGTGTTCAGTTGGGCGCAGTGCCGCCTCATGCTGCCCGGCTGGTACGGCTTTGGCGCGGCAGTGTCCGCACTGACGGTGACGCGTCCCGATGGATTGGCGACCCTGCAAGCCATGTATCGCGACTGGCCGTTCTTCCGCACGGCGCTCTCGAACATGGACATGGTGCTGGCCAAGAGTGACATCGCCATCGCCTCGCGCTACGCCGAGCTGGTCGGCGATGCGGCGCTGCGCGAGCAGGTGTTCTCGCGGGTGCGCCAGGAATGGCAGGCATCCATCGATGCCGTGCTCGCCATCAGCTGCCAGCGGACGCTGCTCGAAGCTAACCCCTTGCTGGCGCGGTCGATCCGCAGCCGCTTTCCCTACATCGATCCGCTGAACCACGTGCAGATCGAGCTCTTGAAGCGTCATCGCGCCGGCGACACCGACCCCGGCGTGGTCGACGGTATCCATCTCAGCATCAACGGCATCGCCGCCGGCCTGCGCAACAGCGGCTGACCGGAGATCCACAAGGAGGAAAGCATGGCAATCGGCAGCAAGTACCTGTTCATCGTCAGCATGGACGTCGCCAAGGAGAAGGAGGCGCTGTTCAACGAGGTCTACGACACCGAGCACGTGCCGCTGCTCCGCAAGGTCCCGGGAGTCCGGGCGGTGACGCGATTGAAGACGGAGCCGGCGGCATTCAACATCGCCGGCGAGCGCAAGGTGCTCGATGGCGGCAGCGAGCCGACCTATGTCGCGATCTACGAGATCGACAGCCCCGACGTGCTCCTGAGCAAGGAATGGGCGGAGGCGGGTGAGAAGGGTCGTTGGCCAGGCGAGGTGCGGCCCTACACCACCAACCGCCGCCACATCGTGCGCAAGGTGATCTAGCCGGATCGGCGCCGGATCACGGCTTGCCGAAGGTGGCGATGCGATCGACGTTGCAGATGAACAGCACGCGCTTCTCGTCGATCGCCGGATCGCGCAAGCCGTAGGGCGGTGGGTTGCCGGTGTACTTGGTCCAGATCTTGTCGAGCTGACGGGTGATGCGCTCTCCGCCTGGCTCCCACTCGCGCTCCTCGCGCTCGACGGTGCATTTGAGCTGGACCCAGTGATAGGCGTTGTCGGGGTTGACGATCAGGATGGTGACTTTGGGATTCTTGCGGATCCAGCCGCACTTGGGGCGGTGCGAGGCGGTGTTCACCAGCACCTTGTCGCCTTCGTAGTCGAACCACATGGGGGTAAGCCCGACGCGGCCGTCCGGGCCGATCAGGCCGAGTGTCACGGTGATCGGCCGATCGAGCAAGGCCTTATAGATCGGGTCGAGATCGGACAGTCCCTTGATCTTCGCCCGCTCGCCGACGGCGAACTGTCCTTCCTGCAGCCCGTTGGCGACGTCGCGGAACTTCGCGACGGTGATGTCCGGCATGATTTCCTCCGCAATCTGCTGACTGGAAAGATCAATTCTTTCCCTCGAGCTGCGATGCGGCAAGCGAGGATTGCCGCGGACGGCCGGCTTGGCGATGATGGCCCAACCAGGAGAGGGAGCATCGGCCATGGATTTCAAGAACAAGGTCGCGTTGATCACGGGCGGTGGCAACGGCATCGGCCGCGCCACGACGCTGGGCTTCGCCTCGCGCGGCGCCAAGGTCGTGGTCGTCGATCGCGACTCGGCGGCGGGAGAAGCGACGGCCGGCATCGTCCGTCAACAAGGCGGCGACGCCCTTTTCATCCAGGCCGATGTGACCAACGCCGACTCGGTGAAGGCCTATGTCGACAAGGCGGTGGCCAAGTACGGCCGCATCGACTGTTTCCACAACAATGCCGGCATCGAGGGCAAGGTAGCGTCGGTCGTCGATTATGACGAGGCCATGTTCGACTCGGTCATGGCGGTGAACGTGCGCGGCGTGTTCTTGGGATTGAAATACGTCCTGAAGCAGATGCTCGCTCAAAAGAGTGGCGCGGTCGTCAACACCGCCTCGACGGCCGGTCTGGTCGGCTCGCCCGGCATGCCGGCCTATGTCGCCTCCAAGCATGCCGTGCTCGGCCTCACAAAGGTGGCCGCGGGCGAGGTGGCGCGGCAAGGCGTTCGCGTCAATGCCGTGTGCCCCGGCCCAATCGACACGCGCATGATCCACGCGCTGGAGGCCCAGCTCAACCCGGCCGATCCCGACAAGGTCACGGCGCGCTACCAGTCGTCGATCCCGATCGGCCGCTACGGCACGCCCGAGGAAGTCGCCAATACGGTGCTGTTCCTGTGCTCGGACCTGGCCGGCAACATCACCGGCGCGCATTATGTAATCGACGGCGGCCGTACCGCGACGCCGGGCGCCGTGACGTCGATGAATCAGGCTTGAGGTCGCATTCCAGCGAAGCGCCGTCTCCGGCACGCCTCCCCCATGATCGGTTGCGGAGTGGATATATCTCCAACTCCTCCCCCGTCACACGCTATGGCCTCTACACATCCCTAACCCCTACCCTGTCATACGGGGGAGGCGACCCGGGGGGCCGGAGGGAGAAGGCCGCAAGCGAGATCCCTCTAAGCCCGATTTCGGACTCGGAGACACCTCGGCTGTGGCTTTCCCCCTCCGCCCCCTTTCGGAGGCACTTCCGCCTATGACGGGGGAGGCTTCGAGACGTGTAAACGCCATAGCCGGTAAGGAGACAGCAAATCTCCGAACTACCAGCACAAGGACCTATCGCATGAGCAGCAAGGCATCGCACGAAGTCGGTTGGATCGGCCTTGGCCGCATGGGCGAAGCCATGGCGGCCCGCCTGGTCAAGGCCGGATTCGGGCTTTCGGTGTGGAACCGGACAGCCTCCAAGGCCGACCCGCTGGCCAAGATCGGCGCCGAGGTGGTGACCGATAAGATGGCGATGGCGCACTGCGCTACGGTCATCACCATGGTGTCGACCACCGACGACCTGAAGGACATCCTGTTCGGCAAGGGTGGCGTGCTCACGGGCAACGCGCGTCCTAAACGCGTGGTCGACATGTCGTCGATCTCAGACAGCGGCTCGGCCGAAATCCGCAAGCAACTCGATGAGGCCGGCGTGGCCTATCTCAGCGCCCCGGTGTCGGGCAACGCCAAGGTCGCCAAGGCGGGCAAGCTGCTGGTCGTCGCCTCCGGCCCGCGCGCCGAGTACGACGCGGTGCAGCCGCTCCTGGCAGCGCTCGGCCGCGCCGCCATGTATGTCGGCGAAGGCGAGCTGTCGCGCGTCTGGAAGATCGCCCACAATACGATGTTCGGCGTCATCATCCAGTCCCTGTGCGAGATCACCCTGCTGGCCGAGAAGGCCGGAATCCCGCGGCATGTGTTCCTGGAATCGATCAACAACAGCGTGCTCGGCTCGATGTACACCCGCTACAAGACGCCGGCGCTGGTTAACCTCGACTTCACCACCACCTTCACACCCAAGCTGCTGCTGAAGGACATGGAACTCGGCATGTCCGCCGGCCGGACCTACGGCGTCGTCATGCCGGCCGCCTCGGCGACGCGCGACAGCATCATGTCGCTGTCGCACCAATATCCCGGCGACATCGATTTCTCCGTGCTGCTGCTCGAGCTGGCGCGCGCCGCCGGCATGAAGCTCGAGCCGGAGAACGTGCCCGTAAGAGACGGGCTCGCTTCGCCATGACGCTGCTGCTGAAATCCGGCATCGTCGTCACCCAGGATCCCGCGCTGGGCGTGCTGCCCAAGGGCGACGTCCTGATCGAAGCCGACCGCATCGCCGCGATCGCGCCCACGATCGAGGCTGATGCCCAAACGATCGATTGCGCCGGCCACTTCGTGCTGCCCGGCCTGGTCAACGCCCATATGCACACCTGGCAGACCGGGCTGCGCGCGGTCGCCGCCAACTGGACGCTGCTCGAGTATTTCCGCCACGTCCATGCCGGCCTGGCCACGGTGTTCCGGCCCGAGGACATCCACATCGCCACCCTCGCCGGGGCGCTCAACCAGCTCGACCACGGCGTCACCACCCTGGTGGATTGGTGCCACAACAATCCGACGCCCGAGCACACCGACGCCGGCATCGCCGCCCTGAAGGAGAGCGGCATCCGTGCCGCCTTCTTCCACGGTTCGCCCAAGCCCGACCCGAAGCCCGGCGAGCCGCATTTCTCCGAGGTGCCGCATCCGCGACGCGAGATCGAGCGCCTGATGAAGGGCCCATTGGCCGACCGCGCCGCGCTGGTGACGCTCGGCATGGCGGTGCTGGGCCCGCACTACTCGACGTTCGAGGTCAGCGCGCACGATTTCGCCCTGGCGCGAGAGATCGGCGTGGTCGCTTCGATGCATCAGGGCGGCGGCGAGGCGAAGACTCCCGGGGGCTGGGAAGCGTTGATGGCGCGCGGCCTCGTCGGGCCGCACATCAATATCGTGCACGGCAACAATCTCAGCGACGAGCAACTGCGGGCCTTCGTCGATCTCGGCGTGAGCTTCTCGATCACGCCCGAGAACGAGATGGCGCAGGGCCATGGCCATCCCATCACCGGCCGCCTGCGCGCCCTCGGCTCGGCGCCGTCGGTCGGCGTCGACCTCGAATCGGCGATCAGCGGCGATATGTTCACCGTGGCGCGCATGGCGCTGGCCTCGCAGCGTGCGCTCGACAATGCCGCCGAGCGTGGGCGCAGCGGCGGCATTCCCGCGACCTCGACCGTGCCAGTCGCCGAGGCCTTGAGCTGGATCACGATGCGCGGCGCCGCCATGCTCGGCATGAGCGACTGCATCGGCAGCCTCACGGTCGGCAAGCAGGCCGACGTCGCAATCATGGCGCTCGGCCCGCTCGCCATGTGGCCGGTTCATGATCCGGTCGCGACCGTCGTCACGCAGGGCTCGGGCGCCCGCGTGCGCGACGTGCTGGTGGCCGGGCGCTTCGCCAAGCGCGATGGTAGGCTAGTCTGGCCCGACCTCGCCGACCTGCGCACCAAGCTGGCCGCATCGGGCGAACGGATCTTGTCGGCTCTGAATCTAAGAAGCGTCAGCCGCGAAACAGCGGCGGCATAACGGGAGGAAACCATGCCACGTCTGATCGCGCTGGCGCTCGCCTTGGCGCTCGCCGCGTTACCTGCCTGGGCGCAGACCTTTCCCGAGAAGCCGATCCACATCATCGTGCCCTTCACGCCGGGCAGCGCCACCGATGTGGTCGCGCGAGCCATGGCGGCGGTCATGACCAAGAATCTGGGCCAGACGGTCATCGTCGAGAACAAGCCGGGCGCCGGCGGCACGATCGGCGCGGCCCAGGTGGCGAAGGCTGCGCCCGACGGATACACCCTGCTCGCCAACTCTTCGGCGCATACGGTCAATCCAGCGATCTATCCCAACCTGACCTTTGACACGGTCAAGGATTTGCCGGCGATCAGCCTGCTGGCCGTGCAGCCCAACATCATGGTCGCCGCGCCGTCGAAGGGCTGGAAGACCGCGGCGGACTACGTGAAGGCAGCGAAGGAGCAGCCCGGCAAGCTCACCTACGCGACCGCTGGCACCGGCAGCGGCACCCACATGAACGCCGAAAAATTCAAGCTGGCAGCCGGCATCGACACGGTGCACGTCCCTTATCGCGGCACGCCGGAGGCGCTCGGCGACACGATGAACGGCCGCACCGACATCTATTTCTGCCCGGTGATCGCGGCCCTTCCGATGATCCGAGACAACCGGGTGGTCGCGCTGGGCAACGGCAGTCCCAAGCGCTCGTCGGTGCTGCCCGACCTTCCGACCACCGAAGAACTGGGCTTCAAGGACAGCGGCTACAATTTCTCGGTCGGCCTGTTCGCCCCGGCCGGCACCCCGCCGGCTCTGATCGCCCGCCTCAATGCCGAAGCGAAAAAGGCGCTCGAGTCGCCCGAGGTCAAGGAACGGCTGGCGGCACTCGGTGCCGACGCCTCGCCGACCACGGCCGCCGAGTTCGACCGGATTGTCGCGGCCGAGGTCAAGGAGAATGCCGAGCTGGCGAAGAAGGCTGGCATCAAGCCTCAGTAAGGCGGTAGCATCCTCGCGACTGGGAGGACAACAACATGACCAAAGCAACTCGCCGGGCCGTGCTGGCCGGCGTGGCCGCGGCTGGCCTGCCGCGCATCGCCCTCGGCCAATCGCGCGACAAGATCCGAATCGGCGTGCCGACCAAGACCTACTGGCCGACCATCGTCTGCGAGACGGCGCTGCGCCAGAAGCTGTTCGACAAGGAGGGAATCGACGCCGAGCTCACGATCTATCGCGGCGGCGCCGAGGGCTTCGAGGCGATTGCCGCCGGCGCGGCCGACCTGATCCTCAATTCGTCGTCGAGCGTCGCCGCCGGCATCAAGAAGGGCGTCAACGTCAAGTGTGTCGCCAACGGCGCGAACGGCTACTACGGATGGTATCTGGTCGTGAAGCCCGACTCCAAGGTGACAAAGGTCGAGGACCTGGCCGGCAAGAAGGTCGGCATCACCTCGGCCGGATCGGGCTCCGACATTCTCGCCCTGTGGACCAACAACGCAAAGAAAGTCGCCTTTACCCGCGTGCCGCTGGGCGGCGGCGGCCTGGTGCCCAACCTTCTGTCGGGCAACATCGACGCCACCGTTCTCTATTCTCCGCTGACCTTCAAGGTGATGCAGGCCAAAGAAGCGCGGCCGATCATCGACTACGGCGCCGAGGTGCCGGCGCACTCGACGGCAAGCTGGATCGCTACCGACAAGATCATCAAGGATCGGCCTGCCGCGGTGCAGAAGGCGCTGAACGCGATCTATGGCGGCCTCGCCTACCTGCGCGACGACAAGAACCGCGATACTGCCGTCAAGGTCATCGCCGAGATCGACGAAATCCCCGACACCATCGCCGCGGCCGAGCTCGACGGCAACATCAAGCACCTGTCGACCGACGGCGCCTTCACCAAGGAATGGATGGAGCGCGCGCTGGAGATGGCGCGCATGATCGGCATGACCGACCTCGCGCCGGTCGAGCAGATCTACATCGAGACCTTCAAGCCGGTGCCTACCAAAGCGTGAGCCGCTCCCAGATCATCGTAGCCCGGCTCGCCCTCCTCATCGCAGTGCTGGCCGCCTGGGCCTTGCTGCCCAGATACGGCGTCATCGATCCGCGGCTGCTGCCGCCGCTCGGCGACGTGCTGGCCATGCTCGGCAAGCAGCTCGCCCGCCCGCAGGTCCACGAGGCGATCGGCGTCACCGCGCTCGAGGTGGTGGTGGCGTTCGTCATCTCTGTGCCGCTCGGCGCGGCGATCGGCGTGCTGACGGCCGAGAACGAGTATTTCGGCCAGATCTTCAAGCCGATGCTGTTCTACGTGTTCAGCGTCCCCAAATCGATCTTCCTGCCGATGTTCATCCTGATCTTCGGCATCGGATTCCCGCAGAAGGTAGCCTACGCCACCTTCTCGACCGTGTTCATCGTCATCATGAGCGCCACCGCTGCCGTCGAATCGGTGAAGGCCGACCACATACTGGTGGCACGGTCTTGCGGTGCCACGCGCGGGCAGATCCTGCTGCGTATCTACGTGCCCAGCATGATTCCGGTCCTGCTCGAGGCGCTGCGCATCTCGATGATCTTTAACTTCACCGCCGTGATGATCGCCGAGATGTACGCCTCGCGCACCGGGATCGGCCATCTGATCGCCAATTGGGGCGAGAACTACCAGATGCCCGAGCTGTTCTCCGGCGTGATCCTGCTGGCCGTGGTGGCGATCGTCTTCAACGAGACAGTGCGCCACTTCGAAGGCCGGCTGTCGACGTGGCGCACGTGAGGGGGCGCAGGTGATGGGACCGGGATCGACCAGGATGGGACTCGCATGACGGCGATCGAGGTCGACGGGCTCAGCCACGTCTATGCCGGCGCCGAAGGCGGCGTGCCGGCGCTGCAGGACATCTCGCTCACCGTCGAGGCTGGCAGGTTCGTGGTCATCGTCGGTCCCAGCGGCTGCGGCAAGACCTCGCTGCTGATGATGCTGGCCGGCCTGCGCCACCAGAGCAGCGGCACCATCCTGTGCAACGGCCGGCCGATCGCCGAGCCCGACCCGTCGCGGGTCGGCGTGGTGTTCCAGGAGGCGAGCCTGTTTCCCTGGCTGACGGCGCTCGACAACACCGAGTTTCCCCTGGCGCTGCGCGGCACGGGACGCGAGGAGCGCCGGAGACGGGCCGAGCAGATGCTGACCCTGGTCGGTCTCGACGGCTTCGGCGCCCGCTACCCGCACGAGCTGTCGGGCGGCATGAAGCAGCGCGTGTCGATCGCGCGCGGCCTGGTCCAGGACCCGCCCGTGCTGCTGATGGACGAGCCTTTCGCGGCACTCGACGAGCAGACGCGCATGACGATGGGCCACGAGCTGCTACGCATCTGGTCGCAGACGCGCAAGACAGTGGTGTTCATCACCCACAGCCTCACCGAGGCCGTCTACCTGGCCGACGAGGTGCTGGTCATGTCGCCGCGCCCCGGTCGCATCATCGACCGCGTTCCCGTCACCCTGCCCCGTCCGCGCACCTACGAAATGATGGCGACCGACACGTTCGGAAAGCTGCGCGAACGCATCTGGCAGCAGATCCGCAAGGCCTGACCCGGTGCGCCGTCCCTCCCCCTCGACCGTCCGCTGGGGCCTGCTCGTCGCCCTGCTCATGCTTTGGCAGGTGCTGCCGGCCACCAAGGTCATCCCCGAGCTGTTCCTGCCGTCGCTTTCCAAGACTCTGACTGTGCTGTGGATCGACCGCGCCGAGTACGCCCATGCCCTGGGCGTGACCCTCTACGAGGTCGGTGTGGCGATGTTGATCGCCTGCGGCGCCGGAATCCTCGTCGGCGCGCTGGTAGGCGGCATCGCGGTGCTGCGTAACCTGATGCTGCCGGTGTTCTCGAGCCTCTACGCCGTGCCGATCGTGATCCTCTACCCGATCTTCACCGCCTGGTTCGGCATCGGCTCCGAATCCAAGATCGCCTTTGCCGGGCTCTACGGCTTCTTCCCGGTGATGCTCTCGACAGCGGCCGGCATCCGCACCATCGACCCGCAGTACCTGCTGGCGGCGCGCAGCATGGGGGCCACGCTCGTCCAGCAGATCACGCGCGTCATCATTCCTGCCTCGATCCCCACGGTGCTGACCGGGCTGCGGCTGGGCGGCGCCCTCACCATCATCGGCGTGGTCGTGTCGGAGATGCTGACCGCCTCGGCCGGCATCGGCTACCTGGTGACGCGCTACCGCACCATCCTCGACAGCCCGCGCGTGTTCGCCGGCATCCTGATGATCCTCCTGCTGTCGATCCTCTTCGACCTGCTGGCCCGTTTCATCGAGCGTCGCACCCTGGTGTGGCAAACAGCCGGCCGCCGCGAGCGCCGCGGCGCGGCCGACGATGCAGCGGCAATGCCTGCCCCCGCCCCCGTGTAATCGCCAAGTGTAACCCCGGAGAGTTCCCATGGCCTCGTCCCTGCTACAGACCACCGTCGTCGGCTCCTACCCGCAGCCCGACTGGCTGGTGAACCGCGAGATGCTGAGCAAGATCGTGCCACGCACGCGCCTGCACGAGCTGTGGCGCGTGCCCGAGGCGTTCCTCGAGCAAGCGCAGGACGACGCCACCCTGATCGCCATCCGCGACATGGAGCGAGCCGGCATCGACATCGTGACCGATGGCGAGATGCGCCGCGAAAGCTACTCCAATCGCTTCGCTACCGCGCTCGACGGCATCGACAACGAGAATCCGGCCGAGATCGTCAATCGGATCGGCCAGAAGACCGCCGTGCCGCGGGTCGTGGGCAAGATCAAGCGGACCAAGCCGGTCGAGCTGCGCGACATGCAATTCCTGCGCGCCAACACCGAG
This sequence comes from Reyranellaceae bacterium, assembly GCA_046349335.1. Taxonomy (GTDB): domain Bacteria; phylum Pseudomonadota; class Alphaproteobacteria; order Reyranellales; family Reyranellaceae; genus Reyranella. The sequence continues at coordinate 98,235 of JAXMCO010000009.1, forward strand.
CGGTTGGCCAAGATCACCTTGCCCGGCCCCTTCACCATGGGCCAGCAGGTCAAGGACGAGTTCTACAAGGACGCCGAGGCGATGTGCATGGACTACGCCGCCGCGGTCAACGAGGAGGCGCACGACCTGGTCAAGGCCGGCGCCGACGTGATCCAGCTCGACGAGCCGTGGCTACGCAACAACCCGGAGGAAGCCAAGCGTTATGCCGTGAAGGTGATCAACCGCGCCCTTCAGGGCCTCAGCGTACCCACGGTGGTCCATCTCTGCTTCGGCTATGCGGCGGTGGTGCGCGGCGGCAAGCCGACCGGCTACGCTTTCCTGCCCCAGCTTGCCGACAGCATCGCCCAGCAGATCTCGATCGAATCGGCGCAACCCAAGATCGACCTCGGCGTGCTGAAGGATCTGGCACCGAAGAAGATCATGCTGGGTGTCATCGACCTCAACGACCCCGAGATCGAGACGCCTCAGAAAGTCGCCGATCGCATCCGCGCCGGCCTGAAATACGTCCCCGCCGACAAGCTCCTGCCGGCACCCGATTGCGGCATGAAATACCTGCCGCGCGCGACCGCCTTCGGAAAGCTGAGGTCGCTCGCCGCGGGGGCCGCTCTGGTGCGCGGCGAGCTTCAGTAGATGACGATGACACCGGCGGGCGAGGCCACGGAAGCTCGTTCGTGATGGACAACAACAAGGCTCGCTCGCGCTCGACCTGGAAATGGACGGCCGAGGGCGAGGTCACGATGGCAAAGGGCAGCAAGGCCTCCGGCCTGGACAAGAGGTCGTCCTCGCCGAAACTGTGACCCAGAGCGGGCGGGACGCCCGCGTCTGGATGGCCCCAAGCTCGCGCGAGATCGCCTCACCCGCCGGGCACGCCCTGCGCCTCGACGTAAAGCGCATAGACCGACTGGCTCGCGGTCATGAACAGGCGGTTGCGCTTGCGGCCACCGAAGCACAGGTTGGCGCAGCGTTCGGGCAGCAGGATGCGGCCGATCAGCGTGCCATCCGGTGCGAACACGGCGACGCCGTCCTGCTCCGGGCCGCCCGAGAAGCCGCACCACACGTTGCCCTCGGTGTCGCAGCGGATGCCGTCGGCGAAACCCGGCGTCGCGTCGAAGAACAGCCGGCCATTCACCGGCTTGCCATCCACCATGTCGTAGACCCGGGTGGTCCTCGTTCCGTCCGGCGTGTCGACAACGTAGAGTCGCGATTCGTCGGGCGAGAAGCAAAGGCCGTTCGGCCGCTCCATGTCGCCGACGGCAATGGTGAATTCGCCGGTCATCGGATCCAGACGATAGACGCGGTATGGCATCTCTTTCGGCGCCTTGTCGCCGAGATAGTTGCCGCGGATGCCCGCTCCGTTATCGCTGAACCAGATCGAGCCGTCCGATTTTACGATGACGTCGTTCGGACCGGTGAGCCGAGTGCCCTCGAACGACGACGCCAGCACCGTCACCGTGCCGTCGTGCTCGGTGCGCGTCAGCCTGCGGCTGCCGAGCTCGCAACTGATCAGCCGGCCTTGACGGTCGCGCGTGTTGCCGTCGGGATAGCCCGCTGGGTTGCGCAGCGTCGCCACCGCGCCGGTGATCTCGTCCCAGCGCAGCAGGGCATCGTTGGGAATGTCGGAGAACAGCAGGTAGCGGCCGTCGCCGTAGTAGGCCGGCCCCTCGGTGAAGCGAAAGCCGGTGGCGATGCGCTCGATCGCCGCCATAGGCACGACCAGCGGCCGAAAGCGCGGGTCGAGCACCACCACGTCGGGATCGGGATAGCGGATGGGCGCCGGGGAGTCCCAGCGCGACGGACCTGAGCTCACTGTGGATCTCCCTTCTCTGTCGTTCTCAGTGCTTTCGTGTCTCGAACTCGTGGAACTCGCTCATGAATGGAGCCGCCACGGCGGCGTTGAGCTTGCAGTCGAGGAACACCGGGCCGTCGGGCCGCGCCAGCAGCGGCGCGATCCTCTGCAGATCCTCGAGCGTGCGGATGGTCGCGGCCTGGAAGCCGAAGGCCTCCGCGACCGGCGCATAGTCGACATCGGGAAACACAGACTTGGCGACCGGCAGCTCGCGCATCTTGAGGAAGTGGAGCTCCGCCCCGTAGGCGCAGTCGTTCATCAGCACGATCACCAGCGGCAGGTCCTCGCGCACCACGGTCTCCAGCTCGCCCATGGTCATCAGGAAGCCGCCGTCCCCGATCACCAGCACGGTCGTCTCGTCGGGCCGTGCCCTGGCGACGCCGAGCGCCGTGCCGAAGCCCAGGCCGATCGAGGCAAAGTCGCTGGTCAGCTTGAAATGGCCGGGTCCGGGCACCGAGAGATAGGGAACGATGCCGAGGAAGTTGCCGGCATCGCAGACGACGTTGCGATTCGCCGGCAGCAGCTTCTCGAGAGCGACGCCGAGCGAGCGCGGATCGACGGTGCGGGCGGTGTTGGCCGGCTCGAAATCGCGCGCGATATCGAAGCCGCGCAAGAAGCCCAAGGTCTCCTCCGACCGAAACGGCCGCTCGGAGTTCGATCCTGGCGGCAGCGCCTCGATCAGCGCTTCCGCAGCCAGGCGCGCGTCGCCCACCACCGCGACGTCGGCGGGATGCCAGCGGCCGATATGGCCGCGCTCGGTGTCGACCTGGATCAGCGGCACGTTGGGCAGCGAATGGCCGAAGCTCATGGTCAGGAGATTGAGGCCGGCGCCGAACACCATCACGCAATCGGCCTCGTGAATCATGCGGCGTGCCGCCGAATGCGAGAACGAGCCGACGATGCCGAGATTGGCGGGATGGCCGCGGAACATATCCTTGCCGCGCGCCGACGTCGCCAACAGCGCGCCGGTGCGGTCGGCGAGCGCCTCCAGCGCTTCCTTGGCGCCGGCACGGTGGGCGCCCAGTCCGGCCAGGATCAGCGGCTTGCGGCTCTGCCGGACGACGGCAGCGGCTGCCTCGATCGCCTGTGGGCGCGGTGCTGCGGCCTTGCGCTCGCGCGGCCGCGCCGGCGGCGCGTCGCCGGTGTCCATGTCGGCGAGCTGAACATTGACCGGCAGCAGCAATGCCGCCGCCCCACTTTGCATGGCCGCCGCGACGGCGTCGGCCAGGGCACCGCGCGCGGTCGAGGGACTGGTGGCGACGAAAGTGCGGATGCCGGCCGCCGCCAGCACGGCGGTGGCATTGAAGCTCTTGTAGTCGGGGCCAATTCCATTGGGGGCACCCGACGGCACCGCCGCCTCGCCCGAGATGATCAACACCTTGGAGCCCGCGCGGCTGGCGTAGGTCGCGGCATGCAGGCCGTTGGCCGTTGCCGGACCGCGCCCGATGACGGCAATGCCGAGACCGCCCGAGCGATAAGAGAAGCCCTCGGCCATGGCGATGGCGTTGTTCTCGTGCCGGGCTCCGTAGAAACGGATACCGGCGCTGTCGAGCGCAGTGGCGAACACCGCCGTGTCGTCGCTCATCAAGCCGAACACCTGCTCGGTGCCGAGCGCCTTGATGTCGTCGACCAGCGCCTGGTAGGTCGGGATCGGTCGTTCACTCATGGCTGTACTCCGTATCTAGGACTGTGCCGAGGCAGCTCTGATGAAGGGTCCCTCGCTACGCTCGGGATGACAGCGAGGACGTCATCCCGAGCGTAGCGAGGGACCTTTGATTTCACCGGGCGACCACAGCGCCTTGCGGCGTGACGGTCACGGATTTCTCAATGCCGCCACGGGTCGCCTTGCCGATCCATTGGCCATCCGGGCCACGACGCAGGCCGTGCGCACTGCTGTAGTGCAGGGTGTCGAGGCGCGTCAGCGCGCCCATGGCTCCATTGCTGCTGGCCGGCGCCGGCGCGGACTTGCTCTGGCCCATCGCCGCGCCCGACACGACAACGCCGACAGCAGCCAGAAGGAGGCGAGGCCTCACGAGGCCAGCTTGCCTTTCAGCACCTCGCCCCGGTAGGCGCCCGTCGCTTCGCCATTCTCGAAGGCAACCGCGCCGTTGACCAGGGTGGCCTTGATGCCCTCGGCCTTCTGCACCAGACGGCGGGCGCCGCCCGGCAGGTCTTTCTCTACCGTCGGCAGGAGTGGCCGGATGCGATCCTCCTCGAACAGCACCAGATCGGCCCTGAAGCCTTGGCGCACCTGCCCGCGATCGTCGAGGTCCCAGGCCTGGGCATTATCGTGTGTGAGCTTCTTGACCGCCTGCTCCAGCGTGAAGGCGCCGCGCTTGCGCACCCAGTAGCTCAGGAAATGAGTCTGCAGGGAGGAGCCCATCTCCTGACAGACATGGGCACCCGAATCCGAGAAGGTCGCGAGCGTGCGCGGATGCTTCAACATGCCGAGCACGTCGTCCGGCGATTCGTTGACCAGCGGCTGCACGTAGATCTGATTCTCGTCGGCCAATGAAAGATCGATCATCACCTCGACCGGATGCTTGCCACCTGCTTTGGCGAGCTGGTCGACCGTGGGATCATCCCAGTCGGTTCCCTTCATGGCGTACAGGTTGGCGTAATCCGGCTTGCGCGGATCGGTCGTCGCCGCGCCCCCGCCCTGGAAGGTCTTGTCGCGCGGCTTCATCCTCTCCTCGGCGGCCACCAGCTCGCGCCGCACCGCCGGGTCCTGCAGCCTCTTCTTCTGCTCGTCGATCGGCATCGCCCGGATCGGTCGCCACGCCGGCAGGACATCGAACGGCAGGTATGACTTCAAGGAGAAGATGGCATTGATCGAGCGCGTCGTGCCCTGGCCGTACATGCGGCCGCCGGCGGCGACCGTCTCGTCGATATACTTGGTCTGATAGCTCCAGGGGGTCGGATCCTCGCCCTGCCTGGTCGCCAGCACGCCGAACATGATCGGCCGCCTGTAGTCGAGCGCCACTTTGCGCAGACGCTCGAGGAAGATGCGATGGCGCGGCCCGCTCGCGATGTCGGGGCCGATCTGGAAGATTCCGGCATCGAGCTCGGCCATGGCCGCCAGAATGCGGTCGATCTCCTCCCACTCGGCGATGCGGCTCGCCACCGGCGTGTCGTCCGGCGTGACGTGCGTGGAGGCGCGCGAGCTCGAGAAGCCCATTGCTCCAGCCTTCAGCGCCTCCTGCACCGCCGCCGCCATGCGCGCCATGTCGTCCTCCGTGGCCTTCTCGGAGAGCGCGCGCTTGCCCATGACGTACATGCGTAGCGCAGAATGGCCGATATACATGCCGTAGTTGATCGCCTTGGGCAGACGCTCGACGGTTGCGAGGTATTCGGGGAAGGTCTCCCACGTCCAGTCGATGCCGGCGGCCATGGCGTCGGTCGGGATATCCTCCACCGCCGACAGACAGCGCGCATACCAGTCGCGGTCCCCGGGCTTGCACGGCGCCAGCGCAAAGCCGCAATTGCTCATCACTACGCTGGTGACGCCGTGCCAGCACGAGCAGCTTCCCAGCGGATCCCAAGCGACCTGGGCATCCATGTGGGTGTGGCCGTCGATGAAGCCTGGCGCCACAATCAGGCCATCGGCATCGATCATGCGCCGAGCGGTGCCCGAGACGCGGCCGACCTCGACGATGCGGCCGCCCTCGATGGCAACATCACCGGAGAAACGCGGCCGCCCAGAGCCATCGACGATGGTGCCGCCGCGGATGACGGTATCGTAGCTCATTACAGCCGATCCTTCTGCTCGACGATCTTCCAGTAGGTGTCCTTGGCGCAGATCTTCCCGCCACGGAATGTGTAGATGTCGCAACCTTGGTAGTTCAGGTCCTCGCCGTCGCTGCCCTTGCCCTTCACGGTCCACACCGAGATCGCCCGGTTGCCAGCGTAGATGTACTCCTTGTGGTCCCAGCGCATGTCGGGGATCACCTTGAAGCGGGCTGCCAGCGTCTTGGCGATGATGTCCTTGCCCTTCAGCGTCCTGCCGACCGGCTCGGGACCGCGCGCCAGCCAGAAGGTCGCATCGTCGGTGAAGAAGGAGACGATGCGATCGACGTCGCGGCTGTTGAAGGCCGCGGAGATCGCCTTCATCAGCTCCGGCGTGGCGATATCGGGATTTGCGGCAGTAACGTCCGGCATACGAAACCTCCCCTGGTGCAACGGCAAACGATTGCAGGCTTGGCTTGCAACGGCAAGGTCGGCGCGCACATTTGCCGTCAGGCGTGCTAGCGTAGCGACAACAAATCGGGGAAACGACCGTGTACGACTATATCATCGTGGGTGGCGGCTCGGCCGGATCGGTCATGGCGCAGCGCCTGTCGGCCCGCAGCGCCAACAAGGTCCTGCTGTGCGAGGCCGGCCAGGATACGCCGCCGGGCCAGGAGCCGAAGGAGATCGCCGACAGCTACTCCGGCACGGCCTACTTCGACCCGCGCTTCCACTGGACCGAGCTTCGGGTCCACACGCAAGTCGTCTCGCACAACAATCCGCACGAGAACCGGCCGCCGCTGCGCAAGTACGAGCAGGCCCGCGTGCTGGGCGGTGGCTCGTCGATCAACGGCCAGATGGCCAATCGCGGCGCCCCTACCGACTACGACGAGTGGGTGACCCGCGGCGCCGAGGGTTGGGGCTGGAACGCGGTCTTGCCGTTCTTCAAGAAGGTCGAGCGCGATCTCGACTTCGACGGCCCTTATCACGGCAAGGAGGGCCGCATCCCGGTGCGGCGCATTCCGCGCGAGCACTGGACCGGCCACGCCGAGGCGGTGGCGAAGGGCTTTGCGGCCAAGGGCTTCAAGTTCCTGCCCGACCAGAACGGCGAGTTCGTCGACGGCTACTTCCCGGTGACCCATTCCAATGCCGAGGAGCGTCGCGTCTCTGCTGCCATGGGGTATCTCGACGCCGAGACGCGCAAGCGCGCCAACCTCACGATCTCCACCGACACTCAGGTGAAGTCGCTGCTGTTCGATGGCACGCGCTGCGTCGGCGTGACGGCGATGATCGCCGGCAAGGAGCAGGAATTCCGCGCCAAGGAGGTAATCCTCTCGTCCGGCGCCATCCATTCGCCGGCTCATCTGATGCGTGCCGGCATCGGACCGGTCGGCCAGCTCGCCGAGCTCGGCATTCCGGTCATCGCCGGCCTGCCCGGCGTCGGCCAGCGGCTGATGGACCATCCGTCGATCGCGCTCTCCTCGTTCATCCGGCGCGGCTCGCGCATGAACGAGCACACGCGCCGGCACATCCATCTCGGCCTTCGCTACTCATCCGGGCTGCCGGGCATCCCCAAGGGTGACATGTTCGTGGCGGTGGTGAGCAAGTCGGCCTGGCACGCGGTCGGCGAGCAGATCGCCTCGCTGCTCACCTTCATCAACAAGACCTACTCGGAGACCGGCCAAGTCAAGCTCGCCTCGCGCGACTATCGCAGCGAACCGATCGTCGAGTTCAACTTGCTGTCCGACAAGCGCGACCTCGACCGGCTGATGAGCGGATTCAAGCTGATGGCCGCGGTGCAGATGACCGACGAGCTGAAGAAGGTGACGGACGTCCCCTTCCCCGCAGCCTACAGCGACCGCGTGCGGGCAATCGGCGTCGTCAACACCAAGAACAAGATCCTCACCAAGATCGTGGCGCAATGCCTCGACGGGCCGGCGGCGTTGCGCCGTTACATGATCGATAAGTTCGTGGTCGAGGGCTACACTTTCGATCAGGTGATGACCGACGACGATGCGCTCGAAGCCTTCGTGCGCAAGGCAGCGATCGGGGTGTGGCACGCCTCCTGCACCTGTCGCATGGGTCGCCCCGACGACCCGATGTCGGTGACCGACACCCAGGGCCGGGTCAAGGGCGTCCAGGGCCTGCGCGTGGTCGATGCGTCCGTGTTTCCCGTCGTGCCTTGCGCCAACACCAATTTCCCAACCCTGATGACGGCGGAAAAAATCTCCGACGCCATGATGTTGGCCGGGTGACAAACAAGATCGAACTCCTCTCCACCACTAGGGGGAGAGGAACATGAGGGGCAGAATTAAGGAGCAACCCATGTCGGTGATTCTAGGCAGCGGCGAGCATCGGTATCGCGTGGTCGAGAACTGGGCCAAGCTGCCCGACGGCTGGGAATTCCGCGACGTCGCAGCGGTCGCCGTCGACAGCAAGGATCGGGTCTACGTGTTCAATCGCGGCCAGCATCCGATGATGGTGTTCGACCGCGACGGCAACTTCCTACGCTCCTGGGGTGAGGGTTTGTTCGGCCGCGCCCACGGCATCTATATCGACAGCGACGACACACTGTACTGCACTGACGACGGCGACCACACCGTCCGCAAGATCACCACCGACGGCAAGGTGCTGCTGACCATTGGCGTGCCCAACCAGCCGGCGCCGTTCCTGAGCGGCCGACCGTTCAACCGCTGCACCCACACGGCGCTTTCGCCCAAGGGCGAGATCTACGTCGCCGACGGCTACGGCAATTCCTGCGTCCACAAATACACGCCGGACGGCCGCCATCTGATGTGCTGGGGCACCACCGGCACCGATCCCGGCCAGTTCAACATCGTGCACAACATCGCCACCGACGAAGATGGCTGGGTCTACGTCGCCGACCGCGAGAACCACCGCGTGCAGGTGTTCGACGGCAACGGCAAGTACGAGCTGCAATGGAACAACATGCATCGGCCCTGTGCGCTCTACTGCTGTGGCGGCGGCAAGAACCCGCAATTCATCATCGGCGAGCTCGGTCCCGGCATGCCGGTCAACAGCAAGCACACCAACATCGGCCCGCGCCTCACGATCGTCGACAAGAAGGGCGGCGTGATCGCCCGCCTGGGTGGCGAGCACGGCCCTGGCCAGGAGCCCGGCAAGTTTCTCTCGCCGCATGGGCTCGCGGTCGACAGCCGGGGCGACATCTATGTCGGCGAGGTGAGCTACACCAACTGGTCGGGCACCCATCCCGGCACGCCGGTGCCGAGCTACCTGCGCTCGCTGCAGAAGCTGGAGAAGGTCGCTTGATGGAGAAGCAGGACCGCCTGCACCTGATCGGCAGCATCCCGCTCGACAGCAGCGAGCAGGTGTTCCGCCGGCTCGCCGAGACACTCGGGCCGTACCTGCGCTGCATTCCGGACGGAGAGACCGGCGAACGCGCGCGCTGGGTCTACTTCCAGCGCCAGATGTTGCTCGATCATCCGGCCATGGAGATCGATCCGACGGTGCCGCCCTACAAGTTCGTCCAGTGGGACGGCAAGCTGGTGCGCGAGATCGAACAGGTCCGCTTCAAGCCCGCCACCGATCCCCAGGCCGTGACATTCGACACCGGCTACGACAAAGCCGCCCTCGCTTCCTACGACGTATTCAAGCGGCTGCGCGCCGGTGGCTCTATTCCCGCGGCGATGCGTTTCCAGGTCTCCCTGCCGACGCCGCAGGCGAGCGGTTATCTCTATGTCAGCGGACCGGCCCGGCAGACCTACATCGGCGTCTACGAGCGCGCCCTGAAATCGGCCCTCGCCAAGATCGTCGAGGCGATCCCGGATGCGGACCTCACCCTCCAGTGGGACGTCTGCCAGGAGGTTCTGGCCTTCGAAGGCTACTTCAAAGACCGCCCGGGGGACTACAAGAAGCAGACCTTCGACATGCTGGGCCGGTTGGGCGACGCCGTCCCGAGGGGAATCGAGATGGGCTACCATTTGTGTTACGGCTCGCCGCGAGACGAGCATCTGGTGCAGCCCAAGGACTCCGGAATCCTGGTCGAGATGATGGAAGGCATCGCCGCCACCACGCACCGCCCCATCGACTTCTTCCACATCCCGGTGCCGAAGGGCCGCACCGACGATGTGTTCTATGCCCCGCTCGCCGCCTGGAAGCGGCCTGCGGGCGCCAAGCTCTATCTCGGGCTGCTGCACCACGACGACGATGCCGGCGATCGCGCCCGCGTCGCGGTGGCGCGGCGCCACATCTCTGGCGATTTCGGCCTGTCGGCGGAATGCGGCTGGGGCCGCACCGAGCCCGGCCGGCTGCCCGGCCTGCTCAAAGGTCATCGTGATGCTGCGGAGGCACTCTAATGGTTGAACGCGTACTCGTCGTCGGACCTCGGGACACCATCTCCATGGTCGACGACCTCGCCCCCAAGGGGTTCGAGATCGTCAAGGCGCTGCACAATTCGCCGGAGATGAAGGCGGCACTTCCGGGCACTGATTACTTCGTGGGATTCGTCCAGCAATACGTCACGCCGCAGCTCTTCAAGGACGCTCCCAAGCTAAAGCTCATCCAGCTTCTGAGCGCCGGCTACGACCGCGCCGACCTCGACGCGGCGCGCAAGAGCAAGGTGCCGCTGTGCAACAACGGCGGCGCCAACTCGGTCGCCGTTTCCGAGCACGCCGTGCTGCTGATGCTCGCGGTGTCGCGCCGCCTCATCACCCAGCACAGCAACGTCACCGCCGGCCGCTGGCACGGCAACCAGCCGCCGACCGTCCATCAGGTGCGCGAGAAGGTGCTGGGCATCGTCGGCCTCGGCACAATCGGCAAGAAGGTGGCGCGACTCGCCCAGGCCTTCGGCATGGTCGTGCATTACTACGACATCAAGCGCTTGTCGGAAGCCGAAGAGGATGCGCTCGGCGTGCGCTTCCGTCTGCTGCCCGAGATCCTGCGCGGCTCCGACATCCTGTCGCTGCACGTTCCGCTCAATGCCTCGACCCATCACCTGATCGGCGCGCAGGAGCTGGCCGTGATGAAGAAGTCGGCGATCATCGTGAACACTTCGCGCGGCCCGGTGATCGACGAGAAGGCGATGACGGCGGCGCTATCGGCCGGCAACCTGTTCGGCGCCGGCCTCGACGTCTTCGACGAGGAGCCGACGCCGCCCGACAACCCGCTGCTGAAGCTCGACAACGTAGTCCTGACGGCGCACCTCGCAGGACCGACCTGGGAGAGCAACATCACGCGCCTGCGCAACGGCTTCGACAACGTCCAACGCGTCGCCCGCGGCGAGCCGGCGCTGTGGGTCGTGCCGGAGCTGCTGGAAGGCGCATAAATCATCCTCCTCCCCAGCTTCGCTGGGGAGGATTCATTCAAGCGGCTTGCGATAGGTCTCCTGGTAGGTCAGCAGGGCCATAAACGACACGAACGCAGCGGCCATGATCATGAAGCCGGGGCTGTAGTCGTTGCCCGTGCGCTCGACCAGCCAGGTCGCTACCAGAGGGCTGAGGCCACCGACCAGCCCAAGCGTGACGTTGTAGCCCAGCGCAATCGCCGTGCAGCGCACCTTGGCCGGCACGGCCTCGACCATCATGGTTGGCTGGCAGCCGATGAAGGTGCCGACCGACAGGACAAAGCCGAGCTGCCCGAGCAGCACAATCGCCGGGTTGGCACTGTGCATCAGCCAGAACAGCGGCCAGGCCCCAACGATGGCAAGGGCTGTGGCGCCCAGCATCACCGGCCGGCGTCCGACGCGATCGGTCAGCCATCCCATCGTGACGATCAGAGGCAGCAGAAGCACCATGCTGATGGTGTTGATGCCGAGTGCCCGCGCCGGAGTCACGCCGTCGACCAGTTGAAGCCAGCTCACGATGTAGACGAACATCAGGTAGAAGCCGACGGAATTGAAGACCGACAAGGCGGCGAGGCGGAGCAGCAGCGGACCGTGATCGCGAAAGGTCTCGGCGAGCGGCGAGCGTTCATGTGCCCGTTCGCTCGGCTTCTCGTGAATGCCGCGGCGTAACGCCAGCCCCGCCAACCCGACAACCAGGCCGATGATGAACGGAAGGCGCCACCCCACGGCTTCGAGAGCCTCCTGTGACATGATAGATGCCAGCAACGCTCCCGATGCAGACCCTGCGAGAATGCCGCCGACTGCCCCGCAGCTCGCGGTAGCGCCGATCAAGCCGCGCCGTTCCGGCGGAGCATGCTCGACCATGAAGACAACGGACGTGGTGTACTCGCCGCCCACCGACAGTCCCTGAACCATGCGCAGCACGGTCAGCAGGACCGGTGCGGCGATGCCGATCGTGTCGTAGCCCGGCAGAACGCCCACCAGGAAAGTCGGGATGGCCATCGCCGCGACCGAGAACGTAAGCGCCGCTCGGCGCCCGAAGCGATCACCGACATAGCCGATCAGGGCGCCGCCGAGCGGCCGCATGAAGAAGCCGACGGCAAATATTCCGAAGGCCGCCAGCACCTGCGCCACGGCGTCCTGGCTGGGGAAGAAGACGCGGCCGATCGAGGCGGCGAAGTAGCCATAGACGGCGAAATCGTACCATTCGAGCACGTTGCCGATGGCGCCGGCGACGATAACCCGGGCCGTGCTGCTGCCTGCCACCCTGCTTCCTCCAATTGCTCTTCAGCGCCGGTGGTCGTCGATGCCGACGGGCGACGAGGCTGTCGTCGAGGGTGGACGAGGCTCCTGCCCGGCCAGCCGCAGGGCACGCTCGAGCAGCACCTCGTAGATCGGCCGCCCCTTCAGCTCCTCGGCGACGACATGGGCGGTCACGCAGGTGATGAGCGTCGGCAGGATCAGCTCGTAACCGCCGGTCAGCTCGACCACCAGGACGACACCGACCAGCGGCGCGCGAACGGTGGCCGAGAACAGGCCGCCCATCGCAGCGACAGCGAAGGCCGCGGCCATCAGCGGCGGCACGGGTAGTGACATCGCCGTCAGAGTGGCCTCGACGACCACCGCGGCGACCAGGCCGACCACGGTGGCGAGCGCCAGCAGGGGCGAGAAGATGCCGGCCGGCACACCGACCGGATAGCTCGCCATGGTGCCGACAAAGCGCACCAGGGCGATCAGCACCAGGCTCAAGAACGGCACGCTGCTCACCACCATGTGCGGGATCAGGGTCTCGCCTCCCCTCACCGCCAGCGGCAGCACAATGGTGAGCGCGCCCACGGCGGCGCCCACGATCACCGGATAGAGCCAAGGCCAGCGATTGAACGTCTCCGCTCGCCAGTCGAGAGCGAGCACCAAGGTTCGATTGAACACGACACCGAGCAGACCGAGCCCCGCGCCCAGCAGAACGAAGACCGGCAGCAGAGGCAGCGGCATGGCATGCGTATCCAAGCGAAGCTGAGGCGCCGTGCCACCGACCAGCTCCATAGCGAACGCGCTGGCGGCCGAGGCGACGATCACCGCGACATAGGAACGGAAGGTGTAGTGGAATTGCTTTCGCGTCTCCTCGACCACGAACAGGATGGCCGCCAGCGGAGCGTTGAAGGCCGCGGCCAGGCCGGCGGCGGCACCGGCCGCGAGCATGGTGTGCAGGTCGAGCCGCATGAAGCGCAGCCGCTCGGCTAGGAAAGCGGCGATGGCGGCCCCCATGTGGATGGTCGGGCCCTCGCGACCGCCGACCAGGCCGGCCGACAGGCCGAGCACGCCGCCGACGAACTTGACGGGGAGGACCCGGCGCCAGCGAATTTCGTGGACCCCTTCGAGCGCGCCTTCGACCTGCGGCACGCCGCTGCCGGAGGCTTCAGGGGCGATGCGATCGGTGAGCAGGAAGGCCAGTGTCACCGCGACGGCTGCGACGATGGCCGCCACGATGATCGTCAGGCCGGACGAAGCAACCCAGCTCGGCAGCCACGTCGGCCAGGCCATCAGCGCATTGACGCAAAGATGGAAGGCGGCACCGACGATTCCCGTGGCAAAACCGCACAGGCCGGCGATCGTGTAGAAGACGCCATCGAAGATCGCCGGGTATTTCGGTCGATCTTCTGAGCTCACGGCGTGACTCCTGTTCTGGCCGGCCTCTGGCTGGCGTACCATCGAGATGACCGAGAGACAATGGCCGGCGCCCGAACCGCCGGTCCCGAGAGAGACGAGAGGGAGGCCGAGCAGCATGTTGTTCGATCGTTACGGATTGTCCATCAGCACCAATTCCGAGGTTGCGCGCGACGCCTACGTTGCCGGCTGCGATGGCGTGCTGACCGCCGGGCCCGGAGACTCCGATCATCTGATGCGTGCCGTCGAGGCCGATCGCGATTTTGCCCTGGCATACGTAGCTCTGGCCCGCGCGCGCTTCCTGCAAGCTGACGTCGCCGGCGCCCGCGAAGCGCTGACACGGGCCCGCGCGCTCGCCGCCGCCACGACCCCGCGCGAGCAAGGCCACATCGATGCACTCTGTCTCGCCATCGAGGGCAAGCCGGTCGAATCGCTGGCCGCCACGCGGGCGCACCTCACGCAGTTTCCGCGCGATGCCATGGTGGCCTCGCCGGCGACCGGCGTTTTCGGCCTGATCGGCTTCAGCGGTCGCCAGGGGCGCGAGCCCGAGCAGGTCGAGTTCCTCGAACGGCTGCGCCCCCATCTCGACGACGATTGGTGGTTCCAGGCGGTGTACGCCTTCGCTCTCGAGGAGGTCGGCCGGCTCGACGAGGCACTCGACCTGATCGAACGCAGCATGGCCGCCAATCCGCGCAATGCCCACGGCGCCCACATCAAGGCGCACGTGCTCTACGAGATGGGCGAGGATCGGCGGGCGCTCGACTATCTCGAAGGCTGGCTACCGGACTATCCGCGCGAAGGCATGATGCACTGCCATATCTCCTGGCACATCGCGATGTTCGCCCTGATTCTCGGCGATACCGGGCGAGCTTGGCAGGTTTACGAAGCACAGGTCCATCCTGGCGGCGCCTGGGGACCAGCGCTCAACGTCGCCACCGACGCGCCCGCCTTCCTGTGGCGTGCCGAGCTGGCCGGCCACCCGCGCAAGGCGCCGCTTTGGAGAGAGGTCCGCGATTACGCGCTGAAATCCTTTCCCAAGGCTGGCATCGCCTTCGTCGATGTTCACCGGGCTCTGGCCTGCGTCGCCGTAGGCGACCAGGACGGTATCTCGGCTATCGTCGGCGAGCTGCAGCAGCGTGCCGTGTCGGGTCGCTCGCCGGCCGGCGATGTGGTGCCCCGCCTCGCAGTCGGGCTTGCGGCCTACGGGCGCGGCGACTGGCCGGCAGCGATCGCCGTTCTCGAGCCGGTGCTGGCCGAAACCGTGCGCATCGGCGGCAGCCGCGCCCAGCGCGACCTGATCGAGAACACCCTGCTCGCCGCCTACCTCAAGGCCGGCAGCGTCGACCAGGCCAAGGCGCTGGTCGCCAATCATACCGACCGGCGGCCCTCGGTTCCCGTCGCCGGCCTGGCGTGAGCGCCGAAGCTCGGCGACCAAGAACAGACGACTCAGGTGAGCCTGTTCGGCCTGCAATGGCACGGGGCAATCGGGGCGGCGGAGCGAGGTCGGACACTCATTCGGCTACCGCAGGGCCGCTGATCCGGGTGAACTGAGAACGACTGCTGCCGGTGCTTACTGCGCTCCATCGCCTGCGCGAAGCTCGACCGGCTTGCCGTGTGGTGTACGCCGATAGGCGGCCTCCCAGGCCTGAGTCCGGCCGTCGAGCACGCCTAGGTTCGTCAAGCCCTTGGCAAGACACAGCCGTTCGAGAGCGATCAGCCAATGCTCGTAGTAGCGCGAGCCGTCGTCCGGCGCCCCCCGGGCGGTCGCCTCGCGCAGCACGGCCCCCAGCGAGTCGGCCCATTCGGTCCAGGTGAAGGCGCCGCGCCGGCTGAGCTCGACGGCAAGCGCGAAGGCCTGCGCCTGCCACGGTTCGGCAAAGACCGGGCCGTCGTCGTCCCGCGGCAGGCCCGGCAAGGCAGTGGCGTCAGACAGGCTCAAGGTACGCCTCCCACAGGTCGACGAGGACGGCGTCGGCCGGCTTGGCCGCCTCGCCCCAAAGCTCGCGGGCGGCGAAGCGCACCGTGTACAGCCGGTGCGCCGCCTCACCCTGGAAGTGCGCGTTGGAATCAGGAAAAACATGCGCGCCGTGATCGAGCTCGACCGTTCCCTGGCGGCCGCGGACATAGCGCGGCAGTCGCGTGTGTCCGACCGGATTGATGATCTTGGCGCGGACCTGTTGGCCGATGGCGAAGCGCGCCGGCACCGACGTCTCGCGTTCGGACGAGCCGCGAACTGTCGCGATTGCCGGTACGTCGGCGGCCATTACAGGCGGCGTCATCCTTTGCGCCGCAGGGTCGGCCCGGCCGGTCGACAGCTCTCCTGCCGTGACCACCCCTCTTTCGATCAGCAGAGTCTCGAGCGACTGCAGCCATTTCTCGTAGTAGCTCGACCGCAGGTACTCGGCCGCCGGTATCCTCTCGATGGCGTGGCGGCCGGCATCGATGTTCCAGCGCCGCCAAGCGCCCATCAGACGGCGCATGGCATAGACTTTTCCTTCCCACGGGGCATGAAACACCGGCTCGTCGACCTCGGGCTGGACCGGACCGAAGCCATGCATGCCGCCCATGTCGTGAACGCCGTTCATGGCTTGGCATTCCCTTCCGGCGCCGCAGGAAGAGCCACACCGATCATGGAGTCGCGACTGACCAGCTCGGCGAGCGCCTCCTCTTCGAGATTGTCGGTGTTGGGCGGCCTCTGGGGCAGGACGAGGTAGCGGATCTCGGAGGTCGAATCCCAGACTCGCACGGAGACGTCATCGCCGAGCGACAGGCCGAACTCCGACAGAACGCCGCGTGGATCGATAACCGCCCGCGACCGGTAGGCGTAGGATTTGTACCAGACAGGCGGTAGCCCGAGCACCGGCCACGGATAACAGGAGCACAGCGTGCAGACGACGAGGTTGTGCACGGCGGGCGTATTCTCGACCACGACCATGTGCTCGCCCTGGGCACCGCTGTAGCCCAGCTCGGCGATGGCCGACGAGGCATCCTTTAGCAGCCGGGCCTTGTAAGCCGGATCGGTCCAGGCGCGTGCCACGACGCGGGCGCCGTTGCGCGGCCCGATCTTCGATTCGTAGACGTCGATCAGGGCATCGAGCGCCGCCGGATCGACAAGCCCCTTCTCCACGAGCAAAGATTCGAGAGCCTTGACCCTGAGCGCGGTCGCCGACGGAATGTCCTGGCCCCTGTGATCGTGATCGTGGTCATGCTCGTGGTCGTCACCCATCTCAGTCTCCTCGGCGTGACTCTCAGCTTGAAACTCTCGTGCAACAGCGGCGTGGCCGTCAAGGCCGAGGCCAATTCCTACACCCGCTCCAGATCGAGCAGGAAGCCCGGAATCATCAGGCACAGCATGATGACGATCACGGCAACAGCGATCAGCCAGGGTGGGATGGTCCACAGCGACGGCTTGGCATCCGGCATTTGCGGATCGATTCGGGCTGCCACCCTGCCCTCGATCTTCATGAAGGCAGGAGTCCGCCAGTTGCGCACCACTTCCGATTCGATTGGCCGCTTCACCGAGCGACCCTCCCGCATCCTCGTCCCGCTTGTTCGCCGGTTTCAAGCACCCTTTCGCTCCCGATCAAGCTCGCCTGCGTCGATCGCCAAGGTTTCCCCTGCAACCTCGCCGGCCTCATACGCGAGCGGCGACACCATGCGGCTGGTGTGCGGCAGCGTTCGCAGCTCGAGGCCCAGCTTCTCGATCTCGGCGTCGACAACGGCCTGCTTTGCGACAACGATGGCTCGACCGCCCCGGTGGGCGCTCTCGCGCGCGGCCTTCATCGCCGCGAGCTTGTCGGCGATCGAGGCCAGCATGCCCAGCGTGAACGAGGCATTGGCCACATGGCGCTCCTGGTGGCGAAAGGCCTGGTAGGCCACCGAGGTCTTGTAGCGACCAAGCTCGGTGCGCACGGTGCTGTCGATCATCTCGGCAAGGCAGTGAGCGGCCTCGATATCGGCACGCAGGCCGAAAAACACCCAGCGAACGTCACCCGAGCGATCCTTCTCTCGCCAAACTCGACAGTCGCAAAAGTCGGCGATCACGCCGATGCACTCGTCGAGCGGAATACGCTTGTTACGGCGAACCTGGTAGACGAGCTGCTCGCAAGACGATCTGCGGATCTCGACGTCGGTAAGCGAGAGGTCGTAGCGGTCGAGCAGTTCCGCCACCTTGGCTGCCGCGGCCAGCGCCTCGCCCTCGGTGCAGCCATTGGCGACCGTCTTGGCCCGCAAGGCCTGGATGCGCTGGCGCAGCCGATCGAAGGCAGCAGGACTGGGTGTCATGATCGAGGTTCGTGTTCTCCCGAACCACGGCCATTCCGCGGTCCAAGTCGCAGGCGATCAGACGATGCCCATCAGGCGGGCCGCGGTCCCGCCCAGGATCGCGATGCGCTGATCGTCGCTGAGGCCGGGCGTGCTCAGCACCAGGTCGACCTCGGTGCTTGTCCACGGAAAGGGATAGTCGGTGCCGATCATGATCTGCCCGGGCCCAGTCTCGGCGATCAGGTGGCGCAACGCTTCCGGCGTGAACACGATCGTGTCGAAGAAGAGCTGGCCATCCTTGAGATAGGCAGTCGGCTTCTTCTTGGGCAGCGGCCCCACCCGGTTGGGGAAGGTCCGGCACACCGCGTCGGACCGATTGGCGTAGGACGGCAAGAAACCTCCGCCGTGTGCGGCGCAGATCTTCAGCCCCGGAAAGCGATCCAACGTGCCCTCGAAGATCAGGTGCGACAGCGCGATGGTCGTCTCGAGCGGATTGCCGATCGTGTTGGTGAGCAAGCCGCTGCCCCCCAGCCGACCGCTCGACTCGAGCTCGCGCGTCCCGAGCGGATGCATGAAAACAAGCACGCCGAGTTCCTCGCACTTGGCCCAGAACGGGTGGAAGCGCGGATTGGCCAGCTCCTCACCGGCGACGCTACCGCCGACCCCAACGCCCTTGAAGCCGAGCTTCTTCACCGCATGCTCGACCTGCTCGGCCGCCAGCTCGGGATGCTGCAGGGCCGCCGTCGCGAAGCCTACGAAGCGGTCGGGGTTGGCGGCGCAGAACTCGACCAACGTCTCGTTCTGGACCTTGATCAGCTCAGCGGCGACATCGCGCCCGGCGCGATACCAGTACGGATTGATGCTCAACGCCTCGACGTCGATACCCTGCGCATCCATCGCCGCGATGCGCGTGCCGGTATCGTCCATCAACAGGCCGGGCGCCTCGAGCGGATGATCGATCAGGGCCATCGCCGCCGGAACGCAGCAATGGGCGTGGATGTCGATCGTCTTGACCCGCTTGCCATTGACCACCACCTCGCGCCGCCGTGGATGAGCGTGCCCGTGATCATGTCCGCCGGGCGCCGACGCCGCCGCCATCATCTCGCAGCCGACGAACCCGATGCCGCCGGCAGGCGGTCCGGACGACACTCCTCCGCTCACATGCATGGACATGACGATCCTCTTGGTTTCAGCGTCGTTGTTCGCCAGGGGTGTTCCTAAGCCACCCTGACGTGCGGCACGCGCGCCTTGGTCAGGGCTTTGTTGAGCTCGGCAACGTCGTCCTCGACGATCGCCTCGAACTTCGCGACCTCGCTATCGACCTTGTCCATGACCTCGCGCGACACCGCCTTGGTCTGAGTGGTCGGGGCAGCATCGGCCGTTGTCGTCATGGCGATCATGTCGAACAGCGTGTCGTTGAGGCCCGCCGGATTTCGCAGCACGTCGCGCACCGACTTGCGCTGAGGGTCGACCATGACCTTCTCGATCGCCGACAGCTTGCGGACAATCGCGCTGGCACGGTTGCGCAGCGCGCGCTCGCCCTTGCCCACGCGCTCGCCTGCCTCCTCGAGCTGGAGCTTCATGCGGCGCAGGCTGTTGAGGGCCTGCTTGAGCTTCGACAAGGACGCCACCAGTTGCTTGTGCAAGGCAAACTGCTCGGCGTACTGCTCGGGCGTGGTCGGCAAGCGCGGATCCTTGACCACGCTGAAGCTCGCTGCCTCCGTCTCGCCGCCGACGCCGAGCTCGACGCCGTAGGTGCCCGGAACGACGGTCGGACCCGGCGGGTTCTCCGGATCGGGCGCCAACGGCTTGGGCCTGGGCGGCGCCAGGCCATAGTCGATCTTGGTCGGCCCGGGATATTTCAGATCCCAGACGAAGCGGTTGAGCCCGGCCTTGGTGCCCGGTCGACGGGCTGGTGGAACGTCCTTGTCGTCGCTCGAATAGGCGATGATCTTGCGGCCGGCGGAGTCGCGAAAGGTGAGCGTCACCGGTCCGCTCGCATCCTCGGCCAGCCAATAGTAAATGATCGCTCCGTTGGGCGGATTCTCGCCAACGTCCAGATGCTCGCGCACCCGCGTGCCATCTGGCCGCTCGACCATGACCGTGCTGCCGTCGATGCCAAAGGCCGGGCCGTAGGCGATCCCGGTGCGCACGTTGGCGCCGGCACTCCAATGCAGCTTCGTGCGGATGGCCGTTCGCGGCGCGATCACGCGCGTCGAACGACCGCCGTCGACGAGACCGCGCAGCCCGGTCACGTCGTCGAGAATCCAGAACGAGCGGCCATGCGTTGCCGCCACGAGGTCACTGTCCTTGAGCTTGAGATCGTACACCGGCACCACCGGCAAGCCCGGCATCGGCGTCCAGCGCGCGCCGTCGTCGAGCGAGAAATGGATGCCGGTCTCGGTGCCGACGAACAGCAGGCCGGGCGCCACCGCATCGGCGCGCACGACGCGGGTGATCTCGGTCGCTGGCAGATTGCCGTTGAGCGACTTCCAGGTCCGCCCGCCGTCGCTGGTGCGGAACAGATACGGCTTGTAGTCGGACAGCTTGTAGCGCGTGGCGGCGACGTAGATCGTATCCGGGTCGTGCGCCGACACCTCCACGCAGCCCACATAAGCGAGCTCGGGCATGCCCTTGGGGGTAACGTTCTGCCAGGTCTGCCCGTCGTCACGCGTCACATGCACCAGGCCGTCGTCGGTCGAGGCCCATATCTCGCCGGCGCGGTGCGGTGATTCGACGACGCAGGCGCAGGTCGCGTGCACCTCGGCGCCGGCACTCTCGCGCGTGATCGGTCCGCCCGAATGGCCCTGACGTTCGCGATCGTTGAGGCTGAGATCGGGCGAAATCCGCGTCCAGCTCATGCCCTGGTCGCGGGTGCGGAAGACGCAGTTGCCGCCGACATAGAGCGTGCCGGGATCGTGCGGCGAGAAAACGATGGGGAAGGTCCAGGCGAAGCGATACTTCAAGTCCTTGGGCGCGATGCCGGTCGATTCCTCCGGCCACACGTTGACGAGCTGTAGCTGGCGCGTGCGGTGATCGTAGCGCTGCAGGGCACCTGCCCCGCCCGGGCTCGACCCGATCGCGCCGACATAGACGACATTGTGATCGCGCGGATCGACGGCGATGAAGCCGCTCTCGCCGGTGCCCGGATAGGAGCAATCGGCCAGCGTGATCACGCCCCATTCCGACGCGCTCGGCACGGAGATCGAGGTATTGTCCTGCTGGGTGCCGTACACGCGGTAGGGATACTGGTTGTCCACATCGATACGGTAGAATTGCGCAGTCTTCTGATTGTAGATGGTCGACCACGACGCACCGGCGTTGAACGAGACGTGGGCGCCGCCATCGTTGCCCTCGATCATGCGCGTGCAGTCGTTGGGGTCGATCCACAGATCGTGATTGTCGCCGTGACGCGTCGTGATCTCGCTGAAGCTCGTCCCGCCGTCGGTCGACTTCCACATCTGCAGGTTGGTGACGAAGACCGTGTCGGCGTGGCCGGTGTCGGCAAAGACGTGCGTGTAATACCAAGGCCGATGCATCAGGTCGCGATTGGCCGACACGTGGGTCCACCGCATGCCATAGTCGTCGGATCGATAGAGGCCGGTCTTGTCGCCTTCGGCTTCGATCAGCGCCCAAACCCGTCCGGCCCGCACCGGCGAGACGGCGACGCCGATCTTGCCCAGCAGGCCATCCGGCAGACCCGGCCGATGGGAAATCTCCTCCCAGGTGTCACCACCATCGGTGCTGCGGAACAAGCCGCTGCCCGGACCACCGCTGGAGATGTTCCAGAAATTGCGGCGCGCCTCCCAGATCGACGCGAACAGGATGCGCGGGTTGTTGCGATCCATCGACAGGTCGATCGCGCCGGCGACGTCGCTGCGATAGAGGATCCGTTCCCAGCTCTTGCCGCCGTCGCGCGAGCGATAGACGCCGCGTTCCGAATTTGGCCCGAACACATCACCGAGCGCGGCGACATAGACCAGGTCGGGATTGCTCGGATGAATGCAGATTCGGCCGACGAACTTGCTGTTCTCGAGCCCGATATTGCGCCAGGTCCGGCCCGCATCGTCGGACTTGTAGATGCCGTCACCATAGGAGACGTCGAGGCGGATCGCCGTCTCGCCCGTGCCGGCATAGATCACGTTGCCGTCCGACGGCGCCACCGCAATCGATCCGACAGCGGCGCTGCCCATGAAGCCGTCCGATACGCATTGCCAGAAGACACCGCCATCGACCGTCTTCCAGATGCCACCGGCACAGGCGCCGAAATAAAATGTCATCTTGTCGATCGGATCGCCCGACACGGCGACCACGCGACCGCCGCGAGACGGGCCGATGCAGCGCCACTTCAGCGCGTCGAATCCCGGCGAGGCGGGCGGAACTGTCTTCTTGGCCATGGTCCAGCGTATCCAATCCCTCGAGGTGGCACGAAGTATCGACCGTAGGTCAGGTACACCAGCCGGCGCAATCGGCTTTGCCCAACCGTTGTTGTTGCGCTCGATCTGAATTTGCGCCTACGTCAAAGCCCCTGGATCCTCGAGATCGCGCTTACCCGCGCTGCCGACGATGCCGGGGACTCGCACCCCACGCGACAACCCGGTTGGTGACGGCGGCAGGGGCGGCACGCTATAGGCCGCCGACGCCAGCCAACCCTCTTCCCCGAGCAGACCCGCCCATGACCTCCGACGGCTCCGCCACGTCGACCCGACCGATCGACCGCGAGGCACTTCGCCGCAAGTATCGCGAGGAGCGCGACAAGCGTCTGCGCGCCGACGGCAATGGGCAATACTTGCAGCTCACCGGCCAATTCGCCCGATATCTCGAAGACCCGTACACGCCGGTCGCACCAAGGGCACCCAAGAACGACCACGTCACTTTCGCCTTCGTCGGCGGCGGCTTCGCCGGCCTCGTGACCGCGGCACGCCTGGTCGAGGCCGGCGTGCGCGACGTCCGCATTGTCGAGAAGGGCGGCGATTTTGGCGGCACCTGGTACTGGAATCGCTACCCCGGAGCGCAGTGCGACACCGCCTCGATGGTCTACATGCCGCTGCTCGAGGAGACCGGCCACCGGCCGACCGAGAAGTATGCGCATGCCCCCGAAATCCTGGCGCACTGCCGCCGCATCGGCGAGCATTTCGGGCTGTACGACAACGCTCTGTTCCATACCGAGGTCGAGGCCCTGTCGTGGGACGGCGCGCGTTCGTGCTGGATGGTCTGCACCAACCGTGGCGATGCCTTCACCGCCCAGTTCATCGGCCTCGGCACGGGGCCGCTGCATGTCCCGAAACTGCCCGGCATTCCCGGCATCGAATCGTTCGCCGGCCATGCCTTTCATACCAGCCGCTGGGACTATGCCTATACTGGCGGCGATCCCGCCGGCGCGCCCCTCGACAAGCTGGCCGACAAGCGAGTCGGCATCATCGGCACTGGCGCCACGGCCGTGCAATGCGTGCCTCACCTCGCCCGGTCGGCTCGGGCACTATACGTCTTCCAGCGCACCCCGTCTTCCGTCGATGTGCGCGCCAATGCGCCGATCGATCCCGGCTGGTTCAGCGGCATTGCCACGTCGGGCTGGCAGCAACGCTGGCTCGAGAATTTCACCGCCAACCAGGCCGGCGGCACGGCAACCGAAGATCTGGTGCAGGACGGCTGGACCGATCTCTCCCGCCGCATCCGCCAGCGCATCCTCACCCTGCCCAAGGAACAACGGACGCGCGAGAGCATGCTCGCCGCCTTCGAGGATGCTGATCACGAAAAGATGGAAGAGATCCGCAACCGCGTCGACACCATCGTCGAAGATGCGGCGACGGCGCAGAAGCTGAAGGCCTGGTATCGCCAATTGTGCAAGCGACCCTGCTTCCACGATTCCTACCTGCAAGCCTTCAATCTGCCGAGAACTCATCTCGTCGACACGGACGGCAAGGGTGTCGAGCGGATCACTCCGGCGGGCGTCGTCGTGGCCGGCGTCGAGTATCCGCTGGACTGCCTGATCTATGCGTCGGGCTTCGAGGTCGGCACCGAGTACCGCCGCCGCTCCGGCTTCGACTTGGTCGGCCGAGACGGGATGCGCCTCTCACAGCATTGGAAAGACGGGATGCGCAGCAAGCACGGCATCCACGCCCACGGATTCCCCAACGCCTTCTTCGTTCAGCCAACGCAGGGCGCCAACCTGATCTCGAACGTACCGCACAACCTCACCGAGGCAGGCCGAACAATCGCCGTCATGATCCGGCACGCGCTCGACAACGGCCTTCGCGAGATCGAGGTGACCCGCAAAGCCGAGGACGACTGGGTGAGCCTGCTGTTGACCAGCGCGGGACGAATGACTGGCGGCGCCGACTGCACGCCGGGCTACTACAATAACGAGGGCCAGGATGCCGGCCTGGCCGCCCGGCTCAGCGTCGGATATCCGGCCGGCGCCTCGGCCTATTTCAAGTACATCGACGAATGGCGCCGCTCGGGCCGCTTCGACGGGCTGACGTTCCGCTGAGGCCGAGGATGGCATTCCTCCAGCATTCGATTCAGGAAACCTGACCACTTTACGGTCTTCGGTTCCAAGGTCATGCTGCTTCCGCTAGCGCGGGCACACGGCAGAAGCCGCCACAAGAAGAACCGCGCCTAACGGGAGGATTGTGATGACCAACGGGATCACCCGAAGGGGTGTAATCGTGCGTGCTTCGATCGCGGCAGGCGCGGCTGGCCTGCCGGCGCAGTCCATCGCGCAAACCTGGCCGAGCAAGCCTATCCGCATCGTGTGCGGCTATCCTGCCGGTGGGCTGACCGACGTGTTCGCCCGCGCCTACGGCGAGTACATTGCAGAAAAGACCGGCCAGCCCGTATTCGTCGAGAACAAGGCGGGCGCAGCCGGTGCCATCGCCGCCGAGCAGGTGAAGAGCGCACCGCCGGACGGCTACACGCTGATGTTCACCATCTCGACGACGATGGTGATGAACAAGGTCCTGTTCAAGAAGCTGCCGTACGATCCCGATAAGGACTTCGCCCTGATCTCGTGGCTGAACGCGGGGCAGCTTCCCTTTGTGATCAGCGCCAAGCTGCCCGCGAAGAATCTCAAGGAGTTCGTCGACTACGCCCGCACTAACCGGGTGTCGCTCGGCACCTACGGCGCCGGGTCCTATCCCCACGTCGTCGCCGAGGCGCTCAATCGCATCTATGGGCTTTCCATCCAGGCCGTTCACTATCGCGGCGAAGCGCCGATGTGGCAGGAGGTGGCTTCGGGGGCGATCCAGGGCGGCAGCGGCAGCTACGCCGCATCGTCGCCGATCCTGCAGAACGGCTCCGGCCGGGCTATCGCCGTTCCAAGCATGGTGCGCATGAAGAAGCTGCCCGACGTGGCAACCTTCTACGAGCAGGGCGCAACCGACAAGGCGTTCCAGGTGCGCGGCTGGATCTGCATGGTCGGCCCGATCGGCATGCCGGACCACATCGTGCAAAAGCTCTCCGACGTGATGGTCGAAGGCGGCAAGACCGAGCGCATCCAGAAAATCCTCGACACGTTCGGGATCGATGAAGGCGCCCGCGACCGAGTCTACTTCAAGAAGGTCATCGACGAGGAAGGCCCGGTCTGGATCGACCTGATCAAGGGCCTCAATATCGAGCCACAGTGAGCCGGCTGTCCGTCGCCTCCTGCTCGAGGAATCGCGTCGACATGCTCCGATTGCCGAACTCGTATTCCATCTGTCGAGGTCATCGCTCCAAGTTGCCGGATGGAAAGCCGGCAACCTTGACGCTTCGAAGCGGAACATCTTGCTTCTACCGCGGAACTGACAAGAGCGCGCCGGCGCCCCCATGTCACAGCTTGCAGGGAACGCCGGTGGACGCGCGGCGGCTCGTGCGGAAGTCGCTTGGCGGACGTGCGCTGTGCAACCTCAGCCGGACATCGCAGGTCGCCGCTTGCGCCACGGCATCGCGGTTTCGTAGGCATGCGCCGCGCGGAACAGCGTCGGCTCGCTGAACGGCTTGCCGGCGAGCTGCATGGAGACCGGCAGGCCGCCCTCGCCGAAGCCGGTGCAGATGCTGATCGCCGGAAAGCCGGTGACGTTGAACGGCATGGTGAAGGACGGCTTCTCCATGTTGGCCCATTTCGGCACGTCGGCGATCCGCGGCGCCTCCCCCGCCTGGGAGGCACTGACGAGGACATCGAGATCTCGCATCGCCGCCGCCATCTCCAGGCACAGCACGCGACGGCGACGCGTCGCCTGTACGATGTCTGGGCCGCTCACGGTCGCTGCCAGCGCGACTCGATCGCGGAACAGCTCGCCATAGTCGGCGAAGCGTTCGCGCAGCCACGGCGCGTGCAAGGTGTAGGCTTCCGTGACCATCAGCAAATAGCCGACGGCGTGGTAGTCGGCGGCAGGTGACAACGTGATGTCGCGCACCTCCGCGCCTTCCTTACGGAAGAAGTCCAATGCGGCTTCGATGCCGGCCCGCGTCGCATCGGAGGCGCGGTTGTCGGTCTCGAAGAAATGCCGGACCACACCGATACGCAACCCCTTCACGCCCTTGCCGAGATCGGACGCAAAATTCGCCACTGGGCGGTCGACGCTGGCCGGGTCCTCGGGATCGTGACCGGCCATCCCCTGCAGCAGCAGCGCGCAATCCTCCGCCGTCCACGCCATCGGCCCGGCATGGTCGAGCGTGAAGGCGAGCGGCAGGATGCCGGCGCGGCTCGACAGCCCATAGGTCGGCTTGATGCCGGCGATGCCGCACAACGCGGCCGGTCCGCGGATCGAGCCACCGGTGTCCGAGCCGGTGCCGCCGAGGATCAACCCGGCTGCGACCGCGGCGCCGGTGCCCGACGATGAGCCTGCGGTGAAATGCTCGCGGTTCCAGGGATTGCGCGCCGGCGGCCACGGCAGATCGAACGACGGGCCCCCGAAAGCGAACTCGTGCGTTGCGAGCTTGCCCAGCATGACGGTGCCGGCGTCCGCCCACTTCTTCACGGTATGGGCGTCGCGCGTCGGCACATTGTGCTCGAGCAGCTTCGAATGCGCCGTCGTGCGGATGCCGGCGGTGTTGTAGATGTCCTTGTGCCCAATTGGGATGCCGTCGAGCTTTCCGCGCAGCGTTCCCGCCATCTGCCGCGCCTCGGCCGCCTTGGCATCGGCGAGCGCCCGCTCCTCCGTCACCAGCAGGAACGAGTCGAGCTGGGGATCGAGGCGGCGGATACGCTCGAGCTGCGACTTGGCGAGCTCGAGCGGCGAAAGCTTCTTGGCCGCGATCTGAGCTGACGCCTCGGCGATGGTGAGGAAGGTCATTGGCCTTGCTCGACGTCGAAGGTGAGCGCGGGTTCGGCCTCGCGGGACAGTGGCGCATTCACGCGCTCGATCATCCGACGAAAGATCGCCACGCCGGGCAGGATGGCCTCGATCTGGGCGGGGGTGAGGTCGTGGCCGTTTCGCTTCAGGATACCAGCCAGCTCGTCCTTGTCGATCTCCGGTGTGCTCATGGTGCGCTACTCTCGATGGGACTGTTGTCCCCGGACAATAGCGGCGGCGGACGGCGTGCGCTATTCAACGGCATGACCGCCGCCGCACGCTTCGCCGCTCATGCTCTCGACACACGCTTCGCCGATCTGCCCGACGCCGCGGTGCTGGCAGTCAAGACCTATGTGCTCGACAGCCTCGGCGTCGGCATGGCGGGCTCCTCCGTCGAAGGCGGCGACGGCTTGTTTCGCGTCGCCGCCGGCTGGGGCGGTGGCGCCTCTGCCGTGTGGGGGCGAGCCGCGCGACTGTCGGCGCCAGCCGCGGCCTTTCTCAATGCCTGGCAGATGCACAACCAGGAATACGATTGCCTGCACGAGGGCGCCGTGGTGCACGCCATGGCATCGGTCCTGCCAGCGGCCCTGGCCGCCGCCGAACAGCGCGGCTGCATCGACGGCCGCGAGCTGATCGCGGCAGTCGCTGTCGGCGTCGATGTCGCGGCCGGCTTGGGACTGGCATCGCAGGCAGGCTTTCGCTTCTTCCGCCCCGCCACCGCCGGAGGCTTTGGCGCCGTCGCGGCAGCCGGCCGCATCCTGGCCCTCGACCATGGCGCTCTGCAGGCCGCCTTCGCCTGGCAGTTGGCCCAGACCAGCGGCACCATGCAGGCCCATGCCGAGGGCAGCCCAATCCTCCCAGTCCAGGTTGCATTCAATGCTCGCGCTGCTCTGCATGCTTGCGAGCTTTCGACCCTGGGATTCACCCCCGCGAGCGCAGTGTTCGAAGGCCCCTATGGCTATCTCGCCTTGTTCGAGGGCAACTTCGATCTCGAGCCGGTGCTGGCGAGCCTCGGCCGCGTCTGGCGCATCGCCGAGTTCAGCCACAAGCCCTTCCCCGCCGGACGCGCCACGCACGGCGGCATCGAAGGCGCAGCGGCACTACAAGCTGCGCAGCGCTTCACCGCAGACGATGTCGAGCGTATCGAGATCATGGCCCCGCCGCTCATCGTACGCCTCGTCGGCCGCCCACTGCTGCCCGGCAGCGGCGCGAGCTATAGCCGCTTGTGCATGGCCTACGCCGTCGCCAAGGTGCTGCAGAACGGCAAGCTCGATCTTGCAGATTTTCGCGGCGTGGCGCTCGAAGATCCCGCGACGCATGCCCTGGCGTCACGCATTCGGACACTGAGCGACAGCAATCCGGATCCCAACGCCCTCGCGCCGCAAGGCCTTTCCGTGCATCTGAAGGACGGGCGCACGTTCGAATGGCGCTGCGAGACCATGCTCGCCAATCCGGCCCGCCCCCTCACCCGTGACCAGCATCTCGCCAAGTTCACGCGCTGCCTCGACTTTGCCGCCACGCTGCTCCCCGCCCACACGGCGAAGAGCCTGATCGACACCGTCGACAATCTCGAGCAGGTCACGGACGCAACCGTCCTCGCGACACTGGCGGCCGGCCTCGTTCCATCCTGAAGCCGGCTGCGTGAACGAGCCAGTGCCCGTTCACGGCCATGATTGCGAGAGACCCAACAAACGGACCGATGCTACGGCAGTAACGCTCCGATTGCCGCCCGATAGCGCGCGCCGACCGCCTCGGCCGTGGCACGGCCCGGCAGCGGCGTCGAAGTCGAGATCTGGAAAAAGCCACCATTGCGGCGCTTCACCAGATACAGCTCCTCGTAGACGTTGTTGCCAATGGCGAAGAAGCCGGTCGATTCGGGCTTGCCCGGAATCGGCGGCAAGTCGCCGTACTGCGGCTTGGGATCCTTCATCAGCGACTTCACGCGCTCCATCATGGTGGCCTTCGCCTCGGCAATGCTCGGACCGGCGGCCGGCGTCTGCCAGTAGGCGCTGAGCAGCACATTAGCCGGCCCACCCGGGCCCGGCGCACCGACATGCCCCCACACGGCCGGCGCCCCCTGGAATCCCGGCGGCCGTTCCTTGTCCGGAAACACGATGTAGTTTCCGACGCCCGACTTTTCGGCCAATGCCAAGCCCAGAGTCGCCGCCTCGTGGCGATCAGCCGGCGTCTCCTGCATCGCCGATGGCGGCAGATTCATCTTCGCGCGTTCGGTGATCGCGCATTCCAGCAGCCGCGGCAACACAGCCGACATGCCGGTGATGTCGAAGCTCGAATTGAGACCTGGCAAGACGGCGCCGAACTTCGTCGCCTTGCGTGTCGCGTCGTATTTGTCGGGAAAGGGAGGCAGCGCGACCTGCACCATCGTCGGCCCCAGCCCCAGAGCTGCCGCCTGGACCTCCGGGCCCTGGTCCCACTTGGCCGGGACGGTAAAACGCTGCTGAGGCGTCGCCGTGATGCGTTGATCCATGATCACGATGACCGGTGCGAGGGAGGCCGGCACGATGACCGTCACCTCGGTGCCGCCCGAGAATTTCACGCCGAGGCCGCAGTTGCGGAATTCCTTGCTGGCATTGTCGACCCAGACGCCACCGTTCCAATTGCCGACGTTCAGCCGCGACGCATATTCGGCTTGGGCACCTGCACACCATACCATGGCCGCACCGCAAGCCGTGGCGACCACTGAGAACTGCCTCAACATCCCACCTCCCTGCTACAAGCACGGCCGAAGTTTCACAGACTCGATTGCAGCACTAAAGCACAAAGTTCTGGCAGCCCGGCGGGCGCCGCAGCGAGCAGAACCTGCGCCATCTCTACGTCAACGAATGGCACCGCCGCGCCGAGCGCATCTGGACGGCAACAGTGTCGACATCCGGAATCCGCAATGCGGAAGCCATGCACCGCAAGTCGTGATACGATAACCCAACAAAGCGCCTGGGAGGAAACAATGCACTTTTCAAAGGCCGCGATCGCGGCGTTGCTTGCCTGCGGCCTGTTCGGCGGAACGGCGTTAGCTCAGAACCAAGCAGTCAAGATCGGCGTGCTCGACGATATGTCGGGCCCCTACGCGGAGAACACCGGACCGGGCGACGTCGCTGCGGCCAAGTTCGCCATCGCCGACTTCGGCGGTTCGGTGCTCGGCAAGCCGATCGAGCTGGTGAGCGCTGATTTCCAAAGCAAGGTCGATGTCGGCGTCGGCATCGCCAAGCGCTGGTACGACGATGAGAACGTCGATCTCGTCCTCGGCATCCCGAACTCGGCGATCGCGCTCGCCCTGGTCAAGGTCGCCGAAGAAAAGAATCGCATCGTCATGCCAACCGCGGCAGCGACCTCGGAGCTGACCGGCAAGTCGTGCGGCTCCCACAGCATTCACTGGATCTACGACACCTACGGCCAGAGCAAGACGATCGTCTCTGCCCTCAGCAAGCAGGGTGGCGATAGCTGGTACTTCATCACTGTCGATTACGCCTTCGGGCTGGCGGTGGAAGCGGACGCCACTGCCTTCATCAAGGCGGCGGGCGGCAAGGTGCTGGGCTCGGCCCGTCATCCGCTCAACACCCAGGATTTCTCCTCCTATGTCCTCCAGGCTCAATCGTCGAAGGCCAAGGGGCTGATGTTCGCCAATGGCGGCAACGACATCATCAACGGCGTCAAGCAGGCCGCCGAGTTCGGCCTGGTCAAGCAGGGCATGCGCATCAGCGCGCCGCTGATGCAGTTTCCCGACGTGCACGGCGTCGGACTCAAGATCGCCCAAGGCCTTTTGATGGCAAGCCCATTCTATTGGGACATGAATCCAGAGGCGCGCGCCTTCTCCGACCGCTTCACCAAGCAGATGGGCCGGCCGCCGAGCTTCATCCAGGCCGGCACCTACGGCGCCGTGCTGCACTACCTGAAGGCCGTCCAGGCCGCCGGCACCGACGAGGCCAAGGCGGTGATGGCCCAGATGAGGAAGCTGCCGATCAACGACTTCATGACCAAGGACGGCAAGGTGCGCGAGGACGGTCGCGTCATCCGCGACATGTACCTGATGCAGGTCAAGACACCCGAGGAGTCGAAGGGCCCGTGGGACCTGGCGAAGATCATCGCCACAGTGCCGGGCGATGAGGCGTTCCGGCCGCTGAGCGACGGCGCCTGCCCGCTGGTGGCAAAGAAGTAGCGGCAAGAGCAGACTGACCGGCGGTCGTACGATCGCCGGTCAACTGAAGCGCCAGCCCCTGATCTGGCGCGAGATCGCGGCCATGCGAGTGGCGAAGGCGCCGACCACCGTCACCACGACGCCGATTGCGATCTCCTGCGGCTGTAGCCTGCCACCTTCCCAGTCGAGAAAAAGCGAGAAGGCGAGCCCCCACACGAAGGCTATTTCGGCGTAGAGCTCGCCGCGCAGGTTGGCGACCACGCGGTCGTGGCGGAACAGATCTCGCATCAGGCCGCCGAATGCGCTGGTGAGCACCGCCGCGATCGGCCCCCACAGCCACAGTGGCTGCACCGCCGCATCGAGCACGATCACGACCCCGGTGACAGTGAAGGCGGCAAGCCCGATCGCGTCCGTGACCTCGATCGACCTGCTCGCCAGCGCCGCCGGCAAGACAAGGTGACGAGCCGAGGGACCGGCCTGCAAGAGTGCAGCGCCCCTGATGACCAGCATGCCGGCCAGCACTGTGCCGAATGCGATCAGCAAACTGTCCGGATTGCGAACAATGCCGATCGGCTCGCGCTGCAGCAGGAGGTCGCGCACGATACCCCCGCCTACTGCCGGCAAGACGGCAAGAAGCATCGCCGCGAACACCGTATACTTGCCCTCATGGGCGAGCAGCACACCGGACAGCGCGAATGCCACTGTTCCGATGAACACCAGCAGTCGAAACCAGCTTGTGTCGAGCGTCTGATTGGTCAGCACAGGCATGACGTAGACTCGCGCAATGCGATGGAACTCGCCGCTCCGCTTCAGCTCGTCGATCGCGGCATCGAGGCGAGCGACCCGTTCGGGCGTCTGGCTGGCCCGGCTCAGCATGAAGTGAATCTCGGTCGAGACGTGCAGCGGATGCTCCTCGATCAAGGACGCTTGGCCACGGCGCCACGCCGTGGTGGCGGCGGAAACGCGGTCGGCGAGAAACCCATCGATGGCTCCCGCCAACAGGTTTTCCAGATTCTGGGCATCGGTCGCCGCCGCGACGATGCGGTCCTTGTTGACCGATTCGGCAATGAAGGCATTGATGCGCGGGTCGGCATAGACGTAGCCCGCGACCACGCCCAGCCGGAACTTCTGGTCGGCGAATGCGGCGAGCATCGCGTCGATTGTCTGGACCGGAAGCTTCGCGCTGGCGTTGCGCGGCACGATCAACACGTTCGTCTCGGTTCGATAGGGCTTCGAGAAGTAGGCGTAGCGGGCGCGCGCCTCGGACTTCGTCGCCCCGGCCGCGATGTCGGCCCGACCAGCGGCAATCGCCTCGAGATGCGGCTCCCACTCGCGCAGCGGCAAGTCGATCTCGACGCCCATGATACGAGCAATCGCTCGCTGGATCTCGACGTCGAAGCCGGTCAGCAGGGCGACACTGTGGCTATAGTCGAGGTATTGATAAGGATCCCACGGGTACCAGCCGCCACGCAAGTTGCCGGCTGTCGTCCCGGGCTTGGCGGGCGCAACGGTCTGCGCCGACGCGCCCGATGCGAACGCGATCAACGCGCAAAGCCCGACGAGCCAGCCGACAAGAATCTTCGGAACCGATTTCGTGCGCCCGGTGGGCGACCGATCCTTGCGCTCTTTCGGACCGCAGGCGTCCCGTCTGCTCTCGAGAAGAGCCGGCGGGACACCTCGCGGTCCGATTGTCGAAAATCCGGCGGAGGCCGGCATATGGCCCGTCAGCGCAGCTTGAACACCAGCTTGCCCTTCAAGTGCCGCGCCTCGCTGACCTTCAGTGCCGCGGCGGCATCGGACAGGCTGTACACCGTGATCGGCGGCAGGCGGACGGCGCCGATACGATGAAGCTCGGCAATGCGTTCGAGCGGCGCCCGGGCACGACTGACCGCCGGCCGGAGTGACGCGACGTCGCTGCGCTCTGGCTTGGGCGCCTGTGCACCCGAGGCGATGAAGGCGGCACGTCCGCCCGGCTTGAGGACGGCGAACGACCGTGTCGCGACATCTCCGCCGACCGTCTCGAACACCGCATCGCAATCGTGCACGACCTTGGTGAAGTCGGTGCCGTTGTAGTCGATCACCTGATCGGCGCCGAGCGCCCGCAGGTAATCGAGGTTGGCGGCACTGCCCGTGGTGATCACCCGCGCGCCGATATGCTTGGCGAGCTGGATAGCGAAACCCGCGACGCCGCCGGCGCCGCCCTGGATCAGGATCGTCTCGCCGGCCTTGAGCTTCAGCGTATCCTCGACCGAGCGGAGCGCGGTGAGTCCGATCAGCGCCATCGCCGCTGCTTCGACGTGCGACAGTCCGGCCGGCTTCTTGGCGACGATGGCCGCGCCGATGGCGATCTTCTCGCAGTAAGTGCCGTCCCGTCCCGCTTCGAGGACACCGAACACCTCGTCCCCGACGCGCAAGTCGTCGACGCCGGCACCGACCGCACTGACCACGCCGGAGAAGTCGCGTCCCAGCACGATCGGAAATTGGGGTGCACCGGGGTATTCTCCGGCGCGCACCTTCCAGTCGGCACCATTGACGCTCGCGGCGTGCGTATCGACGACGATCTGGCCGGCGCCTGGCGACGGATCGGGAAGATCACCGTAGTTCAGGGCGTCGAGCCCGCCGAATTGCTTGATGTAGACAGCCTTCATGATGTGCCGACCCTTACGGTTGCCGCGACGTGGTGTGGGACGATTGACGAGGGCTGCCGATCACGGCCGCCACGGATCGTTGTAATTTTCGGCGCCGATCTTGCGCACGTCGGTCAGCCAGTCTCCGTCGTATGGCCAGGCCTCGGGCGACTTCGGATCCGGCCCCTGCCAGAAGCGAGCGAGCGCGTCGTCGCCGACCTTCTCCAGCGACCACGCCTGGCGGCGGAACGTCCAACTGTCTGGCACCAGGCGATGGGCCTCGCGGAAATGTCGCACCGCCGCCTCGTGACGACCGTCCATCTCGAGCTGCGAGGCGAGCTGGAAATGGGCGTGGCCACGTGCCTTGTCCGCGTCGCGTGGCCGCGACCGGTCGATCACCTGGTCGGGCGACAGCGCGAAGCGGCTGTTCGCGCCGTGCGCCACCCAGTCGCGCAGCGCTGCGTGATAGGCTTCGGTGCTGCGTCGGATCTTTGCCGCCTCCGCCATGATCTCGACGAAGCGTTGCGGGGCGTTGGGAGGCATGGCCAACCTTGGCCCGCTGGTCGGCTGCGGCGGTGCCGGCGCTGCTTCAGCCGGCCGCACGATCATGCCGTTCTCGTCGATCCACACGCTGCTCGGGATGTTGATCACGCCGAACAGCTCGGCCAGCACATGATGCCGATCGATCAGCGAAGGATGGGTCGGGTGCGCGGCTTCGATGAAAGCGCGGCAGCCGGCATCGCCCAGCGTATCGAGCCCGACTGTGATCAGTTCGAAACCGCTCGGATGCAGTTCGTCGCGCAGGGACCGCCACACGGGCAAGTCTCGCGAGCAGCCTCAATAGGGAGCCCAAGCGTAGAGCAGGACCTTCTGGCCGCGCAGGCTCGACAGTCGAAACGTCTTGCCGTCGAGGTCAGGCAGAGCAAGGTCCGGCGCCTCGGCGCTGGCCAAGGCCCGCGAGCCGATGGCCGCCGGCCCGAGCGCCCACAGGCCGTGCTCTGCCTCGGCGACCAGCGGCATACCCATGTCGCGAGCCGTCTGCACAACGTCAACGGTTTCGCCGGACGGATGCGACAGCGGGATGCACACATGGCCCTGGCAGGCGCCTTCAGGCTTCAACGCCCAGCCGGTACCCACTTCGAACTCGCTTTTCGGGATATTGAGCGAACGCAGCAACATCGGTGCACCTCCCCTATCCGTTCAAAGATCGAACCTAGCGCGACCTCTCGCATCTCGTACAGGTCGTAGGCGGCCATTGCTCCGCCGACGCGGCAACCGTACCATCGTGCCTGCAGATACGATGACTATCTCCGGCGGCCATGGCGAGCCCGTTCGCCAGAGTATCAAACCGAAATGATGGGCCGTTTCGCCCTGTTGCTGGGCTCCCTGCTGTTCGGCCTGACCATCCTCGAGCTTGGCGCCCGGCTGGTGCGCGGGCCGGAGTGGCTCATGCAGTGGCCCAATCTGGTGACCATCCATCGCACAGGAAGCGCCAGCGATGTCGCTCGCTATGCCGTCCACGACAATGCGCTCGGCTTCGCTCCGCTTCCCGACGCGCGACTGCTCAATCTGGCGCACGAAAGCGATGGCATCAGGCGAACCAACGCCAGCCACGATGGACAAGGACTACGCATGGCGCCGGCAGGCTCCCCACCCTCATTGCCCGGCCCGACGATTCTCGCGGCCGGCGACTCGTTCACCTACGGCGCCGAAGTCGACGACGCCGATACCTGGCCTGTCGCCCTGCAGTCCATCCTCGGGCAGCCAGTGATCAACGCCGGGGTTAACGGCTACGGCATCGACCAGATCGCGCTCAGGGCAGAAAAGGTCGCCCGTACAGTCCATCCGGGCGTGATCGTCGTCGCCTTGATCCATGACGATCTACGCCGCGCCGAAATGAGCCGCGTATGGGGTGCCAACAAGCCGTATTTCGATGTCGCGGGCGAAACGCTGACCCCGCGCAACATACCGGTCCCGCCGCCAACTGCGGCGCAAGCGCCGTTGACGCTGTGGCAGCGTCTGTTCGGCCGGTCGGTGCTGGTGCAGATGACTATGCAGGCCCTGGGTCTGATGGACGATTGGAGTCACGACTACGTGCGTGTCCATTCGGCGGGCGAGGGCGAGCGCATCGCCTGCCTGCTCATGAGCCGCCTCGCCGCCTTCGGCCACGAGGTCGATGCGAAGATCGTGGTCGTGGCCCTCTACGATGCGGACGCCTGGCGCTGGCGCTGGTTGGGGGCCCTCGCCTGGCAGCATCGTGCCATGGGCGCGACACTGTCGTGCGCGACGAAGGCCGGGATCGAGGCGATCGACACGTACGACCCATTCGATAAGACGATTTCTGCGCACGGTGTCGACGTCCTCTATCATCGTTGGCATCCCAATGCCGCGGGCAACCGGCTGATCGCCCAACTGATCGCTGCGCGCCTCCGCCAAGCCAAATGACGCCGCGCTTCGTCGTCTACAGAGGTGACGAAGCGCCCTGGTTGGCCGAACGCACGGCGCGAACGCTTCGCGCCATGGGGCACTCTGCCGTGATCACCTCCGAGCGACGGGTCGCGACGGCTATTGCCGGATCGCCATCCGCCTGGCTGCTTCGTGCCGGTGCCGTGCCGCCATTCCTGCCTTCCATTGGCCCCGCGTCACGGCGACAACCCCTTCTCCTTTGCCTGCCTGCCGGTGATGATCCATCCTCCTCGGACTATGCTGGGTACTTTATCGAAAGGCCACGCGACTTCGTCGCGGTGACCCGCCGTGCGGAGCGCGTGCTCGACGCGATCCGTGCGTTGGCGCTCACGCGACGGCCGGTTTCCGCCTCCGGCCTCGTATGCGCCGGCTCATCGAGACCACGGGTGGCTCTTCTCGTCACCGCTTTGCATTCGGGCGGCGCCGAGCGGGTGGTGCTGGAACTTGTCGCGCGGCTTGGCCAGTTCGACATCGAGACCAGATTGGCGATCCTCGACCGGCCGCAGCGCGATGCACTGCCTGAGCCTCCAGATACCTTGCGACTATACGTCCTGCCGGGATCGCGAGCCGACCGGCTACGCGCGTTCTGTCGATCGGCGGTCGCCTGGGGAGCGGACCTTGTTCATGTCCACCTCCTCGACGCCTCTTCGCTCGGCGTGTTGCGTGAATGCGGTGTTCCCGTCCTGACAACGGTACACAATGATCGGCCGGGTTGGCCGATCGGTTTCTCCGCCGCCACCCATCCGTTGGCTGACCTCGCGATTGGTTGCAGCATTCGAGTGACACGGGCGCTCACACATGCTGGGCAAACGCCCACCAGGACAGGATGGAACGGCATCTCCACGGCGAATCGCTCGGAGCCGTCTGCCCGCCGGTCGATCCGCGAGGACTTGGGGATCGAGGAGGGTTCGCTCCTCGTTCTGTCAGTCGCCAATGAGAGACCTCAGAAGCGCCTCGCTCTTCTGCCGCCGATCCTCGACGAGTTGGTTGCCGCCGGCGTCGACGCTCACGCGATCATTGTCGGCCACAAAACAAGCGAAGGCCCGCCCCATCCGCGGCTGCATCGGGTCGGCGCGATGCACGATACATCGCGCTGGTACGCCGCCGCCGATGTCTATGTCTCGACCAGCCAGTACGAAGGACTGAGCTTGTCGCATCTCGAAGCCCTTGCCGCGGGTCTGCCGGTCGTCACGACAGATGTCGGCGGCACGCAGGAACTGGCGCGTGACAACGAACATTATCGTGTCCTGCCGACCGAAGCGATGCCGGCGGATTTCGCCGATTCCATACGTAGCCTGCGCCTGGAACGGCGGTCGGCAACTCTCGAGTCCTTCACGGCCCGGCGCATGACCGAACGACACGTGACCCTTTATCGGCGCGCCCTGAGCCAGGCGCGCAGTGCCAAAGGCGGTCTGGTGCTCATCGCCAATGACTTCGCAACCGGCGGCGCGCAATCGAGCGCGCGACGTCTACTGCTCGCATTGCGAGATGTCGGAATTCGCTGCTCCGCGATTGTCCTCGCCGAGGATGCCGACGACGCCACGGCCGGAACGGCCGCGCTGCGCGCGAATGGCATTGCAGTCGCTGCGCCCATCCGGACGGTGCGCCGCAATACGAACGCGCTGGCTGCATGGGCGGTCGAACAGGTCGAGCGAAGCTCGGCAGAGAGCGTCGCGTTCTGGAACGCCATCACCGAAGCAAGGCTGCGCATCGCCGACCAGCTGCCCTTCCTGCGCCTGTTCGACGTCAGCCCGGGCGAGATGTACTTCCGCTCTCTCGACGCCTATTTCGCTCGACCGGCGTCCGACCTGCCCTACTTGTCCTCCCGGGACTATGGCGCGCTGCTAAAGGCGGTCGTGGTCAAATATCGGGCTGAGGCAGCGCTGGCCACCGAGCGCCTCGCAGCGCCGGTACACATCATCGCCAATGGGGTCGTCGTGCCACGGCGCCCGGCCAGGTCGTGGTCGCTGCGTCGAACGCTGCGCCTCGGCACGTTGGTTCGCCTGTCGCCCGACAAGAAGCTCGAGGTGCTGATCGACGCCCTGCACTGGGCTGCGCCGCGCATGCCGTCCTTCGAATTCCTGATTGGCGGGCAACCCGATCCGGGTGCCGAAGCGTACGCCAGTTCCCTCCGCGACAGAGCGCACGGTCTACCGATCCGATGGCTGGGAGGTGTGACATCGGCACAATTCATGGCCGCGATCGACCTGTTCGTCCTCGTCGCCGAACCGGCGGGCTGCCCGAACGCCTCGTTGGAAGCCATGGCGGCCAGCGTTCCCGTGTTGGCGACAAGGGTAGGCGGAATGGAAGAGCAGATCGTGCATGGCGAGACCGGCTGGCTGGCCCCTCGCAACGACGTCCGCGCACTCGCCGCCCTCATCGAAGAAGCCACCGGCAAGCCGCGTCGCCTGCGCGCTTTCGGAAACGCGGCCCACGACCGCATGCGCCGGATGTTCGCGATCGAGAAGATGCGCGACGCCTATGCTCAGCTCTTCGGCTTGCCGGGCGTGTAGTAGCGAACGTTCGTACGATCGCGTACCGACCACACATCGGCTACGGTTCGCGAACCATCACTCTGGACGGCCGGCGAGCCGCCGTTTGTGACGTTGGGGTATAACGTGCCGTCAGGATCGCGGCGCCCGTCGCCGGGCGTCACTACGGCTGTTTGGCCATTGCCATTCGAGTGCGCGAGCCCTGCGATGACGAGCATGCCCCGGTTGGCAAGGTCCTGCGCCGTGCCGCCGTCTACCGGAGTCCATTGGCGCTCGAGGTACGCGACCTGCTGGTCGACCGACTTGTCATTCAGCTCCGCGTAGCCGAAAGCGTCGGCAATATAGGCCGTCGACTGATCGCAGAAGAGCTTGTGGATAGCATAGGCTTCGAGCGCGCGGATGCGCAGGATGTCCGCGGGGCTGCGATCGATTCCATGGTTGTCCTTTGCTGCTCCGATAGTCCGAAACGACGACCATAGCCTTGTGAACAACCCGATCAGCCCGCCGATTGGCGAGCGCCCCTTGCCGCCCGCGCTCTCGGAGTTGGCCGTGGCGAGGAACGTATCGTCGAGATCGGCAGTCGCGAACGACGACGTGCCGACCGCAATGCCAGACGAGGTCCCGAAGCTTGAACTCGGCGAAGCTTGCTGCTGATCCATCGCGCGCTGGGCATCGTCGTCTGCCCTGCCGCCTCCAGTGGCGGCCGTGGTAGCGCCCGCTGCCAGGGTGGCGGCTGTCGCAGCGTCGAGGTCGCCAGCATAGCCTTCTTCGGAGTAGCCCATTGCCGCTTCCTGGTTCGCTTCTACTTTTTCCGGCTCCCCACGTAAGGGTTGCGAGGCTTGCGCATGGTCAGCCGGATTGGCACGCCGGGTAGGCCCAAATCGTCGCGTAGCCGATTGGTCAGGAAGCGCAGGTAGTCGTCGCCCAATCCTTCCGGCTGGCTGACCGACAGAATGAAGGTCGGTGGACGGATCTTGATCTGGGTCATGAACCGCAAGCGGATTCGCCGGCCGCTGGCGAGCGGCGGCGGATGAAGCGTCTCCATCTCGCGCAGCCAGCGATTGAGCTTCGGCGTCGGTACGCGCTTGTTCCAGATGTCGAAGATCTCGAACACCTTGGGCATCAGGCGTTCGACGCCGCGACCGTTGAGCGCCGAAAAACCGACGATAGGCACGTCTTTGACCTGGGCGAACGACGCCTCGAGGCGATCGGCGAGCTTACGCCACGCCCGGCTCGCCACCGACTGGTCGTCGGCCAGCAGGTCGGTCTTGTTGACCGCGATCACCAGCGCCCGGCCCTCCTCGATCACCCAGCCGGCAACCGCGAGATCCTGCTTCTCGGCCATGTTGGCGGCATCGAGCACGACCACGACCACGTCGGCCAGCCGGATCGTGTCGAGCGTGTCGGCGACCGAGGCGGCCTCGAGCTTCGCCTCGATTCGGCTGCGCCGGCGCATGCCCGCGGTATCGACAAGCCGTACCGGACGCCCGCGCCATTGCCAGTCGACGCGGATTGCGTCGCGCGTGATGCCAGCTTCGGGCCCGGTAAGCACCCGCTCCTCGCCGATCAGGCGATTGAGCAGGGTCGATTTGCCGACGTTGGGCCGGCCGACGATCGCCAGCAGCAGCGGCCGCTTGGCCGCGTCCGCATCGTCCTCCGCGGATTCCGCAACCGCCCCGAAGGATTCGTCCTCTTCCTCTGGCGTCGGCGCGACGTGCCGCGCCAAGGCATCATGCAGATCGCTCAAGCCCTCGCCATGCTCGGCCGAGATCGGAACCGGGTCGCCGAGGCCGAGCCCGTGCGCTTCCGCCAGGCCTTGCTGACCGGCCCGCCCCTCGCACTTGTTGGCAACCACGATCACCTTCGCCGCGCGGCGGCGCAGCCACGACGCGAAGCTCTCGTCGAGTGGCACGATGCCGGCGCGCGCATCGATCAGGAATAGCACGACGTCGGCGCTGTCGATGGCGCGCTCGGTGAAGCGGCGCATACGCGCCTCGAGCGCCTCGCCGCCCGTGGTCTCCCAGCCCGCCGTATCGAGCAAGGTGAAGGCGAGATCGCCGAGTTGGGCCGGCGACTCGCGGATGTCGCGCGTCACGCCGGGCGTATCGTCGACGATGGCGCGTCGGCGTCCGACCAGCCGGTTGAACAGGGTCGACTTGCCGACATTCGGTCGGCCGACGATGGCGACCCGTGGCGCCGCGCCCTTCGTCGCTTCGCCGGCGTCAGCGGAGTGCAATGAGGCGACCTGAATCAGTCAGCACATAGATCGTGCGATTGGCGATCACAGGCCCGAGACGCACCGGATCGCGCACTGCGAGCTTGCCGAGGACTTCGCCGGTGTAGGGCGAGAGCGCGAGAAGGTCGCCCAGCGTCCCGGCGACGAGCAGGCGATCGCCGGCCAGTACCGGACCCGACCAGAGCACCGGTTTCCGGCGCTTGGCGTCCTCGTACTGCGTGAGCGGCGTCACCCATTTCACCTTGCCGTTGTTGCGGCCGATGGCCGCGACGTCGGCATTGGCGGTGGTGACGAACACGAATGCTCCGGCCGCCCATGGCGTCTGGCTGCCGCCGATGCCGCGCTCCCACAGGCGCTGGCCGCTGTTGAGATCGACCGCCGACAACTGGCCGGCTGTGCCCATCGCCAGCACCAGCCCGCGATCGATCACCGGGCGGCCGCGGATATCGGTCAGGTTGCCGAAGGCCCTCACCTCGCCGCGTGCCCCGATCAGCGATTCGTTCCAGGACGCGCGGCCAGTGTCCACGCGCAGCCCGACCAGCTCGCCCGAGCTGAACGGCGCCACGACATAGTCGCCCGAGCCCGCCGGGCTATTGCCGGTGACGAAGCCCGCAGCTTCCTGCAAGGCCGAGTACTGCCACAGGTCGCGTCCGTCGGCTGCCGCCAGGGATTGCAGCTTATTGTCGATCGAGATGACGAAGACGCGATCGGCGAAGACAAGCGGCGAGCCGCGCACCGGCGCGCTCACCGTCGAGTTCCAGATCTCGTTACCGTTGGCCGGATCGAGCGAGTACACCGTGGCGAAGCCCGTGGTCACGAACAACCGTCCGCCGTAGTAGGCAAGGCCGCCGCCGAACTCGTCGCCGTCGCGCGCCTTCTCGGGCTTCAAGGTGACTCGCCAGACGAGCTGGCCGGTGTCGGCGTTGAACGCCGACACGGTTGCTTGCGCATCCTTGGCAAAGACCTTGCCCTCGGCGACGATCGGCGGCGTGGTCAGAATGCGCGACGTGGAAGAGCCCGCTCCGACATCGGCGGTCCAGATGATCTGGGGCGAGTCGCTGACCGCCAGGTTGTGCATGGCATAGTTGGCGAAGCCACCCGACTGCGGCCACGAATCATTGACCGTCGGTGCCGGCAAAACGACCTGGACATTGGCCATGTCCTTGTCGGGCTCGAGCTCGCCGCGTTCGGCAAACACCGAGACGCGCTCGCCTGGCAGCGGCTCCTTGCGCTTTCCGACAACGTAGTCGACCACGTCGCACGCCGGCAGCGAGAACACCAGCAAGACGGCGGCGAAGAGTCGACCCGCAACCCGGACCGACGGCAGCACCTCGATGCTCATAGGCTTACTTCGCCTCCGGCGAGCCGCCGTGAAGATTGAGCATCGCGGTCACCCGTTGAACCGCGCCTTGCGGAACCGTGGGATCCTTCGAGATCTCTGCCCACACTTCGCGGGCCCGCTTGAGATCGCCCTTGTGCATGGCGACCAGGGCCTGCAACTCCCGCACGCTGAGGCGGAACGGGCGGTCAGGCCCGGCCAGCGGCTCGAGCTTGGCGATGACCTCCTCCGCCTTCGGAGAATCGACGCTCTTGAAGCCCGCGATCACGTTCGCGAGGTCGGCAAGCTCGGGCGTGGACAGGGTCGGTGCAACGGCGAGCAATGCCGTGACCTGCGCATCCTGCGGCTCGTTCAACTGAGCGGCAATCAGGGCCGCCAAGGAGCGATAGGGCTCGGGAGCACTCTTCGCCTGCTTGTCGAACTCGGCGCGGGCCGCAGCCGGATCCTGGCCGAGCCTCGCCAAGGCAGCCGAATAGGCCGCGCTCGCCTCGGCGCGCTGAGCGGTGTCGTACTGGCGCCAGCCAACCATGCCGGCAACCCCGACCACGACCGCCACGGCGGCGGCCACGATCCAGGTCCCATAGCGCGCCCACCATTCCTTGAGCTCGTCCTTACGGACGGCCTCGTCGACCTCATGGAAGGCGGCGGAATCGGACACGGCGAACCCCTGGAATATCGCGGAATTTCAACAGATTTAGCGGCGGTTCATAGCCCCCCGTCGGAGCTTTGGCAAACCGCTGGAAAGGGCATTTTCGTGACGCTTTACCCTTGGCGGCGGTTCTGCAACAATTCTTCCATAAGCAATGAAACGCGACGCGGCCGCATGACCGACTTGTATCGTTTGCCCGACCACCGGGCCAAGCGCCGCATTGTCTCCTTCAATCGTCAGGAACTGACGCGGCTGCTCAATCTCTACAGCCTGCGCGTCGCCTCTGGGGAATGGCGTGACTACGCCATCGATTTCCGGCCCGGCATGGCGATCTTCTCGATCTTCCGGCACACGGCCGAACAGCCGTTGTTTGCCATCGCCAAAGTGCCCGGAACCGCCGGCAGCAATGGCGGCTACATGGTCTACAACGGACCACGCAAGCTTGCCCACGGCGACTCGCTCGAAGACGTTCTGCGCGTCTTCGACCGCAAGCTCCGTCTGCTGCTGAGCTGAGGTTTCCTACTGCTTGGGCGTTGTTGCCGCGCCAATGCCGGCGCCAACGGCGGCGCCCGCAAGTGCCGGTGCGAGCAATGGCCAACCGGCGATGGCCCCGATTGCCAGGCCAGCGCCGGCGCCGATGCCGCCGCCTGTCACGGCGCGTTCACCCCAGGTTTCGCCGCAGGCCGACAACGACAAGACCAGTGGCAGTGCGATCAGCACGACATACTTCGACTTCATGACCGGACCTCGAGAATGGAGGGGCAAGCCGTCTACCGGCTTCTGGACAATTTCATTTGCCGCTTCGATGCGGCGTTTAATGCTCAACCTTTATCTACTTTAGTTCTTTTGTCAATATTATGGTATAATACATTGAAAAACATAGAGAATTTGTCGAGATTGTCACCTGGCTACCGGAAGGCATAGCAGGTGCTGGGCGAGGACAGATGGCGCCGCTGAAAGCCCCTTCCACCTCGTCGTCGACATCTGGGCAGCGTTTTTCAGGTCCTGGCAGATCTGAGCATCGTCCACCCCAGCCGACCATCCATCTTTTCAGCGTCAACCATCCTCGGGCGGCCACACCAAGCCTCCCGGGCAAAAATCCAGCAGGTCCGTAGTCGATACGCAAACCGGAACCGCATGTTTCACGACTTCATTCGCCGCCGAACCAGGTAGACGCCGACTGCAGCCACTGCTGATCCAGGTGA
Organism: Reyranellaceae bacterium; assembly: GCA_046349335.1. Taxonomy (GTDB): domain Bacteria; phylum Pseudomonadota; class Alphaproteobacteria; order Reyranellales; family Reyranellaceae; genus Reyranella. Next base: position 142,499 of record JAXMCO010000009.1, read on the forward strand.
TCTTACGCCATCCTGAAGGATGGGGATTTCTTGATTCTTCGGCACAAGGCGGATCGATCCGCTTGCGGGCCTTCTCTAGTCCAAGGCTTCGGCATACTGGTCAGGCTTGAACCCAACCAGCAGCTTGGCCCCGACCTCGAGCACGGGCCGCTTGATCATCGACGGCTGCCCCATCATCAGGGCAATCGCCTTACGCTCGTCGAGGTCTTGCTTGTCCGCGTCGGGCAACTTGCGAAAGGTCATGCCGGCGCGATTGAGCAAGCTTTCCCAGCCGACTTTCGAGGCCCAGCCCTGCAGGCGGTCGCGCGCTATGCCGGCCGTCTTGTAGTCGTGGAAGGCATAGTCGACGCCCTTCTTGTCCAGCCAAGCGCGGGCCTTTTTCATCGTGTCACAATTCTTGATGCCATAGATCGTCATGCTGACGCTCATAGATCGAACTCCGGGCGCGAATTTGTTCTTCGTGGCGTGTCGAATCGACGGCTCCTCGTTCGTCGTCAGATTAGCAACGACTTGAATCGGAGAAAATCGATGCCAGCCGATCGCGACCTTGTTCTCACTCGCCTGGTCGACGCGCCGCCGGATAGGCTCTACCGTCCTTGGACGAGAAGCCGATCTGCTGAAGCCGTGGTTCGCGGCCAAGCCCCAGACGACGCCGATGGCCGAGCTCGACATTCGGCCGAGTGGCATCACCATGATCGTGATACGTGGACCGGACGACCAGGACATGCGCCTCCCCGGCCTCTTCCTCGAGGTCGTTCCCAACCGCCGCTTGGTGTTAACGGACAGTCACGTTACGACGTGGGAACCCTCTGCCAAGCCATTCAAGACCGTCAGCGTCACCGCGTTCGAGGAAGAAGCCGGCACGACGCGCTACACTGCCTTGGCGCGTCACTGCATGCGGGAAGATCGCGAGGCGCCAGAAAAAATGGGGTTTCACGAAGGCTGGGACATCTGCGCCGACCAGCTCACTGACCTGGTCGGAACGATCTGCCCCGCACACGAGACAGGAGAGAGCGTCATGCCCGCGAATTTCGTCTGGTACGAGCTGATGACCACCGACGCCAAAGCAGCCGAAGGTTTCTACAGCAAGGTGGTCGGCTGGAAGGCTCAAGATGCGAGCCAACCCACCATGAACTACACCCTGTTTCTCGCTGGCGAGATTCCGGTGGCCGGCCTGATGACCCTGCCGCCCGAAGCCTGCAGCGCCGGCGCACGTCCGGGCTGGGTCGGCTATGTCGGCGTCGACGACGTCGACGCCTGTACAGCGCGCGTCACCAAGGCAGGCGGCGTGGTCCATGTGCCGCCGACCGACATTCCCAACATCGGCCGGTTCGCCATGGTGGCCGATCCCCAGGGCGCGGCCTTCGCCGTGTTCAAGGGGCTGACCGAGATGCCGCCCCCGGCCGCAGGCCCGACCACGAGCGGGCTGGTCGGCTGGCACGAGCTGATGGCGGTCGACGGCGAGAAGGCCTTCGGCTTCTACGCCGACCTGTTCGGCTGGACCAAGGCCGACGCGATCGACATGGGTGCAATGGGCCACTACCAGATGTTTAAGGCTGGCGGCGATGCGATCGGCGGCATGATGACCAAGCCGGCCGCAGTGCCGATGCCGTTCTGGACTTACTACTTCCAGGTCGATGCCATCGGCGCGGCAATGGAGCGGCTCAGGCAAGCCGACGGCACGGTGATCAACGGGCCGATGGAAGTGCCCGGCGGATCGTGGATCGTCCAAGGTCTCGACCCGCAAGGCGCGATGTTCTCCCTGGTAAGCACCAAGGCATGAGGCCGCGCGGCCAGCCGCTAGGGCTCGGTCGCGCGAAATGGCCTTTCCTCGAGCAACTTCCTGGCATGGGCGTGCAGGCGCGGCATGCGAGCCGGCATGTCCACGCCGAGGCCGCGCGCCAGGCGCTCGGCGATGAAGGCCGTGACGTCGGCCTGCGTGAGACGATCGAGCAACAGATAGCGGCACGGCGCCTCGATCATGGCATCGACGCTGCTCAAGGCGTGCGTCGCCTGGGCGATGCAGTCGTCGATCCACGGCTGGTGAACCTTTTCCGCCGGATGATGGTTGCGCTCGTAGGCGGCGGCGAGAAGCTTGTCGCACGCCCCCATCATGAGCGCCGCCACCCGCAGCACGGCCCGGCGATCGGCGCCAGCAGCGGGCGTCAGCGCCCGCCCGCCGCCATGCACTTCGTCGAGATGGTCGATGATGGCCGCGCTATCGACCAGCACCTCGCCATCATCCAGCACCAGCGCCGGAATGCGTCCCAAAGGATTGGCGCCCCGCACCTCTGTTCGACTCCCAAAGCCCGATATGGCTTGTTGCTGGTAGACAATTCCGTACGCTTCGAGCGTGATCGCGACGCGTCGCGTGTAGGGTGAACGATTGACGCCGATGAGCAACATACGGGCAAGACTGTAAACCTGCGGTCGTTGCCCCAGCCAGTGCGGTTTGTGGTCATGGCCGGGCCATCGATGGCATTCGCTCGAGTGCGCGCGTTCGCGCGGTCCTCTTGTCGCAAGCCCACGCCCTGACTTGCCGGCCGCCATGGCCCTCGTTCAGGTCTGCTCGCAATTGGCCCGACTGCCCGGGTTGCTCCGGGCGACCAGCTCGTCGCGCAGCGTATTCATGATCCAGCAGAACACCTCGTGTCGGTCGTCCTTGTCGGGTAGCTCGTGAACGATCGGACGCGGCGCCGTCGCCACGAACGCCCGAAGGATCTCCGGATGCGCCGCCATCTTCGCGTGGTTGGCGGCGAGGATCAGCATGTGATGCTCGTGCGACCCGACCATAACGGTGCGACCGTGATAGTCGAACTGTGTCGGAATCCGGCGCGGCGCGACGTGCTTGGCACGCGGCCCCCACATCGGCGCCACCTTCGGCCGCTTCGCCGGGCTGGCGATCAACCAAGTGTAGAACGCTTCGACCGAGCCGAACGTCACACCGTCCAGGACAAACGGCGTGTGCGCGAAGTGAGACATCAGCCGGCCGACCTCCTCCTCGGAGCGCGACCAAATGTTCAACGGCGTCGTGTCGGTCGGCGTGATCACCGCACCCACACCCGGGCAACGAAGAAGGCTCCCCGCACCTCCTCTGCCGTGAGAGTGCGGCGATTGGGGCTGTCGGGCCAGGGATCGCGGACGATAAGTTCGGTGAGCCGGACATGACCGGACCGATCCTTCACGTAGCTCGCGGCGGTGAGAACGGTGGCATGGCCGGCGGCGCCGACGATCAACGGACGACCGCGATCGAGCTCAGATACGAGCTGCTTGGCGCCATCGTTAAAGAACAACTGGGTCGCCATGTCGGTGGCTTGGCTGCCGCCCGGTCCCGGAACGCTGGTCGAAACCACCAGCGCGGCGTCCGGCAGCGCCTCGGCGCCTGCCTGGAACTTGAATCCGTACTGATCGATCCACTCGCCGTTGATCGCGCGAATGATCTGGGGCGCAGTCGCACCGTCACCGTCGACCCGGCATTTGCTGCTGCCGAATATCTTCTGGACGGCCCATTCCTGCGCCGTCTCCCGGCCCTGCAGCGAAAACACGGTCTGGATGCAGGCGGCCCAGCACCAGTCGCGGCAGCGTTGGCGCACGGTCTCCATCTTCCCGACCTCGAGACCGGACACGCATTGCTGGTAGCCTCGCGCGTCGGCGGCGGTGCATCGCGTGGCGCCGTGGGTCACGGGCGCATGCGTCAGAGCGGCGGCCGGCAGGCTGGCCACAAGGAACCTGCGTGAAATCATCTCAACCTCCTTCGATTGCAACGCGTGGAAGATTTACCATCCTCAAGCCCGCTTGCTCATCGTCCGCTCGAGCAGGCCGGCGAGAGCCAGGAAGCCAACGACCGCCAGGAACCCGAGCGCCTTGAAGCGAGCCACCGAGTCCAGAGCCATCGGGGCAGCGAAGACCAACGGGGCCAACGCCAGAGGGATGCCGATGACGACGGTCACAGTGCGGGCCACCAGGTCCGGCTTGCCGTCGTCGCGCAGCAAACGATCCCAGAAGACCAGGCCGAACACCACCACGCCCGTCGGAAAGCCGATAGCCGTGGTGGTGGAGCCGATTGCCTCGCCCAGTCGCGTCGCGCTGGTGTCGGCCAACCAGCCGAGCGCGCCGAACGTGGCGGTGAAATAGAGCGCCGCGGCGACCACCGTGCCGGCAACGCAGGCGACGAGCATGAACGTGGCTGTGGCGAGGTTTTTCATGACTGGCCTCCCGGCGCTACGAGGTACGACGGCCTTTGCAGGCGCCGACCAGGGTGTGCGATTGAATGGCGAACAAAACGATCCCCCGCACCGACGCGTAGCCCGCGACCGCCGCCGTCTCGTTGGCACGCGTCAGGACCTTCATGGCCGGCACGAACCAAGCGTGGAGTGGCAACGGGGCAGCGTAACGCCCACCAGCCGGACATCGTTGATCGGACTGCCAAGCGCGCCTTGGGAATAGCGGGCATTGCCGACTGGCGGTTCCATGCCCGGCTCGCCGTCGGACGGCACGGTCGCTTCCGTGCCGCCCCCCAATTTCCCGCTGCTGCCCAGTCCCGCCAGAACCGAAACACCGTGCCGCCATGGCCTGCCGCCGTTCCGCCGCAGCATAGTGTCCACGGGCGCCGGCGGCGATACGGGCGAGGCATGCCGGTGAGGTAGTCTCACCGTCCCGAGGGCCATCCGGCCCCTTGGTCAGCCTGGAACCTCGGAGCACGCCACCCGCCGCAACTGGCCGAAACGGCCGAACGCAGCGATCTGCGGCACCTGGACGTTGGTGTGCCACAAGCCATTGCGTAGCTCGACGTCGACTGAGGCCAACGTCACGTTTGCCTGCCACTGCGACCATGTGGCGGCGGGACCGCCACCACCACCACGCGGCACCCTGATCTCGCGCGCTGCCTTGGCGACCAGTTGCACACGGCCCTTCCATTGCAGCCCGTTCAATCGATCGGCCTCGTTCAAGTTGCCGCCCTGGCCGCCGATCCGACGTTCGACATTCACCGCTTCGTTGTAGATCGTATAGGGCCCGGATTGAGGCCCCAATGCGGGAGCAAAGCCGCCTGACTGTGGCGTAACGTCGAGCGCCGTAACGATCTTGTCGCCACAGCTTTGACGCTGAGCCATGAAGGCGCGCATCGCCTCGTTGCCGGCAGCGATATCTGCCGAGCTCGGCGGCGACGCCCAGGCGACGCCCCCCATCGAGATCGCGGCGAGCGACAGAGCGAATGATATTGTCTTACGCATGAAACACTCCTGTTGGATGGCAGCGATCAGGTTGGCGGCTCGGGCGCATAGTGTCGCCGGCTTTGCGGCGGTTGCCGGGATGCCGGCGGCAATCCCACCCGGAAGCGCACCGCCCAGGGCCACCTACCCATTCGACGGACCTGGGCCTGCAAATTGACAGGCCGGACATGAATATTTCACCGACCGAAGGGGACTGGGCGGCCGCCCGCGGCGCCACGGCCACCGTTGCTTCTCGCGATTGCCGAGCGCTGCCCCCCCGCGGCGGAAGAACCCCGCCCCGTCGAACCGTGGTGCAGAAGCCCCGTCGATCGGCAATGGTGACGAGGCCTCGGTTGCGAATATGCTCGCAGCGTTTCCGACCCGAGATCACAATCTTGCTCCGAGAAATCTCAGACTTACGCGACGAAGCCGACGAGCTGCATGGTTTGCTGAAGTCGTTGGACCCTGCCGACTGGCAGCGCCCGACCCTGTTCAAGGCCTGGACCGTCGACGACATCATGCGCCATCTGCACATCGGCGATCAGATGGGATTGGCCTCGGCAACCGATGCCGCGGCCTTCCGGACCTTGATGGACGACATCCGCGCCCGGCGCGCCGAGAGCACCAGCAAGGTGGTGGAAGCAAAGCAGCGGCTCAATGGCTTGGCCGGCCCCGAGCTGCTCGATCGCTGGCGGGAGACACTCGATCGCCTGTGCGCGGCGCTGGCCGCCAAGGCACCCGATGCCCGCCTCGTCTGGGCTGGGCCCGACATGGGCGTGGGCATGTTCACCACAGCGCGCCAGATGGAGATTTGGGCGCACGGGCAGGCGATCTACGACCTCCTTGGCGGCGAGCGGCCGGCCCCGGCGCCACGTCTGCGCAATATCGCCGAGATTGGCGTACGGACGTTCGGCTGGGCTTACCGGAATCGCGGCCTGACAGTGCCAGCCGTCCGACCCTTTATCGATCTCGCGACCCCGTTCGGCGAGAGATGGAGCTGGAACACGCCTTCATCGGACGAATCAGTGACGGGGGACGCCTTGGCCTTCTGCCAGGTGGTGACGCAGACCCGTAATGTCGCCGACACCGACCTGCGGATATCCGGACCGACTGCCCGGCATTGGATGAGCATCGCCCAGTGCTTCGCCGGCCCTCCCGAAACGCCGCCTCCGCCCGGGTCGCGGTATCCGTCCGCGCCGCGATCGGCCCGCCGCCCCTGACTTTCGCCAACCCGCTCGCCGAGGACAGACATGGCTCGCACGCCGCAACCGATCCGATCGGACATCGCCTGGAGCAACCGCACGCGCATCGTCGTACGCGGCAAGAGCCTGCCAGAGGAAGTGATCGGCGAGCTCAATCTCGGCGACTTCTCCTACCTGCAACTCACCGGGCGGATGCCGACACGCGAGCAATCGCGGGTGTTCAACGCCATCCTGGTCACACTGGTCGAGCACGGCCTGACGCCGAGCGCGATTGCCGCGCGCCTCACCTATGCCGGCGCCCCCGAATCGATGCAGGCGGCGATTGCCGCCGGCCTGTGCGGACTCGGCTCGGTATTCGTCGGCAGCATGGAGACCGCGGCGCGCCTGCTCTACGAGACGCTGCCCGACGGGCCGGCCGGCGCCGATCTCGGCGCCAAGGCGCGCGAGGTGGCGAAGGCCTATGCCGACTCCCGCCGCATCGTTCCCGGGGTCGGCCATCCGATCCACAAGCCGGTCGATCCGCGCGCACCGCGCCTGTTCCAGGTGGCCGAGGAATGCGGCCTGAACGGCGGTTACTGCACCTTGATGCGCCTGATCTCGCGCGAAGCCGAGCTTCTGTCGGGCAAGTCCCTGCCGGTCAACGCCACCGGCGCGATCGGCGCGCTGTGCTGCGAGCTCGGCTTCCCGTGGAAGATGGTGCGCGGCTTCGGCGTCATGGCGCGCGCCGTCGGACTGGTCGGCCACATCATGGAGGAAGCCGAACGGCCGATCGCCAACGAGGTCTGGCTGCGCACCGAGGAGGAAGCCAGCCGCCACGTCCGCCAGCCCGACTGACCGGGACCCAACGAACGACCAACGAGAGGAAAACGCAGAATGCCCGCGCCCTACGCAACGCATCGACGCCAGCTCCAACTGATCCTGGAGGCTTGGGGCATGCCGGAAGCGACGGCGGCCAGCACCGCAGAGATCATGAGCTGGGCCGACCTGCACGGTATCGACACGCACGGCATCTCGATGGTGCCGTCCTATGACGAGCGCCGGCGTCTCGGCAAGATCGACATGCGCGCCGCCCCCAAGACCACGCGCGAGACCGCCGTATCGGCGGTGATCGACGGCGGCGGCGGCTTGGGCCATGCCAACGCCCGGCGCGGCATGGAGCTCGCGATCGAGAAGGCGAAGGCGAGCGGCATCGGCCTCGTCGCGGTGCGCAACTCGGCCCATTTCGGCGCCTGCGGCTTCTATGCGCTGATGGCGGTCGAGGCCGGGCTGATCGGCATGGTGACGACCTCGGCGAGCGGCATCCAGGTCGCGCCGACCCATGGCGCCCAGGCGCGCTTCGGCACCGACCCGATCGCCTTCGCCGCCCCCGGCAAGCCCGGCAAACCATTCCTGCTCGACATGGCGACGACCACCGTGGCAGCCGGCAAGATCCGCAACAAGGCCAACGAGAACCTGCCGACGCCGCCCGGCTGGCTGGTCACGGCCGAGGGCAGGCCCAGCACCGATCCGCGCGAGGTCAGCAAGGGCGGATTCATGACACCCCTCGGCGGGACGCCGGAAGGCAGCAGTCACAAGGGCTATGGCCTGTCGGCCATGGTCAACATCCTGTCGTCGGCCCTGTCCGGCGCCACCATGGTGACCGATCCGATGCACACCAAGAAGCCCGGCACGATGGATATCGGCCACTTCCTGCTGGCACTCGATCCCGGCCTGTTTCGCGACCCCGCCGAGTTCCGAGACGAGGTCGCCGCCTTCTGCGACGCGCTGCGCGCCACCAAGCCGGCCGATCCGGACCGACCGGTCATGGTAGCGGGCGATCCCGAGCGCCGCACGGCGGCGCAGCGCCTGAAAGCCGGCATCCCGGTCGGCCCCAACCTGCTCGCCAAGGTGCGCGAAGTCGCCATCGCCTCGGGCGCCGACTGGATCATGGACGGGTAGCGCTCCAGGCCAGTCGGCAGCCCAGGGAGCTCGCACAGTCTTTTCGCCGCGTACGGCAACTTCCTGCTCGCCTGTTCGTTGCTTGAAGTAGGCCGCCCCACGACGGCCGAACAACGACAGGCAGGCTCGCGGTACCATGACGACGACACTGGTGGCGTCGGTGGTCCTTACGTCGCTGGCGGGAGTTGCCGTCGCCATCGTGATGTCGACTCCAACCCGCATTATCGGCACGTCCGTCGAACCCGCAGCCGCCCCGGCGCGCACGTCACAGGGGAGCACCGCCTCACGGGCGAACGCGACGCCAGTCCCTGTTTCGAGCCCGATTGCGGCGGTGCCCCCGGTCGCGTCGGCCCGATCCGGCTCCACGTCGATGGAAGCAGCCCGGCCTCCCGTGCCGCTTCGCGTCAACCACAAGCCGCCACTGTCCGACAGGCCGGTCGTATCGAGCGGCCAAGCCAGCGCTGATACCAACGGCAAGCCCAGCACGGATACGCCCGAGGCTGTGGACGCGCGCCCCGAGCAGAGGTCGCACCAAGCGGCCAAGGCGGCAATCGAAGCTGACGGCTACAAGAGCGTCCAGATACTGAGCCAGGGCAGCAACGGCATCTGGAAGGCGAGTGCGCTGCGCGGTAAGACGCGTGTCGTGGTCAATGTCGATCAGGCGGGCAACGTCTTCACCGAGTGACGATGGGTCCTTGACGGTCGCGCGCCGGTCGTTCCAGACGTCGATCATCGCGGCTTCCCCTCGTTGTCGAGCGTTCGACCCGCGACGCCGCCAGCAGCGCGGCGTCGCTGATTTTCGCGAGCGAAGGCGTCCCGGCGAGGCGCACTCAGGCGTGGTTGGCGATCAGGGTCTCCGCATTCTTGATGCCCGTCAGGATCGTTGACGCCGTGTCGGTCACTACGTCCAGCAGCGCCGTGGCTGCCGCGACGTCGCTCGGCCCTGCCCAGATCGTGTTGTGCTCCTGTTGTTCGTGCACATAGGCCAACCCGACCGCGACCTTGGCCATCAACGTGGTGATGTCGTTGCCGGCTGCAGAGTCCTGCGCGCCGCTCATGATGTCGATCAGCACCGAGCCCACGAACTTGCCGGCTTGCAGCGTCTGCTTGATCTGGCCTGTCCAGTAAGCCAGCCCCAGCGAGTCGGACGGACGATTGAACAGGTTGTTGTAGACGCTGTCGAGGAAGGTGCTGATCTGGCCGTCCGTCGCACCGAACGGATTGTTGAGGAAAGGATAGAGCGACTTGGCTTCGGCACTGATGCCGAACGAGCTCGCGATGTTGGCGAACAACAAAGCAGGACCCTGCGTCGCCAGGCCGGCGTTGAATTGGTCGACCCAGAACTGGAAGCCGAGAGCGTCGCCGGCGCGTCCGAAGAAGGCAGCGTAGGTCGAGGCGATTTGCTGCTCGGCATTGAGCGCCAGCAGGTTGAGCGTCGTCGTCGCCCCGACCTGGACCGGCACGACGTAAACAAGCGTCTGCCCGTCACCCCCTGCCCCGTTCGCGCCGGCGGCGTGATAGCTGAAGCTGTCGATCCCGGCGAAGTTGCCTGTCGGCGTGTACGACACGCTGCCATCGGCGGCGAGCTGAAGCTGGCCGTGAGTGACGTTGGACACCAACGCCGCCGTCACCGGCGGCGTGGTCTCGTCGTTGCTCAGCACCCCGATCGCCGCCCCCGCGGTCAACGACTTGCCCTGCAGGATCACATAGGCGTCGTCATGTGGCTTGAGATCGTCGTTGAGGATCGTGCCGTTGGCGGTCGACGAGCCCAGAGCCAACCCTGCCGAGGGGTTGGAGAGCGCAACGATGAACCCGTTGTCCGACTCCACCGTCGCATCGCCGGCAACATTGATGGTCAATGTCTTGTTGGCCTCGCCGATGGCAAAACTGAGGATGCCCGACGGCATGGCATTGCCGGCGAAGTCGGCGGCATTGGCGGGATTGGTGACGGAACCCGTAACCGCATAGGCCACGGTCGCTCCAGCCGAGGTGCTGCCGGTGCGGCTCACCGTGAAGGTGAAGGGGGTCGTGCCGCTGTTGCCTTCCGCCTTGACCGAAGCTGCCGCCGAAATCGACACGGTCTGCGTCACGCCATCGTCGTCGCGGATGGTGCCAATGGCCGAGCCGGTTCCGATCGTGAGACCTGCCGTCGGATTTTGCAGCGTAACAGTGAACTGTTCGTTGGCTTCGACCTCGGTGTCGCCGGCAACCAGGACCGTCACCAACTTCGACGTCTCGCCGGCGGCGAACGACAGCGTCCCGCCGTTCAGCGCCCCGGCGGCGAAGTCGGAAAGGCTCGCGCCGTTGGCTCCCGAACCAACGATCGACCAGGAGACGCTATGCGGACCGGAGGTATCGCCTGACCGCGTCACGGTGAAGGTAAACGGCGTCGTTCCACTGTTGCCCTCCGCCTTGTCGGCAGACGTGGCGGCGATCGAGACCTGCGCCGTGCCGGCCGCGAGGATGGTGCTGGAGATCACCAGCGTCTGATCGGCGAGCGCCGCCGAGAAGCCGGTGTCGTTGCTCTCGCTGGAATGCAGCGTGAGCGTCAGGCTGCGGACGCCCAGAGTCGCCGTATCGATGTCAACGGAGAACGCCTTCTCTGCGCCCGCCGCCAGACCGGTAAAGGCGCTCGCGCCCGTGACAGTGAAGCCGCTGCCGCCAAGGCCGAACGATCCAGACAGATCGTTACCGGGCGAGCCGACCAGATTGGCGACGGCGAGCAGCACGCCCTCCACCTGTTGGCCCTGCACGAAGGCGCCGAGACTGAGCGTCCAATTGTTGCCGACATGGCTCAGAACGCCCGCACCAAGGAGCTTCTCGAAGGCAGGGCTGGCGTGCGTACCGGCAACGGGCGTGTTGTTGGCCACGTCCACATCGGCCAATCCACCGAACACCTGCAATCCGCCGGCATTGGTGATCTGGACCCGTAGCGCCTCGGACGCGGCGGTGATCGCAGCGTTCGCAATGCTGATGGTGATCGTCGCTGAATTCTGCCCGGCCAATAGGGTTACCTGGCCCGTCGGCAGCGTGCCGCCAAAATCAGCCGCCTTGAAATAGCCTGCCCCCGGCGCGGCTACGGCGTATGTCACTGTCAGGCTGCTCGACGTGTCGCCTGTACGATAGATCTCGAACGACACGCCGGTCGAGCTGCCTTGCGACTCCACCACCTCGGGCGCAACGGCCGAGATGCCGGCCAGCGCGACACCCGACGGGCCGGACGGGAGGGCCACCGTGGTCGTCTGAACGCCAAGCTGCTGTTGATTGGCCGCGAGCGTGACGAGATCCAGATTGCCTGTCGCCACGAAGTCGAAAGCCGCCTGCTGCTGCAGGCCCGGGTCGGTGATGCCGGCTTGCACGGCGAGGACGGTAGCCCGTGCGACTGCGTCCTGCGGCAGGTCGGCCAGGGTGATGGCGTTCTGCGGAAATGCCTTGTTGGTGAAGGTGCTGGTGGTCTGCCCTGCCCCATAGTCAAGAAGCGACGTTGCCTGCGAAACCCGCCAGGCGTCGGCGAATGCGCCGTAGAGCTGCGCCGCTGACAGCGGCATCTGCAACACCGTCCCGTCCTTCAGGGCGAAGTCGTTGGCGCCGAGGCCGTCGTTGTCGCCGAGTAGACCCTGCACCGTGGACGGCACTGCATCCGCCCCAAGCGAGACCTTGACGTCGAAATAGGCACCGGACCAGGCCAGCACGTGGACCGTCCGACCCGCGTCGTCGACGACGTTGTAACGGCCCGGCGACACCAGATCGATATGACCCGTCGCCAGTGCAAACGTGTTGTTCACCAAGGTGACTGGCGAGCCATCGACCCAGACGAGATCGGCCCGACCCTGGTCGAATGTCACGCGCTGGTTGCCGATCTTGACGGCGACTTCACTCATCGCCGTGACCGTCGAGCTGCCGAAGTACGGCGACGTGCGAATCTGGACCTCGAACGTGTCGCCCGGCACAGTCGACTTCGCCAGGACGAACTCGCCGACGCCTTGAAAGTCGTAGTAGGTGCCGTCGAAGGTCGTGAAGTGCGGCTCGCCCGTGCCGCCGCCATCGTTGGGCGTCCGGTTGTCCGACGTGTCGCCGCCTGGCTTGTTGTGGTCGTTGTAGTCGGCCACCTTACCGAGCTGCGTGGCCGCATTCAGCTTCTCGATTGCCGTCCAAGTATCGGCGCCCCAGTCGTCGATGAAGGTAGCGGAGCCGATACCGAGAGGATCCGTCGGCAAGTCGCCCGAGGTGACCTCGAGATAGGTCACGGCAGGCCCGAAATAGATCGTATCCGTGCCGCTGCCGCCGTCGATCGCATTGACGCCCTTGTTGTCGACGATGAAGTCGTCGTTGCTGCTGCCGATGATCCGATTGTCGCCGTCGAGCAACCGCTGATAGTAGCTCGCCCCTCCGGTCAGGATGGTCGACGTGAACGGCTCCAGCATGGCGTGCCCGTTCGCCGCGTCACTGGTGAACGAGGCGATCTTGACCGGCTGACCGACGCCGGAGGCGACGGACACGATGATGGTGTCGACATTACCGGTCGAAGGGGCAAACTGACCGCCCGCTCCGAGCTTGAGCCCGGTTCCGTCGAATTCCACCTGGATGCCGTTCGAGTAGTTCACGACGTACTTCTGGCGGGCCCCGCCGACGTCGATGTTCGACAGAGTCGCCGAGGTGGCCAGCGCCAGGGCGGGGAACATGCTGGTGTAGTCGTAGTTCGACGGCCCGAAGAGCTGGAACACCCCATTGTGAACCGTCGCACCAGGCGTGATGCCTCCTCCGGTGATCATCGTGCCGCCAGCACCGTCCGACCCGACAGTGAACGACTGGCCGATGTTCGAGGCCGTCAACTGGAGCGAGGCGATCTCGACGCTGCTCGAATTGAGAACGTGCAAGACATTCTTGGAATCGAGCGTGGCCTTGGTGCCGCCGGCGATCCCTCTCAGGTCGATCTTGTCGAGAGCGTCGAAGCCGACGATCGTTCCCTTGAACGCCGCCGGCGTGTCGAGGCGCAATGTTGCCGATGCGCCATTGAAGAACACGGAATCGGGAGAGCCCGAGCCCAGCTCGAGGGTCGCATTCGACCCAATCTTGTTGAGGCCGGTCCCACTGATGGCGCCGGTTACGACGAGCACGCCATCGGTCGCCTCGAGGTAACTGTTGTTGACGATGGAGCCGTCGACGGTCCCGGCGCCAGTCAGCGTTCCACTACCCGTCAAGGTCACCGTTGCGCTGTCGATCGTGCCACCCGCCAGCTTCAGGGCGCCAGTGCTGGTCAGCGAGTCTCCGTCTTCGAGAACACCGCCGCCATTGACGAAAATGACGCCTGAGTTCTGGATGAAGTTCGTGATCTTCAGCGTGGCGCTATGTGCGGCCGACCCGGTTAGTTGAATGGTGCCGGCATTCGCCAAGGCGAGGGCCGTCACCGCCACGTCCAGCCCAATGAACACGTTGCCGATATTGAGGCCGTTGCCGTCGGTGCTGTTGTTGACGAGCGATCCGCCGATGCTCAGCAAGCTACCGCCGGCGCCGCCGATGTAGTTCGCATCGACCGCCACTCGCCCCGTCCCGGAGATGGTCAAGCCGGTGCTGAGCTGGCCGACCGTGGCCCCGTTCTGCAGGTTGAAGCTGCCGGTTACCAGATAGAGTTCATTCAAGGCCGAGTTGCTCGAGGGAGCTGACGAGACGGCGACGCGGGCATCCTTGCCGTCGAGCCACAGCGTGCCCTTGATGTTGTCGATCTGGCTTCCTGCGAATTGCAGCAGGGCGTTGTTCTGCAGATAGACCACGCCGGTCTGCGAACCGTCGGTACCGAAGCCCGCCGTGCTGTCGACGATCAAGGCTGCCCGCGCGGTAGCGCTGCCGTTGATGTTGATTTGCCCGCTGTTGGACAACCGCGTGGCCGTGACAGTCGTATCAGCCTTGATCGAGACATTGCCGATGTTCAGCGCGTTGACGTCCGTGCTGGTGTTCGTGAGCGTACCGCCGATCTTGAGTGTGCTGCCACCATTGCCACCGATGTAGTTTGCGTCGAGCGCCACCCGGCCAGTGCCGATGATGCTGAGGCCGCCGCTGGTCGTGCCGACCGACGCGCCGTTCTGCAGGTCGAAGCTGCCGGAGACCGTCGCGAGGTCGATCAACGCCGAGTTGGAGGACGGTGCGCTGGCATCAGCGACGCGCGCGTTCTGACCATTGAGCCACAGCGTGCCTGCGACAGTGTTGAACTGGCCGCTGGCGAACTGCAGCAGCGCGTTGTTCTCGAGATAGACGAAGCCGGTCGCCACGCCGGCCGTGCCCATGTTCGCGGCACCCTTGGTGATGTCGAGCGTCGCTTGGGCGGCGGCGCTGCCGACGATGTTGATGCGGCCCGTGTTCTCGAGAGACAGGGCCGAGACCGTATCCGCCGCCTTGAGGGAGGCGTTGCCGATATCGAGTGCGTTGACGTCGGTGCTGGTGTTGTGCAGCCGTCCGCCGATCGTCAGCGTGCTGCCGCCGGACCCGCCGAGATATGGCGCGTCGAGAGCGACCCGCCCGGTGCCGGTGATGAAAAGATCATCGACGGTCTTTCCCACCGACGCGCCGTCCCCAAGGGCGAAGGTGCCGGAGACGGTCGTGAGGCCGGCCAGAGCCGAGTTAGTCGACGTGGCGCCGGCATCGGCGACCCGCGCATTCTTGCCTTCGATCTACAGCGTGCCTTTGAGCGTTTCGATCCAGCCGAATGGAAACTCCAGCAGCGCGTTGCCCTGCAGATGGACGAACCCTGTCTGCTCGCGCGGCGTGCCGAAGGAGACGCCTCCCGCGGTGACCCGCAGCGTCGCCTGCGCCGTGCTGCTGCCGATGAGGTTGATCTGGCCGGTGTTGACCAGTTCCGATGCCGTCACCGTGACGTCCGAGGTGATGCCGCTGTTGCCGATCGACAGCCCGTTCACGTCGGTGCTGCTGTTCGTGAGTATCTTAGCGATGGTCAGGGTGCTGCCACCGAGCCCGCCGATATAGTGCGCATCGAGGGCGACCCGCCCCGTCCCGACGATGCTCAAGGCGCCTTCGGGGCTGACAGAGGCGCCATTCTCCAGGATGAGATCGCCGGCAACGGTCTTGAGACCGAGCATCGTCGAGTTGGTGGAAGGGAAATTCGAGTTGGCGATGCGGGCATTCTCGCCATTTAGCCACACCGTGCCATTGATCGTGCCGATCTGGCCACCGCCAAATTGCAGCAGGGCGTTGCTCTCCAGGTAGACGAAGCCCGTCTCGACTCCGGCCGTCCCGAAGCCGGCGGCATTGGTGATGTTCAGCGTCGACTGGGCTACCGCGCCACCCACGATGTTGATCCGGCCAGTATTGACCAGACCCGTCGCCGTGACGGTGTTGGCCGAGGTGATTCCTACGTTGCCGATGTTCAAGGCGTTGACGTCGGTGCTGGTGTTGGTCAGCACCCCGCCGATGGTCAACGAGCTGCCGCCGGCGCCGCCGATATAGTTCGCGTCGAGCCCGACCCTGCCCGCCCCGAGGATGCTCAGGCCACCGCTGGTCGCCCCCACCGAGGCCCCGTTCAGCAGGTGGAAGTCGCCGACGACCGCCTGCAAGCCGACCAGCGCCGAATTGGTCGACGTGTCGCTGGCGATCGCGATACGCGCGTTCGCGCCATCCAGGTACACCTGCCCATTGATCGTGGCGATTTGGCCGCTAGCGAATTGCAGCAGCGCGTTCCTTTGAAGAGAGACGACACCCGTCTCGAGCCCCACCGTGCCGAAGCCAGCGACCCCGGCGATGGGCAGCGTCGATTGGGCGGCAGCGCTGCCCGCGATGTTGATGTGGCCGTTGTTGACCAGCCCGCCGGCCGTCACCTTGTTGGCCGAGGTGATGCCAATGTTGCCGATATTCAGGCCGTTGATGTCGGTGCCCGTGTTCGTCAGCACCCCGCCGATGGTCAGGCTGTTCCCGCCCAGGCCGCCGAGATAGTTGGCATCTAGAGAAAGCCGACCCAGCCCCGTGATGGTCAGTCCACCCGTCACGGTTTCGGTACCGCCCGGGTTCTTGATGTCGAGCGTCGCACCGCTGATGGCGATCGAGTTGACCGTGATCGTGGTGCTGAGGGTAGCGAAGCCGGCCGCCAGGATCGCGTCGTCGCCGAACCCCGGAACACCAAGCGGGATCCAATTGGCATCCGTCTCCCAAGTGCCGGAAGAAGAGCTATGGCCCAAAGTTGGTGACGGTTTAGATCAGGAAGGCGGCATATCGTGGGGGTAGTTGAAGCCTCCACTTCTCCATCGAAGGAGTGATATGCCGTGTCGAATTCTAACGTCGTCAAACTGGTTCAGCCGGGCACTTTCAGCGATCACCTCACCGAAGTGTTGCGCCGTGGTGCGCGTTCCTTGCTTTGCCATGCGATCGAGGCGGAGGTCGCGGATTTTCTCGTCGGGCATGGCGAGCTCAAGACCTTGGATGGGCGCCAACGCGTCGTCCGCCACGGCCATCTGCCTGAGCGAGAGGTGCTGACGGGGATTGGCCCTGTCGCGCTTCGCCAACCGCGCGTACGTGACCGCGCGGCGTCAGCCGATGATCCCGGCCGTATCCGCTTCTCGTCAATGATCCTGCCGCCCTACATGCGGCGCTCGAAATCGATCGAAACGCTGCTGCCGATCCTGTACCTCAAGGGCATCTCGACCGGCGACTTCTCCGAGGCGCTGGCGGCCCTGCTCGGTAAGGATGCGCCAGGACTTTCGGCGTCTGCGATCGGTCGATTGAAGGAGGGCTGGCACGACGATCATGCGGCTTGGGCCAGGCGCGAGCTCTCCGCCAAGCGCTATGTCTACATATGGGCCGATGGCATCCATCTGCAGGCGCGTCTGGAAGACGAGGCGCAATGCATTCTCGTCATCATCGGCGCGACACCGGAAGGCACGAAGGAACTGATCGGCTTCACCGACGGCACTCGCGAAAGTGCGCACGATTGGCGCGTGCTGCTGCTCGATCTCAAACGTCGCGGGCTGACCATCGCGCCGGAGCTGGCGGTCGCCGACGGCGCGCTCGGCTTCTGGAAGGCGCTCGGCGAGGTCTGGCCGAAAACCCGCGAGCAGCGATGCTGGGTCCACAAAACTGCAAACGTGCTGGCCAAGTTGCCCAAGAGCCAACACCCGAAAGCCAAGCGTGCGCTGCAGGACATCTGGATGGCCGAGACGAAAGCCGATGCCGAGACCGCATTCGACACCTTCATCGAAGGCTACGCGGTCAAGTACGAAAAGGCTGCCGAATGCCTGCGCAAGGATCGCGGAGCGCTGCTGGCGTTCTATGACTTCCCTGCCGAGCATTGGAAACACCTGCGAACGACCAACCCGATCGAGAGCACGTTCGCGACCGTCCGCCACCGAACCATCCGATCGAAAGGCTGCCTCTCGAACAAGACGGCACTCGCCATGGTGTTCAAGCTGGTCGAGGGCGCGCAGAAGACGTGGCGCCGCCTCGATGGCCACGCCCTCTTGCCAAAACTTATCCTGGGGGTGAGATTCTCCAACGGGCTCGAGGTCGTCGCCAAGGCGAACGACCGTCAGACCGAAACCGCCGCCGCCTGACAGATCAGGCCGTCACCAACTTTTGGCCATAGCTCCCGGAAGAACCTGCCCAATTCCTGATTGCCATGACGCCGTCTCCCCAAGCTGAGTTGCGGGCACAAAAATGCCGTCAGCCCCGGAAGGGCAGACGGCCTGACGAAAATCCCGTCGGAAGGACGCCGGGTGGCTCGTTTGGCCCGGGTCTTTGTGCATTCTCGACCGCGATTGTGGCGGCAATTTGCGTCAGCACCAAGTCACCCCTTCGACCAAAGCCCCCCGGCCGCCGATTCGTCGAGTAAATTGTGAATTTCGTCGATTCACAACCCCTTGCCAGAGGCCATCGACCGCTTCCGGAAATCCACAAGCCCGTTCGACAACTGTTGCGCCACGATGTCTGTGCCCTTTTCCGTCCAGTGTCCATCCGTCAACCGATACGTGCCGGCGACACCCTTCAGACTGTCGCGTAGATCGATGACGGACAGGCCCCGCGTGCGCAATTCTCCGGCGAGCCGCCTATGCCGGGCATCGCTGCTGAGATTGTAGCTGAAATACCGCGACCAAGGCCGCCAGAACTCGACGTAGTCGGGGTCGACGACCCCGGAGGGTGCGAGCGCCACGACCAGCCGTGCACCCATATTCCGGGCGAGTTCATCGGCGCCGACCAGCCAGCTCAACGTTTCCTCGACCATCGGGGCGCTGCTCTGGTCGGCTTCCTCGGCATTGCGCGGCACCTCCCATGTGCCGGTCTCCCAATCGATCATGCCGCCGAGCAGCCAGCCCTGCACGAACTCACGGTCGGCGGGTCGCGGGCGAAATGCCGTCCACAATCGATCCCCGCCGCGCGACAGAATTTCTCGAACCGTCGCTTCGTCGACATTCGGATAGTAGTGGGTGCGCATGTGGCGGACGAAATAGTCGAGGCGCTCGGCCGGCGGCTTGCGTGCCCATTCGTTGAGCAGGGCAAACTCGTCCGGGATCGCCCGGTTGCCGCGGCCCAGCTCGGACAGGCCCAATCGATTGACCAGCAGCCACGCCGTGCGAGGCGCCACCATCCCCAGCACCGACGGGATCGGCAGCTCGGCGATCCAGGGTGGCAACGAATAGGGCTCGCGCCTGATCGAGACGAAATCGTTGCCAGCGTAGACCATCACGACGATCACGTCCGCCTCGAGGTGGGTCACCACGTCACGGATTCGGTAGTAATATTGCCGAGGCCCTGTCGCCGTGACGCCGAGATTGATCGCTTCCATATCGGCGAGGCCGCCGTCGCGCCAAAGCTTCTCGACGCGCGCCGGCAGGGGCGATCCGAGCATCAGCCCTTCGAGGAAGCTGTCGCCGACCAGCACCGACCTGAATTTCACGTCCGGCGGGCGGGCAAAGGATCGCGACCGATCACGCATCCCCCATTCGTTGTAGACCGGAACGAGCTGCGGCATGTCGGCGAAGGCGCTCGACATTTGCTCCCTCAGGGCCTCGGCGGAAACCGGCCGTAGATCACGCGCCGGCCAGGGCGGTGCCACGAACGAAGCGACGACCTCCGTACCTGCGATGGTCACCGACACGAGGATCGCCCCGTAGACGAGCCAGAACCACCGCCGCAAGACCATCCTACTCCGCTCACCCTTCGATGCCTGGCAGCATCATGCCTCGCGTGCGTCAGCGCGGCGAGGCGCTTGTTGCCGCCCTGCCCGCCGGCCTGCTAGCTGGGCTGCAGCACCGCAAGCAGGCCCCAATGCAGCGCCAGATCCATCTCAACCTCTTCATCCAGAGCCGCGGCCACCACGAAGCGTCGTGGCGTCATCCTGCCGCCTCGCCGCTACCCTTGACCGACATCGAGTACGTTCGCGATCTCGCCCGGCGGGCCGAAGCCGGGCTATTCGATTCGATCTTCCTCGCCGATTCGCTCGCACTGATGGACACCGTGACCCGTTCGGCGACGACCTGGCTGGAACCGATCACCACCCTCGCCGCCCTCGCCGGATCGACCAGCCGCATCGGGCTGATCGCCACCGCCTCGACGACCTATACCGAGCCTTTCAACCTCGCCCGTCAGTTCGCCTCGCTCGATCACATCAGCGGCGGACGCGTCGGCTGGAACATCGTCACCTCCTGGCTCGCCGCCTCGGCGCGCAATTACGGCGGCTCCGGCCTGCTGAGCCACGAGGAGCGCTATGAACGCGGCGAGGAGTTCGTGTCGGTCGTCAAGGCGCTGTGGGATAGCTGGAGCGACGACGCCGTGCTCGACGACCGGACCTCCGGCCAATACGCGCGCGCCGGGCACATCAGGCCGATCGACCATGCCGGCAAGTTCTATCGCGTTGCCGGTCCGCTCAACATGCCGCGCGGGCCACAGGGACGGCCGGTCTTCGTCCAGGCGGGATCGTCCGACACCGGGCGCCGCTTCGCCGCCCGCCATGCCGAAGCCGTGTTCACCGCGCAGATGGAGAAGAAGACCGCGCAGGCCTTCTACGCCGATCTCAAGGCACTCGCCGTCGCCGAGGGACGCCGACCCGAGCAGGTGCTCGTCCTGCCCGGCCTCAGCCCGGTGATCGCGGCGACCGAGACGGAGGCCAAGCGCCTGGTGCGCGAGCTTACCGATCTCACCGGCACGGATGTCGGCCTGAAACGGCTGTCGAGCCGTTTCGGGGGCCACGATTTCTCACGCCTTCCGCTCGACAAGCCGCTCTCGCCCGAGGATTTGCCCGATCCCGGCACTGTCGAGGCCGCACGCAGCCGCACCGAGGTGATCGTGGGCCTGGTGCGGCGTGAGAATTTCACCTTACGACAGCTCCTCGCCTACATGGCCGGCGCGCGCGGCCACTTCACCACGGCCGGCACGCCCGAGCAAATCGCCGACTTGATCGAGGACTGGGTAACGGACGGCGCTGCCGACGGCTTCAACGTGATGCCGGCGATCCTCCCCGGCGTGCTCGACGTATTCGTGGCCGAGGTCGTACCGCTCTTGCAGAAGCGCGGCCTGTTTCGCACCGCCTACGAAGGCACGACCCTGCGCGACCATTTCGGCCTGCCGCGCCCGGCGCAGGCGTAGCATTCGTAACAACCGCAGGCGGTCCCGCCCACTCATGCCCTTGGGTGGTCGGGGCACTGCCGGCCCTAATGATCACCCTGCTACCTTGGCAAGCTGCGCCAAAGCGGCAAGCGCCGCTTTGCTCATGACGGCGAGGCTCTCCTCTGCTTGCTTGTCCTCCGTTTCCTCCGCCCCCATGGCCTTCTGGGCATCGTTGGCCTGCTGGAGAACCTCCCTGTCTTCGCCGGTGGCGCGTTTGAAGGCAGCGCTCCTCAGCACTGTCGTCAGGTCGGTGCGCTCGGCGGCGCGTGCGGCGTTGGCGGTCTTGAGGCGGCCAGCCGCGTCGGCCAGCGCCGTCGTCAGCATGGTCCGGAACTCCTCGAGCGGCGCGGCCTGCGGTGACGTCGAGGCCGACGTCTTGAAGGCCGGCGTGTCCGGCACGAACAGGATGGTGCCTGCCGGAATGCGCTCTGGATCGGCATGCGGGTTGAGCGCCTTCAGGCGGTCGAGCGCCACCTCCACTTGCTCGCCGCGAAAGCGGGCATCGAGCAACGTCGGGCCGAACGCGCGCAGTGTGGTGTCGGTCTTGACGATGACAGTCCTCGGCATGGTTCCCTCCTCGATCGTACCTACGCCCTGAGATTCAGGGCGTCCCAAGGCGCCGGCAGCGGCGCGCCGGCCAGGGCGATCCCCCGCGTCGTGATGTTGCCCAACACCGTCGCCGACTTGGCGGTGGCACCGAGTATCTGGATCGACAGCTCGTTACCGGTGACGCGGTTGGCATTGGCTAGGACGATCGGCGCGGCGAGCCGAACGGCGATCCGGCCATTCAGCCGCGCCTCGACCCGGTTGTCGTTGAACAGGCATTGCGCCGCCAGGACATCGACTGCCGGCGCGTCGCCGCGGGAAATGAGGACGTTGCCCAGCACCGAGCCGCTGGCTCCCACCGGCTGACTGTCGATCGCTGCGGCGGCGATGGCGGCAACGTAGGGTCGGCCAGCCCCCAGAACGACAGTCTTCGCCGGCTCGGCGCGCACTGTCGTCAGATTGCCGGTCTTGAACAGAGCCGTCTGCGCATCGGCACCGAGCACGAATAAGGCCGTCCAATCGCCGTTGCTGCGCTGCGTCGAGGGGCCGGCGTCGCGCTCGACGCGATTGTGACCGACCTCGAAATCGACCATCGGAGCGGCCAGCAGGATGCCGATCGCGCGCCCTACGAAGTCACCGGCCGGCGCTAGCTCGGTGATCTCGTTGCCCGACACACGCGCCCGTTCGACGCCGAAGGCGAGAATGCCGACGCGCAGCGCCGACTGCACCGCCGTCACCCCGACCGAGCGGATAATGTTCCCGGCGATGGTGGCGTGCCCGGCACGCGTCACGGCGATCCCGACCACAAGGCCGGTCGCGCCTTCCCGCCGCGCATCGACGCCGCGGATGTGGTTGTTCTCGATCGACAGCGAGCCGCCGTTGGCATTGTCGGTCGAGACGATGCCGCTGCCGCATTGCTCGATGATGTTGAGCTTCACGATTAGGTCGCGCACCGGTGCGCCGATGACGATTCCCGCCAGGCCGAACCCTTCGATCTGGTTGGCTAGGACCTGGCACTGCTCCGAGCCCGCCTTGTCGAGACCGGTCGCCAGCATGATGCCGACCGTCGTGTCGGAACGCGCCGGCGCGGTGTTGACCAGCTTGTTCTCGCCGATCCACGCGCCGTCGACGGCGCAGCGCACGCCGCCCCCCGTTACGAAGCAGTTGTTGCGCGTGATCGTGATCGACGTCCCGGTCAGCCCCATGCCGAGCGCGCTCACCGCCATCTGAGCACAGGTGATCGCGTCGTTGCCGACGATGCGCGTGTCCAGCAGGTGCAGGACGTTGCCGTCGAGCGCCACCGCCCGCTGGCGGCACCACAAGAGATTGTCCTCGATCGCAAGTGCCGCGGCGACCAGGAATGCTGATTGCTCGTCACCTTCGCCGCGCGGCACGGTGGGATCGTTGGCGAGAATCGCCGTCGACGCCAGGATCGCGTTCTCGGCGATTTGCGCGCCGGCGACGATGCCCTGCAAGGCGACTGCCGACGCGCGGTTGTCGCCGGTCTCCAGCACCGCCATCAGGAGGCGCCGCAGCGATACGCCGAGCGCCGTCTGGACGCTGATCGCGGGCTGTCGCCCGAGCGATAGGATTGCCAAATCCTCGATGGCCACGGCGATACAATTCCTGAGCGCGAAAGCGCCGCCCGCCGCCGCGATCAAGGTCGCCGCTCCCTGACCGCGAATCTTGACTGCACGCGTGCCGTTGAGCTGCACGGCTTGCGTGAGCGCGTACTGCCCCGGTCCGAGGCACACGGTACCGCCCGTCTGGCTCACTTGGTTGACGGCATCCTGGATGGTGAACTGGCCGCTGGCGTGCGAGGCAGCGGTGACGCAGGCCGTGCAACTGCAATCGTGACCCTCGGCCGTCGGCGGCCAGGGATGGCGGCAATCGACGATCGCGCCCGTTCCGACGTCCCAGATAGCCAGGCGAGCGAAATGATGGTGGATCCCGCGTGGCGGCGCCCGGTCGAGCACTTCGACCGACGCGTCGGCGGTGCGGGCGGCGAATACCCAGTAGTCGCCCGCGTTGAAGCCCTTGGCGCCCGTCGAGGCGAAGGTGACGGTGACGCCGTTCTCCAGAATCAAGGTGGTCGCCGCCGCAGGCACGTTGATGACACCGCTCGAGCCCGCAGCATCGAGGTCCTGGACCTGGACCGTCGTGCCATTGGGGCCGGTGCGCGAGATGCGCCCGTGCTGGTCCCAGCGGCGAACGCGCAGATTGCGCGCATTGGGGAAGGCACTATTGGGAAAGCTGCCTGGCAGCATGGCGGCCGGCAGTGCCGGCGTGAACTGGATGCGCCGCGTCGCCTCGACCACCGTGACCTTGCGCATCTCGCCCGGCGCCTGGGCGAATTCGCGCACGTCGTCGAGGATCTCGACCCAGTCGCCGGTCTTGAACGACAGAACATCGTCGCGGCCAAGAGTCGCCAGCTCGAGCTCGCTGCCCGAGACGATGCTGGCGACACGGCTGCCGACACTGGCGTTCTCGCGAGACCACTTGAAGGTGGCGCCGGCACCCGGCTGACCCGGATTGTGAATCTCGACGCGATAGAGCTGATTCTCCAGGCCGCGGTAGCCGCCGGTCGGCGGCAGTTCGCAGGGGTCGTCGGTCGGAGCGACCTCGAACGTCCCCGTTGTCACGACGCCGGTCGAGGGGCTGATGACATCCATCCAGCCTGGTACATCGGCATCCGGCGTCGCGCACGTCGTCGCCGTGCCGACGTCCGGCACATGGGCACGCACCTGCCAGACGGTCTGGATGCGCGATGTCGCGTCGACGCCGACTGCACTCTCGACCAGGTCTGGCCGCTCGAGCGCCGTAACCTCGCGATTCCAGACATCGAGGTAGACGAGATGCCGTCCTCCGGTCGGCAACGCCGGCGGACTGGGGAGATAGGGCTGTGCCGCATAGGAAATGGGGTCTGCAAACTGCGGTTCGGCCATCAGGCTGTCGAACAGCTTCTTGGCCGGATCGTTCGATTGCGCCCCGTGATTTTCCGCCAGCAGGCCATCGACATAGAGCCGGCCCCGGCCAATCAACAGGGCGGTCCCCGACACCGTGATCTTGAAGGCATCGACCGTGGTCGACGAGACTGTCGCCCGCCCCAGCACGTCGCTCGCCAGCGCACGCAAGCGCCGGTCGACAATGGCGACGAGCTCGTTGGTGTCGGCGTCGAGAAGGACGCCGCCTTGCTTCAGCTCCACTCCGGCGAAGTCGAGGAGAGGATTGAGACGGACTCTCGAGAAATCGGTGGCCATGATGGTCCCCCAGCGAAGTTCCGGTCAGCTCGCGTAAAAAAATCCGGCATGCAGGCCGAAGCGCAGATACTCGTCGAGGCGCAGGCGCAGGTTGGCCTCACGTTGCAGCTGGAACAGAGCATGCAGCGCGCCCATCTCGCCGCCGTCGTCGGCCCCGGTGCGAATCGACAGGTCGGTCACCTGCAGCAACTGTCCATAGGCGGGGTCGCCGTAGCGTCGCGACGTGAAGTGGGGCAGCACCTGCGCATGAGCGGCGTCGGGAATGCAGCGATAGCGTCGCGGCGTGAACGAGCCGTTGGGCACGAAGGAAAACCGCATGCAACCTTCCTGGCGTCGCTCGGCGATGATCGGCGCGGCCCAGGTTTCGTCAGGCGCCGTGCCGAGCGCCGCGAAGAAGATGCTGTTCGAGGCGAGCTCGATTACCTTCGCATGCACCTTGCCGATCACGGTGCATTCCCTGGCTGTCAGGGTACCGCCCGGACCGCCGGCCGCGTTGCCGGCATAGGCGACGTTCTGCGGCGTGCCAGCATCGACGATGCAGTCGACCAGCGTGATCTCGGCTTCCCTGTCGATCTGGATCGGACCGGTAATGCAGCGCTCGAGCGTGACCTTGGCGAAGGGATGGCTGATCAGCAGGCTGGGCAGGCCCGGCGACACGGCGCTGCCGTCGGGATTGAGTCGGCGACCGGGCACCAGCGTGCAGTCGCGCAGCACCAGCTCGCGCGGTTCGTCGTCGGCAGCAGCGGCCAGCTCGAGAGCGCCGCCCGAGATCACCAGCCCGTCGAGCACCAGTTGCCCGCGCGCTCCGATCGCCAGCGAGAGATTGCCCGTCGCGGCAATCAGCGGCCGCGCCGGATTGCGCGCGGCGACCACGACCTTCAAGCCCGGTGCGCCTGGCGTGGTGACGCCATTCACCCTGAAGACGGGTGTCTGGGCGTAGGTCAGGCTGTCATTGATCAGCACGCGGCCGCCTACGGCGACGGCATCGAGCTCGGGTTGCAGGGCAGCACCATTGGCGACAGTGCGCTGCAACGGCACGCCGGCCTCTTCGGGCGAACGTTCGTACTCGCCGCCGCCGATCGCCCTGGCCGAGCCATAGTGAAAGGTTGCGAGCAGTGGCCCGTCGGCCGGCGCCCCGAGCAGGACGCGGCCGCGCTCGGGGTCGACGCCGATCGTTCCTGCCGGAACGGCTGCCTGGTGGTTCCAGGCGATGACGTTGCCGCCGGCATCGAGGATGTCGCGCAAGTCGCAGATGCGAATCGTCCCGACCGGGACCGGCACCGGTGGATTGCCGGGACGCAGCAGGACCAGGCTTTCGCCCGGGCCGTAATCGTCCTCGAGGACGGCATTCGGCGCTGGGACGGTGCTCGCTTGCGCTGCCTTGACGGCGAGCGCCATCAGTCGCACCGACAAAGGCTCGGGCACGTTGATCGGCTCGGCGAGGTGCGAGATGTCGTCTTCGGTCCGGGCGCGCCGGAACAGCTTCAGGTCGGCGCCGAGCGGATTGACGCGGAACTTGCGCCCGGTCGCGTCGCCCGGATGGCCGACCAGCGGCAATGCCGTCAGCCGGAGCGACAGCAGGCGCCACAGGAAGATGCCGATGTTGGGGATGTTGTAGCGCCCTGCCCCGCTTTCGGGCCGGCGCATCTCGGGCGTGTGGGCGAACTTGCCGAACGCGCCCCCCTCCAGCAGCGTTGCCTCGAGGTTGCGCAGGTTGGCGGTCGCCGGCGCATGAAGCCTGATGTGCTTCATGTATTGAGACACGGTCAGCAGCTCGAAGAACTCGACCGCGTGGGCCGGCCAGTCGGTCACGTCGCTGGCGAGCTGCTCCAGCATTAGCGCCGTACCCTTGCGGCGACGATAGGCGATGGTGTTCGCCACCTCGGCGCGCGGCGAGGCAACCTTCGGCGCCACGCCATGCAGCGGGCGATAGCCGATCAGGTCGCCGATGTACGGCGCCACCCAGGCAGCGCAGGTCTCGATGAACTGATCGTCGTAGAGCTGGTCGATATTCTCTTCGAGGGCGGCGAATTGCTGAGCGAAGGCTGCCATGAGGGCACGCAGCGGTTCGCCCTGCTCAGCATCGCGCAGACGATAGACGGCGGGCAGCAGCCCATAGAGGCGCTCTGCCGTGAGAGAGCTCATGGCATCACCTCCAGATCGTCCAATGGCGCTGGATCGAGCGTCAGCAGTTCGGCCGGCAGGGCGACGCCCGCCTGGACCCGCATGCGCGAGGCGAGCAGCCGCACCTGCAGCGATGGCAGCGTCTGCGGGAACGGCTGCGTGCCGCCATAGAGCCGCGTCATGTCGACGGCGACGACGCCTGCAACCGCCTGGGCGGTGGCGATCACATCGGACTGATAGACCGGTGCCCCAAGCTCGCGGCCATCGAACGAGAAGTGCGCCCGCAGCGCGGCCTCCACATCGGCCAGCACCTTGCTGGCCTCGTAGTCGGGATCGACCTTGACGCGGATGCCGAGACGAAACGTGCTCTCCTGCAGAGGCAGCAACGTCACATCGACGTGCGGATCGCCGCTCGCCTTCAGCGCGCTGAGCAGGTTCTGCCACACCGGGCTCGCCGAGGTGATGATCTCGCCCTCGGGTGCTGCCAGGGTGATCGCCACGGTCGACCCGGCGTGAATCTGCAGCACCCTCGCTTGCGCCTTGGCGATGCCGCTGAAAGCGCGGGCGAAATCCTCGTAGTCGAGCACCGACACGGCCCGCCCCAGCGTGCGTGTCGTGAGCGGAATCGTGCGCCGGGCAGCGCTCGCCGGCTCCGGATCGGTGCCACCCTCGGCGGCCAGAAGATTGGCGACGCTCTTCAGCCCGAGCGGCCGGGTCATGAGTTGCGTCAGGCTGTTGGCTGCAACGTTACCGTCCTCGCCGATGCCCTTGCGGTAGACCGCCTGGACGTTGTTGACGCCGCTCGGCAGACGTTGCCCGCTCCGCCCGTCGCCGAAGCCGACGAACAGGCGCCCCTGCTCGTCGGTGCTGAGCGCGAACACGCGATCGCGCGGCCTGGTGCCGTAGAGCGTTGGCAATTCCTTCCAGGCGACCCCACCGATGCGCACCGTGAGCTCGGCTGCAGCGCCAATCTCGTTGGCCGCGGCTCGATAGGTGAGCGGCAACTGCTTCAACTCGAACTGCTGAAACGGCTTGCTGGCATTGCCGGCACCCAGCACCTGAGTGACCGATTCACCATGCGACGCCAGCGCCACGTTGGCATGGACGACGACACTGTCGCGCACCAGATCATCGGCGAGCGGCGGCGTGATCTCCAGCTCGGCACGCTTGTCGTCGACCGGATGGACGGCGACAAGCGTCGCCTGCACGATGATTGGAGTCTTGTCGCTGGCACGCAGGCCACGCACGATCAAGCGGCGTCCCGGCGACAGGCCCTCCGTTCCAGCCTCGACCGGAACATGATCACCGCTCACCGCCGTCGTCACGGGACGCAGTCCCAGCGGCAGGTAGTCCGACTTGGCGTAGACCGTCGTCTGGCGGACCTTCCCGAAGAAATCGGCCTCGAGATTTTCGCCCGACAGCTCGAGCCGCGTGACCTTGGCCGACAGCGCGAACTCCGCGCGCGAAACCTCGGTCGTGCCGGTCACCCGATAAAGCTCGATCCGGGTGCCGCTGGGATAAGGACCGCTGGGGCGATTGAAACGACCTCGCGCCAGGATGGCAAAACTGCGACGCGTGATGTCACTGGAGACATCGGCGGCAATGTCGGGCTGCACCTGATCGAGATCAACCGATCCTGCCTGCCTGCTGATCTTGAAGTGCGGCCAGTCACTGCGGGTGACACTGCCCCCAAACTTGGCCACGTATCCGGTGCGGAACTCGGGGTCCATGCTGCGCCAGATCGGGGCGTTGTTGCCGAACACTGCCGAGCGCTTGCGCATCGCGAAGACGTAAGGCTGCGCCGGCGGAGCCGAGGAAAGGTCCGCCGCTCCCAGACCGCGCGCCCAGGCAACACGCGTTCGGTTCCTGGCCGGTTCCGGCTCGACCGCGGTAAGAATATGAAAATCCCAATTGTCGTTGCTGTTGCTGGCGAAGTATTCGGCACCGACAAAGAGCAGCGCATCGCCGGCCTTGAGGTTGGTGGCGACGCCGGCGAGCCATGCTTCGCGATCTCCGGCCGCCGGCAGATACGATTCGCCGAGCCAGGGCGTCATCGCATTCCAGGCCGGGCGCGCCTCGGCCAGCGTCTCGACCAGCTCGAAGGTCTGCGGCTTCTCGTCCGGGCCGGGAACGCTCTGCACCTTGGTTCCCTTGTCGAGCGTCAGGCTGGTCGGCACGCCGGTGACGAAGTTGCCCGGCTCCGGCGCCAACGTGGCCGGCGCCGTCGGCGGTGTGTCGAGCGCGAAGGCGAGCCACGTCTCGGCCGCCACGCCGGGGCGCAGGCGGTAGCCGACCAGCTTGCCCATCTCCTGCAGCGAGACGCGCTCGACAGCAGTACGCAGCCATGATTCGTTGGCGATGCGCTCCTGGTAGAAGGTCAGCACGTCGGCCGAGCACGAGAAGGCGTCGATCAGGCCGATGGTGAAGTCATCCTCGTCACGGGTGCGCAGTAGCGGAAGCGGCGTGAGTGCCGAAGACGACAGGGCGGTGTGCAGGCTGGAGCGAAACTGGGCGTAGTCGCCTATCCGGTACAGGACCGTCGACAGGCCGGCGCGGTTGAAGATACCCTGCGGCGTCTCGGCCGTGATCCCGTCGCAGCAGGCGCAGCACTCGCTGTCAGGTGCTGGCGGCGGAATATGCGGCTTCAGGTCGGGCGCTGGCGCTGTCATTTGCCGCCTCCGGCCACGAGCGCGAGCTTGCCGCGCTCGGGGAAGTTGGGACTGTTGGCGAGTTGGGCGATCTCCAGGCTGCCGATGTCGATGACGCCGTCATGCAGGGAGATCGAGGTCTTGTCGCCGAGGCGTCGGAATGCATCGGCGCGCACCGATTCGACGCCGTCGACAGCCTGTGCGGCGCTGATCACCCGGCTGAGATAGACCGGCTGGCCGAACGAGAAATTATCGGGATGGAACAGCCCCAGCGAGCCGTCAGGCAAGACATTGCTCGACAACACCTTCTCGACGGCGTGCACGACGTCGGCACGGAAGTACTCGTCCTTGACGCAGACATGCAAGGCAACTTCGAGCGGCACATAACGCGGCGCGTTGATCTCGAGGTCGTAGCCGGCCATGCGGAAGCGCTCGAGATGACGCCGCAGGCGGGCGGTGAACGGATCGTCGACCCTGATGCCACCAAATCGGTCCGGCGTGACGAAGGCGGTGTACCAGCTTCCCGTCCAACGGAATGTCGCCGCCGCACACTGCACATCGGGCCGCCGCTCCGCCGCCGCGGCATAGTCGGCCGGCGTCACCGCACGCTCCTGGACACGGAAGGCGTGCGGCGCATCGCGGCGGACGACCTCCATGTCCTCCGGATCGACGCCTCCGGCGGCAGCCATCGGGTTACGCACGGCCGTGAACACGCCGTTGGCGGCACTGACGACATGGGCAATCGCTTCCCGGCCGACATTGCCGTCAATGCCGTTGCCGCACCGGTAGGTCGCGACGAAGCCTGTGCCGGCATCCGGACGCTTACCGTGGTCGTCATCGCCGAATCTGAGCCGTGGGCGACCGCTGTCCTCTACTTCCACAACAAAGTCGGTGGCATCGTCAGCACTCGACAGAAGATCGCGGCGCGGCGTCCACAGCTCGGTGACAGCCCCGAGCGTGCCGGCCACGCGCGCCATCAGCGGTGTCGCGCTGCGCGGGTCGATGGCGAGCAACGAGCTTGCCGGCCACCACGTTTCATCGGCACTGATCGGTACGGCGAGCAGCCCGGCGAGATCGAAGCCGTGCGACAGTGGCAGATTATCGAGGCTCGGCCGGAAGCGCGGCGGCACGACGGTCGGCTCGGGCTTGTCGCAGCACCCGGCTGGCGAGGCTGGCGCCAGATGCAGTGTTTCCGGGGGCACGACGCCAAGCGGCTCGTCAGTCACGGTAAAGCCCTGATCGACGAGTACGATGTTGCCCAACGCCACGCTCACCTCGAGACCGGGCCGCTCCTCCACCGACAGGCAGAGTGGGAACGGCAGCGCGTCCGCAGCATCCCAGGCGATTTCCGTCACGTCGACCGGTCCGTCAATCGGAGGCTCGTCGAACAACTGCCCTGACGGATCCTGCGATGCCGTCACCGTGACGAGGCGCACCGCCCATCGGTGCGTATGGTCGGCATCACCTCGCATGAAGGTGGTCGGGCTCACCACCTCCTCGAAGACCAGGATGTCACCGACATGCAGGATGGCCGAGAGGTCGCCGCGCAGGGTCGCCCGGGTCGTGCCGCGCGGCAGACAACAGGCATTGTCGCCCCAGCTATAGAACGAGAGCCGGTTGAGACGCTCGTCGAGTGCCGCGTCATGCGCGGTCTCGAAGACGATGGCGCCGCCGCGCAGGGCGTCGCTCAGTTCCAGGCTCCCAGGCGCGATTACCGCCGGCAACCGGGGCACACGGGTCAAGAGCTGCGTGCCCTTGGCCAGCGCGAGCGCCTGGCCCACCGCTTCGAAATGAACGAAGGCGCGGGCGTTGCAACCCTCGTGCATGAAATAGTCGACTAGCCGGGCGTGGCGGCGTACCGACACGCGCTGTCGCGCCGTCGCCAGATAGGCCTCGCTGGCGATCGCATCCTGGCGATAGGAGAGATTGTCCGCGGCGTAGGCCAGCAGCTCGACCAGCATGACGCCGAGGTCGGCTGGCGAGCGCTCGGTCCATCCCGGCACCAGCAGGCTTAGGCGATCCAGCATCAGGCGACGGAAGCCCTGATAGTCCTTCGCGAGATAGTCGATGTCGGGCTTGGTGCCGACGACCGGCGGGCAGGCGACCGGCTGGGCGCAGTCGAAGTCGGCTGAGCATTCAACCTTGAAGGAAAAGTCGATCGACGACAGCCGTGGATCGAATCCGGCCGGCGGATTGCTGGAGCCGGAGTTGGCGACGATGCTCAACCTGTAGGTCGAGAAGTCGCCGGAACTGTCGGTCCGCACGACCAGAGTGCGGGCGAGATCGCCGACCGTCGCCACCAAGCCGGGCTCGGCCTGCGGCGGCAAGGCATTGGCCGTGGCACACCAGACGACATTGATCCGAGTGACGCGCTCGCCGCCGCTAATGCGAATATTGTCTGGCGTCAGAACGAAGCCTGGACGCAACAGCCGGACAAGCAGAGTCTGCTGGCGCGGTGCCCCGGGTGGCCTTGCGTTGTCGAGCACCTCGAGGAAGTCGATCGCATTGGCTGTGCCGTTGAGGCGCAGCACGTCGAGCCGGCGGAGGTCGCAGCACTGGAACTTCACGGCGCGCCCCCCGGAGCCGTGAAGCTCGCGCTGTGCGTCGTGCGATCGAGCAGCACGGAGTAGGTGACGTCGACGCGCAACGCCGCATCGTCGTTCCTCACCTCGACCGAGTGCACGGCGATCAGGTGCGCAAGGTTGAGCTGCAGGGCGCTCTGCACCAGCATCTGGGTCGCGGCGGCCAGCGTAGTGCTGTTGGGCTCGAACACCAGCGACAATAGGCCGGCCCCGAAGTCGGGGCGCATCACCCGCTCGCCCGGCGCGGTAAACAGCACCTGCTGGATAAGATCGCGGATGTGGTCGTCGCGATCGGTCACGGCCGTGCGGCCGAGGCCGGAAAAGTGATACGGGAAATCGAGGTCGGGCATGTCTCTCCCCTCCTCAAGTCGCCAGCACGCGGGTCTGCGCCACCACCGGAATCATCGGCGTGCCGGTCGGCACGCAGACCGACTGGCCGGCCATAGTCGCGATCGGCGCACCGCCTGCCAGCACACGCACCGCGCCTGCGATCCACTGCCCGCTGACGCACGGCGGATTGGGCGTCCCGGCGAGCGCGCAGCCCGCGATCGCATAGGGCGACGCGATCGTGACCGCCGGCTGCCCCGACAGCAGCACGCGCGGAAACGGCGCCAGCGGCGTCGCCTGGCCGGCGTGGGTACACAGGACGGTCGCACCGAGATGGAGGATGGGAGCGGGCATGGCGATTACACTCCGCTTGCCTCCCCCGTCTCACGGGGGAGGTGGCCCGAAAGGCCGGAGGGGGAAGGCCACACAGGTGATTCCTGAGATTCCGACGTCGAGATCTCTCGAAGCGCGACTGTCGCCTTCCCCCTCCGCCCCCTGCGGGGGCGCCTCCCCCGTATGACGGGGGAGGAGTATGAATAGGCGGCGAATGGTCCCCGGCGCATCACACCACCGTCAGCGCGCCGAGATTCACGTCGACGGTCGGGCCGGTCATGTTGATGATCGCGCCCTTGCCGTTGGAGATGACGATGCCGACGTCGCTCACCGAGATCATGGCGCCGGTCGTGGTCTGGATCAGGATGCCGCCGGTCGGGCCAGGCACGTCGCTGATGACGATGCCGTTCTTGAGCGTGGTCTGGATGGTGATGCCCGAGACCGCCGGCGGAACGGTGCGCGCCAACACCGGCACCTCGGCAGCACTGCCCCAGTAACCGCCGACCCAGATCGGATAGTCCGGATCGCCACGCTCGAACTCGATCCACACGCCCGAGCCGATCATCGGCACGGTGAAGACACCGGTGTTGATGCCGGCCATCGGCAAACAGGGCATCGCCCAGGTGCCAGGCACAAAACCGGCGAGATCGGGCACCATCGCTTGAATGCGACCGATCTGCATCGGATCGACATTGTTGATCACGGTGCCGCGATACTTTCCGTAGAGTGGGGTCATGTCGGCACCGACGGCACAGTGGAGACCAACGCGTTGCGGGCGAGCGAGAAGCCCTGCTTGTAGGAGCCGCGCTCGATGTCGTGCGTCACGCTCTTGACGTAGTAGAGGCCGTCGAAGGGTATCCCGGCGCCGCGCACGCCGACGAGCTGACGCGACCTCAGCAGGCGGCCGTACTTGGCAACATCGAGCCGCCCGGTGCCGAACACCGAATCGCTGTTCTGCCCGGCATAGGCAATGCCGGCCATCAGCGCTTCGGGCGCCGACAGATGCGCCGTCGCGTCGAGCTTGACGATCCGGGGCGGCAGCGGCGGCACCAGGCCGAGCGGCGGATTGAGCGGCGTGACGTCGGGGATCGGCACACCGATCGGCGCCTTGCTGAACGGCTCCTGGAAGAAGACGATCGGCATCTTCTTCCTCTCCTTGTCGAAGTTGAAGGAGAGCTGCTCGACGTTGGTGTGGGCGTCCATGTTGGTGGTGAGCGCCGGTTGCGGCTCGCCAATCCTGATCTCGGGGCCCCAGTATGCCTTCGACGTACCCGGCGACGGTCCGGGCTCCAAGTAGAAGACATAGCCCGCCTGGCTCGCGAGGCGCTGGACGTAGGCGTAGTCGCTGCCGCGCTGCGACGGGATCTGCTGAATCGGCAATGGCGGGATGTCGAGGATGCTCGGGATCACCATCGGGATCACGCCGAGGGCTGCGTACTTGGCGAGGATCAGCAGCACGCGCACCGATGGCGGCATCGCCGGGAACGGCAGGCCGGGGATCTCGATGAGGTCCATCAAGGCGGACAGATCCTTGCCCTTGACGACGAGACGCGACACCCCGCCTTCGCCCGGCTGCGTCTCGACATTCGTGGTGATGCCGTCGACGATCGACTGTGCACTACCGTTGATCGTCACGATCAGAACGACGCGCATCAGCGGCAGGCTGCCACCGCCCGACAGCAGGAACAGCGTGCGCAGCGGCGACCGCGCCGGCAATTCGAAGACCAGCTCGAAGCCACTCTGCGCTCCGCCCGACCCGCTCTCGACCTTGGCATGGACCAGCGCATCCGCGACCTCGTGCGGCGGCGTGATCGGCACCGGCCCGATCTTGAGTGAAAGCTGGACTCCTCCGAGCATGCCCAATCTCTCCTCACGACCCCGTGGCAGCCGGAATGACGATGCGCCCACCGAGCGTATCGGTTGTCTCGAACGGATCGGTCACCGCATTGGCATCGGCGATGCGCCAATAGAGCTCGGCATTTCCAAAGATCTGGGCGGCAAGCAGGTCCAGCCGCTCGCCGCTTTGCACGATGTGCTCGAGAGCCACCGGAATATCGCGCGGCCGCGGGATGAAGCGACGCAGCACATAGGCGATAGCCGGATCGGTGGGGTTGCGCTGATAGAGGCCGAACGCAATGCCGGTGTAGCGGCTATCGGGGCCGAACGGGTTGGTCGGGATCGCGCCGGCGTCGATCAGGGCTTGTACGGGGTCGGTTGCCAATGCCCTCTCCTTCACGGCAGGTGGGTGAGGCCGATCGAAGCCAGCGAGGCCGAGCCTGCCTTCTTGGCGAGCGTCTCGCGGGTGCGCAGATAACTCATGAAGACCGTGCCGCCCTTGTGCGTGAAGCCGAGATCGTCGGTGCTGAGCACCCGCATCCCGAGACTCACCTTGGCGCGGATCGGATTGAGCGACGGGTCGAATGCCTCTTCGGTCACCGAGAACTCCGTCACCCGCACTGCGACGACACGGCTCTTGCTCCACACGAACAGGATCAGCGGCGCCTCGGGCGGCAGGATTTCCAGAGCGCCGTTCTGCGTTTGCGCCGCCACGTTCAGCAACTCGTCGACGCTGGGATTGACCAGCGCTTCCAGCAACGCGATCTGCGGACCAATGCCGAAGGCCACCGCGTTGGCGTTGTTTCGCGGGAACTCGAGCTGGTCGGTGGCGTCGATCTCGGCTTCGAGCTTGATCGATTCGATAGCCGGGCCCTTCAGCCGGAACGGCTGGGCGCGCTCGCCGCCTCCATCTCCGCCGACGCCCTGCACCTGGTAGCTGCGCGTCAGGGTGTCGGGATTGTACTGGAGCGCGATGGTGTTGCGCACCGCGCCGCCGCCCGGCGCCGTGACGACCAGCCCGCCTTTGATCAGCTTGGGCGACGACGAGAGGCTCATGGCGTTGCTCCCGCGGGCGCGGCCGACGGGGGCTCGCGACGCCGCCGGCCGGAGCCGGGCGCGCCGATCCGTTCGCGCACCAAAGCGATGAACGGCTCGGCCAGCGTGACCGTCTCATAGTCGGCGAGCGTCGCGGTGCCCGCATTGATTCGGCGTAGCGCCTCGTTGTAGTCGGAGATGCACTCGGCCTGTTGCTCGGCGTTCCATTCCGACCAGTCGATATGGTTGCGCACCGCGTTGCGCCAGTCGTAGGCGGCATTGCGCGACTGCCCGGAGAGGCCGGCGACGATCTGCGGGATCAGGCTCGACGGAATGTAGGCCAGGCCGCCGTTCTGGTACTGCCAGACATGGCCCATTTCGTGCGCCAGCACGAGCTGACCAGCCGGAGTCAGATTCATCGTGTCGCCGACGAAATGCTCTTCCTGGAGGTTGATGGTATTGCCGGTGGTGCGTGCCGCGCCGGCCGACAGCGCGCTGTCGCGCGTGATGGTGACCTTGTCGTAATCGACCGACTCGTGAAAAATCTCCCTTAGATAGTCCTTCTCCGGGCCACTCAAACTGCGGCTGCGGCGTGAGGCGAGATCGCCGACGATGGCACCGGCAATGAGGCCGCCAACGCCACCGATAACGGCGCCGGCTATTGCGCCCGCCGGCCCGAGCAGGGCCCCCAGCAGTCCCAGGCCGACCGCGCCAACCGTTCCCCCCAGCACGCCGCCCAGGGCTGCTCCGAGCAGCGAGCGGTGCAGCACCGGCCCATCGTGACGCGGCGCCGCAGGCACATGGTGCATCGACACCGAGGGTACTTGGCCAGGAGGCACGTAGGCCGCGTCGCGTGCTACCTCGTCCGCCTGCCGCTCCTGCGGGCTGTCCGGCGAATCCAGCCGGACCGACTCATTGTCGGCAGGGCGCCGCCCAGCGTCCTGCTTCACATGCATGAGTTCATGGGTCAGCAGTTCGCGACCGGCGTCCGTACTCGGAGCGTAGCGACCCGGCGCGAAGACGATGTCTGGCCCGAGACTATAAGCGCGTGCACCAAGGGCCAGCGCCGAGGCGCCCGCGCGTCCATCGGAATGGATGCGCACCGACGAGAAATCAGCCCCGAGCAGCGCTTCCGACTCCGCCCGTAGCGTCGGCGGCAGAGGCGAGCCGCGATCGGCACTCCGGCCATGCAACCGGCTCGCATCGTCGCCGCGTGCGAGGTCCTTCATCGTTCCCGGGATATTCGCCGCGCGCCTCATTCGCCACGCACCACGCTGATGGGATTGTCCGATCGCGCCAGATCGATACGCAGGCTCAGCTCGCCGCCCGCCCCGACGATGCCCGCCGAGTTCGAAGGTATGAGGCGTTCCGGCTTGAAGGTGAGAAGCCAAACGATCGGTCCGAGAGGCGGCGAGGCGCCCTTCAGAAGGTTGACCGCACCGACAAGCTTGAACGGTGCATCCTCGAATGGCTGGCTCGCCAAGATCCGCGCGCCGAGCTCGATGGCATCGAGACAATCCCTGGTGTTGAGCTGTCTTGGGTTGACCATCGCAGTGCCTCACGGTCCGACCGCCGGCGGCGCGCCAGCCCAGCCTTTGGTGGTGGCGTAGGTGCGCACCGAGGCGATCAGGGTCGCGAGCACGGCGGCACCGGCGATATAGCCCGTGCTGCCGGCAACACCAGCCGTGTCGGGGATGGCATTCCAGCGGGTGATGGCCGCATTATTGAAGGTCAGGAGCCTGGCGTTGACGCGACCCTGCATCGCGGTCTTAGCATCCGCGGCAGTGGCGCTGCTCGCCTTGGGCTGGGTAATTGCGTCGATTTCCTGGTTCGCCTTGGACCAGTTGCCGCCGGCGGCGCTGTTCACACTGTCCTTGATCCAGTCGGTGTTCCAGTGCGCCCATTCGTGCGCCGACGACGTTGCAGTGCTGTGCCAATTCGGGCCCCGCCCCCCGCCGACCGTGTTGTAGTCGGCCATGTCGTCGATTGCGGACTGGAAATTTGCCGCGGTGATGTTGCCACCATCCACCGGGTTCGCCGTGTTGGGCGTCGCAGTGCTGGTTGGATTCGACGGCCAGGGCGCAACATTGACCACGCCCTGCAAGGTCAGCGACTGCACGTCGGCGCGCCAATCGGCGGCATCGGCCGAGACCGCATCAAAGGAAATCGTCGAGGCTGCCGGGGTGCAGTCGTTCGAGGCATTGCCGGTCGTCGGCAATCCCGCCGGTCCGACGATCTGATGGTGCGTGTCGCCTCTCTGAGGCGCGTGACCTCCCATAACGGTCTCGGGGGGACGGCCCTTCCTCAGGACGGTCGAAATAGTATGGGTGCCGGGCGCACCGAACCCCGCCGGGGCGGATCGCGCTTCTTCCCTATCCTTCGGGATGATCTGCACGAGGCCCTGTCCGGGTGGCGCCCCTTCTTCAGCCTCGTGCATCACTCGAGCGGCCGGTGTCCGCAGGGGCACATCGCCGTAGTCGGCGGGTACGGGCCCGTCGATGAAGGCAACGGCGGGCGTACCGCTTCGCCTTGACCGCTCCTTGGCGCCAACCGCAACCGCGGCACGGCGCACTGAAGGGGCGGTGACGGGCGTCGACCGCTGCATGGCTAGCTCCCCTCCGATGTCATATGCCGGGCCGCGCGCGTATGGTCGAACACCCCGTCGGCAATCGTCTCAGGCAAGGAGCGACGTGCATTGACGGGTGCCGGACTCTCGAGCCGTTGACGGATCGCCTGGCCGATAGCGGCCTCTAAGTCGGCAACCGGGAGGGCCCTGTCGTCGTGCACCACGAGGCGGCCTATGTGCAGATGAATATCGCGAACGCTCACGCGGCACCTCCGGGCAGAGACCCCATGCTGCGTTCGAGCTTGGCGAACTCTTCGCGCGCGGCTGCAATCAGCGTCGACTGGTCGATGCGTCGGCCACTGTCAGCCGCTTTGAAGGCGGCATTGACCGCAATGCTGCGAATGTTGCCCCCCGACAGGGTGAGCCGCCCGAGCACGGCGAAGTCGATCTCGCCCACCGGGGCATCGGCCGGGAACTGGCGCCGCCAGATCTGCTCGCGCGCCGTCGCGTCGGGAAACGGAAAGCTGACGATAAAGCGGATGCGCCGCAGGAAAGCCTGGTCGAGCGCCCCCTTCATGTTCGTGGTGAGGATGGCGAGCCCGCGATAGGTCTCGATGCGTTGCAACAAGTAGGCGATCTCGATGTTGGCGTAGCGGTCGTGGCTGTCCTTGACCTCGCTGCGCTTGCCGAACAGCGCATCCGCCTCGTCGAATAGCAAGACCGCGCCGCTCGCCTCGGCGGCGTCGAACAGGCGCTTCAGATTCTTCTCGGTCTCGCCGACGTACTTGCTGACCACGGTAGCCAGGTCGATGCGATAGAGGTCGAGTGCGACGTCGTTGGCGACCGCCTCCGCGGCCAGCGTCTTGCCGGTCCCCGACTCGCCCGCGAACAGCGCCACCAACCCCTGCCCGAGCTGGTGCTTGGTGCCGAACCCCCAATCGCCGTAGACGCGGTCACGCTGGCGCAGGTGACGCGCGATGTCGCGCAACATCGCGGTCTGCCCGGAGGGCAACACGAGGTCGTCGAACGTCACCCGGCTGTCGATGCGCTGAGCGATCGACTCCAGCCCGCCCCGCGCGGCCGCGCGGGCGGTCGGCCAAATCTTTTCGGCCGGCATCGCCGGCAGTTCCTCGATGATCCCATCGATCGCCGCGGGTCCGAGGTGGAACTGACGGCTGGCACGTTCCAACTCGGCGCCCATCGCGGCATCGTCGCGCTTTGCCGTTGGGGCAAGCCGCTGCCAGTGCCGCAGCAGCGCCGCCCGCGTGCGCGTCGCATTGGGCGGCGGAACATCGAAGCGCAACACGCGACGCGGCTCCGCCAGGCTCGAGAGTTGCGGCCGCGGCGCGCCCAGCCACAGGAGGCTGCTCTGCAGGCGCGCCACCAGCCCGTGGGCTGCTGCTTCGGAACCAGCGCCGTCGAGTGACACGACCGGCACACAGCCGACCAAAGCCGCCTCGCGGTCGATATGGGTGGCAAGTCGCTGTAGATTCTCCGGGTTCTCCGGCAGGTCGCGGCCTTCGATCCACAACGCTGGACGAGCGAGTTGTGCCAGCACCGCCAGCGCCATGTCGCGGCGCTGGGCACGGTCTCGATCCTCGTCATGCAGGATGACAATTGTCCCGGGATGATCCGCCGCCGCAAGGGCACGCGCGATCCGCTCGGCGAGCGGAACGTCTTCCTCTTCGCTGTCGCGCCCAGGCCTGACGACCGTCGCCACTCCTAAGAGTTCCGCATCGAACGCAGGCACGCCGGTTATGAAGTGGAGAATGCGCTCGTCGGCGCGCAAGGCTGCCTGCGTGAGAAGCGGTCCAGGCTCGGGCTCGACCATGTGCCAACGACGCAGCGCCGAGACCGGCGACAGGGCCTGCCAATGCGCCTCCGCCAGCACCGCGAGGGCGAGGCCGTAGCTCGCCCGGAGTGATACACTGCGATTCAAGGCCGTCACGGCCGCGCGCAGCCCCTGGTCGAGCTCGAGGCCACAGACCAGCAAAAGCAGCTCGCGCTCGAAGACACTGAGCTCAAAAGCGCGGCCGAGATGAATCAGCGCAGGCGTGAAGCCGAGCGCAGGCTCGGCATCGATACAATCAGTGATCACCAGCGGCGCCGACCGGTCGGCCAAGCGCGCTTCCAGCCGCTGCCGCAAGCGGCCGATCGCGCCGATCAGCCATTGCCGATTGAGCTCAGGCCAGGTTTGGAGCGGCGTGACCGAGGCATCGTGCAGCATGTCCACGGCGACACTCATGGCAGCACCACGATCTGCTGGGTCGCATCGAAAACCGGCGCCGGTCCGCTGCGGTCGAGCAAAATGCTGTCGGCACCGTCGACACGCAGGCGAACCCAATGCGGTCCGGTGATGACGCTGTCGGGGAAGACGAAGACCAGCGGATCGGTTGCCGCGACGCGCGGCTCGGCATTGGCCGACAGGCTGTCGAGCATCAGCACGGCGGCCTGCTCGAGGCGGACCTGGGGACGCGCCCGCAGGGTCACCGTGACGCGCGAGGGCGCACCACCGCGGACAACCGTCGCCGCCGGCAAGCCCAACCCCGCATCGGCGGCAATTACGGGAGCCGGGGCCAGGACCAATGGGATGGCATTCGTATCGACCGGATCCGGTTCGCCGGTCGGCGTGAAGCGTACGCTGGCGGCGAGTTGGCCTGCGGCAAGCGCACTTTGCGCCGCGACGTCGTTGGGCAACTGGAAGCGCAGCGACCTGCCGCCGGGATCGACCGAAGCGGGCACGATGGCAAAGGCCGCGGCATTGAGCCGATGGACGAGCCGCACGACGTGGCCTGCCCCGCCGAGGCGAATGCCGGTGACATCGACCAGGTCGCCGAGCCTCGCCCCAGTCTGCGGCACCAGGGTTGCCGCCGTGAACAGAGTCGGGATCGGCGCCAGCAGGTCGGGATTGACAACGACACCCCGGTCGCGATTGGTCACCGGGTCGAGCGCGCCACGCGACAGGACGGGCAGCGGTAGGATCGCGGGCCGGATGCCCTCGATCAGCACCACCGACACCTGGTAGGCGGACGACGGCCGGTAGTGCGTCTGGATCGCCGACCACAGCCTCGACATATCGTCGCTGGTGATGGCGGCCGGCGTGATCTTGATCAGCTCGACCTGGTCGGCGAGGTCCGATGCGGTGAGGGCCTGGAACGCCGGCGGCAGCATGCCGACGTCGAGCGGGCTCGGATTGAGCGCACGCCGGATCGCCGCCCGGTCGAGCACCTGCCGCTCGTGCAGCAGATGCATCGCATAGCCCAGCAGAATTTCGGCCTGAAAATCGATCCTGCCGTAGGCGGTCAGCAAGTAGTGAAGATCGAGCGCCAGCGGCGCGTTGGTGAGACGCTCGCCGCTGGCGGCGCTGCGCGAGGGCAGCCCGACATTGCTCCAACCCTGGTTGGGCGTCACGCGATAGAGGAAGAGGTTGAGCCGCGGCGGATCATTGTTGTTGTCGAGGTTGATCGTGTCGGGCGCCACGGCGCTGACGGCGACCGTGCTGCCCATCGCCGCGCCAGCCTCGACCAGCCCGTTGTCGAGAAGATTGCGCAGGACGGCGCTGACTGCGCCGATGGCGAGCGGCGAACTCATCGCCGTCCGCTTCCCGTGCCGCCGCGCAGGTAGTCGGCGAGCGACTGCGACGGCAGTGGCCGCGACTTGCGCCGCTCGGCGACTGCCTTGGGCGCCGCTGGGGCACGCACCTCGATCCGGTCGATGGTGACATGGACGACGGGCCTCTCCTCACGCGGTGCGCGAGTCCGGGCCGCGACCACGGTATCGCTGAGTGGCGCCGCAGTCATCGGCCCGCGCTGCCCGCGTCCATCCAACGATCGGTCGACCGCCGACGCGATGTCAGTAGGACGCCCGAGCGGTCGGACCAGTGCCGGTGGCGCTGCATCCAACTGCACAGGCTCTGCGGCCGCTCGCTCGCCCTGCTCACCGTTCAGCGCACGGCCTGGCGGTATTGGACGAGATGGCTCGATCGATCTCGCCTCGTCTTGCATCGGCGACGGCCGGGAGGCTGCCGCGGTAGGCCGGGAGGACATCGCGACTGCCGGCTCATCCCGCCGTTCTTCTCGGTCCGACGGCCCTATCGACGTTGGCGTGGTTCCTATCCTCCGCGACGTGCCTTTGCCGGGTTGTCCGAAACCGGGTGCAGCACGACTCTTCTCGATGATCTCGCCGAACGGCTCGCCAACAACCGGGCCAGCCTCGGCGAACCGTGGCGGCAGAGAGACCCGGGCTGCGCCCGCTGGTTTCACGCCCTGAGCCAGGGCGGCAAGATGAGCGAGAAAGCCCATCACACGGCCTCGACGAGCTGAAGGTAGGCAGCACGGCGGATCGGCGAGAGCTGCATCACCTCCGCCTCGGTCCAGCCATAGGCACGCGCCAGTGCGTCGACATCGGTCAAGGTCCGCTCGGCGGCGCGCTGCAACTCGGCCGACAAAGCCTCGCCGACATCGAGCAGCGACGACCAGTCATGGCCGCAGCCGATACAGCGCAATTCGAAGGCGATCGATGCCGCCGGGTCCAGCGCTTCGAGTTGGGCTTCCAACCCTTCGATCGCGCAGTCTTCGATCGGCAGGCCAGCGGCGCCGTCGAGGCAGCGCAGAAGCAGCGTCTGCACCGCGCCGGTGACGTCCGCTGCTCGCGCGGCCGAGACCAAGTCGTCGACCGTCGGCGGCCTCGCAGACAGCGTCTGCCCATCCCATTCGACGGCAGTGCGCTCCTCTACCGGACACGCGCCGAGCTGCTCAGTCAACGAGACGCAATCGACGGTGAATTCGCACTCGGTTGCGCACGCCGGACAGGCGCTGCGCAGAGCCCACCGTCGGTCGAACAGCGTGTTACGCAAGGCGAGCAGGCCCAGGTTGCGGGCGCCGAGT
Organism: Reyranellaceae bacterium; assembly: GCA_046349335.1. GTDB lineage: Bacteria > Pseudomonadota > Alphaproteobacteria > Reyranellales > Reyranellaceae > Reyranella. Next base: position 185,592 of record JAXMCO010000009.1, read on the forward strand.
CCCCGAGGTGCTGTCGCCTCGCCTCCGAGCAAAGCATCGTCGCGCTTCCAGCGATCGAGACCAACGGTCCCTTCCCACAGCGCGAGCACCTGGCGCTCGCGGTCGGCCGACGCTGTTGCCCTTCTGCGCATCTCGTTACGCCGGTTCGGTGAACCTGGGCTCGGACGGCTCGCTCACATCGAGATCGCGTTCCCAGCCCTCGTTCTCGAGCTTCAACGTCTGGATGGCGACGGCATTTGCGTTGGCGTCGAGATCGGGCAGCGCCTGGAACTCCGATGCCCAGCAGCGGAAAATCTTGTAGGCGATCGCGAGTTGGCCGGCCTCGTTGTAGAATTCGAGGATGAGGTCCTTGCGGAAATCCGCCAGCGACACTTCCGAGCCCAGGCCCGACCCGAAATTCCACACCTTGTTCGCCCATTTTTCGAACTCGGTGTCGTGGGTGACGCCGCGCTCCAGGGTCACGGCTTCGAACTTGGTTCGGCCGGGCGACTTGCGCCCCGTCGACGGGTCGCCGCCCTCGCGATGCTCGACCACTTCGGTGCTGCGCTTCAGCGCCGAGACCTTGCTGATTCCGGCGACGTAGCGACCGTCCCACTTCACCCGGAACTTGAAATTTTTGTACGGGTCGAAGCGCTGCGGATTGACGGAGAATTGGGCCATGGCGGGTTCCTTTCAGCGCCGGTCAGGTCGGAATGTCGCCGGCGATCTGCTGGATCTTCAGCACGACGAATTCAGCGGGCTTCAACGGAGCAAAGCCGACGAAAATGTTGACGATGCCGAGATTGATATCGGCCTGTGTCGTGGTCTCGCTGTCGCACTTGACGAAATAGGCCTGCTTGGGAGTCGTGCCCTGGAAGGCCCCCTGGCGGAACAGGCCCTGCATGAAGGCGCCAATGTTGAGCCGGATCTGCGCCCACAGCGGCTCGTCGTTGGGCTCGAACACGACCCATTGCGTGCCGCGATAGAGGCTCTCCTCGATGAACAACGCCGTGCGCCGGACCGGGATGTACTTCCATTCGGAGCCGCGGGCGTCGTTGCCGTCCAGCGTCCGCGCGCCCCAGGCGACGGTGCCGTACACCGGCAGCGTGCGCAGGCAGTTCACCGCACTGGGGTTGAGCTGGCCGTTCTCGGCATCGCTCATGGTGATCGCGAGGCCAGTCGCGCCGGTGATCGAAGCCTCGGTGCCGGCCGGCGCCTTCCAGACGCCACGCGAGGAATCGGTGCGGGCGAAGATGCCGGCCATGAATCCCGATGGCGGAAACGGACGCAGCGCGCCCTGCTGCAGAGGATCGGGCGCTCGCACCCAAGGGAAGAACAGCGCCGAGTTGGGTGCGTCGACGCCGGTCTTACCCGCGAGCGAAGCGACGACTGTGCTGACGATCTCGGTCTCGCCGGCATCGACGATCAGGAAGGCCCGCCGGTTGCGGACCCGTCGCTGCAGGGTGGCGATGGTCGGCCCGTCGGTCAGACCGGGTACGCAGACGATGTTGAACAGATCGATCCGGTCGACGATGCCGCCGACGTCGAACGCGGTGGTGAGCGCGGTACGGAAAGCCGGGTCGGCCGGGCCGATCACCGTACCGTCGACGCCGTTGGTCGTGGCGTTCAGCGCGACCGTGGCATTGGCCGGCGTGGCCGGTACCGCCGCCACTGTCAGATTGTCGATGAAAGCCGAGCGGCCGTTTATGACAGCCAGCACGAAGCGCGGGTCCGTCCGGTTCACTGACAAGTTGGCGAACGATTCCAGCACCGCGTTGTTGGCGCTAGGCTGGATGATGTCGATGGTGAAGCGCGTGGCGTCGTCTACCCGTCTCGTCAGCCGCACACTGAAGTTGGCAGCCCAGGCGCCGGGCGAGCTCGCGGGAATGTGGATATCGCCGATATCGCAGTCCGCGGTCACCGCGGTCGCGTCAGCGATGCGCAGGACATAGGCGTCGGCGCCGCCATTGTCGTAGAAGTGCCCCACCGCGTAGCCCAGGAACGACCGCGAATCGAGGCCGTTGTAGCCACGCTGGTAGTCGGCAAAGCTGGAGAGCCGCAATGCCCGGTCGGTCGGGCCGCGCGGCGCCCAGCCGACGAATAGCGTGATCGATGTCGCCACGCCGGTGATCGTGCGCACACCGCTCGGCAGCTCTTCGACGTAGACACCGGGTTGCAGAAGGGCGACGGGCATGGGACCTCCTCTTCCGTCAGAAGCCGGATGGACGGTGCGGAAGCGAGCGCGCCGTCGTCGAGCGCGGCGACTATTGCAGAGAGTCCCCGCAGGCGAATGAGCCCAATGGACTAGACGATCTCGCGCGAAGAACGCAGCCCGAGGCTCGGTCCTGTGTCCGATCGGTGACTGTTTCGATGCAAATCGTCGCTCGCGCCCAAGCGAGTGCGAGCCAAGCGTGACCTGCGTGCGATTTGTCGATGGTTGGGCGCAGTGGGGATCTAGACCGTTTGGTCCGTGTCGAGCGCCGCACGGTCATGGACCACCGCCCGATCGCGCCGCAGGTGATTCTCAGATATGCGATCGGGACTATGGAGCGCCTGCCCTCGCGAGAAGGCGACGATTTCGATGCGGCGCCGCATCTTGAGCTTGCCAAGGACGCTGTGAACGTGATTCTTCACGGTCGCGCTCTGGATGCCGAGCGTCGTACCGATCTGCTTGTTCGATAGACCTTCGCCCACGAGACGCGCGATCTCGCGCTCGCGCTGCGTCAGGGCATCCGACGTGCCGTCGGCCGCGCGTGATGCGGACAAGGCGTTCACCCGGTTGAGCAGGATTCCCGCTGTGCGCGGCGAACAGACCAGTTCGCCGCGCACAGCCGAGTGCACTGCGGCAAGCACGTCCTTCACCGAGCCGTTCGGCGCAACGAAGCCCGAGACTCCCGCCCGAGCGCAGGCCATGACCACAGACTCGGTCTCGCTGACGCCGAGGCAGACGACCTTGGCACTCGGCGTGGCCTCGCGAATGGGCAGCGACAGGTCGAGACTGCCGGGAACCGTGATGTCGAGAAGCAAGGCGTCCGGCGTCAGCTCGGCGATGCGGCATGGCTGGGCCGACAGGTCGGCGGTCCCCACGACCACGACGCTCGGCTGCTCGGCGAGGGCCGCAGCAACGCCGTCGCGCAACAGGCGGAAGTCGCTCAAGATGAAGACTCGGGGTCGAGTTGGTATCGGGCTGAACGAGAAGCTGCCGAGCGGAGCGGTCGAGGTGCCGACTTTGTCAGACGTCATATCGCCTCCAAGGACTACGGCGGGCATCCCCGCCGCCCCGACGGCAGCGCTTGCCCACCCGACACACCCCAAGGAAACGACGCGGTACCCCACTCCCGGCCGATCTCGAAACCTCTGCGCCCGACACTCCATCGTCTGCAGATCGAGACCCCGATCGTGGGGCGCATGATAGCCGACCCGCTCGCCGGCGAAAGAAGATTCACGATTCGCGCAAGGACCACGACCTTGTTCGGCCAGGACAGGCGACGCGGAGGCCTCGCGGCCTCTCCTCTTCGCTCGGCGCATCGACCGACGTATTCTGAGGGGGCCTCGCCGGACACCTTCGTCGATACGCCGCTCAGGACCTCAGCCAAACTCCGGGAAGGCACGATCCCTCGTACCATGCCAACCCGATGACATCCTGCTGCGCTCCCGCTCGCACCGGCCCTCACCGGAGGATTGCATGATCCTCGGTCGCCGGTGTTTTCTAGCGCTCCTCGGCACCTCCGCGGCACTTCCCTCCCGGCCCCAGGCACGGGAGCTGTCGCTCGCCACTGCGCCGATCGAGCTGGGTGGCGACTGGGGCCGCTCCCTGCCCTCGGCCGCGCTCCGCGTTGTCGAACGCATGCGGGCGGTGAGCCTGGCCGACGTCCGCCTGCTTTCCGATCGTCAGCCGAGCGCGCTCCGCGTCGACAACAGCCGCGAGGGCTACCCCGCAATATGGCTGCACTTCGACGACGCTCCAGTTGCCTGGATCAAGGTCAATATCGGCGAACGCGACTGGTCGAAGCTCGCTTACCAGTTCGGCCACGAATTGGGGCACGTTCTGGCCAATAGCTGGGCCCGGGACGCCAAGCCAACCGCGGGTTCGCAATGGCTCGAGGAGGCGCTGGTCGAGACCTTCTCGCTGCGTGGCCTGGGTCTTCTGGCAACGAGCTGGCAACGGGCTCCACCGTTTGCCAGCGACGCCCCTTTCGGCGCCGAAATCCGCCGCTATCGCGACAACCAGCTCCAAGCCTACGCGGCTTATGCAACCGCCGAAGGCATCGCTGCTGACCCTCCGGCGTGGTTCCGCCGACGACGGCCGCTTCTGGAAGGCAAAGGCGGGCTTGGCGAACCTGGGACGGCGACCATCCCATTCCTGCTCGACAAGCTCTCAGCCGATTCGAGCCATGTTGCCGAGTTGGGAGCGCTCAACCGCTGGCCCGAGCGCACCGCCTTGCCGCTGGAAGGATACCTCGCCGCCTGGGAACGGAGTTGCCGGCAACTGGGGGCCGCCGGCGCAATGCCCAAGGACATCCGCGCTCGTTTCAGCCTGTAGGTCACGAGCGTCTGATACGGCCAGAAAGGCGATTTCGAAAATGTCGAGGCACAGGCTCCTCGAGCAGGGTAGCGTTTCTCGGCGCAGCCAGAAGTGCCGTATGGCACTGGTGGAGCAGCAGCATGGCCTGACTGCAATGAAGGAGGCCCATCAGGTCGCGCGCCTTCTCATGCCATTGCGCCGCAGTCTTGACCAAGGCCGCTCGAAGGCAAGGGCTTTGCCGAAACGCTGATCGTCGATACTCTTCGCGATGGGTGCCCGATTCTGTCCTGCTGAGCTGAAGTGGCTGCCGGTATGCTGTGTCTGAACATGATCGTGCGCAACGAGATGGCGAACCTGGAGCGCTGTCTCGGGGCGTTGGCGCCGCACATCGATTGCTGGGTGATCGGCGACACCGGCTCGAGCGACGGCACGCAGGCCTTCATCGAGGCGTTCTTCGCCGCGCGCGGCCTTCCGGGTGAGCTGCACAGCTTCGAGTTCCGCGACTTCGAGCAGGCGCGCAACGCCGCCCTCGACTGCGCCGCCGCGACGGCACTCGACTACGACTATCTTCTGCTCGCCGACGCCGACATGGAGCTGGTCGTCGAGGATCCCACCTTTCGCGACTGCCTGGCGTCGCCTGGCTATCGCCTGATCCAGCGTGCCGCCTCGGGCCTGACCTACTGGAACACCCGCCTGGTGCGACGCAACTCGGGGGCCCGCTATCACGGCGTGACCCACGAATATATCGATGTGCCTGGCGGCGTGCAGGAGCTGCACGGCGTCTGGTACCGCGATCACGCCAGCGGGTCGAACCGGGTCGACAAGTTCGAGCGCGACATCAGGCTGCTGTCGGAAGGTCTCGAGCGCGACCCCGGCAACCACCGCTACTGGTTCTACCTGGCACAGTCATATCGCGACGCCGGCCAGACCCGGAAGGCGGCCGACGCCTATGCCAAGCGCGCCGAGATGGGCGGCTGGGACGAGGAAGCCTGGAATGCCCGCCTGAACGAAGCGCGCTGCCTGCTCAAGCTCGGTGACGAAGGCGGCTTCCTGCGCCAAGCGCTCGCCGCCTTCAATCAGAGGCCGCAGCGCGCCGAGCCGCTCTATGACCTGGCGCGGTTCTATCGCGAGCGCGGCACGTTCGACGCCAGCATGCTTTTCTGCGAGGCCGGGCTCGACCTGCCGCGGCCAGATCAGGACATCCTGTTCCTGGAGGACTTCGTCTACACCGCGGGCTTGCAGGAGGAGTATTCGATCGCGGCCAACTATGCTCGCGACCCCGCCCGCAAGGATCGCGGCTTCGCGGCCTGCAACTGGCTGGCCCTCAACCGCACCATCCCCGACGGCACGCGCTCCCTGGCACGCTCGAACCTGTTCTTCTATCTCCAGCCCGCCAGCGCGACGATGCCCTCCTTCGCCGCACACCGCATCGCGTTCACCCCGCCGGACGGCTTCCATCCCTCCAACCCGTCCGTCGCGCTGTGGCAGGACGAGATCGTCGTCGCCCAGAGGGCCGTCAACGTCACGTTGACTGCCGACGGCCGCTACGTAACCCCCGACGGAGGCCCGGAGCGGGCCCGGAACTTTCTGCTTCGCCTGACCCGGGACCTCGATGTCCAATCGGCCATGGAGATTCTGCCACCGGCCGATTTGCCCGAGCCGGCGTTCCCGTGGGTCGTCGGCTTCCAGGATCTTCGCCTGTTCGTCCAGCACGGCGAGGCTCGGGTGCTGCGGGACCACGCGCCAATTCAATTCGGAAGGTCGGTACGAACAGATCCTCGCGCGGATCGACAGCATGTCGAGCCGCCTCGTCGACTGTCGCGTGCTGCGTCCGGAAAGCCCCAAGCACGACGAGAAGAATTGGATGCCGCAGGTGGCGGGCGACGCGCTGCGCTTCCTGTATCTGTGTGACCCGACACGCCTGCTGGACGAGCAAGCCAAGACGATCGGCGAGACGACGCCAACCATCGCGGCGGACGATTTCCGCGGTGGTTCCAGGCGATCGCCTTCGACGGCGGGTGGCTCGCCCTGATCCATCAAGTGGTGTGGCGCGACGAGCGCCGTTTCTATCAGCACCGGTTCGTCGGATTCGACGCCGCGAACAGGCTGGATCGCGTGAGCCGCCCGTTCTTCTTTCAAAAGCAGGGATCGAGTTCGCGGCGGGTCTGGCCTGGCATCCCGACGGCCATCGGCTCTTGATCTCGTATGGCGTCGACGATCGTGAATCCTGGCTCGCCACCATCGATGCCGAGGACGTGCGGCGCGCGCTGGCATCTGTCGAGACCTTGCCGTCAGCCTCCCGAAGGTCGAGCATCACGGCGAGGTCACCAAGGCCCGACCGGCGACCACGGCCCCCGCACCGCCACCTGCGTCTCCGCTCGCAGCGCCTGAAGTCACGCCAGCACCTCCCGTCGAGTCTCGAGTGCCTTCGGCAGAACCCAGCGGCCCCGCCGCGTCGCGCCCACCGCCGAGGTCTTCTTCGAGCTGGCCCCCTTCCTCGGCGCCGTCGACTCGCCACGGGATCGCCGTACCCAGTCGCGTGACTTCGATGCGCAGATCGATGCCCTTCTCGATCGACGTCCCGGCAGCACACTGCCCCAGATTCACTGCTTCTACGAGGTGATGTCGGAGACTGCGAGCCACCCCAGCCTCATTGCCGCCACGCAATCCATGCGTATGGCAGGTCATCCCGTGCGAGTCTGGAGCTATTCGCCGCAGAAACTCGACTTCCTCGTGCCACTCGGGGTCGAGTTGGGCGACGCCGCCGAGGTCGTGCCGAGAGCAGTCTTCGGCGATATCCTCGCAGGCTTGTCAACGCCGGACTAAAAATGCATCGGCGGGCCGGAGCAAAAATGCATCAGCGAGTATCGGCATTGTCGGCACGGGACGGAGGCTTGTGCCGGTAGTCCACAGGACAGCCCCGCGCGCTGCGGAGTGCCCTTCGAGAGGCTGACGTAGCAGCGCGCGGGGCTGTCCTGTGGACCCACCGGTGCAAGCCGTGACGGTAAGTTTGATTGGCGGAGGGTGTGATGCGGCGGCCGAGGGCGGCCCTGCTTCACGTGTCGTCGGCGTTGCCCCTGATTTCAGGCGATCGCATGCCACGCTGACGCCGTTTGCTTTGTTTCAACCGGTAGCTATCGCCGTTCATCTCGAGGATATGAACGTGGTGGGTCAGCCGGTCGAGCAGCGCACCGGTGAGACGTTCGGACGCGAACACGCTGGTCCATTCGTCGAACAGCAGATTGCTGGTAACGATAGTCGAGCCGCGTTCGTAGCGCTGGCTGAACACCTCGAACAGCAGCTCGGCGCCGGTCTGGGATAGCGGCACGTAACCGAGCTCGTCGATCACCAGGAGCTTGTAGGCGGCAAGCTGGCGCTGCAGCCTCAGCAGCCGCTTCTCGTCGCGTGCCTCGAGCAACTCGTTGACCAGGGCGGCTGCCGTGGTGAAGCCGACCGACAGGCCTTTCTGGCAGGCTGCTAGCCCCAGGCCGAGCGCCACGTGGCTTTTTCCGGTGCCGCTGTTGCCAACCGCGATCACGTTCTCGCGGCGAAGCACGTACTCGCAGCGCGCCAGTTCGAGCACCAATGTCTTGTTGAGCGACGGCAGCGCCAGGAAGTCGAAGCTGTCGAGGCTCTTGACCGCCGGGAACCGCGCTTCTCTGATCCGCCGCTCGACCATCCGCCGTTCGCGCTCGATCAGCTCGAGTTCGGCCAGGCGCAACAGGTAGCCTGTATGCTCGACACCCTCGGCGGCGCACTGCCGGGCGAGCTTGTCATGCTCGCGCAGGAATGCCGGCAGCTTGAGCACCTTGAGGTGATGGCCAAGCAGAAGCTGTGGCGTGTCGGTCATGACGTCACCCCGGCGAGCAAGTCCATGTATGTTCTGGCCGAGGTTGTCGCCACGTTGGCATGCGGCAGGTAAGGATACACCGTCATGTCGAGGCGTAGCGGCCGGCGCTCGATCCGGCACAACACCAGATGCTTCACCGCATCGAAGCCGATCACCCCGCGATCGATGGCATCGCGCACGCCGGCGGCGACGTCATCGATCCTGAACACTTCCATCAGCCGCAGAACCTGCACGAACTCGCGTTTGCCTTGCTTGCCCATGCGCGCCTCGAGCAGGCGACGCAGCGTGGCGAACGCTTCGGGCAGCTCCCAACCGGCCAAGGGGGCCGCCTGGTCGAGCGCCCCGATCTTGCGCTCGAGCAGCGCCAGGTAATGCAGCGGGTCGAACACGAAGTCTTCCCGCTCGTAGGATCGGACGTGCCGGGCGATGATCTCGGCGCCGCACGAGATCACCACCTCGTGGACGTAGCCACGGATCACGACCTCGCGATGACCCCAGGCGGTCGGCACCGAGTAGTCGGTGCCGCGATAGCGCACCAGCGACAGCGAGCTGACCCGACCAGCCTGCTTCTCGCAGGCGTCATAGGGCGTCGGGGGCAGATCGTGGAACGCCGCCAGGTCGCGCGCCATCCGCTCCCCGATCGTCTCGTCGTGACCGCGCAGCCGATCACCAAGACGGCGCCGACAAGCTTCCAGCAGTTGCTCGTTCAGTGCGTCAAAGCTGACGGCATGCGGCAGCGGCACCAGCAGGTTCCGCCGGACCCACCCGACCAGACCCTCGACCTTGCCTTTGTCGTTGCCCTTGCCCGGCCGGCCGAACCGGTCGGCGAACAGGTAGTGCGACTGCAGCTCGTTGAACACCCGCGTCCGCTGGCGCGTCCCATCACCAGGATCCGCGCCACCGCCAGCCTGGTGTTGTCGTACAGGATCGATTGCGGCACCTTGCCGAAGAAGTCGAACGCCGCCACATGACCGGCGCAGAACGCCTCCGTGGTCTCCGCCGGATAGGCCTGCACGAAGCCCGCGTCACTGTGCGCCAGGTCCATCACGAAGAAGTGGATCTTCCGTTCCACCCCGCCGATCACCGCCAGCGCTTCGCCGAAGTCGGCCTGCGCGTGCCCGGGATCGTGCCGCAGCGGCACGAACATCTCGCGCTGCCGCTGACGCTGCCCCAACACGTAATCCTTCACGATCGTCAGGCCGCCGCCGTAACCGTGCTCGTCGCGCAGCCGCTCAAGATTCGCTTCGACGTGTGCCGCTGCTTCGCCGGACGACCTTTATCATCCTCCAGAATCTGATCGATGATACCGACGAAGGGGTCCAGCTTCGGCCGCGCCGGCGACCGGCTCCGCCGGTATCCCGGCGGCACCGAGAACATCAGCATCTTGGCCACCGTCCGCGGGTCGATCCCGAACCGCCGCGCAGCCTCGCGACGGCTCACACCCTCAATCCGCACCGCATGGCGGACCCGTCCATACAACTCCACGCCCTTCATCCCCCCGCCCTCTGCACGCCGCGCAAAGAGCTAACTGCCGGTGCATTTTTACTCCGGCGCAACCAGACCTTCTGGCCGCTTCAATGAGGGATTTTGTCTCCGGCGCTTACACCCTTGAAAGTCAAACGAAGGCTCATCCAACGTATATGTGTAACCGAGAAGGGTGTAGTTGCCACCCGAAACGGTGAAGAACCAAATATTGTCGTTGGTGCTGCCGGTGTCGCCTTTGATGGTGATCGTGCCGTAAGCCATGGCTCATCTCCCCTCACCGGCGTCGCACGCGCCGAATGTTGCCTTCGAGCGACCTGACTGGATGGAGTGGCCCCCCGGCGACACCCGTGCCGCGCAAGGTGATCGCCACAGAAAACCCAATTCCAGCACTCTCACCGCTGCATAAGCCGCATGCGCGCGCTATTCGCCACGCGCGCACGCACTGCTTCACCAACGCCAAAATTTCTCACTGCAAGCGTTCCCACATTCACATTGCGGAGACCTTCACCCCTCCACGCGAGCACACCCCTGCACTCGACATCGAAGCGGCACCTTCCAAGAAGTCGTCTGGAAGGTACTCAGTTCTCCGCAAACACCCTTATACTGCGTGTCGGATTTTAGACGCCAACTCCACCGTGTCAACAAAACTGTTCAACATGATGGTGCAAGACACTTGCCCGAGTACAACCGATGACAGTGCATTCGCCTCTTCCTTGCGTCACATCGTCGCAAAACCCGCGGCCGGCTAAGGTGCATATCGCCCCCCTGGTGCCCTGCCGCGACCTTCCCCGCTTTCCAGGGCCACGATCGGAGCTGCTTGGATGCTTAGGCGTACCTTCATCGCGGCGCTGTGCGTCGCGCCGATCGGGGCGCGCGCTCAGGCGCAATCTCCGGAAGCGTTCCTGCGCAGCATCTATGCGCCCTACCTGGCCGGCGCCAACCAGGGCCAGAATTTCGAGCAGTTCGAGCGCTACTTCGCGCCCGATCTCGCCAGGATCATGGCCGCCGACGCGGACGAGGCACAGAAGCGCAACGAGGTCCCGAAGCTCGACGGCGACCCGTTCGTCGACGCACAGGATTGGGAGGTCAAGAACTTTTCCCTGTCGGTGAAGACGAGCGGCTCGACCGCGACGGCGGTCGTCACCTTCGACAATTACGGCCGCGCCATGCGCATCGTCTTCGACCTGGTCCTGACGCCGGGCGGCTGGCGCATCGACGATATCAAGGCGCCGAGCGGCTCGCTGCGCGCGCTCTACAAGTAGGCCCCGCGAACCGGGGTCAGTGGCGCCAGCTCGTGTCGGTCTTGTCGAGCTTGCGGATCAGGGCGGCGAACTCCAGGTCGCCGATGCCGACCGCCGATTCCATCTCGGAGAAGCGATCCATGTCGGCTCCCGACTTGCCGGCGAGGTTGTCGCCCATGATGTTCAGCGCGCCGGCCGCCGCCGCATCGATCTGGATCTGGCAGGCGCGCTCCAGGCGATAGAGCCGCAGGAACGCCTCCGGCACCGAGCGACCGGTGGTGAGCAGGCCGTGATTGCGCAGCATCATCGCCTGGTTCTCGCCGAGATTGGCGAGCAGCCGGCCGCGCTCGTCGAGATCGAGGCTCGGCCCCTCGTAGTCGTGGTAGGCGAGCTTGCCATGGAAGGCTGTCGAGACCATCGAGATCGGCAGCAGCCCGTCCTTCAGCGCGCACACCGCCATGCCGGCGCGGGTATGGGTGTGCATCACCGCGCGATGGCGCGAAGCATGCGCCATGTGGACGGCGGAATGGATCACGAAGCCGGCGTAGTTCACCGGGTGCTGGGACTCGCCGATCGTGTTGCCGTCGAGATCGATCTTCACCAGGTTCGAGGCGGTCACCTCGTCATAGTTGAGGCCGAACGGATTGATCAGGAAATGCGGGGCGTCGCCCGGCACGCGCGCCGTCAGATGGCCGTAGATCAGCTCGGTCCATCCGAAATGATCGACCAGCCGATAGGCGGCGGCGAGCTGGCGGCGCAGCACCGCCTCGCCCTCGGCCGGTGGCAGCGCATAGACGTCGATACCGGTCAGCGGAAGATCCGGCGCGATATGCATATCCATGGAAGCTCTCCGAACGAGATGGGGCCGAAGGAAGGTGGCCGCGAAGGAAATCGAGCAAGCTTAGGCCCGCACGCTATGATCGGGCAACGGAGGAAAGCCCGATGACCGACATGCAAGCACCCGACAAGCAACAGCCCGACGGGCGAGCGCCCAGTGGGCCGCGACTCGACACGACGCGCCTGCAGAAGATGGCGCAGGCCTATTGGGAGAGCGCTGCCCTGATGGCGGCTGTCGAGCTCGAGGTGTTCACCGCCATCGCTCATGGCCATGACACGATTCCGCTCGCCGCCAAGGCGGTCGGCATCAGTGCGCGCAACGCCGAGCGGCTCCTGACCGCGCTCTGCGCCATGACCCTGCTGACGCGCGACGGCGAGCGCTTCGCCAATGCACCCGACGTGCAGCGCTTCCTGGTCAAGGACAGCGAACGCTATGCCGGCCCGTGGATCCTGTTCACCAAGCCGCGCTGGGCAGCTTACGGCGAGCTCGCCCAGCGCCTGCGCAATCCGACCGAGAACCGTCTCGGCGCTTACGAGAGCTTCACCGTCGAGGACGCGCGGCGCTACCACGCCGCCACCTATTCCATCGGCATGGGCGCCGCCCGCCTGTTCAGCCGCAGCGTCGACCTCACGGGCCGCAAGCGGCTGCTCGATCTCGGCGGCGGCTCGGGCGCCTACAGCATCGTCGCCACCAAGACCTATCCGGGCCTGCGAGCGATCGTGCTCGACCTGCCGCCGGTCACGGTCGTGGCCAACGAGTACATCGCGGCCAACGGCGCCGCCGATCGCGTCACCACGCTGCCCGGCGATTTCACCCGCACGCCCTTCCCGCAGGGTGTCGACGTAGTGGTGATGGCGAGCAACCTGCCGCAGTACGAGCCCGACCTGATCCGGCTGGTCGTGGCCAAGGCGTTCGCCGCCCTGGAGCCGGGCGGCGAGATGCACCTGATCGGCGAGACCTTGCACGACGATCGACGCGGGCCGCTGTCGGCCGCGCTGTGGGGCCTCAACGAGGCGGTCTACGGCAGCACCGGGCAAGCGCACACCGAATCGGAGGTGAAGGGCTATCTCGAAGGTGCCGGCTTCCGCGACGTAGTCATCCATCCCTTCGTGCCCAGCGTATTGTCGAGAGTGGCGGGACGCAAGCCCGCCTGAAGCGGGTGTCGTAAGCACGAGAGTTGTCCGGGTTAGGTAGCACACGAGTTGTCCGGTTTTGAGGTCCCCCTGTAGGGGGTGCGGATGAACCGGGCACAATGGCTACAGGACCGTAGGATGCAGAAGTTTGTGGACGTATTGAGCCGCTGGGAAGCGGGCTGTCTGTCGATGCTGGAGGCAGGCGAGTTGCTGGGTGTTTCGGAGCGCCAGTTCCGGCGCTACCGGGATCGCTACGAGGATGACGGGCTTGAGGGGCTTCGCGACGGTCGGCTGGGCAAGCCGTCGGGGAAGCGGGTTCCGGCGGGGGAGAAGGACAGGGTTCTGAGGCTTTACCGTGAGGCGTATCGGGGCTGGAACGTGAAGCATTTTCACGAGCATCTTCGGCGCGATCACGGGTTCCGGTGGGGCTACACGTGGGTCAAGGCGCAGCTGCATGGGTCGGGTCTGGTGGTTCGTGCGCCGCGCCGCGGGGTGCACCGTCGCAAGCGCGAGCGCAAGCCGTGCGAGGGCATGATGCTGCATCAGGACGGGTCGCGTGCGGCGTGGCTTGCGGGCCAGAGCGAGGTCGAGGCCGCCAACCGGTGGATCCGGCAGGTCTACCTGCCACGCCACAATGCCCGCTTCGCGCGGCTGGCGACGCTGGCCGACAGCGGCTTCGTGCGGGTGGCCGATCCCGGCTCGCTTGCCGAGACCTTGTGCATCGAGGAGGAGCGCGTGGTCGATCGGGCCAACACGGTGAGCTTCGGCCGGCTCAAGCTGCAGTTGCCGCCCAGCCCGCTGCGCGCGCACTACGTCAAGGCTCGCGTGCGCGTGCGCCAATACTGCGATGGCGGCCTGGCGGTGTTCCATGGGCCGCGCTGCGTGGCTCGCTTCGACGACGAGGGCCGGCACAGGCCGGACGCCCCGACCTGCGCCAGCGCGACATCGTGCTCGCCCCGGTCAAGGACGCTGCGCGCCGCCTGCGGCGGTGGCCTACGGCCATCCTTGACCGCGGCTGCGCGCGATGTCCCGGAGCAACGGCAGGTCGGGACGAAGAAACGGCCTCCAGGTCGAACCAAGAAACTGACCTTGCCGCGGTCCCGTCAGCTCCAGACGACCGCCCCATAGGCGCCGTACCCGGCCGGCGCGTCCACCGCTTCCAATCCGGCCAGGTCAAATCCCAGAAGCGGACAAGTGATGTGCTACCAAAACCGGACAACTTGATTAGCTACCGACAGCCCGCCTGAAGCGGGGAACATGCGGACCAACATCGCCTTCGAGACCGAGGACGGCACCACTCTGCGCGGCTGGCACTACCGGCCCGCGCCAACCGGCGTGCGCCAGCCGACGATTGTCCTGGCGCACGGCTTCTCGGCGGTAAAGGAGATGTATCTCGACCGTTTCGCCGAGGCCTTCGCGGCGGCCGGGCTGGGCGCCCTGGTGTTCGATCATCGCGGTTTCGGCGCGAGCGACGGCAGGGTGCGCCAGGAGGTCGACCCCGAGCAGCAGATCCGCGACTGGCGCGACGCCATCAGCTTCGCCGAGACCCTGGAGAGCGTCGATCCCGAGCAGATCGGCATCTGGGGCACGAGCTACAGCGGCGGCCATGCGATCGCGATCGCCGCAAACGATCGCCGCGTGAAGTGCGTTGTCGCCCAGGTCCCGATGGTGAGCGGCCCGGCCAATGCCAGGCGCCTGATCCGCGCCGACCTGCTGGCGCCGACCCAGCGCCTGATCGAGGCCGACCGGCGCGCCCGCTGGGCGGGCCAGCCGCCCGCGATGGTACCGGTCGTGTCGGCCGACCCGATGGGGCCGGCCGCCCTGCCCACTGCCGATTCACATGCCTGGTTCACCGAGACCGCGAGGGCACGCGCACCCGCCTGGCGCAACGAAGTGACGGTGCGCTCGCTCGACCTCTTCCTGGGCTACGATCCGGCCAGCCTGATCGCCCTGATCAGCCCGACGCCGCTCCTGATGATCGTCGGCCTCGCCGACCATCTGACACCGGCCGATCTCGCCCTCGCCGCCTACGAACGCGCCCTGCAGCCCAAGCGACTGGTGACCCTGCCCGGCGGCCATTTCGACGCCTATCTCGGCGACTTCGCCAGCGCCAGCGCCGCCGCCGTCGATTGGTTCCGCACCCATCTAGCGTGAGCAGCGACGGGAGAGCCCCGGACGAGGGTTGCCGCGACCCCGAGGCTTGCGCCCATGAAACCTATCGACTATCAGTCGCCGTCTGGCCTCCGCTCCCTTCGTCTAGAGGCCTAGGACGCGGCCCTCTCAAGGCTGAAACACGGGTTCGAATCCCGTAGGGAGCGCCAACGCCAACTGTATCACGTTGATTTTCCTTTCTTTTTTCGACCTTTCCCCAAACTCGGAGGGACGGTTTGGGGAAACTTGTTCGCCTTGTGTCCTTCAAGGCGGATGACTGCATCTCGTGCCAACCCGGCCTGTTCGGCCTCCTCGGTGTATCGCTCGGCCTCTGCCAGGGTCGTGTGGCCCAGTATCGCCATGACCATCTTGGTCGAGCAGCCGGCCTCAGCCAGCATCCTGCCGGCGGCCTTGCGCAGGCCGTGGGGCTGACACTCCAGGGGCAGGCCAGCATCCCTGATTGAGTCGCGCATCCATTGCGAAAACCCGTCGACGCTGAACGGTCTCCCGTAGGCCGTCGTGAGAATAGCGACGTGCTCGCGGCGCGCCGCGGCCAAGGCCGTAACAAGGTCGCGGTGCAAGGGTATCAGCAGCGGGCGGCCGGTCTTCTGCTGCACCACCTTCATCTCGTTCTCAGCGGTGATATGCGACCACGCCATGCGGAAGACATCGCTGCGCCGCTGGCCGGTGTTGATGAACAACTCGAACGCCGTCCGCTGCTTGCTGCCCAGCGGCCACTTCGCCCTGTAAGCCGCGATTTCATCGTCGGTCCACGACCGGATGCGCTGGATCTTCGGCCGCTTGATGCCGAGCGACGGGTCGTGCTTCAGCATGCCGATGTTGATGGCGTGCCGGATCAGGATGCGCAGCTTCTTCAACGTGTCGAGCGCGGCGCCAGGCCTGCCGGCGAAGGGCTGCAAGATTGCGAGGTTGATGCGCTCGCGCGTCAGGCCGGCGACCGTGCGGTGGCCATGCTCGTTGCGCAGCGTCTCGAGGCGGGTGTTGTAGGCCGCCTTCGTCGTGTCCCTAAGGCCAGTGTAGTCGAGGCTCGCCTTGTAACTGGCGATGAGCGCGGCGATGGTGCCCGGCGCTGCGCGCGTCACCCTGTTGCGCGGGTCCGGCAAGGGCTGGCCGACCAACGCCGCCTGATACGCCTCCAGGAACGCCGCGCTGGTGGGGTCGTCGGGCAGCCGGATGCGCGCGCCCTTGCCCCTGCGAAATGGAGCTATGGCCAAAAGTTGGTGACGGCCTGATCTGTCAGGCGGCGGCGGTTTCGGTCTGACGGTCGTTCGCCTTGGCGACGACCTCGAGCCCGTTGGAGAATCTCACCCCCAGGATAAGTTTTGGCAAGAGGGCGTGGCCATCGAGGCGGCGCCACGTCTTCTGCGCGCCCTCGACCAGCTTGAACACCATGGCGAGTGCCGTCTTGTTCGAGAGGCAGCCTTTCGATCGGATGGTTCGGTGGCGGACGGTCGCGAACGTGCTCTCGATCGGGTTGGTCGTTCGCAGGTGTTTCCAATGCTCGGCAGGGAAGTCATAGAACGCCAGCAGCGCTCCGCGATCCTTGCGCAGGCATTCGGCAGCCTTTTCGTACTTGACCGCGTAGCCTTCGATGAAGGTGTCGAATGCGGTCTCGGCATCGGCTTTCGTCTCGGCCATCCAGATGTCCTGCAGCGCACGCTTGGCTTTCGGGTGTTGGCTCTTGGGCAACTTGGCCAGCACGTTTGCAGTTTTGTGGACCCAGCATCGCTGCTCGCGGGTTTTCGGCCAGACCTCGCCGAGCGCCTTCCAGAAGCCGAGCGCGCCGTCGGCGACCGCCAGCTCCGGCGCGATGGTCAGCCCGCGACGTTTGAGATCGAGCAGCAGCACGCGCCAATCGTGCGCACTTTCGCGAGTGCCGTCGGTGAAGCCGATCAGTTCCTTCGTGCCTTCCGGTGTCGCGCCGATGATGACGAGAATGCATTGCGCCTCGTCTTCCAGACGCGCCTGCAGATGGATGCCATCGGCCCATATGTAGACATAGCGCTTGGCGGAGAGCTCGCGCCTGGCCCAAGCCGCATGATCGTCGTGCCAGCCCTCCTTCAATCGACCGATCGCAGACGCCGAAAGTCCTGGCGCATCCTTACCGAGCAGGGCCGCCAGCGCCTCGGAGAAGTCGCCGGTCGAGATGCCCTTGAGGTACAGGATCGGCAGCAGCGTTTCGATCGATTTCGAGCGCCGCATGTAGGGCGGCAGGATCATTGACGAGAAGCGGATACGGCCGGGATCATCGGCTGACGCCGCGCGGTCACGTACGCGCGGTTGGCGAAGCGCGACAGGGCCAATCCCCGTCAGCACCTCTCGCTCAGGCAGATGGCCGTGGCGGACGACGCGTTGGCGCCCATCCAAGGTCTTGAGCTCGCCATGCCCGACGAGAAAATCCGCGACCTCCGCCTCGATCGCATGGCAAAGCAAGGAACGCGCACCACGGCGCAACACTTCGGTGAGGTGATCGCTGAAAGTGCCCGGCTGAACCAGTTTGACGACGTTAGAATTCGACACGGCATATCACTCCTTCGATGGAGAAGTGGAGGCTTCAACTACCCCCACGATATGCCGCCTTCCTGATCTAAACCGTCACCAACTTTGGGCCATAGCTCCCCCGTGCGACCGCCCCGACGTCTTGCCGCCTGCACCGCCGCGGGCCCCCGGCAATCTCGCCGCCGTTGCGGCCGGTATTGACATTGTCGCTCGCTCAAGGAGAAAATTTCCGGCATTCGTGCTTGGGGGAGACGATGCGTCGCATAGCAACTGCATTTATCTTGGCTCTAGTCGCGTGCGCGACCTTTGCTGGAACCGCGTCTGCGCAGGAAACCCTGACCTTCAGGATTCGCTCCAACTACGACTTCAAGGTGCAGATCGCCTTCTTTTCCAACAACCGGGTTTGGCCGGGCGTCGGCAGAGCGTGGAACCTCGATGACTACAAGGTCCACGAATATACCTTGAATTGTCGCAGTGGAGAGAAGATCTGCTACGGCGCATGGGTTACCGGAAATGCCAACAAGTATTGGGGCGTCGGCAGCCGGAATGAGCGCTACTGTAAGACATGTTGCTATGTTTGCGGCGACAGCGACATGACCCCGATTATCAACCTCGACGACGGCTAAACACAGAAGTTCGCACTGACTGGCCAGACGGGCGCCACTGCTTTCCTGCTGCTTGGCCTCAACGTTGCGGCCCTTGCCTCGACACAGCTTGTGTCCCAGGCAGGACTGCATGCGCGGATCGCTAAGCACTGCAACAGGACGGGACGGGCTTCGGCCGCATGCCGCAATCGGTGCCGTGTTGGTCCGTTTCGACTTCAACCTCGCCGCGAGGCAGAGTCACGGACCTCCTGCGCCTCTTGGCGCCGCTGTCGGACCGTTCTGCTGGGCCATCGTGCTCGGTCGGTGTGGGGTAGAAGGCCTCGTGTCGATTGCAGAGGCACGTTCCCCTCCTGGGCTCGAGCTGCTAACCAATGGGTGCGCCCACAGAGCAAACGTCAGTCAGAGGAGAGTGCCATGGCAGCCCGCTTCGACTTGGTCGTACGCAACGGCATGGTGGTCGACGGCACGGGCGCCGAGCCGCGCGACGCCGATGTCGCGATCGACGGCGGCCGAATCGCGGCGATCGGTCGCGTCGAAGGCACCGGGCGTGAGGAGATCGACGCCAAGGGCCTGGTGGTGACGCCTGGCTTCGTCGATATCCACACCCACTATGATGGCCAGGCGACGTGGGATGAGCAGTTCAAGCCGTCGTCGGGCCACGGCGTCACTACCGTGCTGATGGGCAATTGCGGCGTCGGCTTCGCGCCGTGCCGCCCGCAGGATCGCGACACGCTGATCAAGGTCATGGAGGGCGTCGAGGACATCCCCGAGCTGGTGATGCGCGCGGGGGTGCCGTGGACCTGGCAGAGCTTTCCGGAATATCTCGATGCGCTTGCCGTGCGCCGCTGCGATATCGATTTCGCCACCCAGGTGCCGCATGCGCCGCTGCGCGTCTTCGTGATGGGCCGGCGCGGCGTCGATCGCGAGCCCGCCACCGCCGGCGACATGGCGAGCATGGCGGCGCTGGTGACCGAGGGCATCGAGGCCGGCGCGCTCGGCTTCTCGACCTCCCGCTCGCTGTTCCATCGCACTTCCGAGGGCGCGCTGACGCCCACCATCACCGCGGCCGAGGAGGAGCTTGCGTCGATCACCCGCGCCATGGGCCGGCTCGGCAAAGGCGTCATCCAGTTGCTCGACGACTTTGCTGACACGACGGCCGCCGGCGCCACTGAGTTCGCCATGCTGCGCCGCCTGGTCGAGGCCTCGGGGAGACCGCTGTCGTTCACCTTGCTCGATATCTCGATCTATCCCGGCCGCTGGCAGACGCTGTTGCGCGAAGTCGAACGCGCCAACCGCGACGGGCTGCCGATCCGCGGTCAGGTCGCCGCGCGGCCGGTGGCGGTCATGTACGGACTGGAATTGTCGTTTCATCCGTTCTCGACCTGTCCGAGCTACCGGGCGGTAGCCGACCTGCCGCTCGAGCAGAAGCTCGCCCGCCTGCGCGATCCCGAGCTGCGGGCAAGACTGCTGGTCGAGGAGCCGGTCTACAGCAACCCCAACATGCTCGCTTTCATGCGCAACGCCGCCAACATGTTCGTGCTCGGTGACCCACCGAACTACACGCCACCCGCCGACACGCGTCTCGATGCCCGCGCTGCCGCGCTCGGCGTGACGCCGCTCGAGCTTGCGTACGATCTGCTGGTTTCGGGCGACGGCCGCACCATCCTGTTCCATCCCGGCGCCAACTACAGTGACTGCTCGGACGCCAACATGGCCGAGATGCTCCGCCACGAGAATACGGTGATGGCGCTGGGCGATGGCGGCGCGCATTACGGCCTGATCTGCGACGCCAGCTATCCGACACATGCCCTCACCTACTGGACGCGTGACCGACAGGGCGAGCGCTGGCCGCTCGCCTGGACGGTGCAGCAACTGACCGACGTACCGGCAGGTACCGTCGGGCTGCTCGATCGAGGTCGGCTCGCGCCGGGTTACCGGGCCGACCTGAACGTGATCGATCTCGATCGCCTGCGGGTCGCCGCGCCGCATCCCGTGCACAACCTGCCGGGTGGCGGCCGTCGCCTCGAGCAGAAGGCGGAAGGCTATCGCGCGACCGTTGCCGGCGGGACGATCACCTATCGCGACGGCGAATTCACCGGCGCCCTCCCCGGCCGCCTGGTGCGCGGTGCGCGAAGTGGACCAGTAGGATGAGACTTTTAGTCCTCCCCACACGACAAGGGAGGAAACCGAAGGTCAGCCGAATCGCGCCGGGCTGTAGGGCGCGGACGCAATCGACGTCGGCTGCCGATTGATCAGGTTCGCGACCAGACGGCCGCTCGGCGGGCCGCCGGTCATGCCGAAATGGCCGTGGCCGACGGCAAGGAAGAGACCCCGGCAGTTCGCCACTTCTCCCAGCATCGGCAGGCTGTCGGGCGTCGACGGCCGAAAGCCCATCCAGAAGCGATGACCCTCCGTGTTCACGGTGGGAAACAAGGTGCGGATGTTGGCCAGCAGCGCCTGGTTCCGGCGCTCGTCGGGCGGCGCGTCCAATCCCGCGATCTCGACCGTGCCGGCAATGCGCAATCCGTGCTCCATCGGCGTGACGCCGAACGAGCCGCTCTTGTGCGAGATCGTGGTCGTCAGCGACACGTTGGGCGTCGGCAGCATGACGTGGTAGCCGCGCTCGGTCTCGAGCGGCACGCGCACACCGAGCGGCTCGAGCAGATTCGTCGAACGGGCGCCGGCCGCCATCACGATCTCGGTTGCCCGATGGAAGCCGACATTGGTCATGAGGTCGTAGCCGCCGGCCTCGCGCGGCACGATCTTCATGACGTTCTCGGCCAGCAGCCGACCGCCTGCCTCGACGAACAGGCGGTGCAACGTCTGCACGATCCTCTGCGGGCTCACGGTGTAACCATTGCCCGGCATCAATATTCCGCGGCGAACTTCGGGCGAGATCCCCGGAAACATCTGCCGAAGATCGTCGGGCGTGAGTGCCTGACTCGGGATGCCCTGCCGCTCGCGCAACGTGCGCTCCAGCGCGGCGCTTTCCGTCTCGCCTTCGGACGTCCAAACCTGGACCTGGCCGACCGGCCGCACCAGGTCGGCGTAATGCTGCGGTCCCAGCAGCTCCTTCCAGCACAGGAAGGCGTCCTTGTGCAGAGCCCGCATGGCGTCGGAAATCTCGAGCACGCGCGGCAGGCGGCCGGCGGCGATCCAGCGCATCAGCCAAGGCAAGGCCTTGGGGAGGTAAGACGGCCGGACCGCGAGCGGCCCCAGCGGATCGGCCAGCCAAGACGGCACCTTGCGGAGCATGCCTGGCAAGGCAATGGGCACCGACGTGTCGGCGCTGATCATGCCGGCATTGCCGAACGACGCGCCGCCCGGCGGCGGCAGCGGATCGATCACCACGACATCACGACCCGAGCGCCGCAGGTAGAGCGCGGTCGACAGTCCGACGACGCCGGCGCCAATGACAATGATCGGAGGCGCAGTATCGGCCATGATCTTCTCGGCTCCCGGTCTGACAACGCCGCGTGCCTACGGCGCAGTGTTATCATAAGGCTAACAGGGATCTGTTCCATCACACCGGGAACCGCTCTAGTGTCGCCGCCTCACGATGGCCAAGCCCAAGCTCTCGAGCCGGCAGCCGCACCAGGTGCTCGATCTCGAACGCTACGTGCCGGCCCTGCTGGTGTTCCTCGCCAACAAGCTGACCAGCAGCGCCTCGGCGATCTTTCGCCGCCGCTTTGGCGTCGGCACCACCGAATGGCGGGTTATGGCGATGGTCGCGGTCGAGCCGGGCATTGCCGCCAACGGCATCTGCCGCGTCATCGGCTTCGACAAGGCGGCCGTCAGCCGGGCCCTGGCAGTCCTGCAGAAGAAGGGCTTCGTCCAGGCGCGCTCGCACGAGTCGGACGGCCGCAGCTCGGCCTATACCCTGACGGCCAAAGGCTGGCACCTGCACGATCGCATCCTGACGATTTCCCTCGCGCGCGAGCAGCGTCTGCTCGGCGACCTGTCGGCCGCTGAGCGCGAGACCCTGATCGGGCTGCTGAACCGCCTGCACCGCCGCCTCCCCGAGCTGAATGGAGTGATCGACCTCGCCGATCGTTGACCACTCTACGAGGTGCGAGGAGGCCCCGCCGAGTAGCCGGGAGAGGACGTATCTCGGGATCATGCGCCTTCCCACGATAGAAGAGGTTGGGTCAGGGGGGGCTTGCGAAGGCATCCGCTCTTCGAAGCCCGCTCACCCAGCCGGCCCTCCAGCGGGGGCGAGGCACATGAGTTGTGGCTGCGGACTGTGTATGAATAGGGTTCCTCCTACGTCGTCCGGCACTCCCCCTTGGCTTTCGCTCTCAGCTCGTCCCGTCCATCGGTCAGCCCACGCAGCTTCCTGATCGACGCCGCCCTCCTCGTCCTGGGCGGCAGTGCGCTGCTGATCGCCATCATCCTGTGGTTCGACAACGCACAGGGCGGGCTGACCGGCAACGGCGTGTTCAAGAGCCTCGAGCTGAAGCCGTGGATCGTCGATCCCGCCAGTGCGCCGCTCTATCCGGCCAATTACCTGTTCTATCCGCTCTATGGCGCGCTGTGCCGGCTGCTCGACCTGCTCGGCATCTTCGTCGGCGACCCGCGGCGACAAATGACGATCCTGAACGCGGTGAGCTGTGCCTTCTGCCTCGCCATCGTCTACGCCCTGATCCGTGCCGTCACCGGCGACCGGATCGTGGCACTGCTTGCGGCCTTGTTCCACCTCGCCTCGAGCTTCGTGATGTTCCTCGCCATCATCAACGAGGACATCCTGCCGAGCTACACGGTGCTGATCGCCGCCATGGCGCTGGGCAGCGTCTGGCTGGCGCGGCCCAGCGCATTGCGCGTCGTCGCCGTCTCCGGACTGTTCTCGCTCGCCTGGCTGATGGAGTGGCGCCTGATGTTCCCCACCCTGCCCGGCATGCTGGCCGCACTTTGGCTTTGCGAGCCGCGGTTGGCGCGCCGGCTCGGCTGGATCGCCCTCTTTCTCCTGACCATGCTTGCCACGGCGGCACTCGTCGCCTGGGCGTGGCAAGGCCACGTCAAGGCGGTCGGCCCATTCGACCTGATCTGGACCGGCAAGGCGGTGCGCTCGGTGTGGGCAGGCTTCACCTGGCCGAAGCTGTTCTATCTGTGGGACGGTATGGTGGCCTACCTGCTGGGCGCCGGCGTCGCCGCCCTTCCCGGCATTCCCGGTTGGGACATCTGGCGCTACACCGCGACCGTCTGGATGGTCGCGATCGCCGCCGTTTCGTTGCCGCTGTTGTGGCGCAACCGGGCCGACCCGCTGGCCCGCTCCCTGGCAGCGATTTTCGGCGGCACCTTCGCCGCCGGCACGATCTTCAATCTCTATTCCCAGCCGCAGGATCCGCAGATGCAGATCAACGTCATGGCGTGGCTGACAGTGGGTTGGGCGCTGCTGCTGGTGGTCGTGCGTCAACGAAGCGGTGGGCGCGGCTTGGCCGCGCTGGGTGGTCTGACCGTCGCGCTGATTGCCTACAACGTCTGGAGCCTGGCGCCGCTGCGCGGCCTCGACAGCGCGTGGCAACAGGCGATCGAGCGCCTGGAGCGCGAGTCCGACCCGTCCCGCACGGTCTGGCTGATGCACGATTTCGACTGGGCGATGATCTACGGCTCGCTGCACTGGGGCTGGACAGAGCCCGGCACAGCCCTGCTCGGGCCGGCGCCGCAAGCCCTGCCGCGCTTCAAATGGATCGGCTTCACCGGCCAAGTGCTGCGTCATCCCGACTGGAGCGACCGGCGCCTGGCGGACGATCTTCGTCAGCAAATCGATCGCGCACTCGAGCTCGGCTACGCCGTGCTGGCAGTTCGGCTGTGGGACATGGACCTGGCCCAGCTCGAGGTTGCCACCGGCATGGTGGCAAGCAGCGCCCGCCTCGATGTCCTGCGGCGCCTGCTCCACGAGGACTATGTCGCCACGCCGGCCTTCGTCGATCCGATCGCGGGCGCAGTGCATCGATTGCAGCGCACGCCAGGACGCTGAATCTCCTCTCAGCCGTCACGGAGCGGCCACATCCTTCTCTGGCCCCCTCCGTCGTCGGGGGACGTGGCCCACAGCGCCGGAAGAGAAATACCTCAGCCGAGACTCATCAGATCATGACGTCGGAATTCATGAATCTCGGCTGGAGCTTTCCCCCTCCGCACCGTTTGACGGGCACCTCACCCGATGCAGAGGAGGAAATGCGGCCTACATCGTCGCCTGCTGGATGCGGCGCTCGTCGAGGCCAACCGAGCGGGCGGTCTCGACGATGCCGGCCCAGGTGTCGTCTGGCAGAGGCACGCCGTTGGCCAACCGTTCGGCGCGCATGCGTGTCTCCTGTTCGCCCGGCACCAGCACCTCGCCGCCCGCATTCGCCGGCGCCGAGCTCTTGACGAAGTCGACATACTTAGCGACGTCGGCGGGAAAGAAGCCCGTTGGATCGATGACCTTCGGATCGACATAGAAAGACAGCATGCCGTTGGCGAAGCGGCCGCGCTTGGGGTCGGTCGCGCCGTTGCCCGACAGCGAACCACCCAGCAGCTCGCACATGAAGGCGAGACCAGACCCCTTGTGCTCGCCGAAGGCGCGGATGGCGCCGGCGCCTTTGCCGTAGTCGCGCGGTCCGGCCGGAATGTAGTCGCCGTAGAGCGTGTGCGGGTCGCTGCTCGGCTTGCCGTCGGGGCCGATCAGCGCGCCGTCGGGCAGCTTCTTGCCGCCCTGGCTCGCCACCAGCACCTTGCCCTCGGCCACGATCGAGGTGGCGAAGTCCAGCACCAGCGGGTCCTGGCCTGGGCGCGGCACGCCGATGCAGTAGGGCGCGGTCGAGAAGCGGCGCTGCACGCCGCCGTGCGGCGCCACCAGGACGCTGCCCGAGGCGTTGACGAAATGGATCGACACCAGCCCGGCTGCGGCCGCCATCTCCGCCCAGTCGCCGACCCGCCCGACATGGCCGGCATTGCGCAAGGTCACGGCCGAAAGGCCGTTGGCCCTGCACTTGTCGATGCCGATGCGGACGGCCTGTGGCGTCACCGTCTGGCCGAAGCCGTACTTGCCGTCGACCACGGCGATCACCGGCGTGTCGATCACGACGTCGACGGTGACGTCGGGCAGCACGACGCCGCCCTTCTTGTTCGCGGCATAGCGCGGCACGCGCACCACGCCGTGGCTGTCGTGGCCGGAGAGATTGGCGCTCACCAGATAGCGGCCGATTCGGTCGCCCTCCTCCTTCGAGCAGCCAGCCGAGGCGAAGATATCCGCGACAAAGGCTTCCAGCGCCTTCGCCTTGATGGTGACTGTCATCGTACGATCTCCAGAAAGGTCGCTCATGTTCATGCGGACCGCGAGTGTCCCGCCCGCTCATGTTCATCAGCGGGCGGGACACACGCGATCCGGAAGAACGTGTCCTACTTCTTCTTGCGGGTTCTCGCCTTTGCTCTTGCCTTGGCCTTGGCCGCTTTCTCTTCGGCGCTGCGTTGCAGGCTGGCGACGTAACCGCGGTTCCAGGTCGGATTGATCAGGACCTCGTTGATCACGACGTGCGGCGGCAGGCAGGCCACATAGCGGATCAGGTCGCCGACATCTTCCGACTGCGCCATGCGCGCCCGCTCCTCCGGCGTGATCGGGATCGGCCGCTTGTCGAGGATCGGTGTCGCCACCTCGCCCGGGCAGACGACGCAGGAGCGGATGCCGTTGACGCACTCCTCCATGTTGATGGTGTGGCTCATCGCCACCACGCCGTGCTTGGCCGCCGAATAAGCCGGGCCGCTGAGCAGGCTGGCCTGGCGGCCGGCCATCGACGAGGTGTGGATCAGCACACCGTCCTTCTTCCTGCGCATCATCGGCAGCACCGCCGAGGAGCAGTAGAAAGCGCTCGACAGGTTGCCGTCGATCACCTGCTCGGCGCCCTCCGGCGAGAGCTTGGCCCAGCTTCGGTCGACGATGTTCAGGCCGGCATTATTCACCAGGATGTCGCAGCGGCCGAAACGCTTGTCGATGTCGGCCGCGATTCGGGTCACCGACGACGCCTTCATCAAGTCGCCGGGCTTGACCACGGCCGTTCCGCCGGCCTTCCTGATCATCGCCGCCGTTTCGTCGAGCGGCTCCTTGCGCCGACCGGTCAGCACCAAGGTGGCTCCTTCGGCAGCGAGCGCCACCGCCGCCGCTTGCCCGATACCCGACCCAGCGCCTGTCACCCAGGCGACCTTGCCCGTCAATCTAGCCATCGATGTACGTCTCCCCAAATCTACATGGCACCCGAGAACGACGCGCGTCGTTCGACACGCGCGCCTCGGGTGTCGTGCCTGATTACCACATCAGAACGCCGCGACCAGACCCAGCGACGGCGCGGATCGGGTCGCCGAGGCGGCGTCTCGGCGGAGGCGCTCGCGATGGAACCTGTCTCAGCTACTCTCGGCGTGCATGACCTCGCCGAACAGCTCCCAGGTCTCGCCCTTGAAACGCTGAAGCTGAACGGCCTGCACTGGATAGAAGTCGGTCGGGCTGGTGTTGACCAGGATGCCCGGCAACAGCAGCGGCACGCGAAGCTTCTGGTGGTTGGCGGCCTGGCGCATGACGTTCTCGCGCGTGAGATTGTCGCCGCACTTCTTCAGCGTCTCGTGCATCAGGAACGTGACGGCATAGCCGTAGATGTGATTGGCGTCGGCCGGATTGGCGCCCGGCATCCACTTGCTCATCCACGCCCGCCACGTCTTCATCTCGGCATCGTCGTCCCATTGCTTGTCGGTAGCGTCCTTCATGTACGCCGCCGTGATGATGCCCTGGGCGTTGTCGAAGCCCGCCGGCTTCATCACCGCGGCGACAGACGCCGAGACGTTGTTGAGGTAGTGGATCGGCTTCCAGGCGATATCCGCGGCCTTTCGGATACCCTGTGCCGCCGCTTTCGCGCCGGCGATGTTGAAGAAGACGGTGCCGCCCGAATCCTTGAGCTGGATGATCTGAGAATCGACGGTCGGGTCGGTTGCCTCGTAGGTCACGACCTTGACGATGCGGCCGGCTTCCTTGCCCAGCCCCTCGCGAAAGCCGTCGTAGTAATCGCGACCGTAATCGTCGTTCTGCATCAGCACGGCGATCTTCGGATCCTTGACGTTGGCCAGGATGTGCTTGGCGTAAATCACCGCCTCGGTGTGGTAGTCGGGCTGGAAGCCCATGGTCCATGGGAACTCCTTGGGCTTGCCCCACTTCGAGGCGCCGGTCGCTACGTACAGCATGGGCACCTTCTTCTGGTTCATGTACTTGTGGATCGCCGAATTGGTCGGCGTGCCGAGCGTCTGGAACAGCGCCAGCACCTTCTCCTGCTCGACGAGCTGGCGCACAACCTCGACGGTTTTGGGCGGCGAGTAGCCGTCGTCCAATGAGATGAACCTGACCTTGCGGCCGTTGATGCCGCCAGCCTCGTTGACGCTCTTCCAGTAAGCATCGATGGTCTTGCCGATCGCACCGTACGACGAGGCAGGGCCGCTGTAGGGATTGCTGTTGCCGATCTTGATCTCGGTGTCGCTCGCACCGTCGTCGTACTTCTTCTGCCCGAACGCCGTTCCCGTCGCCGACAGAACAGCGGCCGCCGATGCGCCGCCCAGAAATTCACGCCGCTTAGCTTTCCTTGAGGCCTCCCATGGCTCTTATGGGAAGCGACTGTGCCGCCAATTTTGCTGACTGGAAAGGACCGGATCGCTCTTCTTCATCCCTTCCTTCTATTCGGGGGAGGTGGCCCGAAGGGCCGGTGGGGAAAGGCCCACGTCGGGGTCCCCCCTTCCGACGCCGGCATCCGAAGCGTCTTGTCTGCGGCTTTCCCTTCCGTCCGCGATGACGCGGACACCTCTCCTGGTTACGAGGGAGGCAATGAGGTCGCCGGCGCTAAAGCACCTTGCCCGAGCTGTCGTCGATCAGATGCATGTTGCTGAGGTCGGCTCGCAGCTTCATCGGCTTGCCGTCGGCCGCGCCGGCGTTGGGATTGACGCGGCCGCACACCTCGGTGCCGTTGACGGTGAAATAGACCAGGGTCTCCATGCCCATCGGCTCGACGACGTCGATTGCCATGTCGAAATCGTGCTGATTGGGCTCGATGTGCGGGCGCGTCTCGGCGATGTGCTCCGGCCGCAGCCCGAGCACCAGGTTCGACTTGCCGACATGACCCGAGTAGCGCGCCGTCCGGTCGGACGGTACGGGGAAATAGAGCTTGTCGCTCAGCCGCACGCGCAGCGCCCCGGCCGCCTGCTCGAGGTTGCACGGCAGGAAGTTCATCGCCGGCGAGCCGATGAACCCCGCCACGAACTTGGTGGCCGGCGAATGATAGAGGTCGTTGGGTGCGCCGACCTGCTCGATCAGCCCGGCATTCATCACCACCACCCGGTCGGCCAGCGTCATCGCCTCGACCTGGTCGTGGGTCACATAGACCGTCGTCGTGCGGACCTTCTGATGGACCTTCTTGATCTCGGTGCGCATCTGGACACGCAGCTTCGCATCGAGGTTGGAGAGCGGCTCGTCGAACAGGAACACCTTGGGATCGCGCACGATGGCACGGCCCATGGCGACGCGCTGGCGCTGGCCGCCGGAGAGCTGCTTGGGCTTGCGGTCGAGCAGCTCGGTGATGTCGAGAATCTGCGCCGCCTGCTTGACCCGCCGGTCGATCTCGTCCTTGGGCGTGCGCTTGAGCTTCAGCCCGAACGACATGTTCTCGTACACGTTCATGTGCGGATAGAGCGCGTAGTTCTGGAACACCATCGCGATATCGCGGTCCTTGGGCGGCACGTCGTTCACGATGTCGCCGCCGATCGCGATGTCGCCGTCCGAGATTTCCTCGAGGCCGGCGATCATGCGCAAGGTGGTGCTTTTGCCGCAGCCCGACGGGCCGACCAGGACGATGAATTCCTTGTCGACGATGTCGAGGTCGATGCCGCGAACCGCCAGCACCTCGTCGTATTTCTTGACGACCTTACGCAATGTTACCTGAGCCATGGTCCGATCATCCCTTGGTCGCGCCGGCGGTCAGGCCTGCGATGTAGTAATCCATGAGGAAGGCATAGATGATGAGCGGCGGCGCCGCGCCGAGCAACGCTCCCGTCATGATTTGCCCCCAGTTGAACACGTCGCCCTTGATCAGGGTGGTGACGATGCCGACCGGCAACACCAGCTCCGTGGTCGATGTGGTGAAGGCCAGCGGATAGAGGAACTGCGCCCACGCCACGGTGAAAGTGAAGATCGTCGCGGCGATGATTCCCGGCAGCGCGACCGGGATGAAAATCTTGGTGAGCGTCTGCATCCAGGTCGCGCCGTCGATCAGGGCCGCTTCGTCGAGTTCCTTGGGGATCGACGCGAAATAGCCGATCATGATCCACGTCGCGAACGGCACGGTGAGCGTCGGATACAGAATCATCAACGTCCACCAGTGGTTCATGAGCTGGATGCCGAAGGTCTCGTTGACCCAGGCGAACATCTTGAACAGCGGGATGAACAGCAGCGTTTCGGGAATCAGGTAGGTCAGGAAGACGCCGGTTGCGAGCGTCGCCGACCCCCAGAATTTCATGCGCGCCAGCGCAAAGGCGGCGATCACGCTGATCGCCATCGTGATCGCCACCACGCACACCGAGACGATCGCCGAATTGCGGAAGAAGGTCAGGTACTGATTCTGGGTGAGCAGCTCGACGTAGTTGGACAGGGTCGGCGAGTTGACCCACCACGGATTGGTCGCTGCCGAGATCTCCGCGCTGGTCTTCAGCGAGGTGATGAACATGTAGACCGGTGGCGTCAGGAAGAAGATGGCGAACAGGACCAGGAAGAAATAGGACCACCGCAACGCCCAGCGGCGGTCACGGCTCATGCTGCCGTAGCGCGGGCGCGAGGTGGCCCGGGCGGAAGCGGTAGCGACTGCTGCGTCGGCCATCAGACTTCACTCCCCCGCTTGGTGATGTCGCGCAGAATGAACGCGGCCGCCACCGCCAGGATCGGCACCATGAACAGCGACACACTGGCGCCCAGCGGAATATCGCCGCTCTCGATGCCGACGCGGAACGCCCAGGTCGCGAAGACGTGGGTGGTGTTCAACGGATCGCCCTTGGTCAGCACCCGGACGATGTCGAAGTTTGCGAAGGTGACGATCAGGGAGAACAGCGCGGTGATGGCGATGATGTTGCGCATCATCGGCAGGGTCACGTACCAAATGCGCTGCCACCAGGTCGCCCCATCGATCGAGGCGGCTTCGTAGAGCTGGTCGGGCACCGACTTCAGTGCGGCGAGATACATGATCATGAAGAACGGCGCGCCGATCCACACGTTTACGAGGATGACCGAAAAGCGCGCCCACCCGGTCTCTCCGAGCCAGGCGATCCGGTCGAGGCCAAGATGCGCGAGGATCCAGTTGAAGGCACTGTAGGATGGATCGAATAGCCACAGCCAGGCGAGCGTGCTCATCGCCGGCGGGATGACCCACGGCACCAGCAGCATGCCGCGCCACTTGCGCTGGCCTTTACTCGGGATGTTGTGCACGAAATGGGCGACCACGAAGCCGATGACCGCCTTGAAGATCACCGCCGTGATGGCGAACAGGCAGGATTGGTAGACCACCATCCAGAACGTTTCGCGGCCGAACAGGAACTCGAAATTCCCGAGGCCGACGAAACGCGTCATGCCCTTGTTCAGGGTGGCAAGGTAGACCGCGTAGCCCGCCGGGTACGCGACAAGGATGCCAATCAGGAGAATCAGAGGCAAAGCCATCAGGAACGCGATAGTCGACTTCTGCTGCATCAGCTTGTGCAGGCTGCTGCGGCTGTCTGCTTTGACCGAAACCGGTCCTCTCGCGGCGATGTCTGCCATTTTTCAGCTCCGACCGTGCAGGGTTCTCGTTGATTGGCGAAGCGACGGTCGACGCCGCCGCTTCGCCGCTCCTCCGCCCCCGCTAGTTGCGCATGAAGCCCTCGATTTCCTTCGACGCCCAATCGAGCGTCTTGTCCATCGCCTCGCCCTTGGAGTAGCGGACGGCCATCTGGGTCATGATGCCCTGGTTGTAGATCTGCTCGGCGATCTTGTGCGGCGCTGGCGCCGCGGCAATCGACAGGGTCTGGTGATTGTGCGGATTGGGATAGTGGTAGAGCGTGCCCTTCGGCGGCCCTTCCTCGGCCCAGGTCTTGAAGGTTGTGAGCTTCTCGAACGCCGGCAGATCGTACCCACCGCTGGCGATCACCATCTTCTCGGCCGAGGAAGCCTGCGACAGATGGGCCAAGAGGCTCTTGGCCGCCGACTGGTTCTTGCTGAAGTTCCAGGTCGACCAGAAGAACGGGAGGAACGGTCCAAAGCGACCCTTCGGTCCGACCGGGAAGCCGTGCGTCCAGCACTGTTCCGCAACCTTCGGCGCATCGCGCTTGGCGACCGCCCAGGCGCTGGGCGGATTCATGATCAGGGAGCCCTGCCCCGAGACCAGCCACTTGTTGTTCGACGCGTCATCCCATGACGGCACGTCGGGCGGCAGGAACGTCATCAGTTTCTTGTAGTATTCCAGTGCTTGGCGAACGCCGTCATTCTTGACTACGATGTCGCCCTTGGCGTCGACCAGAACGGCGCCGAAAGCATGGAAGAACGCACCGATCGTATCGACCGAATCGGACGTCGTACCGAGACCGATACCAAAAGCGTTGCCGCCCTTCTGGCAAGCCTCGGCCGCCTTCATGAACGCATCGAGCGTCCAGGCGTCCGCCTTGGGCGGCGCACCGGCGGGATACATGGCCTGGATGTCGATCCCGGCATGCTGCTTGAGCAGGTCGATGCGCGAGCACGGGCCCTTCATCTGGCTACCGACCGTCGCCGGCACCCCCAGCCACTTGCCGTTGACCTTGCCGAGATATTCGACGGTCGCGTTGACCGCTCCGTTGGCCTTGATGAGCTGCTCGACGACATCGTTCATCGGCACTACCTGCTCGGCATAGCGTGCCGGCAAGAAGGTGCTCATGGCAACCACGTCATGGCCCGACTTGGCTTGCGACTCGGCAGCCAGGGTGAGCAACAGCTTGTTGCCCTGCGAGGTTATGAAATCGATCTGGACGTCAACCTTCTCCTTGTCGGCCCACTCCTTGATCAAAGCCTCCGTCGCCGCATTAGCGCCGGGCACCCAGTGGTCCCAAAAGCCGATCGAAAGCTTGCCCGCAGCGTGCGCGCCGCGCACGAAGGGGGCGGCGACCAACGCCGTCGATGCAGCAGCTGTGCTGGCAACAAAGCGACGGCGACTAACTTTATGCGATACCATCCATTTCCTCCTGTGGCGTTTCATTGACTCTCATTGGGAGTCTTGACGCGAATGCTATGCACAAGCCTGGGATCAAGCAATTGAATTTCGATCACAGCCGCCAATTGCTCATAAATTGACATGTTCCAGGCGGAGCCGGATGCTTCGTCTCCTTCCATCCGGAGTCTCGATCGTGCGTGCCAATTGTGTGAATTCGCGTCGCCCCCTCCCCACCCACCTTGTCCGCTGACATGAACGCCGCCCCCACCGCCAATCCCTGGCTCCTCGCCGTCGAGCCGTCGCCGATCGGCGAGACCAAACGCTGGGTGCTCGGCCGCACCTTTCCGCCCGATCGGCCGTTGGTCGACCTCAGCCAGGCCGTGCCGGGGTACCCGCCGGCTCTCGAGCTGTGCCGTCACCTTGGCGAGCGCCTGCTCGATCCGACGGTGCATGGCTACACGCCGATTCTCGGCCTACCGGCGTTGCGTGAGTCATATGCCGGACATCTCGCCGAGTTCTATGGCGCCGCCATCACGCCCGGCGAGGTCGGTATCACCTCGGGCTGCAACCAGGCGTTCTGCCTAGCGCTGATGAGCCTCGCCAAGGCCGGCGACCAGGTGATCCTGCCGCGCCCGCACTACTTCAATCACGACATGTGGATGCGCATGCAGGGCATCGAGCCGGTGTCGCTCGATTTTCGTTCCGGCTCGGGTGCCGTGCCGAACGCCGAGGACGCCGAGCGGCTGATCGGCCCCAAAACCCGTGCCATTGTGCTGATCTCGCCCAACAACCCGACCGGCGCAGTCTACCCCGCCGAAACCATCCACGCCTTCTTCGCCCTGGCGCAGCGCCGCGGCATCGCCCTCATCCTCGACGAGACTTACAAGGATTTCCTCCCCGAAGGCGTGCGACCGCATTCCCTTTTCGCCGATCCGGCGTGGCGAGGCACGCTGGTGCATCTCTACAGCTTCTCCAAGGTGTTCGCGCTCACCGGCTATCGGGTCGGCGGCGTCACCGCTGGGGCGCCCTTGATCGCCGAGATCGAGAAGGCGATGGATTGCGTCTCGATCTGCCCACCGCGGCTCGGCCAGGAAGCGGCACTCTATGGCCTGCAAAACCTGCTGCCGTGGGCGCGCCGCAACACCGAGGGGCTGAAGGCGCGCGCCGACCTGCTGGGCAGCGGCCTGCAGCGTTCCAACCGCTGGCGACTGGTCAGCATCGGCGCCTATTTCGCCTATGTCGAGCATCCCTTCGCCGGCCAGCGTTCGACCGAGATATCCAAGCGGCTGGCCGACGAGGAGAACTTACTGACCATTCCAGGCGATATGTTCGGCGCCGGCCAAGAACGCTTCGTCCGCTTGGCCTTCGCCAACGTCGCCGACGACAAGATCCCGATCGTGCTGGAACGACTCGAGCGGTTCGCGGCGTAGGAACTCGATTCTCCTCCCCCTGTGGCGCTGTAAGCAGCAACACAGGGAGAGGTGCCCCCGCAGGGCGCGCAGAGGGAAAGCCGCAGGAGAGCTCTTTCTAAGTTCGACGTCGGAAAATCATGAATCTCGACTGAAGCTTTCCCCCTCCGGCCCTTCGGGCCACCTCCCCCATAAGACCGGTGAGGCGACTGAAATATAGAGGAGCCCGACAATGCCCTACGCAACCACACCCGACGGCGTGAAACTCTACTACGAGGAAGCCGGCAGCGGGACGCCGATCCTGTTCGTTCACGAATATTGCGGCGACTGGCGGGCCTGGGAGCCGCAGATGCGTTTCTTCGCGCGGCGGCATCGCTGCATCACCTATTCGTTCCGCGGCTATCCCGGCTCCGACGTGCCGGAGGCCGGGTCGATGTACGGCCAGCGCCACGCCGTCGACGATGCCAAGCACATGCTCGATCATCTCGGGATCGCCAAGGCGCACATCGTGGGCCTCTCGCAAGGCGCCTTCGCCGCAATCCATTTCGGCCGGCAGTACGCCCAGCGTGCCCTGTCGTTGACCCTGGCCGGCGTCGGTTCGGGCGCCGGACGCGAGGGCCACGAGCAATTCAAGAAGGATGCCCAGAGCACGGCGCAGCGCATCCGCGACAAGGGCATGGCCGACTACGCCGAAGGTCTCAAGACCAACCCGACGCGCTCGCGCTTCAAGCAGAAGGACCCGCGCGGGTTCGACGAGTTCGTCCGGCACCTTGGCGAGCACCCCGACATCGGCGCTGCCAACACTATGGAGAACTACCAGGGCAAGCGGCCCTCGCTCTACGATTTCGAGGAAGAGTGGAAGAAGCTCGACGTGCCGACGCTGATCGTCTGCGGCGACGAGGACGAACCCTGCCTGCAGCCCAGCCTCTACCTCAAGCGCGTGCTGCCCAATGCCGGCTTGGCGATGTTCGCCAAGGCCGGCCACACGGTGAACATCGAGGAGCCCGACGCCTTCAACCGCGAGCTCTGGAACTTCATCGTGCTTACCGAGGCGGACAAGTGGACGCCGGCTCAGCCGGTCGACAAGGGGGCCAGCCTGATTTGATGTAAGCATACGAGGAAGGCCGCAGGGGAGCGCGACGATCGGGGAGGTCAGCCTATACGATGTAAGCATACGAGGAAGGCCGCAGGGGAGCGCGACGATCGGGGAGGTCAGCCTATACGATCGATTTGGTCGCTGATGATCTCACGTAAGTTTTGAAGACCGAACTCGGTGAAGGCCATGGTCTCAAGACCGCCAACGTCCTGGATCCAGAGCATTCCGTCTTCGGGTTCGAGCTGATCGGACAGATCCCACAACAGGTTCTCGGTTCTGCCGAGAATCTCGGCGGCCATTCGGATTGTGTAGACGCGAGTGATGGCGGCCACGATCAGGCTGCCGCTGCCAGCGGTTGAAGCTTCTTCCATTCCCACGGCAGCAGTTCGTGCAGGCGGCTCTGCGGCAGCGAGGCGATGCGGGCGAAGACATCAGCCAGCCAGACCTGCGGATCAACGTCGTTCAGCTTTGCCGTCATGATCAGCGTGAACATTACCGCCGCTCGATCGGCGCCACGATCGGAACCGGCGAACAGCCATGCCTTTCTGCCGAGGGCCAGGCCTCGCAGAGCACGTTCCGCAGCGTTGTTCGTCAGGCAGGTCCGACCGTCTTCAATGAATCGGCCGAAGTCACTCCAACGCTTGAGCATGTAGTCTATTGGCTTGGTTACGTGGGCCGAGCGGGACAGTCTCGACCGCTGCTCGCGCAGCCACGCTTCCAGTTCGACCAACAGCGGCGAACTCTTCTGCTGCCGCACCTGCCGACGCTCGTCAGCACTCAATCCATTGATCGTGCGTTCGATGTCGAACAGGGCATCAATCCGCTGGACAGCCGCCAGCGCGATCGGCGAGATCGCCGTTGCCGACCGCCCCCGGCGGGCATTCTTCGCAATATCGGCC
The DNA here is from genome assembly GCA_046349335.1 of Reyranellaceae bacterium. Lineage (GTDB taxonomy): Bacteria > Pseudomonadota > Alphaproteobacteria > Reyranellales > Reyranellaceae > Reyranella. Next base: position 221,527 of record JAXMCO010000009.1, read on the forward strand.
AACTCGAAGAACTGCCGTCTGGCGTGTGCCCAGCACAGAGCCGGTGTGATGGGCTTGGGCTTGCGCGCGCCAGCGTACAGGCCGTTGAAGCCGCTATAGGCATCGGCCTGAAGGATGCCCGTGTAGCTCGCCAGATGATCGGCTGGGTGCTCGCCGCGCCGGTCCCGTGAGGCGTAGTAGACGGCCGCCGGCGGAGCTCGACCGGCGAACGGTCGATCGTCCCGGACGTAGGTCCAGATGTGGCCAGTCACCGTCTTGCCTTTGGCCAGGATCGGCACCGTCGTGTCGTCGCCATGCAGACGATCGGCTGCCAGAACATGTGCCTCGATCAGGCGATATAGCGGCAAGGCGGCGAACACCCCGGCCCCGACCTGGTCGGCCAGCGTCGAAACACTCAGGTCAATGCCCTCGCGCCTGAAGCGCTCGCTCTGCCGATCCAACGGCAGATGCTGGCCAAACTTGTCGAACAGGATCGTCGCCAGAAGCGTCGGCCCGATGAGCCGCGCGGCGTGGCATGGAACGGCGCCGGCGGCTGCGCAATCGTCTGGCAGGCGCGGCACGAGAACTTCTCGCGCACCGTCTCGATCAGCTTCCAGCGCCGCGGATTATCTCCAGAGTCTCGGTCACGTCCTCGCCAAGCTTCGACAAGTTGGCCGATCCGCAGCACGGACAGCCCGTCGGGGCGGCAAGGACAATCCGCTCGCGTTCAATATTCTCCGGGAAGGGCTTGCGCACCGGCCGACGACGCGTGAACGATCGAACCGTCTGTGTCGGCTTGGCCGCCGCCTCGGCCGCCAGTTCGTTTTCTGTCGCCGACGCTTCCAGCTCCTCCAGCTGCAGCTCGAGCTGGTCGAGCAGCCGCTCCTTGCGCTCCGCACGTTGGCCGTAAAGCTGACGGCGTAACTTCTCGATCTCCAGCTTCAGATGCGCGATCAAGGCTTCATGGCTGGACCGATCTGCCACGGCATTGGCTGCCTCGGCTTTGGCCTGCGCCGCCGCCGCTTCCGCCTCCTGTCGGGCGGCGCGCTCCGCAACCAGTAGCGCGCGCACTGCAGCAGGGTCGGAAGGAAGTGCCTCGAACGCCGAACTCACGCGATAACTGAATCACATTCTCTTCGACTCAAAGGCAAATCCTCATCCCACCGAACTCGGCCGCCATGTCTCCTGGGGATGACGCCAATCGATGCCCGACAGGAGGTAGCCAAGCTGGGCCGGCGAGATCGTCACCACTCCATCGGCCACGCTCGGCCACACAAAGCGCCCTCGCTCCAGCCGCTTCGTGAACAGGCAAGCGCCTTGCCCGTCGTGCCAGATCACCTTCAACAGATCGCCTCGCCGTCCACGGAAGCAGAACAGATGACCGCTCAGCGGGTCACGCCGCAGCACCTCCTGCACCTGCAGCGCCAAGGACGGGAAGCCCTTCCTCATGTCGGTGTAACCGGTCGCCAGCCACACCCGAATGCCTGCCTGCAGCGAGATCATCGAGCCAGCAGCACCTTGATCACCCGACCCAGCACCGCCGTGTCAACGTCACTCCCCGCGATCAATCGATACCCACCCGGCAACTCAAGTTCTATCCGGCCCACAATCGACCCGGTCACCGCCTCCATTGGCCCACCTGCTGGTGCCACTGCATCGTTCGCTATCACCGCCGGCACCAACGTCGTCGAGCCAGCGCCATTCTCGCCGCCCGATCCGTACCGACGGCGCCATATAAACAGCAGGTTCGTATTCAGGTCATGACGCCGGGCAACCACCGAAACCGATGCACCAGGCTCAAAACTCTCCGCTACGATCCGGCGCTTTTCTTCTTCCGACCGACGACGCCGTCTCCCCCCTTCAACCTCAGCCTCTCCCGACAGAGCTATGGCCCAAAGTTGGTGACGGTTTAGATCAGGAAGGCGGCATATCGTGGGGGTAGTTGAAGCCTCCACTTCTCCATCGAAGGAGTGATATGCCGTGTCGAATTCTAACGTCGTCAAACTGGTTCAGCCGGGCACTTTCAGCGATCACCTCACCGAAGTGTTGCGCCGTGGTGCGCGTTCCTTGCTTTGCCATGCGATCGAGGCGGAGGTCGCGGATTTTCTCGTCGGGCATGGCGAGCTCAAGACCTTGGATGGGCGCCAACGCGTCGTCCGCCACGGCCATCTGCCTGAGCGAGAGGTGCTGACGGGGATTGGCCCTGTCGCGCTTCGCCAACCGCGCGTACGTGACCGCGCGGCGTCAGCCGATGATCCCGGCCGTATCCGCTTCTCGTCAATGATCCTGCCGCCCTACATGCGGCGCTCGAAATCGATCGAAACGCTGCTGCCGATCCTGTACCTCAAGGGCATCTCGACCGGCGACTTCTCCGAGGCGCTGGCGGCCCTGCTCGGTAAGGATGCGCCAGGACTTTCGGCGTCTGCGATCGGTCGATTGAAGGAGGGCTGGCACGACGATCATGCGGCTTGGGCCAGGCGCGAGCTCTCCGCCAAGCGCTATGTCTACATATGGCCGATGGCATCCATCTGCAGGCGCGTCTGGAAGACGAGGCGCAATGCATTCTCGTCATCATCGGCGCGACACCGGAAGGCACGAAGGAACTGATCGGCTTCACCGACGGCACTCGCGAAAGTGCGCACGATTGGCGCGTGCTGCTGCTCGATCTCAAACGTCGCGGGCTGACCATCGCGCCGGAGCTGGCGGTCGCCGACGGCGCGCTCGGCTTCTGGAAGGCGCTCGGCGAGGTCTGGCCGAAAACCCGCGAGCAGCGATGCTGGGTCCACAAAACTGCAAACGTGCTGGCCAAGTTGCCCAAGAGCCAACACCCGAAAGCCAAGCGTGCGCTGCAGGACATCTGGATGGCCGAGACGAAAGCCGATGCCGAGACCGCATTCGACACCTTCATCGAAGGCTACGCGGTCAAGTACGAAAAGGCTGCCGAATGCCTGCGCAAGGATCGCGGAGCGCTGCTGGCGTTCTATGACTTCCCTGCCGAGCATTGGAAACACCTGCGAACGACCAACCCGATCGAGAGCACGTTCGCGACCGTCCGCCACCGAACCATCCGATCGAAAGGCTGCCTCTCGAACAAGACGGCACTCGCCATGGTGTTCAAGCTGGTCGAGGGCGCGCAGAAGACGTGGCGCCGCCTCGATGGCCACGCCCTCTTGCCAAAACTTATCCTGGGGGTGAGATTCTCCAACGGGCTCGAGGTCGTCGCCAAGGCGAACGACCGTCAGACCGAAACCGCCGCCGCCTGACAGATCAGGCCGTCACCAACTTTTGGCCATAGCTCCTCCCGACATCTCAAGTGTCCATCTTCTGTTAAGTGGACACTTAGAATCTCACCTACTCGTATCCAAGGCCACGCGGCCCCCCTCGGATGGATACGATTTGATCGATGTCCGCGCGTCTTCTACTCCTCCCCCGTAATCGGGGGAGGTGCCCCGTCATACGGGGCGGAGGGGGAAGGCCTCAGACAAGATGATTCGGATTCCGACGTCGGAATCGGAGAAATCTCGACTGCGGCTTTCCCGCTCCGGCCCCTCGGGCCACCTCCCCCGATTACGGGGGAGGACCATGAGCTGTGTCCGTTCCCTGCCAGCCCCTACTCCGACCGCACCGTCACCGCATGGTTGAGCGGTCCGAGGCCGCGGCCATAGCCCGGCGCCGTCTCGATTGCCTGGCGCACGTAGGCACGGGCGCGCGCCACGGCGTCGACCAGAGGCATGTTCTGGGCAATGCCTGCGGCAATCGCCGACGCGAGCGTGCAGCCGGTGCCGTGCGTGTTGCGGCTCACGATGCGCACATCGTCGAAGCGCTCGAAGCGGCCTTCGTGGAACAGCAGGTCGACCACCCGCTCGCCCTCGAGGTGCCCACCCTTCATCAGGACGGCCGTGGCGCCGAGCCTCGCCAGCCGTTCGGCGGCCCGGCGCATGTCGGCCTCCACGCGCACCGGGAAGCCCGCCAGCACCTCGGCCTCCGGCAGGTTGGGCGTGACCAGCGTCGCCATCGGCAGCAATACCTCGCGCATCGCCGCTTCGGCCTCCTCCTGCAACAGGCGGTGACGGCCCTTGCTGGCGACCATCACAGGGTCGACCACCAGCGGCGCACCGCGGCCACGGCGACGCAAAGACGACGCCACCGCGGCGATCACCTCGGCGCTGTGCAGCATGCCGGTCTTGATCGCATCGGCGCCGATGTCGCCCAGCACGACCTCGATCTGCTGGACAATGAAGGCAGGCTCCACCGGCACGATACCGTGCACGCCCTCGGTGTTCTGGGCGGTGAGCGCGGTGATCGCCGTGGCGGCGAAAGCGTTCATGGCGGTGACCGCCTTGATGTCCGCCTGGATACCGGCGCCGCCGCCGGAGTCCGAGCCGGCGATGATCAGCACACGACCGTTCACGACCGGCTCGTCATGTCGCGGGCTGCGGGATCGCGTCGATGATCTGGTCGACGACGGTGCGCACAAGATCGGAATCGTCGCCCTCGGCCATTACCCGGATCAGCGGCTCGGTGCCCGACTTGCGCACCAGGATGCGCCCGGCCTTGCCGAGACGCGCTTCGCCCGCCTCGATCGCCTTGGCGACCGATGCTGCCGCCAGCGCCGAAGTGGCATCGCCAACACGAACATTCTTCAGGAGCTGCGGCACCGGCTCGAAGGCGTGGAATGCCTCGCTCGCGCGCTGGCCGTTGCGGCGCATCGCCGCCAGCGCATGCAGCGCCGCCATCAGCCCGTCGCCGGTGGTCGCGTGGTCGGTCATGATGATGTGGCCGGACTGCTCGCCGCCGAGATTGAATCCGTCTGCACGCATGCGCTCGAGCACGTAGCGGTCGCCGACCTGGGTACGCACGAGCTTGAGCTGGCGCGCCCCGAGATAGCGCTCCAGCCCGAGATTGGACATCACCGTGGCGACGACACCGTCTCCGGTCAGTCGGCCAGAGGCGCGCCAACTGTCGGCGATGGTGGCCATGAGCTGATCGCCGTCGATCAGACGCCCCTGCTCGCACACCAGCACCACACGGTCGGCGTCGCCGTCGAGGGCAATCCCGATATCGGCGTCGTTGATGATCACGCGCTCCTGCAGGAGCGCCGGATGGGTCGAGCCGCACTTGTCGTTGATGTTGAAGCCGTTGGGCGCCACGGCGAGCGGCACGACCTCCGCACCGAGCTCCCACAGCACGGTCGGCGCGACCTTGTAGGCCGCGCCATTGGCGCAATCGACGACGATCCTGAGGCCGGTGAGATCGAGTGCGCGGCCGACCGAGGCCTTCACCGCCTCGATGTAGCGGCCCTCGGCATCGGCAAGCCGCTTGGCGCGACCGATCGCGGCAGGGGCAGCGAGGCCGATCTCCGATCCCTTGACCAACGCCTCGATCTCGCCCTCCACGGCGTCCGAAAGCTTGAAGCCGTCCGGACCGAACAGCTTGATGCCGTTGTCCTCGTAGGGATTGTGCGAGGCCGAGACCATGACACCAATGTCGCCGCGCATGGCCCGGGTCACAAAGCCGACGGCCGGTGTCGGCAGCGGGCCGAGCAGCAGCACGTCGACGCCTACGGACAGGAAGCCAGCGGTCAGCGCCTGCTCGATCATGTAGCCGGACAGCCGCGTGTCCTTGCCGATGACCGCGCGATGGCGATGGCTGCCGCGGTTGAAGAGATGCCCGGCGGCCATGCCGATGCGCATCGCCATCTCGGCCGTCATCGGTTCGCTGTTGGCCCGACCGCGCACGCCGTCAGTGCCGAAGAGGGAGCGCGACATGACCCGCTGTCTACCCTATCGCTGCCGAAACCGCGAGGGCCTGGCGAGTGCCGGCGACATCGTGCACACGGACGATCGAGGCGCCGCGGCGCGCCGCCTCGACAGCGAGCCACACCGACGCCGGATCGCGCCGCCGGGCCTCGGCGATGCCCGTCAGACGGCCGATGAAGCCCTTGCGCGAGGAACCCACCAGCACCGGATAGCCTGCCTCGGCAAGCCGGGCGGTGCCGGCGATCAGCGCGGCGTTCTCGGCCACGCTCTTGCCGAAGCCGATGCCAGGATCGATGGCGATGCTCGCGTGGCCAATACCGGCACGTTCGCAGGCCCGAGCACGTTCGATCAGGAATTTCCGGACCTCCTCGACGACGTCGCCGTAGGCCGGCCCGTCATACGCGTCCTCCGATCGGCCGCGGCGGTGCATCAGCACGACCGACGCACGGCGTTCGGCGACCAGCGACATCATCGCGGGATCGTCGCGCAGCGCCGACACATCGTTGACAATGCGCGCGCCGGCGTCGAGGCAGGCGCGCGCCACCTCGGCCCGCCGCGTGTCGATCGAGACGAGCACGTCGTGCCCGGCAAGTCCCACCACCACCGGCAGCACGCGGCGCAGTTCCTCATCGGCCGGCGTGGGCCTGGAGCCAGGGCGGGTCGATTCGCCGCCGACATCGACGATGTCGGCGCCCTCCGCAGCGAAACGCAGGCCATCGTCGATGGCCTGCGCCGGATCGAGGCGTTCGCCGCCATCAGAAAAAGAATCCGGCGTCACGTTGACGATCGCCATGATCCTCGGGCGATCGAGGGCGACGCCGGCAAAGCTCGCCGTCAAACGCCCGGCTGCGGCTCTGGATTGGCGCCGCCCGGCGCCGGACCGATATTGGTCGGCGGCACCGAGGCGCGGCGGCGACGATCCTGGTGTCCGGCACCGCCGGTGTCGTCGCGCACGATCTTCTCGCCGCGCAGGATTTGGTCGATCTCGTCGCTGCTGAGCGATTCGTACTCGAGCAGCGCCTTGGCGATCATGTGCAGCTCGTCGAGGCGGTCGGTCAGGATTTGGCGCGCCCGACCCTCGGCCTCCTCGATCAGGCGGCGAACCTCCTGGTCGATGATCTGCGCCGTCGCTTCGGAGACGTTCTGCGTCTGGGTCACGGCGTGACCCAGGAACACTTCCTGCTCGTTGGCCTGATAACGCACGCGGCCGAGCTTCTCCGACATGCCGTAGGCGGTGATCATGCCGCGCGCGACCTGGGTCGCTACCTGGATATCGTTGGCGGCCCCGGTCGTGACGTTCTCCGGTCCGAAGACCACCTCCTCGGCGACGCGGCCGCCGAACATGATGGCCAGGCGCGATTCGAGGTACTGCTTGCTGTGCGAGAGGTGATCGCGCTCGGGAAGCTGCATGGTGACGCCGAGCGCCCGCCCGCGCGGGATGATCGTGACCTTGTGCAGCGGATCGCTCTTGGGCACGTGCATGGAGACCAGGGCATGTCCGGCCTCGTGATAGGCCGTCAGCCGCTTCTCGTCGTCGGTCATCGCCATCGAGCGGCGTTCGGTGCCCATCAGCACCTTGTCTTTGGCGTATTCGAAGTCGGCCATGGTGACCAGGCGCTTGCCGACACGAGCGGCACGCAACGCCGCCTCGTTCACCAGGTTGGCGAGGTCGGCGCCGGAGAAGCCCGGCGTGCCGCGGGCCAGCACGCGCGGATCGACGTCGGGCGCCAGCGGCACCTTGCGCATGTGCACCTTGAGAATCTTCTCGCGCCCGCCGACGTCCGGGTTGGGCACGATCACCTGGCGATCGAAGCGCCCGGGGCGCAGCAGCGCCGGGTCGAGCACGTCGGGCCGGTTGGTGGCGGCGATCAGGATCACGCCTTCGTTCGATTCGAAGCCGTCCATCTCGACCAGCAACTGGTTCAGCGTCTGCTCGCGCTCGTCGTTGCCGCCGCCCAGGCCGGCACCACGATGGCGGCCGACGGCGTCGATCTCGTCGATGAACACGATGCAGGGCGCATTCTTCTTCGCCTGCTCGAACATGTCGCGCACGCGGCTCGCGCCGACGCCCACGAACATCTCGACGAAGTCGGAGCCGGAGATGGTGAAGAACGGCACGTTGGCTTCGCCGGCAATGGCGCGCGCCAGCAGGGTCTTACCGGTGCCTGGCGGGCCGACCAGCAGACAGCCTTTGGGAATCTTGCCTCCCAGGCGCTGAAATTTCTGCGGGTCCTTCAGGAAGTCGACGATCTCCTCGAGCTCGGCCTTGGCTTCGTCGATACCGGCCACGTCCTCGAAGGTGACGCGGCCGTGCTTCTCGGTCAGCAGGCGGGCGCGCGACTTGCCGAAGCCCATGGCACGGCCGGTGCCGCTTTGCATCTGGCGCAAGAAGAAAATATAGACGCCGACCAGCACCAGGACCGGCAGCCAGCTCACGAAAATGCTACCGAGGTTGACGCCCTCCTCGGGCGGACCGGCATCGACGCGATCGACGTTCTTGATCAGCATCGGCATGAGCTGCTCGTCGACCGGCGTCGTCGGCACGTAGGTGGAAAACTTCTGCACGCCGTTGCGCGGCTCGCGAAACGTGCCGCTGATGGTGTTGCCCTGGATGCGGACGTCCTGAACCTGGCGCTGCTCGACTGCGCGCACGAAGTCAGAATAGGAAATCGTGTTGCCGGCCGACCGGGTCGTGCCGCCCTGGAACACGCTGTAAAGCAGTGCGAGCAGCAAGACGATGACAATCCACAAGGCGGCGTTACGATTGAACGGGTTCACAGGCACATCCGTCGTCAGGAGTTGTCAATCTAAATGGGCAGTTGCGGCCGCGCCGCAAGCAAAAAATGCCGCCGGAACTAGGGGCTGGGTTGCGATCTCACCGTTTTCCGCCCGCACCAGCCAGCGCAGATGCCGGCTCGCCGGCGCCTGGCGCAGCATCAGGCGGCACTGCGACAGCGTGAAATCCTGCCCCCTGCCCGACTTGCCGCGGCCCGCCGGCTGGACCAGCCGCTCGGCCGCCCGCTCCAGCCGGTCGCGCCGCGGCGGATGATCACGCCCACCAACCCGCTGGACGAGCCGGCTCAGTAGCCGCGCCCGCAATGACCGGTCCAGATGCTCGAAATTGGACCGGTCGATCGCCGGCAGGCCTGCCTCGTCGAACTCGACCGCGTCCACGGCGACTCGGGCGAGGTGACGCTCGCGGCACGTTCTCCCCTCCCCCGTTATCGGGGGAGGTGCCCCGTCATATGGGGCGGAGGGGGAAGGCCGCAGGCAAGATGCTTCTGATTCCGATGTCGGGATCGGGGAAATCTCGACTGAAGCTTTCCCCCTCCGGCCCTTCGGGCCACCACCCCCGATGACGGGGGAGGAACATTTCGGATTGACCCGCAGCCTTGCCCGCTCGAATCGCGGGTCGGCGTTCGACGGATCGTCGATCCATTGCACGCGGCGTGCAACGAGGGTCGCCGTGAGCTGTTCCCGCGCCACCAGGAGAAACGGCCGCAGCAGCCGCACCTCCGGGTACTCGACCTGGGCGGCCATGCCGGCGAGACCGTCCGCACCGCTCGCCCGGGCAGCGCGCATGGCCACCGTCTCGGCCTGATCGTCGGCGTGGTGGGCGACCAGCACGTGAAGGATGCCGCGGCGCAGGCACTCGGCGCGCAGCAGGCGGTAGCGTGCCGCGCGGGCCGCCTCCTGGAGGCGGGCGGCCGGCTTGGGCCCGGACCATTCCAGCACGACACCTACGATGCCCTGCCCGGCCAGGCGCAGCCGGGTCGCCTCAGCCTCGTCGGCCGACTCCGGTCGCAGGCCATGATCGACGATCAGCGCCAGCACGCCGCCGCCGCGGGCGCGCGCCCAGTCGTGCGCCAGCAGCGCCAGTGCCAGGGAATCACGTCCGCCGGAGACGGCGATGGCGAGTTCGGGGGACGCTTCGAAGGGCGCGAACGGCGCCATCAGGCGAGCGAAGCCGTCGGCCTCCAACGGCGCAGGCGATGCGCCGCTCACCCGCAGGCGTTCTTCTGGCGCTCCTGCTCGACGCGGCGTTTCTGCAGGTCGGTGGCGCGTGGATAGTCCTGGGTGAACTTGGCGAACACGGCGCAGGCGTCGGGCTTGCGGCCCAGCATTGCCAGGGTAACGCCGAGCTTCAGCAGGTTATCGGGTCCCTTGGGGCTGTTCTTGTAAACCTTGTAGCCTTCGGCGAAGGCGGTCATCGCGTTCTGGTAGTCGCGTCGCGCGTAGTAGGTCTCGCCCAGCCAATATTGCGCATTGCCGGCCAGAGCGTGCTTGGGATTGGCCTGCAGGAACGCCTTGAACCCCCGCTCCGCGCCGGCATAGTCGCCATCCTGCAACTTCTTGAAAGCGTCGTTGTAGACCTGCTCGCCACCGCCGCCCGCATCGGGCGTGGCGGCCGCGGTCGGACCGGGCGCCGGCGTGTTGGGTCGCGGCGGCGTCCCGCCCGAGCGCCCCTTCTCCAACTGGTCGATGCGAAACTCGTAATCGGTCTGCATCTTCTGCATCTGCTGCTGGAGCTGCTGATTGCGGTTCTGCAATTGCTCGATCTGCCCCGTCAGCATGGTGATCGACTGCTGAAGCTGGTTCAGCCGATCCTCGATGTAGACAGGGTCGACCCGCTGCGCCGCCGCGGTAGTCGGCACGGCGAGCACGAGGACGAGCGCGAGGCGAGTAAGCAGCGGCTTCATGGCGGGCAATGGTCCCATGGCAAGGCGGCCATTTTCGGGCACGGCTGCCCGCGATCCAAACGAAAACGCCGGTCGCGAGGCGACCGGCGCTGAAGCGAGGTGGCCGATTACTGCAGCTCGGTCACGGCCCGGCGGTTGCGGGCCCACGCCGCCTCGTCGGAACCGACGGGATCGGGACGCTCCTTGCCGTAGCTGATGGTCTTGATGCGCGACGCCGGGATGCCCTGGGCGATCAAGTACTGGCGGGCGGCGTTGGCGCGACGCTCGCCGAGCGCCAGGTTGTACTCGCGCGTGCCGCGCTCGTCGCAATGACCCTCGATGGTGACCGGGTAGTTGGTGTACTTTTTCAGCCATTCGGCCTGGCGATTGAGCGTCTGACGGCCATCCTCCCGTATAGTCGACTGATCGGTGTCGAAGAACACGCGATCGCCGACATTCTGGCGAAAATCGCCAATCGAACCAGGCGTTACGGTCGCGGTTGCAGCGGAGGCGTTCTGCGGCTGCTCGCTGCTGCAGGCGGCCATGAGGACCATTGCTGTAACGGTCGCTAACGCTTTGAACAGGCGCATTTTGAAGGTCTCCTAACGAATTCGACCCGGGCGAGAGGTGCGCACGGGCCGAGGGCCAAAGATCATATATTTCGCTACTGCGGAATCAAGGGTGACCAGGCCGGGTCGGACGCATCGCCCGGTGTCGGCACCTGGCGCTCGAAACGCCCGGTGATGTCGATCTGGTGCAGGCTCACCGCGCCGGCACGGCCACCCGAACTCGGGTTGCCGCGGAAGAACATCAGGACACGGCCGTTGGGCGCCCAGGTCGGTCCCTCGACCAGGAAGCCGCTTGCGAGCAGGCGCTCGCCGCTGCCGTCGGGGCGCATGATGCCGATGCCGAAGCCGCCCGCACCGATCTTGGTGAAGGCGATATAGTCGCCGCGCGGAGACCAAACCGGCGTGGCGTAGCGGCCATCGCCGAAGCTGATACGCCGCTCGCCGCCGCCACCCGCCCCCATGACATAGAGCTGCTGGGAGCCGCCGCGGTCGGAATTGAAGACGATCTGCGTGCCGTCGTTGGAGTAGCACGGCGAGGTGTCGATCGCCGGCGTGTTGGTCAGCCGGCGCAGGGCGCGACCGCGGACGTCCATCTCGTAGAGGTCGCTGTTGCCGTCGGCCGAGATGCTCATCACCACCTTGGCGCCGTCGGGCGAGAAGCGCGGTGCGAAGCTCATGCCGGGGAAGTTGCCGAGCAGCTCGCGCCGGCTGCTGTCGACATTCTGCAGGAAGACGCGCGGTGGGCCGCGATCTTCGCCATACGCCATGTAGACGATCTCCTGCAGGGTCGGCGCGAAGCGCGGCGTCAGCGCGATGGTCCGCCCGTCGGTGATGTAGCGGTTGTTTGCGCCGTCCTGGTCCATGATGGCGATGCGCTTGACGCGGGCGTTGGCCGGTCCGCTCTCGGAGACGTAGGCGACACGGGTGTCGAAGTAACCCTCCTCGCCGGTCACGCGCTTGTAGATGGCGTCGGCGATGATGTGGGCGAGCCGTCGCCAGTTGCCGGGCTGGCTGTTGAACGACAATCCAGTCGCCTGCTGGCCGACAACGACGTCCCATAGGCGGAAATCGACCTTGATGCCGCCGCCTCCCGACTGCACTTGGCCGACCACCAGGCCGGCCGCGCCGACGCCTCGCCAGTCGGGGAAGCGTGGTGCCGAGTTGGCATCGATGTCGCGCTGAATAAAGGCGCTTGGCGGGATCGAGCGGAACAAGCCGGAGTTCTGCAGGTCGTTGCGGATCACGTTGGCGATCTCGGCGCCGACCCGGTCCCCGGCAAAATCGACGATCGCGATCGGAACCGGCTCGAAGCTCGGCCGGTTCATGTCGATGGTGAGCTGCGCACGCGCCGGCATGGCCGCGCCGCCCGCAAGGGCGACGCCGCCGAGGATCGTCGCCCGTCGAGGAAGCGTCAGGTTGTTTAGTCCGATCATGGGAGGGGCCTCAATTCTTGCTTGTGACGGGTTCTTGGGACAGCGTCAGAAGTCGCGGGGATCGAAGTTGAACGTGATGTTGCGCCACGAATTGTACTTGTCGGCCGGCAGGGGCCAAGGCTGGCAGCGCGGATTCATGATCGCGCGATGCGCGGCATCGGCGGCGGCGCGGAAAGTCGGGTCGTTGTTGTAGCGCCCGCTGTCGCGCAGCTCGGCCTTCATCGGGGTTCCGTCCTGGTTCATCTGCACGTTCAGCACGACGATCAGCCCGGCCTGATCCCGCACGCCGGCGGGAAAGTTCCAGCACGGCCGGATCTTGTTGCGCACGCCCTCGATCTCGCTCGCCGTGACCACGGAAGCGAGGTTGGGCGCCGCCGCTGCCTGGCGTGTCGGATTGGGCACCGGCTTGGGCTGCTGTTCCGGAGTCTGCACCCGCTGCTGCGATTGCTTGTTCTTCAGGATGTCGTCGATCATCGAATCGACATTGGGCTTGGGCGGGGCCGGCTTGGGCGGTGGTGGCTTCGGCGGCTCTGGTTTGGCAACTTGGGGCGTGGGCTTGGGCGGCTCGGGCTTGGGCGGCTCCGGCTTCTTGACCTCGGGCACGGGCTTGGGCGGCTCCGGCGGCTTCTCGATCTTGGGCGGCTCGGGTTCCTTGGGCTTCAGTGCGATCAGATCTTCCGCCGGCTTGGCGACTTCGGGCTTGGGTTTCTCGACCGGCGGCGTTGGCTTGGGCGCCTCGGCGACCTCGGGCTTGGGCTTCTCGACCGGCGGCGTCGGCTTGGGTGCCTCGGCGATCTCCGGCTTGGGCCTCTCCGGCGCCGGCGGCGGGTCGGATGTCTTGGGCGGCGGCGCCTTCGACGTCTGCTGGGCGATCGGCAATTCCTTGGGCTGCGGCGGCGGATTGCCGACCGTGGGCGCGCCCGCCTTCTTGTCGATGGCCTCGAATTCGACCATCACCGGCTCGGGCTCGAGCAGTGGCGGCTTGCTGAAGAGGTCGAGGTTGAGCATGGCCGCGCCCAGCACGAAGACATGCAGCACCGCCGACACTACGGCCGGTGTGCGCATCTCGATGCTTTCGCGGGGCCGTCGGGCCATCCACCACCTCTCCGATCCACTAGCGCCGGGGCGTCGGCGCTTGAGGTTGCTGTTGCGGCTGGCCGCCGCGCGGCGCAGGGGCCGCCGGGGTGGGGCTCACCGTGCCGCCGCCCTTGCCCAGCGCCTGCGCCTGCTCGCCGAGCAGGCCGAGCTGGCGAAAGCCGCTGTCGATTACTACGCCCATGACCTCCATCATTTTTCCGTAGTTCACCGCCTTGTCGCCGCGGATAAAGACGCGCTGGTCGGGCTTCTCCTCGTGCACCGCCTTGAGCTTGCTGGCGAGCTCGGACAGCTCGTACTTGGTTTCGCCGAGGAAAACCTCGTCCTGCGCGTTCACCGACACGACCAGTGGCTCGTCCTTGCCGCCGACCTGCTGGGCGCTGGTCTTCGGCAGGTCGACCGGCACGCCGACCTGCAGGAGCGGCGCGGTCACCATGAAGATGATCAGCAGCACCAGCATGACGTCGACCAGCGGCGTCACGTTGATGTCAGCGATCGGCACATAGCGCCGTCGCTTGAACTTGCCGCCGCCCGAGGTCGCGCCCGCAGCGGGAATAATTCCCGCCATCAGACCTGCTCCTCGAGCTGACGCGACAGGATGGTGATGAATTCACCGGCGAACGATTCGAGCTGCTGGGCGTAGCGCGCCACCTGGCCCGACAGGATGTTGTAGGCGCCGGCTGCCGGGATGGCGGCGACCAGGCCGATCGCGGTCGCGAACAGTGCCTCGGAGATGCCCGGTGCCACGACCGCGAGCGAGGTATTCTTCGACTGCGCAATGTGGCCAAAGCTATTCATGATGCCCCACACCGTGCCGAACAGCCCGACGAAGGTGGCGTTGGCGCCGACCGTCGCCAGGAAGCCCAGCCGCTTCTCGATCGCCTCCATCTCGCGCTGGATGGTGACGCCCATGACCTGCTCGATGCGTTGGCGCAGCGCCGCGCGTGCCGAGGCGCTGGCGTCGAGCCCCTTCGACACCGAGCGGCGCCATTCGCGCATGGCCGCCGAGAAGATGCTCGACATCGGATCGTCGGGCTTGGCGCCCACCCGATCGTAGAGATCCTCGAGCGACACGCCCGACCAGAACGTATCCTCGAACGACTGCGCGCTCTTCTTCAGCGAGCGCAGCCGGATCACCTTCTCGAAGATGATCGCCCACGACCAGAACGACGCCAGCAGCAGCGCGATCATCACCGCCTTGACGACCCAGTCGGCCTGCATGAACAGGCCATAGACCGACATGTCGATCGGTCCGGTGCTGCCGCCGAGGGGGGTGCCGGCGACCTGCGCGAACGCATCCATTGATTATATCTCCGTTGGTTCAAAGGGTTGTATGGGAATATGGCGTGAGCGGGGCGATTCCCCAGGGGCCGTGCCGGTGGGTCCGGCGTTCTTCGTTGCGATCTGTGACAAGATTGTGCGAACCTCAGATGGCAGCCGGGCCGGCCGGCCGTCGGCCGCCATGCAGGCCACCAGCAGATCGGCGCGAACCAGCAGCGCAGGGCCGCGCCATGCCTCCTGCAGCATGTCGAGCGACGCCCCGCGCGGCACGCCGCAGCGAGTCACCACCTCGATCGTGTCGTCGAGCCTCGCCGGCTTCAGGTAGTCGATCGTGCAGCGGCGCACCACCCAGTTGATGCCGCGCTCGTCGCGCAAGGCGCTGTGCTGTTGGCCGAGCAGGCGCAGCATCTCGGTACGCCGCCGCTCCAGGAAGCGCAGCCAGTTGGCATAGTAGACGATGCCGGCCGCGTCGGTGTCCTCGTAGTAGATGCGCAGCGGCAGCGTATGCGCACCGTCGACCAGGCGGCCGGAGGTCGGCGTGCTCACGCCGGCTCCGCCGTCCCATCCGGCGGCAGCAAGTCGAGCTGGCGCGCCTGGGCCGCCGGCATCGCGAGCCCGAGGTGGCGATAGCCCGCCTCCGACAACAGTCGGCCGCGCGGTGTGCGCATCAGGAGGCCGAGCTGCATCAGGTAGGGCTCGATCACGTCCTCGATGACGTCGCGCTGCTCGGCGAGGGCGGCGGCCAGCGTCTCGGCGCCGACCGGGCCGCCGCCGTAATTGTCGGCGATGCAGGCGAGGTAGCGGCGATCCATGGCATCGAGGCCGCGCTCGTCGACCTCGAGCCGGTTCAGCGCGGAGTCGGCCACCTTGGCGTCGACCACTGCTTCGCCACCGACCGCCGCGAAGTCGCGCACGCGGCGCAGCAGGCGGTTGGCGACGCGCGGCGTGCCGCGCGAGCGCTTGGCGATCTCTGCCCCGCCGTCGGGCGCCATCGTCATCTTCAGCACGCGCGCGGCGCGATGGACGATCGTCTCGAGCTCGGCCGGCTCGTAGAACACCATGCGCAACGGAATACCGAAGCGCTCGCGCAGCGGCCGCGTCATCAGGCCCGACCGGGTGGTCGCGCCGACCAAGGTGAAGGGCGGCAGCTCGATGCGCACCGAGCGCGCTGCCGGCCCCTCGCCGATCATCAGATCGAGCTGGAAATCCTCCATCGCCGGATAGAGCACTTCCTCGATCGCCGGATTGAGGCGATGGATCTCGTCGATGAACAGCACGTCGTGCGGCTGCAGGTTGGTGAGCTGCGCGGCGAGATCGCCCGCTTTCTGGATCACCGGCCCCGAGGTGGCGCGAAAGCCGACACCCATCTCACGTGCCACGATTTGGGCGAGAGTCGTCTTGCCGAGCCCGGGCGGGCCATGGAACAGCACATGATCGAGCGCCTCGCCGCGCGACCTCGCGGCGGCGATGTAGATCTTCAGGTTTTCGCGGAGCTGCTTCTGGCCAACGAAGTCATCGAGCGTCTGTGGCCTGAGCGCGAGCTCGGCGGCGTCTTCCTCGGTGCGCGCTGAAGCAACCAGGCGGTCGGGTGCGGGGCTCGCCGGTGCTTTCATCTCGCCAACTCACGTAAGGCAGCGCGAACGACAGCATCGAACGTGGCCTCGGCGCCGAGCTGCTGCGTGGCGCGCGCCACCGCGCCGAACGCCTCGACGCGCTTGTAGCCCAGGTTGACCAGCGCCGACACAGCGTCCTCGGTGAGCGAGCCGGCCGCGGCTATCGGCGCCGGCGAGGAAGCGACGCCACGCGCGGCCGGCACCACGCCGAACGAGGTGGCGCGATCCTTCAGTTCGGTTGCCAGTCGCGCCGCGAGCTTCGGCCCTACGCCGGCTGGACGGCTGAGCGTGGCGCGGTCCTGCGCGACGATGGCACGCGCGACCTCGTCGGGCGCCAAGGTCGACAGGATCGACAGAGCCACGCGCGCGCCGACGCCCTGCACCGTCGTCAGGATGCGGAACCAGTCGCGCTCGCCGCTGTCGAGGAAGCCGTAGAGCGAGATCGCGTCCTCGCGCACGATGGTCTCGACCAGCACGGTGACACTCGCGCCCGCCGCGAGATCGCGCAAGGTGCGGGCCGACGCGGAGACGAGATAGCCAACGCCGCCGACATCGATCACCGCGCTGTCGGTGTCGACCGACTCGACGACGCCTTTCAGCCGGGCGATCACAGCGCGGCCTCGATGCGGCGTTGGGTGGCGCGGTGATGGGCATGGCAGATCGCCACTGCGAGCGCGTCGGCGGCATCGCCGTCGGCATCGCTGCCGGGTAGCAGGCGGCCCACCATCATGGCGATCTGGCGCTTGTCGGCGTGTCCGGCGCCGGTCACCGACTTCTTGACCAGGTTGGCGGCGTACTCGAACACCGGCAGGCCAGCGCGTGCCGGCGCCAGCATCACTACGCCGCGCGCTTGGCCGAGCTTGAGGGTCGATCCGGGGTTGACGTTCACGAACGTCTCCTCGACGGCCGCCTCTATGGGGCGCTGTTCGGCGACGATCGCGGCGACGCCATCGTAGAGCGCGCGCAAGCGGTCGGCGAGCGGCCCCGCCGAGTCGACACGCACGACGCCGTGCGCGACGTGGCGCAGCCGGTTGCCATCGACTTCGATCACGCCCCAGCCGGTCAGCCGCAGACCGGGATCGAGGCCGATCAGCTTCATCGCTCCGTCAGGCCGCGAACTTCGCCAGAGCGTCGTCCGACACTTCGAAATTGGCGTAGACGTTCTGGACGTCGTCGTTGTCTTCCAGCGCCGCGATCAGGTCGACCAGGGTCTGCACCGTGTCGCCTTCGATCGGCGTCGTCGTCTTGGCCCGCCACGTCAGCTTGGCGACCGACGGCTGGCCGAGCGACTTCTCGAGCGCCTCGCGTACCGCATTGAAGCTGTCCTGCGCGCAGTAGATCTCGTGCACGCCCTCGGGTCCCTCGCCGCTCACCACGTCGTCGGCGCCGGCGTCGATCGCCTTCTCGAGCACATCGTCGGCCAAGCCGACGGAGAGCGGAAAGCGAAACTCGCCCAGCCGATCGAACATGAACGACACGCTGTTCGTTTCGCCGAGATTGCCGCCGTGCTTGGAGAAGATCGAGCGCACCTCGCCGGCGGTCCGGTTGCGGTTGTTGGTCAGCGCCTCGACGATCACGGCAACGCCGGCGGGGCCATAGCCCTCGTAGCGCACCTCGTCGTAGTTGGCGTCGGCGTCGGAGCCGGAGCCGCGCTTGATCGCGCGATCGATGGTGTCGCGCGTCATGTTGTTGTCGCGCGCGGCGATCATGGCGGCACGAAGGCGCGGATTGGAATTCGGATCGGGCGAGCCCAACCGGGCTGCCGTGGTGATCTCACGGATCAGCTTGGTGAAGATCTTGGCCCGCTGAGCGTCCTGACGCCCCTTGCGGTGCATGATGTTCTTGAATTGCGAATGGCCAGCCATCGCCCGACAACCAGATTCAGTGATTTCCTGCGGCGCCTATACCACTTCTCGTGGCGTTTGGGAGTGTCGCAGACCTGCAAGCCGCCCACAGGACAAAAAAAGGCGGGGGCCGAAGCCCCCGCTAAAAAACGTCGGAACCTAGATTCCGACGCCCCCTCTAACCAGGAAGACAGCTCGCCGATCCGGCGAAAAATCCTTTAACATCAAAAGGATGCCGATTTTTCCCCAGGCCGTCAACGAGCCTCTTCAGGCTACTGCTAATAGCTAGGCACGCCGGGGTGCGACCACAAGATGCAGCAGTCAGGCCGTCGGGGGCAGCCGACCGCCCAGCCGAATCGGGCGGATCGACCGGGCGAAGCCCGTCCGGTCGTCCGTTTCGACGAGTGCCCCGCACAGGGTTCCCTCCCCTTCGGCCGGCGCCAGCCGCTCGCCCGGCATTTTGCGGATGAAGCGCTGGACGGCGATTTCCTTCTTCATGCCAATCACCGAATCGTAGTCGCCACACATGCCGACATCGGTCTGGTAGGCGGTGCCGCCCGGTAGCACCCAGGCATCGGCGGTCGGCACATGGCTGTGGCTGCCCAGCACGGCGGAGACTCTGCCGTCGCAGAAATGGCCGACCGACTGCTTCTCGCTGGTCGCCTCGCCGTGAACGTCGACCAGAATGACATTGGCGGAGCCGCCCAGAGTGTATTTCGCCAGCTCGGCATCGAGGCTGCGGAACGGATCGTCGAGGGCATCCATGAACAGCCGGCACATGACGTTGATGACCACGATCTTCTGGCGGCGCGCGGTCTGGAACAGGTTGGCGCCCCAGCCCGGCGTTCCGGGCGGGAAGTTGATCGGCCGCAGCAGGCGCTTGTCCTGCGCGATATAGGGGATGATCTCGCGCTGATCCCAGACGTGATTGCCGGTGGTGATGCAATCGACCCCCGCCTCGTGCAGCTCGGCGCAGATCTTGGCGGTGATGCCGAAGCCCGCCGCCGCGTTCTCGCCGTTGACGGCGACGAAATCGAGATCGAGTTCGCGGCGCAGCCTGGGAACTTCCTTGATGACCGCGTCGCGCCCGGCGCGGCCGACAATGTCGCCGCAAAACAGAACCTTCATGCCTCAGACAAAGGCGCAAGCGCGCCGGTCGGTCAACAACCAATCGAGGCGCTGGTCGTCCGGCCCGTGCGGCACGGCGTCGACGACCTGCTCGTCGTAGCCGACGCCGATCGCCGTCACCCGACGCCGCGCGCGCAGGCCGGCCAGCGTCTGGTCGTAGAAGCCACCGCCATAGCCCAGCCTCCAGCCTTCCCCATCACAGGCGAGTAGCGGCACCAGCAGGGCATCCGGCTCGAGCACCTCGCGACGGCTGAAAGGTTGGAAGGTGCCGAATACGCCCGCCTCGAGCGCGTCGCCCGGCGACCAGGCGCGGAACGCCAGCGGCCGGCGCTTGCCCTGTACGACCGGCAGCGCCAGCCGGCAGCCGGCCTCGACCAGCGCCTGCATCAGGGGCCGCACGTCGATCTCCTCACCGATCGGCCAGAAGGCCGCAACCACGACCGGAAGCTCGAACGGCCTCTCGTCGAAGAAGGTGGCGAGCAACCGGTCGGCCGCCGCGCGGCGGTGGTGTTCACTCAATTGGGCACGCCGCGCCAGCATCACGCTGCGCAGGCGGCGCTTGTCGTCGATCAGGCGCGAAGCTTCGCCCTCTCTCCCCTCCCCCGTCATCGAGGGAGGTGCCTCCGGCAGGGGGCGGAGGGGGAAAGCCCCAACCGAGCTGCAAATGAGTCCGACATCGGAATATGGCGGAGACCTTGTGTGCGGCCTTCCCCCTCCGGCCCTACGGGCCACCTCCCTCGCAGGACGAGGGAGAAAAGGAAGTGGTCGGCAGAAATCAGGTGGGGCGGATCCACGATGGGCCGTGGTTCGTAGAACCTCCAAGGCCTGCCAAAGCAGGTGGGCACCGTGTAGCCAAGACCACAGTCGAGGCCAGGAACAGTTCCCAGGAGTTCTTATTGGCCCCGGGGTTTTAAGCGAACCTCGCGCCGCGCAGAGTCCGCCCCGCCACCAATCTAGTGATTGGCAGGGACGGCTGCAATGAAAGGCTCTTCCGGACCGCGCGCGGCCCCAAAGGGCATGAACTACGCCGCGCCGCTCATCTTGCGGCTCATCTTGTCGACGCGCGCGGTGATCAGGTCCTCGAGCGCGGTAGCCAGGGTCTCGGCACTGTCGGTGGCGCTGGCCCGGGCATTCTCCGCAGCTTTGGCGATACCGCGTGCTTCGCGGCTTTCCTCGGCCAGCAACAGCGCAGCGAATACCAGGAGCTTGACCTCGGCCGTTCCCGGCATCTGGCGGCGCAGCTCGTTCACCTTTTCGTCGACATAGGCGGCGAGTTCCTGGACCCGCCCTTCCTCGCCTTCACCACAGGCGAATTCGTAGGTTCGATTGGCAATCTGGATCGATACTTCGCGCGGCATTTTCCGCTCCTCCGTTATTGCGCCGTTGCGGCGTTCGAGGGGATGCTCAGTCTGACGTCACTTCTGGTCGACTGCCAGCAATGATCGGATGTACTCCATCGCCCGCTCCAGCCGTCCTTCGACCTCGCTGGCGACCTTCTTCAGTTCGTTGTGTTGGTGCTCGAGCTTGGCCAAGCGCTCGGCCAGCTCGTCGGCGCGGGCCTTCTCGCTCTGCAGCCGCTCGTCGAACATCGATTCGAGGCGGCTCAGCGCGTCGTTGACGCGATCCTTCGCACTGCCTGCCTTGGCCATGGCTCCCCCGCCGACGGTTGGCAGTTGGTTTCCCGGCTGCATCTGCTCCATCACGGGACCATAAGTGGTGCCCCGTGGAGCGGTCAACATCTAGACCCTGTGGAGCAACACAAACCGCTAAATGTGGCCGGTCAGCCCCTTGCGACGAATTGCGGCGGCTGCTTTCGCCGCTCGCGCCGGGCCGCACCGAGGGCTAGCAGCTTCTCGCGGTCCTCGGACCTCACCTGATTGTAGCGCCCGCGCCACGGCGGATCGTGCTTCCACTCGAACGGCGCGCGCACCGTCGTGCGCGGCGCTGTCGCGGAGCCGAGCAGCGACAGCGCGAGCCGCACGATTGCCGTCTGCATGTCGCGGTCCCACGGATGGCCGCACGGATTGCCCAAGGGAAAATCGCTGAACAGGAAGCGCGGCACGCCACAATGTTCGACAATGTCGCGGGCAGAGCCGACCACGACGGTGGGGATGCCGTTGGCTTCGAGATGGCGGGCGACCAGACTCACGGTCTGGTGACAGACGGGTCAAAGGGAGGCGAGCAGCGCGGCGTCGACCTTGTCCTCGCGCAATCGCCTCAGGATCTCCGGCGCGTCTTCCTCGTTCGTCTTTCGGTGGCTGTAGTCGGTCGGCGCGCCGTGAAAGCGCGGCGACAGCGCGCCGATCGTGCCGTCCGCAACCAGCCTGTTGATCGCGTCGATGGGCAGGAACGTCTCGCGGTCGTCGGTGTGCGTCGCCTCTTTGTCCCACGCGACATCGGTGTCGAAGGTGGACGGCGGATTTGCGACCTCGCCCGACCAGACGTGCTTGCGATTGCGCGCATCGCGATTCGACAGATCCGGCGGTCCGGCCGTCGTGATCAGCGCTACGGTCGACGCGCGGAGCGGTTTCGACAAGCGGGCGAACGAAACGTCATCGTGGTGCGCCCAGACGTAGTCCGTCTCGTACCCGAGCGCGCGATAGTAGTGTCGCGTCCGCTCCATGTAGGGCACCGGCATCCCGTCCTCACGCTCGCTCATCATCTGCTCCTGTCAGCGCCGCGCGCTGCGCCTGCCCGTGTTGCAGTAGCCTTCGATCCAGGGCGTGCGACGACCATCGTTCGCCCACAATATGGGAAAGTAGCTCTCGTCGAGACTCGGGTCATCCGTCCGTTGATAGCGCCGGTAGATGTAGCCGCCGGGCCGATCGGAGAATTGTGCGTCGGCTGGGGTCATATGGATGCCGATCGATCGGCGCATGCGATCGCTCGCGCTGTTCGGCGCCGAGCCGTGCCAAATCTCTCCAGCGTGCAACACGCACGAGCCCGCCGGTATTTCGATAAAGTACGATTGCGGATCCAGCATACTGGCCATCCGCGCCGCGTTCTTCATCAGGGCGCGATAATCGTCGGGCGCGTGGAAGCCCTCGGGGATCGGCGTCAGCGGCCAGCGATGCGAGCCGGGGACATATTCGAGCGTGCCGACGTCGCGGTGCGTGTCGTCCAGCGTCACCCAGCAGGTGATCGTTTGCGGCGGATCGAGATAATCCAGGAACGACGTGTCCTGGTGCAGCGCCACGGCCTTGGTCTTGGGCGCCTTCCACCAGATCGTGTCCTGGCCAAGCCGCGCCCCAGACCAGCCAGTCAACCTCGCCGCCGCACGCCCGATGTCGGCCGACAGCGCCAGCTTGGCGACCGTCAGGTCGGCCTTCCAAGCGTTCGCCATGTGGCGCGTGACGTCGGGCAGGCTCATGCCCTCGCGCCAATACCACTCGTCGGGATAGATGCCGGTGTCGAACTTGCCGGAGAACAGTCTCGGAAAACTCTCGCGCAACATCTCGATGCGCTCCGCCGACAGCACGCCTTCAACGACGAGAAATCCATCCCGCTCGAAGCGCTCGACGTCGGCGCGCTGCAGGTCGGCAAGCCTCGGGAGGTCGAAGCTCATGCTGTCCTCGTCTGTTGCCTTTCAGCGAAAGCCTATGACAGCACCTTTTCTTTGCAACCGAACAGATTTCGGTCACTCTGCGGCAATGGCGTCCTTTGACCGAATTGACTTCGCTATTATAGCCATTTTACAGAATGATGTGCGGATTCCGAACAAGGAACTCGCGGCCCGCGTCGGCCTGGCGCCGTCGAGCTGCCATGAGCGGGTGAAGCGGCTGTGGAGCGAGGGCGTCCTCACCGGCGCTCATGCCGTGGTCCAGGCCAAGCAGATGGGTGTTGGCATCGAGGCGCTGCTGTTCATCGAGCTTGCCAAGCACGAACGCACGACGGTCGATACCTTCATGGCGGACGTCGAAACCATTCCGGAAGTGCGCTCGGCGTTCCTCATCACCGGTCGCCACGACCTCGTGGTGCATGTCGTGGCGCGCGACACCCAGCATCTGAAGGACCTGGCGCTCGACCATTTCACCAACCGGCCGGGCGTGACACGGATCGAAACCTCGATCATCTACGAGCAACGTCGCCGCGCGGAAGTGCCCCTGTTGCGGCAGACTTAGACGGCGCGATCGCACGAACAGAACAGGGGCTTGCCGCAGCCATGTCCTTTTGCGGATTGACGCTCGGGAGGGTGGTCGGCATGTTGCGCGCCGCTTCGAAAACCCCTACGGCACCCGGGTGAAATGACCGAACAAGCAGTCGAACGCCGCGACATGGCGAACGCCATCCGCGCGCTGGCCATGGATGCCGTGCAACAGGCGGATTCCGGCCATCCCGGCATGCCCATGGGCATGGCCGATGTGGCCACCGTGCTGTTCAGCAAGTTCATGAAGTTCGATGCGGCCGATCCGCATTGGCCGGATCGCGACCGCTTCATCCTGTCGGCCGGCCACGGCTCGATGCTGCTCTACGCGTTGCTGCATCTCACCGGCTATGCCGACATGACGCTCGACGAGCTGAAGAATTTTCGCCAGGTCGGCCGTCGCACGGCCGGCCATCCCGAGTATGGCCATGCGAGCGGCATCGAGACGACGACCGGCCCGCTCGGCCAAGGTCTCGGCAATTCAGTGGGCTTTGCGCTGGCCGAACGCCTGCTCGCCGAACGCTTCGGTCGAGACATCGTCGATCACTATACATACGTCATCGCCGGCGACGGCTGCCTGATGGAAGGCGTCGGCCAGGAGGCCATCACGCTGGCTGGCCATCTCGGTCTCGGCCGCTTGATCGTGCTGTTCGACGACAACGGCATCTCGATCGACGGCGCGACTTCGCTCAGCACTTCGGACGATCACAAGAAGCGCTTCGCTGCCGCCGGCTGGCACGTCCAGGCGGTCGATGGGCACGATCCCGACGCCGTCACACGCGCCATCCGCCGCGCTCGTGCGGTCACCGACAAGCCGTCAATGATCGCCTGCAAGACAGTGATCGGCTTCGGCGCACCGACCAAGGCCGGCACGGCGGCCACGCACGGCTCGCCGCTCGGCAAGGACGAGGTCGCCGGTGCGCGCGAGAAGCTCGGCTGGCCGTACCCGCCGTTCGAGATTCCCGAACCGATCCTGGGCGCCTGGCGCAAGGTCGGCGCGCGCGGCAAGTCGGCCCATCGCAAATGGACCCAGCGGCACGCGGCAATGGCCGACGGCGATCGCGCCGAGTTCGACCGGCGGCAGAAGGGCGACCTTCCGCCGACCGTCGGCGAGGCCCTCGCCGCCTTCAAGGCAAAGATCGCGACCGACAAGCCGTCGTGGGCGACTCGCAAATCGAGCCAGGAAGTGCTCGAGGTCGTGAATCCCCTGCTGCCCGACATGATCGGCGGCTCGGCCGACCTCACCGGATCGAACAACACCAAGACCGCGACGCTCAAGACGCAGAGCGCTGCCGACCCGGGCGGCCGCTACGTCTATTACGGCATCCGCGAGCACGCCATGGCGGCGGCGATGAACGGCATGGCGCTGCACGGCGGCGTGATCCCGTACGGCGGCACGTTCCTGGTCTTCACCGATTATTGCCGGCCGTCGATCCGCCTCGCCGCCCTGATGGGCCTGCGCGTCATCTACGTGATGACCCACGATTCGATCGGGTTGGGCGAGGACGGCCCAACCCATCAGCCGGTCGAGCATCTGGCGGCGCTGCGCACCATCCCCAATCTCCAGGTGATGCGCCCGGCCGACACGATCGAGACGGCGGAGTGCTGGCAGGTCGCGCTCGAGTCGCGCAACACGCCGACCGTGATCGCGCTGACCCGCCAGAACCTGCCGACCGTGCGCGACGCCGGCGACAATCGCTGCGGCAAGGGTGCCTACATCCTGGCCGGCGAAGCCTCCGCGCCGATCCGCCTGATTGCTTCGGGTTCGGAAGTGTCGCTTGCGCTGAAGGCGCGCGACCTGCTCGCGGCCGACGGGCTTGCGGCAGCCGTGGTGTCGATGCCGTCGTGGGAATTGTTCGCAGCACAAGACGCGCCCTATCGCCAGGAGGTGCTCGGCATCGACGGCACGGTGCGGGTCGCCTGCGAGGCCGCCACGGGCTTCGGCTGGGAGCGCTGGCTCGGCACGCGCGGCGCCTTCGTCGGCATGAACAGTTTCGGTGCGTCCGGCAAGGCGGCCGATCTCTACAAGCATTTCGGCATCACGGCCGAGGCGATCGCCGACGCGGCGCGTCGATTGAATAACCGGTAACGGAGGAGAACATGGCAGTTCGGGTTGCAATCAACGGGTTCGGGCGGATCGGCCGCAACGTCATGCGCGCGATCATGGAATCGGGCCGCAAGGATATCGAGGTCGTGGCGATCAACGATCTCGGCCCCGTCGAGACCAACGCCCACCTGTTTCGCTTCGACAGCGTCCACGGCCGCTTCAACGGCGAGGTCAAGGTCGACGGTGACACGATCGATGTCGGCCGCGGCAAGATCAAGGTCACCGCCGAGCGCGATCCGAGCAAGCTGCCGCACAGGGAGCTGGGCGTCGAGCTCTCGCTGGAATGCACCGGCTTCTTCACCTCGAAGAAAGCGGCCTCGGCCCATCTCGCAGCCGGCGCCAAGCGCGTGCTGGTCTCGGCCCCGGCCGACAATGCCGACCTGACGGTGGTCTACGGCGTCAATCACGACAAGCTCACCAAGGACCACGTGGTCGTCTCAAATGCCTCGTGCACGACCAACTGCCTGGCGCCGGTCGCTAAGGTGCTGAACGATGCGGTAGGCATCGAGCATGGCTTCATGACCACGATCCACGCCTACACCGGCGACCAGCCGACGCTCGACACCATGCACAAGGATCTCTACCGCGGCCGTGCCGCCGCACTCTCGATGATCCCGACCTCGACCGGTGCGGCCAAGGCGGTCGGCCTGGTGCTGCCCGAGCTCAACGGCAAGCTCGACGGCGTGGCAATCCGCGTGCCGACACCCAACGTGTCGATGATCGATTTCAAGTTCGTCGCCAAGCGCAAGACCGACAAGGACGAGATCAACAAGGCGATCAAGCTCGCCGCCGCCAATCAGCTCAAGGGCATCCTGGGCTGGACCGATCAGCCCAACGTGTCGATCGACTTCAACCACGATCCCCACTCGTCGACCTTCCACATGGACCAGACCAAGGTCATGGACGGCACGCTGGTCCGCGTCATGAGCTGGTACGACAACGAATGGGGCTTTTCCAATCGCATGGCCGACACCGCCGTGGCGATGGGCAAGCTCGGCTGACGCCTCAGTCTCCTCCCCAGCTCTGCTGCTACGGGGAGTGGACACATTTCCAATCCCTCCCCCTGTGGCGCTGCAAACAGCGCCTGATCGGGGGAGGTGTCCCCGCAGGGGACGGAGGGGGATAGCCACAGTCGAGATTCCTCCGGGTCCGACGTCAGACTCGGAAGGATCTCGATTGCGGCCTTCCCCCTCCGGCCCTCTGGGCCACCTCCCCCGTATGACGGGCGAGGCGAGGAAGATGTGTCCACTCCGTAGCAGCTCTGCTGGGGAGGAGAGTCGGTGCTTGACAGGCTTGGCATGCACCTTGCCTCCTTCACAGGGAGGAGACAGGGGGACGTGCTGCAACAGCAGAACAGCTCGGCACTGGCGACGACGCGGCCCGCCGCGCGCACGCTCGACGTCGAGGACCTGACTGTCCGCTACGGCGCGGCCCTGGCCGTCGATGGCGTGACCCTCGCCATCGAGCCCGGCGAAGTCGTTGCCCTGCTCGGGCCGTCGGGCTGCGGCAAAACCACCCTGCTCCGCGTCGTCGCGGGCTTCGTGCGCCAGGCCGCCGGCCGCGTGCGCGTCGACGGCACGCCGATCGATCATCTCCCGGCCAATCGCCGCAACGTCGGAATCGTGTTTCAGAACTACGCCCTGTTCCCGCACATGACGGTGGCGGAGAACGTCGCCTACGGCCTGCGCGCCCGCGGCATGACCGGCACGGACATCGAGGCACGCGTCGCCCGCTTCCTGGGCATCGTCCAGCTCGACGGCTTTCGCGAGCGCCTGCCGCGTCAGCTCTCGGGTGGCCAGCAGCAACGCGTGGCGCTCGCCCGCGCGCTCGCCGTGGAGCCGTCGATCCTGCTGCTCGACGAGCCATTCGCCGCCCTCGACCGCAACCTCCGCCTCGACATGCAGATCGAGGTCAAGCGCCTGCAGCGCGTGCTCGGCCTCACCACCATCCTGGTGACGCACGACCAGGACGAGGCGATGAGCGTCGCCGACCGCATCGCTGTGATGAACAAGGGTCGCGTCGAGCAATTCGACACGCCGCTCGCCATCTACGACCGACCGAGCACCTTGTTCGTCAACGGCTTCATCGGCACCACCAACCTGCTTGGCGGACGCATCTCCGCGCTCGCCAATGGTCAGGCGACGGTCGCGCTCGATGCCGGCGCCATGCTGCAGGTTGCCGCGCCAGCCGGCCTCGCCGGCGGCGCACCTGTGCTTCTGTCCGTACGTCCCGAGCAATTGGTATTGTCAACCGAAGGCGGCCCGCGAAGCTGGCGCATCGAACCCGGCCTCAGCCTGCCGCTCGGCGCCCAGCTCGTTCACGAGGCGCGCACCAGCGATGGCGTCTCCCTCAAGATTGTCGAGCCGCGCCGCCCTGTTCCGCCGCCGTCCGGCCGCGTCTACTGTACCCTCACGCCCGACGCCCGCCCGTCCCTGTTTCCACGTACCCCTGACACACGAGGAGTAAGCTCATGATCTCTCGCAGAAGCCTGCTTGCCAGCTCCGCCGCTCTCGGCGGCGCGTCCCTGCTGCCCGGCGCCGCCTTCGCCAAGGGCGGCCTGATTGCCACGACCTATCCCGGCACCTGGGAGGACGCCTATCGCTCGATCGTCATGCCGGCCCTGAAGAAGAAGGACGACATCGACCTCGAGCTGGCGCCGCTCTTCGCCATGGACCAGGTCGGCAAGGCGAAGGCGGCGCGCGGTGCCCCGCCGTTCGACGTCTTCGTGCTCGATCCCGGCCCGCGCATCGTCGCCCTCGAAGGCGGCCTGTTCGACAAGTTCGACGGCAAGAAGCTCTCCAACGTCGGCAAAATTCCGGCAGCCCTCGTCGACGACGCTGGCGTCTGCGTCAGCGCCCAGGTCGTCGGCATCGCCTACAATCCGAAAAAGCTGCCGGCGCCCAAGGGCTGGAAGGACCTTCTTGTCGAACCATGGGTGTCGCGTCTCGGCATCACCGGCTTCCAGACGACGTTCGGCACGTCTTCGCTGATCGAGCTCTCCAAGCAGTTCGGCGGCTCACTGACCGACGTCGAGCCCGGGCTGGCCGAGCTCAAGAAGGTGCTGCCCAAGGTCGCCGCCGTCGGTCTTCCTGCCGCGATGCCGGGCCTGTTCCAGCAGGGCCAGTGCGACGTGATGTATACCAACACTCAGACCGTCGCGACGCTCAAGGGCAAAGGCATCGATATCGAGTTCGTGAAGCCCGAGAGCGGCTCGATCGCCTTCTACACCACCATGCACATTGCCAAGGGCACGGCCGAGACCGCCAACGCCTACAAATATCTCGACCTGGTGATCGGCAAGGAAGTGCAGGAAGCTTTGACCAAGCCGCCTTACAACTTCGTGCCGATCAACAAGGACGTGCCGCTTCCGGCTGACCTGCCGATGAAGAGCCTCGACGAGATGTCGAAGTACGTCGAGCACGACTGGGCAAAGATCAATCCACTGCGCGCCGCCTGGATCGAGAAGTTCAACAAGGAAATGGCCAAGTGATTTCAGGCGGACCTCTTGCTCGCCTCCCCTGTAGTCGGGGGAGGTGCCCCCGCAAGGGGGCGGAGGGGGAAAGCTTCGGACAAGACTTCTCCGATTCCGACGTCGGAATCAGAAGCATCTGGTCTGCGGCCTCCCCCCTCCGTCCCGTATGACGGGGCACCTCCCCCGGTGACGGGGGAGGGACTTGGAGTGCACCCACTTCGCGCAGCGGCACGGCTGAAGTTTTCCGAGTGGCAGCTCGCGCTGCCGCTCGGACTCGCCTTCGCCGCTCTCTTCCTGGCGCCGCTGACGATGCTGGTCGGCGTGAGCTTCTTCGACGACGAGAAGCTCACCCAGCCCGGCTTCGCGAGCTGGACCAAGTATTTCGCCGATCCCTTCACCTACAAGATCATCGCCGACACGCTGCTGCTCGGCGTCAAGACGGTGTGCACCACCGTGCTCATCGGCTACCCGCTGGCGCTGGTCTATCTCGACCTGCCGGCCCGCTGGCAGCGCGTGCTGCTGTTCATCATCGTCATGCCGCTGCTGCTCTCGGTCGTGGTCCGAACCTTCGCCTGGATCGTCGTGCTCGGGCGGGAAGGACTGGTCAACCAGATCCTGCTCGGCCTCGGCGTCATTTCCGAGCCGCTGCGCCTGCTGCAGACCGAGCTCGGCCTGGTGATCTCGCTGACCCAGATCGAGATGCCGCTGATGCTGCTGCCGCTGATCAGCGTCATGTCGCGCCTCGATCCCAACCTGCGCGACGCCTCGGCCGCCCTCGGTGCCTCGAAGTGGCGGACGCTGTTCACCGTCATCGTGCCGCTCAGCATGCCCGGCCTGGTCGCCGGCTGCCTGCTGGTGTTCGCGAGTTCCACGACCGCCTTCATCTCGCAGACCGTGATCGGCGGCGTGCGCCTGATCTACCTGCCGCTGGTGATCTGGCAGCAGGCACTGATCGTCTTCCACTGGCCGCAGGCCGCGGTCGCCTCGCTGACGCTAGTCGTCTCCGTCCTCTCGGTCATCGCCGCCCTGTCGTGGCTCGGCCGCCGCTCGAGCGGGTATGTCCATGGGTGATTTTCGAGCCTTGCCTCCCCCGTCTCACGGGGGAGGTGCCCCCGAAGGGGGCGGAGGGGGAAAGCCTCAGGAAAGATCTACGATATTCCGACGTCGGAATTGGATGAATCTCGACCGGGGCTCTCCCCCTCCGGCCCTTCGGGCCACCTCCCCCGTGAGACGGGCGAGGCGAACAAGGCGCGTCGACATCTGGGCATCCCATGGGTAGACACCGCAGCCTGTCGGATATTTCCTACACGCTGGTCATCGGCGGCATTGCACTGCTCGCTGTGCTGATCATCGTGACGCCGGTGATCGTCGTGCTGATGACCTCCTTCACCGAGAATCGCTCGCTGAAATTCCCGCCGACCGGCTTCTCGTTCCGCTGGTACGAGCAGCTCTTCGACCCTGTCGCCTCGCGACCGATCCACCGCGCCGTGTCGAACTCGCTCAAGATCGCCTGCTGGTCGACGCTGCTCGGCGTGGTGCTGGCGACGCTGGCCTCGCTCGGCCTAGCGCGCAACAAGCGCACAATGGCTCGGGTCGTCGACAGCTTCTTCATGTCGCCGCTGGTGCTGCCCGGCATCACCTTCGGCCTGGCCGCGCTGATGTATTTCACCCTGATGGGCTTCCGGCCGTCGCTCAACCTGATCATCGCCGGCCATCTCGTCGTCACCATGCCGTTCATCCTGCGCACGACGACGGCCAGCCTCTCGCAGCTCGATCCGGCGCTGCTCGATTCGTCGGCCAGCCTCGGCGCCTCGTGGTTCTACACGCTGCGCCGCGTCACCCTGCCAATGATCTTCCCCGGCATTGCCGCCGGCGCCTTCCTCGCCTTCATGGCCTCCATCGACAACGTGCCGGTGTCGCTGTTCCTGTCGAGCGCACGCACCGAGGTGCTGCCAATGCGCATGTGGGGCATGATGGAATCGACTCTCGACGTGCGGGTCGCTGCCGTATCGGGAGTCTTGATCGCCGCCGCCTTCCTGCTGATGCTGGTCATGGAATGGACGGTGGGCCTCACCCGCCGCATGCGCGACTAATCGAGCAAGAGGAGACAAGATGCGGGTCACGCCGCAGCCGCTCAGCCGCGAGGCGTTCGCTGACTTCGGCGATGTCATCGACATCCCCGACGAGGCCGGCCGTACCTACCACGACGACGCGCTGGGCAGCCTGCGCCCGGGCGCCCGCGCCAGCCTGTCGACGATCCTCAAGGCCGAAGCCGGGGACCGACCGTTGCGTGCCGACCTCCTCGAGCGCCATGAATTCTCCTCCCAGACCTTCATTCCCATCGACGTGGCGCGCTGGTTGATCGTCGTTGCGCCGCACGCCGCTGCCGGCGGTCCAGACCTCGGCGGCGTGCGCGCCTTCATCGCCAACGGCAAGCAGGGTGTCACCTACAGGCCCAACACCTGGCACCACGGCCTCACCGTGCTCGATCGCCCCGGCCGCTTTGCCGTGTTCATGTGGCTCGACGGCAGCACGGGCGACGAAGAATTCGTGCCGGTCGAGCCCTTCACCATCCACATCCCCTGAGAGTCCGGAGCCAGCGATGCCCTATGAAGTTCGCCGCGATTTCGTCGGTTACGGCGCCGACCTGCCAAACCCGAAATGGCCCAACGGCGCCCGCCTGGCGGTGAATTTCGTCTTGAACTACGAGGAAGGCTCCGAGCCTTCGATGCAGGACGGCGAGGGCTACACCGACATCGGCCTCACCGAGGCGCACGGCATGGGCCAGACGATCAGCGGCCGCGACCTCGCCGGCGAAGGCCTGTTCGAGTACGGCAGCCGGGTCGGCTTCTGGCGCGTGACGCGCCTGTTCCAGGAACGCAACCTGCCGCTGACCATGTATGGCTGCGGGCTGGCCTTCGAACGCAATCCCGAGACCTCGGCCGCCATCAAGAAGGCAGGCTACGACGTGTGCTCGCACGGCTGGCGCTGGATCAAGCACTATGAGCTCGGCGAAGCCGAGGAGCGCGATCACATCCGCAAGGCTATCGCCAGCACGGAGAAGATGATCGGCGAGCGGCCGCACGGCTGGTACTGCCGCTATGGACCGGGCGAGAACACGCGCCGGCTGGTCGTCGAGGAAGGCGGCTTTCTCTACGACAGCGATTACTACGGCGACGAGCTGCCGTTCTGGCTCACCGTCGACGGCAAGCCGCATCTGGTCGTGCCCTACTCGCTCACCAACAACGACGGCAAGTTCGTGAGCGGCATCGGCACCTCGGATCAATGGTTCTCGTTCCTGCGCGATGCCTTCGACATGCTCTATCGCGAAGGCCGGACGCAGCCCAAGATGATGTCGGTCGGCTTGCACATGCGCCTGATCGGCCATCCGGCCCGCGCTGTCGGGCTGGAGCGCCTGCTCGACTACATGCAGAAGCACGCCGGCGTGTGGATCACGCGGCGCGTCGACATCGCCAGGCACTGGATCGCGACGCACCCGTATCCGGGCAAGGGGCTGAATGAGTAGAGTTCGAGCATGTGCAAATGGTGTAGCGCCATCTCTTCGAACTCCTCTCCCCCGCTAGAGGGAGAGGCTGGGTGAGGGGGATGCACGTGATCAAGCAGCCTGCGGAGCCCCCTCACCTAACCTCTCCCTCTAGCGGGGGAGAGGAACACGAGGATGAACACGCGATCCTCGTGCGCGACTGGCGGACGATGGCCGCCGCGCTGACGGCCGCGCGCGAGGCCGGCCGGTCGCCAACGCTCGTGACGCCGGAGAATGCCGCCGCGACCTATGGCGCGGGCTACCTCGGCGCACTCGAGGAGCGCGGCCGCCTGCAATTTCCCGACGTCGCCTTCACGCTGATCGTCGATTGCGGCGATACGCCAGGCTATGCGCTGGCCTGCCTGCGCGCCGGCGTGCGCCGCATCTCCATGCGCGAACCCAACGACAAGATTGCCGACATCGCCCGACAGATGGGCGCCGAATTGGTGAGGAGACCGACATGAGCTGGCAACCGACCCGCGACCTGATTGGCTATGGCGCCAACCCGCCCGACCCGAAATGGCCTGGCGGCGCGCGCATCGCCGTCAATTTCGTCGTCAACTACGAGGAAGGGTCCGAGCCTTCGATGCAGGACGGCGAAGGCTACACCGAGACCGGCCTCACCGAGTCCTCGACCTCGTCGCAGGGCCTCAAGGGGCGCGACCTCGCCGGCGAAGGCATGTTCGAGTACGGCAGCCGCGTCGGCTTCTGGCGCATCATGCGCGCCTTCCAGGAGCGCGGCCTGCCGCTCACCGTCTTCGGCTGCGCGCTGGCGCTCGAGCGCAATCCGCCGGCCGCCGACGCGATCGCCAGGTCGGGCTTCGACGTGTGCTGCCATGGCTGGCGCTGGATCCGTCACTTCCAGCTCACCGAGGCCGAAGAGCGCGAGCACATCGGCAAGGCCATCGTCTCCCTGAAGAAGACGGTCGGCGAGCGCCCGGCCGGCTGGTACTGCCGCTATGGACCCAGCGTGAACACGCGCCGCCTGCTGGTCGAGGAAGGTGGCTTCACCTACGACTCGGACTATTACGGCGACGAGCTGCCGTTCTGGCAGACGGTCGAGGGCAAGCCGCACCTCGTCGTGCCCTACTCCCTCACCAACAACGACGGCAAGTACGCCGCCGGCATGACACACGCCGACCAGTGGTTCGGCCTGGTGCGCGACGCCTTCGACGTGCTCTATCACGAGGGTGCCACGGCACCGAAGATGATGTCGGTCGGCCTGCATCAACGCCTGATCGGCCATCCGGGCCGCATGGCCGGCCTGTGGCGCCTGCTCGATTACATCCGCAAAAAGGAAGGCGCCTGGGTGACCCGCCGTATCGACATCGCCAAGCACTGGATCGCGACGCACCCGTATCCGGGGAAGGGCTTGAACGAGTAGGAGTCGAGCTCTCTATCGTGTCATCCTGAGTGTAGCGAAGGATCTTGTTGCCAGAAGCTGCAAGCTCACTCGCGGCAACTGGCGACGAGGTCCCTCACTGCTCTCAGGACGACGGCGTAGTTGTCACCCGGAGTCATGATCTTCCCGCCACCCGCCTCACCTTGCCGGGTGACGCGCGCCAGATCGCGAACGCCCCCACTGCGCAGAGCCCGATCGCCAGGACGAAGGCGATCTCGTAGCTGCCGGTGCGGTCGTGGATGAAGCCGGTGAGCCACGGGCCGGCGGCGCCGCCGGCGAGCAGGGCCACCATCACCAGGCCGAAGATCGAGCCGAAATGCGGGCCCTCGAAGATCTCGACGACGATGGCACCCATCACCGAGGTCAAGGCGTAGCCCAGCAAGCCCTGCGACAGCACCATGACGTAGAGCAGAACCTCGGACGGGCCGCTCTGCAGGCCGAGCAGCGCGCCATAGCAGATCGCGAAGCCGGCATTGGTGATCAGCCAGACGATCTCGCGGCCGATACGATCCGACAGGGCGCCGAGCGCGATCTGTCCTGGCACGCCGACCATGGCGACCAGGCCCAACGCCCACGCCGCCTGCATTGGGCTGAAGCCGACTTCGATCAGATACTTGGTCTGATGGACCTGCACGGCGTACCAGACGAAGCCGCCGCAGAAGAAGGCGAGCGCGATCCACCAGAAGCGCGCCGTCCGCACCGCCCGCGCGGTCGTCCAGACGGTCCCCGCCCACGCCGCGTCGACGACCTTTAGCGTCCGCGCCGCCGGCCCCGCCCCGGGGCTGCCGCCGTCGGGCAGCAGGCCGACATCCTGCGGCCGCTTGCGCACGATCCAGTTGAGCGGAATGAGCACGACCAGCGTCATCACCCCCAACATCCAGCACGCGGCCCGCCAGCCGTCGTGCTGGATCACCGCCTGCATCCACGGCAGCAGCACGATCGCGCCGACACCGACACCGGAGAAAGCCAGCCCGATCGCCATGGCGCGCCGGCGCACGAACCAGTTCGGCAGGTACTGCGATTGCACGCTGAAGCTCATGCAGTTGGCACCAGCGCCCACCAGCACGCCCAAGGTCGCATAGAGCTGCCAGGGCGAGGCGATGTAGGTGGCGCCGAGCAGGCCCGCCGCCATCACCACGATGCCGATCTCGATGACGAAACGGGGCCCGCGCCGGTCCATCAGCCGGCCGACCACGGGACTCAGCACCGCCGACACGAGGAAGCCGAAGGAGAACGCTCCCGCGGCGAGGCCGCGGTCCCAGCCGAACTCCTCGACGATCGGCGGGAAGACCAGCGAGAACGCGGTGCGCGCGGTCACGCTTAGGGCCACCGTGACGAAGGCCGCGGCGATAATCACCCAGCCGAAATAGAAAGGCAGCCGCGCCGCCATCGAGGGGCGCGCTTCAGGTTGCATCGGCATGTCTACCCATCGTTGGTCCGGCAACGCCATCCAAAGGTCACCGCCAGTTTCGCCAGCCGCGTTATGATCGCGGAACACCCTGTTCAGCCTGCCCGAATCGGTCAATGACCTCCCCAGTAGTCGACAGGGCCGGGCTTGAACGAACAGCCCCCGCCCGCTATCACCGGCGCCGCTTTAGGGCAAAGAAGGACCTTGGGAGCCAGCCAATGAAGATCACCCGGACGGTCAAGAAGATCCTCGACAATTACGAGAGCGACAATCCCGGAACCAAGGCGAACCTCGCCCGCATCCTGATGCACGGCCGCCTCGGCGGCTCGGGCAAGATGGTCATCCTGCCGGTCGACCAGGGCTTCGAGCACGGCCCGGCCCGTTCGTTCGCGCCCAATCCCGACGCCTACGACCCCCACTATCACTACCAGCTCGCGGTCGATGCCGGCCTGAACGCCTATGCCGCTCCGCTGGGCCCGCTCGAGGCCGGCGCCGACAGCTTCGCCGGCGCGATCCCGACCATCCTCAAGGTCAACTCGGCCAACTCGCTGTCGACCAACAAGGACCAGGCGGTCACCGCCTCGGTGCACGACGCGCTGCGGCTGGGCTGCTCGGCCATCGGCTTCACGATCTATCCCGGCTCGGAAGACCAGTACGAGATGATGGAAGAGATTCGCGAAATGTCGGCGGAGGCCAAGGCGGTCGGCCTCGCCGTGGTCATGTGGTCCTATCCGCGCGGCGGCAAGCTCGACAAGGCGGGCGAGACGGCACTCGACGTCTGCGCCTACGCCGCCCACATGGCCGCCCTGCTGGGCGCCCACATCATCAAGGTCAAGCCGCCGACGAACGTGCTGTGGCAGCCCGAGGCGAAGGCCGCCTACGAGAAGGCACAGGTCGACACCTCGACGCTCGCCGCGCGCATCAAGCACGTCATGCAGGCGACCTTCAACGGCCGCCGCATCGTGGTGTTCTCCGGCGGCGAGGCCAAGGACCTCGAAGGCTTGTTCACCGAAATCCGCGGCCTGCGCGACGGCGGCGCCAATGGCTCGATCATCGGCCGCAACACCTTCCAGCGCCCGCGCGACCAGGCGCTCGACATGCTCGACAAGATCATCGGCATTTATCAGAACAAGATGTAGGACGGTCCCTCGGCAGGGACCTTCCGCAGATCGCAAGATATGATGAGGGTCCAATGACGGTCCCTCGCCTCTTCCTCTGCCTGCTCTGCCTCGTCGTTCTGGGGCTCGGGCCGCGGGTCACGCTTGCCGACGAGCCATGGGACCCGCCGAGCGGGTGCCGCCTCGAAAGGTGGAGCGACGTCGAAGCGTGGCGGGAATGGAATAGCCACACCCCATCCGCCGATGATGGTGCCTGGGCCGAGGAGCGGCAGCGCTTTGCCGACAATCGCGAGGTCTGGCGCTGGTACGACAGGCTTTACATCGCGGTCATGGGCGACAAGGTGCTGACCCTCACCGACTGCCCGTTCGGCGACGACATGCATCGCTTCGCGTATGAGCGATACGACGAGGCGGGTGGCTTCCACGTCGTCCGCGTCTGGCGCTACGAGGACCATTTCCGTGCGCTGGTGATGCGCAACACCGGCAAGATCTACACCGTGCCCGGTCTGCCTGTATGGTCAACCGATCGCTCGCGGTTCGCCTACGCCGCTTGCTCGCCGCCCGACGGCTCGAGCGACGACGGCCAGGCAACGGTCGCCGTCATCAGCATCGCGGACAACCAACCGCAGGAGGAAGCCAAGGCAGGGACGACGTGCTTCCTCGACGACTGCAAGGTCGTCTGGGAGAACGACACGACTTTGAGCGTTACGTGCGAGGAACGCGAGGGCAATAATCCCAGGCGCTCGACCCTGCAGCTCTCCCGGCAGGATGGGGATTGGGTGTCGACGACGTCTAACCCCTGATCGCGAGCACCGTGGATTCCTATCCGAAGCCAGCCGAAACCCGATCGGGCACCAGTGACTGCATCCAACGATAGGCCCGCCGCGCCCGGTCACTGGCCGCGTCGGATCCCCTGGCTGCTCGGCTGCTTCACGGCCGTCGGTCCGGCGGCGACCGACATGTATCTGCCGGCCTTTCCCGATGTCGAGGCGAGCCTGCACGCTGCCGCGGGATCGGCGCAGTTCACCCTGGCGTCGTGGTTCGCTGGCTTGGCCCTCGGACAAGTGCTGCAAGGCTCCCTGTCGGACCGCTTTGGCCGGCGACTGCCGATGGCCGCCGGATTCGCGATCTTCGCAGCCGCCATGGCGGGCGGCGCGCTCGCCACCTCGATCACCCAACTGGCGGTGCTGCGTTTCGTGGCGGCTCTCGGCGCGTCTGCAGGCATGGTGATCGGGCGCGCCGTCGTGCGCGATCTCGCCGACGGCCAGCGCGGCGCGATCCTGATGTCGCGCCTCGTGCTCGTGATGGGCGTGGCGCCCATCGTGGCGCCAACGATCGGCGCCGCGCTGCTGCTGGTCGCCGACTGGCGCGTCATCTTCTGGGTCCAGGCGCTTTACGGCGCCGGCTGCACGATTCTCGCCCTTCGGGCTCTGCCGGAGACCTTGCCCAAGGCACGGCGCATGTCGACGGGGCCAGCACAGTCGGTCGTCCGTTACGGCGCGATCCTGCGCGAGCCGGTCTTCCTCGCCCACGCGCTGATGGGCGGCGCCGGCAGCTTCTGCATGTTCGCCTACCTCTCCGGCGCCTCGCCGGTGTTCATCCAGGGCTTTGGCCTGTCGCCCGCCGAATTCGCGTTGCTGTTCGGCCTGTGCTCGTGCGGGCTGGTCGCCGGATCGCAGATCAACGCGCGCCTGCTGCGAACCTATGGTCTGCACACCATGCTGAGCGCGATCTGCCGGATTTCCCTCGCCGCCACTGCGACCTTGCTGCTGCTTAGCCTGGCGGGCGTTCAGGTGCTCTGGATGATCGTGGCACCCCTCTTCGTCGTCCTGAGCTGCCAGGGCTTCTCCAACGGCAACACCGCCGTCGGCGCGCTCAGCCGGCACGCGCCGCATGCCGCGTCGGCCGCCGCCCTCCTCGGGGTCTTCCAGTACGTGCTGGGTGCGATCAGCGGCAGCCTGGTCGGCCTGCTGACGGACGGCACGCCGCGTGGGATGGCGCTGCTGATGTGCCTCGGCACGCTGTGCGCCGTCGTGATCGACCTCGTGCGGCCGCGACCTTGATCGGGCGGCATGGCGCAGCCCCGTTCCGCCCTATTCGCGCTTCCCGAGAATACCCCCCTGACGCCGGCATGACAGGTGGTTATCGGACGCGAGACCAGCGGAGCCGAGTTTCCAGTGTCTGAGACGGGTTCGCGCTCACCGACTGCTCGCTACGGATTGCGAACCATTCCTTCGGAATCGATTCCATAACTGCGTTCTTCGACCGCAAGTCGCCCTTCCTCGATCGCATGACAGGCGACCGTGCCGCCCTCGATCGGCAATGCCTTGGGTCGCTCTACCTTGCATCGATCGTTGGCAAACGGGCAGCGCGGATGGAACGAGCAGCCCGGCGGCGGGTTGATCGGGCTCGGCACCTCGCCGGCGACCGGGGCGCGCTGGCGGCCGGTCATCTCGAGATCGGGGATCGTGTCGAGCAGCATCCGCGTATACGGATGCTTGGGTCGACGGAACAGCGTGTCGGTCGGCGCCACCTCGACCAGCCGGCCGAGATACATCACGCCGACCCGCGTCGAGATGTGATAGACGACCGCGAGATTGTGCGAGATGAACAGATAGGTGAGCTGCAGGCGGCGCTGCAGGTCGACCATCAGGTTCAGAATCTGCGCCTGCACCGAGACATCGAGCGCCGAGGTCGGCTCGTCGCACACCAGGAATTCCGGCTCGCTGGCGAGCGCGCGGGCGATCGAGATACGTTGGCGCTGACCGCCGGAGAATTCGTGCGGGTACTTGCGACCGTCGGCCGGCGTCAGGCGCACCTGGCGCAAGAGGTCGCCGACCCGCTTCTCGAGGTCGGCCTTGTCCTTGGAGAGATCGAACGCGCGGATCGGCTCGGCGATGATGTCGAACACGCGCCAGCGCGGATTGAGGCTGGCATACGGGTCCTGGAAGATCATCTGCATGCGCCGGCGCAGCGCAGCCGTCTCCGCCTGGCTGCGCCGGTGCGCCATGTCGTTGCCGTCGAACTGGATCGAGCCCGCCGTCGGCGGATAGAGACCGACCACGAGGCGCGCCACGGTCGACTTGCCGCAGCCCGATTCGCCGACCAACGAGAAGGTCTCGCCCTTGGCGATCTCGATGTCGATGCCGTCGACCGCCTGGACGATCTGGCGCGGCCGCCGCTCGAGCGCACGCACCAGCCACGGCGCCGACACGTCGAAATAGCGCGTCAGCCCGGCGAGGCGGACGAACTGGCCGGTCGTGCCGTCAGGCATCGGTAGTCTCCCGAACGGCCGGCGCGCCGACGCCGCCGCGATCGTGCAACCAGCAGGCGGCACGGCTGGTACCGGCCGACATCAAGTCGGGCCGCTCGGACAGGCAACGCGCCCCGCGCTCCGCGCAGCGCGGATTGAAAGCGCAGCCGCGCGGGATCTCGGTCAGCCGCGGCATGGCGCCGTCGATCTGGGTCAGCCGGTCATGGCGCACGCCGAGGCTCGGGATCGAGCCCATCAGTCCCTTGGTGTAGGGATGCTTGGCGTGCTTCACGACATCGCGCACCGGCCCGACCTCGGCGACGCGACCGGCATACATCACGGCGACGCGATCGGCGGTCTCGGCGATCACGCCCATGTCGTGTGTCACCAGCATCACCGCCGTGGCGTGCTCGCGACACAACCGCTTCAGGAGCGCGATGATCTGCGCCTGGATCGAGACGTCGAGCGCGGTGGTCGGCTCGTCGGCCACGATCAGGCGCGGCCCGGCGCACAGCGCCAGCGCGATCACCACGCGCTGACGCATGCCACCCGAAAACTGATGCGGATAGTGATCGATGCGCGTCTCGGCGCCGGGGATGCCGACCTCCTTCAGGAGATCGAGCGCGCGTTGACGCGCCGCTGCGGCCGACAGCGGCAGGTGCGTCTGAATGGTCTCGACGAGCTGGCGCCCGACCGAATAGAGCGGATTGAGGCTGGTCAGCGGATCCTGGAAGATGGCGCCGATCCTGGCGCCGCGTACCTTTCTCATTTCCTCGTACGGCAGATTGTCGATCCGCCGCCCCTCGAGGCGAATCTCGCCCGCCGCAACGCGGCCGGGCGGCTCGAGCAGGCCGATGATGGCGTTGCCGGTCAGCGACTTGCCGGCACCCGACTCACCCACCACGCCCAGCACTTCGCCCGGCGCGATGTCGAAGGACACGTCATCGACCGCCAGCAGGGTGCCGCGCCGCGTCGGGAACTCGACGCGCAGGTTCCTCACTTCGAGAAGCGGCGGATTGTTGGACGCGGCGGCCATCGAGGTGCGATCCTAGCGCAGCTTGGGATTGAGAGCGTCGCGCAGCCAGTCGCCTAGCAGATTCACGGCCAGCACAAGCACCGCCAGCGTGATGCCGGGAAACACGGTGATCCACCAGTCGCCCGATTGCAGGACCTCGTTGCCGAGGCGAATCAGCGTGCCGAGCGACGGCTCGGTAGGCGGCAGGCCGACGCCGAGGAACGACAAGGTCGCCTCGGTGATGATGGCCAAGCCTAGATTGAGGGTGGCAATTACCAGCACCGGCCCGGTGACGTTGGGCAGAACGTGCCGCACCATGATGAGGATCGGCGACAATCCGATCACGCGCGCCGCCTGAACATATTCCTTGCCCTTCTCGACCATCACCGAGCCGCGCACCGTGCGGGCGTAGCTCACCCAGAACGACAGCCCGATCGCGCCGACGATGACCACCAGGGCAATCTCGTCGTGGCGCTGCACCGAGATGACGGTGCGCACGACGCCATCGATCAGCAGCGCCACGAGGATCGCGGGAAACGTGAGCTGGACGTCGGCGATGCGCATGATGACGGCGTCGACCGTGCCGCCAAAATAGCCGCTCACCAGGCCGAGCGTGATGCCGATCGCCATGGCGACCACCACCGAGGCGAGGCCGACGACCAGCGACAACCGCGTGCCGTACATGATCGCACTCA
This sequence comes from Reyranellaceae bacterium, assembly GCA_046349335.1. Taxonomy (GTDB): domain Bacteria; phylum Pseudomonadota; class Alphaproteobacteria; order Reyranellales; family Reyranellaceae; genus Reyranella. The sequence continues at coordinate 263,065 of JAXMCO010000009.1, forward strand.
GCAGATCCCGGCCCTGCTCGTCCGTGCCGAGCGGGAAGCTCCAGTCGCCGTCGGGCGACAGCAGCACCGGCGGCTTCAGCCCGTCGCTGAGGCTGAGTGTCGCCGGATCGAACGGCGTGTGCGGCGCAAGCACAGGCGCCAGGAAGGCCATGACGAAGATCGCCAGCGTGGTGGCGGCCGCCGCGATCGTCAGGCTCGACGACTTGAAGCTCCACCAGACGTCGCTATCGGCGGCGCGTGCCAGCCAGCCGGAGGAGTCGCCCGCCGCCATGTCAGTGGGCCCCGCGCGCCGAACCGACCTGGTTGCGCAGGCGCGGGTCGACGGCGAAATAGAGCAAGTCGACCGCGAGATTGATGACCACGAACAGCAGGCCGATGAGCAGCAGGTAGGCTGCCATCACCGGAATATCGGCGAACTGCACGGACTGGATGAAGAGCTGGCCGACGCCTGGCCAGGCGAACACCGTCTCGGTGACGATGGCGAAGGCGATCAGGGTGCCCAGTTGCAGGCCGGCCACGGTGATCACCGGGACCAGGGTATTCTTCAGCGCATGGCCGAAATTGACCGCCCGGTTGGTGAGGCCACGAGCGCGCGCGAACTTGATGTAGTCGGTGCGCATGACCTCGAGCATCTCCGAACGAACCAGCCGCATGATCAATGTGAGCTGGAACACGCCGAGCGTGATCGACGGCAGGATCAAGGCCTGCAGGCCCTTCCAGGTGAGGAAATTGGTGGTCCACCAGCCGAGATCGACGGTCTGGCCGCGGCCGAACGACGGCAGCCAATGCAGCGACACCGCAAAGACGAGAATGAGCAGGATACCAATCAGGAAAGGCGGCAACGAGACGCCGACGAGTGACAGAGTCTGGAGCAGCCGGCTCGACCAGTGGTGCGGGTAGAGGCCAGTATAGACGCCCATCGGCACGCCGACGATCAGGATGAACAGAGCAGCGCAGAATGCCAGCTCGAGGGTCGCGGGCACGCGCTCCAGGATGAGCCGGCCGACCGGCTCGGAGGTACGATAGGACAGGCCGAACTTGCCCTGCGCGGCGTTGCCGATGAAGCGTGCGAACTGGATCGGAGCCGAGTCGTTGAGGCCGAGCCGCTCGCGCAGTTGCTCACGTTCCTCCATGGAGGTGTCCTGACCGACCATGGCATTGATCGGGTCGCCGATGTAACGGAACAGGAAGAACGCGACCACGCCCACCGTCAGCATGACGATGATGCCCTGCGCGAGGCGTCTCAGGATGAATGCGAGCATCTAATGGATACGGCCCAGCCAGAGTTAGGCCTAGCAGGATTGACGCCAAATAGCAGCAGCTTCGTCGCGCCCTCCCCCGTAATCGGGGGAGGTGGCCTGCAAGGCCGGAGGGGGGAACGCCTCAAACGAGATTCATGATAGCCCGACGTCGGAACGTCACGAATCTTTGCTGAGGCTTTCCCCCTCCGCCCCCTACGGGGGCAGCTCCCCCGATTGCGGGGGAGGTGCAAGATCCGCTACTTCACGTTGACGAAGCGCAGCGGGAAAGTGTTGTCGGCCGGCTGCATCAGCTCGACATTCTTGCGCGCCGCCCAGACCACCGCCTGCTGATGCAGGGGAATGTAGGCGAAGTCGTCGACATAGAGCTTGGTTGCCTCGGCGATCATGGCGTTGCGCTTGGTCTTGTCGGTCTCCTGCTC
>JAXMCO010000010.1:0-249677 GCA_046349335.1 Reyranellaceae bacterium
TCAGTCCATGACTAAGGCGCTTCGAACGCAGAGGTTCGGTTTGCGCATCGATACGCTAATCAAGGACTAGATCGAACGGATGCCCAGCGCGCCTCGTGCTGACGGATTGTAATCTGAAGAGGATGCACATGCGGAAGGCGACCGAGAGCCCGCTACGTTTCGCCTCTGTCTGCTTCCCCCTTGCTTCCCCGGCTGTCGAGCCAGAGGCGGGGAAGCAGAAAACGACCCCGAAGGACCATTCTGACTCGCTGATTTGTTTGAAGAAAATTGGAGCGGGCGAAGGGATTCGAACCCTCGACCCCGACCTTGGCAAGCTTGGGAACCACGCGCAGTCGTGTGGTTGTCCTTCTCGGCGGGCACCATCCGATCTCTAGCCCCGAGCCCGCCACTGCCCTACACCACTTGGAAACGCCTTTCGTCCTTCAGCGACTATCGCATTCAATCACCTCCTCAAACCGAGGAGGTGATCATGGGCCGCGTTTCCGAGGCACCGATCAGGCGCACCATCCGCAGGCAGCAGTTGCGTGAGATGGTGCCACTGGCAGACAGCACGATCTACGAGATGGAGCAGCGCAATGAATTCCCGCGCCGCTTCGCTCTTTCACCGAGATGCGTCGTCTGGGATTTGGCCGAGGTCGAGACGTGGCTCGCGTCTCGCCGGTCGGTGCCTATTCCACGCGCTCAGCATCCGGACGTCGCTCGGCGTCGCACGCGCCCCGTCAAAGCGAGGGATCGAGCAACGGCAGCGGCATCGACGGCGGACTAAGAACGGGCATGTGCTTCTCGCCGGCGACCCAGGCATCGACGATGTCAGACCACTCCTGCATCATGTGGCGCCGCTGGACCTCGTACTCGGCTTTGTTATAGACGCCGCGCGACGAGCGTCCATCCTCGTGCGCAAGGCACTTCTCGATCCAGTCGCTGTTGAAGCCGAGCTCGTTGAGAAGCGTCGAGGCCGTCCGGCGTAGGTCGTGCACGGTGAACGGCTCGACCGGCAGGCCTTCCTTCTTGCCGCGCTCGACAACGGCGTAAGTTACCCGGTTGAAGGTCGCGCGCGACATCGGAGCGTCCGCATCGTATCGCGACGGCAGCAGGTACTTGGAGTTTCCTGCGCAGGTCTTTAGCGCGATCATGATGTCGAGCGCCTGGCGGGACAGGTAGACGTTGTGAGCCTTGGATCTCTTCATCCGTTCCTTCGGGATCGTCCAGACAGCATTCTCGAAATCGATCTCGTCCCAGATCGCATCCTGCAGCTCGCTCTTGCGCACCATGGTCAGTAGGATGAGCCGCAGCCCGAGGCGGATCGTGGGCAATGTCGGCACGTGGTCGAGCTGCTTCAGCATGATCCTGATTTCAGTCGGCGAAAGCGACCGGTCTCTCGGGACGAAGTGAGCGATCGACGACGGTCCGACATCGTCGGCGGGATTTGCGACCTTCTCGCCGTGAAGGATGGCGAAGCCATAGATCTGCTTGACGATGTCCCGTACGTGGATAGCGGTCGCCGGCGCGCCCCTCGCGACAATCTTCGCGCAATGCGCCCGGAGATCATCCGGCTCGATCTCGGTCAGAAGCCTATTGCGCCACGCAGGCAGCAGGTCACGATCGAAGATCGACCGGCGCATTGCGCGCGTACTCTCGGCCATGACGTCGCTTGAAAGCCACCGCTCGCCGAACTGGCCGAAGCTCTTCGCCTCCTTCAGTCGACGCTTCTCGCGCTGCTTCTCGATGGCCGGCGACCTTCCCTCTCTGACAGCGCGCTTGGCATCGAGGCACATCTCTCGTGCCCGCAGGAGGGAGATGCCGTCACGTCCGTACTTGCCGAAGTTCACCGTCTCCCGTCGGCCGTTCAGACGGTAGTCGAGCCGGAAAGAGAACGTCCCGCTGGGAGACACATGCACGTACATGCCGTCGCGGTCGGTGATCTTGTACGGTTTTTCCTTCGATTTCAGGCTCCTAAGAGCCGCGTCGGTCAGCATGCGAGGCCTCCAAGCCACAAAACACCGTCAGGCCTGTTTGGGAGGTCTTATAAAGGTATTTATTAGTGTTTTCAGTAAGTTATGTTCTCGAGAACACCGTCACAAGGCCTTCCTGTGGTGACGGTATTCCAGAATGCGGTGACCGGCAAGGGTCGCCAACACCGTCACTTGTGACGACACCCGCGATCACTGCCCGCCGATCGACATCGATAGGTGATGACACATTTATAGTTATTATTCAGCTACTTATGGCTGCAATTTCGATGGACAGCAATAGTCACCGATGCCTCGGAATCATTCCCACTCGATCGTGCCGGGCGGCTTCGAGGTGATGTCGTACGTCACTCGATTGATCCCCCGCACCTCGTTGATGATGCGGTTCGCCACCCGCCCCAGGAACGCGTGGTCGAACGGGTAATAGTCCGCCGTCATCCCGTCCGTCGACGTCACCGCCCGCAGCGCGCAGGCTTGGTCGTACGTCCGGCCGTCGCCCATCACCCCCACCGTGCGCACCGGTAGCAGCACCGCGAACGCCTGCCAGATCTCGTCGTAGAGGCCGGCCTTGCGGATCTCGTCGAGATAGACGGCATCGACCCGGCGCAGGAGGTCGAGCTTGTCCTTCGTGATGGTGCCCGGAATGCGGATCGCCAGCCCCGGCCCGGGAAACGGATGGCGATTCACCAGGTCGGGCGGCAGGCCGAGCTCGCGGCCGAGCGCCCTCACCTCGTCCTTGAACAGCTCACGCAAGGGTTCCACCAGCTTCATGTTCATGCGTGCCGGCAAGCCGCCGACATTGTGATGGCTCTTGATGGTCACCGACGGACCGCCGGTGAACGACACCGATTCGATCACGTCGGGATAGAGCGTGCCTTGAGCCAGGAACTGGGCGCCGCCGATCTTCTTGGCCTCGGCCTCGAACACATCGATGAACAGCGCACCGATCGTCTTGCGCTTGTGCTCGGGATCGGTGACGCCGTCGAGTGCCTTCAGGAACTGTTCCGAGGCGTCGGCGTGGATCAGCGGAATGTTGTAGTGGTCGCGGAACAGGCTCACGACTTGCCGGCCCTCGTCGAGGCGCAGCAGGCCGTGATCGACGAACACGCATTGGAGCTGATCGCCGATCGCCTCGTGCAACAGCACGGCCACGACCGAGGAGTCGACGCCGCCCGACAGGCCGCAAATCACCCGGCCCTTGCCGACCTGGGCGCGGACCTGGGCGATGGCGCGCTCCTTGAAGGCATGCATCGTCCAGTCGCCCTTGAAGCCCGCGATGCCGAGAGCGAAGTTGCGCAACAGCTTGGCGCCGTCGGGCGTGTGCATCACCTCGGGATGGAACTGCACGCCGTAAAATTTGCGCTGCTCGTCGGCGATGGCCGCGAACGGCGCGTTCTCGCTGGTGGCGATGATGCCGAAGCCGGGCGGCAGGCGGGTGACGCGATCGCCGTGGCTCATCCACACCTGCTTGCGGTCGCCGGGCTGCCAGACGCCGTCGAACAAGGCCGACTTCGCCTTGACCTCGAGCTCGGCGCGGCCGAACTCGCGATGGTGGCCCGCTTCGACCGTGCCGCCGAGCTGCTGGGCCATGGTCTGCTCGCCGTAGCAGATGCCGAGCACCGGCACGTTGGCGGCGAAGATGGCGGGGTCGGCGGCCGGTGCCTCGCCCTCGATCACCGAGGCTGGACCGCCCGAGAGCACGATGGCCTTGGGGTCGAACTTCTTCAGGTGGGCGGCGTCGACCTGCTGGAAGGGGTGGATTTCACAGTACACCCCGGCCTCGCGCAGGCGACGGGCGATGAGCTGGGTGACCTGGGAACCGAAATCGACGATCAGCAAGCGGTCGGACATGCGGCGATATACGGAACGTCGGGCCGGCCATCAACTCGCAGGGTGTGGGTTATCCTAGCTGCCTTCCGGCAGAGCGCCCCACGACAGGACGGTAAACTGGTAGGACCTAGTCCTCCGCCGCGAGCTTGCGGCGAATCAACGGGGCGCCGAGGTTGCGCCAGGCGTAGGCAATCTCCTCGACGTCCTTGCCGGCCATGGTGTCGATGCGTTCGCCGACGCGGGCACCGCCCATGCCTTCGTAGAAGAAGCGTGTCGGGTTGTCGGCCAGCATCCACAGCACGGCGGTGTCGTTGCCGTCGGCGCGCAACTGGCGGAACAGCGCGTCGAGCAGGCGGCGACCGAGGCCGATATTCTGGAAATCGGGCTCGACATAGAGGGTGTAGACCTCGCCCACCCGGGTCTCGGTGCCGTCCAGGCCCTCAGGCGGATCGCGCACCGGACCGCAACTGCCGAAGCCGACCACGCCCATCTCCTGGTCGTCGGCCACGAACACGCCGCGCGCCTGGCCGGGATCGGCGAGCGCGCGCGACCACCAGGCCGACTGGCGGACGTCGGACATCGCCGCGAGCAGCGTATCGGGCAGCAGGCCGGCGTAGGTCGCCTGCCAGGTCTCGACATGAACGCGACCGATGGCGGCCGAGTCGCGCGAGCTGGCACGGCGGATACGGATCATGCTGCCTCCCCTTGGGCGGCTTCCACAGCATTCCCCTCCTCTGGCGCCGCGCCGGCGTGGTCGGGTTCGTCGGCAAGCATTTCCGGCGCGGGCCCTTGCGCCGCGGCGCGGCGAACCAGGGTTGCGGCAAAGAAGCCGTCCGTGCCGTGGCGCAGCGGCGACAGGCGCAGGAACGGGCCGGAGGCAATTTCGACCGGAGCCTCACCGCCCAGCGCATCGCGCCAGACATCGCCCACCGGGACAACGGCAAACTCGGGGTGGCGCGCGAGGAAGGCTTCAATCTGGCGCTCGTTCTCGGCCGGTAGTACCGAGCAGGTGGCGTAGATCAGCCCGCCGCCCACCTTCACCAGGCGCGCCGCCGCATCGAGGATGGCGGCCTGTTTCGGGACGAGCTCGGCGAGGTCCTCGGGCCGCAACGTCCAGCGGCCATCGGGATTGCGCCGCCATGTGCCTGTCCCAGTGCATGGCGCGTCGACCAGAACTCGATCGAAAGCGCCGGCCTGGCGCTTCAGCCACTTGCGGTTGTCGCCGTCGATCGCACGGCGCTCGACATTGTGCGCCCCGGCGCGGCGCAGGCGCTGGGCCGAACGGTCGAGCCGAGTCTCCAGTACGTCCATGGCCACGACGCGGCCCTTGTTGTTCATGCCGGCGGCAATGGCCAGCGTCTTGCCGCCGGCACCGGCGCAATAATCCATCACCTGCATGCCGGGCTGACCGTCGACCAGAGCGGCGACGAGCTGCGAGCCCTCGTCCTGGATCTCGACCAGCCCTTCCTGAAAGGCCTGGCCTGCGACCACCGAGAGGCGGCGCTTCAGACGCAGGCCATTGACGGCATACCGCATCGGCTCGGTCTCGATGCCTTCGCGCTGCAGCGCGGCGCGCGCCTCGGCCGGCGTCGCCTTGAGCCGATTGACGCGCAGATCGACCGGCGGCGGCGCGTCGAGGGCGGCGATCTCGCGGCCCCAGGCGTCGCCGTAAGCCTCCCTGAGGTGCGGTGCGACCCACTCCTGCACATTGAGACGAACCCAGTCGGGCTGCTCGGGATGGGCGAGCGAATGGCCCTCCATCTGGCGCAGCGCGCGGAACTCGGCTTCGTCGAACGGTGCGGGGCGATAGCGGCCGCCGTCGAACATCGCGGCCACATCGGCGAGCGCCGTGCCGTCGACCAGCAGCAGTTCGGCGGAAACGACGGCGCGGGCCGAGCGGTCGGGATGGCGCGTTCGCTCCAGCCACCAGGAGAGCTGCCCCCAGCGGCGCAGGATCGCCCACACGCGCTCGGACACGGCACGGCGATCGCCGCCGCCGATGAAGCGGCGGGCACGGAAGAACGCATTGGCGACGCCGTCGGCCGGCCGCTCGGGGCGACTGACGATCTCGTCCAGAAGCTCTATGGTGGCAGCCACCCGCGCGCCGGGCGTCATGCTTTTCCCTTTCCCTCCCTGCCGCTACGATGATTGAGCCCGCCGCGCAACGTCCTACAGAGCAATCCTGTCATTTCGAAGGACACATCTCATTCTCCTTCCCCGTTATCGGGGGAGATGCCCTGTCATGCAGGGCGGAGCGGGAAGGCCTCGGACGATATGCCTATGAGTCCGACGTCGGAATTGGACGGCTCTCACCTGCGGCTTTCCCCCTCCGACCCTGTAGGCCACCTCCCCCGATGATGGGGGAGGATGACAGAGTTGGCGCCTGATGCGCGAATCCTTGCGCCGCGCCGGCCTCGTGCTGCTGTCGATCGCGGTCGGGCTGCTGGCGCTCGAGATCGGCCTACGCGCCAGCACTTGGGGCTATCTGTTCGCCTGGTCCAACTTCGTCCTCGATGCGCGCACGGTGCTGGCAGAGCGTGATGGCAGCCGCTACGCGCACGACGACCGGCTGGGCTACGTGCCGCGGCCGGGCCATGCGGCCCCGGGCATCACTATCGAGGCAAGCGGACTGCGCCGGACTGGCGAGACAGCAGCCGATCCGCCGATCCTGGCCGTGGGCGACTCGTTCACCTTCGGCGACGAGGTGAGCGATCCCGAGACCTGGCCGGCGCAGCTCCAGCAGCTCACCGGGCGGCGCGTGCTCAATGGTGGCGTGAGCGGCTACGGCTTCGACCAGATCGTGCTCCGGGCGGAGCAGCTTGCGGCACGCGACAAGCCAGCCGATATCGTTGTCGCCTTCATCGCCGACGACATCAGGCGCACCGAGATGCGTCGCCTGTGGAGCGCCGACAAGCCATGGTTCGTGATGGTCGACGGCAAGCTCGAGCTGCACGGCGTGCCGCTCCCGCCGCGCGCAGACCCGCGGAGCACGCTCAGCTTCTGGCAGCGCACGCTGGGATACTCGTACCTGTTCGACTTCATCCTGCGCCGGCTCGACCTGCTGCACGACTGGTTCGGCGACCACATTCGTGTACATGCACCGGGCGTCGGCGAGCTCATCGCCTGTCGGCTGGCCGAGCGGCTGGCCGACCTGCAGAAGCAGAGTGGCGCCCGCGTGCTGGTGCTCGCCGAGTACGACCCCGTGGTGTTCGACGACCCCGCCTTCGCCGCCGAGCAGCGGCGATCGACGGGTGCTCTGCTCGCTTGCGCGGCGAAGAACGGCCTCGCCACGATCGACAGCTTTCCGACCCTGATGGCCGCACCACAGCCGCGCCAGCTCTACGGCCTGTGGCACATGAACAACGCCGGCAATCGCCTGATCGCGGAGCTGGTGGCGAAGGCGTTGAAGTAACCCTGGAACTAGCACGTCCTCATCCCGAGAAGCGAGCACTGCGAGCGTCTCGAAGGATGAGGTCGGTGTGTGGTTCGCCTACATCCCCTGCCGGTAGTTGGGCGCCTCGCGCATGATCTCGACGTCGTGGACGTGGCTCTCGCGCAGGCCGGAGCCGGTGATGCGCAGGAACTGGCAGTTCGACTGCATGTCCTTGATGGTGCCGTTGCCGGTATAGCCCATCGCGGCGCGCAGACCGCCGACGAGCTGGTGGATAATGTTGCCGACCGGTCCCTTGTAGGGCACGCGGCCCTCGATGCCCTCGGGCACCAGCTTCAGCGTGTTGGCGACTTCCTGCTGGAAATAGCGGTCGGCCGAGCCGCGCGCCATCGCGCCGATCGAGCCCATGCCGCGATAGGATTTGTAGGAGCGGCCCTGGTAGAGCAACACCTCGCCCGGCGCCTCGTCGGTGCCGGCGAGCAGCGAGCCGATCATGGCGCAGTCGGCGCCGGCGGCGATCGCCTTGGCGAGGTCGCCGGAATATTTGATGCCGCCGTCGCCGATCGCCGGGATGCCGGCGGCATGGCAGGCCTCGGCCGCCTCCAGGATGGCCGTGAATTGCGGCACGCCGACGCCGGCCACCATGCGGGTGGTGCAGATCGAGCCGGGCCCGATGCCGATCTTGACAGCGTCCGCGCCGGCGTCGATCAGCGCCTGCGCGCCCTCGCGGGTCGCAACATTGCCGGCCATTACCTGAGTGTAGTTGCTGAGCTTCTTGACCCGCCTCACCGCGTCGATGACGCCGCGCGAATGGCCGTGCGCGGTGTCGACGACGATGACGTCGACGTCGGCCTCGATGAGCAACTGGGCGCGGCGCATGTCGGCCTCGCCGACGCCGGTCGCCGCGGCGGCGCGCAGGCGGCCTTTCTCGTCCTTGCTGGCGCCCGGGAACTTGTTGGCCTTCTCGATGTCCTTGACCGTGATCAGGCCGATGCAGCGATAGTCGCCATCGACCACCAACAGTTTCTCGATCCTGTACTGGTGCAGCAGCCGCTTGGCTTCTTCCGTGGTGACACCCTCGCGCACCGTGATCAGCCGCTCCCGCGTCATCAGCGCGCTGACCGTCATCGAGGTATCAGTCGCGAAGCGCACGTCGCGGTTGGTGAGGATGCCGACCAGCTTGCCGCTGCCGCGCTCGACCACTGGAATGCCCGAAATCTGGTTGGCCGACATGAGCGCGAGTGCGTCGGCCAGGGTCTGGTCGGGGTGGATGGTCACCGGATTGACCACCATGCCCGATTCGAACTTCTTGACCTTGCGCACCTCGTTGGCCTGCGCCTCGGGGTCGAGGTTCTTGTGAATGACGCCGATGCCGCCGACCTGCGCCATGGCGATCGCCATCGCGGCTTCGGTGACGGTGTCCATTGCGGCCGACATCAGCGGAATGCCGAGATCGATGGTGCGGGTCAGTCGGGTTCGGGTCTCGGTCTGCCCCGGAAGCACGGCCGAGGCCGCCGGCTTCAGGAGGACGTCATCGAAGGTGAGCGCTTCCTGAAACTGCATGTGCCAACCTCCGGACAGGAGATAAAGAAAAGGCGGCCCTACCTCTAGGAGAGGGCCGCCGGGTTGGCGAGCCGTTATACACACTGGAGCGGCGAAGCCAAGCGCTGCGTCGGGGGAGAAAGAAAGGTCCCTCGCTACGCTCGGAATGACAACATTACTGTCTTCCCGAGCTTAGCGAGGGACCATTCGTTTCAGGGATGCCCACGGAACCCCGTCGCCACGACATACATCTCGGCCGAGTCGGCGCGGCTCGCCTGCGGCTTGACGTGGCGGACCTTGGTAAAGTCGCGCTTGAGCTGCTCCAGCAAGGTGCGCTCGGTGCCGCCTTGCAGGACCTTGGCGACGAAGGTGCCGCCCGGCTTCAGGACCTGACGGGCAAAATCGTGCGCCGTCTCGGCGAGCGCCATGATGCGCAGATGATCGACCTGAGGCTCACCGGTGGCGGCGGCAGCCATGTCGCTCAACACGACGTCGGCCGGGCCCGCCAGCAGCTCGGTCAGCACGGCCGGCGCATCCTCGTCGTAAAAATCCTTCGCCAGCACGGTCGCGCCGGCGATCGGCTCGACCGGCGTGAGATCGAGGCCAATCACCACGCCGCCGCCCTTCCCCCCGCCAGCTTTGGCCGGCTTGACCCGCTCGACCGCGACCTGGGTCCAGCCGCCCGGCGCGGCGCCGAGGTCGACGACACGGCCGCCCGGCTTGAGGAAGTGGAACTGGTCGTCGAGCTGCAGCAGCTTGAAGGCGGCGCGCGAGCGGTAGCCGCGCTTCTTGGCCTCGGCGACGTAGGGATCGTTGAGCTGGCGCTGCAGCCAGCGCTGCGACGAGACGGTGCGCCCGCGCGCCGTCTTGACCCGCACCGTAGCCTGTCGCCCGGTCGGCAGGCTCGATCCCGACCGGTTGCTTCCCTTGCCGCGCGCCATGTTCGCTCAGTGCCTCGGGTGACGGAACGGATCGGCTTCGCGATCGGCCCGGCGCATCAGCTCCATCAGCACGCCCTCGCGCAGTCCGCGGTCGGCGACCCGTACCATCCTCGCCGGCCATTGCCGGCATACCGCCTCGAGGATGGCGCCGCCAGCCAGGGCCAGATCGGCGCGGTCGTTGCCGATGCACGGCACCTCGGTGAGCTCCGCCACCGACTTGACCGAAAGTTGATCGCATATGCGCAGGATCGACTCGTGGCCGATGCGCGAGCCGTCGACCAGCACGCGGTTGTAGCGCTTGAGGCCGAGATGATGGGCACTGACCGTGGTCACGGTGCCGGAGGCGCCGATCATCTGGACCTCGCCCCGGGCGATCGCGCCGCCGATCTGGTGCTTGCGGCAGAACGGGCGCAGGTCGGCACGGATGCGCTCGACCATGCCATCATAGCACTCGCGTGTCGGAGGCTGCTCGCGCGGCAGGCCCTTCACGCAAGATTCGGTCAGGGTGACGACGCCCCACGGCACCGATGTCATGTCGACGATCTCGGTGGCGACGCCGCCCAGGCGGTTGTCGCGGCGAGACACCCGGATCCAGCTCACCTCGGTCGAGCCGCCACCGATGTCGATCAGCAGCCCGTAAGGGATCTCCGCGTCGAGCAAATTCTCGCAGCTCGCCAACGCCAGCCGTGCCTCCTCGGCCGGGTCGATGACCTCGAAGCAGAGGCCGGTCCTCTCCTTCACCAAGGAAAGGAAATCCTCGCCGTTGCAGGCGCGGCGGCAAGCCTCGGTGGCGATGTGACGGGCCATGGTGACGCGATTGCGCTCGATCTTGGCGGCGCAGACAGACAGCGCATGCAATGTGCGCTCGATCGCATCGCCACACAGCGCGCCGCTCAGCGCCACCCCTTCGCCCAGCCGGACCGGCCGGGAGTAGGCATCGACGACCTGATAGCCGTCGACCGATGCCCGTGCCACCAGGAGCCGGCAATTGTTGGTGCCGAGATCGATGGCGGCAAAAGTGTGCGCGAACCGACCGCTGTGCCAGCCTCCCTTGGTGGGGTCCCCGGCCATTCGCTACTCTTTTCCTTCATTGAATGTTAACCGAGGAACGGCGCGGCGGCGAGCCCTTCACTGGAGGACAATCCGACCTGCGGCCTGTGCATGGATAGAGGTCGCTTGCCAAGCCGCGACGGCACCGCTAAATCGACGCGCCAGCCCGGATTGGGGGATAGTTTAACGGTAGAACAACCGGCTCTGACCCGGTTAGTCTAGGTTCGAATCCTGGTCCCCCAGCCACGGCTCCCCCAAAAGCCTTTGTTTATAGCGCTTTCTGGCGCCCGAGCAGCCCCGGAGATGCCGTCGGCGCGCTCGAGGCTCCCCGCGAGCGCGACTGGACGCGCTTCCCTTGCCCGGAAAGCCGGCTCATTCCACTTCCATCGCCATCTGCCGGACGCATTCGAAAGCGAGCTCGCTCTCTCATCGGAAGCCTCGCGTCAGGGCTGCGCGCGCCGCGACTGGCTGAGGCCATGGTCTCGCTTGCCATGGTCCGCGGGGCTGCCAACCAGCGCCCTGGGCCACGCGTCCTCGGGGTTCCATAGGCCTGCCTGGGTCGAAGATCGGGCATGAATGTTACGCCGCAGGTCGACCGAGGTGCAGCACTGCGTCACACCTTATTCCTCAACGGCATCGCCACTTATCCAAGTCGCTTCACTGCTGGAATCGTCCACGTCCCATTGAGAATCGAAGGATTGCTTTCGTCCGGCCAGTACATGCGCAGCATCAGGATGAACTTGCCGGCCGGCGCCGGCAGCCAGTTCGGCTCCTTATCGGCACCGGGTGAGTCTTTCTGCACGTAGATGTCGGTGGAGCCATCCGGGTTGGTCTTGAGGGCCTGCCGCGGGCTGATCGAGTAACGGTTGATCGGATTGGCGACGAAGAAGTAGTTGGCGTCGTACATCGTGATCGACCAGAAGCCTTCGGACGGCGGAGTCTGGCCGCGCTCGAAATGGATCACGTACTTCGCGGCGCCGACATAGTCGTTGTCGTCGGCATCCTTGAGCGATGTCGGATAGACGGCATCCTGGGGCCGGTTCGCACCCAGCCCGATCGCCGTCACCAGCGCTCGCATCAGGTAGTCGGTGCCGTAGACGCCCGTCTTGGTCGTGAAGTTCCAGCCGTTGATGTGCTGCACATCCTTGTTGATCTTGAATTGCAGCATGATGCGGTCGAAGGCGAGCGGCGGGACGCGCTTGGCGACGTCAGCGCTGAGCTTGCCGGCATCGAAATCCTGGCCGGGAACCAGCCCGATCTTGGCGAACCGGGCGAGCGCGGGGGCGTCGGCAGCGGCTGGCGGATTCGTCTTCATGAGCTGCGCCAGCAGCGTGAAGTACTCCTTCGCGTCCATGCGATTCACCTGGTCGCGCACGGCCGTCTTCATGTCGATGGACGGGTCGACCTTACCCGGCGGTGCCGTGTAGGGCTTGCCGTAGGAACTCAGTGGAACGAGCCTGCATTCGTCCTGGATCTCGTGGACGGCCTTGTAGTCCTCCGGCGTCCCGGTGCAGTAGATGCGGCCGAGCAGCCAGACCATGTTGGTGGGCGACTTGTACTCCTTCACGCCGGCCGGAAGTGTGCCCTTCCATCCGGGACCGGTGATGGCATAGGTCTGCGCGCCGGTCCCGGTCGTTCGCTTGCCCGGCACCCGGAACACGCTGGTCCAGCCGTCGAGCATGGGGAACAGATAGTAGCGGCCCTTCATGTCGGGCAGGCTCAACACCCACGGCTCCGCGCCGACGTCGATCCAGCCGGTGGTGTACAGCGTGTCGGCGTTGGGCGCGGTCACGTCGCGATAGGACGCGTCGGGATACTGACGCAGTCGAACCAAGTGGCCCATGGGCGCCCGGGTCGCCTCGGGTGAGGCCACATTGGTCATGACACGTCGCGTCATCTCCATCGTCACCAGGGGATAGCCGTAGATGTAGGCGTCGGTCGCCAGCCAGAAATCTTCGATCCCCTCGCCGAGATGGAACTCGCCGCCGGTATTGGCGGACGCCAGGGCGGCGATAGACGTGCTGACCAGGAGGCTCAGCCCTCCAACGGTGGCGAAACGGCGTGTGATCATGAGGGCCTCCTAGAGAAGAAAGAACGAGAGCGTTCGACGGGAACGGACAGCTCGACCATTGGTCAATGTCTGCGATCTGTCGCATAGGTCATGGTGATCTCGGCACGGGCATCACGATAGAACATCAGAGCCCACAGCCGACCTTCGCCGAGCAACGCCGCGATCTCGCGCAGCGCGAAGAAGGGTAGCAGCGAGACCGCCAGGATCGCCCAGACGAACGCCACGCCCGTCCAGGTGCCGCCTCCGATCGCCGGAAAGCTTGCCGCCATCGGCTTGCTGGCGATCACCGCCACCACGATCTCCTCGAGCCCGTGAAAGACGATGAAGACCACCGCGAACAGGGCGGACTTGTAGGCGATCGGATAGATCATCGGCAGATGGTCGAAGCGCCGCCCCCACCTTCATGGCGTCGGCCACCAGCATGACCTTGGCGAGTACCGCCGCGTTGATGAGCGCGAAGCCCTGCGCCAGGAAGTTGATGTCCGTCTTGCGCAGGATCACCGCCTCGTTGAGCAGGAACAGCGCGAACACCACCCAGAGATAGGCGAACATCACGAGGAACCGACGGAACTCGTCGATACCTCTCTCCTCCAGCTTGCGCCAACGCTCGCCCGCCCCCGCCATCGCGTCCTCAGAACCGTATGCTTGCGCCGATGATCGGGCCGAAGAGCACCATGTTGACACTGTTCGACATGGCGCCAGTGCCGCTCGAATAGTCGACTCCCAGCGCGCGAAATCCAATGACCGCGGCGAGTTGATAGCCGGTGAATTGCCAGACTGCGTTGTAACCGGCGAAAGCCTGCCAGGTGAGATTGCTCTGCAACCCGAAGCCACCGATGTCGCCCAGCAGCACGATGTCCTGGCTGGGCGTGAACTGGTGGCGGAGGCGGAGCCCGATCACGGGATCGACCCAGGTGAGACTGCCGCTCGACGCGGTCGAGAAGCCGATGCCGCGCTGGAAGCCGAGCCGGCTGAAATCCACGGTGCCGAGCACGTCGAGGTTGAGGTCGACCGTCTGGTTCCAGACGCGAAAGCCCGCTAGCGCGTCGAGCGACGTCGCCGCGCCCGCCGCTCCTGACCAGCGATGCAACTGGAAGGTGCCGGCGGCCTCGATGATCGCCATCGAGTAGGTCAGCCCCGCATTGGCCGTGGTGCTGACCCTCAGGCCGGCGACCGGATTGCGGTAATTCATCGTGCCGCTGGCGAATCCCAGTCTGGAGAATACGGCATCGGCGAAGAAGCCGACCGATCCCTTGCCGGCCTCGAAGTAGCCCATGTAGCCGATCAGCGAATCGCTCTTCTGCATCAGGTCGATGAAGCTCGCATTGACGTCGACGGTCTGGCCCTTGGTAGTCAGGCTGCCGCCGACGTTCATCAGCCAGCCATAGGTCGCGGCGCGAAGACGCCACGGTTCGGCCTCGCCGATGGGCGCCGGGCCGATTTCGCCGGCCCGCTGGCCAGCCGCTGGCGAGCCGCCCACCAACAAGGCGGCCAGGGCGGCAGTCGCCAAGCGGACAGCCCCTCCACCGAGCGTGGCTTTCTGCAAGGATGTTATCGACACGGCCTTTCCCGCTCGCGGCCTGCCGGTGCGCTCAGGCGAGCACGATCGGACACGGCAGCCCGTCGACCATCCACACCCTAAATGCAAGTATCGGAAGGCACTTATCATTTTACGACACGGATCGGCGATTGCCCGTGACACTTTCGGCCCGACGACAGCGGACGTCAGCTTCATTCACCATTGTGCTGCCCGGCACCGTGCGCGTTGCCGGTCTGGGTGGACTGCCTGCCCTCCTGGAGCTGAGACGTGTGCCGCTCGGTCCGCTGCTGGACGCGGCGGGGCTGCCGCGCACCCTGTTCGACGACCCGGAAAACCTGGTCGACCTCGCGAGCGCCGCCCGGTTGCTGGAGGTCGCGGCAGAGCGGTCCGACTGCCCTCATCTGGGGTTGCTCTGTGGCCGGACCTTCTCTCCCGACACGATCGGAATCGTAGGCCGGCTCGCGCAGAATGCGAGCGACGTCGGCAGCGCTCTCCGTGGGTTGATCCTCAATCTGCATCTCCACGGCCACGCCTTCGTTCCGACGCTGAGTGTGATCTCCGGAACGGCCGAGTTCGGAATGCGACTGTCTTTCGACCTGCAGGGCAATACGGTCCCGGCTGTCGATCTCGGCATGGCCGCCGCCTTCGCAATCGTGCAATCCTTGTGCGGCCCTCGCTGGAAGCCCGTCGAGGTCCTTCTGGCGCACCAGCCTCTCGGAAGCCGCGAACCCTATGACCGAATCTTCGGCGTTCGAGCGCAGTTCGGAAGCGACCGCAATGCGATCGCTTTCGATGCGGCGTGGCTGGCACGGCGCGTCTACGGTGCCAACGCTGCCACGAGAAGGGTGCTCGAGCGGGAGCTTGCCGTGATTGCACAGCGTCACCGCCTGCCCGCTACGACGACGGCACGCCGCGCCTTGATCGCCTGCATCGCCCGC
This sequence comes from Reyranellaceae bacterium, assembly GCA_046349335.1. GTDB lineage: Bacteria > Pseudomonadota > Alphaproteobacteria > Reyranellales > Reyranellaceae > Reyranella. Next base: position 15,274 of record JAXMCO010000010.1, read on the forward strand.
GGAAATCTGTCGGTGGCCGCGGTTGCAACCGTCGTGGGCCTTCATCCCAGAACCTTGAACCGTCGCCTGGCGCGAGAAGGTACTTCAGTGGCGGCGTTGACGAAGGCCGTCCGCTTTCAGATCGCGCGCGACCTGCTCGAGAACACCGCGCTGCCGATCACTGAAATCGCCGCCACTCTCCTCTATGCCGACATCGGCGCTTTCACACGCGCGTTCCGCCTCTGGTCGCGCATGAGCCCGAGCGACTGGCGATTGCACCACAGGAAGAAGAAGGCTGCGAAGCCGAATGCGCCCTGGTCTTCCAGGCACTCCCAAGGGAGCCTGCTCTCGCAGGGCGCCCCGCCGGCATCTTCTCGACACCCTCGTTGCCCTGACCGCGACCGGACGCAGGGTCGAGACTCCTGATGGGCGGCAGCGCCTCGGCCCGACGAACCAAGGGCGTTCCTGCGCGACGCTGGCCCTCGATGGCCATGGACTATGGCCGCGAGCATCACTCCCGCAGCCATTGCAGATGATTCCAGAGCAGGAGTGCGCAGACCAAGAGCGAAGCCACTCCGGCGCCCACGGTAAGGACATCGCGACGGCGCAGGATGAGCAGCAGGCCCATGAGGCCCGTGAAGACGATTGCGGCGATCACCAGTCTGCTCGGTCCACGCTCGGGGCAGTCGCCCACTTATGAGAGAGTCGCACCCGCCGAGAGGCGACGCCCTGCCGGCTCTGCCGGCACTCCAAGAAGCCTCTATACCGCGTCGGCCGCCACCAGCCGGTCGGCCTGGGCAATGCCCACGAGCACGGTCGACGCCACGTCGGTCACGGCATCGATCAAGGCCTTGGCTTCCGGCAGATCGTCGGCCGAGGTCCAGATGGTATGGAGCTTCTTCTGGGCCTCCACATAGTGCAGCGACACCGCCACCTTCGACATGAGCGTGGTGATGTCCTTGCCCGCCACCGTGTCCTGGGCGCCGCTCATGATGTCGACCAGGACCGAGCCCACGAACTTGCCCGACTGAAGGGTCGACTTGGTCTGGCCCATCCAGTAGGCGAGCCCGGCGGCATCCGATCCCCGGTTGAACAGATTGTCGTAGACGCTGTTGATGAACGAGGTGATCGCGGCGTCGCTCGCGCCGAACGGGTTGACAAGGAACGGATAGAGCGCCTTGGCCTCGTTGCTGATGCCGAAGGAGCTGGCGATGTTGGCGAACAGCAGCGAGGGACTCTGCGTCGCCTTGCCGACATTGAACTGGTTGACCCAGAAATCGAGGCCGTCGGCATCGGCACCGCGGCCGAAGAAAGCCGTGTAGGTGGCCGCAATCTGCTCCGCCGCCGTCAAGCCGACCAGATCGAGGGTGGTCGACGTCGGGCCGACCTTGACCGGCACGACATACACCTTGACGTGGGCCGTCGTGGGCGTGCCGCCCCGGCATGAGGATGTTGTACTGCACGTCGTCGATGCCCTTGAAGGCACCCGGCGCATACGAGAACGATCCGTCCGCTCCCGACGCGACGAAGCGGGCGGTCGGAAGGCTGTCGATGTTGACGGCCGTTCCCGGCGGCGTCTCGTCGTTCGACAGAAGGCCGATCGTCGGGCTGGCACTGAGCGGGCTGCCGGCCAGGACCACGTAGGCATCGTCGGTGACGACCGGCCCCTTGGTGTTGATCAGCCGGAAGAACACCTCCTCCGTGCCTGTCCCTGACCACACCTGCACGACATGCCCGTCGGTCAACGTCGCCGCCATTTGCGAGCCGTAGAGCGACTGCGCGATCTGGGTGCCGGCGGTCGTAGCGTTGATCCTGAATTCGTCGCCAACTGGATTGTAACTCGCGTCGTAGCGCCGGCCATAGACGCCCCAGTCGCTACCGTCCTGACCCAGCGACGACCAGGTCACCAGGAAGCCGCCATCGTTCAACGCCGCAACGGATGGGTATGTCTGGTCGCCGCTGGTCGTGACGTTGGCCCCGAAATCCGCCAAAATGCCGCTCGTATCGGCAGTCGCAACTGTCCCGAAGACCCCGGCGCCGCTGCCGTCCTCGCCGTTCGACGACCAAACGATAACGAGGTTGCCGTCCTTCAACCTCGTGGCGGCCGAGTAGTCCTGATCGCCGGTAGCAACAAGAGAGGGCAATCGAACCGGTCCTTGCTGAACGCCGTTCGAGCCGAACGCCGAGGAAAAGATGTCCAATCCCCTGCTGCCGTTGGGGCCCGACAGCGTCAGGATGAAGCCGCCATTGTTCAATGGAGCGACGGCGGGATTGAATTGATCGCCCGCACCGGAGAAGAGCAGCAGCTCCCCGCCCTGGGCGACCCCAGCGGAGGAATACATCTGGCCGTAGATGTCGTAGCCGGTGCCGACTTGACCTTGCGACATCCACGTGACGACGAAACCGCCGCCGGTCAGACCCGTGGCAGAGGCGAAGATCTGATCGGCGGTCTGGTGCGAGGCGTTGACCAGGAATTCGGGCGCCGTCGCCACCCCCGCGGCATTGTAGCGTCGCGCGTAGATGTCGAACGATCCGGCGTTCTGGTCGCTCTGCCAGGTCACGAGGAATCCGCCGTCGGCGAGCGCCGTCACGGTGGAGAGCGACTGCGACCCGGTGAAGGTGCTGTTGACCGTGAATTCCGACCCCTGCCGGGCACCGGAGGAGTCGTAGAGCTGCCCATAGACCTCGTTGCCGGCGACGCCCTGGACAGTCTGCGACGTCCACGTCACGACGAAGCCGCCGCCCGCCAGCGCGGCAACGGCCGGGTAGGTCTGCGTCCCGTTGGTCGTGGAGTTGACCCTGACGTCCGTGCCGATGGGAAATGTCGATGCGATGGCCATTCATGCCCCCGGGAACCAAGTCCAACGAAACGCAGCCGGGCCAACGGCACAACAGCGACGCGCGACTATAGGGTTGCCGGCGGGACCTCGGCAACGCCGACGCGCCGACACGGGTGCCGACGAGCGTGCCCGAGACGTCGGGCACCAGCCGCCGCCGAACCCGCAGTCTCGAGGGGCTCGCGGGTGATCCTGTGCGCCGCCGCCCCTCCCCGACCGATTCGGCAGCCGCCTCGCGTTCGACGCCGGCCTAAGGCTGCTTGATCGACCGCACGGGAACGGCGCGGATCACCGCGCCGTTAACCTCGATGTCGACGGTGAGCGGCCGATGCTCGGGCCCCCATTTTCGGCCCCCGACGACATCGACCGGCCCCATGGGAAAGTTCAGCCGCTTGACCACCGCGCCGGGCACGTCCTTGCCGTCGACGTCGACGACGTAGGGCCGGCCTTTGGCAAACTTCGCGCAATACTTCGCCATATCGAAGGCTCCTGCAGGTTGGCGAGGCTGCAAGGGCTAGCCGAGGCGGCTCCCTTTGCCAAAGGGGAAAGTCGAGACTCCGGCGGCGACAAGGTCGTGCATTCGGCGACGGCCGAGTTGTGGCAAGCTGCCGGCCGGCATCGTCGAGGGCCGGACCGGAAGGGGAGCGCACCATGGGCAAGTGGCAGTACAGCAAGGGGCTGCACGATCTCGGCAACGGCTGCTTCGCCTGGCTGCAGCCCGACGGGAGCTGGGGCTGGAGCAATGCCGGGCTCGTCACCGACGGCGCCGAGAGTCTGCTGGTCGACACCCTGTTCGACCTCGCCCTCACCGCCGAGATGCTGGGCGGCATGCGCGCGTCGGTGCCGGCGGCCAAGTCGATCGGCCGGCTGGTCAACACTCATTCCAACGGCGACCACACGTTCGGCAACCAGCTCGTGTCCGGGGCCAAGATCATCGGCTCGCGCGCCTGCGCCGAGGAGATGAAGGAGCGGCCGGCCGAGGAGCTCGCTGCCCTGCAACGCAACTGGCGGCAGCTCGGCGAGGGCGGCGCCTTCCTGCACGAGGTGATGGGCCGCAAGTTCACCTGGAGTGACATCGTCAACACGCCGCCGACGCGCGTGTTCGACGATGCCCTCACGCTTTCGGTCGGGGACAAGCAGGTGCTGCTGAAGAATGTCGGCCCTGCGCACACGCGCGGCGACGTGCTGGTGCATGTCCCGAAAGACCGCACCGTGTTCACCGGCGACATCCTGTTCGTCGAGGGCCATCCGGTGCTGTGGGCCGGGCCGGTCGCCAACTGGGTGGCGGCCTGCGACCTGATCCTGAGCTGGGATGTCGAGACGGTGGTGCCCGGCCACGGACCGATCACCGACAAGAAAGGCGTGCAGGCGATGAAGGACTACCTGCTCTACATCGAGCAGGAGGCGCGCAAGCGCTACGAGGCCGGCATGCCCGTGTTCCAGGCGGCACGCGACATCGCGCTCGACCGCTTCGCCGGCTGGAGCGAGGCCGAGCGCATGGTGGTGAACGTGGCCTCGCTCTACCGCGAGTTCGGCGCCACCGAGCAGCATGGCGTGCTCGAGCTGTTCGGCGAGATGGGCCGCCTGCACGCCGAGCTCGCGGCCAAGGCGGCCGCGCACGACCACGCTCACGGTCATGGACACGGGCAAGGCGGGCACGGGCACGCTCCCTGACGAACGCCCAGGCCGCGTCGCCCGCACCATGCTCCGCTGGACCGTGAAGCAGCCGGCCGACGGCGCCGTCGTCGCACCGGACGAGCGCCTGCCCTGGCCGCAGACGACGATGCTCGGCATCCAGCACGTGCTGGCGATGTTCGGCGGCACCGTGCTGTGCCCGCTGCTGATGGGCTTCGATCCCAATGTCGCCATCCTCATGAGCGGCATCGGCACGTTGATCTTCTTCGTGACTGTTCGCGGCAAGGTGCCGAGCTATCTCGGCTCGTCGTTCGCCTTCATTGCCGTCGTCGTTGCCGCCACGGGCTACGCCGGCCAGGGGCCCAATGCCTCGATGGACGTCGCGCTGGGCGGCATCGTCGTCTGTGGCGCAGCTTATGCGGCAATCGGCGTGATCGTGATGGCGACCGGCACCGGCTGGATCGAGCGCCTGATGCCGCCTGTCGTGACCGGCGCCGTCGTGACGACCATCGGCCTCAACCTCGCGCCCGCCGCGATCAAGACCATGGCGGCCACGAGCTTCGATGCCTGGATGCAGGCCATCACCTTCCTCTCGGTCGCGCTCGTCGCGGTGTTCACGTCGGGACTGCTGCGGCGCCTCCTGATCCTGGTCGCGCTCGTCGTGGCGAGCGTCATCTACGCAGGGCTGACCAACGGCCTGGGCTGGGGCACGCCGATCGACGGCAGCCTGATCGCCAACGCCGCCTGGCTCGGCGTGCCGCAGCTCACCGCGCCGAAGTTCGAGGGGCGCGCGATCCTTCTCATCCTGCCGGTGGCGGCGATCCTCGTCGCCGAGAACCTGGGCCATCTCAAGGCTGTCGGCGCGATGACCGGTCGCACCATGGACTCCCATATCGGCCGGGCGTTTCTCGGCGACGGCCTCGCCACCCTGGCGTCGGCCGCGGTCGGCGGCACCGGCGTCACGACCTATGCCGAGAATATCGGCGTCATGGCGGCGACGCGGATCTATTCGACGGCCTTGTTCGTCGTGGCGGCCCTGTTCTCTATCCTGCTCGGCTTCTCGCCCAAGTTCGGCGCCTTGATCCACACCATCCCCGTGCCCGTGATGGGCGGCGTCAGCATCGCGATCTTCGGCCTGATCGCCGTCGCCGGCGTGCGCATCTGGGTCGACAACCGGATCGACTTCACCGACAGCCGCAACATGATGGTGGCCGGCATCACGCTGATGCTGGGCGCCGGCGACTTCACGCTGTCGTTCGGCAGCTTCTCGATGGCCGGAATCGGCACCGCGACGTTCGGCGCACTGCTGCTGCACGGCCTGCTGAACGTTCGCAGATAGGCCTCATCGTCCGGAGCGCGCCACGGTGCGGGGCGCTCCCGGCGAAGGCAGGATATCACTCGATCGGCTTGAAGCCGATCGACTTGATCACCGGGCCCCAGTATTCGGACTCGGCCTTGATCATCTTGGCGAGCTCGGCGGAGGTCGTCGGCGTCGGCACCATGCCGGACTTGGCGAAAATCTCCGCGACCTCCTTGGTGGCGAGCACTTTGCCGATCGCTTGCGAGGCGCGGTTCACCACATCGGGGGGCGTCGCCGGCGGCATGAACATGCCGAACCATTCCGTCACGACGATGTCCTTGACGCCCTGCTCGGCGAAGGTCGGCACCGTGGGAAAGAACGGCGAGGGCTTCGTCCCGCTGGTGGCCAGCACGCGGGCGCGATTGTCCTGGCTGAAGGCCAGGAACGCGCCATCAGGCAACAGCAACGAGGCGATCTGGCCGCCGGCCAGATCGGCCAGTGCCGGCGCGCCGCCACGGTAGGGCACCGCCTGGATCGGCGCGTCGAGTCCCTTGGCCAGCAGGATAGTGAGAAAATGCGGCAACGAGCCCTCGCCCGGATTGCCGCAATTGGCCTTGCTGGGATTGGCCCGCGCCCACTCGGCGAACTGCGCCAGATTAGTGACGCTCGCCGGCACCATCGGCCCGACGGCAAAGCCGTGCACGAAGGTGCTGGCGACGGTAACCGGCATCAGGTCGGCCGGGTTGTACGAGAGCTGCCGGTAGACATGCTGGTAAACGGTCACTGTCGAGGCCGGAGTCACCAGCATAGTCCGGCCGTCGGGCGGTGCGGCCTTGAGGGCATCGATCGCGATCCGGCCCGCAGCACCGGGCCGATTGTCGACGATCGCGCCGCGCGCATAGCCCGGCACGAGCTTGTCCGCCAATTGACGCGCAACCACATCCGCCGTCCCGCCGGGCGGGAAGCCAACCAGAATCTTCAGGTTGTCGAAAGCATCCTGCGCTTCGACAGAGGCGGGTAGCCCGAGCGCGGCCGCACCCGCTCCAGCGAGATGCATGGTGCGACGCCGAGTAAGCTTCATCGTGTACTTCCCTCCCCCGAGCTTGCAGACGCGGTCTCTCGCCGCTCGGCCCGATACTGCGCAACCTCTGCCGCCCTGGCAATTGCCGTCGGGCCCCCTCCCGATGGGCAAAGCCCGACGCGAGACTTCTCCGTCGCCGAGGCGTATAGTGTGAATGTAGTGGTTCGCAGCTCTTCGTGACTGGCGACCGCTTGGGCGTCTTGGCACGTCGAGCCTGCGACCTTGGGACGATCGTTCACAAGGAGGCAAGCATGGCCACACATAACCACATCAGAAATCCCATCGAGTGGGGTTGGGACCAGCTCAGGCACGCCGGTCACGCCATGGGATCGGCAGCCTACTCGATGGAAGGCACGTGGGAGGCGCGCGACGTTGCGCCACCCATCGTGCGCCGCATCGGTCTCGCCGACCTGCGCGACGCGCTGGTCCAGGGCGCTCGCGATTTCGCGGCGTGCCGGACCGACGTCGTCTTCCTGTGCCTTCTCTATCCGGTAGCCGGACTGATCATGGCGCGGGTCGCCTTCGACTACGGCCTGCTGCCGCTGATCTTTCCGCTCGTGTCCGGATTCGCGCTGATCGCCCCGCTGTTCGGCGTCGGGCTCTACGAGATCAGCCGCCGCCGCGAGCGCGGCATCGAAACGGCATGGACAGACGTCTTCGGCGTCCTGCGCTCCCCGGCGCTGGGCTCGATCGCCGTGCTCGGCCTGCTGCTGCTGGCCCTGTTCGCGATTTGGCTGTTCGCGGCCAACCTGCTCTACACGCTGACGCTCGGCCCCGACGCGCCGGTCTCCGCCACGGCGTTCGCCCGCGACGCCGTCACGACCTCGGCGGGCTGGACCATGATTGCAGCCGGCATCGGCATGGGCTTCTTGTTCGCGCTGTCCACGCTCGTCATCGGCGTGGTGTCTTTCCCGCTGCTGCTCGACCGCGATGTCGGGGTCGGCACGGCAATCCAAACCTCGTTCCGTGCCGTGCGGCAAAACCCGCTGCCGATGGCGGCATGGGGCCTGATCATCGCTGTCAGCCTGGCGATCGGCGCGATCCCGCTGCTCGTCGGCCTCGCCATCGTGCTGCCGATCCTCGGTCATGCCACGTGGCATCTCTATCGCAAACTGGTGACGCGCTGAACTCACACGGACCGCGGACATCCCGCCCGCGATCCGAAGGAACTCGTCAGCCTTCGCCTTCGAACTCGACAAGCTCGGCGCCTTCGGTGACCTGCTCGCCGACGGCGTAGCGCACGGTCTTGATCTTGCCGTCCGTGGGCGCGGCCAGCGTGTGCTCCATCTTCATCGCCTCGAGCACCAGGAGCGGCTGGCCCTTGCTCACGCTGTCGCCGACCTTGACGCGCAGATCGATGATCTTGCCCGGCAGGGGGGCACGCAAGGCGGCATCGGCCGAGGCCGATGCCTCGTACTGGGTCACGTCGAGCGGGTCGACGAGACGCAAGCGGCGGCTGATGCCGTCGGCGAAAACCGTGTAGTCGACCCCATCGGCGGTCTGGCGCCGCACAGCCGATGCCGTGAACGTGTCCTCGCCCAGTCGGATGGCGAGCCTGCCCTCTTCCGGACGCCGAACCAAGGCGTCGACCGCTCCGCCCGGCAGCTCGAGCCGCACACCGCCGTTGCGCTGGCGACGCGCAATCACCACGACCTCGCGCTCGCCGTCCTTCCAGCGCACCTCGTCGTGCCCGTCGTCGAGCAGCCGAAAGGCGTTCTGGCGAGACCACGGAGACCATGGGTCGCCGGACGCCCGGGCCGCGGCCTCCGCAGCCTCCCGCCATTCGACCAGGCGGGCCAGCGTGGCGATGGCGAGCGCGCGGTCGTCGGCCGGCTGGATCTTGGCGAACAGCTCGTCACGATGGCGCTCGATGAAGCCGGTATCGACCTCTCCGCCGACAAACGCCGGATGCGAGCACAGCGCCTTCAGGAGCGCGGCATTGGTGGTCACGCCGACCACCTCGGTCTCGCCCATCAAGGCCGCCATGCGCCGCATGGCCGACGCGCGATCGCGGTCGTGCACGATGACCTTGGCGATCATCGGATCGTAGAACGGCGTGACGGTGTCGCCCTGCCGCACGCCGGTGTCGACGCGGACGTGGGCGCTCTCCTCCGGCAGCCTGAGATGGACCAAGGTGCCGGTCGACGGCAAGAAGTTGCGCGCCGGGTCCTCGGCATAGAGACGGACCTCGACGGCATGGCCGTCGATGCGGAGCTGGTCCTGGGTGAGCGGCATCCTGCCGCCCGAAGCGACGATGAGCTGCCATTCGACCAGATCCTGGCCGGTGATCGCCTCGGTCACCGGATGCTCGACCTGCAGCCGGGTGTTCATCTCCATGAAGTAGAAGGTGCCGTCCTGGTTGGCGATGAACTCGACGGTGCCCGCGCCCTGGTAGCCGATGGCCTTGGCGGCCGCGACGGCGGCCTCGCCCATCGCCGTGCGGCGGGCCGTGTCCATGGCCGGGGCCGGCGCTTCCTCGATCACCTTCTGGTGGCGCCGCTGGATCGAGCAGTCACGCTCGAACAGGTAGAGACAGTTGCCATGGCCGTCGGCGAAGACCTGGATCTCGATATGACGCGGCCGCGTCAGATATTTCTCGACCAGCACATGGTCGTCGGCGAAAGACGCCTTGGCCTCGCGCTTGGCGCCCGCCAACGCATCGGCGAACTTGGCCGGAGCCTCGACCACGCGCATGCCCTTGCCGCCGCCGCCGGCCGACGCCTTGATCAGCACCGGATAGCCGATGCGGTCGGCCTCGCGCGCCAGCAGGTCGGCCGACTGGTCGCCGCCATGGTAGCCGGGCACCAGCGGCACCCTGGCCTTCTCCATGATCTTCTTGGCTTCGCTCTTCGAGCCCATCGCGTGGATCGCCGAAGGCGGCGGGCCGATGAAGACGATGCCCGCCTTGCCACAGGCCTCGGCAAAGCCCGCGTTCTCCGACAGGAAGCCGTAGCCGGGGTGGATCGCTTGGGCGCCCGTGCGGCGCGCGGCCTCGATCAGCCTGTCGCCGACCAGGTAGCTGTCGCGCGCCGGCGATGGGCCGATATGGACGGCCTCGTCGGCCATCGCGACATGGCGGGCGTTGCGATCGGCGTCGGAATAGACGGCGACCGTCTTGATGCCGAGCCGCCGCGCAGTCTTGATGACCCGGCAGGCGATCTCGCCGCGATTGGCGATCAGGATCTTGGAGAACATCAGACCGCCCACCTTGGCTTGCGCTTGTCCAGGAATGCCTTCATGCCTTCGATCGCCTCGTCCGTCGTGCATTGATTGGCGACATGCTCGCCCAGGAAGTCGGCCGCCGCCGCATCGTGCGGCACAGCGTCGACGGCGGTGATCAGCTCCTTCACCAGGGCCTGCACCGAGGGCGCGCTGAGCTTCAGCTCGGCCGCGAGCGTGGCAATCGCCGCATCGAGCTCTCCAGGCTCCACGACCTGATCGACCAGGCCGAGCCGCAGGGCCGTCGCCGAATCGAACAGGCCGCCATGCATCAGGAGCTGGCGCGCCACCCGGGGGCCGACCGCCTGGATCAGCACCGGGATCGCGATACCGGCCAGCAGGCCGTTGCGGGCCGACGTCAGCCCGAACCGGGCAGAGGACGCCGCAATGGCGAAGTCGCAGGCCAGCATCAGGCCGATGCCGCCGCCCACCGCCGCGCCGTGAACGCGTGCAATCGACGGCTTGGGAAAGTCGTAGACCGCCTGCACGGCACCCATCATCACGTCGGCGCCGACCCGGCGCGTGATCGCGTCCAGCTCGGGCCAGCTCAGCACCCAGTTGAAATCGCCGCCCGCCGAAAAGGAACGCCCCTCGGCGGCCAGCACCATGACCCGCACGGAGCCATCGGCAGCAAAGGCTTCGACCGCCGCGATGATCCCCCGCGCGGTGTCGCCGTCGAACGCATTCATCTCCTTGGGCCGGTTCAGGGTCAGCGTCGCAACGCCGCCAGCGACCGTCGTCTTCACGGGAATGGTCATCGTCCGATCACATCCGGAAGACGCCGAACTTGGTCGCGCCGATCGGCTGGTTCATCGCCGCCGACAGGCCGAGCGCCAGCGCCATGCGCGTGTCTACCGGGTCGAGGATGCCGTCGTCCCACAGCCGCGCCGTGGCGTAGTATGGATGCCCCTCGCGCTCGTAGGCCGCGCGGATCGGCTGCTTGAACGCCTCCTCGTCCTCTTTCGCCCACGCGCCGCCGCGCGCCTCGATGTTGTCGCGACGCACCGTGGCGAGCACGCTTGCGGCCTGCTCGCCGCCCATCACCGAGATGCGCGCGCTCGGCCACATCCAAAGGAAGCGCGGGCTGTAGGCGCGGCCGCACATGCCGTAGTTGCCGGCACCGTAGCTGCCGCCGACGATCACGGTGAATTTCGGCACGTTGACCGTCGACACGGCGGTGACCATCTTGGCGCCGTCGCGCGCGATGCCGCCGGCCTCATACTTGCGGCCGACCATGAAGCCCGTGATGTTCTGCAGGAACAGCAGCGGGATGCCGCGCTGGCCGCACAGCTCGATGAAGTGCGCGGCCTTGAGGGCCGACTCGTTGAACAGGATGCCGTTGTTGGCGACGATGCCGATCGGATAGCCCCAGATGCGGGCGAAGCCGGTGACGATGGTCGTGCCGTAGAGATGCTTGAACTCGTCGAGCTCGCTGCCGTCGACTAGCCGGGCGATCACCTCGCGCATGTCGTAAGGCGTGCGGCTGTCGGGTGGCACGACGCCATAAAGCTCCTCGGCGGGATAACGCGGCTCGCGCGGCTCGAGAAGCGACACCGAGGGCGACTTCTTCCAGTTGAGGTTGGCGACGATGCGCCTCGCCAAGCCGAGCGCGTGGCTGTCGTTGTGGGCGTAGTGGTCGGCGACGCCCGAGGTGCGGGCATGGACATCGGCGCCGCCGAGGTCCTCGGCGCTCACGATCTCGCCGATCGCCGCCTTCACCAGCGGCGGCCCGGCGAGGAAGATGGTGCCCTGCTTGCGGACGATGACGGTCTCGTCGCTCATCGCCGGCACATAGGCGCCGCCTGCCGTGCACGAGCCCATCACGACCGCAATCTGCGGGATACCCTGGGCCGACATGTTGGCCTGGTTGTAGAAGATGCGCCCGAAATGGGTCTTGTCGGGGAACACTTCCGGCCATTGCGGCAGGTTGGCACCGCCGGAATCGACGAGATAGAGGCAGGGCAGCCGGTTCTCCATCGCCACTTCCTGAGCGCGGAGATGCTTCTTCACCGTCATCGGATAGTAGGTGCCGCCTTTCACCGTGGCGTCATTGCACACGATCACACATTCGACGCCGCTCACCCGGCCGACGCCGGTGATCACGCCCGAGCCCGGCGCCTCGTTGTCGTACATGTCCATCGCCGCGAGCGGCGACAGCTCGAGGAACGGCGAGCCGGGATCGAGCAGAGCGCGGACCCGTTCGCGCGGCAGGAGCTTGCCGCGGGCAACGTGGCGGCGACGCGACTCCTCGCCGCCGCCGAGGCGCACTTGGTCGGTACGGCGGCGCAAATCCTCGACCAAACCACGCATGGTCTCGGCATTGCGCTTGAAGGTGTCGGAACGGGTGTCGACTTGCGAGGAGAGGATCGTCATGCGAGGCCAAACTGCCCGGCCGCGCAAGGACGTGCAAGGCACGAGCGAGCACTTTCGCACCGGCATTTCGCGCCCATTTTCCGTTCCTCGCCCGTCATCGGGGGAGGTGCCCCGTCACACGGGGCGCAGGGGGAAGGCCACAGACAAGACGCTTTGGATTCCGACGTCGGACTCGGAAGGATCTCGACTGTGGCCTTCCCCCTCCGGTCCTTCGGACCACCTCCCCCGAAGACGGGGGAGGCGAATGAAACGTCGTTACGGCAGCCGCGACATTGCCCGCCAGCCGACGTTCTGGCCGATGAAATTGCGCAGGTTGGCGAGGGCCGCGCCGAACTCGGCGTCGCGGTCCGACTGCTCCTTCAGCACTATGTCGGACTTGGCCCGGAACGCCTTCATCAACTCGGGCGACCACTGCCGGATCACGACACCCGACTCGCGCAGCTTGTCGATCGCCAGCGCTTGCATGTGGGGCGATCGGCTCAGCATCCAGGCGATATTGGCGCGGCAGGCCGTCTCGATCTGGACACGCAAGGTGGCCGGTATCGCCTCCCACTTGTCCTTCCGCATCAGGAAATCGAGCAGGGCCGATGGCTGCTGCCAGCCGGGCATATAGTAAGGCAGGCCAAGCTTGTCGAAGCCGAGGGCCGCATCGATCGACGGTGTCGACATCTCGCCGCCATCCACCGTGCCTTGCTGCAGCTTGTAGAAGAACTCGCCCGGCGGCAGCGGCACCAGGGTAGCGCCGAGCCGCGACACGACCTCACCGCCGAATCGGCCGTAGCGCAGGCGCTGGCCCTTGAGATCGGCCACCGTATTGAGGTCACCGCGGAACCAGCCGCCGCCCTTGGGGCCCTGGATGCCACAAGGAATGCCGGTGACACCGAGCTTGTCGTAGGCGTCACGATGGATGCGGCTGCCGTCGCCTTCCAGCATCCACGAGGTCATGTCCTCGGGGCCGGGGCCGAATGGAACGGTCGAGAACACGCCCAGAACCGGCGCCTTGTTGGCCGCATAGCCCGACCAGGTAAAGGCGGCCTCGAGGTCGCCATTGACGATGGCGTCGAGCATGTCGGCCGTGGCGGCAATGCGGCCAGGCTCGACGATCTTGATCGCGAGGCCGCCCCCCGACATTTGCTTCACGGTGCGGGCGAACACCCGTACGGCCTCACCCGAGCCAGGCAAGGCCGGATTGAAGGCAGTCTGCATGTGAACGAGTCGCTTCGACGGCGCGGCACCGTCGACGTTCCTATCCGGGGGCTTGTCCTTGTCCCCCGCGACAGCAACTTCCATCGCCACCAGCATTGCTGCGGCGAGGCCGACGACAGCTAAGATCTTACGGCGCACGACCGACCATCCGTCGCCCGGCTCCCCCAGCCCCAAAGCCGCTTCTGCGGCCCTATTCAGTCCAGGTGAGTTTTGCACGGCCCCGGCACCGGAACAAGGGAAAGGCGGACGCTACAAACTTGCCAATCCCCGGCCGATCAGGATGCGCTGAACGTCGCTGGTTCCTTCGTAAATCTGGCAGACCCTGACGTCGCGCCAGATTTTCTCGACCAGGTAGTCCGAGACATAGCCGTAGCCGCCGTGGACCTGAATTGCGGCCGAGCACACCTCCTCGGCCATCTCGGACGCATATAGCTTCGCCATTGCGGCCTCTGTGAGGCAAGGACGGCCGGCATCGCGCAACGTTGCCGCATGCCACACCATCTGGCGTGCCACGGCGATCCGGGTCGCCATGTCGGCCAGCCTGAATTGCACGGCCTGGTGGTTGACGATCTTGGTCCCGAACGCTTCGCGGTCGTTGGCATACGCCCGGGCCGCCTCGAAGGCTGCTCGCGCCATGCCGACCGCCTGGGCAGCGATGCCGATCCGTCCGGCCTCCAGATTGGCTAGCGCGATGCGATAGCCCTCGCCCTCGTTGCCTAGGATGGCATCGGCCCCGACGGCGCAGTCCTCGAAGGCGATCTGACAGGTGTCGGACGACTTCTGGCCGAGCTTCTTCTCGACCGAGGCGACGCGATAGCCCGGCGTCCGGGTCGGCACGATGAAGCAGGAGATACCACGCTTCGGAACAGTCGGGTCGCTGACAGCGAACACCAGGGCGACGTCGGCAGTCCGGCCGGACGTGATGAACTGCTTGACCCCATTCAGCACCCAGCCATTGCCGCGGCGCTCGGCCCGCGTCTTGAGGTTCGACGCGTCCGAGCCAGCGTGCGGCTCGGTAAGGCAGAAGGCGCCCAGCATCTCGCCTCTGGCGAGAGGCTTCAGCCAAAGCTCCTTTTGCTCCGGCGATCCGTAGGCCAGCAGCGCGGCACAATCTGGCGAGTTGTTGACGCTCATGACCGTCGACAGGCCGCCGTCGGCGGCGGCGATCTCCTCGAGCGCGAGTACATAGGAGACCATGTCGGCCCCGGCGCCGCCCCATTCGGCGGGAATGCACATGCCGAGGAAGCCAAGCTGTCCCATCTCGCTGAGCAGCGATCGCGGGATTCCACCAGCGGCTTCCCAGTCACGGACATGCGGCGCGACCTTGTCTCGCGCGAAGGCGCGCGCCGTGTCGCGGATCAGGATCTGTTCTTCGGTGAGAAGCATCGTATCGAATTCATGGTTTCAGGTTCATCTCTTCCGAACCGCGAGCGCAATTCTCCTCCCCAGCTCCGCTGAGTGTCGCCGTCTTACGGCGACGGAGGGGTCATGATTCATGAGCCCATGCCCCCTCCGTCCGCGCAGACGCGGACACCTCCCCAGCAAAGCTGGGGAGGAGAATTGCGCTCGCGGTTCGGAAGAGCATGAAGCTATCGCCGGCTCAGCAACCGCGCGCGCTGGCGCTGCCAATCGCGATCCTTGATCGCCTGGCGCTTGTCGTGCGCTTGCTTGCCGGTGACCAGGGCGATCTCGATCTTGGCGCGGCCGCGCGGGTTGAAATAAACCTGCAGCGGCACGACGGTGCGCCCTTCGCGCTGGATGGCACCGATCAGCTTGTTGATCTGCTGCCTGTGCAGCAGAAGCTTGCGCGGCCGCCGCGGCTCGTGATTGAAGCGGTTGCCCGAGGCGTATTCGGGAATGTGCGCGTTGACCAGCCACGCCTCGCCGCCTTCCTCCGTAATGTAGGATTCGCCGATGGTCGAGCGGCCGCCGCGCAGCGACTTCACTTCGGTGCCGGTCAACGCCAGCCCGGCCTCGAAGGTTTCGTCGATGAAGTAGTTGTGCCGCGCCTTGCGGTTCTGGGCCACCACCGTGCGGCCCAGGTCCGGTCCCTTCGCCAAGAAAACGCCCCTGGTTAATTGGCCTGGTTAGCTTCGCCTAGTTGATCAGGCCGGCGTGCACCATCGCCTCGCGCACCTGCTTCTTGGTGGCGTCGGTGCATTGCACCAGCGGCAGGCGCAGCTCGGCGCGTGCCTGGCCCAGCAGCTCGGCGCCGTACTTGACCGGCGCCGGGCTGGTCTCGACGAACAGCGCCTTGTGCAGCGGCATGAGGCGATCCTGGATCTCGAACACCTTGTCGAGGTCGCGCTTCTTCCACGCATCGTGCATATCGCCGCACAGCCGCGGCGCGATGTTTGCCGTCACCGAGATGCAGCCGTCGCCGCCCTGGGCCAGGAAGCCGACCGCGCTCGCATCCTCGCCGGAGAGCTGCAGGAAGCCCTTCTTGGCGCGCAACTTCGTGAGCGTCGGACGCGCCATGTCGTAGCTCGCATCCTTGATGCCGATGATGTTGCGAACCTGGGACAGGCGCACGACGGTATCGACCTGCATATCGCCGCCCGTGCGCGGCGGCACGTTGTAGAGAAGGATTGGAATATCGACCGCCTCGGCCACCGCCTTGAAGTGCTGGAACAGGCCTTCCTGCGTCGGCTTGTTGTAGTACGGCACGACCAGCATGGCGGCATCGGCGCCCGCCTTCTTGGCGTGCCGGGTAAGGTCGATCGCCTCCTCGGTCGAGTTCGAGCCGGTGCCGGCGATCACCGGCACGCCAGTCCCCTTGGCGGTCGCGATGCAGATGTCGATTACGCGCTTGTGCTCGTCATAGCTCAGCGTCGGCGATTCGCCGGTCGTGCCGCACGGCACGAGGCCGTCCGTGCCCTCCTCGATCTGCCAGGCGACGAACTTCTCGAAGCCTTTTTCGTCCACAGCACCCTTGCTGAACGGGGTGATGAGCGCGACGAGCGACCCGGTGAACATGGCTTCCCCTCCGAATTCTTGTGGAAAATCCACTCTAGGCCTCGCTCCCCGCACCCGCAAGGCAACTTGCCCCAAGGAGCTTGCCATTGTGATGCCGCATCTCTCTGACTACGATTCCTAGCGTGAATATTCTTCGATCCCCCCTCATCTTGGTCGCCGCCGTCCTGGCGGCGGGTCCGACGCTTGCCCAGCAGGGCACGCCGGATGCCGACCTGCGCCGCGGACCGGGCGACAGGTCACCGCAGGCCAATTCGGCTCCTCGAGATGCCGGCGTGCCCGTCGCGACCCCTGGACCAAGTGCGGCGGCACCGGCAGTCGGCCCCTACAAGCCGCTGACCGAAGCGGAGGCGGCCGCTTTCGCATCCGCCCTCAAGGCGATCGACCAGGGCCGATACGGCGACGCCCGGGCGATGGTGGCGAACTTCGGCAATCCCTTGCTGGCGCGCTACATCGACTGGAGCATCCTGCGCACCGCACCCAGGACCGAGGCCACCTTCCCGGCAACTTGGCGATTCTTGCGCGAAAATCCCGATTGGCCGGAACCCGAGGTGCTGCGTCGCCAGGCCGAGGACCGGATCGGCCCCGAGCATTCTCCGGGCGAGGTCGTCCGCTACTTCACCGCCTTCCCGCCGCTCACCAGCCGCGGCCATCTGCGCCGCCTCGAAGCGGCGCAAGCGGCGAGCCCGGGCGACGTCCCGCGCTTCGCCAGCGACAGTTGGCAGACGGCGACGTTCCGTAGCGCCGACGAGAACGAGTTCCTCAATCGCTACGGCCAGCTCCTGAAGGGACCCGACTACATCGCCCGGTTCGATCGCATCCTGCGCGACGGCCGCCACCCGGTGGCGCGCGATCTGGTGCCCAAGCTGCCGCCCGATTATCAGCCGGTGGCCGAAGCGCGGCTCGCCATGGCGACGAAGGCCGCCGACGCGCCCAAGCTGGTCCTCGCCTTGCCGGCGGCGCGCTTCAACGATCCGGCGATCGCCCTGGAGCATCTGCAATGGTTGCGCCGGACCGGCAGTCTCGACACTGCCAAGGCGCTGCTGATGGCACCGACCGTACCTCAAACAGACGCGTGGTGGAACGAACGCAACCAGATAGCGCGCGAGCTCCTGGCGGCAGGCCGCGCCGGCGACGCCTATGCCCTGACGGTGCCGCACGGCTTCACGAAGGGCATCGCCTTTGCCGAGGCCGAGTTCCTCGCAGGCTGGATCGCCTTGCGCCATCTCAAGCGCCCGGCCGATGCGCTGAAGCATTTCCAGACTCTGTACGATGGCGTCAGCGCCGACAGCCTGCGCGGCCGCGGCGCCTATTGGCTCGGCCGCACGCACGAGGCGGCAAATCGCAGCAAGGAAGCCAGCGACTGGTACGGCCGCGCTGCGGCCTTCGGCCAGACGTTCTACGGACAGTTGGCGGCCCGCAAGCTGCCGGCCGGCTCGGCCCGACTGCCGAGCGATCCGGTGGCGACGCCGGTCGAGGACCAGGCGTTCGGCGGCCGCGAGCTCGTCGCCGTGGCCCGCCATCTCGGGCAGGCAGGCGACCACGATCGTGCGCGTCCTTTCCTGCTCCGGCTCGCGCGCCTGATCACGGTGCCAGGAGAGACTGCGCTGCTCTCGCAGCTCGCGCTCGAACTCAAGCAGCCCGACGTCGCGCTCACAATCGCGCGGCGCGGTAGCGCGAACGGCGTGGTGCTGTTCGACGCCTTGTTCCCCGTCGTCGATCTCGGCCAGACCGGCTCGATCGAACGGGCCCTGGCGCTCGCTCTGACGCGTCAGGAAAGCTCGTTCAACGCGGCCGCCGTTTCCTCGTCGGGCGCACTCGGGTTGATGCAGCTACTGCCCGACACGGCGCGCGACGTCGCCGGCCGGCTCAAGATTCCATTCATCCAGGAAAATCTCACGCGCGATCCAGCCTACAACGTGCAGCTCGGTAGCCAGTACATCGCAGAGATGCTGAAGCGCTTCGGCGGCTCCTACGAAATCGCGATGGCCGCCTACAACGCCGGTCCCACCCGCGTGGCGCGCTGGCTGAAGACGATGGGCGACCCGCGCGACGGCAAGATAGACATGGTCGACTGGATCGAGACGATCCCCTTTCGCGAGACGCGCTACTACGTCCAGCACATCATGGAAGGCGTGGTCGTGTATCGCGAGCGCTTGAACGGTACGGTGCGCACGGTGCCGCCGGCGACGGGCCGGTCGTGAATCGCAGTGTGCCGAGCAGCCTCGCTTAGAGGTTCGGGGGCTCGGGCAGCTCCTCGACGTCTCTCGTCTCGATGGACGGCGGCTTGGGCAATGAATTCAGCCGATCGATCATCGCGCGTATCGACGTTCTCACCGGATAGATCGTCATGACGTCTCCGGAGCGCACGATCTCGAGCTCGACGCCTTCGCCGAAAGCGACATCGCGCGGCAATCGAATGGCCTCGCTATTGCCGCTGCGGAATGTGCGCGTACGGGCTTTCGGCATGTCACGGCCTCGGATGATATGTGCGCCTATACGCCCTTGCTCGCGGGGCTTCAAACCAGGAATAAGGTCGAACTAGGTCGGGCGCCCCTGCCGGCCTTGGCGCGGCCGTCAACCTCGCAGACCCACCAGACGACACCGCAGGACAGCTTCGTGCTGTCCGCCTGCTCAGGGACTGATTCGCCCGATGATGGCACCGGACAACGGACCCTTGTTCACGGCGGCGATAGCGGCTTCGAGGTGATCGAGGGTCGAGTATCCGACGAGCATGGTCGAGACCGCCGGATGGGCGATGACGAAGCGCTCGGCGAATTCGGTGAGATCGCTCGACCCGCTTTCGCGCACCAGCGGCTCCAGCTCCCTGGCGCGCGCGACGTCGGCCGCGAAGCTCGGGGCGGAGCCGATCGGATCGACCGATTGCATGGCCAGCGGATGGCGCTCGGTCGTGCCCGACAAGGCACCGCCCGCCAGGGCGCGGATGATGATGGTGCCCATATCGGCCGCCGTTACCTTGTCGAACAGGCAGCCGTAGTCCTGGCCTGGCGCGCCCTTGGGCAGCGGGCCGCCGGCGCTGGGGTTGAGCGCGTTGTAGACGACCTGGATCGTGTCGAAGAGCTTCGAATCGATGGCACGGTGCAGCGCCGCCGTCTCGCCGACGCCGCTGAAGCCGATGAATCGTGTCTTGCCGGCCTTCTTCAGTCTGTCGAGCGCCGGTGCCACCTCGTCGAGCGCGAGATCGATCGAGAGCTTGTCGCCGGCATCCGTGGCGACGAGCGGATTGTGAAGCTGGAACAGGTCGACATGGTCGCGGCCCATACGGCGCAGGCTGTCGTCCATGCCTTGGGCGATCGCCTTGCCGATGTCGGCACGATGCTCCGCGCCGAGCCGCACCTTGGTGCCGACTACGACATCCGCCTTGAGCGCCTTCAACACGCGGCCGAGGTTGCGTTCGGATTCGCCGTTGCCGTAGAGCGCCGCCGTGTCGAAATAGTTGATGCCGGCGTCGATGGCACGCGCCACCGCCCGCTCCTGATCCTCCGGCCGTCCCTTGGTGAAGAGGCCGCCGACCGCACCTGCGCCATAGCCCAGCACAGAGACCTTCAGGCCTGTCCGGCCCAGCCTACGCATTTCCATGTCAGCCCTCGCCTTCGATCTTGACCTTGCGGGTCTCGTTGTCGACCACGACGTGGTTGTCGTAGTAGGTCACGGTCGGCCTGGTGCCGAACGCGGCCTCCATTCGCTTCTCCCAATCCGGCGTGTACCAGGCGCGCGCCGCCGCCTCGGACTCCCAGAGGTACACGCCGCCGCCGCCCGCGTCGCCGTTGAGATAATACTTGCGCACCAGGCCTTTGGCGCCGAGCGCGGTGTAGGTCGGCGCCGACTTGCGCGCCGCCTCGACGGCATCAGTACGGGCGCGCTTGGTCATCGGGATTTGAACGATGGCGATGAACATGCTTGTTAGCCTACGGTCATCGCCAGACCGGAGCAAATCTGGCGGGAGCAATCTGTCGGGAGCCAATCATGAGCGGAGCCCTCGCCGGCATCGAGTTCTGTGTGTTCGACGCCTACGGCACGCTGTTCGACTTCAATTCGGCGGTCGCCCGCCATCGCGCCGCCATCGGTCCGAGCGCCGATGCCTTGTCGGAGCTGTGGCGCAGCAAGCAGATCCAGTACACGTGGCTGCGCAACGGCATGGGCTGCTATGCCCCCTTCTGGCAGGTCACGGGCGAAGCGCTCGATCATTGCCTGGCGGCGCACGGAGTCGCCGAACCGAGCGTCCGCGAGAAGCTGATGGGCGCCTACCTGGCGCTAGACCCTTTTCCCGAGGTGCCGGCAATGCTCGACACCCTGCGGCGCGCGGGCAAGCGGCTCGCCATCCTGTCCAACGGAAACCCCGAGATGCTGACACCAATGGTCGAGGCATCGGGCCTCGCCGATCGCTTCGACGCGGTCCTGAGTGTCGACGAAGCAGGTGTGTTCAAGCCCGATCCCAAGGTCTATCGGCTCGTCGAGGCGCGCTGTGGCGTGAAGCCGGGTCGCGTCTGCTTCCTGTCGTCCAACTGCTGGGATGCGCACGGGGCCGCCCATTTCGGCTTCCAGACGGTGTGGGTCAACCGTTCCGGCGCGCCCGACGACGGACTGCCGGGTACGCTCGCCAGCCAGATCGACGACCTCTCCTCTCTTCCCAACCTGCTCGGTGTTTCCTGATGTCCTTCCCGACGCCCAGCTTTGCCGATGTGCAAGCGGCAGCCCGCCGGCTCGACGGCATCGCCTTGCGCACGCCGCTTCTGGAGAATGCGCGCGTCAACGCCGCACTGGGCGGGCGCCTGTTCATCAAGGCCGAGTGCCTGCAGCGCACCGGCTCGTTCAAGCTGCGTGGCGCCTACAACTTCCTGAGCCAGATGAGCGCGGACGAGCGCGCCAAGGGCGTCGTCGGCTGGTCGTCGGGCAACCATGCCCAGGGGCTCGCCGAGGCGGCGCGCCTGATGAAGATGAAGGCCACCATCGTCATGCCGGCCGATGCACCAGCGCTCAAGGTCGCCAACACACGCGCCTCCGGCGCCGAGGTCGTGCTCTACGACCGGGTCAAGGACAGTCGCGAGGCGATCGGTGCCGATATTGCCCATCGGACTGGCGCCACGGTCGTGCCGCCCTACGATCATCCGTGGATCCTGACCGGCCAGGGCACGGCTGGCCTCGAGATCGTCGAGCAGGCCCGCGAAGCCAGCGTCACGCTCGATGCCGTGGCCGCCCCCTGCTCCGGCGGCGGGCTGTCGACCGGCATCGCACTCGCGGTCAAGGGACTGAGCCCGACGACCAGCGTGCACGCCGGCGAGCCGGCGGGTTTCGACGATCTGGCGCGGTCGTTGGCCTCAGGCCGCAAACAGACCAACGACAAACTCTCCGGCTCGATCTGCGATGCGCTGCTGGCGCCGACACCGGGCAACATCACCTTCCCGCTGGCGCAACGGCTGCTCGCGCGCGGCCTGGTCGTGAGCGACGACGAGGTCCTCGACGCCATGGAACTCGCCTTCCGTGAGTTCAAGCTTGTAGTCGAGCCGGGCGGCGCCGTTGCCCTTGCCGCCGCCCTGACCGGCAAGCTGCCGGTGAAGGGTCGTGCTGTCGCCGTCGTCTGCTCGGGCGGCAACGTCGACCACGCCACTTTCGCCCGGGCGCTCGGCCGGCGCACCGCATGAATCTCACACGCCGGAAGCGCCGAGAGTGGCGCATGGTGTTGTGGATCGGCGTCGCCAGCGCCGTGATCAGCGCCTGCTTTGGCTTCTTCATAGCGCCGCCCGAGGAGCACGCCGTGCGCTCGATCCTGCAGGGCGTCCTGACCTCGCTGCTGATCGCCACGCCGATCAGCCTCGTCGAGGCTCGGCGCGCCTATGGCGGCATGCTGCGCCCGCTGCGGCGGCTGCCGCTCGTGATCTTCTTCGCGATCAAGGTCCTCTTCTATCTCGTCGTCATCCTCTTCGGCCTGGTCATGTCGCGCTCGATCGCGGCCTGGACTGCGGATCGAGCGACCAGCTTCGACTCGATCTTCGGCAGCTCGCTCGCCTTCGCCGTGGCAATGTCCGTGGTGGGAAACCTGGTCTTCGAGATGGGCGGGCTGCTCGGCTTCGGCACGCTCAAGAACCTGGTGACCGGACGATACGTCCAGCCACGCAGCGAGCACCGGGTGTTCCTGCTGGTCGACATGCGTGGCTCGACCAGCCTCGCCGAACGGCTCGGCGCGATCCGCTTCCATGAACTGTTGAACCTGTTCTTCCGCGACATCTCCGACGCGGCACTGGAGTGCGACGCTGAGATCCACAAGTACGTGGGCGACGAGGCGATCCTGACCTGGCCGGCCGATCGCGCGCTGGCCGATGGCGCCTGCCTCGCCTGCCCGTTCATCGTCCAGGACAACGTTGCCCGCAACGCGGGCCAGTACCGGTCACGCTTCGGCGTCGTGCCTACATTCCGCGCCGCACTGCATTGCGGGGAGATCGTCGCTGGCGAGATCGGTGACGTGCGGCGCGAGATCGCCTTTGTCGGCGACACCCTGAACACGACAGCGCGCCTGCTCGATGCCGCCAAGACCCTGGGCCGCGACGTTCTGGTATCGACGGATCTGCTGAGGCAGACGACCCCGCCGGCCGGCGTGAGCGCCGAGCCCCTACCCACCCTCGAGGTACGCGGCCGCAGCGCGCCGCTCGGCATCGCGGTGCTGCAAAGGTCAACGCTTGACGGTAAAGCGCTCGATCAGGCTGCCCAGGATGCCCTTGGGTAGGAAGATGATGAAGAGCACCAGCATCACGCCGTAGACGAGGTTATCCCAGCCGACGGCCTTTGTGCCGAAGCCGATGCGCAACCCCTCGGCCAGTGCGATGGTGATGATGGCGCCGACGGTCGGGCCCAGGGCAACGTAAATACCCCCGACCACGACGGCGAACACCATCTGCAACGATACGGCGATGCCGCTCACCGTGTCGGGCGAGATGAACATCTGGTACTGGCAGTAGAGCGCACCGGCCAATGCCGTCATGAGGGCGCTGATGACGGTGATCCGAAGCTTCTCGTAGGTGACATTGACGCCCGCCGCCGCGGCGGCGTCCTCGTCCTCGGAGATCGCCTCCAGCGCATAGCGGGCCATGCTGCGGTCGACCAGATGCCAGATCACCAGCCCGGCGGCCCAGACGCCGAGGGCGATCAGGTACCAGGTGGTCTTGTCGTCGAACTGCAACGCAACGATGTGGTTCCCCTTGGTGCGCTCGGGCGTGTAGCCGAGCGAGCCGCCGGTGAAATCGCGAGTCGCGGTGATGACCTGCAGCACGATGCCCGAGAGGGCGAGCGTCACCAGCACGAAATAATGGCCGGTGATGCGAAAGCGAAAGCACGGATAGGCGACGACCAGCGCGAGCGCGCCGGCGCAGACCAGAGCTACCGGGATGCCGATCCAGGGCGAGACACCGAGATGGTTCCACATCAGCGCCGTGACGTAGGCGCCAATCCCCATGAAGCCGCCATGTCCCAGCGAGACCAGGCCGAAGCGTCCCATCATCGACCACGACGTGTATGCGAACGACCAGATCAGGATCAGGATGATGATGTGCAGCGGATAGGGGTCGCGATAGACGAACGGCAGGGCAACCAGGGCCAGGCCGAGGACCGCGTAGAAAATGGTGCGCTGGCTCACGGCTGCCTCTTCATTGGCGCCTCGCCAGCAGGCCGGCCGGGCGGATGAACATCATCAGGATGAAGAAGGCGAAGGCGAGCACGTAACCCCATTCGAGGTCGGAGAACAGCCCGCCCAGGGAGATGATCTCGGCGAACAGGAAGGACGCGGCGAAGCCGCCAACGAAGTTGCCCAGCCCGCCCAGCACGCAAATGAGGAAGGTGATCGGGCCGAACGACAGGCCAACGAAGGGATGGACGTCGTACTGCAGCACCAGCAAGCAGGCCGCCAGGCCGGCCAGCGCGCCCCCGAGCGCCGAGGTGATGAGATAGATGCGCCGCGTATCGACACCCATCAGGGCCATGATCTGACGATCTTGGGCGATGGCGCGGATGGCGGTGCCGATGTAGGTCCGTTTCATGAAGAAGTAGACCACGGTCATGCCGATGGCGGCGGCGCCGAAGGCGAGCAGGCGCGAGTAGCTGAAATGCATCTCGCCGAACGCCAGTACCGGCAGGCGGATGCCGAGATTGCGGAAATCGATGCCGAACGCCACGGTGGCGAAGCTCTGCAGGACGAACAGCACGCCGCCGGTGGCGAGGAGCTGGTTGATCGGTGCGGCCGACAACAACGGCTCGATCACCAGGAAGTGCAGCAGGGCGCCCAGCACCGCCACCAGCAGGATCGCCAGGGGCGCGGCGAAGTAATACGACAGGCCGTAGTGCTGAACGAGGAAGTACATGCCGTACATGCCGATCATCACCAGCTCGGCGTAACAGATCCAGGTGACGTCGATGACGCCGAAGATCAGGTTGAGGCCGAGCGCCAGCAACGCCAGCACCCCACCTAGCAGGATGCCATTGATCATCGCCTCGACAAGGTAGATGTCGAAGAGTTCGAGGAATGAGTCCATCAGTGGTCCCTGTCATTCGTCTCCCCCGTCGTGCGGGGGAGGTGGCCCGAAGGGCCGGAGCGGGAGAGCCTCAAAGGGGATGTATGAGATTCCGACGTCGGAGATTCATCGATCTCGACCGAGGCTCTCCCCCTCCGCCCCACAGGCGTCGAAATAAGTCGAAGGCTCAACAAAGACCTCGTCCTGAGGAGGCCGCGCAGCGGCTGTCTCGAAGGATGGGCTACAGGCGAAATCGTTGAAAAAGCGGCGTTGCAGCATCCGCACTGTTGCCGCCCCTTCGAGACGCGGCCCTCCGGGCCGCTCCTCAGGGTGAGGTTTCTGCTTAACTTAACGCCTATGCCCCTCCGCCCCCTGGTGGCGGCACCTCCCTCGTATGGCGGGGGAGAAGCGGCGGACCGACTACACACCAAGGTAGGCCTGCTTGATGGTGTCGCTGGCCATCATCTCGGCCGCCGTCCCCGAGGCGCGGATGGTGCCGGCCTCGAGCAGGTAGGCGCGGTCGACCACTCGCAAGACCTGCTGGACGTTCTGCTCGACGATCAGCACCGTGAGGCCGCCGGCGCGGATGCGCTTGACCAGCTCGAACACCTGCTGAACGACGACCGGCGCCAACCCAGCCGATGGCTCGTCGAGCAGCAGGAGCTTGGGGTCGCTCATCAGCGCGCGGCCGATCGCGCACATCTGCTGCTCGCCGCCCGACATCGTGCCGGCGAGCTGATTGCGCCGCTCCTTGAGGCGGGGAAACAAGGCGAACACCACCTCGAGGCGCTCGGCGAACTTGCGCCGTGCCTCGGGGATGAACGCCCCCATCTTGAGGTTGTCCTCGACCGTGAGCCGCGGAAACAGCCGGCGATTCTCTGGCACATGGGCGATGCCGAGGCTGACGATGCGATGGGCTGCCGTCGCCACCACGTCGGCCCCTTCCATCGCGATGCGGCCCTTGGTCGGCCGGATCAGGCCCGAGATCACCCGCATCAGAGTGGTCTTGCCGGCGCCGTTGGGGCCGATCACGCCGACCGCCTCGCCAGCCCTGACGTCGAGGCTGACGCCGAACAGCGCCTGAAAGCTGCCGTACCCGGCATCGACCTGGTTGAGCGCGAGCATAGTGTCCGCCATGGTCCGCTCAGCGCCGCTTCTCGGCGGCAGCCGCCTGCGTGGCGTCGGCTTCGGTGCCGAGATAGACCTCGATCACTCGCGGATCGCTCGAGACGGCGCTCGGCAGGCCCTCGGAAATCTTCTCGCCGTGGTCGAGCACCATGACGCGATCGACCACGCGCATCAGCACGCCCATGATGTGCTCGACCCAGATGATGGTGATGCCGAGCTCGTCGCGAATCTTGCGCAGCATGTCGGCCGCCTGATCCATCTCGGCCTCGTCGAGCCCGCCCAGGCTTTCGTCGGCCAGCAGCAATTTCGGCCCGGTGGCGAGCGCCTTGGCGAGCTCGAGCTTCTTCAGGCCGGCGGCGCCCAGCCCGTCGACGCTTGCCGCCCGATCGGTCGGCAAGCCGACCATGGCGAGCGCCCGCGCCGCGGCCTCGTCGGCCTTCGCCCGGCTGTGGCCGCCCTGACCATAGAAGCCGGCCAGCGCCACGTTCTCGAAGATCGAGAGGCGGTGGAACGGTCGCGGGATCTGGAAGGTGCGGCCGATACCGCGATTGATGATCCGATGGGGGGCCAGACCGGCAATTTCCCGCCCCTCGAAGGTGATCGAGCCCGCAGTCGGTGGAAACGTGCCAGACAGCATGTTGAAGATCGTGCTCTTGCCCGATCCATTGGGTCCGATCAGGCCGAGAATCTCGCCCTGATCGACCTTGAAGGACACGTTGCTGACGGCCGTGAAGCCCCCGAAACGCTTGACCAAGCCCTCGACAACGAGCACTGCGGCGTCTTTCTTTCCAATCGCCTACTTGTTGCTGTAGGTCGTGCCGGCGGGCAGCGGCAGCACCGCCTCACGCTGCGCCTGGCTCTTGGGCCACACCACGTAGGACTTGTCGTCGACATACTGGATGATGACCGGGAAGGCGCGGTCATTCTGGCCGGCCATCGGCTGGCCTTCACCCTCGAACTTGACGCCGAAGCCCAGCATCGTGCCGCCTTCCGGGATCTCCGTGTCGAGCGCCGCCTTGCGCAACGCCTCGGCATCGATGCCACCGTACTTCTTGATGGCGCGCGGCAGCACGTCGGACAGGAACAAGTAGGTGTTCGAGGCCGCCATGCCGACATGGGCCGAGCGGATGGCGACGCCGGGCTTCACCTTGTCGAACTCCTCGCCGATATACTTGATCTCGGGCGGCAGCTTGGCGTCGAGCGCCGACTGATTGGTCAGCCAGATGGAGATCGGATCGGTGTTGAAGAAGTAATTGACGTCGCTGCCGAGCCCTTCCTTCAGCTTCTCGTAGACGCCGTAGCCGGCGCCATGACCGACCAGGGCCTGGAACTTCAATCCCTGGTCGCGCGCCTGACGCAGCAGCAGGGTGATGTCCGGATTGTAGCCGGTATGAAAGACCACGTCCGGGCGCGCACGCTTGAGCTTGGTGACCAGCGCCGACAGATCCGGCGCCGTGGCCGAATAGCCTTCCTTGAGCACGATGTTGAAACCGGCCTTCTTGGCACCGGCCTCGTTGCCCTTGGAGACGTCGACGCCGTAGGCGCCGTCTTCGTGGACGATGGCGACGCGCAGGTCCTTCGGCTCCTTGCCGAGCTTCGACTTGGCGTTCTGGTTGATGAAATCCATCGTCATCAGGCCGAACTGCTGGCCGCTCGGCTGGGCGCGGAAGACATACTTGAGATTGCGATTCTCGAGCACCGCCGAGGAGATGCAGGTGGTGATCCACAGGAACTTCTTGAGCTGCTCGATGCGGGCTGCCACCGGCACGCACTGGGCCGACGAGTAGAAGCCCAGCAACATGTCGACCTTTTCCTGCTCGACCAGGCGCACCGCCTCGTTGATGGCGACATCGGGCTTGCTCTGGGCGTCGGCGTAGATCGCCTCGATCTTGTAGCCCTCCACCCCGGTCTTGGCGAACTGGTCGAGCACGATCTTGGCGCCGATATATTGCAGCTCCGAACCGCCGCCGGCCAACGGGCCGGTGAGGTCGTAGACGACGCCGATCTTGAGCTTCTTCTCCTGGGCCTGCGCCGACATCGCCACGCCCAGCGCCGTTGCAACAGCCACAGCCCCGCCCACGAACCGGGCGATCCTTCCCTTGGACATCGAGTCCTCCCTACAGTGCACGCCAGACGCTGAAGCGTCTCTTGTTGGTGCGCATCACACGGGCGCCAAAGCCGGATGTCAAGCGTTCGGCCGTCAGGCGCGGCCCTCACCCGGCGTCAGGATGTCGAACATCAAGCGCACCTGCTGATCGAGCATGCCGAAAAGCGCGGCAAGCCGCGAAAGATCGCCCTCGATCTTGAGCGCGCCGGACATCAGCGCCTCGGGTGGCGCCAGGCGCTGCAGCACGATGGCATCGAGCGTCTCGCGCGTCGTCGTGATCGAGGCCGCTGCCTGGGCGGACCATTCGTTCATGCGGTGCGTCAGGGTCGAATGCTTGAGGGTCAGCACCAGCTTCTCGGCCCGGTCGATGAAGTGCCAGTTGAGCGTCATCGACTGCCCGGCCGCCTTCGCCGCGTCGAGTCGGATGGCAAGGAGATCGAAGAAGACGTCGCTGCTCAGGCCCGCCAGGATGTCGGCGCCCATCGCGGGGCCACGCGCCGGCACCTGGAACACGCCGTGGCGCAGTTCCTGGGCGCCATAGAGGAACGCGTTGCGCCAGGTCGCCGATTCCGCCTGGTAGCCCATCTGCTCCAGCGCGTCGGCACAGAGCGTGCGTGCCTCGACATTGTCGGGCTCGGCAAAGACGACTTCCTTCATGACCTGCGCGACCCAGCGGTATTCGCCCTTGGCGAAGTCGGTCTTGGCGCGCGCAATCACCGCGCCCGCTCCGCCCATGTACTCGACGAACTTTCGCGCGGCCGGCGCCGGCGGCAGCGGGTGCAGGTTGCACGGGTTGGCGTCGTACCAGCTCAGATAGCGCTGATAGACGGCCTTCACGTTGTGATTGACCGAGCCGTAGTAGCCGCGCGCCGACCAGCGTTCGGCGAGGCCCGGCGGCAGGTCGATCGCCTCGGCGATCTCGGCCGGCCGCCAGCCCTTGTTCATCAGGCGCAACGTCTGGTCGTGAATGTGCTTGTAGAGATCGCGCTGCGCCTCGAGATGGTCGAGGATCGCCGCCCTGCCCCAGGTCGGCCAGTGGTGCTGGCCGATCAGGATGTCGGTATCGGCGCCATAGAGGGCGATGGCATCGCCGATGTACTTCGCCCAGATGCGCGGATCGCGCGCGACGGCGCCGCGCAACGGGATGAAATTGTGCAGCAGCGGGCAGGCATTCTCCGCCATGTTGAGCACCCGGAGATCGGGATAGAACATATGCATCTCGGCCGGCGCCTCGGTCTCGGGCGCGAGCTGGAA
The DNA here is from genome assembly GCA_046349335.1 of Reyranellaceae bacterium. Classification (GTDB taxonomy): domain Bacteria; phylum Pseudomonadota; class Alphaproteobacteria; order Reyranellales; family Reyranellaceae; genus Reyranella. The sequence goes on from JAXMCO010000010.1 coordinate 44,885, forward strand.
GACGATGCGGATGCCGTCGATCGTGTGCTCCTCCACCGGCCGCACGATGCTGAGCGTCGGCGCGATCAGCCCGACCGTGCCGCGGGCGACACCCTTTCCCAGGCCGGCATCGACCTGTCCGCGTGGGCCGCGCGGCAGCATGGAGCCGAACTGGAACTGGGCCCGCCGTGCCATCGGCATGCCGGCGAGCACATTCTCGCCCGACACCGCTTCCATGAAGCCGGCGGGGGCGATCACCTGGACCCTGCCCGCCTTGACGTCGGCCTCGTCGACGACGCCGCGCACGCCGCCGTAGTGATCGACGTGGCTGTGCGTGTAAATGACGGCCACGACAGGCTTGTCCGCTCGGTGCGCGCGATAATGCGATAGCGCCGCCCGCGCGACCTCCGCGGTGGTCAGCGGGTCGATGATGATCAGGCCGCTGTCGCCCTCGATCACGGTCATGTTCGAGATGTCGAAGCCGCGTAGCTGGTAGAGCCGGTCGGTGACCTTGAACAGGCCGTTGGCGAGGTTGAGGCGCGCCAGGCGCCACAGGCTGGGATTGACCGTGGCCGGTGCCAGCTCGCCCCCGATGAAGGCGTATTCCCCGAGATTCCACAGGACCGTGCCGTTGGGTGTGCGCACCAGGCCGTCGGGCACCGGGGCGATCAGACCGCGCTTGGCCGCCTCGAAATCGGCTGTCTCTCCGAATGGCAGATTGGCAGCCATTGCCGCATTGGCGGCGCGAGTCGCGGGCTCGGCGTCGCGCGCCGCGTCGAGATGCGATGCCGGAACCGGAACGGCCGAAGCGGTTGCCATTTCTCTCTTCCCCCCAGTGACGCAGCCGCACACTTTGAGGGGCAGCCATGACCGAGTGCAAGCCTTCGCTTCCGACCATCCGACGCGCGGTTGCGACTTTGCCGAAGGCCGAGGAAAGCACGTCCTACGGCACGCCGGCTTGGCGCTGCCGCGGCAGGATTCTGGCTCGCCCATGCCAGGACGGTGCCTCGATCGTGCACGAGGCCCGAAACGAAACGCGCGTTACCCTTCTGCGAGCCAGCCCCGAGACCTTCTTCATCACCAACCATTACGCCGGCTGCCCGATTGCGCTCACCCGGCTCCATCGCCTGAGCGCGGCCGATCTGAAAAAACTGATTCTACGGGCGATGAAGACGAAGCGGTCACGCCGCTATGGCCTTGGCTGCGCTCCACCTATCCTTCGACCTTGATGTCGTTGTCCTTCACCACCTTTGTCCAGCGCGCGGTCTCGAACTTGAGCTTTTCGAGGTAGGCCTCGGGCGTGCTGCCGGTGGTGAAGAAGCCCAGATCGGCAAACTTGCGCTTCACCTCGGCGTCGCCGATGACTTGGTGAACCAAGCCGTTCAAGCGATCGACGATCGGCCGCGGCACACCGGCCGGAGCAACCACACCATAGAATACTGCGCTCACCATGTCGGGCATGCCGAGCTCGACGACGGTCGGCACATCGGGGCACACAGTCGAGCGTTCGGGCGAAGCGACCACGAGGCCTTTCATGCGGCCGGCCTTGACGTGGTTTCCGGTCGGCAGCACGACATCGCAGATCATCGGTACATGCCCTGCCAGCACGTCGCGGATGGCATCCGCCGCGCCCTTGTAGGCAACGACCTCCATGTTGAGCTTGTTGCGCGTCTTGAACATCTCCATCCACAGGTGCGGCTGGTTGCCGATGCCCGAGGTCGCAAAGCGCACCTTCTGCGGCTGCTTGTTGACCCACTCGCCGAGCTCGGCGTAGGTCCGCACCGGCACGTCGTTATTGAGGGCGATCACGTCGGGAATGTCGGCCAAGGTCGAGATCGGCTGGAAGTCCTTGAGCGGATCGTAGGGCTGCTTGAGGCCGAGTGCCGCGTTGGTCGCCAGCGTCGTGGTGCCGAGCAGCAGGGTATGCCCGTCCGGCTTAGACTTGGCGACCAGCTCCATGCCGATGATGGTGTTGCCGCCGCCACGATTCTCGACGATCACCTGCTGGCCGAGCAACGCCGTCATCTTTTCGGCGACGATGCGGCCCGCCGTGTCGGTGGCACCACCCGGAATATAGGGTACGACGATCTTGATCGGCTGGCTGGGCCACGCCTGGGCGCGCACTGCCGACGCGCTCATGATCGTCCAACCCGCAGTCCCCCCCAGCACGCTGCGTCGCTTCAGCATCGAATTCGCCCCCTTTTGGTCGCCCTGCGGTCTACTCGGCAGGTTTCAGCGCAACCTTGCCCAATTCCCGTTCGGAGGGAAGCAGCGAGATAGCAAGGAATCCGCAGAACGCGACGCCCGCCAGCACCATCAGCAGAAACGGGAAGCCGGCTGCCTTGACGGATGGGCCGATGACGGCGACGACGATCGAGCTGATGCCGAAGCTGATCGCCAGACGGACGCCCGTAACCCGGCTGCGCATGCGATCGTCGATGTACTTCACGATCATGGCATCGGTGAACGGAATGGCACCGAACACCAGCAGCATGAAGCCGATGGCGACAATGAAAAGGCCCCAATTCTCGACCTGCGAGGCGATCAGGAACAGCGGCACCTGCAGCAGCAGGATGGGCATATAGATCGTCTTGAGCGGGAAGCGGTCGATCAGCTTGCCGACCACGAGCTGCGCCAGCGAGGCGAGCGAGAAGATCACGAACAGCATGATCGCGAGCTCGGCCGGATCCTGCACCGCGCCTTTGACCCGTTCGCGCAACAGCTCGCCGTTGCCGTTGGTGGTGAAGTTGAAGACGATGCTGCCGGCGATCGTGCTGAAGGTCATGATGGCGAAGACACGCGCCAGCACCGAGGGCGGCAGGTCGTTCATCTTCGGCTTGCGCTTGGCGGGCGCCTCCTCCTCGCGCGGCACCAGGATGGCGAAGGCAACAGCGCAGACCAGGCAGATCACGCCCGGCAGGATGAACGCCATCTGCCAGCCGTAGCGCTGGGCGATGAAGACCGAGACGCCGGCGGCAATGGCGATCCCCATGTTGCCAGCGAGTCCGTTCACGCCGATCGTGAAGCCGGGATTCTTCGCCTTCTGCACCAGCATCGGGATGCCGACGGGATGGTAGATCGAGGCGAAGGCTCCCATGAGAGTCAGCGCCGCACCGATCTGCCACTTGTTGGTGCAGAGTGCGATCACCAAGGACGACAGTCCCATGCCGGCGAAGAAGATCACCATCATGATCCAGCGGCCCCACAGGTCGCCCAGCCGGCCGCTCAGAATCGACCCGGCGCCGAACATGAAAAGCGCGCCGAAGTTGAACGGCGTCAGCTCGGTCCACTCGACGCCCCAGACGCCGGCGATGACGCCCCAGCTATAGGCGAAGACCACCAGGATCCAATGATCCATCGCATGGCCGATATTGAGCAGGATCGCGGTCGGACTTGAGTGGTTCATGGTGGGGACCCGGGTTTGCGAACCCCACAATCATATTTCTGGCTGGCCCTGTCTGTCTTGCGCTAAACTGACAACATATGTCTCAAACCGGACAAAGATCGACCAATCCTGCAGACTATCAGCAGGTCCCGCGCGCTGTCGCGGCAATGCCCAAGAACTTCGCCGCCGATTTCGTCATCGAACCGCACAGCCATGCGCGGGCACAATTGATCTACGCCACGGCCGGCACGATGCGCGTCTCGACTGGCCAGGCCATGTGGATGGTGCCGCCCCAACGTGCCGTGTGGATGCCCGCGGGAGCCGAACACAGTATCGAGATGCTCGACCGGGTCACCATGCGCACCCTCTACCTGCGCGACGATGTTGCTGCGGGGATGCCCACGAGCTGCCGTGTGCTCCTGGTCTCACCCCTGTTGCGCGAGCTGATCGTGCGGGCGACCGAACTGCCCGTGCAATATGACGAGAGCGGGCCGGCCGGGCACGTCGTCGCTCTGATCGTGGCAGAGTTGCATGGCCTGCAAGCCCTCAAGCTCGACCTGCCGATGCCGAACGATCCGCGCCTCGAGGACTTGTGCAAGGCCCTCCTCGCGACCCCGGGAGATCGCCGCGGGCTCGAGGATTGGGCGCGAACCGTCAATGCCAGCGCCCGCACCGTCGCCAGATTGTTTCGCCGCGAGACCGGCTTCAGCTTTGCAGCCTGGCGCCAACAAGCCCGTTTACTCGAGGCAATGGGCCGGCTCGGCAGCGGACAACCGGTGACACGGGTAGCGTTGGATCTGGGCTACGACAGCGTCAGCGCCTTCAGCGCCATGTTCCGTCGCGCCGCCGGCGCTTCGCCTAGCGAGTACTGGCCCCAATCGTGACAAAGCCCTTACAGTCGTGGGGATTTATCCCGTAAATGCAACCGCTTAGCTCACAGAGTTCTTGACGTTCCCACTGCAAATCTTCTGAATGCGCGACCCTTTTGGGGTATCCTGAATCGTCATTCATCGGGCCGCTATCCGGCGCCTGGAGTTTCTGTTGAAGCCGACCGACATCAAGACCGCGGACTATTTCCACAAGGTGGTCGATTGCCAGTGGGCCTGCCCGGCTCATACCCCCGTCCCCGAATACATCCGGTTGATCGCCCACGGGCGCTACTCCGACGCCTACATGATCAACTGGAAGTCCAATGTCTTCCCGGGAATCCTGGGCCGGACCTGCGACCGTCCCTGCGAGCCGGCATGCCGTCGTAGCCGCGTCGAGGACGAGACGCTCGTCAAAGGGAAGAAGGAGCCGGTGGCGATCTGCCGGCTGAAACGCGTCGCCGCCGACTACAAAGACGACGACATCGCGCTCCGCATGCCAAAGGCGCCAGCCAGGAACGGCAAGCGCATCGCCTGCATTGGCGGCGGCCCGGCCTCGCTCACGGTGGCGCGCGACCTCGCCGTGCTGGGCTACGAGATCGTGATCTACGACCAGGATCCCAAGCTCGGCGGCTTCATCCGCACCCAGATTCCCCATTTCCGCCTGCCCGAGTCGGTGATCGACGAGGAAGTTGGCTTCATCACCGGCATCGGCAACATCGAGTTCCGCCACCAGCGCATCGACTCGATGAAGGCAGTGCTGGCCGAGAAGTACGACGCCGTGTTCGTCGGCTGCGGCGCCCCGCGCGGCCGCGAGCTCGACGTGCCGGGCCGCCAGGAAGCTGCCGCCAACATCCATATCGGCATCGACTGGCTGTCCTCGGTCTCGTTCGGCCACACGACAAAGGTCGGCAAGCGCGTGATCGTGCTGGGTGGCGGCAACACGGCGATGGATTGCTGCCGCACCGCGCGCCGCCTGGGCGGCGAGGACGTCAAGGTGATTGTGCGCTCCGGCTTCGAGGAGATGAAGGCCTCGCCGTGGGAGAAGGAAGACGCGATGGGCGAGGACATCCCCATCCTGAACTTCCTGGTGCCCAAGGAAGTCACCCACGAAGGCGGCAAGATCACCGGCGTGCTGTTCGAGAAGGTGCGTGCCGAGTACGACGCCAAGGGCCGGCGCAGCCTGGTGCCGTCCGGCGAGCCCGATCAGCATTTCGAATGCGACGATGTCCTGGTGGCGATCGGCCAGGAGAACGCCTTCCCGTGGATCGAGAAGGATGCCGGCATCGAGTTCGACAGGTGGGGCCTGCCCAAGCTCGACGAGACGACCTTCCAGAGCACGCAGCCCAAAGTCTTCTTCGGCGGCGACGCCGCCTTCGGCCCCAAGAACATCATCTGGGCAGCCGCCCACGGCCACGACGCAGCGATCTCCATTCACAAGCTCCTGACAGGCGAGACGCTCGACGAGCGGCCTGCGCCAGGGATGAACATCGTCAGCCAGAAGATGGGCATCCATGAGTGGAGCTACGACAACGACCCGACGATCGATCATCGCTTCAAGGTCCCCCATCGCGCCAAGGTCGAAGCGCTGAAGGACATCATGGCCGAGGTCGAGCTCGGCTTCGATCCCAAGCTGGCCTACAAGGAAGCGCAGCGCTGCCTCAACTGCGACGTCCAGACGGTGTTCACCGGCTCGCTCTGCATCGAGTGCGATGCCTGTGTCGACATCTGCCCGATGGATTGCATCACCTTCACCGACAACGGCGAGGAGAAGGACGTCCGGACGCGGCTCAACGCGCCGGCCGTCAATGTCGGGCAGGATCTCTATGTCGGCAACGACCTCAAGACCGGCCGCATCATGGTCAAGGACGAGGACGTCTGCCTGCATTGCGGGCTGTGCGCGGAGCGCTGCCCGACCGGCGCATGGGACATGCGCAAATACTACATCGAGATGACACACGCGGAGCACGCATGCCGCAAGCACTAGCTGCCGTTAACGATTTCGTCGTCAAGTTCGCCAACGTCAACGGCTCCGGCTCGGCCAGCGCCAACGAACTGTTCGCGCGCTCGATCCTGCGCATGGGCGTGCCCGTCAGCCCGCGCAACATCTTCCCGTCCAACATCCAGGGCCTGCCGACCTGGTACGAGGTGCGGGTCACCGAGCGCGGCTGGCTCGGCCGGCGCGGCGGCGTCGACATGATGGTCGCCATGAACCCGCAGACCTGGGCGCAAGACGTCAAGGAGATCGAGCCGGGCGGCTACCTGTTCTACGACAGCACCAAGCCGATGGCCGCGTCGATGTTCCGCGACGACATCAACATCATCGGGGTGCCGCTGACGGCGATCACCAATGCCACCTACACGGATGCCCGCCAGCGTCAGCTCTTCAAGAACATCATCTATGTCGGCGCCCTGTCGGTGCTGCTCGACATCGACGACAACGAGATCAAGCGGCTGTTCAGCGAGCAGTTCAAGGGCAAGGAGCGGCTGCTCGATTCCAATGTCAAGGCGCTCAACCTGGGTCGCGACTGGGTGAAGCAGCACATCGATCCCGCGAGCGTGAAGCTCAAGGTCCGCCGCGCCGACAATGTCGGCAACCGCATCTTCGTCGAGGGCAACAACGCCGCGGCGCTGGGCGCCGTCTACGGCGGCGCATCGGTGTGCGCGTGGTACCCGATCACGCCCTCCTCCTCGCTCGCCGAGGCCTTCCAAAGCCATTGCAAGCGGCTCCGGCACGACAAGGAGACCGGCAAGGCCAAGTACGCCATCGTCCAGGCCGAGGACGAGCTCGCCTCGATCGGCATGGTGATCGGCGCCGGCTGGAACGGCGCGCGCGCCTTCACCGCGACGTCGGGCCCGGGCATTTCGCTGATGACCGAGTTCATCGGGCTCGCCTACTTCGCCGAGGTGCCGGCGGTGATCATCAACGTGCAGCGCGGCGGCCCGTCGACCGGCATGCCGACGCGCACCCAGCAATCCGACCTGCTGTCCTGCGCCTACGCCTCCAACGGCGACACCAAGCACGTCCTGCTGTTCCCGGAAGACCCCAAGGAGTGCTTCGACTTCGCCGCCGACGCGCTCGATCTCGCCGACCGGCTGCAGACCCCGGTGTTCGTCATGACCGATCTCGACATCGGCATGAACCATCGGCTGTGCCAGCCTTTCGCCTGGGACGAGACGCGCATCCTCGACCGCGGCAAGGTGATGACCGCCGCCGAGCTCGAAGCCGGCAAGAATTTCGGCCGCTATCTCGACGTCGACGGCGACGGGATCCCCTTCCGGACCTATCCCGGCACGCACCCGACCAAGGGATCGTACTTCACCCGCGGCACGACCAAGGACGAATACGCACGCTACTCCGAGGAAGGCGCGGTCTATGTGCGCAACATGGAGCGGCTGCAGAAAAAGTTCGACACGGCACGCAAGATCGCGCCGCAGCCGCTGCGTTACTCCTCGCCCAAGCCGACGCGCTACGGCGTGATCTATTTCGGCTCGACCAGCCCGGCGATGGCCGAGGCGCTCGACCATCTCGAGGAGGGCGGCAACCACGTCAATGCGTTGCGCGTGCGTGCCTTCCCGTTCGCCCAGTCGGTCGAGGATTTCATCCACGAGCACGACAAGGTGTTCATCGTCGAGCAGAATCGCGACGGCCAGCTCCGCTCCATGATCATGACCGAGTTCACGCTCGACGCGCGCAAGCTGGTTCCCGTCCTGCACTATGACGGCACGCCGATCACGGCGCGCTTCATCGCGGCCGACATCGCCAAGAAGCTCGGCCAGCTCAAGGTTGTTCCGTTCGAGAAAGCGGCGTCATGACCTACATCGCCAAGCCCAAGCTGCACCATCCCTCGCTGGTCAAGAACAAGGCCGGCTTCACGCGGCGCGACTACGAAGGTGCCGTGTCGACGCTGTGCGCCGGCTGCGGCCACGATTCGATCAGCGCCGCCATCATCCAGGCCTGCTACGAGCTCGACATCCTGCCGCACCAGGTGGCCAAGCTGTCGGGCATCGGCTGCTCGTCCAAGGCACCGACTTACTTCGTGGGCGCGAGCCACGGCTTCAACACCGTGCACGGCCGCATGCCGTCGGTGATGACCGGCGCCAACCTCGCCAACCGCGACCTGATCTACATGGGCGTCTCGGGCGACGGCGATTCGGCCTCGATCGGGCTCGGCCAATTCGCTCATGTGATGCGCCGCGGCGTCAACATGACCTACATCGTCATGAACAATGGCGTGTATGGCCTGACCAAGGGCCAATTCTCGGCCACCGCCGACAAGGGCTCGATCAGCAAGAAGGGCGTCGCCAATTCCGACGAATCGATCGACCTGGTCTCGCTCGCCATCCTGATGGGGGCCAGCTTCGTGGGCCGCTCGTTCTCGGGAGACAAGCATCAGCTCGTGCCGCTGATCAAGGCGGCCATGGCACATGGCGGCGCCGCCTTCCTCGACGTCATCAGCCCGTGCGTCGCCTTCAACAACCATGCCGGCTCGACCAAGAGCTACGAATATGTGCGCGAGCACAACGAGGCGCTGAACCGCCTCGACTTCATCGAGGGCCGCGAGGAAATCACCACGCAATACGATCCGGGCACGGTAACCACGGTGCAGCAGCACGACGGCTCGCTCCTGCGGCTGCGCAAGCTCGGAGAGGATTACGATCCGTCCGACAAGATCGCCGCCATGAAGCGCGTCCAGGAAGGCCAGGCCGCGGGCGAGGTGGTAACCGGCCTGCTCTACGTCGATCCGACGCCGCGCGACCTGCACCATCATCTGAACACGGTGGCCCAGCCGCTCAACACGCTCGGCACCGCCGACCTGTGTCCGGGCACGGCGGCGCTCGACCGCATCAACGCCAGCCTGCGCTGAGTACGGCCCGGCAGATATGAAAGGTTCCTTGCTACGGTTAGGATGACACCATCGCTGTCATCCCGAGCGTAGCGAGCGGCCTGTCTGCGTGCACGCTTTGACAGCGAGAATCCACCCCCCTACAAGCGCCCCGAGGGCCGACGACTAGAAATCGATGCGCGGGGGCGGAGATGGATGATGGGTGCGAGCCGGCGCCGTCGGTAGTGAGCCTGATCGAGCGCTTCAAGACGCACCAGGCGACCATTGGCGTGATCGGCCTCGGCTATGTCGGCTTGCCGCTCGGATGCGCGATGGGGCGCAGGGGCTTCGACGTCCTCGGCTTCGATATCGACCCGGCCAAGGTCGAGATGATCAATGCTGGCGCCTCTTACATCAGCCACGTCGATTCCCGGGAAATCGCGGCACTCCGCAGCACAGGTCGCCTCGCCGCGACGGCCGACTTCACCCGCCTGGCCGCGTGCGATGCGATCATCCTGTGCGTGCCGACGCCTCTCACCCGGCAACGCGAGCCCGACCTCACCTTCGTCGTCAGGACAACCGAGTCGGTTCTGCCTCATTTGCGGCGCGGCCAGCTCGTCGTCCTCGAATCGACGACCTATCCGGGCACCACACGCGATGTCATGCGGCCGATTCTCGAGCGCAATGGCCTGAAGTCGGGCCGCGACTTCTTCCTCGCCTATTCGCCGGAACGCGAAGATCCGGGCAACGCGACCTTCTCGACCGCGGCCATTCCCAAGGTGGTCGGCGGCGATGGACCGGAAGCCCTTCGCCTTGCCTCCGCACTCTACGACGAGGTCGTGACGCGCACCGTACCGGTCTCCTCTCTGGAGGCCGCGGAGGCAGTCAAGCTCACCGAGAATATCTTCCGCTCGGTCAACATTGCCCTGGTGAACGAGCTCAAGATCGTGTTCGAGGCGATGGGCATCGACGTATGGGAAGTGATCGAAGCGGCAAAGAGCAAGCCGTTCGGCTACATGCCATTTTACCCCGGTCCGGGCCTGGGCGGCCACTGCATCCCCATCGACCCTTTCTATCTCACCTGGAAGGCACGCGAGTTCGACGTCACCACCCGCTTCATCGAGCTGGCGGGGGAGATCAACACCGCGATGCCCGCGCGCGTCGTCGCACGCGCCCTCGAAGCGCTGAGCGAGCATGCAGGACGGGCGGCCAAGGGTGCGCGCATGCTGATCCTGGGAGTCGCCTACAAGAAAAATGTCGACGACACGCGCGAGAGCCCGGCCTTCAAGATCATGGAATTGCTGGAGAAGCGCGGCGTGCATCTCGAGTTCCACGACCCCTTGGTTGCCGAGATCCCGATGACTCGCGAGCACGCCGAGTTCGCCGGAAGGCGCTCGGTGCCCCTGACCCAGGACGTCGTCTCGACCTTCGATGCGGCAATCGTCTGCACCGATCACGACGCCGTCGACTACGCGAACCTCGTTGCCTGGTCGCGACTGGTCATCGACACCCGCAATGTCTGTGCCCGCGCGGGCGCCGTGGCCGGGCATGTCGTCAAGGCCTGACCGAGGGGAGCGCTGAGCGTGCGTTGCCTGGTGACCGGCACAGCGGGCTTCGTCGGGTTTCACCTCGCCCGGCGGCTGCTCCAGGAAGGCCACCAGGTCACCGGCATCGACGGCCTGACGCCGTACTACGATCTCAGGCTCAAGCAGGCGCGGCACGCCGAGCTTTCCCGGCTCGGCTCGTTTCAGCCACACCTCTGCATGCTCGAGGAGGCCGACCGGCTCGGCGATCTCTACGAGCAGGCGTCCGCCGACATCGTGCTCCACCTCGCAGCCCAGGCCGGCGTGCGCTACAGCCTCGAGAATCCGCACGCCTACGTCGAGTCCAACATCGTCGGCAGCTTCAATCTGCTCGAGCTCTGCCGCCGCTCGCGGCCGCGCCATCTGCTGATCGCGTCGACCAGCTCGGTCTACGGCGACAGCACGGACTACCCTCTCGCCGAGACCAGCCCTTCCGATCACCCGCTGTCCCTCTACGCCGCCTCGAAGAAGGCGGTCGAGGCGATCGCCCATTCCTATGCCCATCTGTGGGACATACCGACCACCCTGTTCCGCTTCTTCACCGTCTACGGACCGTGGGGTCGACCGGACATGGCCTATTTCAAGTTCGCCGAGCGCATTCTCGCCGGCCGCCCGATCGACATCTACAACCACGGCCAGATGGAGCGGGACTTCACCTACGTCGACGATCTCGTCGAGGCGATCGTGCGGCTGTGCAACGTCCCGCCTGTCCGTGGTCACACAACATCGGCAACGACCGATTCGTCCAGCCCCTCCGCGCCTTATCGGATCGTCAACATCGGCGGATGCCGGCCGGTGACGTTGCTCGACTTCATCGACGAGATCGAGCGCGCGGTCGGCCGCAAGGCCATTCGCAATTACATGGATATGCAGCCCGGCGACGTGCAGCGCACCGAAGCCTCGACGGATTTCATCGAAGCGCTGATCGGCTATCGGCCCACGACGCCGCTGTCGGTCGGCATCGCCGAATTCGTTCGCTGGTATCGCGACTATTATCGCGTCTGACTTCTCCGGACCTCGGGCATCCCGCCCGCTCATCCGATCATGAGCGGGCGGGATGCCCGCGGTCCGGATGAGGTCAGAGATCGACCCGTTCGTCGGCCACTGCCTTGCGCTTTTCCATATTGAAGCGACCGGCATAGATCGGCCGCTCGCCGGTCGTCGGGCCGGGGTACTGTACGATCAGGATCTCGCCGCCGCTTTCGGTACGGAACTCGCCTTCGAAATGCGGATCGGGATGAAAGAGCATCGAACCCGGCGTGCAGCGCTTGCCGCCGATGGTGAACTCGCCCTTGAGCACGTACCAGACCTGGGCGAAGCCGTGATAGTGCTCCGGATGATAGGCGCCGGGCTCCAGTCGAAGAATTCCGGCATTGGGCTCCGTCGGACTCTCGGGGCGAGGATGAAACAGCATCTTGCCGGTCTCTCCCGGCCAGCGGATCGTCTCCCAGTCGACATCGTCGACGTGACGGACCTGCCACGGCAGATGGTCCTTGCGCGACGCTTCGCGCGACGTTGCGAGACCGGCATTGGCCGCCGCGGTATCGGGTATGTCCTTGCTCTTCATCGCTGCGACTCCTTGGTTGGGGCAAAAGAGGCCAAGCGCCACCAGTCGGGCGACTCGGCGGCTTCGCTGGACTTGGCCACCGCCATCAGCATGTGCGCCTTGCCACGGCCGGCATTCTCGGCCCGATGGAGCTGCTGTGAGTCGATGAATATCCCGTCACCGGCCTTAAGCCGGTGTCGCTCGTCGCCGACGAAAAAGCGGACCTCGCCCGACAGCACGAAGCAGTGCTCCTGCCCGGGATGCGAGACCATGGCTTCCATCCGCGCCTTCGCCGGGAACACCAGATGAAAGACTTCCAGCCGATCGAGCGGCGCTCCGCCGCCCAGCGACCGCCAGAGATAGCCGGTCGCGGCGACCTCCTGGAATTCCGGCGATTCGCCGCGATGGATCGAAACGCGCGTCCTGGCTGGCGTGGCCCCACCGCCGAACAGCTCGTCGAGACCGAGCCCCACCGCCTCGGTGAGCTGCAGCAGATTGGCGATCGAGGCATTGCTGTGCCCGCGTTCGAGCTTCGACAGGAATCCTTCGGAGACGCCTGCTCTCGCCGCGACATCGGCCAGCGTCAATCCGGCGCCGAGACGGGCGCTGCGCAGACGCTGGCCGATATCGCGGGCCGTTCGCTCGACCTTGTCCATCCGTCGATCGTACTCCCGATCTTTCCTTAAAGGCAAATTCTCTTTCCTCATGATAAAGTGCATATGGGCGCCCTCGATGGCATGATCCAGCATGAGCGGAGGGAACATGCCATGACCGAGCCATCGAAGAGCCACGCAGCGAGCAGCCATCACGCCCCGCAGTTCAGGCATCCCGACGGGATGGCCTGGGAGATGGGCCGCTTCCGCAATGCCACGAAGTTCCTGTTCCATCCGACAGCCGATAGCCCGACGACGCCGAACGCAGGCTTCCTGCGTTACGAGCCCGGCGCCGGCTTTCCCTTTCACAAGCACGACTTCGCGCAAATCTGGTACATCATCGACGGCGAGTTCCAGATGGGCGCGCGCAAGTACGGCCCCGGCACCGTTGTCTACATGGCCGATCCTCATTTCGAGGATGAGATGCGTACGGAGACCGGCGGCACGGTGCTGTTCGTGCAATATCCCGGCCCGACCACGGGCGGCCGTCCGATCTACGACGGCCGAATGAACCTCAAATCGGCACCTCCCCCCGAGGCGCTCGACCTGGAGCGGTGATCCCTCGAAGCCATGCAAGTTCCCCTCGGAGAAGCGCGCCGATCGCCCGATGAAACCTGCTGCAGAGCGCTGCAGCTCTTCTCGACGCCGTCGCCGACGAGTGTCTCCGCCTGGACATCCCACACACTGGTTCTCGCCACCGCGATCGACAACAGCTTCGGCCAGCGCTCCCATTTCCGCTATGGCATGCTGTCGCGCGGCTTCCCTTTCTCTATGGTGGTCAAACGATGAAAACGCTCCTACGCATCGATGTCAGCCCGCGCGGATCGGAGTCGCACAGCCGCCGATTCGCCGACGTCCTGGTGCCTCACCTGTTGCGGTCGCGCAGCGACTGGCAGACGGTGCGTCGAGATCTCGGCGACGGCCAACCGAGCGCGATCGACGAACCCTATGTGCGAGCGATGCTCACTCATTTCACACGCGAGCAGTCGGCCGGGGTGCCCGACCTCGCCCACTCGGAACGTCTCGTCGCCGAGCTCGAGAGCGCCGATGCCGTCGTCATCGCCACTCCCGTCCACAACTACACGGTGCCAGCCAGTCTCAAGGCGTGGATCGACCAGGTCGTCCGCGTCGGGCGAACTTTCCGGTCGACCCCGCAGGGCAAGCTGGGTTCGCTCGAGGACAGGCCGACCTTCATCGTCGCGTCATCTGGCGGATATTTCTCCGGCGCATCGGCACCCCAGCCGGATTTCTTCACGCCGTACCTGAAAGCAATCCTGACAACCATCGGCATCCAGGACGTTCGGTTCATCCGCCTCGAAGGTCTCAGCCGAGGCACCGAAGCCGTCGAAGGCGCCTACCGCCGGGCACACGAGGCGCTGCCGACCTTGCACCTCCCGGAGTGAGCTACGCGGTCCCTCCTGCCTTCACTTCGAGCAAACGGCCCACCGCTCCGGGCACCCGCTGCAATTGGATCTCGCGGTCGTGCCATTGGCGCAGCGACGGACGATGGCCAATCGAGACGATCGTGGCGTTCGGCAATCGGCGCTTCAGCTCGCCGTAGATTGCGGCTTCCGTCGCCTCGTCGAGCGAGGCCGTCGCTTCGTCGAGGAACAGCCAGTCGGGCTTGAAGACCAAGGCACGTGCCACCGCGAGCCTCTGCTGCTCGCCGCCCGACAAGACGTAGGTCCAATGCGCCACTTCGTCGAGTCGCCGCGCAAATGGGCCGAGCCGAGCCGCTTCGAGCGCGGCCTCGACGTCGGCGTCGCTCGCCGTCGAGCGCTCGTCGGGATACTTGACGGCGTCACGCAGCGTACCGATCGGGATGTAAGGCTTTTGCGGCAGAAACAGCACCCGAGCCCCCGCCGGCACTCGCACCTGCCCGGAGCCAAACGGCCAGATGCCCGCCAGCGCACGAAACAACGTGCTCTTGCCCGAGCCACTGGTGCCGGTGATCAACGTCGACTTGCCCTTCGGCAGGGCGAACGTCGTATCCTCGAGGAGGGCCTGGCCGTTGGGCAGGCTGAGCGTCAGGTCGCTGACACCGATGTCGGCCTGGCCGGCCTGCCGTGCTACCTCGATCGAGGTCACCGGCTTGTGGTCGATGGCGCTTTGCAGGCCCATCAGTCGGTCCATCACGGCGCGCAGCTCGGCTACCGTGGTGTAGTTGTCGATGAAGAACGACAGAGCCGTCTGGACCTGGCTGAAGGCCTGGGCGGTCTGCGTCATGACGCCGAGCGTGATGGCGCCGGCGAAGAAGCGCGGCCCGGTAACGAGATAGGGAAAGATGATCGCGATCTGCGCATAGCCGGACTGGTAGAAGGTGAGCTGGAGGGTGGTCGTCAGGACGCGCCAGCCGTTCATGAACACGGCCTGGAAGCGTCCGACCAGATTGTGCTGCTCGGCCGGTTCGCCGCGGTAGAGCGCGATGCCCTCGGCATTCTCGCGGACGCGCACCAGGGCGAAGCGGAAATCCGCCTCCAGCGCCTGCTTGGCGAAGTTGAGGGGAATCAAGCGTCGGCCGACCAGATTGGCGAGGTAGGTGCCGACGAAGGCGTACACCAGCGCCACCCACACCATGTAGCCCGGCACGGTTGCATCGATGCCGACGAAGGCCAGGGACAACGACCCGGAGAGCTGCCAAAGAATGAACAGGAACGATATCAAAGTGGCTGTCGCGCCGATCGCCCCCAGCAGAAGCTGCATGGTGTAGAGACCGAGCTTCTCGAGATCCTCGGCGATGCGCTGGTCGGCATTGTCGATCCGGCGTTCGAGCTCGATGCGGTAGTAGCCGCGTCCGTCGAGCCAACGCGCGAGATTCTGCCCGGTCAACCAACGCCGCCAACGCAGGCGCAGATAGGGGCTGACCAAGCCGCGGGCGATGGCAAAGCCAATAGAGAGGGCGGCGATCCACGTGAAATTGACCATTTCCTGCCAGAACGCGGTTTCGTCCTTGTTCTGGAAGCTGTCGAAAAAGCGCCGGCTCCATTCGTTGTAGGCCACGTCGACCGCCACGGCCGAAAGCGTCAGCACGATGGCGCCGATCAGCAGCGACCACGCGATCCAGCGCTCCTCGGACCTGAAATAGGGGCTCACCAGCCGCCACCAGTCACCGAGATACGAACCAACTCGCTTCATGCAGGAATCCTTTCGCGGGCACCCTACCCGCCCAGGCGGCGCACGGACCATGACATTCACGACGCAGGGGGCTATAGCGCCGTCCAATGGATGCAACGCTCGCCTCCCGGCGCGTCGCGCTCGATGTGCTGGTGGCCTGCCTCGACAAGGGCCAGCCGCTGGACGACGCACTGGCGCGCCACCCCGGCTTTCCCGGCCTCGATCCGCGCGACCGCGCCTTCGTCCGCCTTCTGCTGGCCACGGCGTTGCGCCGCCTGGGCGAGATCGACGCCGTGCTCGGCCACCTCGTCGAGCGCCCGCCCGAGGGTGCCAACGCAGTCGGCCTCCACGTGCTGCGGCTCGGTGCGGCCCAGCTCCTGTTCCTCGGCACCCCCGCCCATGCCGCCGTCGATACGTCGGTGCGGCTGGTCGTCGATGCCGGCCGGCCGCACCTCAAGGGGCTGACGAATGCCGTGCTACGCCGGGTCGCCGGGGAAGGACTTGCCCTGCTCGGCGATCGCGATCCGGCGCGCCTCAATACGCCGCACTGGCTCTGGCAGAGTTGGGTCGAGAGCTACGGCGACCCGACCGCGCGGGCGATCGCTGCCGCCCACCTGATCGAGGCGCCCCTCGACCTGACGCCGCGTGCCGACGCTGCGAGCTGGGCAGAGCGCCTCGAAGGCGAACTGCTTGCCACCGGCACCATCCGCCGCCGCGGCGGCGGCAACATACCGGACCTGCCGGGCTTCGCCGAGGGCGCATGGTGGGTGCAGGACGCTGCCGCCACCCTGCCGGCGCACCTGCTGGGCGATGTTGCCGGCAAGCGCGTGGCCGATCTCTGTGCCGCGCCTGGCGGCAAGACCTTGCAGCTTTGCGCGCTCGGCGCCCGCGTCACCGCCGTCGACATCTCCGCCCGCCGCATGGCGCGCTTGGGCGAAAACCTACAGCGGGCCGGACTGTCGGCCGAATTGGTGACGGCGGACGCCAGCAAGTGGGCCCCCGAGGCGGCGTTCGACGCCATCCTGCTCGACGCCCCCTGCTCCGGCACCGGCACCCTGCGGCGCCATCCCGACATCGCCTGGCTGAAGGACGAAGACGACGTCGCCCGCCTCACGCTGACACAGGACCGCCTGCTGGTTCGGGCCACGGCGCTGCTGAAGCCGGGCGGCACCTTGGTCTATGCCGTGTGCTCCCTGCAGGAGGACGAGGGTTCGGCCCGGATCGACGCCCTGCTGGCGCGCGACCGCCGGTTGGCGCGGCGCAAGGTATCGCCGGCCGAGCTTCCCGACCTCGCCGATGCCGTGACGCCTGCCGGAGACGTCCGCACCCTGCCCTCGATGTGGCCCGACCGCGGTGGCCTCGACGGCTTCTATATCGCTCGGCTGTCGAGGGCTGCGTAGCCAGCCTCACACCATCGAGCTGGGGCGATAGAACGGCTGGTGCTTCGAGGTGTCGATGTAGTCGGCGTAAAACTTGCGGGCATAGGGTAGCAATGCCTTGGAGAGGTTGCGGCGCTCGACCTCGTCGTCGGCCAGCGCCTTGCTGAGGTCGTCGTGCAGGGCCTTCAGCGCCACGGTCCGGTCGACCTTGGTGAACAGGCCATCCTTGTAGATCACCTCGCCATCGCACATCGTCATGGTGACCGACTGCTGCTTGGCGCGCTGGATCACGGCATCGAGCGTCGGCGTCAGCTCGTCGAGATAGGGATAGGCGATGCTGTCCCAGTCGAGCAGCACCATGTCGGCCGCCTTGCCGACCTCGAGCCTGCCGATCGCCTCGCCGAACGGCGTCGTGCGCGCGCCGCCGACCGTCGCCATACGCAGGACCTGGGCCATGGTCGGAACGTCGGCCTCCACCATGCCGGGCACGCGATGGGCGCGCAGCACCAGCTTCAGCTCCTGCAGCATGTCGCGGTCGTCGTTGATACCGGCCTCGTCGAGGCCGATCGCGGTATTGATGCCCTTCTTCTCGAAGAAATTGAGCGCCGCCACGCCCGAGCGCAGGCGGAAATTCGACGAGCAGTTATGGCAGACGCAGCCCTTGGCCTCCGCCAACCGGTCGATGTCCTTATCGCTGAGCCACACGCCGTGGCCCAGGGTGAGCCGCTTGGTCACCAGACCGAAGCGGTCGATGTATTCCAGCGCCGTGCACTTGCCGCGCCGCCAGGCATATTCCTTCTGGTAGGCCGTCTCGACCAAGTGCATATGCATCGGCGCATCGTACTTCTCCGAGGCATCGGAGAGCGCCGTCAGCGCCTTGTCGGAACACCAGTGCAGGTTGGCTGGCGCGAGCTGGATCTTCACCCGGCGCTTGTTGTGATGCTGCGAATGGAAGCTCTTGAACATATCCATCGCATCGTCGAGGCCCATCTTGAAACGCTCGAACCAACGCTTCATCGGGCCCTGCAGCTCGGCCGGCAAGCTCGCCACGAACTCCTCGTCGGCCTGGTAGACGAGCCGGTTCTGGTCGCGCACGGCGTAGCAGTAGCTGACCCGCATGCCGACATCCTCGTAAGCGCGGATGACATCGCCGGCGCGCTTCTCGACCTCGTCCAGGGTGCCCGGCATCCAGCCGTGGATGTGCTGCACCGTGGTGATGCCCGATCCGATCATCTCGAACGCCGAGTAGAGCGTGTCGAGATAGAGATCGAGATTGCGGATCACCATGCGGGTGATGAACCACAGCTCGAGCGGCATGTCGGGCGAGCCGAGCTGTACCGGAGTCAAGCCGACATGGTGGTGGCCGTTGACGAAGCCCGGCAGCAGGATTTCCTTGCCGCTGCCGATCACCGGCACGGTCGGGTACTTGGCGTGCAAATCGTCGTAGGTGCCGACGGCGACGATGACGCCGTCCTCCTGCAGCACGGCACCGTCCTTGATCTCATTCCACTCGAAACGATCCTTTACGCCGGTGATGGTGGCACGGCTGCGCACGAGACTGGTGGCCATAATTCCTCCTGTTCAAATTCCTTTCCTCTCCCTATGGCGCTGTAAACAGCGCCGGATCGGGGAAGGTGCTCCGTCATACGGGGCGGAGGGAGAAAGCCCCAGTCGAGATTCATGAGTTCCGACGTCACAATCAGATGAACCTCGACTGAGGCCTTCCCCCTCCGGCCCTACGGGCCACCTCCCCCGACTACCGGGGAGGCACATGAAAGATGTGCCCGACCCCAACCGTATGACGGCGGAGGCCTATGTAGCGGTCGCGAGCGCCTCCTGCTCGGCGAACGCGCGATCGACCTCGTCGCGCAGGAGCTCCGTGAGCTGAATGCGCATCGCCTCGGCCTCGCGCGAGAACAGGTTGCGTGGCCGCGGCAGGTCGATCGGATAGATCGTCTTGATGCGACCTGGCCGCGAGGTGAACACGACGACGCGATCGGCCAGCGCCACCGCCTCGTCGATGTGATGGGTGACGAACAGGACCGACGCCCCCGAATCGCGCCACACATCGAGCAGGAAGTCCTGCATGCGGGCTCGGGTCTGCACGTCGAGGGCAGCGAACGGCTCGTCCATCAGCAGCACTTTCGGCCGCATCGCCAGGGCACGCGCCACGGCGACGCGCTGGCGCATGCCACCGGATAGTTCGTCCGGCCGCTTGTCCATGGCGGCGCTCAGACCCACCCGCTGCAGTGCCTCGGCGGCTACTGCCCGGCGCTCGGCCTGCGAGGCGCCGCGGATGGCAAGCCCGAAGCTCACATTTTGCCATACGGTCAACCAGGGAAAGAGCGAGGTTTCCTGGAAGATCAGGCTACGCTCGGGCGATGGCTTCTCGACCTCCTCGCCGAACGCCCAAATGGCGCCGTCGGTCGCGTCCTCGAGCCCGGCGATGAGGTAGAGCAACGTGCTCTTGCCGCAGCCCGACGGGCCCAGGAAGACGACAAACTCGCCGGGCGCGATATCGAGGTCGATGTCGCGCAGCGCCTCGTGCGCCCGCTTGGTGCCGGCCGCCCAGGTCTTGCCGACTCCCCGGCAGACCACGGCGTCCTTGGACGAGAAAGTCGGCGCGTCAAAGGCCACGCAGCTTCTCCTTGGTGTCGGGTAGCCAATAGAGGATACGTCGCTGGGCGAGCCGCAGCAGCCAGTCGAACGTAAATCCCAGGATTCCGATGACGGCGATGGTGAAGAACACCAGCGACGGATTGAAGGTGTTGCGCGCCAGCATGATCACCTGGCCCATGCCATAGCCGACACCGGTCGATTCGGCGACCAGGACGACCATCCAGGCGCCGAACAGGTTGAGCCGCAGCACGGCCAGCATCCCGGGCAGGATCGCGGGAACGATGACGCGGCCGTAGATCTGCGCCTTGCTGGCGCCCATGGTGCGCGCCACGTTGATTAGGTTCGGGCTGACGCCGTCGATCTGGTTGATGGTCGCCAGCACCATATGGAAGAACAGCGCCACCACGACCATGAAGATCGCCGGTGCATTGCCGATGCCGAACAGGAAGATCGCCACCGGCAGCCAGGCGATCGGCGATACGGGCGACAGCAACGTAATTGTCGGCAGCACCAGCTTGTCGAAGACATGCCAGTAGCGAATCATGACGCCGATGCCGATCGCCAGGAGCGAGGCGATCACGAGGCCGACGAACACGCGCGCCGTCGTCGCGCCGACCGTGATCATCACCGATTCGAAGGCGGTCGGGCCTTCGTTCATCGCCTGGCCGACCTGCCAACGGGTCGCGGTGTTGAAGAACTTGCCCTGCTCAGCAAGGTTGCCCAGGAAGATATGCGGCGGCGGCAGCAGCTTCGGATCCGCCCAGCCGAATGCCCAGCATAGCTCCCAAAGGCCGGCGAACAGGCCGATCGACAGGCACGTCCACCACACCTTGGTCAGCCAGTCGAGACTGATCGTCGAGGCGACCATGCGGGTTGCCGCCGCCGGGCGGGATGCTCCGGCGGCGGCGCCCGAATCGCCGTCGCGCGTGACGACAGCCATCAGGCAGACTTGAACTTGAGCTTGCCGTAGAGGTCGGGATTCTCCTTGATCACCGCCTCGAGCAAGGTCCAGTCGATGGCATCACGGCCGGGCTTCTTCTTGATGTAGCCCATCTCCATGACGCTGTCGGTGCGCTGCAGGATGAAGTCGGTCTGGCTGCGCGCGTCGACGACCGCCGGCTGCTTGCCTTGAGCGATCTTGGCGTTCTCGAGCGAGGTCTTATAGTACTTGCCGACCAGCTCCTTCAGGACCGCCTCGGTCTGCGTCTCGGCATCGAGCTGAGCCTGCATCATGCCCTTGATTATGGCCTTCAGCCCCTCCGGATTGTCCTTCATCAGGCTCGCGCGTGCCGCCAGCACGCAATCCGTATAGCCCTTGCCGTAGAGATCGATGCCGTTGGTCAGCATGACTGCGCCTTTGACGTCGTTGACCAGCGCAGAGGCATACGGCTCGATGGTGCAAATCCAGTCGAGCGCGCCAGCCTTGAAGGCTTCGACCGCCTCGGGCGTGTTGCCCATGTAGCGGACCTTGACGTCCTTGAACGAGATGCCGTTCTTCTTGAGGTAGTCGTAGGGCATGACCTCGAGCGTATCGAGCTGGAACGTGCCCAACGTCTTGCCTTTGAGCTTCTCCGGCGAATCGAGCCCGGGACGAGCCACGATGGCGCAACCCTCGATGCCGCCGCCCGCCACGATCTTGACGGGCGCGCCGGCATCATAGAGCGCCATGAACGAGGTGTATGGCATCAGGCCGATGTCGACCTGCCCCATGCCGAGGAACGTCACCTGCTCGGCAAAGGTCGGCGTATTGATGAACACCAGTTCGGTGCCGTCCTTCTTCGCGTACTGCCGCGAATGGGCGAGGAAGATATTGAGATTGCAGAAGCCCGTGCCGTGCGTGGACTTCACGCCGCTGGCGGCATGCACACCGCCGAGGCCCGCTCCAAGGCCCATCGTGATGCTGGTTGCCGCGGCCGCGCCTTTCAGGAAGCGGCGGCGCGACGGTGCCGCCACACCCGTGAAATCCATCTCGGAAAGCTTGGGAAAATGCGTACAGCCAATTCGATCACACATGACCTGTCCTCCTCGATCAGCGGAGAGTGGAGAGTTGGATTTCGATGTGTCGGTGCCCCTGCCCTGACGACTCCCTGCCGGCGGTCGCGAACGCACGCCGTCATCGAAATTGTCGGCACGCCAACCGAGGAGAACCGCTGACGCGGCCTGCGCTGTCTCGGGGAATAGCAAGTGCTGTGCCAGTCGCAGAGGCACCTCGCGCGGGCGCAACGGTGCAGTCATGCGGCACCGCGGCCGCCTAAATCTTGGTCAGATGATCATTTCTTGATCGTGTTCCGCCGCCATCGTCGACGTTCGGCGTGACCGAGATAGAGGCCGGAACTGACGATCACAGCCGCGCCGACCCAGGTCCAGAAATCGGGAATGTTATCGAACAACAGATAGCCCAGGATCGCCGCACCGAGGAGCTGCATGTAGTTGAACGGCGCGACAGTCGCCGCCGGTGCCTGGCTGTAGGCGACGGTGACGAAGTAGTGGCCGACGCCCGCCAGCACGCCGAGGGCGACGAACAGCACCCAGTCCCAGCCGAAAGCCGGCGTTGTCCATTCGAACGGCAGCATCGGTGCGGCCACGACAGTGCCGACGATGGTCGCCATGGTGGCCGAGGCATCGGGGCGTTCAGCCTGGCCGTAGCGGCGCGAATAGAGCTGATAGAAGGCGCTGGACAGGGTGCTGCCCACGACGAGCAGCGAAGGCCATTCGAAGTTGGCATGGCCCGGCCGCACCACGATCAGAGCGCCGGCGAAGCCGACGCCGACGGCGATCCAGCGCGCCATGCCGACCGGCTCGCCGAGGAAGCGCGACGACAAGGCTGTCACGATGAGCGGGCTGGTGAGCGAGATCGATGCCGCTGTCGCCAACGGCAGATAAACCAGGCCGTGGAAATAAAGGAACGAGGAGAAGAACAGCAACAGGCCGCGCACCACCTGGCTGCCGACATTGTGCCACCGGAACAGGGCAAGCCCACTGCGCGGCAGGAACAGCGCCATCATGAACAAGAAAGCGAACAGGTAGCGCGCCCAGATGACCTGCCCGACGGGATAGTGCTCGGTCAGCGTCTTGGAAACGGCGTTGAGGACCGAGAAGCAGGCGACTGACAGCAGGATGGCCAGGATGGCGCGCAGAATCCGGTCCGTCGGCGGGGCGGACGCCGGCGGGGTTTTGACACTCATGGCGCGGAACCTAACCGCCTCGCGACCTGGTACAAGCGCCCATTGCGGCGGCAGCTCGGCGGGTTTTGCAGAGCTCAGGCTCGGCGCGTTTCGGAGATTGCTTCGCGATCCTCCTCGTCGCTCGGCCACAGCAGGAGCGACACCAACAACAATATGCCGAGACCGCCGGCGATGCCGGCGAAGCGGTCGATGCCCGGCATCACGCTGGTCGGCGGTGTCGGTCCCTGGATCAGGGTAATGACGTACACGAAGGCTGACTGGGTGCCGAGATAACCGACACCATGCTTGCCGAGCTGGATGTAGGTGCCCACCCACACGCCCGCTGCGATCAGGCCAAGCCACCACACGAACGACGTCACGTCGAGACCGAGAAGGACGAGCGCGAGTGCACCGCCGATCAGGCAGCCGATGAACCGATGCAGCGATCGCTCGGCGACGGCATGGCGCGTGCCCAGGCCGCCATAGGTGATCACCGGCGCCGACATCACGACGGCAATCGAGATCGTCATTTCCGCCACCTGCGGCAGGTCGAGAAAGACCCAGACGATCAGGACGATGACGACCGAGATTCCGGCTCGAGCCCCATGCAGCAAAGCGGGCCACTGGGCGCCCAGCAGATGGCGCCAGCCGGGCATCGCCGGCGGCCGGTCGGCATGCCAGTCCTGGAACAGATTGGCCATCAGGATAGCCGCGAAGACACCGATCGCCACATCGAACACCCGGTAGTAGGCGGTCGGCACGATGAGCAGCGGGTCGTTCAGGCCGCTCAGCAACACCATGATGGAAGTGATGGCCAGGAACAGCCAGGCCAGCCCATGCGGGCTCACCTGCATCGCCACCACGCCCAGCATGGTCATGCCGCCCAGGAACAGGCACAGCGCGACATGGTCGTAGGGCAACCAGCGTCCCAGGATGAAGCCGACGAGCGCACCGGCGATCGTGCCGGTAAGACGCAGCAAACCGCGCCGCACCGACCCGGCACCGGTCGCCATCATCGACATGAAGGCACTGATCGCGGCCCACCACGGCGCTTCCATTTCCAGAAACAGGGCCACGATCGTGGCCAGCACGACGGCGCTGGCCACCACAACGCCCTGCCGGTTCAGTGCCGGATCCTGGCCCAGGTCGCCGAGCTCCTGCCACAATGCTTTCAGCGCCTTGGCCGTCATGCGGCCGCCTTCGGCGAAGTCCTCGGCGATGGCGCGGGCGACCTTGCCGATCATGGGAAGATCACGGTGCGTGCGTCGGCTCCCATGAAGAGCTTGCCCTGGGGTGGCGGCCCGTCGAGAACGATGGTGACCGGAATGCGTCGCTGCAGGCGGATCCAGTCCGTGGTCGGCGCGACGTAGGGCAACAGCATCGGCACTTGTGGATCGCGGCTGAAGCCGCGAGCGATGCCGGTGACCTTGCCTCGGTGAAGTTGCCACGGCGCGCTGTCGAGCCACACCCAGACCGTCGACCCGATGGCCAACTGGCGCACGTAGTATTGCTTGTAGTTGGCCATGATCCGCCAGGCGTCGGAATCGACGATGCCGATCATGGGAATGTTGATCGTCGCGGTATCGCCTGGCCGGGTCGTGAGATTGGTGATCGACCCGTTGACCGGCGCCACCACGATGGTGCGGGCGAGCCTCCACTGCGCCATCGCCATCTCGGCCTTGGCCAGCTCTAGGGCAGCCTGGTGAGCGTTGATGCTCGTGCGCGCCTTGGTGATCCCGACCTGAGAAATCGTCATCTCGGCGGCGGACCGCCGCAAGGCATCGTTGGCGCGGTCCAACTGAGCGCGCGGAGCATTGTTTTCGGCCGCCAGCACGGCATAGCGGGCCTGCTCCTGGACGGCATAGGTATGCGCCGAGGTTGCCGCTTCGAGTGCCGCCGTCGACGAGGCGAGTTCCTCCTGCGCCACCTTGACCAAGGCGGTGTTCTCGTCGATTTGCGCCTTGCGCTGATTGACCTCGAGCTGGAATGGCGTCGGGTCGATGGTCACCAGCTTGTCGCCGACCTTGACGTCCTGATTGTCGACGACGTGGACGGCGATGATGCGCCCGGTGATCTCCGGAGCGACCGCGACGAGGTCGGACCGGACATAGGCATCGTCGGTGTAAGCGACGAAGTAGGTCAGAACCTCCCACAGGATGAACAGCCCCAGCAGCGTGCCGCCGACCGTGATCAGGCGGCGCAAGCGGCTGGCCGTGCGGACGGGTTTTGGCGCTCGGGTCTCCGACGCCACCTGACCTGCCGGGGACGTCCCGGCCGGCTCAGCCGCCGGTTCGGCCGCAGGGTGCGGCGGTTCCGGCCTGACAGGAGGCTCCACAGGCTTGGGCGCGGCCTCGGGCTTCGCCTGCGCGCCCGGAAGGCGGGTCACCGCGACGAGTGGCCGGACGACATCCACTTGAGGCTCGCGCCGCGACGGTGCGGACGGGGGCGCGCTATCGCTCATTGCTTAGCAGGATAGCGGTTTTTCGCAACCGGAGCACCTGTGGGCCCAGCGGATACCGCTTCAGTGGTCCAGCTACTCAATAATCGCGGCCCGCACATCGACCGTGAATAGCCTCCAGGTGACGATTACGCCGACATTGAGCATGCCGTGGCGAGGAACGGCAATGGTCGCACGGCCGCTTCCTCGACGACGACCGCTACCGGCGCATCGATGGCAAGGCGCGGATCAGGACTTCGCCCTGGACGAACATCGCACTCGTCAGGCGACGTTCCTAGTCGGCAGCTCGTGCCACGATGGGTTGGGGCTTGAACGGCAAGATCGTCGTCGCCCGTACGGCCGGCAGCGGCAACGGCGGCGTCTCTGCGCCGAGGCTGCGGGCGGCATTCCACGCCCATCGCGGATCGAGCATGAAGGCGCGCGCGTGCGCGGTGCAATCGGCCTCGCCCGACGCGATGATACGCTCAGCCTGCTCCGGCTCGGTGATGATGCCGACCGCCCAGGTCTTGATCCCAACCTCCTTGCGGATGCGCGCGGCGAACGGAACGTGATAGCCGGGCGCCACCGGGATCTTCTGGGCCGGAGAATTGCCGCCCGAGCTGACGTCGACAAAGTCGCATCCCAGCGCCTTGAGCTGGCGCGCGGTTTCCACCGTGTCGTCGACCGTCAGGCCGCCATCGACCCAGTCGGTCGCCGACAGGCGAATGCCCAAGGCTCTCTCGCGCGGCCACGCCTTGCGGCAGGCCTCGAACACTTCGAGCGGGAAGCGACGGCGTTTTTCCATGGTACCGCCGTACTCGTCGGTCCGCCGATTGGTGAGCGGCGACAAGAACTGATGCAGGCAGTAGCCGTGCGCGCCATGCAATTCGACCACGTCGAAGCCCAGCCGCGCACTGCGCTCGACCGCCGAGACGAAGGCCTGCTTGACGCGCTTCAAGCCGACGCCGTCGAGCGCGACCGGCGTATGCCACTTCGAGTCATACGGCAGGGCAGACGCCGAGAACGTTGTCCATGGCAGGTCGGGAGCGTCGGCCTGGGTGAGCGGCCCGCCGCCCTTCCAGGGCCGTTGCGCCGAGGCTTTGCGGCCGGCATGTCCAATCTGGACGGCGAGCTTTACATGCGGCGTCCAGGCTCTCGCCCAGTCGACAACCGGCTTCAAGGCCGCTTCATTGTCGTCGCTGTAGAGACCGAGACAGCCCTGGGTGATGCGGCCTTCGCGCTCGACGTGGGTCGCCTCCAGGCACACCAAGCCGGCGCCTGACATCGCCATCATGCCGTAATTCACCAGGTGCCACGGCTGAGCGCTGCCATCGACCGCCGCGTACTGGCACATCGGCGACACGACAATGCGGTTAGGCAAGGTGACCCCGCCGATCTCGACGGGCGTGAACAACTGGACGGTCATGGAACTCCTCGTGGAACGAATCTCATGGCCGGGAAGGTGCCACTGCGTGGCGCTCATGGGGGTCGCGGGCGTCTCGCCCGCTCATGATCTCATGATGATGAGCGGGCGAGATGGCCACGGTCCAGAAGAGCACATGCGCCACGTAGAGACGCGCTCCCGGCAAGGTGTCACCCGCTGATCGACGGGCCAGCCTCATGGCCGAGCCATTCCTCGATCAGGCGGCGCGCGATCGAATCGCGGCGCGGCATGAAGAAGGAACCGTCCTTGGGCAAATTCTCGGGTCGAAGCTGCTCACGGCTGAGCCACAGGGCGCTCGCCAGCTCGTCCTCGTTGACGGTGAAGTCCAACGATTCGGCCTCGGCATGGAACCCGATCATCACGGAGGCGGGAAACGGCCACGGCTGGGAGGAGCGATAGGTGACGTTCTTCACCCGTACCCTCACTTCCTCGTAGACCTCGCGCGCCACGGCATCCTCGAAGCTCTCGCCGGGCTCGACGAAGCCCGCCAGCGTCGAATGCATACCCTTCGGAAACTGCTTGCCGCGGCCGAGCAGGCACTTGTCACCGTGATGGACCAGCATGATCACGGCGGGATCGGTGCGCGGGAAATGCTCGGTCTTGCAGTTCTCGTTGGTGCACATGCGGACGTGGCCGCCGCGCGCGATCTTGGTGGTGGCGCCGCACACGCCGCAATAGCGGTGGCGCCGATGCCAGTAGGTCATGCCGCGGGCGTAGGCGAGGATCGAGCCTTCGCGAGCGAACAGGAGCGCGCCGACCTGGCGCAGGTCGACGAACTCGCCGAGCTCCTGCAGAGGCACGTCCTTGCCGGTGACATCGACGGCGAAATAGGGCGTGCCTTCGACATAGCCCAGGAAGATGTGGGTGTCGGCCGCATTGGCGATCGCACGACCCATCATGCCCTGGAGGAAAACCGCCTCCGGATTGCCGCCGCTTTTCACCAGGTTGCGCTCGGTGTCGATCGGCACGAAACGGGCAGCGCCGGACGAGGCGAGCTCGATCATGCGCTCCTCGTCCTCGCGCTCATGACTGGCGCGATCGATCTCGGCGCTCGAATAGGGATTGCTTGGTCTCTGTTGCATGCGCGCGGACGGTGCCACATGGCCTCGCCCTCTGCAACGGAAGGCCTCGGAGGCTATTCGAGTGCGTGCGCCAGCACCTCGGCGACGTGTACCGCCTGTCGGTTGCTGCCATCGGCGATCTGATGCCGGCACGATGTTCCGTCGGCCACGATCAAGGCGTCAGCATCGGCCTTGCGCACGGCCGGTAGCAGCGACAACTCGGCCATGGCGATCGACGTCTGGTAGTGCTCGGCCTCGTAGCCGAAGCTGCCGGCCATGCCGCAGCAGCTCGACTCGATCACGCTGACGGCGAGATCGGGCACCAGGGTGAGCGCCTCCTGTACGGCACTCATGGCGCCAAACGCCTTCTGATGGCAGTGGCCGTGCAGCAGGGCGGTCTTGAACGGCAGCGCCTTGAGCTCGAGCGCGAGGCGACCCGCCCTCTTCTCGCGGACCAGGAATTCCTCGAACAGGAAGGCATTGTCGGCGACTGCCTTGGCCTCTTCGCCGAGACCGAGAACGAGGAACTCGTCGCGCAAGCTCAGCAGGCACGACGGCTCGAGCCCGACAATCGGCACGCCTCTCGCCACGAACGGGCTCAAGGCATTGAGCAGCCGCCGCGCTTCGGCCTTCGCCTTGTCGACCTGGCCGGTCGCGAGATAAGTGCGGCCGCAGCACAGCGCCGGCGCCCCGAGGGTCGGCCACGCGATGGCGACGCGATGCCCAGCCGCCGCCAGCACCCGGCGCGCGGCATGCAGGATGTGCGGCTCGAAATTGTTGGAGAAGGTGTCGGCGAAGATCACCACCGTGGCGTCGCGCTCGTCGACATCGGTCATAGCGAGGAAGGTGTCGCCGCGCCACCTCGGCAGGCTACGCTGCTTGGCGAAGCCCAGCCACGGTTGCACCAGACTGGCGAGATTGAACAGCCAAGGCAGTCGCCGCGCCCACGGTGCGATCTCCGGCAGGCCGCCGATCAGCCGGTCGCGCAGGCTGAGCCCCTTGCTCATGCGGCGCGCCGACCGCACCTCGATCTTCATGCGCGCCATGTCGACGCCGGTCGGGCAATCGCGCTTGCAGCCTTTGCAACTGACACAAAGATCCATCGCGCGGGCAACGGTATCCGAGCGCAGCGCCTCGGGACCGAGCTGGCCGGAAAGCGCCAGCCGCAAGGTATTGGCACGGCCCCGCGTGAGATGGAGCTCGTCGCGCGTGACGCGGAAGGACGGGCACATCGTGCCGGCATCGAACTTCCGGCAATGGCCGTTGTTGTTGCACATCTCGGCGGCCTTGGCGAAGCCGCCGGTGGGGTCGCCGCCGCTGCCCGGCTCGCTCAGCGCTTCCGTGACGGGATCGGCCTGCACATTCCACGCCGACCAGTCGAGCGCCGGCTGATAGCCGATGTTGGTGTAGTTCGGCTTGAAACGGAACAAGGACCGGTCGTCCATCCGCGTCGGCCGCACGATCTTGCCGGGATTGAGGATACCCTTCGGATCGAACAGGTCCTTCACCGTCTCGAACGCCTTGGTGAGGCGAGGCCCGAATTGCCACGCCACCCACTCCGACCGCACCAGCCCGTCGCCGTGCTCGCCCGAAAAGGCGCCCTTGTACTCACGCACGAGCGCCGAGGCCTCCTCGGCGATGGCGCGCATCTTGACGGCGCCCTCGTGGCGCATGTCGAGGATCGGCCGCACATGCAAGGTGCCCACCGAAGCGTGGGCGTACCAAGTGCCGCGCGTGCCGTGCCTGGCGAACACCTCGGTGAGGCGCTGCGTATAGTCGGCCAGATGCTCGAGCGGAACGGCGCAATCCTCGATGAAGGACACCGGCTTTCCGTCGCCCTTCATCGACATCATGATGTTGAGGCCGGCCTTGCGGACTTCCCACAGCTCGGCTTGCGGCCGCGGCTCGGCCATCTCGACCACGCTGCCCGGCAAGCCGAGATCGCCCATCAGCTCGACCAGCCGCGCGAGATCGCGAAGCTGGGCCTCGCGCTCCTCGCCGGCGAACTCGACCAGCAGGATCGCCTCGGGCCGGCCGATCAAGGCACGCTCGATCACCGGCCGGAAGGCGGGATTGGCCCGCGCCAGCTCGATCATGGTGCGATCGACCAGCTCGACCGCCGTGGGCTTCAGCTTGACGATGTGCTGGGCGCTATCCATCGCCTTGTAGAAGCTCGGGAAATTCACCACGCCCAAGGTCTTGTGCTTGGGCAGCGGCGCGAGCTTCAAGGTCAGGCGCTCGGTCACCGCCAGAGTGCCCTCGCTGCCGACCAGCAGGTGCGAGAGGTTCACCGAATTGTCGAGCGTGTAGGGCCGCTCCGACTGCGGGAAGAAGATGTCGAGGTTGTAGCCGCCGACCCGGCGCAGCACCTTCGGGTAGTGGCGCTCGATCTCGGCACGCTCGGCGAAGGCGAGCGCCGCCACCTTGTCGGCGATGGTGCGGACGGCCGCCGGCATGTCCTCGGGCCGCGCCGAGCCGAAGCGGGCACGCTCCCCGGTCGCCAGGATGGCGTCGATCGAGGCGACGTTGTGCACCATGTTGCCGTAGCGGATCGACCGGCTGCCGCACGAATTGTTGCCGGCCATGCCGCCCAGGGTGCATTGCGCCGAGGTCGAGACGTCGACCGGATACCAGAGACCGTGCGGCCTCAGCCAGGCATTGAGCTGGTCCAGCACGACGCCCGGCTGCACCGTGACTTCGGCGCGGTTCTTGTCGAAGCCCACGACCTCGCGCAGGTACTTCGAGACGTCGACGACCAGCGCATTGCCGACCGTCTGGCCGCACTGCGACGTCCCGGCGCCACGCGGCAGGATGGCCGCGCCGGCGTCGCGCGCGATGTCGACGACGAGACCGAGATCGGTCTCGTCGCGCGGCAGCACGACGCCCACCGGCTCGACCTGGTAGATCGAGGCGTCGGTCGAATAGCGTCCGCGCGAGGCCTTGTCGAAAAGGACTTCGCCCTTGATCGTGCGACGCAGGGTTTGCTCGAGCGTTGTCAGTCCAGCTTCACTCCGGCCGCGGTCACGACCTTTTGCCATTTCTCGATCTCGCTGCGGATGCGCTTGGCGAACTCCGCCGGCGTCTCTCCGCCCATCTGGGCCGTCTGATCCTTCCAGATCGCCTGCAGCTTGGGCGTCGCCATCGCCTTGACGATCTCGGCGTACATGCGATCGACGATCGGCTGAGGCGTGCCCTTGATCGCCCACAGGCCGTACCACGTCGACACGATCCAGTTGGGCACACCGATCTCGGCCGAGGTCGGCATGTCGGGAAATTCGGGCAGGCGGTTCGGTGTCGCCACGGCGAGGCCGAGCAGCTTGCCGGCGCGGATCTGCGAGGCCGAGGTGCCCATGCCGTCGAACATCATGTCGGCATTGCCGGCCAGCAGATCCTGCATCGCCGGGCCGGCGCCCCGATAGGGCACGTGGGTGATGTCGGTCTTGGTCTCGAGCTTGAACAGCTCGCCGGCCAGATGGTGCGCTGTGCCGGCGCCGGGCGAGGCGTAGTTCACCTTGCCGGGGTTGGCCCGCACATAGGCCAGGAATTCGGCCGCCGTCTTGACCGGCACGCGTGACGGGTTGATCGAGATCACCTGCGGCACCAGCGCGATCATGGTGATCGGCTCGAAGTTCTTCTCGAGATCGTAGTCGAGCGTCTTGTAGATGCTGGGGGCGATCGTGTGGTGCACGGCTCCGACGAAGAACACAGAGCCGTCGGGCTTCATCTTGGCGGCCTGCGAGGCCCCCACCGTGCCGCCGGCACCGCCTTTGTTGTCGATGATGATCTGACAGCCGAGCTGCTCACCGACCTGCGCCGCCAGCGGACGGGCAAAGACGTCGGTGCCGCCGCCGGCGGGAAACGGATTGATCCAGGTGATGGTGGCCGGCGGCCAGCCCTGCTGAGCGCGTGCCGCCGTGGGCACCACCAGCGAAGCGGCTATACCGAGCCTCAGCGCCCTGCGACGGGAAACGATGACCTTCGACGACATGACCCTCACTCCTCCCTGACCGGCTTATTCATTGTCTCGAGGACGACCTGAAGCTTCGCCTGGAGGTGCCGGACAAGAAGGTCACGTAGCGCGACGCCGTCGCGTGCGGCAAGGGCCGCGAGCATGGATCGATGCTCGGCGACCGCACTGTCCCATTTGTCGCGATTGAGGTTCGAGCGGAAACGCAGGGCATGCAGCCGGACATTGAGCGTGTGCTGCATGCGGGTGAGGACCGGATTTGCAGCGACCATGCTGATACGATCGTGGATAGCGCGATTGGCCCGATAGTAGGCCGGCAGATCGGCCCGCGCGTGCGCGGCTTCCATATCCGCTTGCAGGGCGCGAAGAGCCTCGAGATCGGCCTCGGAGACGTTTCGGGCCGCAAGCTCACCAGCTAATCCTTCCAGCCCTGCCATGACCTCGAAGGCATGGCGCACGTCCTCGCGCGACAGCGCCACCACCTGGACGCCGCGATTGGGCAACTGATCCAGCAATCCATCGGCCGCCAGCATGCGGAAGGCCTCGCGCAGCGGCGTGCGGGACACACCGAGCCGCTCGCTGAGCTCGCGCTCGTTGAGCCGCGCTCCGGGAACCAGCACGCCTTCGATGATCAACGTCCGCAGCCGATCGGCCGCCGCTTGCGGCAGGCTCGAGCGCGCGATCGAGAGGCTTGATCCGTCCATGAGGTCTCTGGACTCAATTTGGCATGTTGTATACAAAATGCAAGTCCAAGAGAGGAACTGCCGACGATGCGCCTGAATTCCCATCCCAGCGGCCGCCATTTCCTGCAAATTCCCGGCCCGACCAACGTTCCGGACCGCATCCTGCGGGCGATGGACTATCCGACCATCGATCACCGAGGGCCGGAATTCAATGCGCTCGCCAAGAAGGTGCTGCGCAGCATTCGGCAGGTTTTCCAGACCCGACAACCCGTGATCATCTATCCGGCATCCGGCACCGGCGCCTGGGAAGCGGCACTGGTCAACACCCTGTCGGCGGGCGACCTGGTGCTGATGTGGGAGACCGGCCACTTCGCCTCGCTGTGGAAGCGCATGGCCGATCGCCTGGGGCTGAAGGCCGAGTTCATGGGGGGCGATTGGGGCAAACCCGCCGATCCAGCGGCCATCGAGGCCCGCCTGCGCAACGACCCCGACCATACGATCAAGGCGGTGTGCATCGTCCATAACGAGACCTCGACCGGCGTGGTGAGCGACATCTCCGCGGTGCGCCGCGCCATCGACTCCGTGCGCCACCCTGCCCTGCTGATGGTCGACACCATCTCCTCGCTGGGCTCGCTCGACTATCGCCACGACGCATGGGGCGTCGACGTCAGCGTCGCCGGCTCGCAGAAGGGCCTGATGCTGCCGCCCGGCCTCTCGTTCAACGCGGTGAGCGAAAAGGCTGTCGCCGTCTCGAAGAGCTCGACGCTGCCCAAGTCGTTCTGGAGTTGGGAGGAGATGCTGGCGGTGAACGCCAACGGCTGGTTTCCCTACACCCCGGCCACCACCCTGCTCTACGGCCTGAACGAAGCCTGCGACATGCTGCTGGAAGAAGGCCTCGAGGCAGTGTTCGCCCGCCACGCGCGCCACGCCGAAGCGACCCGCACGGCCGTCGCGGGCTGGGGCCTCGAGATCCTGTGCAGCGACCCCAAGGCCCACTCGGGCGCGCTGACGGCGATCGTCATGCCCCAAGGCCATGACGCCGACGCCTTCCGCAAGATCGCCCTGGAGAACTTCAACCTGTCGCTCGGGCAAGGTCTCAGCAAGGTGGCCGGCAAGGTCTTCCGCATCGGCCATCTCGGCGACTTCAACGACCTGATGCTGCTCGGCACCCTGTCGGGGGTCGAGATGGCACTCGGCCTGGCAAAGGTTCCGCACAAGTCGGGCGGCG
Organism: Reyranellaceae bacterium; assembly: GCA_046349335.1. GTDB lineage: Bacteria > Pseudomonadota > Alphaproteobacteria > Reyranellales > Reyranellaceae > Reyranella. Next base: position 78,819 of record JAXMCO010000010.1, read on the forward strand.
TCCAGGCCGCCCTCACCTATCTGCGCGACACGGCGCCGGGAGCCCGGCGGTAAGACAACCCTACAGCGCCAGCGGGGACAGCTTGTCCCACAGCAGCTCGACGCCATGGCCCGGCCGCTCCGGAGCGATGGCATTACCTTCGACGATGCGCATCGGCTCGGCCATGTAGCGATCCAGCCCGAAGCCGTGCACCTCGAGGTACGAGCGGTTCGGGGCCGCGGCCAACAGATGCACCGTCAGGTCGTGAACGCCGTGGGAAGTGACCGGCAGGTTGAACGCTTCGGCCAGTCGGCACACCTTTATGAACACCGTGACGCCGCCGCAGTTGCTGACGTCGGGCTCCGGATAGGTGACGCCGCCGGCGCTGATCATCTGCTGGAATTCATAGAGCGTATGCAAGTTCTCGCCCGTGGCGATCGGGACGCCGCCCTGCGCCACGATGCGGGCGTGGCCGGCCACATCGTCCGGGATCGTCGGCTCCTCCAACCAGACCAGGTTGAACTCGGCCAGTGCCCGGGCCGCACGCACGGCTCGATCGACCGACCAGCCCATGTTGGCATCGACCATCAACGGGAAGCCGTCGCCCAGCTTCTTGCGCATGGCACGCACGCGCTCGACGTCCTCGCCCAACTGGGCTCGGCCAACCTTCATCTTGATGGCGCGAAACCCTTGGTCGAGGAAATCGTCGCTTTGCGCCAGCAGCTTCTCCACGGGGAACTGCAAGTCGATGCCGCCGGCATAGCAGGGCACCTGCGGGTCGAAGCCGCCCAGCAGCCGCCACAGAGGCTTTGCCACGCGGCGCGCCGCCAAGTCCCAAAGCGCAATATCGACAGCGGAGATCGCCAAGGCTGCGAGCCCTCCGCGGCCACCGTAGTGCGTGCCCCACCACATGCGCTGCCACAGGGCCTCGATACGCTCCGCATCCTGGCCGACCAACAGCGGCGCCAAGTCATCGCGCACCACCGAGGCCACCGCCCTTCCACCATGGCCCACCGTGTAGGTATAGCCCAGCCCTTCTGCACCATCGGAGTCGCGCACGCGGACCGTGACCAGGGCGAAATGATGGATGTCGCCATGCGTGCTGTCCGACAGCACGACCGGCAATGGCACGTGGTAGCAACCGACGTCGAGCGCAGCGATGTTCGTCATGGGATGACCTCAGCGAAGCAGACACGCCACCCGGTGGCCAGGTGCGATCTCACGGAGCGGCGGCGCGGTCACCTTGCAGTCGGCGACGGCGTAGGGGCAGCGGGTGTGGAAATGGCAGCCGGGCGGCGGATTGGCCGGGCTCGGCACGTCGCCCTGCACGATGCGCTTGCGCTGGCGTCCGCGCTTGGGGTCGGGTGCCGTCGCAGCCGACAGCAGCGCCTCGGTGTAGGGGTGCTTGGGCGTGCTGAACAGCGTGCGCTTGTCGGCGAGTTCGACGATGCGGCCGAGATACATCACGGCGATGCGATGGCTGATGTGTCGCATCACGGCGAGATCGTGGCTGATGAACAGGTAGGCGAGCCCCAATTCCTCCTGCAGGTCGATCAGCAGATTGAGCACCTGCGCCTGCACCGACACGTCGAGCGCCGACACGGGCTCGTCGGCAACGATCAGCTCGGGATTGACGGACAGGGCCTTGGCGATCCCCAGGCGCTGGCGCTGGCCGCCCGAAAACTCGTGGGCGTACTTGCGCATCGAGTCGGGCCTGAGGCCGACGCGCGCGAACAGGCTCGCCACCTTGTCGGCGGTCTCGCGCCCGCGCGTCACCCCGAAATTCTCCAGCGGCTCGCCGACGATCGTGCCGGCCGACAGGCGCGGATTCATCGACGAATACGGATCCTGGAAGATCGTCTGGATGCGCCGGCGGTGGCGCCACATGGCGGCCGGCGGCAGCGCCGTCACATCCTCGCCGCCCAGCAGGATGCGGCCCGAGGTCGGCTCGATGAGCTTCAGCACGGTCTTGCCGATGGTCGACTTGCCGCAGCCCGATTCGCCGACGAGGCCCAGCGTCTCGCCGCGCCGGATGGCGAAGCTCACGCCGTCGACCGCCTTCACCTGGCCAACCTGCCGTTGCAGCAGACCACCATGGATCGGGAAGTGCTTGACCAGGTCATGGACCTCGAGGACCGCCGGATCGCTCATCGCGGCGCCTCCCAACAGGCGACCGTATGGCCGCCACCGGCGTCGACGAAGGGCGGTGCCTCGACGCGACAGCGCTCGGTCGCGAGCGTGCAGCGCGCGGCGAAAGCGCAGCCGACGATCGGTTGCGTGAGGATCGGCACCAGCCCGGGAATCTCCTGCAGCCGCGGCCGCTTGCCGGCGCTGTCGGCCTCGAGGTCGAGCCGCGGGATCGCCCGCATCAGGCCGGCCGTGTAGGGATGCAGCGGCCGCTCGAACAGCGCCTCGACCGGCGCCTCCTCGACCTTGCGCCCGGCATACATGACGACGACCCGCTCCGTGGTCTCGGCCACCACCCCGAGATCGTGGGTGATCAGCACGATCGCCGTGCCGGTCTTCTCCTTGAGCTCGAGCATCAGATCGAGGATCTGGGCCTGGATGGTGACGTCGAGCGCCGTCGTCGGCTCGTCGGCGATCAACACCTGCGGATCGCACGATAAAGCCATGGCGATCATCACGCGCTGGCGCATGCCGCCCGAGAGCTGATGGGGATACTCGTCGAGCCGTCGGCGGGCGTCGGCAATGCGCACCAGATCGAGCATCTCGAACGCCCGCTCGCGCGCCGCCTTCCACGGCACGCCGAGATGACGCACCACGTTCTCGGCGATCTGCGTGCCGACCGTCAGCACCGGGTTGAGGCTGGTCATCGGCTCCTGGAAGATCATCGAGATACGATGACCGCGCAGGCGCTTCATCGCCTCCTCGTCGAGCCCGGTCAGCTCCTGGCCGTCGAAGCGGATCGACCCGGAGGCGATCCGACCGGTCTCGGCCGGGATCAGGCGCAGGATGGAGAGCGCCGTCACCGACTTGCCGCAGCCCGATTCGCCCACGATGCCGAGAGTCTCGCCCCGCACCAGGTCGAACGACACGCCATCGACGGCACCCACCACGCCGTCCAGCGTGTCGAACTGGGTGTGCAGGTCACGAACTTCGAGGAGCGCGGTCACAGGCGTCGCGCCAGCCGTGGATCGAGCCGGTCGCGCAGACCGTCGCCCAGCAGGTTCACCGCCAGCACCGTGATCGCAAGGAACGCGCCTGGGATCAGGATCGTCCATGGTGCGATCTGAAAGAAGGTCCGGCCCTGGGCGATGATGTTGCCCCAGCTCGGCACTTCGGGCGGCACGCCGGCCCCGAGGAAGCTCAAGCCGGCCTCGATCAACATCGCGGACGCGCAGACATAGGTCGATTGCACGATCAGCGGCGCCAGAGTGTTGGGCAGCACGTGACGCACCAGCAGCTTCGTGTTGCGCGTGCCGCCGGCGATGGCGCTCTCGATGTAGGGCTGCGAGCGGATCGACAGCACAACCGCGCGCACCACGCGCACGATTCGCGGCACCTCGGGAATGACGATCGCCACGATGACGATGCCGAGGCCGGGGCGCGTCAGGGTGATCAAGGCGATGGCGAGCAGGATCGACGGGATGGCCATCAGGCCGTCCATGATCCGCATGACCACGCCGTCGATGCGGCGGAAGTAGCCGCACGCCAGGCCCAGCGCGAGGCCGAGCAAGCTCGAGAAGGCCGCCACCGACAAGCCGACGATCAGCGAGACGCGGGCGCCGTAGACCGTGCGCGAGAAGATATCCCGGCCGAACTGGTCGGTACCGAACCACCAGCGCTCCGACGGCGGCCGCAGGCGATTGACCGGCGTGATCTTGAGTGGGTCGTGGGTGGCGATGACCGGGGCGAGGATGGCGACAATCACCAAAGCCAGCAGCAAGGCGCCGCCCAACGCAATCGTCGGGTTGCGCCGGATCGCCGTCGGCAGCGAGAAGCGGCGCGAAGGCGGCGCAAGATCGTCGGCGAGAGAGGCAGCGGGGGCAGCCATATCAGTAACGGATCCGCGGGTCGAGGAAAGCGTAGGAGATGTCGATGATCAAGTTGACCAGCACCTTGGCGGCAGCGAACACCAGGATCAGGCCCTGGACGATCGGATAGTCGCGCTTCAGCACGGCATCGACCGTGAGGCGGCCCAGCCCCGGGATGTTGAATACGGTCTCGGTGATGACGACGCCCGAGATCAGCAGCGCAATGCCGATGCCGATCACCGTGACGATCGGCACCGCGGCGTTCTTCAGCGCATGCAGCAGCAGCACGCGGTCGGTTGCCAGGCCCTTGGCGTTGGCGGTGCGGATGTAGTCCTGTTGCAGCACCTCGAGCATCGAGGCACGGGTGATGCGGGCGATCAGCGCCATGTAGGTCACGCCGAGCGCGACCGACGGCAGGATCAGGCATTCGACGAACGGCCAGAAGCCCTCGCGGATCGGGCGGTAACCCTGAACCGGCAGGAGCTGCCATTGCACGGCGAAGAAGTAGATCAGCACGTAGGCCAGCACGAACACCGGCATGGCGAAGCCCAGGACGGCGAAGCCCATGACCAGTCGGTCGACCAGCTTGCGCGCCTTCCAGGCCGCCACCACGCCGATCGGGATGGCGAGCGCCACCGCGACGAACAGGGTCGACAGGGCGAGCGCCAGGGTCGGCTCGACGCGCTGGGCGATCAGACGTGTCACCGGCAGGTTGGAGAAGATCGACACGCCCATGTCGCCCTGCGTCAGGTCCCACAGCCAGACCCCGAATTGCTCGACCACCGGCCGATCCAGGCCGAGCTTGACGCGCACCGCGGCGATCGACTCGGCGGTGGCGTCGTCGCCGGCGATGATCGCCGCCGGGTCGCCCGGTGCGAAGCGCAGCAGGAAGAAGACGAACAACGCCACCACCGCCATCACCGGCAGGGTGGCGAACAGACGGCGAGCGATATAGGCGGTCATGTCTCGGACTCCTCCCCAGCCTTGCTGGGGAGGTGCCCCGTCATACGGGGCGGAGGGGTCATGACCCTCGGGATGCCTCTTCGAATCATGACCCCTCCGTCGCGGCATGACCGCGACACCTCCCCTTGCTGTGCAAGGGGAGGAGAAAACTCACTTCTTCGTAATTCCCCACAGCACCGCCAGCCCGGTGTTGGGCACGATGCCGTCGATGCGGTCGGCGCGATAGGCGAGCGGGGTGTCCCACTGACCGAACGGGATGTAGACGACCTGCTCCATCGCTTTGGCCTGCAGTTCCTTGGCGATCTTCTTGCGCTCGTCCTCGCTCGCCGCCATGCCGAAGGCGTTGCGCAGCTTCTCGATCTCGGGATCGCACGGCCAGCCGAACAGGCCCTTGTCGCACGCAGCGCCGATCCAGGTATGCAGAACCGGATTGGCCGACCCCACGCCGCCCGACGTGGTGACGAAGATGTGCCAGCCACCCTGGCTCGGCGGATCCTTCTTGGCGCGGCGCGACACGACCGAGCCCCAATCCATCGATTGCACATCGAGGTTGATGCCGGCCTCGCGCATCGCCTGGATCAGCACCTGAGTCGCCGGCGTGATGGTGTTGTGGTCGGTAGCGGCCAGCACGGTGATCGGCTCGCCCTTGTAGCCCGCCTCCTTCAGGAGCTGCAGCGCCTTCTTCGGATTGTACTCCTTCATGAAAGCGGCGCCGCCGTCGTTCTCGTACGGCCCGCCGCACGTCAGCATTCCCGGGCAGACGCGGTAGTACGTCGGATCGCCGACAATGGCGCGCAGGAAATCCTCCTGGTTGATCAGGTAGTACATCGCTTGACGCGCTTTGACGTTGTCGAACGGCGGATGCAGGTGGTTGAGCCGGATCATGCCCTGCGTGCTGTCGATCTTGCCGGTCTTCATCAGCTTGACGCCGCGTGCCTTGGCGAGCAGCGGCAGGAAGTCGGTGTTGGGATTCTCGTAGAAATCGATCTCGCCGTTGACCAGGGCCGACATCGCGGTTTGCGGGTCGGAGATCCACACCAGCTCGATCCGGTCGACGCCCGGGATCTTGGCTCCGGCGAACGACGACGGCGCCTCGGTACGCGGCACGTAATCCTTGTTCTTGAGGTAGACCGCCTTGCTGCCGGGGACCCACTGATCCTTGGCGAAGATGTAGGGGCCGGAGCCGATCGATTCCTTGACCTGCTGCTGCGGATCGGTGAGCGCTTCCTTCTCGCGCATGATGGCGGCGATCGAGCTGCCGCTCTTGCCGAGCGACTCCAGCACCATGCCGTAAGGCTCACGCAGCACCATCTTGAAAGTCTTGTCGTCGACCGCGTCCGAGGCCGTGACATAGCCCATCAGGCGCTGGCCAACGCCGTCCTTGGCGCCCCAGCGCTTGATCGAGGCGATAACGTCCTTGGTCGTGACCGGCGAGCCGTCGTGGAACTTGAGTCCGTCGCGCAGGGTGAAGGTGTAGGTCAGCCGGTCGGAGCTGATCTCGTACTTGCCCACCATCTGCGGCTGCGGCTTCTGGTCGGCGTCGTTGCCGAACAGCGTGTCGTAAACCAGCGCGCCATGGATGTTGGCGATCGTCTGAGTCGTCCAGATCGGGTCGATCACGCGCACGTCGGCGTGCATGACCGCCCGCAGGACTTTCTCCTGCGCCATCGCCGACAACGGCAGGACGAGCGCGGCCAAGCCGGCCAACAATCTCACAATCATGTTCCCCTCGAATCCATCGAGCCACTCCCCATGCACAAATTATGCAAAGCCGCCGGCTTGTCCAGCGGCCTGACGCGCACCGGGAATGGCGCACGACAGATCCTCGAGAGCGCGAACGAGTGCGTAGGCCGGATGATTCAGGCGACCCGAAAGTGGCTCGTCCTCGCGGAAAGAGCGTGCGCTCAGCGACGCAAGCCCGAAAGTTCCCCTTTCGCCCAGTCGATCGCCTGCTTCGCGGTGCTGCCGGTCACGATGCGGGCCACCATCCCCGGGATCATGTACTGGCTCCATATCTGCACCCCGATCTCGGGCGGCGCACTCGAGCCGACGATGTAGTACTCGGCATCATGGTGGGGACGCAGGGGATAATTGTACATCGTGCCTTTCGGCGGCTCGAGCTCCGCCCACACCGGCAGATCGGCCATCGACAGGAAAGGCGGGATGTCATAACCCGCCGCCGGAATGCTGAGCTTGGCCACGACGTCTCGCTGACTGAGATAGGTCAGCAGATCCTTTGCCGCCGGCTTGTTCTGCGCCCATTGCCATATGCCCCAGAAATAGGGTCGATGCGGCACCAGCCGGCCCATCCTTCCCTTGGGATTGGGAAAGTGCCAGGTATCGGTGGCGATCGTCGGCGCGTCGCGCTTGGCCACGGCCCAGGCGCTGGGCGGGTTCCAGATCATCGCCGCCTTGCCGGCAACGTAGGCCTTGTTGTTGGAGGCGTCGTCGTAGGAGATGGTCTCGCGCGGCAGGTACGGGACCATCCGCTTGACGTAATCGAGCACCTCGCGGACCGGATCGGAATCGACGGTGATGTTGCCCTTGCCGTCCACGAGATGTGCCCCGAACGCCCCGAACGTCGCGCCCCAGGTCTGATTCGCGTCGGTGCTGTTGGCACCGCAGCCGAACGCGAACAGGTGGCCTGCCTTGTGGCAAAGCTCGGCCATCTTGAGCTGCTTCTCGTATGTCCAGTCGTCCGCGCCCTTGGTCTTCACATCCTTGGCCGGGTACCACTCGGTCACATCCTCGCCCGCAGCATCCTTGATCACGGAAATCCGCGCGCACGGAGGCAAGGGCGCCGAGCCCCAGGCCACCGGTACGGCCAACCATTTCCCATCCGATACGCCGAGATATTCCACGGCCCTGCTCAGCGGACCATACTGCTTGACCAACCCCTCGACGACGTCGTTCACGGGCGTCAGCCTGTCGGCGTACTGATGGGCAGCCCATTGATCGAAGGCCAGGACGTCGTGCCCGCTCCGCGCCTGCGCCTCGGCAGCCTGCGTGAGAATCATCTTGTTGCCGGCGGAAGGAATGAAGTCGATCGTCACGTCGACCTTGTTCTTGGCAGCCCACTCGTCGACCACACCCTTCAGTACCGGGTTGGCCGCCGGCACCCAGTGATCCCAGAGGCCCATCGTCAGCTTGCCGGCAGCGGCGGCTGATTGGACATGCACCAGCGGCAGGGTCGCGCCGACGGCGCCAGCCGTGACCTTCAACGCATTGCGACGCGTAATCCGATGGACTCGTGTCATGGGCTGCTCCTCCCGAGAAACGCGTTTGCTACCTCGACAAATTATTGAACCGAGTTTCCAACGCCTCTGGCATTCGCGATGCCCATCGAGGCTAGATCGCTAATATTATGGCCGCGACCGGCTCTTGTCCCCGCCCGCGTAGAGCCGACTTGAGGGCGGATCGGGCCGTGGCGCTGGGGTCCGATCGCGGGACAAATCCTCTAATAGATCAGCCCGAGCGGCCTCGCGTCGGCGTCGAGCGGCCAGATCGGGCGCTGGACCTTCGTGTAGGGCACCTTGCGATGGTCGCGGCGCAGGGGTCCACTCGATTCGACGTAGATCACCTTCTTGGCGATCGGCCCATACGCCGCCATGAAATGATTGGTCGACTTGACCACCACGATCTTCTTCTGCGTGGGATCGATGCCGAGATTCGTGAACAGCTCCAGCCCCGTCGCCTGAGTGCGGTTGCCGATCAACACGACGTCGACGCCGCCCACGCGCACGGCGGCGCAGTCGCCGACCGGCACCTGGGTCGGACCGAAGCTCTGCCAGGCGTCGCGCTTCAGCCCGATGATCTCGACCTCGGCATCGACCGGCTGGCCCGACGACGGCGCGATCTTGCCGCCGAAGCGCAGGCCGATGCGCGCGCCAAGCCCGGCATCGAAGCAGAGGCGCACGGCGATCGGATCCCACAGCGGGCCCAAGCACGCGTTCTCGACCTTGCTGGCGATCAGTTGGCGCAGGATATCGGTGTTGTCCGACGGCGCCCCGCCACCGGCATTGTCGGCCGGGTCGGCGATCACCACCGGCAGGTCGTTGAAGGCGACACCCTCGCTCACGCCGGTCACAACGTCGAACGACGGCGGCTGGGTCTTGCCGCGCAGCGACACGAGCTCCTCGCCCAGTGCCGTCGCCAGCGCATCGGCCTTCTTCTTGTCGCCGTCGGCTACCACCAGCACGCGGGTGCCGATCTCGGCCACGTCGCCATAAGGGAAGCAGTGGGCAATGGAGACGGACAGGATGCCGTCCTTGCCTTCCATCGCCTTGATGCGGTCGACCAGGCCGCGCATCGGCTGGATTGTCGTCGGATAGCTCTGGATCTGCCGGCAGTCATAGACCGACATCACCGGCTTCACCTTGCCGCGCAGCGTCGCCAGCACGAGATCGAGCACGTCCTCGGCGCGCTCGACGACATCGGTATGCGGGAATTCCTTGTAGAGCACGATGATGTCGGCGTGGGAGACGCGCTTCAGGGTGAGATGGCAGTGCGGATCGAGCTCGACGCCGATCACGCAGGTTGGCCCTACTAAGGCGCGGGCACGCTCGATGATGTCGCCTTCGACGTCGTCGTAGCCGTGCGCCACCATGGCGCCGTGCAGGCCCAGCAGAAGGCCATCGACCGGCAACGCGGCCTCAATCTGGCCCAGGATCTCGTCGCGCATGGTTTCGTAGTCGGCCCGGTTTGTGGTGCCCGCCGGGCTGGCGGCAAAGCAGCTTCCCTCGATCAGCTCGAAGCCTTCGGCAGCCGCCCGGGCGCGCGCCACGAACAGCGGCGCCGTGCACATGCGCGGCGCGTCCGTCGGGTGCTCGCCGGCCCGGAAGAACACGGACTCGCGGTAGTTCTCGATGCTGGTCGGCAACGGCGAAAAGGTATTGGTCTCGGTGGCGAGCGTGGCACTGAACAGACGCATGAAATCTCCCCTCTCCTCCCCACGCGGTGGGGAGGTTTCGGCGTCTTACGCCGACAGAGGGATCATGACTTCGACGAGAGCCCGCCCCTCCGTCCGCCCCCCGAACACCTCCCCAAGCTGCGCTCGGGCAGGAGAAACTTGTGCTACGGAACTGTTCCCGGGGGAAGCGCCACGCAATGCCGCGCGATGGCACCCGGCGTGGTGATCCAGATCCTCTCGCGATGGTCCGCGATATGGCGCAAGGCACGCTTGAGATGGCGCAGCCGATGCGGCTGGCCGACCAGATAGGCGTGCAGCGCCACACCCATCACGAGGGAACGCTCGCGCGACAGCTCAAGCATCTCGTCGAACTGATCGACGATCATGTCGGCGAAGGCGTCGGCGTTCATCTTGCGCGCGACGATGGCGGGAATGTCGTTCACTTCCTGAGGATAGGGCACCGACAGGATTCGCTTGCCATGGCGACAGCGGAACCAGATCGGCTGGTCGTCCATGCACCAGTCCAGCAGGTAGCGATAGCCCGCTTCCGCCAGCAGGTCGGGCGTCACATGGCTGTGGGAAATCCACGGACCAAGCCAGCCTTCCGGGGGGCGGCCTTCGGCCTTCGCCAGCCGCGCGGTCGCCTCGCCAATCAGCGCACGTTCGGCCCCTTCGTCGAGGTCGCCCTGGCGCTCCGCGTTGGTGCGACCATGCCCCACGATCTCGTCGCCCCGGGCGCGGCAGGCCGCCACCACGGCCGGTGCATAGTCGTACATCGCGCTGTTGACCAGTGCCGCCAGCGGTAGGCGAAGTGCATCAAAGGCGTCGAGCATGTACCAGGCGCCGACACGGTTGCCATAATCACGCCATGCATAGTTGAGAATGTCGGGCTGTGGTCCACCCGGCGCCAGTTCCGCACCGAGCCCCTCGCCGTAGGAAAAATGCTCCAGATTGAGGGCGAAATAGACGGCGAGCCGTCCACCATTCGGCCAAGCGTAGTCGGCGCGGCCGCGCAGAGGCACGTAGCCGTAGCGGTTGTGCGTTCTCAGTCCCATCCTGGGAAATTAGCGTCGGAAATCGCCGAGAGCTACGGCCATGGCTCGGATGCGAAAGCCGACGGCGATTCCCACAAAGCGAAAGAGCTTCAGCCCATGCTCGAGCGCCTGCTTGCCGCTGCCTTCACCGGCTGCCTTCTTCTCCTCGCCGGCTCCCCGGCCTCCGCCTACTACTCGAAGGATTCGTACGAAGGCCAGGTCACTTTCATCAGCATGGTCGAGATCGCCGAGGATGCGCCCGACGTGATCCTGGAGCCCTCCTACATCAACAGCCAGCTCCTGTATCTCGCCGGCCCTCTGCAGGCCGCACCCAAGAAGGCCGCCGCCAAGAACGACGCGAAGGTCGACGTTCTCGGCAAGCATCGCGACAGCAAGACCGGCAAGCTCTACGTGCGCTACCGCTACACCGGCACGTTCGTCCTCGACAACGGACTCCAGGATGTCGTCAAGATCCGCTTGCCCCTCAACCTGGACAAGGTGTGGGAGCGCTCGACAGACAACTGCTTCAGTTGGGGCGACAAATATCGCATGGCCTACTTCTGGGCTCCGCTGAACAAAGGCTGTCCGCTGGTCGACGGTGTCGACTATCTCACCGCCGACGGCGCGATCATCGCAAAGCGAGCCAATACCACCAATACCGCTCCCGCCTACGAGCGGCTGGTCAACGGCAACGGCGAAATTCGCATCGTGCTGACATACGGGGCCGACGACGACAAGAACGGCAAGTCCGCACCGGACAAGAACGGCGACTACAATGCCGCAAACTACCGGGACACCCGCAAGTTCCTACTGAGTCAAGGTTTCTCGGCTCGCACCATCCCCGTCGACGAGCGCGAGCGCGAATGTGGGAACACCAAGCCTCTAGCCGCCTCGCCGGGCTACGTCGAGGAATTCACGCGCAAGGACGGTGGGCGCAGGATCGTCGTCCGCTTGTTCTGGGGCGTCACCAACATCGGCGAGGACAGCGTCGCCTTCTTCTGTATGGCGAAGGAGGCGGCTGAACGCGGCTCGGTGTTCCTCTATTCTGGGCATTCCCGTGTCGGGCTGCTGGACCTCACATACATGGGCGAGCAGATCGGCGCGCCCATCAAAATGAATCTCGGCCAGTACCAGATTTTCGGCTTCTTCGGCTGCTCGAGCTACAGCTACTACAATCTTTCCTACTTCGCCGCGAAGGCCTCCAAGGCCGATCCCGAGGGCACGAAGAACGCCGACATCATCACCAACGGCATTACCGGCTCGTTTGCTTCGATGACGGATTTCACCGTCAAGACCCTGACCCCGATCTTCAACTGGTCCGCGCGGGGCACCAAGGCGACCTGGCAGCAGATCATGAATTCCTACTCGGAGAGGTTCCTGACAGGGGTCAATGGCGACGAGTAGTCACGCTGCCTAACCAAGTCGTAGCGCCCGATTCTCCAATGGGCTACGGTTACACAGCAAATGAAGAAGACGGCGGTGGGGCCGCATTCGTCAGGGAGGAATTGGAGCGTTGACGGCAACGAGTGCTGCAGCATTGCCCGCATCCGCCGAGGCATCGGCGCCGCGGCGCCTCGCCGCCCCGTTATGGGTCGGCGCGCTGCTGATCCTGCTCGCCTTTCTGGTGGTCTATCCCCTGCTGATGCTGGTGTTCGGCGCGCTGAGCGATTCGAACCCCATCGTCGACGGGTTCGGTGCCTTCCGCCCGTCGGCCAAGCATTTCATCGACGTCCTCGTCAACGAAAACGTCCATCTCGCTTTCTTCAATGCGATCGTGGCCTGTGGCGGCGGGACGATCCTGGCCGTCGTCATCGGCCTCGCCTTCTCGTGGATCGTCGTGCGCACCAACACGCCGTTCAAAGGCTTCATCGCCGGCGCCAGCATGATCCCGCTGTTCGTGCCGCCGCTGGTCGCCGGCGTCGCCTGGGGCATCCTTGGCTCGCCCAAGACCGGGCTGCTCAACACCAGCTTGAAGTGGCTCGGCATCGACTTCCGCTTCGACTTCTACTCGATGTCGGGCCTGATCGTGGTGTTCGGCATCTACTACGCGCCCTACGTCTACATGTTCACCGCCTCGGCGCTCAGGAACATGGATCCGAGCCTCGAGGAAGCCTCGGAGGTATCGGGCGCCAGCGCCTTCACCACGCTGTTCACCGTCACTTTCCCGCTGATCGCGCCCGCCATCCTCGCCGGCTCACTGCTTTCCTTCGTGGTCATGCTGGGCATCTACGGCGTGCCAGCGGCCTTGGGCGCGCCGGCCAACATCAGCGTGCTCACGACCTATATCTTCAAGCTCACCGCCTGGAGCCCGCCACTCTACAATACCGCCGCCGCGGTCGCGATCCTGCTCATGGCGGTCACCGCCATCCTGGTGTGGGCGCAGCAGCGCGTACTCTCGGGCAAGAGCTTCGCCACCGTCGCCGGCAAGGCATTCCGGCCGCGCGCCCTCAATCTCGGCCGCTGGCGCTGGTTCACCTTCGGACTGGCTGTGACCTACCTGTTCGTCGTCGTCATCCTGCCGACCCTGGCGCTGGTCATCGCGGCGTTCCGCAAGTTCCTGTTCATCAAGGATTTCGACGCTCTGTTCGACATGCGTCAGTATAGCTGGGTGCACTTCAACTCGGTGTTCGACAATCCGCTCACCATGCTGTCGATCTGGAACACCCTAAAGGTCGGCGTCATCACCGCCGTGGTCGGCGGCGCGTTGGCCTTCGCCATCGGCTACACGGTGAACCGCACCCAGGTCGCCGGTCGGCGCTGGATCGACCTGCTTGCGACCCTGCCGGTCGCCATTCCGGGCCTGGTCGTCGGCGTTGCCTACCTGTGGGCCTGGATCGGCCTGCCCGGCGGGCTCTACGGCACCCTGTGGATTCTCGCCCTGGCCTTCGTCGCGCGCTTCATGCCCGACACGGTCAAGGCGCTGTCGACCTCGTTCCTGCAAATCCACAAGGAGCTCGAGGAGGCCGCCTGGATCTGCGGTCGCGGCATGCTGGGCACCATTCGCACCGTCGTTCTGCCGCTCGCGCGGCCCGGCGTGGTGGCGTCGATGACGCTTCTCTTCGTGCTGGCGATCCGCGAGCTCGGCTCCTCGCTCTTTCTCTACACCAGCGACACCACGGTGATGGCCGTGCTGCTGCTCGACTATTACGAAGGCGGCAACACCGGCAAAACGGCCGCGTTCAGCCTGGTGCAGACGGTGATTCTTGCCGTGCTGCTCAGCCTCACCACTTGGCTTTCGCGCGAGACGACGCAGAACACCCGCTTCAACTGATCAGGCGCAGGAGGAATAGGACCAATGAGAAGACGTACGTTCACCAAGGGCGCCGTGCTCGGAACCGCGGGCATTCTGACCGGCGGCTTCCCGGCGATGGCACAGCAGGAGAAGTTCGGCTCCAAGGACCTGATCGAGGCGGCCGAGAAGGAAGGTCAGTTGACCTACTACACGGCCAACTTCGCCGAGACCGAGCAGGAGGTCATCAAGGAATTCAACAAGACCTTCCCCAAGGTCAAGGTCGCCATGGTGCGCGCGCCCGGCGGGCAGCTCATCACCCGCATCAAGACCGAAGCGGCCGCCGGCAAGCTCGGCGCCGACGTCGTCAACCACTCCGACCGCGGCCTGATGCTGGCGCTGCTCGACCTGTTCCAGGACTACACGCCGCCCAACGCCGCCGACTACCGCCCTGATGCGCTGGTCTCGCCCAAGCTGTGGCCCGGCGTCACCCTGGGATGGGCGATCGCCTACAACACCCAGCTCGTCAAGAACGCACCCAAGACCTGGATGGATCTCACCAATCCCGAATACAAGGGCAAGCAGATCGGCCAGGTTGTCGGCCCGTCCGGCGGCACGACCTGGACCCGCTGCATGTTCGAGCGTCAGGTGCTGGGCGAGGACTACTGGCAGAAGCAGGCGGCGCTGGGCATCGCCCTCTTCCCGTCCGGGGCGCCGGCCTCCGACTCCCTGGTGCGCGGCGAGATCTCGATCGCGCCGCTGCTCTACAACATTATCTACACCAAGATCGTCGAAGGGGCGCCGGCCGAGGCGATCTTCGCGCCCGAGGGCGTGCCGATCATCCCCTACGCCGACGGCATCACCAAAACCGCCAAGAGCCCCAACGCCGCCAAGCTGTTCATGAACTGGCGCCTGTCCAAGGAAGGCCAGGCCTTCCAGATCGCCAAGCTCGGCAACATCACCTCGCTCAAGGAGCCGCCCGCCTTCCCCAAGGGCTGGGATCCCAAGGTCATCAAGGTATGGGTGCCGGAGTTCAAGCAATTCGAATCGCTGCGTGAGCCCTGGCTCGAGCAGTGGAACAAGATCTACGGCTATCGCCAGTGAGCGCTGCTCTTCTCATCGAAGGTCTGGTGAAGCGCTTCGCGACGGGCAAGCCCGCCGTCGACGGGGTGAGCTTCGAGGTGCCGGCGGGCGAGATCGTCGTCCTGCTCGGCCCCTCGGGCTGCGGCAAGACCACGACGCTGCGCTGCGTGGCCGGCCTCGAGCATCCGACCGGCGGACGCATCTCGATCGGCGGGCGCGTCGTGTCGGAGCCCGAGCGCGGCCTGCTCGTCAGTCCGCGCGAGCGCGACATCGGCATGGTGTTCCAGTCCTACGCCGTGTGGCCGCACATGACGGTGCGCCAGAACGTGGCCTATCCGTTGAAGCACCGGCGCAGCGGCGGCGGCGACATCGTCGCCAAGGTGAACGACACGCTGGAATTGGTCGGCCTGCGCGACTATGCCGAGCGGCCCGTGACCTCGCTGTCGGGCGGCCAGATGCAGCGCGTCGCGCTGGCCCGCAGCCTGGTCTACCGGCCGCAACTCCTGTTGCTCGACGAGCCGCTCAGCAACCTCGACGCCAAGCTGCGCCTGCGCCTGCGCGACGAGCTGCGGCGTATCCTGAAGCAGACCGGCATGACCGGCCTCTACGTCACCCACGACCAGGCCGAAGCCGTCGTGCTGGGCGATCGCATCGGCGTGATGCGGGAGGGTAAGCTCCTGCAGATGGCGCCGCCGGGCGAGATCTACAATCGGCCCGCCGACCCCTTCGTCGCCAACTTCACCGGCGCCTCCAACGTGCTGCTGGGCAAGGTGCTGGGGCGCGAGGGCGAGCGCGCCACCATCGACCTCGGCGCCGCCGGCCGCATCGAGGCCTGGACGCCGCAGCCGCTTGGCCCCGGCGACAAGGCACGCGTCGCCCTGCGCGCCGAGAACGTGCGGCTGGGCGAGCGCGGCCCTGCCAATGTCTTCTCCGGCCGCGTGCTCGAACGCCGCTACCAGGGCATGCAGACCGTCTACGACGTCGAGATGGGCGGCCAGAGACTGGAAGCGCTGGAGCTCGGTACGGCGGCGCGCCATGGCGCCGACAGCGAGATCGCCGTCACCCTGCCGCCCGACACCTGCTGGGCCTATCGCGACGAGGGTGCGGCGTCGGTGGAATGACCTCTCATTTCCTCCCCCGTCATGCGGGGGAGGCAAGCGGAGGGCAGTCAATTCAAATCGGGCCGCGGATAACGGTGCCACATCGCGGGGCCTAGGGTCGTGTCGCTGACTACACCAACCCGAAGGATCCCATCATGTCGAAGGAACAGGATAACAAGGCCATCGTCGGACGCTGGTTCACCGAGTTCTGGGGCAAGGAATGCAATCTCGCCGTCGTCGACGAGCTCGCGCATCCCGACATGCTCCTGCGATACTCGCTGCACGCGCCACGGCGCGGCCACGACGACATCAAGCGCTTCATGATCGACTTTCGCACGGCCTTTCCCGATCTCGGCTTCGGCGGCACCGCCGACCTCATCGCCGAGGGCGACTATGTCGTCGGCCGGTGGGAAGGCGGCGGCACGCACACCGGGCCGGCGTTCGACGACTTCCTGGTCGGCGGCCTGCCCGCCCGTTCGGGCCGCAAGATGCACTTCACGGGTGTCACCGTGCTGCGCGTCGAGGATGGCAAGGTCTGCGAGGAGATCGGCCTCGACGACGGCGTGACGGCGCTGCAGCAGCTCGGCCTGTTGCGCGCCGGCGACTGACGATCAGAGAACGGCACGAAGCGCCGCGGCGAGCGGCGCGTCGTGCTCGGGCAACAGCACTTGCGGATCGAGGGTGAGCACGCCGCGCGCGGCGTGCCGCTCCGACAGATGGATCGGCGGATCGCCGCGCTGCAAACGCGCGCTCAACGCGAGCGCGTCGGACACGGCGATCTCCAGCACCGGTGCCCGCCCCGTTTCCGCCGCGGGCACCAGTCGCAACTTGGCGCCATCGAGCCGCCCGGCAATGTCGCGCAGCCGCGCTTCGAGCGCGGCATTGGCAGCGGCATCGTCGGCCTTCACGAAACGATCGAGCGCTGTCAGCAGGCCGACGATCTCCTCCTTGCCCGCCTTGAAGCCGCGGCCGATGCCGTGGTGCGGCACGCCGCGCAGATTGGCTCGATCGACCAAGCCGGGTGGCCGCCAGGTCTCGGGCGACACGTCCATGTCGAGCTGCTGCAGCAGCGCCGAGGCCACGAGATCGCGACGGCCGGCGAGGATTCCCGACGCCTGCGGCCCGCCCAGGGCCTTGCCGCCAGAGAAGGCGACGAGATCGGCGCCCAGCGTCGTGAAGCGCCGCAGGTTTCCCTTGGGCGGGAGCTGCGCGGCGGCATCGACGATCAACGGAAGTCCGTGGGCCTTGCACACTGCCGCCATCACCGGCAGATCGGCCATGGTCGCCCCATTGGCTGCCGCCGCCACGGCCACGACCGACGGCGCCAGCGCCGTCTCGATCTCCCAAGCCTCGAGGCCACGGACGCCCGCCCCGGTGCCGCGATCGTTGTGCCCGATATCCACCAGACGCGCACCCGCAGCCGCCAGGGCGTGGGCGTAACCGGTGCGATGCGTGCGCGGAATGAGAATGTCCCGCGGAAAGCTCTCGGCGTGCGGCAACGCCGACATCTTCGCGACATCCCAACCAGCGATCACGGCAGCGGCCGCCAGGGTGAGGGCCGCGGCAGCGCCTGTCGTCACCAACCCCGCTTCGGCGCCGGTCGCCTCGGCAATGCGCTTGCTTGCGGCGTCCTGCAGCTCGCCGATATCGACCGACGCACGCGATGCTGCCGCCATCGCCAGGACGACCTCGGAGGCCATGATGGCACCGCCCAGCCGGGTCAGCGCTCCGGCGGCGTTTATGCGACGCCGAATGCCGAGGCTGGCGTAAGGATCAGGGCCGTCCATGATTGAGGCGTGAACCATGCAGCAAGACGGCGGGCTTGGAAAGGACCGAAGGTCGTCAATCGCGAGACGACGATTGACG
Organism: Reyranellaceae bacterium; assembly: GCA_046349335.1. Taxonomy (GTDB): domain Bacteria; phylum Pseudomonadota; class Alphaproteobacteria; order Reyranellales; family Reyranellaceae; genus Reyranella. The sequence continues at coordinate 96,977 of JAXMCO010000010.1, forward strand.
ATGGATCGTCATACTCGCGCGATGATTGCTATCGGGCCGCCGCCTGCCGGGCCCTGATGCTCGGCGCCACCCGAGACGTAGAGCATAGTGTCGCCGATCACGCCCGCCAGCACGCCGCCGACCAGGGCGCGGGCGTGGCGGGTCGAATGAATGTCGCTGTCGTCCAGCATGGTATGGCGACGGCCGCGGATCTCGCCCGACGGGGCCGCCTCGGCCTTGGCCAGCACGGCCATCGTCTGGCCGCCGATGCGGTCAAGGACACGCCTGGCCGCGTCGGCGTCGATGGCATCCTTCATGACGTCGTGGCCGATCACCAGGTCGCCGGCCCAGCCGGCGGCATTACCCAGGACGACGATCTCGTTGCGCAGCAGCTCTACTCCGGCCGAGGTGCTGGCAACGCGCGAGTAGAGCGACCAGTCACGGCAGACCGCCGCCTCGCTCGCCGCCTCGGGCGCAATCTCGCCCAAAGCCACCGCGACGCCCAAGGCCGACGCACCGCGCGACAAGGCCATGGAGTGGTAGGTGTCGTCAGTCGCCACCGGCTGGCCACGACGGGCTGCCTCCTCGATGCGCTCCTTGGTCAGCAGCGGGCACTTGATCTGGACAAAGTGGACGTCCTCGGGCGCCGCGATGCCCGCCTCCGCCATGGCCGAGGCGACGGCTTCGGCGGTTGCCGCGATTTGCGGCGCACGGCCGATCTCTTCCGGTGCAAAGGGCCGCGTCAGCCCGACACCGATCGCCAGCCGGAGCATCACGCCGGGTTGCGCTGCGACAGTATCGCGACAGAACACCAGCAGATGCGGCGACAACCCGCCTTCCGTGCCGCCGGACATGACGATCGCCATCCGCGCGTCGATCTCCTTCGGCGCGCAGGCGAGCTTGTCGGCGAGCAACAGCTTCAGAGACAGAGTCGCGTACCCCCGGGTGAAATCGTTGACGCAGCCGTTGCCCTCGGTCTTGCCGACAATGGCGACGATGGTCGTGGGATCGATCTCGCCCGCTTCGATCGCGGCGGCGAGCGGCGCGGTGTCCTGCGGACCGGCCGTGGCCAGCCGCAAGACGCGGGCGCGACGCATCGTGGTCATGCCGCCTTGCCGGCATCGCTGCCGTGGCGCGCGCGGCGTCGGCGCAGCACGATCACGGAAGCCAGCGCGAGGCCGATCACCAGGAACGACACGCCGGTGGTGACCGTGCCCAGGGCATAGAGCACCGGGGTCGTGACGTTGGTGGTCATGCCGTAGATTTCGAGCGGCAGGGTGTTGAAGGTGCCCGACGTATAGAGGCTGCGCGCGAACTCGTCGTAGCTCAAGGTGAAGCCGAACAGGCCGACGCCGATCAGGCTGGGCAGGAGGATCGGGATGACGACATGGCGGATGGTCTGCCAAGAGGTCGCGCCGAGGTCGCGCGCGGCCTCCTCGTAGCGGCGGTCGAAGCGATTGAACACGGCGAACATGATCAGGAGGCCGAACGGAAGGGTCCAGGTCAGATGGGCGCCGAAGGCCGAGCTGTACCAGGCGGGGTCCCAGCCCAGCACGCGAAACAGCAGACCGATGCCGAGGCCGATCAGGATCGAGGGCACGATCAGGCTGGCGATCGCGAGATAGAACACGACCGTCGAGCCGCGGAAGCGGCTGCGAAACGCGAGACCTGCCGTGAACGAGGCGAAAACAGTCACCAGCATCGCCGCCACGCCCAGGACCAAGGAGCGCTGCAAGGAGCCGGCGAAATCCCCGACCATCTGCTTCTCGAACAGGTTCTTGAACCAGTGGACCGACACGCCGTTCATCGGAAAGGTGAGGCCGCCGGACGGTCCCTGGAAGGACAGCACCAGGATGGTGAGCGTCGGCCCGTAGAGGAAGAGCACGAACAGGGCGAAGAACGCGGCAAGGCACCAGTATGCGGGTCCACGACGTCGGTTCACCTCACAGCTCCTTGCGAATGTCGACCAGCCGCATCATGGCAGCGACGGTGAACAGCACGAGCAGCAGCAGGACGACGGCATTGGCCGCCGCCGCCGGATATTGCAGCAGCGACATGGCGTTCATCATCATCAGGCCGACCGAGGCGCTCTGCCCGCCACTCATCAGCCGCACGGTGACGAAGTCGCCCATCACGATGGTGACGACGAAGATCGAGCCGATGGCGATGCCGGGCTTGCAGAGCGGCACGATGACGTTCCACAGCGTCTGCCAGCCGTTGGCGCCGGCGTCGCGGGCGGCCTCCAGCAGGCTTCGCTCGATGCGCATCATCGAATTGAAGATCGGCACGACCATGAAAAGCGTGTAGAGATGCACATAGGCCAGCACGACCGAGAAATTCGAGAACAGCAGGAACTCGAGCGGTTCCTTGATCAGGCCGAGCTGAATCAAGGTCATATTGGCGAGCCCGTTGCGGCCGAGGAACGGAATCCACGAGATCATGCGGATGACGTTCGAGGTCCAGAACGGGATGGTGCAGACGAGGAACAGCACCGTCTGCCAAGTCGCCGACCGGACATGGAAGGCGAGGAAGTAGGCGACCGTGAAACCAATCACCAGGGTGAGCGCCCAGGTGACGGCGGCGAACTCGATCGTCTGAAGATAGGTCCGCCAGGTCACCGGCGAGGTCAGCAGCTCCTCGTAGTTCTGCAGCACGAAGGCCGGGATGATCTGCGTCGTGTTGTAGTCGAAGAAGCTCACCACGACGATGGTGGCGATCGGCACCACCAGGAACAGCAGGAACACCAGCGTGAGCGGTGCAACCTGCAGGTAGGTGACCCAGGCGGAAACGCGGGACATCAGTATCTACTCGCCTATCCCGTCATCGGGGGAGGCGCCCCATAGGCGTTAAGTTAAGGTGGAAAGCTCAACATGGTCCTCATCCTGAGGAGGCCGCGCAGCGGCCGTCTCGAAGGATCGGCCGCACCGGAAGTCGTTGAAAATGCGGTGTCCCAGCTCCCGCTCTGTTGCCGACAAGAGGCGAAGGTTACTTCGCCCCATTCGAGACGCGACCCTTCGGGCCGCTCCTCAGGGTGCGCCTTGTCATTAGCTTAACACCAATGGGGAGGTGCTCCGTCATACGGGGCGGAAGGGGAAGGCCACACACAAGGCGCTTCTGGTTCCGACGTCAGGATCGGAAAGACCTCGACTGGGGCTTTCCCCCTCCGGCCCTTCGGGCCACCTCCCCCGTCAGACGGGGGAGGCGACAACATAAGCATCACGTCCTAAGCCGCAATGAACTGGTTCCATTTCTGGACCATGTAGCGGTCCTCGTCCATGACGGCGTTCCAGCACGCAACCGCGCCCATGCGTTCGTAGAACGAGCCGCCGTCGCGCACGGCGCCGGCCTTCTCGACCACCTGGCCCTGCGGGTTCTTGATGTCGCCCTGGGCAGGCTTGCCTTCCATCCAGAAGCCCCATTCATCGGCCGACATGTTGGCCTTGGCCGTGTCCAGCACCGCCGAGTAGTAGCCCTGGCGATTGAGGAAGGCGCCGACCCAGCCCGACAGATACCAGTTGATGTAATCATACGCGGCGTCGAGTTGGGCGCCCTGCAGATGCTTGGCGAGCGAAAGACCGCCACCCCAGGCGCGATAGCCCTCCTTGAGCGGCTGGTAGGTGCAGGGAATGCCCTTGCCGCGCACCGCCGACACCGCCGGCGACCACATCGACTGGATCACGACCTCGCCCGACGCCATCAGGTTCACCGACTCGTCGAAGGTCTTCCAGAAAGCGCGGAACTGCCCGTCCTTCTTGGTCTTGATCAGGAAATCGATGGTCTTGTCGATCTCCGCCTTGGTCATGTTGCCCTTGTCGCCGTACTTCAGGATGCCGGCCGACTCGCAGATCATCGCCGCATCCATGATACCGATCGACGGAATGTTGAGGATCGACGTCTTGCCCTTGAACTTGGGGTCCAGGATGTCCTTCCAGTTCTCGATCTTGCGGCCGACCAGGTCGGGCCGGATGCCGAGCGTATCGGCATTGTAGATCGTCGGGATCATGGTGAACCACTCGGTCTGGCCCTTGGCGAACTTGGTGGAGCCCGCACCCTCGACGAAGCTCACCGTGTTGGGCGCGGTGCCCTGGGCGATCACGCTGTCGGGCTTCAGCTTGCCGGTGGTAAAGATCGGCACGATCTTGTCGAAATACTTGATCTTCTTGACGTTCATCGCCTGCAGCGTGTTCGCCGGGAAGACCTTCTTGCACATCCAGTACTCGATATCGCCGATGTCGAAGGAGTTCGGCTGGGTGACCACGCGCTGCACGACGGCATCCGAATCGAGCGCCGTCATCTGCAGGGTGATGCCGAGATCGGCCTTGCACTTCTCGGCGATCTCGTTGATCGCCGACACGCCGGTGCCGCACTGGCGCAACACGATATTCTTGTTGTTCTGCGCCCAGATCGTCGGGAAGCCGCCGACCGCGCCGCTGCCGAGAAGAGCGCCCGCCGCGCCGGCCGCACCCTTGAGAACCTTGCGGCGTCCAACGCCGCGCCCGTTGAGCTTCCGTGTCATCCTCTGTTCCTCCTTCACCTTTCCAGCGGCAGGGCGCCGCCTCCTCTACCGCCCCAGGACATGCACGTCCTTGGGGGCCCAAGACAATACGACCGGTTGACCGGGCGCCACTGGATTGGCGTCGAAACGCGCCTCCGGCACCACGGCCGATAGGGTGTCGAGACCATTCACATCGACGCCGACCTGGACGGTCGAACCGAGATACTCGACCGACCGGGTGATCCCGCTCAGCGATGTCGCGTCCACCGGCGCGTTGCCGGGTTGCACGACGATGCGGTCGGCGCGAATGGCGACATACTGGGCCGCCCCCTTTGCCCGCGCCACCGCCGCCGGCAAGACATTGTGGCCGCCGATGAAGCGCGCCACGAAGGCCGACTCCGGCCGATTGAAGACGTCGCGGGCACTCGCCGCCTGTTCGATCTTCCCCTGGTTCATGACCACCACCAGGTCGGCCAGCGCCATCGCCTCGTCTTGGCTGTGAGTGACGTGGATGAAGCTGATGCCGAGCCGCGTCTGCAGGCTCTTCAGCTCCTCGCGCATGCGGATGCGCAGGAAGGGGTCGAGCGCCGACAGCGGCTCATCGAGCAACAGGACCTGCGGATCCGTGATCAGGGCGCGCGCCAGCGCCACGCGCTGCTGCTGGCCGCCCGAGAGCTGGGCCGGCAGCCGACCGGCGAACGGCTCCATCTGGACGCGCTTCAGCATCTCGAGCGCCCGGCCCCGACGCGTCTCCTTGGGCACCCCGCGCATTTTCAGGCTGAAGGCCACGTTGTCGGTGCAATCGAGATGCGGAAACAGAGCGTAGCTCTGGAACATCATCGCCGTGCCGCGCGCCGCCGGCGGCAGGTGGGTGATGTTCTCCGTCCCCAGGATGATGTCGCCTTCGCTCGCCTCCTCGTGACCGGCGATCATGCGCAACGTCGTCGTCTTGCCGCAGCCGCTCGGGCCGAGCAGGCAGCAATAGGAGCCGGCAGGAATGCGCAGGCTGATCGAGTCGACCGCCGCGGTCTCGCCGAAGCGCTTGCTGAGGGCTACCAGCTCGATATCGGGTTTGCGCGCCATCGGCGCTTGGGAAGCAAGGCTCATGCCATCATTCTAGGCTATCCTCGGGCCGACGAGGATAGACATCGGGCATTGGCCTGTGTCTTGCTGTCTGATGTCGAGCTTGTGAGCTCACCGGTCTTCACTCGCCGCCTCCCCCCGTAATCGGGGGAGGCGAGCGAGGTGGCGGGAAATGTCAGGAGGCGTCATGCGTTTGATCGGAGTCGATGTCGGGGGCACCTTTACCGACCTGGTGTTCGCCGATACGGACGCCGGCCGGACCGCCGTCCACAAGGTGTCGACGACACCCGACGATCCGTCGCGCGGCGTCGTCGAAGGCCTGATGGCGCTGTGCGACAAGTTCGCCATCCCGCGCGGGACGATCGACGTGGTGTTTCACGGCACCACCATCGCCACCAACGCGATCCTCGAGCACGACGGCGCGGTCACCGGCATGATCACGACCGGCGGCTATCGCGACATCCTCCATATCGGCCGCCATCAACGGCCGCAGCACTATTCGATCATGCAGGACATCCCCTGGCAGGACCGGCCGCTGGTCAAGCGCCGGCATCGCAAGACGGTCAAGGAGCGTCTGATACCGCCCAAGGGCGAGGTGCTGGACCCGCTCGACGAAGCCGGCGTCCGCCAGGCCGTGCGCGAACTGAAGGCAGCCGGCGTCCAGGCGATCGCCATTTGCTTCCTGTTCTCCTACCTCGACTCCTCGCACGAGGCGCGAGCCCGGCAGATCGTGCGCGAGGAGTATCCCGAGTGCTTCGCCACGACCTCCTCGTCGGTGTCGCCGCAGTTCCGCGAGTTCGAACGTTTCACCACGACGGCGATGAACGCTTTCGTCGGCCCCAAGGTGCGCAATTACGTGACGCGCCTGGAGTCCGAGATCGAGGCCTCCGGCTTCAAGGCCGACCTGCGCATCATGGCCTCCAATGGCGGTGTGGCCACGCCGGCCATGGTTTCCGAGCGGCCCGTGCTCACGCTGCTGTCGGGCCCGGCCGCCGGCGTGATCGGCGGCGACTGGGCCGGCGGCCTCTCGGGGCGCCGCAACATCATCACCTTCGACGTCGGCGGCACCTCGGCCGACATCGGCATCGTCACCGAGGGTGGCTTCGGCGAGGCGACGGCGCGCGACACTTGGATCGCAGGCTTCCCGGTCCTGGTGCCAATGATCGACGTCCACACGATCGGCGCCGGCGGCGGCTCGATCGCCTTCGTCGACCAGGCCGGCGCCTTCAAGGTCGGGCCGCGCTCGGCCGGCGCGGTGCCCGGACCGGCCGCCTATGGGCGCGGCGGCATGCGCGCCACCGTGACCGACGCCAACGTCGTGCTGGGCCGGCTCGACGGCGGCAATTTCCTGGGCGGCGGCATGTCGCTCGACGAAGTAGCGGCCCGGCGCGTCATCGGCGAGCTGGCCCGCGAGCTCGGCATGAGCGATCGCGAGGCGGCCGAAGGCGTGATCACCGTCATCAACGCCAACATGGCCAACGCCATCCGCTCGCGCACCGTCCAGAAGGGTATCGACCCGCGCAACTACGCCCTCGTGGCCTTCGGCGGCGCCGGCCCGTTGCACGGCGCAGAGGTGGCCGACATGCTGGGCGTACCGGAGGTGATCGTGCCGCCGCATCCGGGCATCACCTCGGCCGTCGGCCTCTTGATCAGCGACCTGCGCTACGATGCCATCCGGACCTCGTTCCAGGTCTCGGGGGCGGCCGATCTCGCGCGCATCAATGCCGACTTCGCGGCGATGGCCGGCGAGCTGGCCGAGCGTTTCACGAGCGACGGCATCGACCTCGGCCGCGTCACATTCGAGCGCCGCGGCGACCTGCGCTATGTCGGCCAGGGCTACGAGCTGCGCGTACCCTTCCCCGACGGCACGATCGACGAGGCGGCGTTGGCCAAGGCCTTCCAAGCCTTCCACGACATTCACCGCCGCGAGTACGGCCATCACTTCGCCGACTCGGCGATCGAGATCGTCAACCTTCGTCTGGTCGGCGCCGCCAGCGCCGCGACGATCGCCAAACCCTTGGTAAGCACCGCGACATCGCTCGAAGCGGCGCGCGTGCGCAGCGGCACCTGCACCTTCCGCGTCGCTGGCAAGCTCGCCGACTACCCCACCGCCTTCTATCGCCGCGACCTGCTGCCGCTCGGCGAACGCGTCGTCGGCCCGGCGATCGTCCTGCAAATGGATTCGACGACGGTCGTCCCGCCGCAGCACAGCGTCGAAGCCGATGCCGCCGGCAACCTGATTATCCGGCGTGCCGATGCGTGAGCAATTACATCCCTCCCTCGTCTTACGGGGGAGGTGCCCCCGGAGGGGGCGGAGGGGGAAGGCCTCAAGCAAGGTCTATCGAATTCCGACGTCAGGCTCGGGTGGACCTCACCTGATGCCCTCCCCCTCCGGCCCCGCGGGCCACCTCCCCCGTATGACGGGGGAGGAAAATAGAATTCAGAGGAGCCTCTCATGACCACCTCCGCACTCCGCCAGCCCGTCCCGAAACCCGATCGCATCGATCCGATCACCACCAGCGTGATCCAGGGCGCCCTGGAGAACATCGCCATCGAGATGGGCTACAAGCTGATGCGCATGAGCTACTCCTCGATCATCCGCGAGTCGGAGGATTTCGGGGCGGCTCTGGTCGATGCCGAGGGGCGCGGCCTCGCCGAATCGGCCCAATCGACGCCGCTGCAGTCGGGCCCGATCCCGGGCTATGTGCGCGGCGTGCAGAAAATCCTGGCCGAACGCGGCGACGTCTTCCGGCCGGGCGACGTGGTGATGCACAACGACGCCTATTCCGGCGCCAGCCATGGGCCCGACGTGGCGTTCATCGTGCCGGTGTTCGTGCAAGGCCGCCTGATCGGCTTCGCCGCCACGACGGCGCACCATCTCGATATCGGCGCGCTGTCGCCCGGCTCGTGCGGCATCGTCGAGGCGATCGACGCCTATGCCGAAGGCCTGCAGTTCAAGGCGATCAAGGTCTACGACCGCGGCGTGAGAAACGACATGGTCTGGCAGATCGTGCGCGACAACATCCGCGCTTCCGACCTCGTGGTCGGCGACATGGATGCCCAGGTCGCGGCGGCGCGTATCGGTGCCGAGCGCATGGCCGAGCTGGTCGAGCGCTACGGGCTAGATACGTTCGACCTCGCCTGCACCGCCTTGATGGATCACGCCGAGCGGCTGATGCGGCAGGCCATCGCCAAGCTGCCCGACGGCGTCTATCGCGCCGAGACCGCGATCGACGGCTATCTCGACAGCGACGATCCCGCCAAGAAGGAGCTGCCGATCGTCGTCACCATCACCAAGAAGGACGACAATCTCATCGTCGATCTCACCGGCACCGCGCCGCAGGTGCCCGACCGGCCGATCAACATGCCGCTCGAAGGCACCGCCGACATCGCCATCTGGCTCACCATCCGGTCGATCCTGCTCGACACCGCGGTGCATGGCCACATCCCGGTCAATGCCGGACTGATCCGGCCGATCACCATCGTCGCGCCCAAGGGGTGCCTCGCCAACCCGACCTTCCCGGCACCGACCATCGCCCGCTTCTGCCCCGGCAACCAGCTTGCCGACACGGTGATGAAGGCGCTGGCCCAGGCTATGCCTGGCAACGTCTCGGCCGGCATCGGCAACCTGAAGGTCATCGCCTTCTCCGGCCTCGTGAACGAGACGCACTGGGTCCACATGGAGATCTTCGAAGGCTCCTACGGCGGCCGGCTGGGCAAGGACGGCATGGACGCGGTCGACACGCTCTATGCCAACACCCGCAACAACCCGATCGAGGACATCGAGACCCACCTGCCCCTGCGGGTCCTGCGCTACGAGCTGCGCGAGGACGTGGCCGGCGCCGGCAAGTGGCGCGGCGGGCTGGGATCGGTGCGCGAGTTCGCCTTCCTGAGCGACGGCGGCGCCTCGGTCGAGGGCGAGGGTCACCGCTACCGGCCGTGGGGCTTCCTGGGCGGCGCCGAGGGCATGCCGGCCAAGTTAGACCTGGTGGTGGCCGGCGGCGCGACGCGCGCCCTGCCCTCCAAGGTGCCGCACATGAATATCGCCAAGGACGGCCGCTTCGTTTGCTACGGCCCGGCCGGCGGCGGCTACGGCAACCCGCTGGAGCGCGACCCCGCCAAGGTCGCCGACGACGTGCTCGACGGGGTGATCTCGGTCAAGACGGCCAGGCGCGACTACGGCGTCGTCGTATCGGCCAAGGGCGTGGTCAACCAGGCCAAGACCGCAGTCGAGCGGGCCAGTCGATTGGGTTCGTCTGAGCGATAGCAAAAGGGCCGACAGCTCACCTCTGTCGACCCCAGCCGAACTCGCCGAGCCGTCCGGCAGGGTCAGTCGGCCCGCGCGATCCTACTCGGGCTTCAGCAGCCCGAGCTTGGCCAGCTCGCCGATGCTCGCTTCGTCGACCTTCATCGCCGCGACGAGAGCCTCCGGCGTCGACGGACGCACCACCGCGCCGAGCTCGGTCAGACGCTGACGGACCGCGGGAACATCGAGCGCCGCCACGATCGACGCGTTGAGTGCCGTGACGATGGGTTTCGGTGTCTCGCTTCGAACGTACATGCCGAGGGTCGTGCCACCATCGAAGGGAGCGATGCCGACATCCTCGAGGCTCGGCACCTCCGGCAGCTCCGGGATGCGCTTCGGGCCGATCACGAGCAGCGCGCGCAGCTTGCCCGACTTGATATGGGGCAGCGAGGTCGAGAGCTGGTCGACATAGCCGTCGATCTGCCCCGCCATCACGTCGTTCAGCCCGACGCCCGAGCCCCGGTAGGGCACGACGCTGAACGTGACCTTCTCGCTCACCTGGAGACGCAGGATGTCGGTATGGTTGGTCGTGCCGTTCCCCGCATGGCCGAGCGTCACGCTGCCGGGCTTGGCCTTGGCTTCTGCCAACAGCGAGCGCCAGTCGGCAAACCGGCTGTTGGCCGGAACGTCGATCACCATGGGCACGGTGCTCAGCATGCTGACCGGGGCGAAGGCGTCGATCATCGATGGCTTGCCCGCCATCAGGGGTGCCACATAGAGCGTGCCGAAGGCACCGACGACGAGCGTATAGCCATCGGCCGGGGCACTGAGCGCCGCCTCGTTTCCGACCACCCCGCCGGCACCGGGGCGGTTCTCGACGATCACGGGCTGGCCAAGCTGACGCGACATCGCCTCGCCGACCAATCGCGCCGTGACGTCGACGTTTCCGCCTGCGGCAAAGGGCGCGATGATGCGGATTGCCTTGGATGGAAAGGCCTGCCCCGAGACCTCGCCGACAACTGCCGACGACGCCGTCGCTGATAATGCCCCGAGGAAAAGCGTGCGCCTGCTGATCGTCATTGTCGTTCCTCGCCTCTCGTCGATTTCGCTTGCGGACAATCTAGGCGGTACCGACCGTCGACCTGCATCGCCGAATCTTCGTGACAGCCAGCGAATCGGCACATCGCTCCCGATCCGCTATCGCGACAGGAAGGACGAAGTCGGTGTCGGTAGGCCTCGAAATTGAGATTTCACCCAGGATGGCGTACCGCGCCCTCGCGTGCTAACTCCCCCCCCTCGCTGCCCTCCCGGGGGGATGGGGCAATCCACGATATTCTGAGGATACTGTCGATGAGCTTCACCTCGAAGGTGTTTGAAACCCGCGTCGTCAAGATGGCCGACCGCGAGGAGACCATCGTCGCCGGTGGCCGCCATTTGTTCCCCCTGCTGCCCAAGGCGTTCGACGGCATCAAGCAGATCGGCGTTATCGGGTGGTCCTCGCAGGGTCCGGCCCAGGCGCAGAACCTGCGCGAATCGCTCGAAGGGTCGGGCATCCGGGTCAAGGTCGGCCTGCGTGAAGGCTCGTCCTCGATGAAGGAAGCCGCGGCGGTGGGCTTCACCAAGGAGAACGGCACGCTGGGCGAGATGTACGCCGTGATCCGCGAGAGCGACATGTCGCTGCTGCTGATCTCCGATGCTGCCTTCGCCGAGAACTACAAGGAAATCTTCGCCGCCTTCCGGCCGGGCACGACGCTCGGCCTCAGCCACGGCTTCCTGCTGTCGCATCTGCAGGCCCAGGGTGAGGACTTCCCCAAGACCATCAACGTCGTCGCGGTCTGCCCGAAGGGCATGGGTCCGTCGGTGCGGCGGCTCTACGAGCAGGGCCGCGAGGTCAACGGCGCCGGCATCAACGCGAGCTTTGCCGTGCAGCAGGACGTCAACGGCAAGGCCACCGACTATGCGCTGGGCTGGTCGGTCGCGCTGGGCTCGCCCTACACGTTCGAGACCACGCTCGAATCGGAGTATCGCTCCGACATCTTCGGCGAGCGCGGCATCCTGCTCGGCGCCGTCCACGGCATCGCCGAAAGCCTCTATGCCCGTTACGTGGGCAACGGCATGGCCAAGGACGATGCCTACCTCAACACCTCCGAGTCGATCACCGGGCCGATCAGCAAGACCATCTCGCGCTCCGGCCTGAAGGCCGTCTACGAGCAGCTCGACGACAAGGAGAAGGCGGCCTTCCGCAAGGCCTTCAACGCCGCCTACCACCCGTCGCGCGAGATCCTCGAGGAAATCTACGACGACGTCGCCTCCGGCAACGAGGTGCGCAGCGTGATCCAGGCGACGCGTCGCCACGGCACCTATCCGATGGGCAAGATCGACAGCACCGACATGTGGGTGGTCGGCGAGAAGGTGCGCGCCAACGCCCAGCGCAACTACGCGCCGATCAACCCGGAGACGGCCGGCGTCTACATGGCCTGCATGATGGCCCAGGTCGACCTCCTGAAGGATCGCGGTCATCCCTATTCGGAGATCGCCAACGAATCGATCATCGAGGCGGTCGACTCGCTCAACCCCTACATGGACTACAAGGGCGTGTCCTACATGGTCGACAATTGCTCGACCACCGCCCGGTTGGGCGCCCGCAAGTGGGCGGCGCGTTTCGATTACATCCTGAAGCAGCAGGCCTTCCCGACGATCGACCAGAGCGCCGCCAAGGATGAGACGCCGTTCGACAAGTTCATGAACAGCAACATCCACGAGGTGCTGAAGGTCTGCGCCGAGCTGCGCCCGTCGGTCGACATCGCCGTGGTGCCGACGCGCGGCGGCTGAACGGGCCGCGCGCGCTCGATCGGGAGCCACGGCCCTCAAATTGGCCGGCCGGACATGCCTGGTCAAGGGCGCAAGTGCCGACACAAAGCAGTTGTGGCAGAGCCGGCACGCAAGATCGCCGGCACCAGGCTGCTCGGCACAGTGTGATGCCCTCGAGTGGCTCGAGCGCTGGCGGGCATCGACTCTGCGTCGGGCGCTCGGCACGCGCCGAGCCGTGAGCTATAGTGATTGAATATTGCCAAGCTGAGGAGCGCCGCCATGTCGTCGGGCAAGCAGGCCTTGATAGCCAAGATAGAGGCCCTCCCTGCCGAGCGGATTGCAGAAGTCGAGGATTTCGTCGACTTCATCGCCACCAAAGCGCGCCGATTGAGCGCGCTCGAGAGGCTGCTAGCGATAGCGCCTGCGTTGAAAGCGGCCGGTGCCCTCTCATTGACGGAGGAGGAAATCGAGGCCGAGGTGAATGCGGTGCGGGCCGTGCAGCGTGTCTCCAGCGCCAATGCGGATCGTTCTTGATACCAATGTCGTGCTTTCGGCGCTGCCGTGGCGCGGAACACCACATGCGCTCCTACATGGCATTCTGCGACGCGAGCATGACCTGCTTTTTTCAAGCCCGGCATTGCTGGAGGAGCTGGGCAGCGTCCTGACCCGCCCCGCACCGGCGCGACGGCTCGCGATGATCGGCCGCTCCGCCGCGGAAGTGCTCGCAGACTACGTCGATGCCGTCGAACTCGTGATACCTATCGCAACGCCGACTGTGGTTGCAGCCGATGCCGACGACGACAAAGTGGTTGCGGCAGCAGTCGCAGCCGACGCTGACTTGCTCATCTCGGGCGACCATCATCTCCTCACGCTCGGCAGCCACGGAAGCATCGCCATCGTGAATCCTACTACGGCGTCTCACATTCTCGACCTGACATGAATTACCGGTCTCCGGATCGACGGTCCGACCCGCGGCGCCGCCGGCAGATGCGCCTCGGCGTGTTCGTGCAGCCCCCCGGCCATCATGTCGCCGGCTGGCGCCATCCCGAGGCGGTCGCCGGCGGGCCGAACCTCACGCTGATGAAGCACATCGCGAAGACCGCCGAGCGCGGCAAGTTCGACATGTTCTTTCTGGGCGACGGCTTCGCCACCGGTTACGGCGAGCACCCCTCGACGATCGGCAAGTTCGAACCGCTCACGCTCCTGTCGGCACTGGCGATGGGCACCAGCCGGCTCGGCCTGGCGGCGACGGCCTCCACGACCTATGCCGAGCCCTATCACGTCGCCCGCGGCTTCGCCTCGCTCGATCATCTGTCGGGCGGTCGCGCGGCGTGGAACGTCGTGACGACCGCCTACGCCAAGTCGGCCGCGGTGTTCGGCCGCCAGCATCCGCCGCATGCCGAACGCTATGCGATGGCCGAAGAGTTCGTCGAAGCCTGCCGTATCCTGTGGGACAGTTGGGACGACGATGCCTTCGTCGCCGACAAGGCGAGCGGGCGTTTCGTCCGCCCGGGCAGCCTTCATGTCCCGCACTTCAAGGGCAAGTACTTCGCCATCGACGGCGGCCTCAACGTGCCGCGACCGCCGCAGGGTCATCCAGTGCTGATCCAGGCCGGCTCCTCCGGGCCGGGCCAGGCACTCGCCGCCCGCATCGCCGACGTGGTGTTCACGGCGCAGAACGATCTCGATGCGGCACGCGCCTTCTATGACGGCCTCAAGGCGCAGGTCGCCGGTCATGGCCGCCCGCCGGAGAGCGTGTTGGTCATGCCGGGCGTCTTTCCGGTGGTCGGGCGAGCCAAGGCGGAAGCGGAAGCAATCTTCGCCGATCTCAACCACAACATCGAGATGACCACGGCCTTCACCGTGCTGTCCGAACGGCTGGGAACCGACATGTCCGGCCACCCTCTGGATGAGCCGCTACCGGACCTGCCGGAGACCGAGCATCTCAAGAGCAGAGCCGCCCTGCTGCTGGAGATGGCCCGCCGCGACAAGCTCACCCTGCGGCAGCTCTTCTACCGGGTCGCAGCGGCGCGCGGCCATCTGCTGCTGGTCGGTGCGCCCGCCCAGATCGCGGATGTGCTGGAGACCTGGTTCCGCTCGGGAGCCGCCGACGGCTTCAACATCATGCCGCCTTTCTTCCCGGGACAATTCGATTCCTTCGTCGATCTCGTGGTGCCCATCCTGCAGGAGCGCGGCTTGTTCAGGACCGACTACAGCGGCCTGACACTGCGCGACCATCTTGGCCTGCGACGGCCCGCCAATATCCATGCCACCCGATCTCAGGATTTGGCCAAATAGCTGATTTCATGGTGAAATTTTCATCCGACGCCAGACTGGACCAGGACCGCCGGAATACCCACATCCGCCCTTGCGCCGGCCGGGCGGACTCCTGATATAAGGCTCTCGAGGGGTCGGTGCGGGCGGAGCAGTCGCCAACCCGGTCAGATCCGGAAGGAAGCAGCCGTAACGAATTCGCTTCGGGTCGCGCCGATCCCTCACCTGTCCCGCCGCGCGCGCCGCCACGGCGGACAGGTGGCCCGCGCGCGACGACCGCCGGGCCCATGGGGCCGCGTCGCATCAGCCGGTGGGACCTTGCCATGACGGAAGCCAAGGATACGCTTCCCTACCGGGTGCTGGCCCGCAAATACCGTCCCGTCGACTTCACCACCCTGGTCGGACAAGAGGCGATGGTGCGCACGCTGCGCAACGCCATCGCGAGCGGCCGCATCGCCCACGCCTTCATGCTCACCGGCGTCCGCGGCGTCGGCAAGACGACGACGGCGCGCATCATCGCCCGGGCGCTGAACTGCGTCGGCCCGGACGGCACGGGAGGACCGACCGTCGATCCTTGCGGCGTCTGCGACAATTGCAAATCGATCACCGAGGACCGCCACGTCGACGTCATCGAGATGGACGCCGCCTCGCGCACCGGCATCGACGACGTCCGCGAAGTGATCGAGAGCGTGCGCTACCGCCCGGTCTCGGCGCGCTACAAGGTCTACATTATCGACGAAGTCCACATGCTGTCGGACAAGGCGTTCAATGCCTTGCTCAAGACGCTGGAAGAGCCGCCGCCGCACGTAAAGTTCCTGTTCGCCACGACCGAGATCCGCAAGGTTCCGGTGACCGTGCTGAGCCGCTGCCAGCGCTTCGACCTGAAGCGCGTGTCGCAGGATACGCTGATCGCGCATTTCGGGCGGATCGCGGCGACCGAGAAAATCGAGATTTCGCCCGAAGCGTTGGCGCTGCTGGCGCGCGCCGCCGACGGTTCGGTACGCGACGGGCTGTCGATGCTCGACCAGGCGATCGCCCATGGCGGCGGCGTGGTCGATGCCGCCCAGGTACGCGACATGCTGGGCCTGGCCGACCGCAGCCGCGTGCTCGACCTGTTCGAGAAGACGATGCGCGGCGATGCACCGGCGATGGTCGCGGCGCTGTCCGAGATGCACGATTCCGGCGCCGATCCGGCGGTGATCATCGAGGATCTGCTCGAGCTCACTCACTGGGTGACGCGCCTCAAGGTAGCGCCCGACGCGGCCGCTTCGCTGGCCGACAGCGAACGCGGGCACGGCCTGGGGCTCGCCGCCAAGCTCTCAATGGCGACGCTGACCCGCGCGTGGAACTTTCTGCTCAAGGGGTTGCGCGAAACCCTCGACGCGCCGTCTCCCTTGCGTGCCGCCGAGATGGTGCTGATCCGCCTGTGCTATGCCGCCGACCTGCCCTCGCCCTCCGATGCCCTCAAGGCATTGCAGAACGGTGCTGCAGCGGCTCCAGCCGCGGGAGCCGCATCGCCCGCGGGGGGGACGCCCGGGCCGTCCCCCCGGGGCGGCGGCAACGGGGGGGGCGCTCGCCTCGCCGTGCAGCCGGCCACGGCGGCGCTCGCCCAGTCGGTCGCTGCCACCGCACCGCCTAATCCGCGCAGCTTCACCGAGATCGTGGCCCTGTTCGAAGCCCGGCGCGAGGCGCGGCTGGTGCATCATCTGATGCATCACGTCCACGAGGTGCGGTGCGAGCCCGGCCTGATCGAGTTCCGTCCCGAGCCCAAGGCGCCGGTCGACCTTGCCGCCCGGCTGAGCGACCTGCTCGGCCAATGGACCGGACGGCGCTGGATCGCGTCCGTTTCGTCGGACGCTGGCAAGCCGACCCTGGTCGAGCAGAAAGCGGTGCAGGGCGACCAGTTGCGCAGCCGGGCCGAGGCCGACCCGCTGGTCCAGGCCATCCTCGAGACATTTCCCGGCGCCAAGCTCGACACCGTGCGGCGCAAGGGCGAGCAGGCGTCCCTCGTGGCAGGGCTGATGCCCGCGGCGGACGAGCCCCCGGCGATGGATGATTATCCAGCAGACGACGACATTCCCGAAAGCGAGTTCTGATGTTCGACAAACTGAAGGACCTGGGCGGCTTGATGCAGCAGGCCCAGGCGATGCAACAGAAGATGCAGGACCTGCAAGCCCAGCTCGAACGTCTGGAGATCGTCGGCAGCTCGGGCGCCGGTTTGATCAAGGTCACGGTCAACGGCAAAAACGAGATGCGCCGCGTCGAGATCGACGCGTCGCTGTTCGTGCCGGCCGACAAGGGCGTGGTCGAGGACCTGATCGTCGCCGCGGCGAACGACGCCCGGACCAAGGTCGAGCAGACGGTGCAAGAACAGATGCGCACGATCACCGGCGGCCTGCCCTTGCCGCCGGGCTTCAAGCTCTGATGCCCCTCTCTCGGAAGCGTGCCACTTCGTGTAGGAGGGCGCTCTTCTCCTCCCCAGCTTCGCTGCTACGGAGTGGACAGACCTTCAATCCCTCCCCCGTAATCGGGGGAGGTGCGCCGTCATACGGGGCGGAGGGGGAAAGCCACAGACGAGAAAAGTCCAATTCCGACGTTGGAATCGGAGGGAATTCGACTGGGGCTTTCCCCCTCCGCCCCCTGCGTGGGCACCTCCCCCGATTACGGGGGAGGCGAGAAGGGTGTGTCCACTCCGTAGCAGATTCGCTGGGGAGGGGCCCCGTCATACGGGGCGGCGGGGTCATAGCTCATGGACCGCAGGCGTCGCGCCCGCTCACGATGAAGACGAACGGGCGGGACGCTCGCAACCCAGAAGACCGTGACCCCTCCGTCGCCGTAAGACAGCGACACCTCCCCAGCGAAGCTGGGGAGGAGGAGAAGCCATGAACGGCCCCGAGATCGAGCGGTTGATCCAGCTCCTGAGCCGCCTGCCCGGACTTGGGCCACGGTCGGCACGCCGCGTCACCCTTCATCTCCTGAAGAAGCGGGAAAGCCTGATGCAGCCGCTCGGCACGGCGCTGGCCGATGCGGCGCGTGCGATCCGGTCCTGCGCGGTGTGCGGCAATCTCGACACCGTCGACCCCTGCTCGATCTGTGCCGACCCGCGGCGCGACCAAGGCCTGATCTGTGTCGTCGAGGATGTCGGCGACCTGTGGGCCATGGAACGCGCCAGAATCTTTTTCGGCCGCTACCATGTGCTGGGCGGCTCGCTATCGGCGCTCGATGGCATCGGCCCCGACGAGCTCAATGTCGGCGCCCTGGTCAAGCGCGTGACGGCCGGCGGCATTCGTGAGGTGATCGTGGCGACGAACGCCACGGTGGATGGCCAGACCACTGCCCACTACCTCGCCGAACGCCTGGCCGACGCCGGCGTACCGCTCACCCGCCTGGCGCATGGCGTGCCGGTCGGCGGTGAGCTCGATTGGCTGGACGACGGCACGCTCGCGACTGCGCTCAAGGCGCGGCGGGCGCTATGAGGCACCGGGCATGAGCGCCGAAACGCTCGCCACGATCACCGTCGCGCTGGGAGCTGGGTGGGCGAGTGGCCTCAACACCTATGCCACGGTACTGATGCTGGGCGGCGCCCAGCGGCTCGGCTTGGTCGGCCTGCCGGCCGATCTGCAGGTTCTGGGCTCGCCGTGGGTCCTGGCCGTGGCCGCGATCCTGTTTGCCCTCAACTTCCTGGCCGACAAGATCCCCTACATCGACAGCCTCAACGACCTGCTGCACACTTTCGTGCGCGTGCCGGCGGGCGCCCTTCTCGCCTATGGCGCGGCGGCAGGCCTCAGCCAGGAAGTCGCCGTCATAGCCGGATTGCTCGGAGGCACCCTGGCCGCAGGCACGCACGTCGCCAAGACCGGCTCGCGCGCCCTGATCAACACCTCGCCCGAGCCGTTCAGCAATATCGCCGCCTCGCTGGTCGAGGACGCCAGCGTGTTCGGCGGCCTGGCACTCGCGCTCTCCCATCCGATCACTTTTTTGTGCTTGCTGGCGATCTTCGTTGGCCTGCTCGTTTGGCTGCTGCCCAAACTGCTGCGGCTGGCGCTGAAACCGATACGCCAACTGGCGCGCCGCCGACAAAGGACTTGACCCGATCCGGCGCCATCGACCTAGGTCGATGCGACGAATGCTTTCCTTCGCCCGTGACCGCGCTACACTGTCGCTGCCCATGTTCATTCGTCAGAACATCCAGACCCTGCGATTTTTTCGCACGACGCCGGCGATGCGATGCCCGTATCTGCCGCACCGGCTGGAAACCAAGCTCGTCACCGAGCTCAGCGGACCTGACGCCATCTCTCAGCACGATACCCTGACCGACGCCGGATTTCGGCGCTCCCACCATTTCGTCTACAAGCCACTGTGCGACGGCTGCCGCGCCTGCGTGCCGGTCCGGATCCGGGTCCGCGACTTCGAGCCGAGCCGCGCCCAGAGACGCATTCTGCGGCGCAACGAACACGTCCATGCGGTCGAAGTGCAGCCCCTGGCGACGGGCGAGCAGTTCTCGCTTTTCTCGCGCTACGTGCTGACCCGCCATCGCGATGGCGACATGGCCGACATGGACTTTGACGATTACCGCGCCATGGTCGAGGAAAGCCCGGTCGAGACGGCCATCATCGAATTCCGGGACAATTCGGCCGAGGGCCGGCTCGTTGGCGCCTGCCTAGTGGATTGGCTGTCGAGCGGCGTTTCGGCCGTCTACAGCTTCTACGACGCTCAGGATCCGCGCCGCGGATTGGGCACGCACATGATCCTGTGGTTGGTTGAAAATGCCGCCAGGCGCAGCCTGCCCTATGTCTATCTGGGCTACTGGATCGCCGATTCGAGCAAGATGGCTTACAAGAGCGCGTTTCGGCCGCTCGAATTCTTCGGTCCGGAGGGATGGATGGAGTTGCCGGCCGTCTAGTTGCTCATGCTGTGAGCAGTCGCGCCGGGGTGGAGCGACTTGACGCAGGGTCATGGGGGTCAGAGCCGTCGCGGGAGGTGGCGCAAAGCGGTGCGCCGCGTTATGAGGCATTTATGGAAGTCCCCCGTCGGCGAGGTGGGGTGAACAACAAGAACTCGCACAGGGGAGATGGATGCGACCATTGCTGGCTTTCAGCACGATCGTCGACACGATCAACGAAAGGTTGGGCAATATCTGCGACTGGCTGGTGTTGCTGGCCTGCATCGTCAGCGGCGGAAACGCGATGGTCCGCTATGCCTACGACCAGAGTTCCAACGCCTGGCTCGAAGTGCAGTGGTACATGTTCGCCGTCATGGTCATGTTCGGCGCCTCCTATACGCTGAAGCGCAACGAGCATGTCCGGGTCGACCTGTTCTACATGACGCTCAGCCGTCGCGGGCAGCTCTGGGTCGATATCCTGGGTACCCTCTTCTTCCTGCTGCCGACCTGCGCCATCCTGGCCTGGCTGAGCTGGCCGTTCTTCATGCAGTCCTTCGTCGTCTATGAGCATTCGTCGAATGCCGGCGGTCTGCTGCGGTGGCCAATCAAGCTGGTCCTGCCGGTCGGTTTCACGCTGGTGGCGCTGCAGGGATTATCCGAGCTCATCAAGCGTGTGGCCTTCCTGAACGGCATTCCCGTCGAAAGCCTCGAAGCGCACTACGAGAGGCCGACGCAATGATCCCTCTGGAGTGGATGCCGCCACTGATGTTCGCCGGGCTGGTGGTCTTTATGATCATCGGCTACCCGGTGGCGTTCTCCTTGGCGGCTGTCGGTTTCTTCTTCGGCTTCCTGTCGATCGAGATGGGCTACTTCACGATGGCCTTCATGCAGGCCATCCCGGGCCGCGTGTTCGGCAGCATCCTGTCGAACGAGCTCCTGCTCGCCATCCCGTTCTTTACCTTCATGGGCGCCATCCTGGAGAAGTGCGGCTTGGCCGAAGACATGCTCGAATCGATGGGCCAGCTATTCGGGCCGATCAAGGGCGGCCTGGGGTACTCGACCATCATCGTCGGATTCATCCTGGGTGCCATCACCGGCACCGTTGCGGCTCAGGTGATCGCGATGGCCCTCATCACTCTGCCGGTGATGATGCGCTACCGGTACGACATGCGCTACGCGACCGGCGTGCTGGCCGCGTCGGGCACGATCACTCAGCTCGTGCCACCATCGCTGGTGCTGGTCGTTCTGGCCGACCAGCTCGGCCGCTCGGTCGGCGACATGTATCTCGGCGCCTGGGGGCCGTCGATACTGCAGATCGCGCTGTTCGCCGCCTATACTTATTACCTTACCCTGGTGAAGCCGGATGCCTTGCCGCCGGTGGCGCGCACCTTGTTCGGTAAGGCACTGCTGGTGAAGTGCGCGTGGGGCATCATCCCCGCTGCCGTGCTGATCTTCTTGGTGCTGGGCACGATCATGATGGGTCTGGCGACGCCAACGGAGGCGGGCGCCATGGGAACGATTGGCGCCATCGTCCTCGCCGTCGTGCGCAACGCCCCGCTGACCACATTCGACCGGATCATGTTTATCGGCGGCTGCGCGGCAGCCATCGTCGGTGCGTTGATCGGCATCGTCGCCTTCAAGTCGATCGCCTTCAAGATCGCCTTCACCATCATGTTCGCCGCAATCATATGGCTGTCCTGGCGGGCATGGCAGGTCAAGGAGCTGCGCGATCTCATCGTTCAGGCCTTCCAGGCGACGATGCGCATCACGGCGATGGTCGCGTTCATCCTAGTCGGCGCGACTTGCTTCTCGATCACCTTCCAGGGTGTCGACGGCAACCAGTGGGTCGAGCATCTGATGTCGGGCCTGCCCGGCGGCGTGTGGGGCTTCCTGATCGTCGTCAACCTGTTTATCTTCTTCCTAGCCTTCTTCCTCGATTTCTTCGAGATCGCCTTCATCATCGTGCCGATGCTGGCGCCGGTCGCGCAAAAGCTCCTGACGCCGGTGGTCGGCGCCGACGCCGCCCTGATCTGGTTCGGCGTGATGATCTGCGTCAACGTCCAAACCTCATTCATGCACCCACCGTTCGGCTTCGCCCTGTTCTACCTACGTAGCGTGGCGCCCAAGGAGGTAAAAAGTAGCGACATCTACTGGGGCTCGATCCCATGGGTGGTATTGCAGCTCGTCTTGGTGGCGATCGTAATCGCCGTGCCGCAATCCGTGACCATCTTCCTCGACAAACCATCGGGCGTCGATCCCACCAAGGTCAAGATCGAGATCCAGGCACCGCCGAACGACGACACCCCACCACCGATCTTCGGTACCCCGCCAAAGAATTGATCATACCGCCGGGCGCGCACCACGATGTTGCACCGCGCCCCAGAAGCAAAAAAAGCCCCGCCGGTCCGGCGGGGCTTTCTTGTCGAAGGCTGTTCGTTCCCTAGCGGCCTTGCGCCGACATCGAGAAATTGAAGTTGTCGAAGGTGTTCTCGGCGACGCGGAACCACAGGTTCTCGTCGGCACGGAAGGCCTTGAGGCTGTCGTAAATCTTCTTGAACTTCGGATCCTTGGCCGACAGCTCATCGTAGTACTTGTAGGCCTCGTTGAAGCAAGGCTCCAGCACGGCGCGGGGGAACGGCCGCAGCTCGGTGCCGGCGGCGACCAAGCGGCGCAGCGCCGGAGGATTGCCGGCATCGTACTTCGGCACCATCCATGACGTGACGAG
Organism: Reyranellaceae bacterium; assembly: GCA_046349335.1. GTDB lineage: Bacteria > Pseudomonadota > Alphaproteobacteria > Reyranellales > Reyranellaceae > Reyranella. The sequence continues at coordinate 119,472 of JAXMCO010000010.1, forward strand.
GCCCGCTGCGGTCTCGGCCATCGCCTTGTACGCCTTCGGCAGCTCGTCCCAAGCCTTGTTGTTGATGTAGAGCGAGCCGACCGAGGCGCCTTCCCACCAGCCGGGATAGTAGTAGTACTTGGCGACCTTGTTGAAGCCGAGCTTCTCGTCGTCGTACGGGCCGACCCATTCGCAAGCGTCGATCGTGCCCTTCTCGAGAGCCGGGTAGATATCGCCGCCGGCAATCTGCTGAGGCACCACGCCGAGACGCTGAAGGATCAGGCCGGCGAAGCCGCCGACGCGGAACTTCAGGCCCTTCATGTCGTCCATCGACTTGATTTCCTTGCGGAACCAGCCGCCCATCTGGCACCCCGTGCCGCCAAAGGCGAAAGAGCGGAAATTGTACTCCTTGTAGAAGTCGTTGATCAGCTCGTGGCCGCCGCCAAAGCTCAGCCAAGCGTAGTACTGGCGCTGGTTCATGGAGAACGGAAGCCCGGTCTCGAACACGAAATTCGGATGCTTGCCGAAATAGTAATAGGCCGCGGTCTGGCCGGCCTCGACGGTGCCGTTCTGCACCGCATCGGCGACCTGCAGGCCTGGCACGATTTCGCCGGCGGCAAAGACCCTGACCTGGAACTTGTTGTCGGACATATCGCCGACCATCTTGGCGAACAACTCGGAACCGCCATACAGCGTGTCGAGCGACTTGGGGAAGCTCGACGTCAAACGCCACTTAACTTCCGGCATGCTTTGGGCAATGGCCGGCGCGGCGACCGTCGTAGCGGCGGCAACGCCTGCAGCCCCTACTCCCGCAGTACGGATAAACTTTCTACGCTTCATCTGTACAAATCCTCCCTACGGGACACCCCATTGGTCCCGTTTGCGGCGCAACACTGGCATGCACAATCGAGTTTGAAAAGGCGCCTTCACGGCAAAAGCAAGATCATCGACGGCAACACCTTGTTCCCGTCGAGCGCTCGCGCGGCAATATCTACGGGCCGCGAGTGCAAATACTCGCGGCCCGGGCAACCCCTAATGAATCATACCTTGCCGGCGCCATACATGCGGGCCATGAAGCCGTCGAAGCCGCCTTCGGCGATACGCGACCACAGGACCTGCTCCGAGCGGTAGGGCTTCCACATGTCCCAGACTTTCTTGAACTTGGGGTTCTTGGCCTGGATCTCGTTGCACAGCTCGTTGGTCGCATTGAAGCAGGCCTCGAGCACCGACGTCGGGAATGGCAGCAACTTGACGCCGCCCGCCACCAGGCGCCGGAGCGCCGCCGGGTTGCCGTTGTCGTACTTGGCGAGCATCCACAAGGTCACTTCGGTCGCGGCGACTTCGACCGCCTTCTGGTACATCGGTGGCAACCCGTCCCAAGACTTCTGGTTGATGTAGGCAGTCCCCATGCCGGTACCTTCCCACCAACCAGGATAGTAGTAATATGGGGCCACCTTGGCGAAGCCGAGCTTCTCGTCGTCGTACGGGCCGACCCATTCGGCAGCATCGATCGTGCCCTTTTCGAGGGCTGGATAAATTTCGCCGCCGGGGATTTGCTGGGCCACCACGCCGAGCTTGCCGAGAATCTGCCCCGCAAAGCCGCCGACACGGAACTTCAGGCCCTTGAGGTCTTCGACCGTCTTGATCTCTTTGCGATACCAGCCACCCATCTGTGCGCCGGTGCCGCCCATCAAGTGACCGACGACACCGTAATCCTTGTAGAACTCGTTCATGATCTGACGGCCACCGCCATGCATCCACCAGGCGACGTGCTGGCGGCTGTTCAGGCCGAACGGCACGGCGGTATCGAAGGTGAAGGTGATGTCCTTGCCAATGTAGTAGTAGGCAGCCGTCTGGCCGATCTCGACCGTTCCATTCTGGACGGCGTCGAACACCTGGAAGCCCGGCACAATCTCGCCCGAGGCAAACGGCGTGATCTTAAACTTGCCGTCGGTGATCTCGGCGATTCGGTTGCAGAACAGCTCGGCGCCTCCCCACAGTGTGTCGAGCGACTTCGGGAAGCTCGAGGTCAGGCGCCATTTCAGCTCCGGCATGCCTTGCGCCAAAGCCGGTGCGGCGACGGCCGCAGCCGCGGTGCCTACGCCCGCGGTCTTCAGGAACTTGCGACGTTGCATTTTTTCCATCCCTAAAGTGTTTCTTATTCGCCGAGACATTCGTTCCACTCAGCGGAATCGAACTTGCCACGTGCCGTTGCGGTTGGCAAAAGAAACACTCGACAAAAAGCAAGACCCCGCCGGAGCGGGGCCTCGATCGATGCCTGGGAAGACGCTACTTGACCGTCTGGGCTGCCGTGAAAGCGAAGCTCTCGTAGGTCAGCTCGGCGACGCGGAACCACAGGAACTGCTCTTCGCGAAAAGCCTTCCAGTGGTCGTAAATCTTCTTGAACTTGGTGTTCTTGCCCGAGAACTCGTCGTAGAGTTCGTGCGTCGCCTTCCACGCCGCGGCCAGGACCTCGCGCGGATAGGGTCGCAACTGCGCCCCGGCCGCCACCAGGCGCCGGAGTGCCTGAGGATTTTGGGTGTCGTAGCGGGCCAGCATCTCGCCATTGACATCCGCCGCCACGGACTCGACCGCGACCTTGTAAGCCGGGGGCAGCGCATCCCAATGCTGCTTGCCGATCATCAGTGTGATCTGCGTGCCCGCCTCCCAGAAGCCTGGATAGTAGTAATAGGGGGCCACCTTGTAGAAGCCGAGCTTCTCGTCGTCGTATGGACCCACCCATTCCGCGCCATCGATCGCGCCGCGCTCGAGCGCGGGATAGATGTCGCCGCCGGCAATCTGCTGCGGCACGGCGCCAAGCTTGGCCCAAACCTGCCCGCCGATGCCGGGAATGCGCATCTTGAGGCCCTTCAGATCGTCGAGCGTCTTGATCTCCTTGCGGAACCAGCCGCCCATCTGGACGCCGGTATTTCCGGCGGGAAACGGCACGGCATTGTAGTCTGCCAGGAATTCCCGCATGAGCTGCAAACCACCCCCCTGCAGCATCCAGGCATTCTGCTGGCGCGCCGTCAGACCGAACGGCACGCCGGCATCGAAGCCCATGGTGAGGTCCTTGCCGACGAAGTAGTAGCTCGCGGTGTGGCACATCTCCACGGTGTTGTTCTGTACCGCGTCGAGCGCCTGCAGCGCCGGCACGATCTCGCCCGGCGCGAAGACGCGCACCTGGAACTTGTTGTCGGTCAGCGCGGCGATCTTCCTGGCGAACGTCTCGGCCGCCCCGTACAGCGTGTCGAGCGACTTCGGGAAGCTCGACGTCAATCGCCATTTGAGCTCGGGTGCCGACTGGGCAATCGCCGGCGCCGCGACGGCGCTGGCCACGCCGCCGACAGCGGCAGATGTCACGAACTTACGACGTCTCATGGTTCTTTCTCCCACCCTCTCCTCATCCTGCGTTCTCGCGAACATCACGACTCGCGATCAGGCGAGAACCACGCAATACGGCCCGCCTAACCCAATATCTATCGCCGATGCTCGGCTTGCCGATTGATCGACCGCAAGCGGTTCGACCAACCGGAAAGCGCCTCAACCCAGCTTGTTGGCCGCCGACTGGCGCGCCATGAAGCTGTCGAAGGTGAATTCGGCGACGCGGAACCACAGGATCTCCTCGTTGCGGAAGGGCTTCCACCCCTCGTAGACCTTCTTGAATTTCGGATTCTTCGCGGAGATTTCCGCGTAGAGCTCGTTGGACGCGTTGAAAGCGGCTTCGAGCACCGTCTGCGGGAAAGGCACCAGCTTGGTGCCCGCCGCCATCAGCTCGCGCAACGCCTTGGGGTTCTCCGCGTCGTACTTCGAGAGCATCATGGTCTGGGCCCGAGCGCACGCCGCCTCGATCACGGCACGATAATACTTCGGCAGCTCGTTCCACTTGCCCATATTGATGTAGCACGACGTTTGCGGACCGCCTTCCCACCAGCCCGGATAGTAGTAGTACGGCGCGATCTTGTTGAAGCCGAGCTTCTGGTCATCATAGGGGCCCACCCATTCGGCGGCGTCGATCGTGCCCTTCTCGAGCGCCGGATAGATGTCGCCGCCGGCGATCTGCTGCGGCACGGCGCCCAGCTTGGCACAAACCTGGCCGGCGATGCCGGCGATGCGGAACTTCAGCCCTTTCATATCGTCGAGCGTCTTGATTTCCTTGCGGAACCAGCCGCCCATCTGGGCTCCCGTGTTGCCCGCCGGAATCGAGATCGTATTGTAGTCCTTGTAGACCTCGGCCAACGCTTCACGCCCGCCGCCCCAGCTCATCCAGGCCTCCTGCTGACGGGCATTCATGCCGAACGGCAGGGTCGTGTCGAAGGCCAGAGTCGGGTCCTTGCCGACGTAGTAGGTGCCCGCCGAGTGCCCCATCTCGACAGTGCCGTTCTGCACCGCGTCGAGCACCTGCAGCCCAGGCACGATCTCGCCGGCGGCGAAGATTCGGATCTGGAACTTGTGGTCCGTCATCTCGCTGACGTACTTGGTGATGTTCTCGCCGCCGCCATACAGAGTGTCGAGCGACTTGGGGAAGCTCGAGGCCAGGCGCCACTTCAATTCGGGCATCGATTGCGCGATTGCAGGGGCGGCAAGCGTACCAGACGCGACAACAGCGCCCCCGCCTACCGCGGCGGAGCGCATGAATTTGCGACGTTGCATGTTTGTCCTCCCAGGACATTTCTTTTTGTGCGCGAGTGAATTTCCACTTCGCGAAACAAGTTTGCCACGCGGAATGGCATTTGGCAAAGCCAAGGCAAGCCTCGCCGAAGCGAGGCTTCTCGACACGACAGTCCGATTGGCGTCAGAGATTGCCGACTGCCGGTTGGTGCCCCGGGGAGCAGCGGCCAGAAGTTGCACTGCAAGCTCCCGCGGACACGCGGGAGCGCCCGCTCAGCGCAGGGTCAACAGAACCAGAGCCAGGACCCCGAGCACGATCCGGTACCACGCGAACACGCCGAAGCCGTGCCGGCTGATGAAGCGAACGAACGGGCCGACCACCAGGGCCGCCGATCCGAAGGCGACCAGGAACCCCAGCGCGATGACGCCGCTGCCGTGCCAATCGAGCGTCGTCCAGTTCTTGTAGAGGTCGTAGACCGACGCGCCGATCATGGTCGGGATGGCGAGGAAGAAGGAGAACTCGGCCGCGGTCGCGCGATCCACGCGAAAGACGCGGGCGCCCATGATGGTGGCGCCGGCGCGCGACACGCCGGGGACCATGGCCAGGCACTGGCAAAGACCGATGTAAAGAGCGGTCTTGAGATCGACCTCGTCTACCGACTTGATTCGAGGACGCTGCGCCAGCCTTTCGATCGCCAGGATGGCGATGCCGCCCACGATCAGCGCGATCGCCACGACCCACGGGCTGAACAGCACCGACTTGATGTACTTGTGCGCCACGACGCCGATAACGGCCGCAGGCAGAAAGGCCACGACCACCGCCACGGCGAAACGCAGCGCAAGCGGCTCGCGCCGCAATACGCCGGTCACCGTCGCCCAGAGCTTCGCGCGGTAGAGAAAGCAGACCGCGAGGATGGCGCCGAGCTGGATGACGATCTCGAACACCTTGCCCGGCGGGCCCTGGAAGTTCAGCACCTCCTCGGCGAGGATGATATGCCCGGTCGAGGATACCGGCAGGAATTCGGTGAGGCCCTCGACGACACCGATCAGCACCGTCTTCCAGATCAGCGTCAGGTCCATGTCTGTCAGTCCTTGAAGCGTCGGGCGCGCGGCCAGCCCTTTTCGGGCATGCGGCCAGCCTGCGCACGCTCGCCGCGCCAGAATCGCAACTCGGCGGCCGGAATGACGCGATTCGCCCACGGCAGCCCGTCGCCGAGCCGCAAGGCCTGAACGTCGGACAGGCGGTCGCCCTTGGAGCGCTGCAGCAGCACGCCGCGGCCGCGTCCCATCTCGGGGACCTGATCCAGCGGGAAGATCAGGAGCTTGCGGCCTTCGCTCAGCGCGGCCACCGAATCGGCATCGTCCGGCACGATCGACAGCGCCTGCGCCTTCTCCTTGTCGGCGAGGTTGAGCACCTGCTTGCCGTTCTTGGTCTGCGCCACGACCTCGTCCTCGGGCACGACGAAGCCGCGGCCGGCATCGGACGCGACCAGGAACTTGCGGCCACCCTTCAGAACCTGCAGCAGGACGATGTCCTGCTCGTTGCCGAGCTCGATCATCAGCCGGATCGGCTCGCCATGGCCACGCGCGCTCGGCAGCTTGTCGCAACTCAGCGTGTAGAAGCGGCCGTTGGTGCCGAACACCAGAATCTTGTCGGTCGACTGGGCGTGCATGGCGAAGCGCGGCCCATCGCCTTCCTTGTACTTGAGGTCGGCAGCCGCCTTCTCGTCGAGATGACCCTTGGCGGCGCGGATCCAGCCTTTGTCGGAGCAGACCACGGTGATCGGCTCGCGCTCGACGAAGTCCTCGACCGCGTGCTCGACCTCGGCCGGTGCGTCGGCGAGATCGGTGCGGCGCCGGCCGAGCTCGGTCTTGCCGCCGAATCGCCGCTTGGTCTCCTGCACCTCGGCGGCGATCGACTGCCACTGCAGAGCTTCGTCCGCGAGCAGCGCGCGCAGCTCCTTGCGCTCGGCGGTGAGCTTCTTGTGCTCGCCCTTGATCTCGAATTCCTCGAGCCGACGCAGGGCGCGCAAGCGCATGTTGAGGATCGCCTCGGCCTGCAGATCGGTGAGCTTGAACGCCGCGATCATGTGCGGCTTGGGCTCGTCCTGCTCGCGTAGAATCTTGATCAGCCTGTCGAGGTTGAGATAGGCGATCAGGTAGCCATCGAGGACCTCGAGACGACGGTCGATCTCGGCCAGGCGGTACGTCGAGCGCCGCACCAGAACGTCTCGGCGGTGGTCGAGAAAAGCCTGCAACGCCTCGCGCAGATTCATGACCCGCGGCGTGTTGTCCTTGTCGAGCACGTTGAGGTTGAGCGGAAAGCGGATCTCGAGGTCGGTCAGGCGGAAGAGCTGTTCCATCAGCAGCTCTGCCGGCACGTTGCCGGTGCGCGGCTCCAGCACGATGCGTACATCCTCGGCAGACTCGTCGTGCACGTCCTCGAGGATCGGCAGCTTCTTGGTATTGATGATCTCCGCAATGCGTTCGATCAGCTTGCCCTTCTGGACCTGATAGGGGATCTCCGTGACGACGATGCGGTACTGGCCGCGCGGCAGTTGCTCGACCGCCCAGCGTGCGCGCAATCGGAACGCGCCGCGGCCGGTGCGATAGGCTTCGACGATCGACTCGCGCGGCTCGACCAGCACGCCACCGGTCGGAAAGTCCGGCCCCTTGACCAGGTCGACCAGCGTCTCGACCCGCGCATTGGGGGTGCTGATCAGATGCAGCAGCGCATCGCACAGCTCGCCGGCATTGTGCGGGGGGATCGACGTCGCCATGCCGACGGCGATGCCGGCCGCGCCATTGGCCAGCAGGTTGGGGAAGCCGCCCGGCAGCACGACCGGTTCCTCGGTCGAGCCGTCGTAATTGGGCCGGAAGTCGACGGCGTTTTCGTCGATGCCGGCCAGCAGCGCCTCGGCCACCTCGGTGAGGCGTGCCTCGGTGTAGCGCATAGCGGCGGGGTTATCGCCGTCGATGTTGCCGAAATTGCCCTGCCCTTCGATCAGCGGATAGCGCGCGGCGAATTCCTGGGCGAGGCGCACCAGGGCGTCGTAGATCGATTGATCGCCGTGCGGATGATACTGGCCGATCACGTCGCCCACCACGCGTGCGCTCTTCTTGAAGGCGCTGTTGGGGTCGAGCCGCAACTGGCGCATGGCATAGAGCAGCCGGCGATGGACCGGCTTCAGGCCGTCGCGCACGTCGGGCAGCGAGCGCGCCATGATCGTCGACAGCGCGTAGGACAGGTAACGCTCGCTGAGCGCCTGGCCAAACTGCACCGGCTTGACCATCGCCAGCGGAACGACGTTGTTGCGTTTTGCCATGTGTCGGTTCGAGGGGATGGACAGCGGTTCGAGCCGCGGTCCTTGTTGATTCTAGCGCTGCAGCGTTTCCATAAATCTCGCCCGCGCGGCAGGCAAGGGCTTGTTGTGTGGCCAAAAGACATGCCGTTCGAGAAAGAATGCCGTCAGCTCGAGGCCCTGGCGCAGTTCCGCCGCGTCGGACGCCAGGCCTCCGGTCGACAGAAAGGCCGGCAAGGCGACCAGCTTCTCCTTGTACGGCGCGGCCGCCGCCCGCGAGACCGCCCGCCCGGTCTTGGGCGAGACGTAGGCGAGGTCGGTCGTGGCTCCGGTCAGGGCGCAGGCCGTCAGATCCAGACCGAAACCCAGTTCCTGCAACAGCCCGAGCTCGAGCCTGACATAGATCGTAGGCCATCCCAGATGGCCCAAGGCCGACAGGAAGGCCAGGCAGCCATCGAACATGGCTGGATGCGGTTCGCGTTCCGGCAAGGCGGCGTCGATGACCGCGCAGGCCGCCGCAAGTCCGGCCAACTCGGTCGCATCCTCGAGTGCTCGCGCCGCATGGGCTTCGCGCAACTCGGCGGTATAATTGCCGAGCTGCTCGGACAGACGCGCGCGCCAGCCGATCGCCACCAGGTTGCCGGGCTGCCAGATCGGGCGGGCGCGCCGCGACACGCCACCCGGCACGAAGCCGGCGTGCCGGCCATGGTCACGAGTCAGCAGCGATGCAATCAGCCCGCTCTCGCCGTGCGCCCGCGCCGACAGAACGATGCCCTCGTCGCGCCAATCCATGTCGACGGTATGCCGCGTTTAGCAATTCGGCGCTAGGCTGGCGCATGACCAAGCTGAACCGACGCCGCGTGCTGACTGCCGCCACGCTGGCCGCCGCCCTGCCGACCCGCATTTTCGCCCAGACATCCGAGGCCGCGCGACCGCGCCTGCTCCAGGGCGTGCAGTCCGGCGACGTCATGACCGACGGCGCCGTCGTGTGGAGTCGCGCCGATCGGCCGGCGCGTATGTATGTCGACTATTCGACGACCGAGCGCTTCGCCGATTCCAAGCGGATTGTCGGTCCGATGGCGCTGGAAGCGACCGATTTCACCTCGCGCGTTCGCATCCGCGGCGTGGAGCCCGGGCAGACGGTCTTCTATCGTGTGTCCTACCTCGACCTCGGCGACTACAAGACCATGAGCGAGCCGGTCGGCGGCCAGTTCCGCGTGCCGCCGGCAACCAACAACGACGTGAGCTTCGTCTGGTCGGCCGATACGGTCGGCCAGGGCTGGGGGATCAATCCCGACCTCGGCGGCATGACGATCTACGAAGCCATGCGCCGGCTGACACCCGATTTCTTCATCCATTGCGGCGACGCGATCTACGCCGACAATCCGCTACAGGCGGAGAAAAAGCTGCCCGATGGCAGGGTGTGGAAGAACATCATCACCGAGGCCAAGTCGAAGGTCGCCGAGACCCTCGACGATTTCCGCGGCAACCACCGCTACAATTTCCTCGACGACAATCTCCGTCGCTTCAACGCCGAAGTGCCCATGCTGGCGCAATGGGACGACCACGACGTAATCGACAACTGGTACTGGGAACGGCGCCTCGATGGCGATGCGCGCTATCGCCAGAAGAGTGCTGCCGTGCTCGCGGCCTACGGCGAGCGGGCATTTCGCGAGTACATGCCGCTGACGGGCAGCCTCGACGGACCGATGCAGCTCTACCGGAAGTTCTCCTTCGGGCCGCGCCTCGACGTGTTCCGCATCGACATGCGCAGCTATCGCGGGCGCAACGGCGCCAACCGCCAGGCGACGGCCGGACCGGAGACCGCGTTTCTGGGCAACCAGCAACTCGAATGGCTGAAGGGTGCCTTGAAGAAATCGAAGGCCACGTGGAAGATGATCGCCGCCGACATGCCGATCGGGGTCGTGGTCTACGACGACTGGCGCAGCAAGTCGGGCTCGGAAGCCGTCGCCAACGGCGATGACGGCCCACCGCTGGGACGCGAGCTGGAGATCGCCGACCTGCTTGCCTTCATCAAGCGCGAGGACATCCGCAACGTGAACTGGATCACTGGCGACGTGCACTACGCCGCCACCCATCGCTACGATCCCAATCGCGCCGCCTTCAGCGATTTCACGCCGTTCTACGAGTTCGTCTCGGGCCCACTGTGTGCCGGCGGCTTCGGGCCCAACCTCCTCGACCGCACGTTCGGGCCGGAGGTGATCTTTCAGAAGGTCCCGCCGCCTGGCCGCTTCGACCTCGCGCCCTCGGAAGGCTCCTGTCATTTCGGCCACGTAAAGATCGACGGCGCCACCGGCGGCCTGACCGTCACCCACCGCGACGCCACCGGCGGCGTCCTTCACGCACTGGGCCTGACGCCAAGCTGAGAGTCCTCCCCAGCTCCGCTGGGGGAGGAAAATGATGTCTATCTCTCGTAGTCCAACCCGATCGAGCGATAGTGGGCGGGGTCGTCGGCCCAGCGTTCGCTCACCTTTACGTGCAGGAAGAGATGCACTGGACGCTCGAGCATCTGGCCGAGCTCGTGACGCGCGCGCGCGCCGATCTGCTTGATGCGGGCGCCGCCCTTGCCGAGGACGATGGCACGCTGGCCCTCTCGCTGCACATGAATGGTCTGCTCGATTCGCGTGCTGCCGTCGGTCCGATCCTCCCATTTGTCGGTCTCGACGGCGGCCTCGTAGGGCAGCTCCTGGTGAAGCTGCAGGAACACCTGCTCGCGCGTCACCTCGGCCGCCAGCAGCCGCATCGGCAGATCCGCCGCCTGATCCTCGGGATAAAGGAAGGGTCCTGCCGGCAACGCCTCGGCCAAGGCCGCCAGGATGTCGGCAACGCCGTCCTGGCGCAGCGCGCTCACCATGAATGTCCGATCGAAGGTCAGACGGCCGTTCAGTTGGGCGGTCAGCGTCAGCAGCTTCTCCCGAGCCACCAGGTCGATCTTGTTCAGGATCAGGAAGCGCGGCGTCCGCTGATCCTTCAGCCGGTCTACGATCGCCTCGGTCTCAGGGCCGATACCGCGCTCGGCATCGACCACCAGGGCCACAATGTCGGCGTCGTCCGCACCCTGCCAGGCGGCGGCGACCATGGCCCGCTCGAGACGCCGCTTGGCGACGCGAAAGATCCCCGGCGTGTCGACCAGGACGACCTGGGCGCGCGCGCCGTCGGCGAGATCGACCATGGCGATGCCGATCACGCGCATGCGCGTGGTCTGCACCTTGGGCGAGACGATGCTCACCTTGGAGCCGACCATCGCATTGACCAGCGTCGATTTGCCGGCATTTGGGGGGCCGACGATGGCGGCAAATCCGGCGCGGGTCCGCGGCTCGTTCACGACTTGCCGAGCTCCTCGATCAGCAGGCGCGCCGCATCGCTTTCCGCGTCGCGCTTGGTTCGCCCCCTGCCCTGGACCGGCTGAACGGCACCAACGCTGACCTCGACCAGGAACATCGGCTCGTGCTCCGTGCCTTCGCGGCCGATCTGTCGATAGACCGGCAAGGCGAGGCCGCGAGCCTGCGCCCATTCCTGCAACTGTGTCTTGGGGGGACGTGGCGCCGGATTGTGACTGCCGAGCCGCTCGCCCCACAAACGCTCGACCGTGGCGGCGGCAGCGGCGAAGCCGGCATCGACGAAGATCGCCCCGAGCAGAGCCTCCATCATGTCGGCGAGGATCGCTTGCGTGCCCGGCGGCGCCCCGCGATAGGCGACAAAGTGGTCGTTGAGACCACTCGCCCGCACGATCTCGGCCAGCGTGCGGGTGCTCACGAGGGCGGCATGGCGTCGCGCGAGCTGGCCTTCGGCCTCGCCGGGAAAGCAGCGCAGCAGCAGGTCAGCCATGGCCAGCGACAGCACGCGGTCGCCGAGGAATTCCAGGCGCTCATTGCCGTAAGGAAAGGCGGCCTTGAGATCGGGGCGGCGGTCGAGCGCGCCACGATGGGTCAACGCCTCGATTGCCAACTCGGTGCGCGCGAAAACGTGCCCGAGCTTGCTCGCCAACGCCTCCAGGTCGACGTCGCGCTCGCTCAGTGGATCGCCATGAAGAAGCGATTGAAGCGTATGGCTTGAGGCCACTTCCACGGCTCCAGCCAACCGGCAGCGGACGGGTCATGCGAGAAAAAGATGAACTCGGCGCGCCCGACGAGATTCTCCGCCGGCACGTACCAACCGAGCTGGTCACGGTCGCGCGCCGATCCCGAGAAATCGCGCAACATCAGCCTCGTTCGGCTGTCGAGCGAATCGTCGCGATTGTCGCCCATGACGAAGTAATTGTTCGCGGGGACCAGGAACTCGGGCGTGTTGTCGGCCGGTCCGGCATCGCTGTACTCGAGCACCGTGTAGGTTCGCCCGTTGGGTAAGGTCTCGCTGTACAGGGTCCCCTTGGGATAGAAGCTGCCGCCCTTGGAATACTCACCGATGCGCGTGCGCTGCACCGCGGTGCCGTTGATGTGCAGCACACCGTTGGTCACCTGGATGCGATCGCCCGGCATGCCGACGATGCGCTTGATGTAGTCGGTCCGGTTGACGCCCTGTCCTTGGTCGCCGGGATACTTGAACACCGCGACATCGCCACGCTCCGGCGGCTGGCCGAAGATGCGGCCGGAGAACAGGCCCATCGAGAACGGAAAGGAATGCTTGCTGTATCCGTACGAATACTTCGAGACGAACAAATAATCCCCGACCAGCAGAGTCGGGATCATCGACCCGCTGGGGATATTGAACGGCTCGATGGCAAAGGTGCGCACGACCAGTGCGATGAGCACGGCGTAGACGACCGTGCGGACGGTCTCACCCCAGCCGCCGGCCTTCTCCTGTCCCCGCTTTCGACGCTCAGCCACGTCCGTCATCGCAATCCCAGTTTGAACGAGCCGCGCCTATAGCAGGGCGGGAGGCTGCTGTCTCTTGCCCCCGGCGACACATCAACGGCCAGACACACCCTACGGGGGCACCTCCCCCAACACCGGAGGAAGGATTGCAGACGTCGGTCATGTGGCCGACACCGCGGAAATAATCACGAAAGCTTGGGCCATCGGGTACTCGTCCGTCAAACTCAGGTCGATTTGCGGCGACATTCCGGTTGGCGTCAGCTCCTGCAGGCGTGCCAAAGCGCCGCCGGTCAGGGCCATCGTCGGCTTGCCGCCGCGTACGTTGACGACCCCCATGTCGCGCCAGAACACACCCCGCCGAAGGCCCGTCCCGAGGGCCTTGGCGCAGGCCTCCTTGGCGGCAAACCGCTTGGCATAGCTCGCCGCGCGGGTCGCCCGGCCCTCGGATCTCTTCTGTTCAGTCTCAGTGAAAATCCGTTGCACGAATCGGTCGCCGAACCGTTCCAGCGATTTTTCGATCCGTCTGATGTCGGTCAGATCGTTGCCGATGCCGAGGATCACTTGGCGGCCTCGGCGGACCGCGCCGCGTCCATGACGCGCCGCATCTCGCGGATCGCCTGCTCGAAGCCGACGAAGATCGCCTCGCCGACCAGGAAATGGCCGATATTGAGTTCACGCACCTCGGGAATGGCGGCGACCGATCCGACATCGGCATAGCTCAGCCCGTGCCCGGCATGGCATTCGAGACCGAGCTTGGCGCACAGGGCCGCGCCCTTCCGCAGGCGGCCGAGTTCGGCCTGCTGGGCCTCCCCTTCCAGCTCGCAATAGCGGCCGGTATGCAGTTCCACCACAGGCGCGCCGAGGGCGACCGCGGCCTCGAGCTGACGTGGGTCGGCCTCGATGAACAGCGAGACACGGATGCCGGCGTCGCGCAAGCGGCTAACCATGGGCCTCAGATGGTTGTGCTGCCCGGCCGCATCGAGCCCCCCTTCCGTCGTCCGCTCCTCGCGCTTCTCCGGCACGATACAGGCGGCATGCGGGCGGTGACGCAACGCGATCGCGACCATCTCCTCCGTCGCCGCCATCTCGAAATTGAGCGGAATGGTGAGCTCGGCCATCAGGCCTTCGATGTCGGCATCGACGATATGCCGGCGGTCCTCGCGCAGGTGCGCCGTGATGCCGTCGGCCCCGGCAGCGGCGGCAAGCCGGGCAGCGCGCAGCGGGTCGGGCAGTCGCCCGCCGCGGGCGTTGCGCACCGTGGCCACGTGATCGATGTTGACGCCGAGACGAAGATGGTTGGACGCGGACATAGGCTGCCTTCGATATGGAAGAGCGTGAGCGGTCAATTGCGCGCCCGCTCGACGGCGTTGATGGCGGGCGAGGCACGCAACGCCGCGGCAATATCGGCCAAATGCTTGACGTCGGTCACCTCGACATCGATCACCATGTCGAAGAAATCCATCGACCGGTTGGTGATTCGCAGGTTCGAGATATTGCCATGGTTGCGCGCGATCACGGTCGACAGGCTCGACAGGCTGCCCGGCTGGTTGGCCACCGTGACCTTGAGGCGGCCGGTATAGGTCCCCGTCGCGCCTTCCTTGACCGAATCCCAGCCGACGTCGATCCAGCGCTCCGACGCCTCGGAGAAGCTCTCCAGCGTGGCGCAGTCGATCGTGTGAATGGTGACTCCCTTGCCTGTCGTGATGATGCCGACGATGCGATCGCCTGGCAGGGGATGGCAGCAGCGGGCAAAATGGACGGCCATACCCGGGATCAGGCCGCGGATGGCGATCTCGCCGCTGTTCGTCTTGCCACGCCCGACATCGACTGGTTTGCCCGCCTTGGTGCGCGCCCGCGAGATTGGCACGACGTCGGCGCCGCCCGTCTTGCGGCCCTGCTTGAGGCCGGGATAGACCGCCATCAGAACTTCGCGGGCGCCGATCAAGCCCTCGCCGACCGCGGCCACGAGGTCGTCGACGCTCGCGTGCTTGAAGTTGGCGCGAACCCCTTCGAGCCCCTTGTCAGTCGGCTCGTAGCCTTCCTCGTGGAAGGCTTTGTCGAGCAGGGAACGACCGAGCTGGATGTACTGCTCGCGCTGGCGCAGACGGACGAAGCGCCGGATGGCCGCCTTGGCCTTGCCGGTGACGACGAAGCGCTCCCACGTCGGAGACGGCGTCTGCGCCTTGGAGGTGATGATCTCGACCTGATCGCCATTGGCGAGCTGAGTACGCAACGGCAGCATGCGGCCATTGATCTTGGAGCCGACGCAGGTGTCCCCGACCTGGCTGTGCACGGCATAAGCGAAGTCGATCGGCGTCGCGCCACGCGGCAGGGCGATCAGCTTGCCCTTGGGCGTGAAGCAGAACACCTGGTCCTGGAACATCTCGAGCTTGGTGTGCTCGAGGAACTCCTCGGCATTGGGCGCCTTGTCGAGAATCTCCATCAGGCTGCGTAGCCAGGCGTATTGCGGGGCGTCGGTCGACGGGCCGCCCTGCTTGTAGATCCAGTGCGCCGCGACACCGCGCTCGGCCTGGTCCTGCATCTCGGCGGTGCGAATCTGGATCTCGATACGCTGGCCGAACGGACCGATCACGCCGGTATGCAATGACCGGTAGCCGTTCGGCTTGGGCACCGAGATGTAGTCCTTGAAGCGCTGCGGCAGCACCTGGTAGCTGCCATGCAGTAAGCCGAGTGCCTGGTAGCATTGGGCTACGTCTGCGACGATGATGCGAAAGGCCATGATGTCGGCGAGCTGCTCGAACGACACGTTCTTGGTCTGCATCTTGCGCCAGATAGAATAGGGCGTCTTCTCGCGGCCCGACACCTGGGCAGGCAAGCCGCCTTCGATCAAGGTCTTGGCGAGCTCGGCCTCGATTTGGGGCACCAATCGCTCGCCGCGCTCGCGCAGATAGTCCTGACGGGCGAGCACCGAGGCGCGGCCGTCGGGATTGAGTTCCGCGAACGCCAACTCCTCGAGCTCGCGCTTGATCTTCTCCATGCCGATGCGCGAGGCAAGCGGTGCGTAAAGGTCCATGGTCTCGCGGGCGATGCGCTTGCGCCGGGCAGGATCCTTGATGTGGTGCAGGGTCCGCATATTGTGCAGGCGGTCGGCGAGCTTCACCAGCAGGACGCGAATGTCCGATGACATCGCGAGCACCAGCTTGCGCAGGTTCTCGGCTTCCTTGGTGCTTTCGGATTGCACTTCCAGACGCGACAGCTTGGTCACCCCGTCGACCAGCCGGGCGACATTCTCACCGAACAGCCGGGCGATCTCCTCACGCGTGGCGTCGGTATCCTCGAGCGTGTCGTGGAGCAGGCCGGTGACGATCGAGTCGGCGTCGAGCCTCATCTCGGCCAGGATGCCGGCGACCTCGACGGGGTGGGAAAAGTACGGGTCGCCAGAGGCCCGAAGCTGAGTACCGTGCTTCTTCAGCCCATAGACGTAGGCGCGATTCAGCACCTCCTCGTCCGCTTCCGGATGGTAGGACTGCACGCGCTCGACGAGTTCGAACTGACGAATCATGACGATCGTCCATTATATGGTGACGATCGCTCCTACTCCACGACGTTTGCGCGCAGGACTATGCGCGGAAGGCCGGCGCCTGCGCCGACCGCAGCGCTACTCGGTGACGTCGTCTTCCTCGGCCATCGGCAAGGCCTTGGGCTGCGCCGCCTCGGCACCGCCCTGGGCCAACGCCGCAGCGAGCTCCTGCTCGAGCTCCGCCATCTCATTGACCTCTTCCGGCCGGTCGATGTCGGCGTGCTTCTGCATGCCCGAGATCAGCGCGTCCTTGAGCACGCCCTGATCGAGCTTCGTCTCGGCGATCTCGCGCAGCGCGACGACGGGGTTCTTGTCGCGGTCGCGGTCGAGCGTGATCTGCGCGCCGGCAGAAATGTCGCGCGCCCGCTGCGCGGCGAACATCACGAGCTCGAAGCGATTGGGGACCTGCACGATGCAGTCTTCGACGGTTACGCGCGCCATGGCGACCTCTGAATGTCCGGGAGCCGGGGTTTATACGCGCGCTGGCCCAAAAGGCAAGAAGGCCCTCTGCCTCCCTCGCCTCCCTCGTCATCGGGGGCGGTGGCCCGAAGGGCCGGGGGAAGGCCACGGTCAGGGTTCATCCGGTTCCGACGTCTGGATCGGAGTAGCTCAATTGCGACCCTCCCCCTCTGCCGCTTGCAGCGGCACCTCCCTCGACTACGGGGAGGGAACAGGGTCCATCGACTCAATCGTCTGATCCGCAGGTAATCTGGCGAGCAATTCCCGGACGGACACCCCGGTCACCGGGTGCCGCCACTCGGGCTCCAGGTCCGCGAGCGGCCGCAGGACAAAGGCCCGCCCCTCCAACCGGGGGTGCGGCAGGGCGGCCCGGCCGGGCCCTCCTGTCGCTGTTTGGCGGCGAAAATCCAGCAAATCCAAGTCGATGATCCGGGCGGCATTGGCCACCGAGCGGACCCGGCCGAACTCCGCTTCGACCTCGTGAAGGCAGGCCAAGACCTGATCGGCCGGCAGGTCGGTTGCGACCTCGGCCACGGCATTGACATACCAGGGCTGATCGGACGGCGGCACCGGCGCCGTTCTGTACCAAGGCGACACGCGCACCGTCCGGATGCCATGCCGCGCCAATGCGGCCAGGGCCGCCTCGAGCACACGCTGCGGTGAGCCGAGCTGCGGATGATCGAGGTTTCCGCCCAAGGCAATCAAGATCGGGTATGATTGTTGCTGCATTTTATCCAAGACCCACAAGCTCTTGTGGCTCGAACTATGACACCCTAGACTTGACATCGATCGGTAAAGCCGCGAGGTACGACACCCCCTTCCCACATATTTCCGCCTTCTACGTGCAATTATAATTCTCAAGGGATAGTGACGATGAGAGGCAATTTTTACGACAGCGAACGGGTCGGTTTGTTCATCGACGGTGCCAATCTGTACTCGGCTGCCCGGTCCTTGGGTTTCGACATCGACTATCGCCGCCTCTTGAAGGTCTTCCGCGAGAAGGGGCGACTGGTCCGTGCATATTATTATACTGCGCTGATCGAGGACCAGGAGTACTCGCCGATCCGGCCATTGATCGATTGGCTCGACTACAATGGCTACACCATGGTCACCAAGCCGACCAAGGAATTCACCGATGCCATGGGGCGCCGCAAGATCAAGGGCAACATGGACATCGAGCTCGCCATCGACGTGCTCGAAATGGCCGAGCATCTCGACCACGTGATCCTGTTCTCGGGCGACGGCGATTTTCGTCGACTGGTCGAGGCCGTGCAGCGCAAGGGCCTGCGGGTTTCGGTGGTCAGCACGATCAAGTCTTCGCCGCCGATGGTGGCGGACGAGTTGCGGCGCCAGGCGGACGATTTCATCGAGCTGAGCGAGCTCGCGCCGCTGATCGCCCGTACACCATCCGAACGCCCGGCTCGGCCCGCGGGCGGAACGGCGTATGCCGCGCGCGATCAATACGGCGAGGCCGACGACAGCAGCCCACCCGAAGCGCAGGCACGATCCGCCTGACGGCGGCCGTCCGTGGCGGCAACGCGTTTCGACGAGCCGGCGCTCGACTGCCCGCTTTGCCCGAGGCTGGTGTCGTTCAGACGTGAGCTTCAGGCGCAATATCCCGACTGGAGCAACGCGCCCGTCCGCTCGTTCGGTAGTCTCGATGCCCGCCTGCTGATCGTCGGCCTTGCCCCGGGGATGCGCGGCGCCAACCGTACCGGTCGCCCGTTCACCGGCGACTACGCCGGCGACCTGCTCTACTCGACGCTGCTCGAGTTCGGCTTCGCGCAAGGCACCTACCGCGCCGATCCGAATGACGGCCTGCATCTGATCGACTGCCGCATCGCCAACGCGGTGCGCTGCCTGCCACCGGAGAACAAGCCTATCCCCGCCGAATTCACCAATTGCCGACCGTTCCTGCAGGCCGAGCTGGCGGTGATGCCGAGGCTCGAGACCATCCTCGCTCTGGGCAAGGGCGCCCACGATCAGGTCTTGCGGGCCCTCACTGTCCGGCCTGCCGGTAGCTATCCCTTTATCCATGGGCGGCTACATCGCCTGCCCACCGGCCTCACGCTCGCCGACAGCTATCACTGCTCGCGTTACAACACGAACACGGGGCGGCTCACGACCGCGATGTTCCACGCGGTATTCGGCGCTGTGCGCGACGCTCTGAAGAACTGATCTGTTTTCGCCCGCCTCCCCGGCTTCGCTGGGGAGGAGAACCCGTCAGAGCGCGCCCTTGATGGCGTCGGTGATCTCGCCGGAGCCCGGCCGCACGCGGCTCGGCCAGGCGCCCAGCAGGCTGCCATCCTTGCCGATCAGATACTTGTGGAAGTTCCAGCGCGGCGCCGCATCCTCACCGGCATCCTGAGCGATCCAGCGGAACAGCGCGTGGGCGTCGGGACCGCTCACTTTTTGCTTCGAGGTGAGCGGAAAGGTCACGCCGTACATGGTCTCGCAGAACTTGGCGATCTCGGGTTCGGTGCGCGGCTCCTGGGCGCCGAAATCGTTCGACGGCACGCCCAGCACCACGAGCCCCTTGGACCCGTAGGTGTCGTGCAGCTTCTGCAGGTCGGTGTATTGCGGCGTAAACCCGCAATAGGACGCGACGTTGACCAGCAGTACCGGCTTGCCGGCGAAGCCCTTCATGTCGAGCGGCTTGTTGTCGATGGTCGTGAACGTGAAATCGTGTGCCGATGCCATGTCAGGCCTCCTCGTCGTAGCGTTGCTCGAGCCAGGGATCGCCGTAATTGTGATAGCCGCGCACTTCCCAGAAGCCCGGCTTGTCGAACACCGAGAACTCGACGCGCTTGATCCACTTGGCGCTCTTCCAGAAGTACAGCTTGGGGATCACCACGCGGAGCGGGCCGCCATGCTCGCGGCTGATCGGCTCGCCATTCCAGCTCCAGGCCAGGAGGACGTCGTCGGCCGAGAAGTCCACCAGCGGCACGTTGGTCGTGTAGGTGTCGTAGGAGTGGAAGATCACGTGCTGCGCCTCGGGCTTCGGTCTGACGACGGCCAGCAGGTCGCGCGCCGTCACTCCTTCCCATTCGTTGTCGTAGCGCGACCACGCGGTGACGCAGTGGATGTCCGTCACCAGCCTGGTCTTCGGCAGGTCGGTGAAGCCCGCCCACTTCCAGGTGGTCGGCTGTTCGACCGACCCGTCGACGAACAGGCGCCAGGCATGAGTCGGGATTTCGGGCTGGATGCCGAGATCGAGCACCGGCCAGGTCTCGACCTGGCGCTGACCCGGCGGCAAGCGCTGGCTCGGCGTCGCGGTCTTGCCGGTGAGCAGCCGGCCGTCCGCGGCCCACTTCTCCTTGCTCTCGATCAGCTTGTTCTTGAGCTTGCCGAACAAGGTGACGTCGTCGGACATGGCTCTCCTTCAGATGCTGCGGCCCGCCTTCTCCCAATATGGGGCGCGGAGCTTGCGCTTGAATATCTTGCCAGAATCCTCGCGCGGCAAGGCAGTGCTGAATTCGACCAGTTTCGGGACCTTGTAGCGCGCCACGTGCTCCGCCAGATAGGCGCGAACCTGCCCGGCATCCAGCGCCGCACCAGGCAGCGGCTCGACATAGGCGCAGATCTGCTCGCCGAACTCCTCGTCGGGAATGCCGAAGACGGCGCAATCGCGCACACCCGGCATCTGGATCAGGACCGATTCGATCTCGGCCGGATAGATGTTGACGCCGCCCGAGATGATCATGTCGCGCTTGCGATCGCACAGGAAGACGTAGCCGTCGGCGTCCTGGTAGCCGACATCGCCCACCGTCACCAGCTCGCCCAGTGCGACTTCCCGGCGCTTGGCATTGTCGTTGTTGTAGGTGAATTCCGAGACGTGCGGCCCGCGCACGTAGATCTCGCCGATCTCGCCCTGCTTCACGTCTCTGCCGTTCTCGTCGACGATGCGCAACAGCGCGCCCTCGACAACGCGCCCGACGGTGCCCGGCTTGCGCAAGGCGTCCGCCGAATCGTGCCACACGACGACGCCGGTCTCGGTCGCACCGTAGTATTCCGTGACCACCGGCCCCCACCATTCGATCATCTGCCGCTTGACGGCGGGCGCACAGGGTGCCGCGCCATGGGTGATCCAGCGCAGCGACGAGACGTCATAGCGTCGCTTGACGGCGTCGGGCAGGCGCAGCAGGCGCACGAACATGGTCGGTACGATATGCATGTGGGTGACGCCGTGCCGGGCGATCAGCCGCAGCATGTCCTCGGCATCGAAACGCGGCTGCAGCACAACGGAGAGCCCGAGGCGGGCGGCGGTCATCGCGTAGCCGGCCGGCGCGGAGTGGTACATCGGCCCGTTCATCAGCACGACGGCGGACGGGTCGGCGACGAGCCCCCAGTAGCGGCCGATCTCCCGCGTCGCCGCCGCCTGCAATTCCGGCGAGGCCGGCTGGCGGCGCACGCCCTTGGGCCGCCCGGTCGTGCCCGAGGTGTAGATCATGCTGCCGCGCGATGCCTTGGGCGGCTCGGTGTTGGGCGCGCTGCGTGCCACGAACGCGTCCCAGCGCTCGAGGCCGTCGGGGACATGGCGCTTGTCCTCCGGGACGTTGTAGGCGACGGCGATCTCGTCGGGTGTCGGCACGACCAGCACCTTGACGCCGGCCGGCACACCCGACGCGATCTGCGCCAGCAGATCGCTGTGCGCCACCAGCACCTTGGCCGCGCAATCGGCGAGAATGTAGCCCGCCTCCTCGGGTGTGTAGTGCCAGTTGATCGGCACGGCATAGGCGCCGAGTTGGCCCGCCGCCATGTTGGCCTCGAACGTCGCGAAGTCGTTGCGCAGCATCAGGGCTACGCTGTCGTCTTCGCGCAGACCCAGCGCCGCGAACCCGCCGGCGGCGCGCGCGGCGTTGGCCTGGATGTCGGCCCAACTGCGAAACCGCTCGCCTGCGGTCACTCCTGCTGTCATGACGTCTGCTCCCTGCCATGGCGTTCATGAGGACCGCCGGCGTCCTGCCCGCTCATGGGTCATGAGCGAGCGGGACGCCGACGGTCCCCACGAAGATGTCACCTTTTAGCTTTCGCCGCCCCCCGCATCATCGTCATGCCGATGAATTCGGCGAGAGTGCGCTGGTCGGGACCGTGCGTCAGCATGCCCGCCTTCTGCAGCATCACGACACCATGAGTCGCGGCCCACATCGACCAGCCGAAGAGCTTGGGGTCGACCTCGATCAGGCCGGCCGCCGCCAGCTCCTCCGACCGGCTGGTGATCAGGCGGTGCGCACGGTCGCTTTCGCGTACCAGGTCGGCATTGCTGTCGTCGATCGGCTGATCGATTTCGAACATGATCCGATAGTCGTGCGGATAGTCGGCGGCGAACTGCATGTAGGCGCTGCCGACCCGGCGCATTCGATCGATCGGATTGGCCGCTCCCTCGGCCGCAGCCTCGAGCGTTCTGGCGAATTTGGCGAACGCCTGGGCGCGTACGGTCGACAGAATGTCGGCCTTGTCCTTGAAGTAGCGATAGGGCGTCTTGGGGCTGCAGCCGAGCGCCTCGGCGAGCTGCCGCATGGTCACGCCGTCATAACCGTAGCGGGCGAAACGTTCGGTCGCGACCCGGCACAGCTCGGCGCGGAAGTCGGCTATGTCCTGCTCGGTGAGGTAACGTGGCATGATCGACTTTTCATACACACTGTGTACGAAAAGCCGATCACAAGGTCAACCGTCAGGCACTTTCCGCGAACAGCTCGCGGCCGATCAGCATGCGGCGGATCTCGCTCGTGCCCGCCCCGATCTCGTAGAGCTTGGCGTCGCGCAGCAGACGGCCGGTCGGGTAGTCGTTGATGTAGCCGTTGCCGCCGAGGAGCTGGATAGCGTCGAGCGCCACCGTCGTCGCCTTCTCGGCAGCATACAGGATTGCCCCGGCCGAGTCCTTTCGTGTGGTCTGGCCGCGATCGCACGCCTTGGCTACCGAATAGACGTAGGCCTTGCAGGCATTCATGGTCGTGTACATGTCGGCCAGCTTGCCCTGCACGAGCTGGAACTCGCCGATCGGCTGGCCGAACTGGCGCCGTTCGTGGACATAGGGGATCACGATGTCCATGGCCGCCTGCATGATGCCGATCGGCCCGGCCGCCAGGACGGCACGCTCGTAGTCGAGGCCGCTCATCAGCACATTGACGCCCTTGCCGACCGCGCCCAGCACGTTCTCGGCCGGAATTTCGCAATCCTCGAATACCAGCTCGCCGGTCGACGAGCCGCGCATGCCCATCTTGTCGAGCTTCTGCGCCACCTTGAACCCCTTCCGGTCGGTCTCGACGAGGAAGGCGGTGATACCGCGCGGCCCGGCAGCGGGGTCGGTCTTGGCGTAAACCACGATCACCTGGGCATCGGGGCTGTTGGTGATCCACATCTTGGTGCCGTTCAGCACGTAGCGGTCGCCCCTCTTGTCGGCTCTGAGCTTCATCGACACGACATCCGAGCCCGCCCCCGACTCGCTCATCGCCAAGCTGCCGACATGCTCGCCGGAGATCAGCTTGGGCAGGAAGCGCTTCTTCTGCTCGTCGCTGCCGTTGCGGCGGATCTGATTGACGCACAAGTTGGAATGAGCGCCGTAGGACAGGCCGACCGCTGCCGAGGCGCGGCTCAGCTCCTCGACGGCGATGACGTGCTCTAGGTAGCCCAGTCCCGCCCCGCCGTGCTCCTCCTCGACGGTGATGCCGTGCAGGCCGAGGTCGCCCATGCGCGGCCAAAGCTCGCGCGGGAAGCGATCGGTCTTGTCGAGCTCGGCGGCGATCGGCGCCACCTCGGCTGAAGCGAAGCGCTCGACCTGGTCGCGCAGGGCGTCGGCTGTCTCGCCCAGACCGAAGTCGAAGGGCGGCATCGCATTGCGAATCATGGGCCTGTCTTGTCAGTTGGAAGTGTGAGCTTCATCGCGGATTGACCTTGACGTTGAGGCGGATCAGCTTCCACTCGCCGTCAGATGGGATGTAGTCGAGCTCGAAGACGACGCGGGCATGTTCCGGGGCAAAGTAACCCTCGACAAGCAGCTTGCCGTCGTCGTCGACCTTAGGAGCCGGATCGTAGACCGGCTGCAGGGCGGCAATAATGTCGAAGTCGATGTTCTTGTCGCGGAACACCTTGAACGTCTCGGCCAGCTTCTCCGGCGGATACTTGACGCGGAACGGCTGGGAAAGCTTGGCGTGCAATACCGTATAGTTGTTCGTGATGTTGGCGTCGTTGAACGACAGCAGCGACGACTTGACCAGCGCCTCGAGGGCGCGCTCCCCGGGAACCTTGTTCTGGGCCTGCGCCGTAGCGGCGACCAGCACCAGAACGAACGAGCAGACAAGACGAACGATCACGGACATTGCGGCACCTCTCCACGGCCAAGATAGCCGCGGACAGCGACAATGCGAAGCCGATCATGCTTGCAGCACGCCGCGTCGCATGGTGGCAGCGGCCCGCAAGACGGCTTCCGACGCCCGCCGGGTCTCCTCGCCGAGCCAAGCCGCCAGACGCGGCTCGTTCTGCCCTGCGCGGGCGGCAACAATTCGTTGGAGCGACTGAGATCGTAGCTGGCGCTTGGTGGTGGCGAAGGCCTGCGGCGGCAAGCCGGCGTAGCGGCACGCTTGCTCGACGGCATGAGCCAGCAGATCGCCGGCTGGAACCCGTTCGTCGAACACCGCCTGCGCCACGGCGCTTGTGGCGTCGAGCGTCTCGCCGAGCAGGATCAGGCGACGCCCCAGCGACGGGGCAAGCTCGCTGCGCGCGATCTCCAGAGGCGCGACCGGATAGGTGACACCGACTTTGACCTCGGCCAGGCTCACCTGCATGCCGACATCGGCGGCGATGCGCCAGTCCGCGCACAGGGCCAGGATCAGGCCGCCAGCAATGGCATGGCCGTTGACGGCGGCCACGAGCGGCTTCGGCCAAGCATAGAGCGTTCCGAAACTATCATTCAGGGCATCGACCAGCCGGCGCTGGCCGAGACGATCGAGATGAGGCACCGACTTGAGATCGAGCCCGGCCGAAAAGGCCGGACCGTCGGCTGCCACGACGGCAGCGCGCACCGATCGATCGGCGGCGAGGCCTTCGAACAGCGCGGCGAGCTCCTCGAGCAGGCACGCGTTCATGGCGTTCATCGGTGGGTTCACCAACGTGACGACGGCGATGCCGTCCGGATTGGTGGAAAACTTGAGCTTCGACATGGGTCGAACCTAGTGGAACCGCGGTCATAGGAAAAATCGATTGTTTCTTTCAACCTCATTGTCATCATCTATGCCGTGAATTTGGCCTTCATCCGCTACTTCCTGGCGCTCGCTGACACCGGCAGCTTCACGGTCGCGGCCGAGCGCTGCCATGTGACGCAACCTACCCTGTCGGCGGGCATCGCCCGCCTCGAAGCAGAACTCGGAACGCGTCTGTTCGATCGCGGCCGCCGCAGCGGGCTGTCCAACGCGGGCCAGCGCTTTCTGCCGCATGCGCGAGCCATGACCGAGGAGTGGCGGCTCGCTCGCGCCGAACAGCGCTCGGATCGGCGCAGTCGGCTGGTCCGGATTGGCCTCGCATCGACGCTGCCGACGATGACTGCGATGCGCTGGTTTCAGGCCGTCCAGCGCCAGCTCGCCGTCGATCTCGAGATCTCCGAAGGCGCCGCCGATGCCGTTGCCGAACGCTGCCGACGCGGCCGCTGCGACGTCGCGCTGTATGCGACCCGCGAGCCCGGCCAGGGCGAGAATGCCGTCACGCTGTGGCGCGAGCCATACGTCCTGGCGGCGGCGACCGAGCATCTGGTGGCGACGCGCGATCGCTGGTCGGTGAAGGACCTTGCTGAAGCGCCTTTCGTGCTGCGTGCGGCCTGTGAGGCGCACGATGAGGCGCAGCGCCTGTTCGCCCGCGAGGGCGTCCGCCCCCGCGCCGTGCTGCGTTCGGCCGACGAGGAGCGCTGCGCGGCGGCGGTGCTGGCCGGATTGGGAGTCAGCCTGGTGCCGCGCTCTCTGCTGCGACCAGGCATGGCTGCAGCGGAAATCCGCGAGGTCGCGCTCGATCGCCGGGCAGTGCTGGCCTGGCAACCGAGCACCGACGCTGAACTGGTGGCGGTCCTGCGCGACGCGGCACATTCGGCGACGCGCGACCTGCACCTCGACTTCGCGAGGTAATAGAGGAAGAAATCGCCCGGAGCGGACTTATCTCAATTCCCTCCACCGCATCCGGGGAAATGCCCCGTCATGCGGGGCCGAGGCGGAAAGCCCAGCCGAAGATCCACGAATTTGCCGACGTCGGAATCAGAAAGATCTCGACTACGGCCTTCCCCCTCCGCCCCTTCGGGTCACCTCCCCGATGACGGGGGGAGGCAGATGAAAGTCGCCTCCTTGGCGACCTACAACAGGAACGCCGTCGCCAGTCCCAGGAAAGCCAAAAAGCCGATCACGTCGGTGACGGTGGTCAAGAACACGGTCGACGACACCGCCGGGTCGATGCCGAATTTTTGCAAGCCGAGCGGGATCAGCGTGCCGGCCAGGGCGGCGGCGAACAGATTGCAGATCATGGCCGCGCCGATCACCGCGCCGAGCCGCCAGTCGCCATACCAGGCAACCACGGCGGTCCCCATCAGCAGGGCGAACACCAGGCCGTTGAGACCGCCGACCGTGGCCTCCTTGGCGACGAAACGAAAGGCGTTGGAGGCCGTCAATTCGCCCATGGCCAAAGCGCGCACCGCCACCGTCACCGTCTGTGTGCCGGCGTTGCCGCCCATCGACGCCACGATCGGCATCAGCACAGCGAGCGCCACGATCTTCTCGATCGAGTGCTCGAACTGGCCGATCACAAAGGACGCCAGCACCGCCGTGGCGAGGTTGACGGTCAGCCATAGGGCGCGCAGCCGGGCCGTACGGACCGGGCTCGCGTACATGTCGTCGATGCCGACGCCGCCCATCTTCAAGAGGTCGGCCTCGGCCTCCTCGTCGATCACGTCGACCACGTCGTCGACCATGATCACGCCTTCGAGCCGGCCGCGCGCATCGACCACGGGACACGACACCAGATTCTTGTCACGGAAAAGATGGGCGACCTCGTCCTGGGGCGCGAATGCCGGCACCGACGGGATGTCCGGATCGACGATGTCGCGGATCGGCACGGGCCGCTTGGTGCGCAGCATGCGACCGAGTGGCACCGAGCCGAGCAACCGCCCCGTCGAATCGACGACGAAGATGTCGTAGACGTCGTCCGGCAGGTCGGTGGCTTCGCGGCAATGGTCGATGACTTGGCCGACCATCCAACCGTCCGGCACCTTGACCAGCGACCGTTGCATCAGGCGGCCGGCAGTACCCTCGGGATAGGCCAGCGCGCTTTCGATGTCCGCGCGCTCGTCGGGTGGCAGCTCGGCCAGCACCTCTCGGCGTTCGTCCTCGGGCAGATCCTCGAGGAGCACCGCGGCGTCGTCGGCTTCCAGCTCGTGCGCCGCTGCCGCGATATCCTTGCTGTCGAGCTGCTCGAGGACGTCCTCGAGAACCTCCTCGTCGAGCTCGGTCAGGGCCTCCGGGTCGAGGTCGCGCTTGAGGATGCCGACCAGCTTGTCGCGTTCGGCTTCGGTGACCTGCTCGAGGACGAAGGCCTGGCCGCTGGCGCTGAGCTCGGCCAGCACGCTCCTGACGTCTTCGGCGCGATCTTCGGCGAGGGCGGCCTCGACTCGCCGGATCAGCTCCGGCGGGACTTCGTCGAGGATCTCCGCCTCGCTGCTCATCCCCGCGCCTCGGCCAGTCTCTGAGCCTCGACGACGGCGAGCGCCGTCATGTTGAGAATGCCGCGGGCGGTCACCGACGGCGTGAGGACATGGGCCGGCTGCGCCGTCCCCAGCAGCATGGGACCGATATGCAGGCCATCGGCGGCGTTCTTCAGCAAGTTGAATCCAATGTTGGCGGCGTCAAGTGACGGGCAGACCACCAGGTTGGCGGTACCCTTGAGTCGCGATCGCGGGAAGACGCTGTTGCGGATATCCGGATCGAGCGCTGCGTCGCCGTGCATCTCGCCATCGACCTCGAGGGTGGGCGCGCGCTCGTGCAGCATCTTCACCGCCTGGGCCATCTTGCGCGCCGAGGGATGATCGGAGCTGCCGAAGCTCGAATGCGACAACAGTGCCACCTTAGGCTGGATGCCAAAGCGCAGCACTTCGTCGGCTGCCAACAAAGTGATGTTGACCAGCGTCTCGGCGTCGGGATCGTCGTTGACGTAGGTGTCGGCGATGAACAGCGACTTGGTTGGCATGACCAGCAGGCTGAGCGCCGCCATGTTCTTGACGCCTTCGCGGGTGCCGATGACGTCGCGTACGTGATTGAAATGCGTGCGAAATCGGCCATAGGCGCCGGCGATCATCGCGTCGGCATCACCCATCCGCACCGCCAGCGCCGCGATCAAGGTCGGGCTCGACCGCACCAGGTTGCGCGCCGTCGGCTCGGTCACGCCGCGCCGCTCCATGAGCTGGTGGTATGCGCTCCAGTAGCGGTCGTAGCGAGGATCGTTCGACGGATCGACCAGCTCGGCATCGATGCCGGGCCGGAAACCTAGGCCGAGACGCTCGGCACGTCGCCGCACGATCTCGGGCCGGCCGATCAGGATCGGTCGGGCGACACCCTCGTCGAGAACAATCTGCACGGCGCGCAGGACACGATCGTCCTCGCCAGCGCTGAAGATCACCCGCTTGGGCGTGCGACGCGCCTGCTCGAACACCGGCCGCATGATGAGGCCGGACTTGAACACGAACTGGCTGAGCTGCTGGCGGTAGGCATCGAAATCGGCGATCGGACGTGTCGCCACCCCGGAATCCATGGCGGCCTTGGCGACCGCCGGGGCGAGCTCGACGATCAGGCGCGGATCGAACGGCTTGGGAATGATCTGGCTGGGGCCAAAACCGCCGGCCTGCTCGCCGAAAGCACGCGCCACCACTTCGGACGGCTCCTTGCGGGCCAAGGTCGCCAGCGCACGCACGCAGGCGATCTTCATCTCGTCGTTGATCGTCTTGGCCCCGACATCGAGCGCGCCGCGGAAGATGTAGGGGAAGCACAGGACGTTGTTGACCTGGTTGGGATAGTCGCTGCGGCCGGTCGCCATGATGGCATCGTCGCGCACTTCGGCCACGTCTTCCGGCGCGATCTCGGGGTTCGGATTGGCCAAGGCAAAGATCAGGGGTCGGGCCGACATCTCGGCCACCATCGGCTTCTTCAGCACACCGGCCGCCGATAGGCCCAGGAAGATGTCGGCGCCGCCGATCACCTCAGCGAGCGTTCGCGCTCGCGTGTCGCGGGCGTAGCGTTCCTTCCACGGGTCCATCAGCTCGTTGCGGCCCTTCCAGACGACGCCGGCGATGTCCGTGACCCACATGTTGTCACGCGGCAGCCCGAGCTTCTCGAGCACGCCAAGGCACGACAACGCCGCCGCACCCGCACCCGACACGACGAGCTTGACCTTGTCGATGTCCTTGCCGACCAGCGACAGCCCGTTCAGCACCGCGGCGCCGACAATGATCGCCGTGCCGTGCTGGTCGTCGTGGAACACCGGGATCGCCATGCGTTCGCGCAGCTTTTGCTCGACGTAGAAGCACTCCGGCGCCTTGATGTCCTCGAGGTTGATGCCGCCGAAGGTCGGCTCGAGAGCGGCCACGATCTCGACCAGCTTGTCCTGGTCGTTCTGCGCCAGCTCGAGATCGAACACGTCGATGCCGGCAAACTTCTTGAACAGCACGCCTTTGCCTTCCATCACCGGCTTGGCGGCAAGCGGGCCAATGGCACCCAGCCCCAGAACCGCCGTGCCGTTGGTCACCACGGCCACCAGGTTGGCACGAGCGGTCAGCTCGGCAGCGGTCGCAGGGTCGCGCACGATCTCGTTGCACGCTGCGGCGACGCCCGGCGAATAGGCAAGCGACAGGTCGCGCTGGGTGGCCAGCGGCTTGGTCGGGACGACCTCGACTTTCCCAGGACGGGGCAGGCGATGGTAGCGCAGCGCGCTTTCGGTCAATTCGTCCGCCACGCCGGCCTCCAGGTTTACCCAACAACAAAAAGGGCCGCCCGAGGGCGGCGACTAGGATCACCTTTTCGATCGAACCGGCAAGTTTGGTGCGGCCAAGAAGACTCGAACTTCCACGCCTCGCGGCACTAGCACCTCAAGCTAGCGCGTCTACCAATTCCGCCATGGCCGCGCCGGGTCGATGGGGCGGGGGATACCAAATAGGCCCCGCAGTGGCAAGGCGACTGCGCGACCTATTGCACAGCGCGCCGCCAGCCCCGATTTTGTCCGCATGAACCAACCAGAGTGGCGTCTGTCGGATGGTCCCGTCCCGTATCCGGAAGCGCTGGCCATCATGGAGACACGGGTGGCCGATATCCGGGCCGGCCGCGCCGGCGAGTTGATCTGGCTGCTGGAGCACCCGCCGCTCTACACGGCAGGGACCAGCGCCAAGCCG
Source organism: Reyranellaceae bacterium (assembly GCA_046349335.1). Taxonomy (GTDB): domain Bacteria; phylum Pseudomonadota; class Alphaproteobacteria; order Reyranellales; family Reyranellaceae; genus Reyranella. The sequence goes on from JAXMCO010000010.1 coordinate 149,604, forward strand.
CAGGACCTGCTGGAGCCGATGCGTTTCCCGGTCCACGCGACAGGGCGCGGCGGGCAATACACCTACCATGGCCCCGGACAGCGTGTGGTCTACGCGATGCTGGATCTCCGGGCGCGCCGACAGGACGTGCGGCGTTTCGTCTCCGACCTCGAGGAATGGACCATCCGCACCCTCGCCCGCTTCGCCGTGACGGCAGAACGGCGCGATGGCCGGGTCGGCGTCTGGGTGGCGCGCCCCGACAAACCGCGCCTCGCCAACGGCCAGCCGCGCGAGGACAAGATCGCCGCCATCGGTGTGCGCATTCGCCACTGGGTATCGTTCCATGGCCTGTCGATCAATGTCGAGCCCGACCTGTCGCACTATGCCGGCATCGTCCCGTGCGGCATCAGCGAGCACGGCGTGACCTCGCTGGTCGATCTCGGCCTGCCGGCGACCCTGGCGGACCTGGATGCCGCGCTGGCGTCGACGTTCGACGAGGTGTTCGGCGGAGAGCTTGCCGTCAGGCCGTCGGCCGCCGCGTAAAGCCATCGGTGACGTCGGCCGAGTCGGCTGGCAGCACGTCTACTGTAGTGACCCGCGCGAGCGACGGTCCCCGCCGGCATGCCGCGACCATATCGTCGACCGTCGCGGCCTCGCCCGCGAACAACGCTTCGACTGTCTGGTCGAGTCGATTGCGCACCCATCCGCGCAGCCCGAGCTGCCGCGCGACCGCCTGCGTCCAGTCGCGATACCCGACGCCCTGGACTCGGCCAGAGATGATCACGCGAACGATCCTCAGCGAACGCTCCACGACAGGCGGCGACACCGAGGGTGTTGTATCGGCTCGCGGCAATCTTGTCGCTCTCGGACTGCAGGAGCTTGCAGTTCTTGGTCTGGCAAAACGCAGCTAAAGTCGCGGCATGTCCCGTGCCACCATTCACCACTCCACCTACCTCGACCTCACCAGCTACGACATGACGACCGCGACCACGGTCGAATCCGCGTATGGTCTGGGGCCTGCCGTACCAAGCCAGACCACGCTCAACGTCGCGCTGATCCTGCCGCGCGCCAACGATCCAACAGCCTTGTTGAACGGCGACTGGGCGTCACGTCAGGCTGCCCTGGCGCAACTCGACAAGAGCGGCACCCTGTGGACGACCTATGGCGCCAGCCAGGCTACCTTCGATGCGACCAAGGCGGCGCTGGAGCAACTCCATATCCCCATTCTCGGCGACGCGGCGGGCGCCGGCGGCTACGTCACTTCGGCCGAGTCGCGCACGATCTGGGTGCAGCTCACGCCGGACAAGTTCACCGAGCTGTTCGATCGCACGCTCTACGGAGCCGGCCCGTTCCTGCAATATTGGCATGACGATCTCACCTTGCCGGACACGATCGACGTCGCAGGTATCTGGTTCGACGCGCCGCCGATCTGGGGCACCTATCCGGCCACCAGCGACATGTCGGGCGGCGCTGTCGCCGATCTCGAGGATGGGTACCTCAGCATCGGCAATGGCCTCGCGTCGACCAACCCGACCTTCGACTACACCGGCAACGCCGGCCAGTGGTTCTACAACTTCCCGCTCGCCGGCAAGAACGTGCCGACGGCGACCGTCGGTCTCGTCGAGCCGCTGATCGGCGACGCCCTCCCGGCCGGTGCGACCTACACCTTCCAGCAAGGGCTCGACAGCTTTCGCCAGAATGCCGGCGTCAGCGGCCCGGGCACCTACTACACCGTCGCCAATAACGGTCAGAGCTACGAGAACGGTAACAATACCGAGCGCTCGCTCGACATCGGCGTCGTTGCCTCGGCAGCGCCAGGCAGCACGATCGGCCTCTACGCCGGCTCGGGCGACAAGAATTACGCCACCGGCAATGCCTACACCGCCTATCAGGCAGCGTTTCACGACTCGGCGAACAAGCCGGCCGTGGTCTCCTCGTCGTTCGGCATCTTCCAGCAGACCAATCCGAGCTCGATCTTCCGCGCCGCCGTCGACGAGCTGTTTGTCGATGCCGCGCTGAACAACGTCACGGCCTTCGTCGCCAACAACGACTGGGGATCGAGCTACAACTTCCCCAACGGGCTCGCCAATCAGAACATGACGCTGAGTTCGCCCTACGCGGTGCTGGTGGGCGGCACGTCGCTGACCACCTTGGCCGCGGCATCGAGCGACCCGACGATATACGACCCGAGCGATCCCTCGACATCGTTGCTGGGCAAGGCGCTGGCGCGTGACCCCGGAACGCTGTGGCTGCTGGTCGAAGGCGGCCTGGCCACCATGCCGACCATGGTGAGCGGCGCGCAAGGGGAGGAATCCACCTTCCTCGAGGCGGTCTGGAACGTCTACGCCCTGCGCGACAACAAGACGGTGCTCGACCCTGGTCTCGGCCTGACGGTGGGCGGCGCCGGCGACGGCGGCGTCGACACGACCCGGCAGACGCCGGACTACCAGACGGCCTTCGGCCTGACCCCGACCAGCGCCAATCCCGATGGCGGCACCGGGCGCGGCGCTCCCGACGTGTCGGCCAACGCCGGCGGCAACATGTGGTTCTACGGGCCGCCGCCCACCATGGCATCAGGATCGCAGGCCGATATCTGGGACTATTGGGGCACCAGCGCCGCGACGCCGCTGTGGGCTTCGCTGGCGGCACAGATCGACGCCGTGTTCAACGATCAGGGCCTGCCCAATCTCGGCTATGCCAACGACCTGCTCTACCAGGCGGCGGCCATCGCACCCGCCTCGTTCAACGACATCGTGTTCGGCAACAACACTGCATCTTACGTCACGGGCGGCACCATCGACAGCGACGGCACCCAGATCACGCTGACCGGCTTCGGCTACAACGCCGGCCCCGATTACGATCTGGCGACCGGCCTGGGCTCGCCCAATGGACTGATCCTGACCCGCGCCCTGTCGGCGATCGCCCATGCGCAGACCTCGTTCGCCGACAGTCCGCCGGTGCTCGACGGCGACGGCACGATGGGCGCGACACAGAGCCTGCTGGTGCAGACCACGTCGGCGACCCGGACCGCCGTGACCGTGATCGACGGCAGTCACGCGCTGCACGTGACGAGCGAGGCTACCGCGCCCTTTGCGTGGACCGCCAGGCTCGCCCAACAATCGCTGCAGGAGGATTTCGATCCAGCGCTGGTGCGCCTGTTCGATGGTTATAGACAGGGTGCGTTGACGCAGGTGCAGGCCGCCCAAGACACGCCGTTCGCCGTGAAGATCGACGGCGCGGCGACCGTAACGCCACAGGTCACCTTGACCACCGATTTCGGCTTCGTCGACTTCGCGGCAACCACCGGCAACGGCACCGTGCACGTGGCGCGCGAGGTGGCGATCGCCGAGACAGCCGGCGGCCAGGACGATCAGCTCGCCGTGATGCGGGTCAGGCAGAACGGCATCGACCAGGTGTCGGTCACACTGTTCCGTGTCGACGATTTCAACGGCACGATCGACGGGCTGAAGCCTGGCGATGTCCTCTACGCCGCGGCGGCGCAGGTGCGGGCCTACCAGATCACCGAGGGCGGCAGCACCATCTTCGGCGCCGGCTACGGCGGCTACACCCAGGCGACGCTGACCCATGTCGATGCCGGAGACAAGATCGCCATCAAGCTCACCGACCATACGACCGGTCACGACTTCTGGAGCTTCGCCCAGGCCAACGAGATCGGCAGCGACGGCCAGCATGTCGGCCACGCCTGGAACTACGGCCTCAACACCTGGGGCTTCGAGGACCAGTTCGGCGGCGGCGACCGCGACTTCAACGACGTGATCGTCGGGCTCGACTTCACCAGTGCCGCCGGCCACGGCTGGACGGTGTAGGACAACCTCGGACGTGTTCTCATTCGCCTCCCCCGTCTTGCGGGGGAGGCGGCCCGCAGGGCCGGAGGGGGAGAGCCTCAGGCGAGGCTCATGAAATTCCGACGTCTGTACCGGAGAAATCTCGACTGGGGCTTTCCCCCTTGTGGGGGAACCTCCCCCGATGACGGGGGAGGCGTAAAAAACACTGTCCGCGCGCCCTGCTGTGAGGGTTCCTACGCGAACTCGATGATCTTCTGGTCGACGCGCAGGCTGTCGCCGGCTTTGGCGTGCAGCGTCTTGACGGTGCCGTCGCGCGTCGCGCGCAGGACGTTCTCCATCTTCATCGCCTCGACGACAGCCAGCGCCTCGCCCGCCTTGATGTCCTGGCCTTCGCTGACCGCGATCGAGGACAGCAGGCCGGGCATCGGCGACAGCAGGAACTTCGAGGTGTCGGGCGCGGCCTTGACCGGCATCAGCGCGTAGAGCTCGGCCTGCCGCGGCGTCAGCACCAGAGCCTCGGCCTGGCCGCCCTCGTTGATCAGGCGCCAGCCCGAGCCGACCGCGTCGACCTGCACGGCCACCGCCTGCCCGTCGACCTTGCCGCGAAACAATGGTTCGCCGGGCGACCAGAAGGCCTCGATGGCAAGCTTGCGCTTACCAACCGTGACCGCATAGCCCTTCTGGGCGCTTGTCACCTCGAGCGCCACCGGCTCGCGATTCAGCATGACCACGCGTTGGTCGTGCAACATGCCCATGCGCTCCGACTTGATGCGATCGACGACAGCGGCAACCGCTGCCAGCATTGCCGGATCGCGCGGCGGCAGATGGGCTGCCGTGAAGCCGCCCTTGAACTCCTCGGCGATGAAGTTGGTGGTGAGCCTACCCTCGCGGAAGCGCGGATGAGCCATCAGCGCCGCCAGGAACGGCACATTGTGCGACACGCCTCGGACATAGAATTCGTCGAGCGCGCGGCGCATGCGCTCGATCGCATCGAGGCGTGTCTTGCCGTAGGAGCAGAGCTTGGCGATCATCGGATCGTAGAACATCGAGATCTCGCCGCCCTCGAACACGCCGGTATCGACGCGCACGTCCGATCCCGGCGCGGGCTCGCGGTACTTGATCAGGCGCCCCGTCGACGGCAGGAAGTTGCGGAACGGATCTTCGGCATAGAGCCGCGCCTCGACCGCCCAGCCTTCCAGCTTCACGTCTTCCTGGGCAAGCGGCAGCTTCTCGCCTGCGGCGACGCGGATCATCAGCTCGACGAGGTCGAGGCCGGTGATCAGCTCGGTCACCGGATGCTCGACCTGCAGGCGCGTATTCATCTCGAGAAAATAGAACTTGCGGTGCTTGTCGACGATGAACTCGACCGTGCCAGCACTCCTGTATTGCACCGCCTTGGCGAGTGCCACCGCCTCCTCGCCCATCGCCTTGCGCGTCGCCGCGTCGAGGAACGGGCTCGGCGCCTCCTCGATCACCTTCTGGTGGCGACGCTGGATCGAGCACTCGCGCTCCCACAGGTACAGGCAGCTTCCGTGACCGTCGGCGATGAGCTGGATCTCGATGTGGCGCGGCTCCTCGACGTACTTCTCGATGAACACGCGGTCGTCGGCGAACGACGCCTTGGCCTCGTTGGTCGCCGAGCCGAAGCCCTCGCGCGTCTCCTCGTCATTGTAGGCGATGCGCATGCCCTTGCCGCCGCCGCCAGCCGACGCCTTGATCATCACCGGATAGCCGACCTCGCGGGCAATCTTCACCGCCTCCTCGGCATTGGGGATAGCGTGCAGATAGCCAGGCACTGTGCTGACGCCGGCCGCCAAAGCGAGCTTCTTCGACTCGATCTTGTCGCCCATGGCGTGGATCGCGTGCGCGTCGGGCCCAATGAACACGATGCCGGCCTTGGCGAGCGCCTCCTGGAATTCCTGCTTCTCGGAGAGAAAGCCGTAACCGGGATGAACCGCTTGAGCGCCGGTCTCCTTGCAGGCTTCGACGATGCGATCGACCAGCAGGTATGACTGGGTCGAGGGCGGCGGGCCGATCAGCACCGCCTCGTCGGCCTCGCGGACATGCAGCGCATCGGCGTCGGCCTCCGAGTAGACGGCCACGGTCTTGATGCCGAGCCGCTTGCAGGTTCGCATGACGCGACAAGCGATCTCGCCGCGATTGGCGATCAGGATCTTGTCGAAGGGCGGCTTCTTGGCAGCCATGCTTACGGTTCCTTCTTAGTGCGGTCGAACAGGCCCTTGGACCAGGCGGTGTGGGCAACGATCAGAGGCAGCCACGCTGTCAGCACCCACAGCCACCACGGGTAGCGGCTGCTGAACAGCGCATTGACGGCGATCAGCACGAGCAGCGTGAACAGCGCCACGATCAGGTGCAGCCGCACCGGCCGGGCGCGCCGCAAGCGCTCCTCGGGGGAGAGAGTCACGATGGGCTATCCTTCTCTTCTCCAGCGAAGCTGGGGAGGAAGATGGAAGAGGAAATGGATCACGCACCTCACAGCGGGATGTTGCCGTGCTTGCGCCAGGGGTTCTCGAGCTTCTTGTTCTCGAGCATCTTGAGCGCCCGGCAGATGCGGCGGCGCGTGCCGTGCGGCATGATCACGTCGTCGATGAAGCCGCGATTGGCGGCCACGAACGGGTTGGCGAATTTCTGCCGGTACTCCTCGGTGCGCTTGGCGATCGCGTTGGCATCGCCAATGTCGGAGCGGAAGATGATCTCGACCGCACCCTTGGCGCCCATCACCGCGATCTCGGCGCCCGGCCAGGCATAATTGACGTCGCCGCGCAGATGCTTGGAGGCCATGACGTCGTAAGCGCCGCCATAGGCCTTGCGCGTGATCACGGTGACCTTAGGGACAGTCGCCTCGGCGTAGGCGTAGAGCAGCTTGGCGCCGTGCTTGATGATGGCGCCGTATTCCTGCGCCGTGCCCGGCAGGAAGCCCGGCACGTCGACGAAGGTCACGATCGGAATGTTGAAGGCATCGCAGAAGCGCACGAAGCGGGCGCCCTTGCGCGCGCTGTCGATGTCGAGGCAGCCCGCCAGCACCATCGGCTGGTTAGCCACGAAGCCCACCGTCTGGCCGGCCATACGACCGAGCCCGACCACGATGTTGCCGGCCCATTCCGGCGAAAGCTCGAAGAAGTCGCCCTCGTCGACGACCTTCAGGATCAGCTCCTTGATGTCGTACGGCTTGTTGGGATTGTCCGGCACCAGCGTGTCGAGCGACGCGTCCTCGCGGTCGGCCGGATCGAGGGTCGGCCGCACCGGCGCCTTCTCGCGATTGCTCGACGGCAGGAAATCGACGAAGCGACGAAGCTGCAGCAAGGCCTCGATGTCGTTCTCGAAGGCGAGATCGGCGACGCCCGACTTCTGGGTGTGGGTGAGCGCGCCGCCCAACTCCTCCTGGGTCACTGTCTCGTGGGTCACCGTCTTCACCACGTCGGGACCGGTGACGAACATGTAGGAGCTGTCCTTCACCATGAAGATGAAATCCGTCATGGCCGGCGAGTAGACCGCGCCGCCGGCGCACGGCCCCATCACCATGGAGATCTGCGGGATCACGCCCGAGGCCATGACGTTGCGCTGGAACACGTCGGCGTAGCCGGCCAGCGAATCGACCCCCTCCTGAATGCGCGCACCGCCTGAATCGTTCAGCCCGAGGACGGGCGCACCGACCTTCATGGCCATGTCCATGACCTTGCAGATCTTTGCCGCGTGCATGGCCGACAGCGCGCCGCCGAAGACGGTGAAATCCTGGCTGAAGACATAGACCAGCCGGCCATTGATCGTGCCGTGGCCGGTGACCACGCCGTCGCCCGGGATCTTCTGGTTCTCCATGCCGAAATCGATCGACCGGTGCTCGACGAACATGTCGAACTCCTCGAACGAGCCAGGATCGAGCAAGGCATCGATACGCTCGCGGGCGGTCAGCTTGCCCTTGGCGTGCTGCGCCTCGACCCGCCGCTTGCCGCCGCCCTCGCGCGCGGCAAGACGCCTGCGCTCCAGCTCTTCCAACAAATGCTGCATTGCACTCTCCGACTTCGTGACCGTTTTGGGACATTGTCAAGCCGGCGTCCAGTCTCGATGCCACATTCCGATTCGGCTCCTTCGCAGTCGGCTACGGAGTGGACACAGCTTCTATTCCTCCCCCGTCGTCGGAGGAGGTAACCCGAAGGGTCGGAGAGGAAAAGCCGAGAGCGAGCCTCCCGAGATTCCGATGTCGGAACCACAAGCATTTCGACTGTGGCTTTCTCCGTCCGCCCGGAATGGCAAGGGCACCTCCCTCGACGACGGGGGAGGAATAGAAGATGTATCTGCTTCCTGGCGGTCTTGCGAGGGAGGTGGGCGCATCCTCGCTGACGGAGGGAGCATGTTCTCACGACCATGAGGTCATGACCTCTCTGCCGCCGTAGATCGGCGAGACCTCCCCGAGCTCCGCTCGAGGAGGCGAAAAGATCACCCGTAGACGAAGGCTTGGTCGTCGAGGTCGATGGCCGGGAACTCGTTCTTCTCTCGCCAGTAGTCCTGGGTGTGCTGCCATTCGCGCTTGTCGCCGCGCTTGGGCAGCAGATGCATGCCGCGCATCAGGTAGCCGGGATTGAAGTTCTCCGAATCGATCCACGGCGACAGCGGCATGTCCTTGTCCTCGGGCCGCAGTGCGACCTCGACGCGGCGAGCCTGCTTGTCCTTCATGTGGTTGAGCAGCCGGCAAACAAAGTCGGCGACGAGATCGGCGCGCAGGGTCCAACTCGCCCGAAAATAGCCGAACACCCAGACCATGTTGGGCACGCCGGTGAACATCATGCCGCGATAGGTGACCGTGTCGGCAAAATCGAGCGGCTTGCCGTCAATCGAGAAGGCGATGTCACCCAGCACGTTGAGGTGGAAGCCGGTGGCGGTAACGACGATGTCGGCCTCGAGCTCGCGGCCCGACTTCAGCCGGATGCCCTTCTCAGTGAAACGGTCGATCTCGTCGGTCACCACCGACGCCTTGCCGCTGCGGATGCCGCGAAACAGGTCGCCGTCCGGCACGTAGGCGATGCGCTGCCGCCATGGCCGATAGCTCGGCGTGAAATGGGTATCGATGTCGTAGTCGGGCTCGAGATAGGCACGCACGCCGGCCAGCAGCTCGGCGCGCACCTTGTCCGGTTCCTCGAACGAACGACGCGTGAATTCCGACTGGTCGCGCAGGATGCGACGGCGCACGATCTCATGGATCCACGATTCGTCGACCTCGAGCTGGCGCAACTGGTCGGCCAGGTCGTTGGCATTGCGCGCCGGGATGAAGTACGTCGGCGAGCGCTGCAGCAGGGTGACGTGGCCGCTGTCGGCCGCGATCGCCGGCACCACGGTGGCGGCTGTGGCCCCCGAGCCAATGACGATGATCTGCTTGCCCTTGTAGTCGAGATCCTCGGGCCAGGTCTGCGGATGGACGATGCGGCCCTTGTAATCGGCCATACCCGCCCATTCCGGCGTGTAACCCTGGGAGTGCCGATAGTAGCCCTGGCACATCCACAGGAAGCCCGCCGAAAGGCGGAACGCCTCGCCGGTGTCCGTCCGCACGCCTTCGATCGTCCAGCGACTGTCGGCGCTCGACCAGCGCGCGCTATCGATGCGATGGCGATAGCGGATGTGACGGGCGAGATCGTTCTCCTCGATCACCTCGCCCATGTAGGTCAGGATCTCCTCGGCCGACGCAATCGGCGCGCTGGTCCACGGCTTGAAGCGATAGCCGAAGGTGTAGAGATCGCTGTCGGAACGGATGCCGGGATAGCGATGGGTGAGCCAGGTGCCGCCGAAGCTCTCCTGAGTCTCCAGCACCACGAAGCTCGTGCCCGGGCACTGCTGCCCGAGGTGATAGGCACCCCCCACACCGGAGATGCCGGCGCCGACGATCAGGACGTCGAAATGCTCGGTCGTCGTGGGACGCGCCTGGGGAAGAACGGCGGTATCGGGCATGACAATCGGCTCCTGCTGATTGATGACGGCAACGTCATAATAGCCGCCGCCGCACGCCCAAGATCAACGCGACCGTCCGCCGCCTTTGCGCAGCGAAACCGCGACGGCACTATATCCGCGTCACCTTAGCGTGAAGCAGGGCCGAGCGGCCGGACCGAACCGCTTCGAGGCAACGCGCGATGGCGCCCACGACGGCGGCTGGGTCGGCGACCTGCTCGCCATGGGCACCGCCGGCCTCGGCGATCTTGGCGAAGTCCATGGCCGGTGCATAGGCAGCGCCGTAGTCGCTGGCGGCCTTGGCCTCGCCCGCCGGATAGACGCGCAGGGTTGCCTCCTTCACAGCACCCCAGCCCGAATTGTCGAGCACCACCATGAATATCGGCAGGCCGTACTTCTGTGACACCGCCAGCACCGATTGCGGATTTGAAAAATAGAACGTGCCGTCGCCCATGATCGGCACGACGATGCGGTCCGGCATGGCGAGCTTCAGGCCGAGCGCCAGGTTGGCGGCGAAGCCGAGGCCTGCGCCCGCCAGGCCGACCAGGCTGCCGGGTTCGGTGCGCGGCATCTGCTGCAGCACCGCCGGTATGTTGCGGATGGCCTCGTTGATCACTATGTCCGCGGGTTGCAAAGCCTTGGCGAGGGCGGCGCAGACGAAGTGCGGGTTGATCTCGCCTGCGACACCAGGATCGCCAGCGAGCTTGGCGGACTGCTCGCGACGCGCCCTCGCCTCTTCCCCCAACCCCTCCACGCGCGCCGTCGCCCGGGCCTTGAACGCCGGATCGGCCTTGGCCTTCAACACGGCCAGGAGGTCCACGAAGAAGCGGTGGCTGTCGCCTTGCAGGCGCAGGTTGGCTGGAAAAGTCCACATCGGGAAGCCGCGCTTCTCGGCATCGACATCGACGTGAGCCCACCAGGTCGAGGGATTGTCGGGCATGTCCTTGGGGATCCAGGGCACATCGACATCGACCAGCAGGCCGAAATCGGCCTCGGTCAGCGCCTTGGCCGGCATGAAGCCGCCGTGGCAGGGCGAATCGTGCGGCAGGCTGGCATAGACCGGGCTGAACTCGATGACGCGAATTCCGGCGAAGCGCGCCAGCTCGTCGAGCAAGGCGACGGAGGCGTGGTTCCGTCCGGCGTAGGCGGTGATCAGGAGCGGCCGCTCCGCTGCCAGCAGCTTCGTCGCGATGGCTTCGACCGACTGCCGATCGACGGCGCCCACGCCGGCGGGACCGAATCGGCTCTCGGGATAGGAGCGGATCTCTCCTTCCGACCACAGCTCGGTCAGCGTCTCGCGCGGGAAGGTCATGTAGACCGGCCCCTTGGGGTCGCTCATCATCATCGTGTGAGCGCGCCGCAGCGCTTCCTTGGCGACGACGCCCGACGGCAGGTTGTATTCCCACTTGGTGTAGGGTCGTACGATGCCTGCCTGGTCGAACGGCTCCTGCACGAAGTGGACGTAGGTATCGCGGGTGCCCAAAAGCTCGCCGCGCGTCGTGAACGGCGCACGGCCGGCCATCAGCAGTACCGGCAGGCGCGCGCGACAGAGATTATGCAGCGCCATCGCCGAATTGGCCGTGCCGGCGTCGACATGGACCATCACGCCCTGGCCGCGGCCGGTCGCGATAGCGTAACCCGCCGCCATGTGGACCGCCGTGATCTCGTGCGGACACAAGATGGTCTCGGGTGCCTTGCGGCCGCCGCGCTTGAACGCAGCCATGGCCTCGATGATGGGCGCATGGTCGGTGCCGAAATTGCAGAACAGGTAGTCGAGGCCGAGCTCGTTCAGGCCTTCGAGAAAGTAGTGCGCCGTCGAATGGCGGGCTTCGTTGCTGCTGTCCATCGCGTCCTCACTCGAGCTTGATGCTGGCCGCCGTCGCCACCGCCTTCCAGCGGGCGGAGTCGCGGGCAATCAGCTCACGATACGCCTCTGGCGTGGTGCCGCGCGGCTCGACGGCGATCGCCGCCATCGCCGTCTTCACCTCGGGTAGGCCAAGCGCCTGCTGGATGGCGCGGTTGAGCGTCGCCACGATGTCGGTTGGCGTGCCGGCCGGGGCGACAATGCCGGTCCACAGCGCAATCTCCAGGTCGGCGAGCCCCGCCTCCTTCATGGTCGGCACGTCGGGCAGCGCCGGATTGCGCTCGGCGGCGGTGAGGCCGAGCGCGCGCAGCTTGCCCGCCTTCAAAGGCCCCACGATCGGGCCGGAGTCGGCGATCGTCATCAGCACCTGGCCCGCCGCCACCGCCTGCACCGCATCGCCGCTGCCGCGATACGGGACATGCTGGAATTTCGAGCCGGTGCGTTGATTGAACAGCTCGGCCGCGAGCTGGAACGGCGTGGCGCTCGAGGCGTAGTTGGCGAGTGCCGGATTGGCGCGGCCGTACTCGACCAGCTCGCGCATCGACTTCACCGGCTGCTCGGCGCCGACCACCAGCAGCAGCGGAAACTCGGCGAGCAGCGAGATGGGCGCGAAGTCGCGCTCGGGCGCATAGGGCAGCTTGGCGTAGACCGCAGGATTGATGGTCATCGGCCCGCTCGGCGCGACCAGCAGCGTGTAGCCGTCGGCCGGTGCCTTGGCGACCAGCTCGGCTGCGACGATCGATTGCGCGCCCGGCTTGTTGTCGACCAGCACCGTCTGGCCAAGCGTCTCCTGTAGCCGCGCCGCGACGATGCGGGCGATCAGGTCGTTGCCGCCGCCCGGCGTATAGCCCACGACAAGTCGGATCGGCCGCGCCGGATAGGTCTGCGCGAGGCTCGGCCCCGCGATGGCGGTGCCGGTCAACCCGCCGAGGAGATGCCGCCTTCGCACGTCTATTGCCCTCCGACGGGATGGATCACGTGCTCGCGGTTGAGCCACAGCGGCGAGCGCGCCAGATCGATGAACTTCGCTTCGTCCTCGAGCAGCAGTCGGCCGGCCTCTCGCGCTTCCGGCGTGCGGCGCGCCGCCCGGTACGTCTCTTCGCTCTTCCACCACAGCTCGGCAATGCCGTCGTAGGGTTCCGGCGCACCACGCACCTTGCGCATGCCCGCCCCGAGGGCGGCCTCGAGGTCGTCGTCGAGCCGATGGACCTGGACGTAGCGCACCATGCCAAGCGCCGGCTGCAGGCGCCGGACGAGCGGCCCATGCCGGTTCAGCCAGTAATCATGGAACTCGGCCGCTGTCAGCGCCGGCAGCCGGCGCAGGCAGAAGGTCAGTTTGAGCACCGCGTTTCCTCGTTCATTTTGCGAGATCATAGGCAGGTCCGGGTGACGCTCGCCACCACTCGAATGAATTGGCATGGGTACCCATGCTCGCCGAGCCATATGGGTGGATATCCATGAAGACCACAGTCGACATTTCCGACCCGCTCCTCGGCGAAGTGTGCAGGCTGGCGGCTCGTGAAGGGGGTGACGCTCAAGACGCGGATCGAACGCGAGTTGCACAAGGTGGTCAACAAGATCGAGCAGAGCCCTCCCTTTAGGCCGCGCCGTGCATCTTTCGAGGGCAAAGGGCTGCAACCTGAGCTAAAGGACGCGTCGTGGGACAACATTCGCGATCTCGCCTATGAGGGACGAGGCAGTTGATCGCGGTCCATACAAACATCCCGGTCCATGCGCATCGCGAAGACGCGGCCTTTCATCGACAAGCCTCGGACCGGCTGACCATGCTCGCGGAAGGGCCGGCGAGTTGGGGCATTCCCTGGCCGTGCCTGTACGAATTTCTGGCCGTCGTCACTCATCCTCTCATCGACGCGCTGCCAACGCTTCTCGATTTAGCTATCGACCAGATCAACGCTTGGCTTCAATCGCCGACGCTTGCGCTCACTACCGAGACGACGACGCATTGGCCGACTTTGCCGGCCGCCCTTCTCGTTAGTCGTGCAACGGGTCCGCGTGTATGCGACGCGCGTGTCGCTGCGCTATGTCGTCAGCACGGCATGCACGAACCGTGGTCCGCCGACCGGGATTTTGGCCGCTTCGCCGGAATCACCATCGCCAATCCCTCGCCAAGGCTTGATCGACCGCCTCCGCGGGCGTCGCTATAAGCGCCGGCGAGATGCTCACCCTTCCCGTCGACGACGCACTGCCCGAGCTGAAGCGGGCGCTTGCCGCCCACAACGCGGCCGTGCTGGTGGCGCCTCCAGGCGCTGGCAAGACGACGCGCGTGCCGCTGGCGCTGCTCGATGCGCCCTGGCTTTCCGACGGCAAGATCGTCATGCAGGAGCCGCGGCGCCTGGCGGCCCGCGCGGCGGCGCGGCGCATGGCGGCGACGTTGGGCGAGCAGGCCGGCGAAACCGTCGGTTATCGCGTCCGCCTCGACACCAGGGTCGGTCCACGCACGCGCATCGAGGTCGTCACCGACGGCCTGTTTCTGCGTATGCTGCAGGACGACCCGTCGCTCGACGGCATCGGCTGCGTGATCTTCGACGAATTGCATGAGCGCGGGCTCGAGACCGACCTGTCCTTCGCCCTGGTGCGCGAAGCGCAAAGCGCGCTACGCGAAGACCTGCGCGTCGTCGCGATGTCGGCGACGCTCGATCCGGGCCCGGTGGCGGAGCGGCTGGGCGGCGCGCCGGTGGTCGAAAGCGCCGGCCGCATGTTTCCAGTCGACACGATCTATCTCGACCGTGACCCGGCCGGCCGCATCGAGGATACCGTGGCGTCCACCGTTCGCCGCGCGCTGGCCGAGCAGCCTGGCAGCGCACTCGTGTTCCTGCCCGGCGTCGGCGAGATCCGCCGCGTCGAGGAGCGCCTCGGCGATCTCGGCCCGACCACCGACATCGCCCCGCTCTACGGCGACCTGTCGCCTGCCGATCAGGATCGTGCCATCGCCCCCTCGCCGCCCGGCCGGCGCAAGGTCGTGCTGGCGACCTCGATTGCCGAGACCAGCCTCACCATCGAAGGCGTCCGCCTGGTGATCGACAGCGGGCTGATGCGCGCACCTCGCTTCGCGCCACAATCGGGCATGACCCGGCTGGAGACGATGCGTGTCAGCCAGGCTTCGGCCGACCAGCGCCGCGGCCGCGCCGGCCGCCTCGAACCGGGCGTCTGCTATCGCCTGTGGACCGAGTCGGCACAGCGCGGCTTGCTGCCCTTCACGCCGCCCGAAATCCTCGACGCCGACCTGGCGCCGCTCGCGCTCGAGCTCGCGGTGTGGGGCGCCAGCGCCAACGCGCTGCCCTGGCTCACGCCGCCGCCGGCCGCCAGCCTGGCGACGGCGCAAGCCCTGCTGGCCGACCTGGGCGCAATCGATCGTGCCGGGCTGGTCACGCCGCACGGCCGGGCGATGGCAAGGCTCGGCCAGCACCCGCGGCTCGCCCATCTGGTCTTGCAGGGCCGTGCCCTGGGGCAGGCGCGGATCGCCGCCCTGCTCGCCGCCATCCTGAGCGAACGCGATTTCCTGCGCCTGCCGCCCGGCCAGCGCGACGTCGATCTGCGCCATCGCGTCGACATCGCCCTGTCGGGCAAGCGCGATGGCGCTCTGCGGCTGATCCAGGAATCGGCGCGCCGCCTGATGCCACGCGAGGGGCGCGAACGTGAGGGGCGCAACGAGACGCCGGATATCGCGAGGACTGGTGCGTTGCTGGCCCTCGCATACCCCGATCGCATCGGCCGCCGGCGGCCGGGAACGGCGGGCCGCTACCTGCTGTCGGGCGGGCGCGGGGCGGCCCTGCCCGAAGGCGACCCGATGGCGACCGAGGAATTCCTGGTCGTTGCCGACCTCGACGGCTCGGCCCAGGATTCGCGCATCTTCCTTGCTGCTCCCATCGCGCTAGACGACATTGAGGAGCTCTACGCCGAGCGCATCGTCAACGAGGAGATCGTGCGCTGGAGCGAGCGTGACGGCGCCGTCCTGGCGCGACGGCGGCGCCGGCTGGGCGCCCTGGTGCTCGAAGACAAACCGCTCGGCCGGCCCGATCGAGATGCCGTGCGCCGGGCGATGCTCGACGGCGTGCGCCAGCTCGGCCTCGCGGCCCTGCCGTGGACCGACGAGCTCACGACC
Source organism: Reyranellaceae bacterium (assembly GCA_046349335.1). GTDB lineage: Bacteria > Pseudomonadota > Alphaproteobacteria > Reyranellales > Reyranellaceae > Reyranella. Next base: position 165,331 of record JAXMCO010000010.1, read on the forward strand.
TGGCGCCATCGCGTGGCTTTCCTGCGCCGGCACGATCCAAGCTGGCCCGATCTCTCCGACGCCGCCCTCTCCCAGTCGCTGGAAGACTGGCTGCTGCCCTTTCTCGACGGCCTGGCGCGCCGCGACCATCTCGCCCGCCTCGATCTCGAGGCCGCGCTCAAGACGCTGGTGCCGTGGGACCGCCAGCGCCAGCTCGATCGTCTTGCACCGACGCACGTCGAGGTGCCGAGCGGCTCGCGCGTGCCGATCGCCTACGACCAGGCAGCCGAACCGACGCTCGCCGTGCGCCTGCAGGAGATGTTCGGCCTCACCGACACGCCGCGCATCGCCGGCGGCACGGTGCCGCTCACCATCCACCTGCTGTCGCCGGCGCGTCGCCCGGTGCAGGTCACGCGCGACCTCGCGAGCTTCTGGACCAACGGCTATCGCGCGGTGAAGGCCGAGCTCAAGGGCCGCTATCCGCGCCACTACTGGCCCGACGATCCGCTCGTCGCCGAACCGACGGCGCGAGCCAAGCCGAGGGGACGGTAGTCCCACCTCCAACCCACCAATGAAAATAGGGGCGGAACGCCCCCAATTTTCATAGGTCGAGAATGAACTCGATCACGAGCGACTCGCTCGATGGACGGCGAGCCACACCGTGGGCGGATCGGCCTGGGTCCAGTCGACGCGATGGCGGACATGCGCCGGAATGTCGAGCCAGTCGCCGGGCTTCAGGTCGAAGCGCTGGTTGTCGCCCTCGAAACGCAGCGCCGCCGCGCCGGCGAGCAACACGACGAACTCGTCGTCGGGCTGGTCGTACCAGAAGCCGGCAGGGCTCGCCTGGCCGGTCGACACGATGCGCTCGACGCGCGCGCCGTCGGAGGCGACCAGCGCCTCGACATGCTCCTGCTCGGCGGCGCGCGGCAGCGCCGCGAGCAGGTTGCCGTGCCGGATCAGTCCTTGAAGCCCGCCGGCGGGTCGCAGGGCGTGGTGCCCATCTTGCCCGGCACCGACACTTCGAGAATTTCCATCGTGTCCGACGTCCTGATCTCGTTGTGCGACAGGTAGCCCGGGATGAAAAGCGAATCGCCTTCCTCGACCCGGATCGTGCGGCCGTCCTCGAACTGCAAGTCGACCCAGCCCTTCATCATGTAGATGAACTGGCCGTCGCACTCGTGATAGTGCCAGCCGGTCGGCCGGCTCATGCCCTGGCTCGCCATCATGACCTGGGCCCGCATCGCGCCGTCGCTGGCCTTGTCGACCTCGAGGTCGCGATACTTGAAGAACTCCCGGCGCCCCTTGACCAGCACCGGCTCGGCGGCGCGGGCATGGCCGATCTTCTGGCTGGATGTCGGGGGCTTTGACTTGGCGGCTGCGGCAGTCGGCATCGGTTTCCTCCATCAGTCGACAGCCGACTGTGGGCTCCCGTCCAGCCTCCTTCAACCAGATTTCGAACCAGGACGACGGCGCTTCGCACGGATGGCAGCGATATGGTACGGGCATTCCTCCACACCACCCCGCCCGCGACGGACCCGCCATGCCGCTCGATCTGCCGTTCCAGACCGCAAAACAGCTCGCCGCGGCGGTGCGGAAGAAGAAGATCGGTTGCCTCGAGCTGCTCGACCTCTATCTGAAGCGGGTCGAGACCTACAATCCCGAGCTCAATGCGGTGATCGCCACCGACGTCGAAGGTGCGCGCAAGCGCGCCAGAGCGGCCGACCGGGCGGTCAAGGCGGGGAAGAAGCTGGGGCCGCTACACGGCGTGCCAATGACCATCAAGGAGTCGTTCGATGTCGCCGGTTTTCCGACGACCTGGGGGGATCCCGCCTTCAAGGACACCGTCGCCGAATCCACGTCGCTGGTGGCGCAGCGCATGATCGATGCCGGCGTCACCCTGTTCGGCAAGACCAACGTGCCGCTGAACCTCGCCGACTGGCAGAGCTACAACGAAATCTACGGCCAGACCAACAATCCGTGGGACCTGTCGCGCTCGCCCGGCGGCTCGTCGGGCGGTGCGGGCGCGGCGCTGGCCGCCGGCCTGACCGGCATCGAGGCCGGCAGCGATATCGGCGCCTCGATCCGCAACCCGGCGCACTATTGCGGCGTGTGGGGCCACAAGCCGACCTGGGGCGTGGTCAGCCCCAAGGGGCATCGGCTGGGCAACACCGTGGCCTATCCCGACATCAACGTGGTGGGCCCGCTGGCGCGCGGCGCCGAGGATCTCGAGATCGCGCTCGACGCCATGGCCGGCCCCGACGAGATCGACGGCCGCGGCTGGACGCTCTCCCTGCCACGCACGAAGAAGACCCGGCTGCGCGACTTTCGGGTCGCCGTGCTGCTGACCGACCGCAATGCCGAGGTCGATCGCGCGATCCAGGACGAGCTCCGAAAACTCGCCGACTTCCTCAGCCGGAAGAAAGCCAAGGTCGACGACAAGGCGCGCCCGGCCTTCGACACGGCCGAGTTGCTCGATACCTATGTCAAGCTGCTGCGCGGCGCCACCTCGGCACGGCTGAGCGACGAGGCCTATGCCAAAGCGGTCGCCGATGCCGCCGCGCTGCCGGCCAGCGACAGGAGCTACTTCGCCCAGATGCAGCGTGGCAACTCGCTGCCGCATCGGACCTGGCTGCGCCTCAACGAACGGCGCCATCGCTTCCGCCTGGCCTGGGACGCCTTCTTCGAGGACCACGATGTGATGATCTGCCCGATCTCGATGGGCGCGGCCTTCCGCCACGACCATGTCGACCCGCGGCACGAGCGCACCATCCCGATCAACAACAAGAAGCTGCCGGTCGTCGACCAGGTGTTCTGGGCCGGCTACTCGGGCGTCGCCTATCTGCCGTCGACCGCCGTGCCGATCGGCCAGACAGCGGACGGCCTGCCGATCGGCGTCCAGGTCATCGGCCGGCAGTACGACGACTACACCACCATCGCCTTCGCCAAGCTGCTGGAGAAGGAATATCGCGGCTTCGAGCCGCCGCCGGCCTATAGCTGAGCGCAGGAGAGAGCATGAGCAACGACATCGATCTCAAGAAGCACATCCGCTCGATCCCGGATTTTCCCAAGCCGGGCATCCTGTTCTACGACATCTCGACCCTGCTCGCGCATGCCAAGGCCTGGCACGCCACCATCGAGCGCCTGGCCGACGTGGTGCGCCCGCACAAGCCGGACGTTCTGGCCGGCATCGAATCGCGCGGCTTCCTGCTGGCGGCACCGCTTGCGGTGGCCCTCGGCACCGGCTTCGTGATGCTGCGCAAGCAGGGCAAGCTGCCCGGCACGACCGTGCGCCACACCTACGCGCTGGAGTACGGCACCGACACGATCGAGATTCAGCAGGATGCGATCGCCAAGGGTATGCGCGTCGCCCTGGTCGACGACCTGCTGGCGACCGGCGGCACCATGGCGGCGGCGGCGACCCTGCTCGAACAGGTCGGCGGCGTCGTCCCGGTAGCGGCCTGCGTCATCGAGCTTACGTTTCTCGAGGGCCGCAAGCGCATGAAGATGCCGGTCGAGACCTTGCTGCAGTACGATAGCTGAACACCTGTGCGCCCCGGCGCCTCGATCGGTCGCACGCGCCCGATGAGAGCGACCTCGTCCAATCGATTGGACGGCTCCGCGGCGATTCCCTGACATCAAAAAAGCGGCGCATCGGAGAAAGTGCCGTAAAGCGCCGTCATATAAGGCTTTCTCGGTTGTCCCGCCGGACCGGAACAGGGATTTGGAACAGGGAATTTCTGCACCGGATCAGGGATTTCCGACACCACATCAGGCATTTCAGGAACCGCATCAGGGAGCTTCGACAGTCGACCTCGCAGCGTTTGCATGGCCAGCGCGATGGAGACGCGCATGTGATCGGACACTAGGCGATAGCGGTGCGATGTCGGCATGGCGCCGTGGCGGTGGCTCGGAAATGCGGCCGTCCCGGTGGACGACTCCCAGCATCTCCACCCCGGCAAAGCCGGGAAGGAGACGTGCTCTCGTCACGGTCGCTTCGCTGGCGAGAGCCCCGGCCGGGAAAGCGCGCACCATCAGCGCGCACCACGGCTGGCAGTCGCGACAGGGACTCTTTGGTCGGCCGATTCCCACCGACCGAGGGACGCTCCCAGGACGAGACGAGTGTGCAGTGCAGCGTGAAAGACGGCGCGGCGCGACCTGAGCAGGCTCGTTCCTTCGTGCTACGATGCAACTGGAGGAAAGAATGGTATCGATTTCAGCCTGCTTTTCCGAAAGCTATGCCGAGGCGCGTCCCAAATTCTGCGCGGCGGCGGCCGAGGCAGGCGGCGCTTTGCGCTCGTGGTTCAATCCCAAGGCGCGCGGGCCCGGCGGCGAGTTGCTCTATCTCGACACGGCGCGGTTCGGTCCAGCCGATGCGCCGCGCATGCTGGTGCTGATCGCCGGCACGCACGGCGTCGAGGGCCATTGCGGCTCGGGCGCGGAGATCGCCTGGCTGAAGAATGGCGGCCCGGCCAAGCTGCCCGACAATACCGGCGCCCTGCTGATCCACGCCCTCAATCCCTACGGCTTCGCCTGGAGTCGACGCGTCACCGAGGACAACGTCGATCTCAATCGCAACTTCGTCGATCACGACAAGGCCTATCCCAAGAACACCGGCTACGAGGCGCTGGCCGCGGCGATCCTGCCCACGGACTGGAACGAGGCGAGCCTCGCCGAGACCGGGCGTGCGTTCGATGCCTACAGCCAGGCCCATGGCGCCTATGGACTGCAAGGAGCGATCAGCGCCGGCCAGTACACTCATCCCGACGGCGTGTTCTTCGGCGGCAATGCGCCGACCTGGAGCAATCGCACGGTCCGCGCCATCGCCCGCGAGGAGCTGTCGGCGGCCCGGCGGGTCGGCATCATCGACTTCCACACCGGGCTCGGACCGTTCGGCCATGGCGAGCTGATCTGCGCCGTCGCGCCCGACGCCAAGTCGTTCGCGCGCTCGCGCGCCTGGTACGGCGACGAGATGACCTCTCCCGAAAGCGGCACCTCGACGTCAGCCGTGGTGGTTGGCGTGATGACCGACTGCTTTCCGCAGGAGCTACCCGATGCCGAAGTGACATCGATCGCCATCGAGTATGGCACCTACACCGTGCCGGAAGTGCTGACCGCGGTGCGCGCCGACAACTGGCTGCACCAGCGCGGCGATCTCGCTTCGCCGCTCGGCAAGACGATCAAGGCCGACATCAAGGAGCGCTTCTTCCCATCCGGCGACAAGTGGCGCGAGATGGTGTGGGCGCGCGCCGACCAGACGATCGGCTGGGCGCTCGAGGGCCTCGGTGGATGAGGAGCCGACGTCTCTCATGCTCTCCTCCTCAGCTCCGCTGGGGAGGCGTCCGCGTCTTCGCGGACGGAGGGGTCGTGAGCAACGATGCCGATGCTCATGACCCTTCCGTCGCAGCAACGCGGCGACAACTCCCCAGCAAAGCTGGGGAGGAGGAGTTGGCGCTCCCGTCAATGAGGAACCGCCGGTGAGCCTTCTCGCGCCGACGGAAGACACGGCGCGGCTCCGCCTTCGTCGCGCGCTGCAGCGCGCGCCCCTATTCGCAGATCTCGATTCGCACAGCATGGCGGCCGTCGAGCGGGAGATGTCGCTCACCACCCTGCCGGGCGGCGCTCCGTTGTTCCGACAGGGCGAGCCGGCCGACGCCGTCTACGTCGTGGCCAGCGGTTGTCTCGGCGTATTCCGGCACGAGGACGACGACAGCGCCGACGAGCCGATCCTGATGGCCGAGATCCCGCCCGGCAACATCGTCGGCGAGATGTCCCTGCTGTCGCACACCCAGCGCACGCGCAGTGTCGCCGCGCTACGCGACAGCGAAGTTTGGCGCCTCGGGCGCACGAGCTTCGACCGCCTCACGGCCTCGCATCCGGAGGTGCTGCCGACGCTGATGCGCAGCGTCGCCATGCGCAATGCCCTGGGACCGACGAGGCGCCGCCGCGCCCCCCGCACCTTCGCCATCCTGCCAGCCGGTCCCGACGTACCGTCGGCGCGCTTTGCCGTTCTGCTCTCGGGCGCGCTCGGGCGCATCGGCAGCCAGGTTCAGATGCTCGGCCCCGATTCGGTCGACCAGGAGCCGGAATGGTTCGCCCGCTGCGAGACGGAATCGTCGTTCGTCCTGTATCGCGCCGACCCGACGGCGACCCCGTGGACCGAGCTCTGCCTGCGCCAGGCCGATTGCCTGGTGGTGGTGCGCATGGCCGACGACGACCGCCCGACCCGCCTGCCGTTCGAGATCGAGACGGCGCAGAGCGGCGCCGTGTTCCACCGCCGGCGCGAGCTGGTGTTGCTGCACGAAGGGCGCGACCCGACAGCCGGGTCGACCTCGCCGATCCTGGCCGGCGGCCTGTACGGCCAGCACCATCACATCAGGCTCGACATCCATGCCGACATCGATCGCCTTGCCCGGCTGCTGACCGGCCACGCCGTCGGCGTCGTCATGGCGGGCGGCGGCGCACGCGCTTTCACCCATATCGGTGTCGTCAAGGCGCTGCGCCAGTCGGGCGTGCCGGTCGACCAAGTCGGCGGCACCAGCATGGGGGCGATCGTCGCCGCCGGCGTCGCCGCGCGCTGGTCGGACGAGGAGCTCGTCCAGCGCTTCCGCGCCGCCTTCGTCGATACCAACCCGCTGAACGACTACACGCTGCCGCTGATCTCCCTGTTCGCCGGCCGGCACGTCACCAAGCTGCTGCGCACCGCCTTCGGCGACAAGGAGATCGAGGATCTCGTCCTGCCGTTCTATTGCGTCACCGCCAACCTCACGACATCGAACGCCGACCTCCATACGGTGGGCCGGCTGTGGCGCTGGCTGCGCGCCTCGGTCGCCATCCCGGGCGTGATTCCGCCGTTCAACGAGGCGGGCGAGGTCCATGTCGACGGCGGCGTGATCGACAACCTGCCGGTGCGTGCCATGCGCCGCCAGGGCCGTGGCATGACGATCGGCGTCGACATCGATACCGGTGGCGCGCTGGCCGCCGGTGCCGACGTCACCGAGCCGTGGTCGGCCTGGCAGTTCTTCCGCCGCATGCTGTGGAAGCGCAACGAGACCCTGCCGATCCCGTCGATCGTGCGCATCCTGCTGCGCTCCGCCCTCGTCGCCAGCGCCGCGCGCGCCGCCGAGGATCGCGCCGCCGCAGACCTGCTGATCGTGCCGCCGATGACCCATATCGACCTGCTCGACTGGACGAGCTTCGACACTGCGATCGAGGTCGGCTACCGCACCACCCTGGAAGCCCTCGACAAGGCGCGGGCCGCCCCGATGGGCGCCCGGCTGTTCGTGGCCTGAAAAGCGGAGCGGCGAGAAACCGAAGTCCCCCGCCATCGAGGTCGGACCACGGCCCTAACCCGTCTTCGCGGATTGGAAGCCCAAAAGTGGTGGTTGACGATTTTTGGGTCGCCGCAAGTGTTTGATATCTAAGGGAATCGGATTTCAACCTTTGCGATAAGGTCTGTAGTGAAGACCTACCCTGTTTTCATCCGGGTGATGGTGTGCATAGTGTTGCGCCATGTTTCTGCGGCACACCGAGCGGAAGAAGGACGGCAAGAGCCATAGCTACTGGTCGATTGTCGAGAACAAGCGTGTCGCGGGTGGCCGGATGGTGCAGCGGCACGTGCTGTATCTCGGCGAGATCAGCTCCTCGCAAGCGGCCGGCTGGCGCAAGGCGATCGAGGTGTTTGACGAAGACGCCGGCCGGCCGCGGACATTGGCGCTGTTCGCGGAGGATCGCTGTGAAGCAGCCGCTGTCGGGGGCGCTGCGGTGCAGCTTCGTCTGTCGCAGCTGCGGCTGTGTCGGCCCCGGCAATGGGGTGCGTGCTGGCTGGCAGGGCAGTTATGGCACGAGCTGCAGCTCGACCGCTTCTGGTCCGATCGCCTGCCGCCGAGCTGCAAGAACACACGATGGGACGAGATCCTGCAGGTCCTGGTCTGTTACCGTCTGATCGCGCCGGGCAGCGAATGGCGACTGCATCGCGAATGGTTCGGCAACAGCGCGATGGCCGATCTGCTGGGCAGCGATTTCGGCCTGGCCGAGGCTCACAAGCTCTATGCCTGCCATGATCTGTTGCTGCAGCACAAGGAAGCGCTGTTCTCGCATCTCGTGGGGCGCTGGTGCGACCTGTTCAATGTCGAGTTCGACGTGCTGCTCTACGACCTGACGAGCACGTACTTCGAGGTCAACGCGTCCGATCTGCCCGAGGGCAGCAAGCGGCGTCACGGCTACAGCCGTGACAAGCGGCCGGACTGCCCTCAGGTGGTGATCGCCCTGGTGGTCACGCCCGAGGGCTTGCCGCTGGCCTACGAGGTGCTGCCCGGCAATACCGCCGACAGCAAGACGCTGCAGCTGTTCCTCGGCAAGATCGAGCGGCAATACGGCAAGGCGCGGCGGGTCTGGATGATGGATCGCGGTGTGCCGACCGAGGCGGTCCTCGCCGAGATGCGCAACAGCGATCCAGCGGTGCAGTATATCGTCGGCACGCCCAAGGGGCGCTTGAGCCGGTTGGAGAAGCACCTGCTCGACAAGCCGTGGCAGCGGGCGCGGGAGGGCGTTCAGGTCAAGCTGCTGGCCGAGGATGGCGAACTCTATGTCTTCGCCCAGAGCCTCGACCGTAAGCGTCGTTTCTAGGCCACGGCCTTGAGCGAGGTGGACTCGGAATAGGCCCAGGGCAGCAGTTCATCGAGGCGAGTATTGGGGTGGCCACCGACGATGCGGGTGATGACGTCAGCGAGATAGCCGTAGGGCTCGACGCCATTGAGCTTGCATGTCGCGATGAGCGAGGCGATCACTGCCCAATGCTCGGCGCCGCCGTCGGATCCGGCGAACAGAGCATTCTTGCGTGTCAGGGCAATCGGCCTGATGGCGCGCTCCACGACATTGTTGTCGATCTCAATGCGACCGTCGTCGAGGAACAGGCACAGGCCCTGCCAGCGTGACAGCGCGTAGCGGATCGCGTCAGCGAGCGTGCTCTTCTGGCTGATGATCTGGAGCTTGTCGCGCAGCCAGGCCTCGAGAGCTTCGATCAGAGGTTTGGTGCGCTGCTGGCGGACGCTTCGGCGCTGCTCGGCGGAGCGACCGCGGATCTCGTCCTCGATCCGGTAGAGGGCAGCGATGCGGGTCAGCGCCTCGGCGGCAATCGGCGCCGGCCCCGGTGTCGCCAGCTCATAGAACTGCCGCCGAACATGACTCCAGCAGAAGGCAAGGCTCACCTTGCCCTGCCTGGCCAGCACTTTGTAGCCGCTGTAGCCATCAACCTGCAGGATGCCCTTGAATCGGCCAGATGCGCGATCGGCTGACTGGCCTTGCGATCCGGCGCATAGACGTAGGCCACGCCCGGCGGATCGCTACCACTCCACGGTCGATCGTCTCGGGCATAAGCAAAGAGTTGCCCGGTCTTGGTTCGCCCGCGTCCCGGATCGAGCACCGGCGCTGTCGTCTCGTCGGCGAACAGTTTCGCCGAGCCCTTCAGCTTGTCGAGCAGCCGTTCATGCACAGGTCGCAGCAGGAACCCGGCGCGGCCTACCCAATCGGCCAGGGTCGAGCGATCCAGGTTGACGCCCTGGCGAGCATAGATCTGAGCCTGCCGATACAGCGGAAGATGATCAGCGAACTTCGACACCAGCACATGCGCCACCGTCGCTTCCGTCGGCAGCCCGCCTTCGATCAACCGCGCCGGCGCCGCTGCCTGCACCACCACATCGGCGCAGGCGCGGCAGGCGTATTTCGGCCGCCGCACCACCAGCACCCGGAACTGCGCCGGGATGACGTCCAGGCGCTCCGACACGTCCTCGCCGATCCGATGCAGAATACCGGCGCAGCACGGGCAGATCGTGCTCTGCACATCGACCATCGTCTCGATGCGCGGCAGGTGCGCCGGCAGCTTGCCGCGGTTGGTCCACCGGCGCGCGGCGCGCACCTGGCGCTCCGCCGGATTGTTCTGCTCGGACGCGGCCTGGCTCGACGCCGCAATCTGCTCGGCGTCTTCCAGCGCGAACTCGAGCTGGTCTTCCGGCAGGCTCTCCGATCGACGGCCGAAGCGATGGCGCTGGAACTCACGGATGATGTGGCGCAGCCGCTCGCTCTCGAGGCGTTCGGCGATCAGCATCGCCTTCAGTAAGCCTGTGTCGTCGGGAAGCGCGTCAGCTTGCAAACTCACCCGCGCAGTGAATCATATTCATCAATAACTTGCGATCTTATTCGTCGAGCAAGCCATATATTGTGATCAACGTGTCGCCGTCGGTGCCACCGTTGCACGGGGCTCGTGAACCCGTCGCCAGTCGAGGCCTTCGAGCAAGGCATGCAATTCGGCAGCACTCAGTCGCAGCAGGGCGTCCTGTACGCGTGGCCAACGGAACTGACCGTCTTCCAGACGTTTGGACACCAGCACCAGACCCGTGCCGTCCCACAGGATCAGCTTCACCCGATCGGCACGCTTGGCACGGAAGACGAAGATCGTCCCGCTGAACGGGTCGGCTCCCATCGACTCGCGCACCAGCGCTGCCAGGCCTTCCATACCCTTGCGGAAGTCCACCGGCTGCGTCGCCACAAGAACCCGCACCGTCCCCGAGGCGACAATCACGCCACTGCCTTGAGGGCCTGCAGTATCTCCCGCAGCATTCCTGCGTCGCTGCTCGACGGCACCCGGATTGTCGCTCCCCCGAACTCGATCTCGATCGGCATCGACGTCACGACCACCGACGCGAAGCTCAAACGCTTCTTGTCTCCAACGCGCTCGACGCCTCCTTGTCGGCGCCAACCAAACAGCTGCTGTGGCGTCAGACCGTGACGCCGAGCCACCGCGCTGACCGACGTTCCCGCCGACGAGCTTTCGGCAACGATCTGTGCCTTCTGTTCCGCGCTCCATGACCGCCGCCGACCAGCGCCCGTGAAGATCTCCAGCCGCCGCACCGGTTCCGATTTAGACGTAAGCTCTGTGTCCGACATGTGCCCTACTCCGACACGCCGGACAATGCGCCATCATACGGTGCAGGAACAATGTGGGCCCCAAATGACGCTTACACCTTCTCCCTCAATCGCAAGAAGCTGCGAAGGGTACGTCGCCGCGAGGGACGCTACCTGCTGCGCACCAATCTCACCGACAACGATCCCGCTCTGCTCTGGCAGTACTATATCCAGCTCGTCGCCGTCGAAGAGGCCTTCAAGAACCTCAAGGGCGACCTGGCGATCCGACCGATCTTCCACAAGGACGAGAAGCGCATCGAGGCCCACATCTTCATCGCCTTCCTGGCCTACTGCCTGCACGTCACGCTGACCCGCCGCCTGCACGCCCTGGCTCCCGGCTTGACCACGCGAAGCGCCCTCGAAAAGTTCGCCGCCGTCCAGATGATCGATGTACATCTGCCGACCACCGATGGCCGTGAGATCGTACTCACCCGATACACCCAGCCCGAGCCCGAGCTCAAACTCCTGATCGACCGGCTCAAGCTCACTTTGCCCCAGCAGCAACCACCCAAAATCACCTCCGCCGACCTTCACCAGCCAACCCGCTTGTAGTGAAGACCGTTGCGCCTAACCCTTTGATTCAATGCAAAACAGATCCCCAAATACGCCCCAATCCGCGAAGACGGGCTAAACCATTGGCAATACGCTTGACAGGCAAGCAGCGGTGGCCGGGTTTGTTTGGACAGGAGTCGGCGTTGGATAAGTGGAGCCTCTGCCGGTCAGTATCGCCGTGGTGTGGTCGTCACGCAGGGAGGGCGTGGCCCGACCGGAGGGACGACCACACCACCTTTAAATTCATGCCGCCCGTGCCGGAGGCGCCGGCGCCCTCGAAGTAGGCGTGATCGGGCGTGCGACGGTCAAGGCTCGAGTGTGGCCTCTTGCGGTTGTACGAATCGAGGTATCGACCGCGAGGCGCGCGCCTGGCCGACGCTATCGTAGGCCCGCAGATAAACCTCCTCGTACTTCGAAGTCGAGACACGATCGCCTGCTTGTGTCCGATAGTGCCACCCTTCGACGACCTGATCCGGGATACGATTGAAGACATCGAGAACAAGCAGCGCTCGCTGACGGTCATCCTTGAGACCGGAGGCGGCTACATCGAAACCGCCGAGCGGATCGCCGACACGCTGCGCTGGCACTATCCACGCGAAATCAACTTCATTGTTCCCAACCAAGCCATGTCTGCCGGGACAGTCTTGGTCATGTGCGGCGACAACATTCTGATGGACTACTACTCGACCCTCGGGCCGATCGACCCACAGATCCGCAACAAGATGAACGAGGCGGACTTCATTCCGGCCCTGGGCTACTTGGCAAAGTTCGACGAATTGATGGAGAAGTCGGCCCAGGGAACGTTGACCGAGGCCGAAATGGCCTATCTCGTCGCCAAGTTCGATCCGGCCGAGTTGCATCAATTCGAACAGGCACGACAACTTTCCGTCGATCTTCTGCAAAAATGGCTTGTCCAGTACAAGTTCCGGAAATGGAGGAAGACGCAGACCCGTGGTCAGCGGGTCACGATCAAGATGAAGAAGGAACGGGCGGCTGAGATAGCCATGAAGTTGAACGCGATCGAGAAGTGGAAGTCTCATGCGCGGGGCATCTCAAAGGAGATCGTCGAAAACGATCTTAAGCTCACCGTAAGAGATTTTGGGGCTGAGGAGGGATTGAACAGGGCAATTCGCGCGTACTACCGTCTGATGCAGGATTACATGCAACGACGCGCGCATCAGATGGTTGTGCATACACGCCACACATACGTGGGTTTCTAGGAGGACAGGTCATGAAGGAGAGGCTCGAAAAGCTTCTGGCCAAGAATCCAGAGGCGGCCAAAAGTGGTAACAAAATCAAGGCGGTACTGGAGGTTATCCAGCGTCTTCGCGACAGGGGCCTTTCTCGGGAGGGTTATCGCCTGTCGTCTCCCGCTTCGAGGCGGAGCAAGCCCATGCGCGCATCGGTGACGAATGGTAGCCGCAGGAAATTGACTCTTGGTGCTTGACACCTAAGCATAAGGGTCAGTATAACGGGAGCTATGAACAAGCTCCCGCCCGCCAAGCGCGCCCAAATTCTGCAGATGATGGTGGAAGGCGTTTCGATCCGGGCAATCTCCCGGATGACCGGCGCGAGCAAGAACACCATCGTGAAGTTGCTGGCTGATGCTGGCCAAGCCTGCGCCGAGTATCAGGATGAGCACCTGCGGGGCCTGACCTGCAAGCGCCTGCAGGTCGATGAAATCTGGAGCTTCGTCTACGCCAAAGCAAAGAACGTCCCAACTGCCAAGGCCGCGCCGGAAGTGGCGGGCGATGTCTGGACATGGACGGCGATCTGCGCCGATACGAAGCTCATCCCGAGTTTCCGGGTCGGCAGCCGAGATGCCTACGACGCGAACGTGTTCATGCGCGACCTGGCTGACCGCCTCGCTAATCGCGTGCAGCTCACCTCAGACGGCCACAAGTCGTACCTCGATGCCGTGGAGCGGGCCTTTGGCGACAACATCGATTACGCGATGCTGGTGAAGCACTACGGCCCGGCTCCTGAGGGCGCCCAGCGCCGCTACAGCCCGGCCGAATGCGTCGGGACGACCGTTGGCACAGTGACCGGCCAGCCCGACCGGAAGCACGTCAGCACGAGCTATGTGGAGCGGTCGAACCTCTCGATACGGATGGGCATCCGGCGCTTCACCCGCCTGACCAACGCATTCAGCAAGAAAGTCGAGAACCACATCCACGGTCTGGCGATCTACTTCATGTATTACAACTACGTGCGCATCCATCAGACGCTGCGGGTCACTCCGGCGATGGCCGCGGGAGTGTCGAAAACGTTGTGGTCGATGGGTGATATCATGGATGTGATTTCCGCATGGGAGGAGAAAAACGCTGCGAAATCAACAGATTAGCTCAAGACTAAATTAATCATTTGGCGTAAGTCATTGGCTTAATGCTACTTTGCTGCCGTAATCGACACCTACCTGTAGCCAAGTGGCAACCAGAGAGCACCGACATGGAATACAAAGCGAGAGGTTCTGACGCGGGCTCAGTGGGCTCTTCCGGCAAGGGAAAAAAGGTGACAAAAGCAAAAGCTGGGGTTGCAACAAACAAGAAGACACAAGTGTTCAACGGCGTGCTTAGGTTGAACTCTTCGGCCTTCGGGCAAGCGGTCGCATGCATGACGAATCCAGGCTCGCCGACGCCGGCAGCGCAGCGGGGGGCAGCAATGTTGCGGGCTCTCACCAAGAAGAGCCGTTAGCAACAGTTCCGCTTGCGGAGCAACACAGAGTCGCCGACTTCCGGTGTTCTAAGAGCCAACGCATCAACGACTTCTTCGCGAAGGAATGCCCGCTCTTCTTGAAGAACAACTACTGTCGCGTGTTCGTGTTGGCAAACCCGGACGATCCGACCGACATTTGGGGATACTACACGCTGTCGCCGTCACTGCTGCTTCGTGCGCACTCGACGAACAGCGATCAGCGGAAGGTGCCTTCGGGCCTTCCCATTCCTATGGTCCGCATTGGCTTCATGGGGCGGAGTGACAGCGCGCCAAAGGGATTGGGAAGCGCACTGATCGTCGATGCCGCAAGGCGCGTTCATCGCAATCGCGACTTGGCTGCTTGGGGCCTGATGCTTGATGCGGAGGGCGGACCCGGCACGAAGCTGTGGACGTGGTACCTTGAGCAAGGGTTCATGCAGGCAGACGCGAAGAACAATACGCAATCCGGCGTTATGTATGGCGCGCTGAAGAAGTTCCTGCCCGAACTACAGCAGCAGCAGCAATGAGCTTGCCTGCCGCCATTCTGGTGGTCCGCAGCCATGCTGCTGATCGGCGTTGCTCTGACGCAACGATACGAAATCGTCGGCGGATCGGGAATGCTTTGGCGCGTCGATTCACCGGCCACGTCTACATTTGCAAGCTGAACCCCGAGCCCAACACCTATGCCGGAGCGTGCCGGCCGGTCCCCGATATTTCAAACTGACCCACTACCGGCCACGTAGCGAACTTGACACGCGAACGGATGAATATTATTTTACTTACTAGTTAAATAAAGAATCGCCACCACGTCCGATATGCTCAGTGCCACCCTCGCGGCCCTCGCCGATCCGACGCGGCGGGCCATCCTGGCACGTCTCACGCTTGGCGAAACGTCGGTCAGCGAGTTCGCCCAGCCGTTCGACATGACCCTGCCGGCCGTTTCCAAGCACCTGAAGGTGCTGGAACGGGCCGGGTTGATCGCGCGCGGCCGCGACGCCCAGCGCCGACCCTGTCGCCTCGAGGCAGCCCCATTGCGCGAGGTCCTGGAATGGGTGACGACCTACCGGCAGTTCTGGGAGAATCGACTCGATCGCCTGGAAGCCTATCTGCAAACCGAGCAAGCAGGCAGCGAACCTGAGATCTCCCATGGCCGCAAAGGCAAGTGACATGCTGCGGCCGCTCGCTCGCGACTTCACCCTGACCCGCCTGCTGGCCGCGCCACGCACCCTGGTATTCCGCTCCTTCGTCGAGCCCGACCGCATGCGTCACTGGTGGGTGCCGCGCGGCTTCACGATGTTGTCGTGCAAGCTCGACCTGCGCGACGGCGGCGCGTGGCGCATGTCGATCCGAGCGGACGACACCGGCTCGGTGCTGACCGAAGTCGGCGTCTATCGCGACATCCGCGAACCCGAACGCCTGGCATTCACCCACGCCTGGGTGCGTGCCAACGGCACCCTCACCCGTCCCACGCTCGTCACCGTCACGTTCGCCGAGCGGGGCGCCAAGACCCAGCTGACCTTCCGGCAAGAGGATTTCGCTACTTCCGCAGCCTGTCAGTCGCACGAGGAAGGGTGGGGTGTCTCGCTCGACCAGCTTGTCGGCTACGTGTCCGGCCATTGAGGGCCCAGCACTGAGGAACAACGGCATGACCTCGTCTGCGCATCTCGACACCCTGCGCGATCTCAATCGCAACTATATCCGCTCGGTCGAGGAAGCCGACGTGGAGTGGTTCGACGCGCACCTCGCCGACGACTTCCACAACACCAATCCGGACGGCACGTTGATCGAACGCGCCGCCTTCCTGGCCCAAGTCGGCCGCGGCTCAACGGTCAAGGACATCCGCGAGCACGACGTGAAAATCCGCCTGCTTGGCGATTTCGCCATCATCCATGCACGCACGACCTACCGGAAACCCGACGGCTCTGCCGGCGCAGGCCGCTACACCGACGACTGGCAGCTCAGACCCGAGGGCTGGCGCTGCGTGTCGGCCCACGTCAGCCGCTTCTGAGCCCGCCTCCCGTGTCGGAAATGCCGGGCGGAGAGGCGACGCCGAAAGCTTGGCGCGTCGTTCTCGCCTGCTTCGTCTCGGCGGTGTTCGCCTGGGGCTTCGGCTTCTACGCCCACGGCATCTACCTGGTCGAGCTGCAGAAAGCGCACGGTTGGTCGACCGGCCTGATCTCCTCGGTGGTGACCGGCCACTACGTGCTGGGCGCATTGCTTCTGCCGCGGATCGCCTGGGCGTTCGGCCGATTCGGGCCGCGCGCGGTCTTCCTGGGTGGCCTCGCCGCTACAGGATTTTCCCTGCTGCTGCTGCCCTCGGTCACGGCGCCGTGGCAGCTCATGGTGCTCTACGCCCTGATGGCACCGGGTTGGAACGCCACCAGCGTCGCGCCGATCGCCGCCACGATCGGCCAGTGGTTCGACCGCAAGCGCGGGCTGGCGCTCAATCTCGCGCTGAGCGGCGCCACTGTGGCCGGGCTCGTCGTGGCACCGTCGCTGCTCGCCTTGATCCCGCACCTCGGCTTCGCCGATGCCGAGCGATCGCTGGTTGCAATCGGCCTGGTGACGGCGGCGCTACTTGTCGTCCTGTTCGTGAGCCGCGGCCCCTTGCTGCCGAATGTCGCCGCGGCACGGCGCGGCACGCTGGCGCCGCTGCGGCACTGGCACTTCTGGACGATCTCCGCGCCGTTCGCCTTCGCGCTCACCTCGCAGGTCGGCTTCCTCACCCATCTCGTGCCCTTGATCAGCGGTCGCGCCTCCGCCGGAGCGGCGGTCGATCCGGGCCTTGCCGTCGCGGTCAATGCCGTCGCCGCGCTGGTCGGGCGCGTGGTGTTGGGTTTCGTCATCGACCGGCTCGAACCGCGGCGCGCGTCGGCGCTGTGCTTCCTGGTGCAGGTCGCTGCCATCGCCGTGCCGGCGCGGGCGCAGGCGCCGCTCGTCGTTTATGCCGCCTGCGCGATTTACGGCTTCTCGGTCGGCAACAACATCACGCTGTCGCCGCTGATCACCAGCGCGAATACCCGGCCGCCCAATTCCCCGCCATCGTCGCGCTGTCGACGGCGGTGGTGCAGATCCTCTACGCTTTCGGCCCTGGCCTGCTCGGCGTGCTGCGCGACACCACCGGCGGCTACGGCGTGCCGCTCGCGCTGTGCATCGGCCTGAACCTCGCCGCCACAGCGGTCGTGCTGATGCAGCCGCGCCGCCCGGTGGCAGTCAGCTCAGGAACCTGAGGCCGTTCACCACCTTGTCGATCGTCTTGCGCGGTCCATGCACGCCGAGCCCGACAAGGTCGAGCGCATCGGGCGCAGCCGCCGCCACGGCGGCCCGGTTATCCATGTCGTTGGTGGTCTTGAACATATCGGCGATGTAGATCGCCGGAACCAGCTCGCGCGACAGCGCCCTCTGGTGAGTGCGCCGCAGCTCCTCGAGCGTCGCCCCGAAGACGAACATGGGCTCGCGGATCAGTGCGCTGTAGGTGCGGCCGTCCCGGTCCCGGTAGGGCTCGCCCATCATATGGCCGTGCGTGCCGGCCAGGCCGCCGGCGAGGAAGGCTGCGACATTGGCCATCTGCCAGGCAGCGAGGTCGCGGCGCAGGATCAGCGCCGTCTTGGTTTCGTAGATCATCGGCCCCATATCGGGCATCGTGGGCGCCCTGTCTTGAAGGTTTGTGCATGCTAGGAAAAGCCGGACCAGCCGCCGACCAGATCCGCTTCGACGAGCCTCACGCCGCGCTGCAGCGCCTGACGGCGCGCTTCGGCGGCCACGCTTACGACCTGCACCGGCACGAGACCTACGCCGTCGGTCTGACGCTGTGGGGCGCCCAGTCGTTCCACTATCGCGGCTCGTTGCAAACCAGCCGCGGCGGTCAGGTCATGATCATCCATCCCGACGAAAGCCATGACGGCCATGCCGGCGTGGACCGGGGCTTCGCCTACAGCATGCTCTATGTCGATCCGGCCTCCGTCAGCGCCGCGCTCGACGGCGCCAGCCCGCCCTTCGTGCCCGCCGTGGTGTCGGAAGATCCGGTGCTGGCCGACCTGCTGGCGGATGCCTTCGACGATTTTCCCAAGGCGCTGGAGCCGCTCGCCGCCGATGCCGTGGTCGAACGCCTGGCCGACCGTCTGGCGACGCGCAGCGACGACCACACCAAGACCCGGCGCAATGCCCCGACCGCCCGTCTCGCGGTGGCGCGCGCCCGCGAGTTCCTCGCCGCCGAGGCACATCGCACGGTGGCGTCGGAGGAACTCGAGAAGATCACCGGCCTCGATCGCTTCGCGCTGGCGCGGCACTTCCGCCTCGCCTCGGGCACCTCGCCGCACCGCTTCCAGGTTGGTCGTCGCTTGGCGCGGGCGCGCGCCTTGATCGCCGACGGCACGCCGCTGTCGGAGACCGCGGCGACAACCGGCTTCGCCGACCAGAGCCACCTCACCCGGCACTTCGTCGCCCGCTTCGGCCTGACGCCGGGCCGCTGGGCCGCGCTGTCGCGCGCCGCCTAATCCTCAAGCCGATAACGCCCGTCGGCATCCAGCGCCACCGACGAGAACCAGCCGCGCCGCGTGCCGGCCAGGGTCGAGCCCATCAGCCCGCGCACGCCCGGTACGTGGCAGGACAGGCCCATGAAAGCATCGCGCAACAACCCGAGCGCGCCGAGATGCGACTGGAAGAACGGCGTCAGCAGATGACTAGCCTGACGGTAGAAGCGCACGGGCCCTTCGCGGCGCTCGGCGAACAGCGACAGAGCCGACGCGAGGTCATCCGTTTCGCCAATAGCACGCGCCAAGACATACGCATCGAGCAAACCGAGGTTGGCACCCTGGCCGAGTTGCGGGCTGGTGCCGTGCGCCGCGTCGCCGATGAACACCACGGGACCCTCGTTCCATCGAGGCAGGGCGACATGACGATAGGTCGCCCGCGAGAACGAGTCGGCGGCGGCCGCATGATCGACGATGGCCGCCGCTTCGGGCCACAGGGCAGCGGCGGTGTGGCGCCAGGCCGCAAGATCGATCGGCCGGCCGGGTACGAGCTGCTCTACCGGCAGGCTCCAGTACATCGTCAATTGGCCGTCGGCGACCGGCAACAACCCCATCATCTCGGTAGTGCCGCGCACGCGCTGGCACAGCAGACGGCTGGCGCCGATACCGGTGAGGTCCGGCACCGTGGCCCACATGCAGCCCCAGGGATAGAGCGGCGCACGGGCCGCCGGCATCAAGCGCTGGCGCAGCGCCGAATGGGCACCGTCGGCGACGATCGCCAGATCATACGGCCCATGCGCCGCGCCACGCGCGTCCACGACCGAAGCAGTCGCGCCCTCGCGCACGATTTCGGCGATCTCGCTACCGACACGCAAGCGCACCGACGACCGATGCAGGCGCTGATGCAGGAGCTCGAACAGAACGCTGCGCAGGATGCCGAGCCCATGCGCTTTGGGATGCAAGTCGGCATAAGCGAGCTCGAGCACCGCGCGCCCGCGCTGCGTCCTACCTTCCAGCCCATCGACGCGGGCCCCGCGCGCTATCGCCTGCTCGGCGAGGCCCAACGCCCGCAGCACGGCGAGGCCGGTCGGCTGCAGCAACAACCCGGCACCGATCGGCTGCGGCTCGGCGAAGCGCTCGAAGACTGTTACGTCGTGGCCCGCGTCAGCAAGCAGTGTCGCCACTGCCTGCCCGGCAACACCGCAGCCGATGACAGCGACTCGAAGGATCATGGCCGCGGCTCGCCTCCCCCCGTCGGCATTGTCGCCCTGCGTCGAACAACAACGTCCTTGTCCAGAATGAGGTGAATTGGCTGACGCACCAAGCAAAAGAGGCGACCTTTCGGTCGCCCCTTCCGAATCAATTTCGGCTATCGCCTACAACCCACCGTTCACCACCAGGCACTGGCCGCTGACGTAATCGCTGTCGGGGCTGCAGAAGAGGTAGACCGAGCCGGCGGCCTCTTCCGGCAGGCCGCCGCGGCCGAGTGGGATCATCTGGTTCATGGCGGCAATGCGCCCGCCTTGCACGCCGATCTTGACCTTGCGGCCCTGGACCTCGATCTCGCCCTCCTCGCCCTGGCTCAACGGCTTGGTGAGGCGCGTCTGGATGTAGCCGAAGGCGACGGCGTTCACCGTCACGTCGTAGCGGCCAAACTCCTTGGCCAGCGTCTTGGTGAGGCCGATGATGCCCGCCTTGCCGGCCGAGTAGTTCGACTGGCCGGCATTGCCGTTGACGCCCGAGGTCGAGGAGATGTTCACGACCTTGCGCACGATACGCTTGCCGGCCGAGCGTTCCTTCTCGACGGCCTGGCGGAAATGCTGCTGGAAGGCGCGCAGAACCCGGAACGGCGCGGTCAGATGAACGTCGAGGATGGCGTACCACTGCTCATCGCTCATCTTCTGGATGACTGAATCCCACGTGTAGCCGGCATTGTTCACCACGACATGGCAATCGCCGAAGGCATCGACCGCTGTCTTGACGATGCGGTCGCCGAAATCCGGCTTGGCGACGTCGCCGTTGCAGGCCACCGCCTTGCCGCCCATCTTCTCGATGTCGGCAATGGTCTCCTTGGCCGGCGCCTCGTCGATGTCGTTGATCACCACCTTGGCGCCGTCGCGCACCAGGCGCAGCGCGATCTCGCGGCCGATGCCGCGCCCCGAGCCGGTGACGATCGCCACCTTGCCGTCCATCTGACCCATGTCGTTCTCTCCTTACACCAATTGCTTTCCTCCCCCGTCTTACGGGGGAGGTGGCCCGAAGGGCCGGAGGGGCAAAGCCCCAGGAAAGACCTCATGAGTTCCGACGTCGGGAACACAAGGATCTTGACTGAGGCCTTCCCCCTCCGCCCCCTGCGGGGGCACCTCCCCCGCATGACGGGGGAGGCGAATTGAGCGCGCTACGCCGCCGCGACCGTCGCGTGGCCTTGCAGCGTGTCCTGGCCGTTCTGGTTCGTGCACCTGACCTCGAGGTCGATCAGCTTCTCGCCGTTCTCCTCGCGCTTACCGGTGACCTTGCCGGAGAGCGTGATCACGTCGCCCACCCAGGTGATCGACGTGAAGCGCGTGCCGAGCCGGCGAACCTTGTCGCGCGGCGCGTAGCTGGTGACGAGCCGGCCGAGGAAGCCCATCGACAGCATGCCGTGCGCGAACACGTCCTTGAAGCCGAACTTCTTGGCGAAGTCGATATCGACATGGATCGGGTTGTGATCGCCCGAGCCGCCGCAATAGAGGGCGAGCTGATGGCGGGTGATCGGCGGCAGCACGATCGGCTTGATCGCATCGCCCACCTTCACCTGGTCGAACTTGGGAACGGCAACCATGGTTTCCTCCGTCACTTCTTGCCGGCGTCGGGATTGCGCACGACCGTGATGCTGGTGGCCTTGGCCACCTGCTTGCCGGTCTGGTCCTTCATCGAGGTCTCGGAGACCACGAACCACAGCGCGCCGCCCTTCTTGTCGTAGAGGTCGGTCACCTTCTGCTGGCAAGTGATGGTGTCGCCGACATAGACCGGGGCGTAGTAGTCGTAATGCTGCTCGCCGTGCAGGATCAATCCGATGTCGACGTTGAGCAGGCGCAGCAGCCCGCCCTTCTCCGGATCGTCGTTGGTCAGCGCCTGCAGGAAGGTCGGCGGCACCGGCACCCTCCTGTAGCCGGCGGCCTTGGCCGCAGCCTCGTCGGTGTAGATCGGATCTTCCTCGCCGATCGCCTTGCAGAAAAGCTTCACCTGGCTGGCTTCCGCTGTCGAGCTGAACGCCTTGAACTCGTGGCCGATCACTTTCTTGTCGAGCTGCATTGCCCGCTTCCTCCCTCGATAGCCTGAAAAGAACGCCCTCGCCCATTCAAGGGAGAGGGCGTGAATGCCATCCATCCGCATCATCCCGAGCGAAGCGAGGGATCCTCCCTGAAGCCGGAAGAATCCCTCGGCCTGCGGCCTCGGGATGACAGAGATCCGTCGGCGCTACTCGAAGCGGCCGACGATGGCCACGCTCGACACGTTCTCGCGCGGCGCACCGCCGAGATTGTGCGTCATGCCGATCCGCGGGTCCTTGAGCTGGCGCGCCCCGGCGCGGCCCTGGAACTGCAGGTACATCTCGTAGAGCATGCGCAGGCCCGAGGCGCCGATCGGATGGCCGAAGCACTTGAGGCCACCGTCGATCTGGCACGGGATCTTGCCGTCGGCGTCGTAGAAGCCGTCGAGCACGTCCTTCCAGCCCTTGCCGGTCTCGGAGATGTGCAGGTCCTCCATGGTCACCAGTTCGGTGACCGAGAAGCAGTCGTGAACCTCGAACATCGAGACCTCCGCGCGCGGGTTCTTGATGCCCGCTTCCTCGTAGGCCTTCTTCGAGGCGATGCGCGTGGTGTGGAAGTAGCTGCCGTCCCACGAATTGTGGCCCGACTCGGAGCCGTTCGACACCGAAAGCTGCAGCGCCTTGACCGAGACGATGTTGTGCTTGCCGAGCGACTTGGCGATCTCGGGCGTGGTGACGATGGCCGCCGCCGCACCGTCCGACACGCCGCAGCAATCGAACAGGCCGAGCGGCGAGGCGATCATCGGGGCATTCAGGATGGTGTCCATCTCGACGGCCTTCTGCAGATGCGCCTTGGGATTCTTGGCGCCGTTCTGGTGGCTCTTCCACGAGACGTGACCGATCGCCTTCTTGAGGTCGTCGGCGCTGACGCCGTGGGCCGTCATGTAGGCGGTGGCGAGCTGGGCGAAGTTGCCCGGCGCCGTGCCGTTGGCGTGCCACAGCGCCTGCAGCGGGCCGCCGCGACCGCCCGGCAGACCGCCGTAGCCAGTGTCCTTGAGCTTCTCGACGCCCAGAGCGAGCGCGAAGTCGGCCGCGCCGGACGCGACGGCATAGCAGGCGCCGCGGAACGCCTCGGTGCCCGAGGCGCACATGTTCTCGACATGCGTCACCGGGATGTTGGGCAGGCGGAGTGTCGTCGACAGCGGAATGCCAGACTTGCCGACATGGACCTCGTCGATCGCGGTCGAGAACCACGCCGCGTTAAGCTGCTTGGCATCGATGCCGGCGTCGGCGATGCATTCCTTGTACGCCTCGAGCATCAGCTCCTCGGCGCCGCTGTCCCAGCGTTCGCCGAACTTCGAGCAACCCATGCCGAGAATGGCAACCTTGTCCTTGATACCACGAGCCATTGCAGGTCTCCTTGGTGTGGTGGTGAGGGTGTTGACTCTAAACCTTCTCTTGCCGAAAGGCGATCAGCCCGAATTCCTCAGACCGGAGCCGCCTTCCAGAAATAACGCTTGAAGCCGCCGCGCATCGTGTCGTTGTCGCGGATGCGGAAGGTCATGCGCATCTTGGCGCCGACCTTCACCTGTTCCTTGTCGCTGTCGGTGAAGTCGGCCATGAAGCGGCCGCCTTCGGGGAACGTGATCATGCCGTAGTACGCCGGCGGGTCCGGCGAGTAGGTGAGCGAGTCGGCGGTGAACGACATCACGTTCGCCTCCAGCCCGGCCATCGCATACGGTTCCTGACTATCGACGGCGTGGCAGTTGGGATTGACGCAGACTTGGCTGCGCGGGAACTGCACTGTGCCGCACACCTTGCACTTGCCGCCGACCAGGCCGTAGATCATGTCGCGCTTGCGCCACAGCACCGACAGCGCCGTCTTCTTGTCGAACTCGGCGCGCATGCCCTTCTCGATCGGCAGCATCTCGTTGAAAGCGAGGAACTTCATGTAGTTCTTCTCTTCCTTGCGCCGCGCCATCCAGCCCGACAGGCCCTTGCGCTTGGGCAGCTTGGCGTTCTCGGGCGTCACCTCGAACACCAGGATGTCGACGCCCTGGCCGAAGGCGACAACCATGATCTTGTTGCCTTCCTTGGCCGTCTCGAGCGCATCGACCAGCATGACCAGCGCATGGGCCGCGCCGGTGTCGCCGAGCGTCGCACCCAGCAGGTCGCGCACGGCGCCGTCGGCGATGCCGCAAATCTTGGCCATCTGGCGCGGCACGGCCGGCATAGGGCTCGGCATGATGAAGTGGGTGATATCCCCTGCCTTGAGCTTGCTCGCCGCGAGCGCGGCCTTGATTGCCGGCGGCACGATCTTCGAATAGCCCTCGTCGCGGATCCAGCGCTCTTCCCAGCCGTAGTCGAAATCGGACTCGTCACCACGGAAATGATCGACGAAGTCCATCGACACCGAGTGATGGCCGACCAGCTTGGCGATCACGTTCTCAGTCCCGCAGAGCAGTGCGGCAGCGCCGTCGCCGTAGTTCAGCTCGTTGGCCGAGGCGACGCGGGCCATCCTCTTGTCGGCGGCGGCGACCAGCGAGGGTGCTCCGCCCTTCGAGGCGTTGAGACCGGCGATCAGCGCCGACGTGCCGGCCTTCTGCGAGCCGCCGACATCGGAGGCCAGCAGGTTCTGCTCGATCGACAGCGCGGTGCCGATCACGCCGGCGTTCTGGCGATCCTTGAAGGGATGCGTGGTCGAGGCGAAGTAGAGGTTGCGGACATCCTCGGCCTTGTGGCTGGTCAGGCAGTCACGCGAGGCCTCGACCGCCATGGTGATCGAGTCCTCGTCCCAGTTGGCCATCGACCGCTCGCCCTTGGCCAGGCCGCGCAGGCCGGCGGCGAACCATTTGTTGGCATCGTACACTGCCTGACGGTTGAGGCGCAGGCGCGGCACATAGGCCCCATAGGCCACAATTCCGACCATTCTTCTCTTTCCTCCTGCTGTCCGGCAGCAGCCGGCCCATGAACGAGCGTTTATACTGCGCTCTTAGCGCGCCCCAGCGAGCGGGGCGAGCCGCAAAAGAGCATAACTGCCTCCAACGTGAAACTACCGTCCGCTTTGCGGAACCGATTGGGGGCCGGGTTGCGGCGGCATCTCGCGCACCACGTTGCGATAGCCGGAGTCCGGCGGCAGGTGCATGTAACGCTTGCCGTCGCGGCTCTCGACCCACGGCTGAACCGTGACGATGCGGCGCGCCTTGGCCTGCTCGATGGCCTTGGCCACGGTATCGGCTTCGGCCAGCAGCTCGAGATTCTTCAGCGTAGCGTGGACCAGCGTACGCTGGCCGGCCTCGGCTTCGTCGATCGCCGCTTGCGCGCCGATCCACACCGAATCGACCGATTCCGACCCGTCGTGCAGGGCGTCCTGCTCAGCCGGCGCCTCGGCGACGAAGAACCACGTGTCGAAGCGCCTGGGGGCGAACACCGGCGTGATCCAGTGGGCGTAGGGCGTCATCAGCTCGGTCGCGAGCTCGAGGTCTTCGGCCTCGACCAGGTCGACGATGCTCGCCTCATCCTTGGCGAGCTTTTCGCGCCAGCGCTGCTCGATCGGCGCCAGCTCGGCGGCGGTGACCAGCGCGCTGGAACCGCGCTTGTAGGCGAGCAGGATGCCGCATTCCTCGAACGCCTCGCGGATGCCGGCAATGCGGAACTTGAGCTCCTCGTCGCCCAGGGAAGCAGCACCGGTCGAGCGGGCGCGCAGCCGCGCGTCGCCGTCGGCGTCCTCCAGCTTGCCGCCTGGAAAGACCAGCGCGCCCGAGAAGGCGTCGATCTGCTGATGGCGCACCACCATGAAAACTTCGGGCGGCGAGGTCGCATCGCCGCGGCGCGACGGACGCAGCAGCAGCACGGTGGTGGCGGGCCGGGGCACCGGCGGTTGCTTCTTCGGTTCGGTCATCTCTGCCTGCATCTTTGGAACTGATGTATTTTCCCACACCCGTCGCGACAGTGCCATCGAGGGCGTGTATTGTTCGCCTGTCCGTTCCGCAGAGAAGGAGAACGACATGACGATGACGAACAGCCCTTCCCCCGACAGCCTGGGCGAAGGCATCCGCACGCTGCGTGCCAAGTGGGGCTGGATCGTCGCGTTGGGCGTCGTCTTCATGATCGCGGGCGTGATCGCGCTCGGCAGCGTGGTGGCCGCCACTGCCTCGGCCGTGCTGATCATCGGCATCATGATGATCATGGGCGGCGCGGCCGAGATCGTCGCTGCCTTCAGCGTCAAGTCGTGGAGCAGGTTCGCGTTCTGGTTGTTGCTCGGCCTGCTCTATATCGGCGGCGGCATCATCTGCCTGATGGACCCGTTCAAGGCGGCGACCATCCTCACCCTGTTCCTCGGCGTCGCGCTGATGGTCGGCGGCATCGTTCGCATGTTCCTCGCCTGGCACATTCGCGAGGCCGGCAAGCCGTGGGGCTGGGTGGTGGTGTCGGGCATCATCACCCTGCTGCTCGGCTTCATCATTTTCGCCAAGTGGCCGTATTCGTCCGAATACACGCTCGGCATCTTCCTCGGCGTCGACCTGATCTTCACCGGCTCGGGCTGGCTGACCGTCGGCATGGCGCTGAAGAAGCGGGCCTGAGGGTCATCCTTCGCCGAGATGGCCGCGGTCGGCATTGGCGATGCCGACCAGCACGGTCTGAGGATCGGCCGTGACGGCATCGAGTAGCGCACGCGCATAGGCGCTGTCGGAAGCCGACGACCACGGCGTCCCCGCCCGCTCGTGCGCGTACTCGAGATTGACCGCCACCTTGCTCATCAGGGTCGTGACGTCCTGGCCGGCGGCGCTGTTCTGCGTTCCGCCGACGATGCCGATCACGATTTCGGCCACGGCCTTGCCGGCCTCCACGGCCTGCTTGATTTGGCCGGTCCAGTAGGCCACGCCGGCCGCGTCCGCAATCCGGCCGAACAGGTTGTCGTAAACGGCGTCGAGGAACGTGCCGATCGCGGCGTCGTCCGCGCCCTGCGGGTCGGCGAGAAAAGCATGGAGCGCCATGGCCTCGTCGCTGACTCCGAACGCGCGCGCGATGCTGGCGAGCGGCATCGACTGGCTCTTGTCGAGCCAATAGCCGAACCCGTCGGCGTCGGCAGCGCGGCCGAGGAAGCCGGTGTAGAGGGCGCCGATCTGTTGCTCGTGCGTCAACCCCGACAGAGCCAGTGTTTGCGAGGCCGATAGCGGCGCGACGTGGATAATCACCTCGGCGTCACCGCTGCCGTTGGCGCCAGTGGCGCGGTAGGTAAAGCTGTCGGCGCCGACGAATCCGGCCGTCGGCTGGTAGTCGAAGCCGCCATTGGCCGACAGCGTCAGGGTCCCGTGCGCCGGTCCGGTGAGGACGGCAGCGGTCGTCGGCACCGTGCCCTCGTCGTTGGTCAGCACGCCCGCCGGTGCCGCGATGTGCAGCGCCTGGCCTTGCAGCAGGACATAGGCATCGTCGTGCGCGTCCATGTCGTCGTTGACGACGACGGAGCTTGCGGTGCCTGTGCCGATCTGAAGATTGTTCGACGGATTGGACAGGGTGACGCTGAAGCCTTCGTCGGCACCGACGGCGCGATCGCCGGTGATCTCGACCATCAGGGTCTTGGTCGTCTCGCCGATCGCGAGGCTCACCGTGCCTGCCGGCAAGATGCCGCCGACAAAATCGGCAGCGTTGACCGGATGGCCGCCCGAGCCGGTCACGGCATAGGCAACGCTTTGGGCGACCGAGCTGTCGCCGGCCCGGGTCAGGGTGAAGAAGAACGAGGTCGCGCCGACATTGCCCTCGGCGCGTTGTGCGCTTGTCGCCGCGATCGACACCACAGATCTGTCGTCGTCCAGGATGGTCGCGCTGGCCGTCGCGTTGCCCAGTGCGACGTCCGAGGTCATCGTGGAAAGGGCAAGCGTGAGGCCTTTGTCGAGCTCCATGATGCCGTCGCCCGACACCCATACCGTCACGAGCTTGCTGGTTTCGCCGGCGGCGAAGACCGCAAAGCCGGACGGCAGCATGCCGCCGAAATCGACCGCGTCGGCCGGCTGTGCGCCGGAGCCCTTGACCGACCAGCGGACCGTCTGCCCGGCTACGCCAGGCCGGTCCAGCGTCACCAGGAACATGACCGGGCTGAAGATACCGGTTCCTTCCGCCGCCGTGGCGGATTGCGCGGCAACCGAGACGACCGACTTGTCGTCGTTGCCGATCGTTGCACTCGCCGACGCTGTGACTACCTCCACGCCCGACGATGCATTGGACAGGGTGACGGCGAAGCCTTCGTCGAACTCCACGGCGCTGTCGGCCGATACGAGGACGGTCGCGACCTTGCTGGTTTCACCGGGGGCGAAGCTCACGCTGCCGGTCGGCAGTGCCCCGCCGAAATCCGCCGCGTCGGCGGCATAGGAGCCCGCTCCCGCGACGCTCCAGCCGATCGTCTGCCCCGACACGGAAGGACGATCGAGGGTCACCTCGAAGGTGAACGCGGTCGTGCCGCCACTGCCTTCCGCCTTGCTGGCCGACAGGGCTCTGATCGACGCCAGCGGCTTGTCGTCATTCAGGATCGTGCCGCTCGCGGTCGCAGTCCCGATCGCCAAGCCGGACGAGGCGTTCGACAGCGTCACCGTGAAGCCTTCGTCGAACTCGACCCCGGTGTCGCCCGCGACGTCGACGAAGATCGTCGTGCTGAGCTCACCCGGCGCGAACGTCACCCCGCCCGCGGCGAAGGGACCGACGAAGTCCAGCGCATCGGCGGAGTGGGCGCCCGAGCCGCTGACCGACCAAACGACCGACTGCGCCGTGACCGCCGGCCGATCGAGGTTGATGACAAACGTCAGGGGTGTGGTGCGGGAGTCACCTTCGAGCATCGTCGCCGTCCCGGCGGCGATCGACACCACGGCAGCGTCGTCGTTCACGATAGTGGCGCTCGCCGAGCCGACACCGACGACGAGCCCACTCGAGGGATTGAACAGCGTGACGCTGAAGTCCTCGTCGAACTCCACGGTAATGTCGCCGGTCGCCAGGATCGTCAGTGCCTTGCTGGTCTCGCCGGGCCCGAAAGTGACGGTGCCGGCCGGCGTGGATCCGCCGAAATCAAGACCGTTCGCGCCATGGGCGCCGTCGCCGGTGACGATCCACTCGACAGTTTGCAGCGCGCCGAGGTCGCCCGAACGGGTGACCGCAAAGGTGTAGACCTTGGTTCCCGTCAGCCCTTCTGCCTGGACCGACTGCGCCGGCACAACCGACACATCGACACTCGACGCCATGCAACCATCTCCCGAGATCGATAGAGTCCACACCGTGCACGCCCGAGCTCAACGGTGCGGGCGCAGTCCAGGGACCGCGCGCCCCGGTCGGAGCCGCCAGCGTTCGCTTCCATTTCTTGGTTCCCCATCCGGTCGGCATCGACTGAGCCGCCGCCGTACAGCAACTTCTATACTTTAGGCCCTAGCGGAAATGAAGGCGAATTCCCGGCAAAAGCATGACACCGTGAATTCGCGGCCGGCGGCCTTGCGCACCCGGCAGGCTATCGACGCGTCGGGTCTTCCGACACCTGGACCAGGAGCTTGCCGAAGTTCTTGCCCTTCAGCAGGCCAATGAACGCTTCGGGGGCATTGTCGATGCCCTGCACGATGTCCTCGCGATACTTGATCTTGCCTGCCTTCACGGCGGCGGGGACTTCCTTCCAGAAGCCGTCCATCTGGCCGAAGTGATCCGACACGATGAAGCCGGTCACGGTGGCGCGCTTGACGAGCAGCAGGCGCCAGTCGGGCCCGGGGCTCGGCTGCATCTCGTTGTAGTGCGCGATCAGGCCGCAGAGCGGCACACGCGCGAAGTCGTTGAGCTGGGGCGCGACCGCGGCCTGCACGGCGCCGCCGACATTCTCGAAGTAGACGTCGATGCCCTTGGGCGCGGCAGCGCGAATTTCCTTGAACAGGTTGGCGCCGGAGGCACGATAGTCGATGCAGGCGTCGAAACCGAGTTCTTTCACGACGTAGTCGCACTTGTCCTTGCCGCCGGCGATGCCGACAGCGCGGCAGCCGTGCAGCTTGGCGAGCTGGCCGACGATGGAGCCGACTGCACCCGACGCCGCCGAGACCACGACGGTCTCGCCCGCCTTGGGCTTGCCGATCTGCATCAGGCCCCACCAGGCCGTCATGCCCGGCATCCCCAGCACCGACAGCGCCGTCGACAACGGTGCACCTTTGGGATCGAGCTTCATAACCATGGTGCCGTTCGACACCGCATGGCTCTGCCAGCCCGAATACTCGGCGACGAAGTCGCCCTCCTTGAAGGACGGGTGCCGGGACTTCACGACCTGGCCGACGGTGCCGCCGACCATCGGATCGCCGAGATTGACGTTGGCGGCATATCCCTTGGTCTCCGCCATGCGGCCGCGCATATAAGGATCGAGCGACAGCCAGATCGTGCGCGACAGGTACTCCCCTTCCTTGGGCTCGGGAACAGGTGCATCGACGATCTCGAAATTCGCCGGCGTCGGCTCGCCTTGCGGACGTGACTTCAGCAGCACGCGACGATTGAAGGCCATGGCATCCCCTTTGCGTTTGCGGCACGCTATCACGCAATGGATACGGAATCGCGTAGCATGACATCGCCTCCTCGAACCTACATCTGCCTGCCCGGCGCCTGGATGGGCGCCTGGTCGTGGAAATTCGTGCTGGAGCGACTGCGCGCCGCTGGCCATGACGCACGCCCACTCCCCTTTCGCGGTGTGGGCGAGCGGGCCGCCGAGCTCTCGCCCGGGCTCGACAACGACGTGTTCACCGAGGACACGGTCGCGACCTTGGAGCGGGAGGATCTGCGTGACATCGTGCTGGTCGGCCACAGCTTCGGCAGCCTGATCGCCTCGCTGGTCACCGACCGTATTCCCGAACGGATCGGCCATCTCGTGATCATCGACGGCGGCATCGCCCAGGACGGCCAGTCGATCTTCGGCCGCATCCCGCCCGCAATCGCCGCCAAGCGGCAAACGCTGGTCAAGGTGGTCAACGACACTGAAGTGCTGCCGTTCGCGCCGGTCGGCAGCTTGATCATCGACGATCCCGAGCTGGCGGCGTGGACGCACCGCCAGCTCACGCCCCATCCGGTCGCCTGCTACACCAAGCCGATCCGCCTCGCCAATCCCGCCGGCAACGGTCGGCCGATGACCTACATCGCCTGCACCAGCCCGCGCTATCCAGTGTCGGCCGGCATGCACGAGAAGGTTCAGACGATGCCGCACATCCGCTACCGCCCGATCGCGGCCGGCCACAACTGCATCATCTCGGCGCCCGAACTGGTCGCCCGCGAATTGCTGGATATTCCCCGATGAGCGAGCAGCTCATGATCCTAGTGGCCGGCCCTTACCGCTCCGGCACCAACGACGATCCGACGTTGATCCAGCGCAACGTCGACGCCATGGAGGACATGGCGCTGGCGGTGTACCGCCGCGGCCACCTGCCGGTGCTCGGCGAATGGTTCGCGCTGCCCCTGCTCAAGCACGCCGGCTCGAAGGCGATCGGCGACGCGATGTTCGACGAGATCTTTCATCCAGTGGCACGCGAGCTGATCGGCAAGTGCGATGCCGTGCTGCGCATCGGCGGCCCCTCGACCGGTGCTGACGATATGGTCGCGACCGGCCGCAAGCACGGAAAGCGCATCTTCCACGATCTGTCGGAGATCCCGGAGCGGCGGCGCTGAATGGAACAGGCGAGAGCAATGAATCGTCGGCGATGGTGGGCCGATCCACTGGTCATCTCAGTGAATGCGCTGGGCCTGACCCAGATCACCGCTTGGGGCACCAGCTACTACTGCCTGGGTGTGCTCGCCAAGCCGATCGCCGCCGACACCGGATGGAGCACCGGTACGATCTTTCTCGGCTTCAGCGTCGCTCTGGTCGTGATGGGCCTGATCTCGACCTGGGTCGGCCGATTGATCGATCGCGTCGGTGCGCGTGCCGTCATGTCGATCGGCACCGTCATCGTGTCGGCGGGCCTTCTGGCGCTGTCGCAAGTGCACAGCGTCGCGACCTATATCGCGATCTGGGCGATGCTCGGCGTCGGCATGCGCTTCTGCCTCTACGACGCGGCGTTCGCCGCCTTGGTGCAGGCGGTGCCGAGCCGCGGCCGGGCCGCCATCTC
Organism: Reyranellaceae bacterium; assembly: GCA_046349335.1. GTDB lineage: Bacteria > Pseudomonadota > Alphaproteobacteria > Reyranellales > Reyranellaceae > Reyranella. The sequence goes on from JAXMCO010000010.1 coordinate 197,340, forward strand.
CTATCTCACCCTCTACGGCGCCTACGCGTCGACCATCTTCTGGGTGATCGGACACTATCTCAACGACGCCTATGGTTGGCGCGGCACACTTTTGATCTTCGCCGCCATCAATCTCGTGGTATGCCTGCCGCTCAATTGGTTCGGCCTGACATGGCGCGAGACGCCGGTCCCGCCGTCGGCGGCCGCCGCTGCAGCCAAGCCCACCACGACGGTGCCCGACGAGCCGGTGCTCGAAGGACGGCTGCGTCTGATCGGGATCGCCCTGTTCGCTCTTATCATGTCGCTCAACGGCTTCGTGTTCGGCGTCGTCTCGCTGCAGCTCGTGCCGTTGCTCGAAGCGGCCGGGCTGGCTGGAGCCATCGCCGTGTGGGTCGCCTCGCTGAAGGGACACGGCCAGTTCGCCGGCCGGCTGGTCGAAATCTTCTTCGCCAAAAACCTGAAAGCCATGACCGTGGCGCGCATCGCCATCGGCGCCCTGCCGGGAGCCCTGGTGCTGCTCATGCTGGCCCACGGCGAGCTCATGCTGCTCGTGGCTTTCACCGTGCTGCTCGGCGCCTCGCAAGGCGTCATCACCATCGTGCGCGGCGCCGTTCCCTTGGCGCTGTTCGGCGCGAAGGGCTACGGCGCCGTGCTCGGGCTGATCGCCACGCCGATCCTGCTGGTCAATGCCTTCTCGCCGACCCTATTCGCGCTGCTCGTCGAGCAGATCGGCTGGCAGAACGCGTTCAACGCGCTGCTCGTCTGCGCGATCCTGAGCTGGCTCGCGATCGAGCTGATGTCGCGCTGGTACGAGAGAACCCGCACGGCAAGACGTCTTGCCACGTCGTGAGTTTCTTGCGATTCGTCCCGCCGCATGAAATCAGCCCCCTACCCCATCGTCGACCTCGATCTCGGCGCGCCGCTCGACATCCATCGTGCCGCTGTCCTGCCCGAGTGGATCGACTGGAATGGGCACATGAATGTCGGCTTCTATGTCGTCGCCTTCGACAAGGCGACCGACACGTTGTGCGCCCAGTTGGGCTGTAGCTGGGAGTACACGCGCGAGAAGATCGGCATGACCTTCGTGCTCGAAGCGCACGTCACCTACGACCGCGAGGTCAAGGAAGGCGATCCGTTGCGCATCACCACGCAGATCCTGGACTACGACGCCAAGCGCCTGCATTTCATGCACGTCATGTACCACGCCACCGAAGGCTATCTCGCGGCCACCAACGAGCTGATGCTGATTAACATCGATTACGCCACGCGCCGATCGGCGCCGTGGCCCGGCTTCGCCATGGAGCGGCTGCACAAGCTGGCGGCCGCCCACAAGAGCCTGCCCGTTCCACCTCAAGCCGGGCGCATCATCGGCATCAAGCGCAAGGCCTGATCGATGCTCGACTCATTGCCGTACGAGCTCCCCGAGCTGATCACCCGCGCGCCGCTCGACATCCACCGCTCGGTCGTGCTGCCCGAATGGGTCGACTGGAACGGCCACATGAATGTCGCGTTCTATGTCTCGGCCTTCGACCAAGCCTCGGGCGCCTTCATGCGCAACATGGGCCTGGGCCGTCGCTACGTCGACGGCAAGCTCGGCATGACCTTCGTGCTGGAAACGCACGTCACCTACGACCGCGAGATGCGCGGCGGGGCACCGATGCGCTTCGTCACCCAGCTCCTGGCGCGCGATGCCAAGCGCGTCCACCTCTATCACGACATGTACCACGCCGAGCAGGGTTACCTCGCCGCGACCAACGAGGCGATCGTGATGAACATCGACTACGCGACGCGCCGCTCCGCGCCGTGGCCCACACCGGTGGCCGAGCGGCTCGAGGTCCTATGGGAATCGCACCAGCACCTGCCGCGTCCGGCGAAGGCAGGCCGGGTAATGGGGTTGGCGAAGAAGTAGACGCTTATGATCTTCCGGACCGCAGGGCTCCCGCTCGCTCTCGATTCTCGAGCGGCCGGGAGGCCGCGGTCCGGAAGAGTTACTCCCGCGCCAGCGCGTCGAGCGCTTCGCCGCTCAGGCGATAGGGCAGCCAGTTGCGGATCCACCTGAAGCCGATGTGCTCGTAGAAGCCGCGTGCCGGATTCCAGTCGAGCACGTTGAGGTCGATGCGCTTGTAGCCTTTGGCGGCGCACTCCTGCGCGAGCGCGCGCATCAGGGCGCGAGCGACGCCGCCGCGTCGCTCCTCCGGAACGACCCAGATGTCCTCGACGAAGATGCCGCGCGCCGACGTCCAGACCGAGTAGTTGAAGGTGTAAAGGGCGAAGCCGACCGGCTTGTCGCCGCGCTCGGCGATCAGGGCGGCGAACTGCGGGTTGTCGCCGAAACCGTCGCGCGCCAGGCTCTGCGGCGTCGAGCGCACGGCGTCGGGCTCGTCCTCGTAGGTCGAGAGATCGACGGAGAAACGATGCAGCAGATCGACGTCGTCGACCGTCGCCGGACGCACGGTCAGGCTCGTCATCCTTCAGGCTCCAGCACGGACCAGATTTCGCGATCGCGCTCGACTGTCCAGAGGCGCGGATGGTCGAGACCTTTGGCCTCGTCGTAGGCGCGGGAGACGTTGAACGGCATGACGTGCTCGAAGAGCGCCCACGTGCCGTAAAGCGGCTGCAGCAGGGCCATCGCCTTGTCGTAGGCCTGCTTCAGCGCATCGCCCGCTTCGGCGCTCATCGCGACGGCGCGGTAGAGCTCGTTCAGGAACATCTCGGTGTCGGCAATCCCCTGCCCGACCGCGTCCTCGCCGATCAGCGGATCGCCACGCCCCGGCATCAGGGCCAGCGGCGCGAACTCGCGCAGCCTGGCCAGCGTACGCGGCCAGTCCTGGAGGTGCCCGTCGCCGGCATCGGGCGCGGCCCCGGCCACGACCAGGTCGCCGCTGAACAGGGTGCGCTCCTCGGGCAGCCAGACGACGGTGTCGCCCTTGGTATGGCCGCGGCCGGCGTGGATGATGTCGACCTGCAGCTTGCCAAGCCAGATCGTCATGCGGTCACGAAAGGTCATGGTCGGCCAGGTCACGCCGGGAATCGTATCCATTGCCCGGAACAGCCGGGGAAAGCGTTGGGCTTCCGATCTGTAATCCTGGGTGCCGCGCTCGACGATCAGCTCGCGCGTGGCTTCGCTGGAGATCACGTGGTGCGGGGCGAAGGCGGACGCCCCCAGGGTCCTTAAGGCGTGGAAATTCGACAGCACCACGTACTTGACCGGTTTGTCGGTCACGCTGCGCACGCGCTCGATCACCGCCTCGGCGGTACGTGGCGTCGCCTGAGCGTCGATCACCATCACCGCATCGTCGCCGACCACGACGCCGGTGTTGGGATCGCCGTCGGCGGTGAACGCATAGGCATTCTCCGACACGCGGCTGAACGTGACGTGTCGGTCCGTCGTGTCCGCCTGCGAGGCGAAGGCTCTTGCCATCGGTCTCTTCCCGTCGCTCGTCAGCCGCTGCGTCAGTCGGAGCCATACTTGTGGTAGCGCGCGCGATCGCCGGTGCGCACCGTCACCTCGAAGGCATCGTTGTCGCGCTCCATGCGCAGCGTCACCGCCACGCCGGCTGGGCCGCTGGCCCATAGTTTGCGGTAAAAGTCGGCGACATCGTCGAGCACGTCGCCGTCCAGAGCATGGAGAATGTCGCCGCGCTGCAAGCCGGCGCGGTCGGCGGGTCCCCCATCGGAGACGCCTCCCACCACGAGCTGACCCATGTGCTCGACAGTGATGATGCCAAGCCAGGGCCGCGGCGGCGTCGCCAGGCGTCCGTTGGCGACCAGCTCCTGGAAGATCGGCTTGAGACGGTTGATCGGCACGTACATGTTGCCGGGAAAGGCCGGCGCCCCCGGCCCCAGCGCCTCCTGGACCAGCAGCGAGCCGACGCCGAGCAAGGTGCCGTCCTGGCCGATCAGCGCCGAGCCACCCCACAGCGGGTAGGCCGGCACCGTGAAGATCGCGTTGTCGAGCAGATACTCCCAGTAGCCCGCGAACTCGCGCCGGCCGGCGACCTTCACCTTGAGCGTCGCCTTCTCGCCGCCGAGGCCGGCGACGAAGGCCTCGCTGCGCAGCTCGAGAACATCCGAATCGCCGAACCGCATCGGCCGTTGGCCAATGGGCTGCTCGGTCCGCACCAGACCGAAGCCGCTCTCGTAGTCATAGCCGACGATGTAAGCTGGCCATTCGTTGCCCTCGATATCGGTGATCGTGACCGTGCTGGCTTCCATGATCAGGTAGCCAATGGTGACGATCAGGCCCTGCTCGTCGATCAGGATGCCGTGGCCCTCGCGCTCGGTGCCGAGCGTCTGAGCCGAGCGGCGGTCCTTGGGAATGGTGGTGCGCAAGCCGACCACGGCAGGCAGTACCCCGGCAATCGCCGGCGGCAGGTTGGAAACTCCCGCCACGCGCGCTTCGACGGCTTCCCGGCCGGTCGGATGATGACCCGCACCGTTAGCGGAACCGTTCAACCCTCGGGCCATTGCCAGCCTCCCCAATTTTCTGCTCGCCTATCCCAGCGGCGCCGTAGTCGCCCGGTCACCGAGGACAGACATGTCGGGTCCCCGTCTATCCAAGATAGGCGTATGGCGCCCCGATTGCTATATGACGCTGCATGGCGCCCCCCGCCGATCCGTTCGAAATAACCGACGATCCCGTGCCGTCCGATCCGCAGCCGGCGCGGCGGGCCGTTGCGCCCTCCGCTCACCTCGAGGGCCTGAACGAGCAGCAGCGGCTGGCGGCGACGCACGATAGCGGCCCGTTGCTGGTCCTGGCCGGTGCGGGAACCGGCAAGACGCGCGTGCTCACCACCCGGATTGGCCATTTGCTGATCACCGGGCGCGCCCGGACATCGCAAATCCTCGCCGTCACCTTCACCAACAAGGCGGCGCGCGAGATGCTCGATCGGGTCGCCAGCCTGATCGGCGGCGCCGCCGACGGCATGTGGCTCGGCACCTTCCATTCCGTCGGCGTGCGCGTGCTGCGCCGCCACGCAGAGCTGGTCGGCCTCAAGAGCAACTTCACCATTCTCGACACCGACGACCAGACCCGGCTGATCAAGCAGCTCCTGCAGGCCGAAGGCATCGACGACAAGAAATGGCCGGCGCGCATTCTGTCGAGCATCATCCAGCGCTGGAAGGATCGCGCGCTGCCCCCGGACAAGGTCTCGGGCAACGATGCCGGCGACTTCGCCAACGGCAAGGCAGCCGAGATCTACCGCCAGTACCAGACGCGCCTCGCGGAGGTGAACGCCGTCGATTTCGGCGACCTGGTGATGCATTGCGTGACCTTGTGGCAGCAGCACCCCGACGTCCTGGCGGTCTATCACCGCCGCTTCCGTCACATCCTGGTGGACGAGTACCAGGACACCAACGTGGCGCAGTATTTGTGGCTGAGGCTGCTCGCACAGGGGACGCCAGATGTGTGCTGCGTCGGCGACGACGACCAATCAATCTATGGCTGGCGCGGCGCCGAGGTCGGCAACATCCTGCGCTTCGAGAAGGATTTCCCCGGCGCCACGATCGTCCGGCTGGAACGCAACTACCGCTCGACGCCGCACATCCTGGCCGCCGCCTCGCATCTGATTTCGCACAATGAGGGCCGGCTCGGGAAAACCCTGTGGACAGATATCAAGGAGGGCGAGCGCATCTCCTTGCGCGGCGTCTGGGACGGCGACGAGGAAGCGCGAACGATCGGCGAGGAGATCGAGGCGCTGCAGCGCGATAAGCATGCGCTCGCCCAGATCGCCATCCTGGTGCGTGCCAGCTTCCAGACGCGCGAGTTCGAGGAACGCTTCATCACGCTGGGCCTGCCCTACCGGGTGATCGGCGGGCCGCGCTTCTACGAGCGCCAGGAAATTCGCGACGCCCTGGCCTATTGCCGGGTCACCGTGCAGCACGACGACGATCTGGCTTTCGAGCGCATCTTCAACACGCCGCGCCGCGGCCTCGGCGATTCGGCGCTGCGCGTCCTGCGCATCGTCCAGCGGGCGCACAAGGTGTCGTTGTTCGAGGCGGCGCGGCGGGCGCTCGAGACGGACGAGCTCAAGGCGCGGCCGCGCAAGCTCCTCGGCGATCTGGTGCGCAACTTCGAGCGCTGGCGCGCCATGCTCGACGGGATCGGCCATATCGAGGTGGTCGAGAGCATGCTCGACGAGTCGGGCTATACCGACATGCTGCGGCTCGACCGTTCGCCGGAGGCGGAGGGGCGGCTCGAGAACCTGAAGGAGTTCGTCAACGCCCTCCAGGAGTTCGACACCCTGCCGGCTTTCCTCGAGCATGTCGCCCTGCTGACCGACAATGCCGAGCGGGCGGGCAGCGACATGGTCAGCATCATGACCCTGCACGCCGCCAAAGGCCTGGAGTTCGACACCGTGTTCCTGCCCGGCTGGGAGGAAGGCCTGTTCCCCAATCAGCGCGCGCTCGACGACAAGGGCTTGGCCGGGCTGGAGGAGGAACGCCGCCTGGCCTATGTCGGCCTGACGCGCGCGCGCAAGCGCGCCTATGTGTCGTTCGCGGCCAACCGGCGTGTCTTCAACCAGTGGCAGGCCGCCCTGCCCTCGCGCTTCCTGCGCGAGCTGCCGACCGGCCATCTCGCCGAGAGCAGCGATGCCGGCCTCTACGCCACCTACTCGGCCGGCCATCACGGCGGCCTGCGCGACCAGGCGAGCGGTTTCGACTACGAGAGCCTGGGTGTCCGCTCGGCCGGCCGGCGCACGCGCTGGCGCGACGAGACCTTCGACGACCGCCGCGCCGTCGAGGGCGACCGGCCGGAATTCAGCGTCGGCTTGCGCGTGTTCCACCAGAAGTTCGGCTACGGCCGCATCGTCGCCATCGACGGCAACAAGCTCGACATCGAGTTCGACAAGGCTGGCGCCAAGAAAGTCCTCGACAGCTTCATCGAGACGGCGTGACGTGGATCCTTCCATCCCATTTTCCTCTCCCGTCGTCGGGGGAGGAGACCAAGAGCGACGCCAACCTTTTCGGTAGTATTCACCCATGATCCGTTTCATCGCCGTCACGCTCGCCCTCGTCGTCGCGGCCACCGGCGCCGTCGCGCAAACCGGCAAGATCACGGTCGTCACGTCCTTCTCGAAGGACGTCACCGACCCGATCAAGAAGGCGTTCGAGAAAGCGACGCCCGGCACGACCCTGGAAGTGCAGAACCGCAACACCGTCGCCGGGGTTAAATTCCTCGAGGAGACCAAGGCCAACAACCAGGTCGACCTGTTTTGGGCGTCGGCGCCCGATGCGTTCGAAGTCCTGAAGGCCAAGAAGCTGCTGGCGCCCTACAAGCCCAAGGCCACCGGCATCGCCGACAAGGTCGGTTCCTATCCGGTGAACGACAAGGACGGCTTCTATGTAGGCTTCGCCGCCTCGGGCTACGGCATCATGTGGAACGAACGCTACGTGAAGGCCAAGAAGCTACCGACGCCCAAGGAATGGCAGGACCTCGCCCAGGCACCCTACTACGACCACGTGTCGATCTCGGCGCCGTCGCGCTCTGGCACCACCCACCTCACTGTCGAGACGATCCTGCAGGGCGAAGGCTGGGACAAAGGCTGGCGCACCCTCAAGGAGATCGGCGGCAACCTGCACCAGGTCGCCGATCGCTCGTTCGGCGTGCCCGAGGCGGTGAACTCAGGTCAGGTGGGCTACGGCATCGTCATCGATTTCTTCGCCTTCTCCTCACAAGGCACCGGGTTCCCGGTGAAGTTCGTCTATCCCTCGGTGACGACCCTGGTGCCGGCCAACATCGGCATCGTCGCCAATGCACCCAACAAGGCCAGCGCCGAGGCTTTCGTCGAGTTCCTGCTGTCACCGACCGGACAGGAGACGCTGCTGGAGCCGTCGATCCGCCGCTTGCCGGTACGGCCTGCAACCTACGACAAGGCCCCACCCGACTACCCCAACCCCTTCAAGGACAAGAATCTGCAAGGTCTGCTCACCTTCGATGCCGAGCTGTCGGAGAAGCGCACCGAGGCCGTCGACGTGCTGTTCGACCAGCTCATCACTTTCCAGCTCGAGCCGCTCAAGGCCGCTACCAAGGCGCTGCATGAGGTCGATGCGGCGCTCGCCCGCAAGGACAACGCGCAGGCTCGCGCTCTCGCCAAGGAGGCGCGTGATCTGATCGCCGCCATGCCGATCACCGCCGAGCAGGCCGCCTCGCCGGAGATGCGCGCGGCGTTCAGCGGCGGCAAGCAGAAGACGGCCCGCCAGGCCGAGCTCGAGCAGCAATGGTCGGCCTTCGCCAAGGAGAAGTACGCGCTGGCCAAAGCCAAGGCGGACGAGGCGCTGAAGCTGGTCCGCTGATGGCGCTGGCCGACGCCCCTTCCGCCCGATGGCGCTTCGCCCGGGTTCACTCGCCCGGCCAGGTCGCCCTGGCGCTGGCGATCGGGCTCTTCCTCGTCGCATTCCTGGTCGTGCCGGTGGCGGCGGTGGTCTACGTCGCCTTCACCGAGAAGGGCTCTGGCACGCTCACGCTGGTCAACTTCCTGGATTTCGCGCGCACCGATCTGTTCGTTCGCTCGTTCTGGAACTCGGTCTACGTGTCGGCGATGTCGGTGCTGGGCGCGTCGCTGCTCGCCCTGCCGCTCGCCTATCTGACGACACGCTTCGAGTTCCGCGGCGCCGCTCTGGTCCAGACGCTGGGCTTCCTGCCGCTGATCATGCCGCCCTTCGTCGGCGCCGTCGCCATGCAGCTCCTGTTCGGTCGCAACGGCACGGTCAACCTGCTGCTCGACGAGTGGTTCGAGGTCAAGATCGGCATCATGGAAGGCCTCAACGGCGTCGTCTTTCTGCAGGCGATCCACTATTTCCCGTTCATCCTGGTCAATCTCTCGGCCGCACTGCGCAACATCGACCGCGCCATGGAGGAGGCGGCGCAGAACCTCGGCTCGCACGGCTTTCGTCTGTTTCGCCGTATCGCCTTCCCCCTCGCCCTGCCAGGCTATGTCGCCGGCGCCAGCCTGGTGTTCGTCAAGGTGTTCGACGACGTGGCGAGCCCGCTCCTGCTCAACGTCAAGGAGATGCTGGCGCCGCAGGCGTATCTGCGCATCACTTCGATCGGAATCGACGACCCGATGGGCTACGTGATCTCGGTGGTCCTGATCGCCATCGCCGTGCTCACCATGTGGGCGTCGGCTCAGGTCCTGAAAGGCAAGGACTACGCCACCACCCAGCGCGGCGGCGGAGGGCTGGCCCGGCGACGCCTGACCGGCGGCCGTTCGGTGCTGGCCTACGCCGTCGTGCTCGGCGTGCTGGCGCTGGTGCTGGCGCCGCATGTCGGATTGGTGCTGCTGTCGGTCGCGACGGTGTGGTCGTTCAGTCCGCTGCCCGATGGCTTCACCCTCGCCCACTACGCGCGCGTTCTCGGTGACAGCTCGGTCTATATCGAGAACACCCTGCTCTATGCCGGCCTCGCCGCCGCGCTGGACGTGGCGATCGGCGGCGCCATCGCCTATCTCGTGCTGCGCACCCGCCTGCCCGGCCGCCAGATGCTCGACTGGACGGCCGGTGCCGCATTGGCGGTTCCGGGCGTGGTACTGGGCATCGGCTACCTGCGCGCCTTCTACGGCGTGACCCTGCCGGGCGGCGTGCCGCTCGCAACCTTGTGGATCGTGATCGTGCTGGCCATCGCAATCCGCCGCCTGCCCTATGCGCTGCGCGCCGCCTGTGCCGCTTTGCAGCAGATTTCGGTGTCGCTCGAGGAGGCGGCGGAGAATCTCGGTGCCACCAAGGTGCGCACGGCGCGGCGCATCGTGGTGCCGTTGATGACAGGCGGCCTGCTGGCGGGCTTCGTCACCAGCTTCGCCACGGCGGCGGTCGAGCTGTCGGCGGTGCTGATGCTGGTGCAGAGCAATTCGGACGCCCCGCTCGCCTACGGAATCTATGTGCTGATGCAGACGCCCGCCGGTCGCGGCGCCGGCGCCGCACTGGGCGTCATAGCGGTCGTCATCGTCGCCATCTGCATGGGCCTGTCGCAGCTCGCCGTCGGGCGATCGCAGCGGGCACGTGGGCTCGACCTGTGAGCGCGGCCCCCTCCCGGGCGGTCGCGATCGAGATTCGCGGCGTCAACCTGTCCTACGGCTCGACGCGAGTCCTGAAGGATATCGACCTGTCGATCCGGCCCAGCGAACTGTTCGCCTTCCTCGGTCCGTCCGGTTGCGGCAAGACCACCTTGTTGCGCCTGATCGCGGGCTTTGCCCAGGCCCAGACCGGCCAGGTGCTGCTGGACGGCCAGGACGTCGCCGCTCTGCCGCCGTGGAAGCGCGACGTCGGCATGGTGTTCCAGAGCTATGCCTTGTGGCCGCATATGACGGTCGCGAAGAACGTCGCCTTCGGCCTGGAGGAGCGCCGGCTGCCGCGTCGCGAGATCGACGCCAAGGTAGCGGAGGCCCTCGCGCTGGTCGGGCTCGCCGACTACGCCGGCCGACGTCCGGCGCAATTGTCGGGCGGCCAGCAGCAACGTGTCGCCCTGGCGCGCACCATCGCCATCGAGCCCAAGGTGCTGCTGCTCGACGAGCCGCTCTCCAACCTCGACGCCAAGATGCGAGTCGGCGTGCGGCGCGAGCTGCGGGCGCTGCAGCAGCGGCTGGGGCTCACCACCATTTTCGTCACGCACGACCAGGAAGAAGCCAACACGATCTGCGATCGCATCGCCGTGATGGAGGCAGGGACGATCCGTCAGGTCGGCACGCCGATGGAACTCTACGAGCGGCCCGCCAATCTGTTCGTCGCGAGCTTTCTCGGCACGGCCAACATCCTCGACGGCGCCCGCTCCGGCGACGCCTTCGAGGTCGCCGGGGGCGCGCGGCTGCCACTGGCGGCGGGGTTACACCTGCCTGCCGGCGCGAGGCTGGTGTTCCGGCCCCAGCACGCCAGCCTCGTCGAGGCCGGCCCCTTCCGTGGCCCGGTCACGCAACGCGAATTCCTCGGCGCCACTATCCGCTACGGCGTGCGCGTGGCCGACACCGAAATCCTCGTCGATGCACCGTTCCAATCCGGCCAGGATTTGCGCACTGTCGGTGAGATCGTCAGCGTCGCCCTGCCCCCTGACCGCGCGCTCTATCTCGCGGCGTGAGCCTGGAGCCTCCATGAGCATCGGCAAAGCAAGCTTCAGCGCTCCGGCAAGCCGGCGCGCGCAATGGGAGAGCGCACTGGAGGAGCGCCTGCTGGAGGCAGGTTTCGTCGTCAGCAGCCGGGAAACGTCACGCGACGGGCCATGGCAGATCGAGGTCGTCGGCGAATCGGAAGAGGCCGAGGTCGCAGCAGCAATTCGTGAGGCGGCGCAGGCGCTCGGCCTCGAACCGCCGTCGTGGCACTGGGAAATCCTGCCCGACAAGGACTGGGTGGCCGAGAACCAGCGTTCGTTCCAGCCGTTCGCGGTCGGACCGTTCTGGGTTCACCCGTCGCACGCCGCCGAACCGCCACCGCCCGGCTCCTTGGCACTGCGCATCGACGCAGGCCTCGCTTTTGGCACCGGCACGCACGGCACGACGCGCGGCTGCCTGGAACTCCTGGCCACGCTCAATCCGTCGACGACGGCGAACGCCGTCGATGTTGGTTGCGGTACCGGAATCCTCGCCATTGCCATGGCCAAGCTGTGGCAGCGCCCGGTCCTCGGTGGCGACAACGATGCGCAGGCCGTCGAGGTGGCGAAAGAGAACGCCGCCCTGAACGGTGTCGGCGACCTCTGCCATTTTGTCCATTCCATCGGTCTCGGCGCTACCCCGCTGGCCGCACGCGCCCCCTACGACCTGGTCGTGGCCAACATCCTGGCCGGCCCCCTCACCGAGCTCTCGGAGTCCTTCGCCGCGGCGGTTCGGCCGGGTGGTCGCGTGCTGCTGAGCGGCCTGCTGGTCGAGCAGGCAGGCTACCTGCTCTCCGTCTACGGTCGACGCGGCTTCACCTTCGAGCGGCGCATCGACCTGGAAACCAGTGGCGCGTGGTGGCGCACCCTTCTGTTGCTGCGGAATTGAAAGCCGGCCGCGAGTTCCAAGGACCGCAAGAATAGTGTTCTACTGGTAAGAACCGACACGACTGGGAGGAACAACGCGATGAAAGCCGCCGTCCTGTACGAAGCCAACAAGCCGCTCGTCATCGAGGATGTGGGCGTGTGCAAGCCCGGATCGCGCGAGGTGCTGATCCGCACGGTCTGCGCCGGCCTTTGTCATTCCGATCTGCACTTCATGGAGGGGCTGTTTCCCCATCCCTTGCCGGCGGTGCTGGGCCACGAATCGGCAGGCATTGTCGAGGAGGTCGGATCCGACGTCACCTACGTCAAGAAGGGCGATCATGTCGTCACCTGCCTGTCAGTGTTCTGCGGCACCTGTGAGCAGTGCACCTCGGGCCGCCCGGCGATCTGCACCAACACGGACGTCAAGTTGCCGCCGGGCGTGTCGACCCGCATGACCTGGAACAAGACCGGGCCGATCCATCAGTTCCTCAACATGTCGTCGTTCGCCGAGCAGATGCTGGTGCATGAAAACGCGATCGTGAAAATTCGCGAGGACATGCCCTTCGACCGTGCTGCCCTGATCGGTTGCGGCGTCGTCACCGGCGCCGGCGCGATCTTCAACACCGCGAAGGTGGCACCCGGCGAGACCGTGGTGGTTCTGGGGTGCGGCGGCATCGGCATGGCGGCGATCAACGGCGCGGCGATCGCCGGCGCCGGCCGCATCATCGCTGTCGATACCAACCCGGTGAAGCTGCAGCTCGCCACCAAGCTCGGGGCCACCGACATCGTCGACGTGCGCAACGGCGATCCGGTGGCCCAGGTCAGGGAGCTGACCAAAGGCCAAGTCCATCACGCCATCGAGGCGGTCGGCGCCAAGATCACCGCCGAGCAGGCCTTCCAGATGCTGGGGCCGGGCGGCGTGGCTACGATCATCGGCATGATCCCGTTCGGCACCAAGATCGAGCTGCACGGCATCGAGTTCCTGCGCGGCGAGAAGAAGATCCAGGGGTCCTCCATGGGCTCCAACCGCTTCCGGGTCGACATGCCGCGCTTGATCGAGCACTACATGAGGGGCCGCCTGCACCTCGACGACTGGATTTCGGCCCGCATCAAGCTGTCGGAGATCAACGACGGCTTCGCCAACATGAAGTCCGGCAAGGTTTTGCGCTCGGTCATCATGTTCGATGCGTGAACGCAGCGCCGATTTCTGTCTTCCCAGCCGCGGGCATTCCGACCACGCGTGAGAAGAGCGGGCGGGACGCCGGCCGTCCAAAAAGCGAAAAGGGCCGGCTTTCGCCGGCCCCCTTACGCTTACGCTACGCTACGCGGAATTACGCTACGCGACTCGGAATTACGCTGCGCGACGCAAATCCTGATCGATCGACGTCATCGGCTCGGCGACGTCGAATTGCGGCCGGAAGCCCCGGGTCTCACGGATGGCGAAGGCGATGTCGGCCCGGCATAGGCCGAGGTCTGCGAGTTCGCGGTCCGTCATGCGATTGAGCTGGGTCTCGGCGGCCCGAAGCTTGGTGTTCTCCTTGATCCCGGCAGTGAGCCGGCCAAACGTCCGGCGAAGCCACAGGATCATATCCCCGAGTGCGTTCGCCAGAAGCTCGGCGCGCGCATAACGGGCACGCAAATCGAGCAAGCGGCGCTCTTCGAAGGACAGGGTGAACTTGGCAATGTCGTTTCCCCCCGCCGGCGAAGTTTCGCTGCTCAGATTATTCAAGGTCCGAATCGGCTGGGTCATCATGGTCTTACTCCTTTGCTTGTGCATCGCGGCAAGTGATGCTGCACTGCACTAAGCAAATATAGGCCCTTGAGTTACATCAATAAGTGAAGCCTTTCGAATGCCGATATGCATGGATTGCATGACGACCAAGATTTTGGCATTTCGCAGCCGCGAAAGAACATCTATTGCCCAATTTGCCTCCCTCCGACGCGCCGCGTAGGCTCCCACGACATGAGTTCCGCCTCTGACAATGCCCTTCGCCTGCTCGGTCAACGCGGCCGGCCGGCCGACTCCACCGCTTTGACCGCCCTGATGCGGGGAATTGCCGCTGCCCCGGAGAGCCTCTCTGGCCCGGAATGGGTCGAGTTGGTCGATCCTGAGGCAGACGCCACCTTGACTCAGGCACTCACCGCCTGGCGGTCCGAGCTCGGCAGGGCTGATTCCGGCCTCGACGAATCGCCGGCCCCGGCGACCCGGCTGACTGCCCTGCGCGCCGAGCTGCAGAGGCGCGGCCTCGCCGGCTTCGTCGTGCCGCGCGCCGACGAGCACCAGGGCGAATACGTGCCACGCCGGGCTCAGCGCCTTGCCTGGCTCACGGGTTTCCGGGGGTCGGCCGGTCTCGCCATCGTGCTGGCCGATCGCGCGGCGATCTTCATCGACGGCCGCTACACGCTGGCGGTGCGCAGCCAGGTCGATACCGCAGCCTTCGCCCCACAGCAAGTTCCCGAGCAGTCGCCGGAGGCCTGGATCGCCGAGAACCTGCCCAAAGGGGGCAAGCTCGGCTTCGATCCCTGGCTACAGACGCTCGACGGGCAGGAACGGTTCGCGCGCGCCTGCCAGCGCGCCGGCGGCGAGTTCGTGCCGGTCGATTCCAATCCGCTCGACGCGGTTTGGGCAGACCAGCCGGCAGCGCCGCTGGCGCCGGTGCTGCCGCATCCCGACGAGTTCGCCGGCGAAAGCAGCGCCGCCAAGCGCGCCCGCATCGCCGCCATCGTCAAGGGCAAGGGCGCCGATGTCGCCCTGCTCAGCGCGCCCGATTCGATCGCCTGGCTGTTGAACGTACGCGGCGGCGACGTGCCGCGCACCCCATTCGCGCTTGGCTTTGCGCTGCTGCACGGCGATGGCCATGTCGACCTCTACATGGATCGCCGCAAGGTGCCCGACCGCACCGTGGCGTGGCTCGGCAATGGCGTCACGCTGGCGCCACCCGACGACCTCGCTGCCGCGCTCGACATGATGGGCAAAGCCGGCAAGCGCGTGCTGCTCGAAAGCTCGACCGCGCCGATGTGGGCGGCGACCCGGCTGCAGGCGGCCGGTGTCGAGATCGTGCGCGACGCCGATCCGGTGGCCCTGCCCAAAGCCTGCAAGAATGCCGTCGAGCTGGCCGGTATCCGCGCCGCCCATCGCCGCGACGGCGCCGCGGTCAGCCGCTTCCTCGGCTGGCTGTCACGAGAATCGCGTGATGGCACGCTGCACGAGATCGAAGCCTCCGACCGCCTGCAGGCGCTGCGCCAGGAGACCGGCGCTCTGCGCGACCTGAGCTTCGACACGATCTCCGGCGCCGGTCCCAACGGCGCCATCGTGCATTACCATGCCACGCCAGCGAGCGAACGCCGGCTCGAGACCGGCAGCCTCTACCTCGTCGATTCAGGCGGCCAATACCGTGACGGCACGACCGACATCACCCGTACTGTGGCGATCGGCACGCCGACCGCGGAAATGCGCGATCGCTTCACCCGTGTCCTCAAAGGCCACATCGCGCTCGCCATGGCGCGCTTCCCGGCCGGCACGACCGGCTCCCAGCTCGACGCACTGGCGCGCTATGCCCTATGGCAGGCCGGGCTGGACTACGATCACGGGACGGGCCACGGCGTCGGCGCCTATCTTTCCGTCCACGAGGGCCCCCACCGCATCTCAAAGGTCGCCAACAACGTCGCCCTGCAGCCCGGCATGATCGTGAGCAACGAGCCAGGCTACTACAAGGCCGGCGCCTACGGCATTCGCATCGAGAACCTGATCGCGGTTCGCGAGGCGGAGATCGAAGGCGCCGACCGCCGCTATCTCGAGTTCGAGACGCTGACCCTGGCGCCGATCGACCTGGCGTGCATCGAGCCCACGCTGCTCACCGAGACCGAGCGGCAGTGGCTCAACGGCTATCACCGGCGGGTGTGCGAAACGGTGGGGCCACAGCTCGATGACGCGACGCGGACGTGGCTCGCCGAGGCGACGCGCCCGATCTGAAGCCGGGCCACCGGCGCTTCCAGCGGCTCGCGCCCGTGGCCTGGTCGGCTAATCCGGCACGACGGTCCTGCCGAGCACGACGTCTTCGTACACATGGAGCGAAGGCAGCCCGCCTGTGTGCATGAAGAGCACTCGTGCGTTGGGCTTGAAATGACCCTGACGGGCGAGGCCGATCAGGCCGGCCATGATCTTCCCCGTATAGACGGGATCCAGCAGGATGCCTTCGGTCCGCGCCAGCATCCGGACGGCTTCCACCATCTTCGCATTTGGCACCGAGTATTTCGGCTGCCAGTAGCCGCCGACGCTCTTGACCGCCTCGCGCGGCACCTTGCCGATCCCGAGCAGGTCGGCCACGGCCTGTGCTTCCTTATGAACCAGGGGCTCCTGATCGGCCGGATCGCGGCTGACGCCGATGCCGATCAGCGGGATTCTGATGTTGTTGCCGAAAAAGCCCGCCACCATGCCGCCATGGGTGCCCGAACTGCCCGAGCCGACCACGACGGCATCGAGCGCCAGTCCCATATCCAACCATTGCTGCTGCATTTCCTGAACGCAGGCGACATACCCCAAGCCGCCGATCGCGTTCGATCCGCCACCCGGGATGACGTAGCCCTTGCGACCGAGGGCGGCGACTTCCTGCGCGACCTTCGACATGGCCGCGCCCATATCCGAGCCGCCGGGCACCACGGTGATGGCTTCGACACCCATCAACTCGAACATGAAATTGTTGCCGCCCGCCTCCTTTCGGTAGCTGCCGGGCACGCGCTCCTCGATCACGAAGCGACACTTGAGGCCCTCCTTGATCGCCGCAGAGAGGGTGATGCGACAATGATTGGACTGCGGCGCGCCGCAGGTGATCAGCGTGTCCGCCCCCTGCGCCAACGCATCTGCCGCCAGGAACTCCAGCTTGCGGGTCTTGTTGCCGCCGGGAAAGAGACCGAGCATGTCGTCACGCTTGATCCAGATTTCCGGTCCGACGCCGCCCGGACAGAGCGCGGCCAGCGCCTTGGTAAAGTGCGGCAGCGGCTCGATCGGCGTGGGAGCATGCGTGTAGCGGCGACGCGGAAAACGAGCCAAGTCCATTCGATCAACTCCAACGAAAGACAACAATTGAGCGGTACCGCCGACGTACGCGACAAATGAGCGGGAATGGCGCCGCTCTAGCATCCTGCCGAACGACGAGGAAGTCATGGGAGGCGTCTCGCCCGCCATGGCACCAACAATCCCGCCCACCACCGCACGGCTGGTTCTCTACCAGAGAGCTACTGGACCTGCCCCGGTACGACTGACTGTTCATAGACTACCGTCGCTGGCATGGGCATCGCTGAAGAAGGCGTCCACGGGGGCCACGACGGCAAATTCGACAACCAGGGCCTGGTCATCTGACTGCTCGAGGCCAGCGGCCTCGCACTCTCGAGCCAGGCAGTCGAATCAACGATCAATCTGCTGTGGGTGGTCTCCGGCCTGTTGAAACCTTATGACTCCGCTATACGGAATATACTGGACGAATTGGCCAGAGTTCGCCATTAGCCGTCCGGCAGCCCTGAGAGGCGATCATGGTCGGGAGCGGTCCAAGCCTCGGCTAAACGGCAGGCTCGTCGCCGACGGATTGGGTATCTGGCGGGGACAGTTGGCTCCGGCACATAAGCCAGAGCGAGAAGCTGTTGAAGTCGCTGGGAATTTTGAAATAAAATTGCACAGGTCAGGCACCCAAATGAAGGCTAACTCGGTACCTGTTACCTCAAAATCACACTAGGGCGGCAATGCGTCGACCTAGGCTCCAAATTGTGGCGACTCCCAGCGTAGCCGCGTAGTATTCATCCGTTACTATCAATCATATCGGTCGATGGCTATTCGACCTGCGAAGACATCTGCGACGACGAGGGAGATTGAAGAATGAGGAAGTTCCTAGTGACGGCGTTGCTGGCAGCAGGAATGCCGGCCGTCGCCCAGGCCCAAGGTGCCCCGGCAACCCCTGGCGTCTATCTCGGCGTCGAAGGCGGTCTGAACTGGATGTTCGGCACCCAGATTAGGGAACAGTACAATTCGCCGTATACGGGTTGGGGCCTCGGCGGCACCATCGGCTATGACTTCGTCGGCCCGCGCGTCGAGGTGGAAGGACTGTATCGCCAGAACACGACCTCGAACTTCTATCGTGGCGCTGCGATCAACGGCCAGATCAGCCAAGTCTCGGTGATGGCCAACTTGCTGTACGATTTCCGCAGCTTCGGGTCGGTCATCCCCTACGTCGGTGCCGGCGCTGGCGTTGCCTTTGTCGACGCCTTCTGGCAGCTCCACAGCACAGTCTTCGCCTTCCAGGGCATCCTCGGTGTCGGCTACGAATTCGCACCGGGCTTCCGCGTCAACCTCGACGGCCGCTACTACGGCACGAGCAACCCGTACTTCCTGGGTAGCGCTTGGAGCAACAACAACATCTCCTTGATGGCGACCGTACAGATCAAGTTCGGTGCCCAGGCCGCGGCGCCGCCGCCGCCGCCGCCGCCGGTTGCGCCGCCGTCGTTCATGGTGTTCTTCGATTGGGACCGCTCCAACCTGTCGCAGCAGGCCCTCGCCACGATCGGACAGGCCGCCGCCGCTTACAAGGCGAAGGGCAACGCCCGCATCACGGCAACCGGCCACACCGACACGTCGGGCCCGGAGGCGTACAATATGGCATTGTCGCTGCGTCGCGCCAACGCGGTCAAGGACGCCCTGGTTCGCAACGGCGTCCCGGCCAACGTCATCACCGTGATCGGCAAGGGCGAGACGGGCCTGCTCGTGCAGACCGGCGACGGTGTTCGCGAGCCGCAGAATCGCCGCGTCGAGATCGTCATCCAGTAAGACGATCTACCGCACTGATCTTCGAAGACGGCCGGGCTCAGCCCGGCCGTTTTTTGTTGAGGCGACGCCTTCCCCGACGAGCGAACTGCTTCTGCCCCCCATCGAGCGGGCCTCGGCCGCCGGGCACAGCAAAGAGGGTCTCGATCGAGGAACTTCCGACTCCGACATCAGGACCGGAGGGGGGCCCTGCGGCGACCTCTCTTCTCCGTCCCTCCAGGCTGTCTCCCTTCGACCACGTCCGATGACGTGAGGAAGCGGACGAGAGGGGGAACCACTCAGTTTCCG
The DNA here is from genome assembly GCA_046349335.1 of Reyranellaceae bacterium. Lineage (GTDB taxonomy): Bacteria > Pseudomonadota > Alphaproteobacteria > Reyranellales > Reyranellaceae > Reyranella. The sequence goes on from JAXMCO010000010.1 coordinate 216,359, forward strand.
GACGAGAATTCTAACCATTCCGCCTCGGTCATGGTCTGAATGCCAAGCTCCGCCGCCTTGCGCGCCTTGGAGCCGGCGTTCTCACCCACCACCACGAGGCTGGTCTTCTTCGACACCGAGTCGGTGACCTTGGCGCCCAGTTCCTCGGCGCGCGCCTTGGCCGCATCACGGGTCATCGATGCCAACTCGCCGGTGAACACCACGATCTTGTCACGCAGCTTGGCATCGGCGGCGACGGCACGGCGCTCGACCGGCTGCACCGTGAGCTGGCCCAGGAGATCGCGGATGATATCGACCGTATGACCCTCGCCGAAGAAGGCGCACATCGCATCGGCCGTGGTGACGCCGATCTGCTCGACGTTGCACAGGCGACCGTAGCTCGGCCCGACCTCGGCCGCCGCCTTTTCCTTTTTCACCGCGTCCGCTGCCTTGGCGCGCTCGGCGGCGGCGCGCAGCATCTCCGCCAGCCAAGTGTCAGCCTCGCCGTACTCCTGCGCCAGGATCTTGGCCGTCGCCTCGCCGATCAACGGAATGCCGATGGCATTGATGAAGCGGTCGAGGGCGATGGTGCGCCGGGCCTCGATGGCAGCCACCAGGTTTCGCACCGATAGATCGCCCCAGCCCTCGCGCTTGCGGAGGTCGTCGACCCGCGCAGGCAGGCGAAAGATATCGCCGGGAATCTTCAGCAGGCCGTCGCGCCAGAAATTCTCGATGTGCGTACCGCCCAACCCCTCGATGTCGAAGCAGTTGCGCGACACGAAGTGACGAAGTCGTTCGACCTGCTGAAACGGACATTCCAGCCCCCCCGTGCAGCGGCGAACGACACCGCCCTCCTCGCTACGTACCTCGCTGTGCAACGGGCACGGGCAATGGGTGGGAAAGTGGAATTTGTGCGTCCTCTTCGGGCGCTCCTCGGGCACATGGCCGAGCACCTGCGGGATGACGTCGCCGGCGCGCTGCACGATGACCATGTCGCCGACCCGAACATCGAGCCGCTCGATCTCGTCGGCGTTGTGCAACGTCGCACGTGCCACCATGACGCCGCCGACATTGACCGGCTCGAGGTCGGCGACCGGGGTGAGCGCGCCGGTACGCCCGACCTGGATAAGGATGCCGTTCAGCCGCGTGCGCGCCTGCTCCGCCGGGAACTTGTGAGCGATCGCCCAGCGCGGCGCACGGCTGACGAAACCCAACCTCTCCTGCCAGTCGATGCGGTCGACCTTGTAGACGACTCCGTCGATGTCATAAGGCAGCGACGGACGCTCGGCGCCGGTCTTGCGGTAGAACTCGCGCACCGCGTCGGCGGTACGGCACAACCGCGACAGCGGATTGACCTCGAATCCCCACTCCTTCAGCAGCCCGAGATACTCGCTATGTGTCTTCCACGACCTCGGCTCGGCCTCGCCCCAGGCATAGGCGAAGAAGCGCAACGGTCGGCTCGCCGTGATCTCCGCGTCGAGCTGACGCAACGACCCCGCCGCGGCGTTGCGCGGATTGGCGAAGGATTTCTCGCCGGCGGACTCCTGGCGTTCGTTCATCTGCTGGAACGCCTTGCGTTCCATGTAGATCTCGCCGCGCACGTCGATCGACCGCGGTGGCTGGCCCCGCAGCCGATGCGGGATGTCCGAAACGGTGCGCAGGTTGGCCGTCACATCCTCGCCGGTCGTGCCGTCGCCCCGCGTCGCACCGACGATGAACTCGCCGTCCTCGTAACGCAGGCTGATCGACAGACCGTCGATCTTGGGCTCGCACGCGAAGGCAATCTCGGCATCCGGCGCGAGGTCCGTCTCCCGCTCGAGGCCGCGCCGCACGCGATCGAGGAACGCCTGCAGCTCCTCGTCACTGAAGGCGTTGTCGAGCGACAGCATCGGTCGCCCATGCCGCACCTTGGCGAATGCCGTAGTCGGGGTCGGCGCCACCATCTGTGTCGGGCTGGCTCCGTCGACCAGCTCGGGCAGGCGCGCCTCGATCGCCTTCAACCGCTGGCGCAGCTTGTCGTAATCGGCGTCGGATATCTCCGGCGAGTCCTGCTCGTGATAGAGCTTGTCGTGATGGGCGATTTCGCCGACCAGGCGCTTGTGCTCGGCGCGCGCTTGGCGCGGGGTGAGATCGTCGACCGCGACCGAAGCGACGACCTTGGCGGCTCGCGACATCGTTTCCTCCTGGACTAGCTCGACGCCGCCAGCAGCCGATCGGCCGCCGCACGGGCCTCCGCCGTCACCTCGGCGCCCGACAGCATGCGCGCGATCTCCTCGCGGCGGGCCGCGGGATCGAGCGCCAGCACGTCGGTGCTGGCCGTGTTCTTCTTCGTCGTCTTGCGGATCAACCATTGTCGATCAGCGAGAGCGGCCACCTGCGGCGAGTGTGTGACGACCAGGACCTGGACGTCTTTCGCCAGCCGCCGCAAGCGCTCGCCTACCGCCGCCGCCGTGGCGCCGCCGATCCCCGAGTCGACCTCGTCGAAGACGATGGTGGAGGCATCGCCCACGCGCGCCAGGCAGACCTTGAGCGCCAGCAGGAAGCGCGACAGCTCGCCACCCGAGGCGATACGGGCAATCGGCGCCGGCGGCGTGCCGGGATTCGTCGCCACCAAGAACTGCACGCGCTCCATGCCGTTCTCGGACCATTCGCTCTCGGCGAGCGTCGAGATGCCCGTCACAAACTTCGCCTTCTCGAGCCGGAGCGGCGCGAGCTCGGCAGCCACTGCCTTGTCGAGCCGTGCAGCACCCTTGCGGCGCGCCACCGCAAGCTTCTCGGCCGCGCCGACATAGGCGCCGCGCGCGGCCGTGGCTTCGGCAGCCAGTCGCTTCAAGAGCGCTTCGCCGTCATCGAGCGCTGCGAGCTGGGCGGCGAACGTGTCGGCCAGCGCCGCGAGGTCAGCCACCGACACGCCATGCTTGCGCGCGGCGGCGCGAAGCGCGAACAGCCGCTCCTCGATCTTTTCGAGATGTGCCGGATCGACATCCAGAGAGTCGCGGGCGGCCTCGAGCTGCGCCTGTGCCTCGGTCGCTTCGCTCGTAGCGCGCTCGAGCGCGCTCAGCGCCGTATCGAGGCGGCCCGCCGCCTTTTCTGCCTGGCGCTCGACCAGCCGATGAGCCGCGCGCAACGCGGCCACCGCCCCCCGGCCATGCTCCAGCTCGGCAAGCGCCTGGGAAAGCGCCTCGCCGAGCGTACGGCCGGCGCGCAAGAGCTGCCGCTCCTGCGTGAGCTTCTCCTCGTCGTCGGCGCGCGGCGACAATTGAGCGAGTTCCTTGACGGCGTGGCGCAGAAACTCCTCGTCTCGACGCGCTGCCTCGGCCGCCGCCGCGGCATCTGCCAAAGCCTGCTCGGCGATACGCCATGCCTGCCACGCGGTGCGCACGGCCTTCGCCGGGCTCTCGAGCCCGGCGAAGGCGTCGAGCGAGGCGCGATGAGTGGCGAGGTCGAGCAGACCGTGCTGTTCCATCTGGCCCTGGATCTCGACCAGCGTTTCGCCCAGCCGACGCAGTAGCGCCACCGACGCCGGCTGGTCGTTGACGAACGCACGGCCTCGCCCATCCGCGCCGATCAGGCGTCGCAAGGTCAGCACATCCTCGACATCCAGAGCCTGCTCGACCAGCACCTGGCGAGCGGGGTGGCCGCTGGGCAGGTCGAACGACGCGGCGACCGACGCCTGCGTCGCGCCGCGCCGGACCGCGCCCGAGTCGGCGCGAGCGCCGAGCGCCAAGCCAAGCGCATCGATCAGGATCGACTTCCCGGCGCCGGTTTCCCCGGTAAGAGCGCCCAAGCCGCCGCCCGCGCAGGCGAAGTCGAGGTCGAGCTTCTCGATCAGCACGAAGTCGCGGATCGAAAGCGAGACCAGCATGCAGGCCCGCTCAGAAGAGGCCGAAGAACCAGCGACTCTTCTCGTCGGACGGCACCGGGGAGCCCTCGCCGGTCATCAGGTAATAGCTGTCCTGATACCATTCGCTGCCGGGGAAATTGTAGCCAAGCACGGCGGCAGCCTCCTGGGCCTCGCTCTTGACGCCGAGCGACAGGTAGCTTTCGACCAGACGGTGCAGCGCCTCCGGCACGTGCGTGGTGGTCTGGTAGCGCTCGATCACCACGCGATAGCGATTGATGGCACCGACATATTGCTGGTGCTGCTGATAGAAGCGGCCAACTGCCATCTCCTTGCCGGCGAGATGGTCGATCGCCAGCTCGACCTTGAGGCGCGAGTCGCGGGCATAGGGTGATTCGGGAAAGCGCTTCACGACCTCGGCCAGCGCCTCGAGCGCCTGCTGGGTCATGCGCTGATCGCGGCCGACGTCGGAAATCTGCTCGTAGTAGCTCAACGCCTTCAGATAATAGGCGTAGGGAATGTCGCGATGCCCGGGATGGAGCTGGATGAACCGATCGAGCGCGATGATCGCCTCGTCGTACTTGTTCGACTGGTAGTAGGCGAAGGCGGCCATGATCTGCGCCTTGGTCGCCCACACCGAGTAGGGATGCTGGCGATCGACTTCCTCGAAGCCCTTGGCAGCCGCCTTGTATTCCTGCGCCCCCAGCTCATCGAGGGCGCGATTGTAGAGCACTTCCACCGGCTGCTCGACATAGTTGACGTCGTCGTCCGACGAACCGCATCCGGCGAGCCCGAACGACGTGCACAGCACCAATCCGGCGACCGTATTCCAGGCCCTTCGCGAGACCGCTTTCGACATACCCTGACCGCTGATTACGTGGCGTGGCGTTATATCATGCCGAGGCGAAAAAAAGAGGGGCCGCGAGGCCCCTCGAACACTGCGTGGAACGTGCATAAACTCCGGTCGATTCGCTTGCGTCAGTTGGCTTGCCGACGCAGGAATGCCGGAATCTGCAGATCGTCGTCATCGCGCGTCGGCTTGGCCCGCTCGGTGACGTCGAGACTGATCGAGGTCTGCACGGGCGCGGGCCGGCTGGCAGGCTTCTGTCCGACCGCGACAACATTCTCCGGAGCAGGCCGCGCCGCCGGTGGCTCCGGAGTTGCCGGCGCACCAACGGCAGCCGTCGAGGCCGTCATCGGTTTGGCCGATGCAAAAGCGCCGGTGATACGCTGAAACAGATTCGGCGCACGGCTTTCGACTGCCGGCCGCGCGGCGACCGGACGGGGCGCCGCCTCCGCGCGTGCGGGGGCCTTGGCGGCAGGCCGATTGACTCGCCAATCGTTCTCGTCGACCAACGGCCGCTGCGCGGCGGCGACGGGCGCCGGCTGGGCAATGGGGGCCGGCGGTGGCGGCGCGGCAGCGACCGGCGGCGCGACCGCCTCGTCGAATTCTGGTTCCGCAACGGCCATCGGCTCGGGGATTTCGACCGGCGGCGCCGAGGCCACAAGGGGGGCGACAGCCTGCCGCGAAGGAGGCTCCGCGGCAGCTAGCGGCGGCGCGACCGGAGGCGGCGGCGCCGGCGGCATCGGGGCCGGCGCGACGGCAACCGGCGGCGCAACAGCCGCGGCCGGCATGGCGACCCGTCCGACCGGCGCTGCCGCACGGCTCATCAAAGCCGGTTGGCCGGTCTGCATCGGGCGGTTCATGTCGAGCGAAAGATAGTTCGGTGCAGGCTGCTGGGCAGCCAGGGCAGCGATGCCGGTGGCAACGACCGACACGCGCATGCGGCCCTGCATGCTGGCATCGAAGGTCGAGCCGAAGATGATGTTGGCGTCGGCGTCGACTTCCTCGCGGATACGGTTGGCCGCTTCGTCGACCTCGTGCAGGGTCATGTCGAGGCCACCGGTGATGTTGATCAGCACGCCCTGGGCACCCTTCATCGAGTGGTCTTCCAGCAGCGGGTTGGAGATCGCGCTCTCGGCCGCAACTCGGCTGCGATCCGGGCCTTCGGCCTCGCCAGTGCCCATCATCGCCTTGCCCATCTCGCCCATCACCGTGCGGATGTCGGCGAAATCGAGGTTGATGAGGCCCGGCATGACCATGAGATCGGTGACCCCGCGCACACCCATGTGCAGCACGTCGTCGGCCATCTTGAACGCGTCGGCGAAGGTCGTCTTCTCGTTGGCGATCTTGAACAGGTTCTGGTTGGGAATGACGATCAGGGTGTCGACCACCTTCTCGAGCTCGGTGATCCCCTGCTCCGCAGCCTGCATGCGACGGCGACCCTCGAAATGGAACGGCTTGGTGACCACGCCGATGGTCAGGATGCCCTGCTCGCGCGCCGCCGCGGCGATGACCGGCGCCGCGCCAGTGCCGGTGCCGCCGCCCATGCCAGCAGTCACGAACACCATGTTCGCGCCATCGAGCAGATGGAGAATCTCGGGCAGCGCCTCTTCGGCAGCCTGCCGACCGACTTCCGGACGGGCGCCCGCGCCAAGGCCCTGGGTGATGGTGATGCCGAGCTGAACGCGCCGATCGGCGAGCGATTGGGCAAGCGCCTGCGCGTCAGTATTGGCGACGATGAACTCGACGCCTTCGAGCGCCGCGCTGATCATGTTGTTCACGGCGTTTCCACCCGCGCCACCAACGCCAATGACGGTGATTCGCGGCTTAATCTCCGACTCCTTCTGAGGGAGGCTGAGGTTGATTGTCATCTTGGTTCTCTCCACGCAAACGAGGGGGTTATCTGCTCGGAGCGATGGTGTGGACCGTTTGTGGTGAGGCCCTTCACCATAGACCGGGTTATTGATTCATTTATCAACAGCGTGTGGCGACTGCCCATCACCACACTACATATTGCCATATTGCCCTAAAAGTTTTCCCTAATCCAACTTCCAATGCGGCCGATTCGACTCGACGGGACTTCTGTTGCGGCGGGTTGCGACTGCGCGATCGCGTGATGGTTCAAGGCGAAAGCGAGCAGACCTGCAGCCGCGGAAAATGCCGGCCCGCCGGTAGAATCCGCAAGTCCGGCGAGGCGCAGCGGTGCACCGATTCGGACCTTCTTGTTGAGTATCGCAGCAGCCACTTCGGGGACTCCGTCGAGCTGACACGCACCGCCGACGATCACGGTGCGGCCACCCGCCAACTTATCCACACCGCTCGCTTCGAGTCGGCTGCGCACGAGCTCGAATGTCTCCTCGATGCGCGGGCGGATAATGCCGACCAGGATCGACCGCGGAATGTGATTGGGCCGCGTGCGATCCTCCTCGCCGATCAGCGGCACGTCGATGATGTCGTACTCGTCGTTGGGCTTGGCGACGGAGCGGCCTATCTGCGTCTTCATGCGCTCGGCATGGGCGAGCGGTGTGGACAAGCCGCGCGCTATGTCGCGCGTGACGTGATCGCCGCCGACCGGGATCGTGTCTACGTGCACGAGATGGCCTTCATAGAAGACGGCGATAGACGTCGTGCCGCCGCCCATGTCGATCAATGTGACGCCGAGGTCGCGTTCGTCCGACACCAGCGAGCTCAGGCCCGAGGCATGGGCGGCGATGACTCGTTCGGCAATCTCGAGATGGGCGCGCCGCACGCAGACCTGCAGGTTGCGCATCGACCCGCTCGCCGCGGTGACGAGATGGACGTCGACGCCCAGGCGTTCGCCGAACATGCCACGCGCGTCGCGCACCGGCGTGCCGTCGACCGAGTAGCCGATCGCTTCCGAATGAATGATGTCGCGATCGGCGGTCTCGGCCGGCAGATGGATATGCTGCTGCACGCGGCGCACGTCGCGCTCGCCGATCTCGTGATGACCGATCGCCACCTCGAGACTCTGGTTATGCGAGGCTGCCGATCCGCCGCTCACGCCGACGATGACCTCGCGCACATGCTCGCCGCACATCTCTTCCGCTGTCGACACGGCCGACGAGATCGCCCGCGTGGCCGCTTCCATGTCGACGATGTTGCCGGATCGCATGCCTTGGGCGGGCTGATGGCCGATGCCGACGACTCGCAGGCCCTGGCCATCGACGCGCGCCACGAAGCACACGACCTTGCTGGTTCCGATATCGAGCGCTGCAACCACACCGTTTCTGGTCTTCGCCACGTTTCATCCCCCTCGCTACACGTACACTCCGGCCGCCACCGTCACACCGGCCCGGGTAAAGGTTGGCCGCCAACGACACCCTTCCGAAGATAGAGTTTGTCGGGCAGCCTAAGATCGACCACGCCGAACCCGCGCGACAGCAATTTGTGCTGGCCGTCGAGCTTGGCGAGCTGCTTCAGCGCCGCGACCGCATCCTCTTCCGGAAGCCAGATCTCGACGCCGTTTGTCAGAACGAGATTCCAGCGCCGCTGGCCGACCCACACGGCGGCGCGCAATTGGCGTGCCACCGCCGGCTCGTAGGCGAGCAACAACAGCAGTTCGCCGACGTGCTCGGGCGCACCGGCGCCGGCCAGCAGCAACAGCGTCTCGGCGCCGGGCGGCATTCGGCTCGCCCGCACCGTCCGACCGTCGCGGTCGATCAAGGTGTATTCTGTCCCGCTCTGCCAGATCGCCACGGCGCGGCGCTCCTTCAGGGTGACATAGAGCGTATCGGGCAGCCGCCGTTCGACCGTCGCGCTCGCCACCCAGTCGATCGCCTCGAGTCGCTGCCGCGACGCCTGCAGATCGACGCCGAGCAGCGAATCACCCGGCTTGACGTCGAGGGCGGCCAGGATGGCGCTTCGCTCGACGTAATCCCGGCCTTCGACCGTCACGTCAGTCAGCCGGAACGGCGTGATGGCGCCGATCACGCTGCGCGTCACGGAATCCACGCGATTGCGCGCCTCGATCAGCCACCCCTCGTGCCACGCCCACCAGCCGGCGCCGCCACCGCAGCCGAGCAACAGCACGACGACGCCCAGCATCATCGGCTGACGCCACAGCGGCCGGCCCGACTTGCGCAACGAGTTGCGCTTCTTGCGGCGATCGTAGTCGCGCCGCCGGGTCGGTGCCTCTTTCGCCGGAGCTTTCACTGCGGGTGCCTCGCGTTGTCGACCATCCAGGTCATCAACTCGGGCCACGAGATTCCCGCCCAGCGCGCCTGCTCCGGCGCCAGCGACAGCGGCGTCATCCCAGGCTGCGTATTGATCTCGAGCACGACAAGGCCCGCGGTATCGGGTTGGGAATCGTCCCAGCGGAAGTCGGTACGGCTGAGCCCACTGCACCCCAGCGCCTGATGGGCCGTCAGCGCCCATTCGCGCGCCAGCTCGTAGACCTCGCTCGGGATCGGCGCCGGCACCAGATGCTCGGTGACGCCATCGGTGTATTTGGCTTCGTAATCGTAGAAACGCGTGCGCGGGCGCAGCTCGGTCACGGCGACGGCGCGATCACCCATCACCGCCACGGTGAGCTCACGGCCGGGCACGAATTTCTCGACCAGCACCCGTTCGCCGAAGGCCGCCTCGGCCATCTCGACCGCGGCGAGATTGTCGCCCTCGCGCACGATATGGACGCCGATGCTCGACCCCTGGTCGATCGGCTTCACGACATAGGGTCGCGGCATCGGGTCACCAAAGGCCAGTGATCGCCGCTCGACCACCACCCCCTCGGCGATGCGTAGGCCTAGTGAGCGGAAGACGTGACGCGCCATCGGCTTGTCCATGGCGATCGCCGACGCGAGCACACCGGAATGCGTATAGGGCACGGCCAACACCTCGAGAACGCCCTGGATGCAACCATCCTCGCCGTAGCGGCCGTGGAGCGCATTGAACACCACCTCGGGTCCACCACCGCCTGCCGGCCGCAGGAAATCGATCAGCGCCCGCAGATCGCGCTTCACGTCGTATTCGAGCACCGTATGACCGCCCTCGCGCAGGCCCTCGGCGCACGCCTTGCCGCTCACCAGCGAGACCTCGCGCTCGGGCGACCAGCCGCCCATCAGGACCGCGACCTTCGGCTTCATGCTTCGGCTCCTGTCGATGCCGGCACGCCGACGCGCCGGATCTCCCATTCGAGCTGTATCCCGCTGTGATCGAGGACGCGCCGACGCACCTCCTCGCCCAAGGCTTCGAGATCGGCGGCGCTGGCTGCACCGAGGTTGATCAGGAAGTTGCAGTGCTTCTCCGAGACCTGCGCCTGGCCGATCCGCAACCCGCGACAACCCGCCTGGTCGATCAGCTCCCAGGCCTTTCGCCCAGGTGGGTTGACGAAGGTCGAGCCACCGGTGCGGCTGCGCGGCTGCGAGTCGAAGCGCGCGGCGTCGATCTCGGCGATGCGGCGGGCAATCGCCAATTGATCGCCCGGTGCGGCGCGCAGACGAGCCGAGGTGAAAATCCAATCGGCCGGAGCACTGCTGTGGCGATAGCTCATGCCCAGAGCTGCGGCGTCGGCGCAATGGATGTCGCCGCGACGATCGACGGCCTCGGCCGAGATGAGAGCCGGGGCCAGCTCGCCGCCATAGGCGCCGGCGTTCATCGCAACGGCGCCGCCGATGGTGCCCGGAATGCCGCTCAGGAATTCCAGGCCGGCCAACGCATGATCGCGCGCCGTCAACGCGACGTTGAGGTCGAGGGCCCCGGCGCCCGCCGTCACCTCCGTGCCTTCGACGGTGATCCGGGTGAAGTCCCGCAGCAGGCGAATCACGACGCCATCCACGCCGCCGTCACGGACCAGCAGATTCGAGCCGACGCCGAGCACGGTCACCGGAATATCGGCGTCGAGCGCTTGCAGGAAGGTCGCGAGGTCGTCGCGATCGGCCGGACGGAATAGCACCTCGGCCGGCCCACCGGCCTGAAACCAGGTCTGCGGCCCCAGCGGCGCGCCGGCGGTCAGCCGGCCGCGCGGCTTCGGCAGCCGGTCGATGAGATGAGGGCGCGTGGCGGTCAGCGCCATCATGCCGCCGATCCATGGTCGTTGGCGATGGCGCGCGGTCCGGCATGCTCGACCGCCAATTGCTGAATCTGCCCAGGCAACGCATGTGCCCACGCCGTGATGTTACCGGCGCCAAGGCAAACCACCACGTCACCCGGTCGTGCCATTTGCCAGATCAGGCCGGGCAGGTCACCCGGCGCGCCGAGCGGCGCCGCCTCTCGATGGCCGGCCTGGCGCACCAGGTTGACCAGCATGTCGCGATTGACGCCTTCGATCGGTGCCTCGCCCGCGGCATAGACATCGGCGATCAGCACGGCGTCGGCATCGCCGAAACACGTGGCGAATTCGTTCTTCAGCGACGCGAGCCTGGTGTAGCGGTGCGGCTGCATGACCGCGATCACGCGCCCCGATCCGCCATAGGCCTGCCGGGCCGCGCGCAGCACGGCGGCGATCTCCACCGGGTGATGGCCGTAGTCGTCGATCACGGTGATGCCGTGCGCCTCGCCGGTCTTGGTGAAACGCCGCTTGACACCGGCAAACGATCCGAGCGCGCGGCGGATGGTCTCGTCGGGCAGCCCCATCTCGTGCGCCACGGCGATCGCGGCAAGGGCATTCTGCACATTGTGTTGGCCGAACATCGGCAGGCGCATGTCCGTGATGACTCGCGACTCGTTGGTGGCACGATTCTCCACCATGACGTCGAAGTCGGCGCCACTCCGATCGAGGCGCAGATTGATGGCGCGAATGTCGGCATTGGCGCCGATGCCGTAGGTGACGATGCGTCGATCGGCAACACGCGGAATCAGCGCCTGGACCTCGGGATGGTCGGAGCACAGTACGGCGAAGCCGTAGAAAGGGATGTTCTCGACGAAGCGCACGAAGGCTTCGCGCAATGCATCGAACGTGCCGTAGTGATCGAGATGCTCGGGGTCGACATTGGTCACCACGGCGATGGTCGCCGGCAGACGCAAGAAGGAGCCGTCGGATTCGTCCGATTCGACCACCATCCAGTCACCGTCGCCCAGCCGCGCATTGGTGCCGTAGGCGTTGATGATGCCACCGTTGATGACGGTCGGATCGAGGTCGCCGGCATCGAGCATCGCCGCCACCATCGAGGTCGTCGTGGTCTTGCCATGGGTGCCGCCGACCGCGATCGACCATTTGAGCCGCATCAGCTCGCCCAGCATCTCGGCACGACGCACCACCGGCACCAGGCGGGCACGGGCGGCCAGCACCTCGGGATTGTCCTTCTTGACCGCGCTCGACACGACCACGACCTGGGCATTGCCGATGTTGTCCGCGCGATGGCCGATCGCCACCTTGATGCCGAGCGCGTTCAGACGGCGCGTATTGGCGCCCTCCGCGATGTCGCTGCCTTGCACCTTGTAGCCGAGATTGAGCAGCACTTCGGCGATACCGGACATGCCGATGCCGCCAATGCCGACGAAATGGATCAGTCCGATATCGAGTGGCATCGCCCTCATGCGGCGACTCCTGTCGGTGCGAGAACGGAAGAGGAGATCACATCGCCGACCACATCGGCCAGGCGCGCCGCGGCATCCGGGCGGCCGGCGGCATGCGCTGCCGCCGCCATGTCGGCAAGACGCTGCGGATTTTCGAGCAGGCTGCACAAGGAGGCGGCCAAGGTTTCGGGCGTAAGATCGGCATGTTGCATCAGGATGGCGGCACCGGCCGCCTCGAAGGCACGCGCATTAACGACCTGATGCTGATCCTTGTGGTACGGATACGGCACCAGGATGGACGGCCGGCCGATGGCGGCGAGCTCGGCCATGGTCGAGGCGCCCGAGCGCGCGATCACCAGGTGGGCGGCGGCTAGGCGCTGCGGCAGATCGGCGAAGAACGGTGCCAGCTCGGCGACGATTCCGGCCTCGGCGTAGAGCGCCCGCACCCGCGCCAGGTCTTCGCTCCGGCACTGCTGGACCAGACGAAGACGCGCACGCAAGGCAGCCGGCAACGACTGCATGGCGGCCGGGATGACCTGGCTGAACGATGCAGCACCCTGGCTGCCGGCAAACACCAGGATATCGACGACGCGGTCGGCCGCCGGCGCGCTATAAGGCGTATTGCGCAGCGCCCGCACCGGCTCGCGGACAGGATTGCCGACCAGCCGAGCGCGCCCATCGTTCTCGAGACCGCGGGTTTGCTCGAAGGACGTCCCCACCCGCGTCACCCCGCCCAGCACCAGGCGGTTGGCCTTTCCCAGCACGGCATTCTGTTCGTGCAGCACGGCGGGCACCCCGCGCAGGCGCGCGGCAATCATGGTCGGCACCGAGGCGTAACCGCCGAAGCCGACGACGGCCGAGGGATGGATGCGACCGAGCGCCCGCCAAGCATCGACCAGCCCGCGGGCCAACGACAGGAGAGCCATTGCGCGACGAACCGGCGAGCCCGTCGGGCTGGCCGAATGAACGTAGTGAATCGGCCGCCGCGCCAACGCACCCTGCCATTGCCGGCCGCGCGAATCGGTCACCAACGCGAACGGCACGCCGCGCGCCTCGAGCTCGCCTGCCAGCGCCTCGGCAGGAAACACATGGCCGCCAGTGCCGCCAGCCGCCAGGACAACGGGGCGCGGTTCAGCCATCACACCGCCTCTCTCAAGCCGGCGTGCTCGCGCGTCAGCGAGAGGAGCATGCCGATGCAAATCGCCATCGCCAGCGCCGACGAGCCGCCATAGGAGATGAAGGGCAGCGTCATGCCCTTGGCCGGGATGAGCTGGATCGTCGAGGCCATGTTGATGGCGGCCTGCAAGCCGAACTGCACGGCAAGGCCGGTCGCCGCCAAGGTGATGAACAGGCTGGTCTCCTTCGACGCGCGAGAGAGCGAGCGCAGGGTCACGAAGCCGAACAGGGTCAGAATCATCAGGCAGACGATCAATCCGAACTCCTCGCCGGCCACCGCCATGATGAAGTCGGTGTGCGCATCCGGAAGCTGCGCCTTCACAGTGCCTTCCCCCGGGCCACGCCCGAACAGCGAGCCGTTCATGAAGGCCTCGAGCGAGGTGTTGACCTGATAATTGTCGCCCGACGTCGGATCGAGGAAGCGGTCGAAACGGCTGCGCACATGGTGGAAGACAAAGTAGGCGCCGACCAGCGCCGCGACACCGCCGATCGCGCCGACCGCGGCGATCCATACCGGCAGACCGACCACGAAGAGCTGGACCGCCCACACCACGGCGACGACGACACTCATGCCGAGATCGGGCTGCAAGACCAGCAAAGTGAGCACGCCACCGACCAGCAGCGTCGACAGGATATAGCCCGGCGCCCGGCGTTCGGCGCGGCTTTGCGCCAGTAGCCACGCCGAGATCACCGCCAGGCTGGGCTTGACGAACTCGGAGGGCTGGACGCTGGACAGGCCAGGCACGGAAATCCAGCGGCGCGCGCCCTTGATCTCGACCCCGATCACGAAAGTGGCCGCGAGCAACAAGATGCTGCCGCAGAACACCATGAGGGCCAGCCGGCGAATGTGCCGCGGCGAGGCCAGCGAGATCGCCAGCATCAGCACCAGCGCCAGCGGCAGGAACAGGAACTGGCGCCGCGCGAAAACGAAGGTGTCGGCGCCGATGCGTTCGGCCGCCGGCGGCGAGGCGGCAAGAGTCAGCAGCACGCCGAACGCCATGATCGCCAGGATGCCGCCGAGCGACCACCTGTCGACGGTCCACCACCACTGGCCGATGACGCTGCGATCGTCGCGAGGAACCTGTATCACGCCGCCCTCCCCAACTGCCGTGCGCCCGGCAAGGCGCGAGCCATGGCACGGAACGCATCGCCGCGATGCTCATAGCTCTTCCACTGATCCCACGACGCGCAAGCCGGCGAGAGCAGCACGACACCGCGCCTACCACCGCGCGCCGCAAGGTCGCGCTGCGCCTGCGCATGCGCCGCCTCCAGCGCCGACTGCAGGTCGCCGCAGCGGCTGTAGCCGAGCTTGCCCTCGAGCTGGCCGGCAAACAGCTCGGTCGCCTCGCCGATCAGGAAGGCATGGCGGATACGATCGAAGTAACCTGCCAGGGGCGCCACGCCGCCCTCCTTCGCCTGCCCGCCCAAGATCCAGTAGATGTCGCGATAGGATGACAGCGCCCGCGCAGTAGCGTCGGCGTTCGTGGCCTTGCTGTCGTTGACGTAGATCACCGCGCCCACTTCGGCGACCTGCTCCTGGCGATGCGGCAATCCCGGATAGGTCCTGAGCCCGGAGACGATTTTCTCGCGCGGCACCTCGAGCCAGCGGCAGACCGCCCAGGCGCAGGCCGCGTTCTGCGCGTTGTGATCGCCCGGCAGGGTCGGCACGTCGGCGAAATCGACGATAGCGGCATCGGCGTCGCCCAGGCGGCCAGCGCCGAACGAGACGCCGTCACTCGACGAGCCGAGGCTCACTGGAATCGTGGCAACGCCCGGGCGCGCTGTCATCCGACGATAGACCGCGCGCGAGGGCTCGTCATCGATGCCGATCACGGCACAATCGCCAGGTTTCTGGCGGTCGAAGATGTGCTCCTTGGCGGCGACGTAACCCGCGAGGTCACCATGGCGGTCGATATGATCTGGCGTGATGTTGAGCCAGACCGCTGCGTTGGCGCGAAAGGTCTCCAGCAGCTCGAGCTGATACGACGACATCTCCAGCACATAGATCCCGCCCGGCCCGAGCGGTGCGAGATCGAGCGCGCCGCGGCCGATATTGCCGCCGACCTGGCAGCGCAGGCCGGCCTTGTCGAGGATGTGGCCGATCAGTGCCGTCGTCGTCGATTTTCCGTTGGTTCCGGTGATGGCGACGAAGCGCGCCTGTGGCTGGGCGCGGGCGAGCAGCTCGATGTCGCAAAGGATCGGCTTGCCGGCCGCGCGGGCGGCGCTCGCCACCGGGTGAGGCTTGGGCAATCGATTGGGAATGCCGGGGCTGATGATCAGCGCAGTCCGGCACGACCAGTCGATCGCCGCCGGATCGGCGACCGGCATGCCCGCCTTGGCGGCGGCCTCCCGCGCCGGCGCGTTGTCGTCCCAGGCGATGCAGTCGATCCCGGCCGCCTGCAAGGCGCGCACGGTCGCCAGCCCGGAGCGCGCCAGCCCCAGCACGACGAACGACGAGCCTTTCAGCACGGCGAGATCGATCATGCGGTCACCGAAGCTTCAAGGTGGCAAGACCGGCCATCGCCAAAATGGCGGCGATGATCCAGAAGCGGAAGACGATCGTCGGCTCGGCCCAGCCCTTCTGCTCGAAGTGATGATGCAGCGGCGCCATGCGGAAGACGCGCTTGCCGGTCAATTTGAACGAAAGGACCTGGACGATTACCGACACGGTCTCGAGCACGAACAGGCCGCCGACGATGGCGAGCACGATCTCGTGCTTGGTGACGACCGCCACCGCGCCCAGCGCCCCGCCCAATGCCAACGAGCCGGTATCGCCCATGAAGACCATGGCCGGCGGGGCATTGAACCAGAGGAAGCCCAGACCGGCGCCGATCAACCCGGCAAGCAGCACCGCGAGCTCGCCCGTGCGCGGGACGTGGTGGAGATAGAGGTAGTTCGTGAGAATGGTGTTGCCGACCACATAGGCAATCAGGCCGAACACGGCCGACGCCATGATCACCGGACCGATCGCCAGACCGTCGAGCCCATCCGTCAGGTTGACCGCGTTTGAGGCGCCGACCATCACGACCACGGCGAAGGCGAGAAATCCGACGACGCCGAGCGGCACCAGCACGTCCTTCAGGAAGGGCAGCGCCATCATGTAGCGGAGCGGCGCCGGCGAGGATTGCGCGATCAGCCATGCCGCCCAGCCGGCGGCGGCGATCGAGAAGACGAGTTTCGCCTTGGCTGGGACGCCTTTGGGATTGCGCTTGGTGACCTTGAGGAAGTCGTCCCAGAAGCCGACGGCACCGAACGACAGGGTGACGCCGAGCACGATCCAGACGTAGCGATTGGTAAGGTCTGCCCACAGCAGCGTGGCTGTCGTGAGCGTGATCAGGATCAGCAGCCCGCCCATTGTCGGGGTGCCTTTCTTGGTCACCAGATGGCTCGCCGGACCATCGTCGCGGATCGGCTGACCTTTTCCCTGCTTGCTGCGCAGCCAGCGGATCAGCCCGCCGCCGATCACGAAGCTCAGCACGAGCGCGGTCAGGAACGCCGCGATCGAACGGAAAGTCAGGTAGCGGAAGAGATTGAGTGGCCCGAACATGTCGGCCAGCGGATAGAGGAGATTGTAGAACATTCTAGTGCCCCGCCTCTCCCCCGCTGGCTGCCACGATGGCATCCACGACAATCTTCATTTTCGAGCCCAGTGACCCCTTCACCGCGATGACATCCCCTGCCCGCAGAGCCGCCGCGACGTCGCCTGCGAGCGCCTGCGAATCCGGCCGATGGACTCCGCGCTGCTCGGGCGACAGAAGCTGCCACAGCGACGCCATGTGCGGGCCGCAGAGGAAGACCTTCGCAGCCCCGCTCGCCACCACCGCGTCGGCCAGCCCACGGTGGTACTCGTCCGCGCCCTCGCCGAGTTCGCGCATGTCACCCATCGCCAACAGGCGCCGCCCCGTTCCGACAGGCTCGACTCGCGCCAGCACCGCCAACATCGCCCGCACCGACATCGGGTTGGCGTTGTAGCTCTCGTCGAGCAGCTCGACCGTGCCGCCGCCGAACTCAAGCCTGCGTCGCGCGCCCCGGCCGGGCGAGGCACCGACCACGCCAAGCGTCGCTGCGGCCCTGTCGACATCGGCCCCGAGCGCCTCGACGACCGCCAGCGCAGCCAGGCTGTTGAGCACCCAGTGTTCGCCGGCGGCACCGAGGCGATACTCGATGCGACGGCCGTGAATCAACGCGACAACATCGCTTCCCAAATCCTGCAGCGTGCACGAGACAAGCCGCACCTCGGCCGCCTCGTTGCGCCCGAAGCGCACGATGCGCGACACGCCGAAGCGGCGCGCATGAGCAGCCAGCCGCTCATAGAGCCCGATGTCGCGATTGAGCACCGCCACGGCATCTGCGGCCATGCCGGCGAACAGGCAGGCCTTCTCGTCGGCCACCGCCTCCTCGGACCCGAGATAGCCGACATGGACCGGCCCGACCGTGGTGATCACGCCGACATGCGCCTCGACCTGGCGGGCGAGCGGCTCGATCTCGCCGGGATGGTTCATACCGATCTCGAACACGCCGAAGCGCGCCTCGCGCGGCAGGCGACAGAGGCTGATTGGCACGCCGACATGGTTGTTGAAGCTCGCCGCGCTCGCCGACGTCGGTGCCTGCGCCGAGAGCAGGACACGCAGCGCATCCTTGGTGCTGGTCTTGCCGACCGAGCCGGTAACGCTGGCAATGCGCGCCCGGCTGCGCTGCCGACCGGCGCGCCCGAGATCGACCAACGCTTTCATCGTATCGGGCACGCGGATGAGGTTGCCTCCAGCGCCGGCAACGTCGCGGGACACTACAGCGGCTGCGGCACCGCGCTTCAAGGCCTCGCCCACGAAGGCGTGGCCGTCGGTGGTTTCACCGGCCAGGGCGAAGAAGAGATCGCCCGGCGTCACGGCGCGGCTGTCGAAGGTGACGCCGTTCGCTTCGAATGGCGCTGTCATCGCCACTGGTGCCAGCGCGCGCGCCACTTCGTCGGAGGTCCACAGCGCGCTCACGCTACCGCCTCCGCAAACTCACGCGCCACCTCGGCATCGTCGAATGGATGGGTGACTCCGGCGATCGTCTGTCCGGTCTCGTGGCCCTTGCCGGCGATCAACAGGAGATCGTCGGGCGAGCCCAACGCCGCCATGGCCTGCTCGATGGCAACGTGCCTGCCGTCCTGCACCTCGATCCAGTTGCGGCGATCGCCTGGAACGCCTCGCACGATTTCGGCCCGGATGGCCGCCGGCACCTCGCTGCGCGGGTTGTCGTCGGTGACAAGGACAAGATCGGCGAGACGCGTGGCGATCTCGCCCATCACGGGCCGCTTGGCCCGATCGCGATCGCCACCACAGCCGAACACGACGACGATCTTTCCCTTGGCGAAGGGCCGCACCGTGGCAAGCACGGTGGCGAGCGCTTCGGGCTTGTGGGCATAATCGACATAGACCGCCGCTCCCGACCGATGGCGGGCGACCAGTTGAAGGCGACCGGGTGCCCCACTGAGCCTAGCCAAGCCGGCAATGGCACGCTCCTCATCACCGCCGGTGGCGATCACCAGGCCGAGCGCGGCCATGGCATTCGAGGCCTGGAAACTGCCGACCAGCGGCAGCTCGATCTCATGCAGCCGCCCCAGCACTTCCACGGTCAGATGCTGGCCTGTCGCCACCGGCGTGTCGCCGAGCAGGCGGAACTCGCGACCCTTGATGCCGTAGCTCCAGCACCGCACCTCGCGACGACGGCAAATCTCGATAATCGCCTCGGCTCGATCGCTGTCGGCGTTGACGACGGCCGTTCCCCCGACGGGCAGCAACTCGTCGAACAGGCGCGCCTTGGCCGAGAGATAGGCGTCCATCGACGAATGATAATCGAGATGCTCGTGCGTCAGATTGGTGAAGGCGGCGGCGGACAGGCGCAGACCGTCGAGGCGATGCTGGTCGAGACCGTGGCTCGACGCCTCGATCGCGAGATGGTCGACACCTTGGCGCGCCAAGGTCGCGAGATCCTCATGCAACTGCACCGGATCGGGTGTCGTCAATCCGGCGTCGCGCGAAAAACCCGGCGACACGATGCCGAGCGTGCCGACGCTTGCCGCAGTGAAGCCCAGCGCCGCCCAGATCTGACGCACGAAATGCACGGTGGAGGACTTGCCGTTGGTGCCGGTAACGGCGGCGATCGTGGCCGGCTGCAAGCCTGCGAACGCGGCCGCCATCAGGGCGATCCGCCGGCGTGGATTGGCGTCGCGCAGGACCACGATGGCAGGACCGAGCGGCGGCAAGGCAGCGTCGGTCGAGGCGAGGATTGCGGTCGCACCGCGACTCACCGCGTCGGAAACGTACTTTGCCCCGTCCTGCTTCGCCCCGGCCAGGGCGGCGAACAAGTAACCCGGCCTCGCCTTGCGCGAATCGAGAGTTAGACCGGCAAGATCGGGATCCGTTTGCCCCCACAGCCCCAACTGGTCGGCATGGTTCGGCATGGTGCTCGGCACGCGGGCGTCGTCGACCGCGGAGGCGCCGCGCATGAGCTCACTCAGCAACAACGCGACCCGTTCCCGCTGCGGGGGCGGCCGCCGTCTGGTTCGGACCGGGCCGCACGGGCAGGGCTTTGCGTTGCTCCTGCGAGCCGCGATGGCGGGCGCTCACCGGCGCAAACTGCGGCGGTGGCGGGGCGGACGGTATCGGCATCGAGGCGATTGCGATCGGCGGTAGCCCCTCCTTCGGGTCGCTCGGCAGGATGCCGTAGAGCGACACGATGTTTTCGACGATGACCTTGACGCTCGGCGCCGCGACCATGCCTGCAGTGGCGTAACCGCCGGTCTCGGCGATGCCCTTGGGCTCGTCGAGCGACACCAGGACGACGAACTTGGGATCGTTCATCGGGAACATGCCGACGAACGAGCTGATCAGAGCCTTCTGGCGATAGCCGCCGCGCGACGGCTTCTCGGCCGTACCCGTCTTGCCGCCGACCTCGTAGCCCGGCACGTCGGCCTTCTTGCCGGTGCCCTCGACGACGTTGAGCCGCAGTAGCTGCCGCATCAAGATCGACGTCTTGGCCTGAATGATGCGACGTCCGGGTTCGCTGGCGGCAGTGCGCTTGACCAGGCTCGGCGAGTAGAGCACGCCACCATTGACCACCGCCGCCGAGCCGTTCGCCAGATGCAACGGCGTTACCGAGATGCCGTGGCCGAAGGCGATCGTCATGGTGTTGATCGTCTTCCACTGCCGCGGATAGAGCGGTGCGGCGAGCTCGGTGAGCTGACTGCGCAGCGGCTTCAGGAATCCGATCTTGTCGAAGAAGGCGCGCTGGGTCTCGGTCCCCATGTCGACGGCCATCTTTGCCGACGCGATGTTGGACGAGAACTTGAAGAGTTCGGAAACATTCAGTGGCCGCCGCTGCGGATGATCGTCGTTGATGGTGAAACGGTCGATCTTGATCGGCGAGGTCGCATCGAAGATGGTCGACAGGGTCACCCGCCCGGTGTCGAGCGCCATCGCGGTATTGAAGATCTTGAAGGTCGAGCCCTGCTCGTAGACGCCGAGCGTCGCCCGATTGAACAGCGCCTCGTTGGTGATGGTCTTGGCGCTGTTTGGATCGAATGTCGGCAAGGATGCCATGGCGAGAATCTCGCCGTTGGTCGCGTCCATGACGATCGCCGTGGCGCCGATCGCAGAGAATTTCTTGACCGCGGCGGCGATCTCGCGCTCGACCATGCGCTGCAAGCGCAGATCGATGGCGAGCTGGATGGTCTCGCCGCTCTGAAGCTGTTGATCGAAGTAGCGCTCGACGCCGGCCAATCCCACATTGTCGACGCTGGCATAGCCCAGGATGTGCGCCGCCGCGCTGCCTTGCGGATAGATGCGCCGCTCCTCGGCCTGGAACTCCAGCCCTGGAATGCCGAGGCGATTGACCAGATCGTGCTCGCGCGGGCTCAGTCCGCGCTTGATCCACACGAACGTCTTTTCGCCGTCGAGCTTGTCGAGTACCTCCTGATACTTGAGGTCGGGAAGCGCGCCGACGATCTTGCGCGCCGCATCCTGCGGATCCAGCAGCAGCCGTGGATTGACGAAAGCCGACATCACCGGCACCGACGTTGCCAGCACGGCGCCGTTGCGATCGACAATGTCGGCGCGCTCCGCCTGGATCGAGCCACCGCGCGCAGCGACGCGCTGCGTCGGCTCTGCGCCGTCGCGCAACAGCGACACATAAGACATGCGCAGGCCGACTGCGGCAAAGACCATGGCAAAGATCGCCGACGCGACGACCAGACGCTGACGAGCGGTCTCCTGCACGTCGCCTTTCAGGCGATCCTGCGGCGACCCATAACGCGCGCCGGCCGCCGCGTTTGCCGCGGCGGCCGGTTCGGGCGAGGCTTTCTTGCGCCAGAACTTCACCGACGGCCCCCTTCGTTTCTCGAGAGGATCTCATCGATTGAAGTCACGGTGCTTGGGCCATCGCCAACCGGACCCGTTGTAGCCGGCTCTTGAATCGGGGCCGGTCGAGGGGGCGTCGTGGGTCCGGTTGAACGCCCGGGAGGAGGTGCGGAGGCCGGCGAGGGGCTGCCGGCCTCCGCTGCGGAGCGACCACCACCGGGCAAAGCCGACGAGGGGACGTCGTTGCCCGTACGTGGGGGGGGAGATGGTGGATCGCGCCGCGGGGGGACAGATTCTGGTTTCGCTGCTTCGAGTCGGATGACCTGCTTGACCGAAGCCTGCTCGAGCTGGAGGTGCTTGAGGGCGAGCCGCTCGATGCGCTCGGCCTCGTTCAGGTGAGCCCATTCGACGCGCAGAATGTGCGTCGCCTGCTGGCTCTCGATGATCTTGTGGTTGGTACGGTCGATGCGCTCCTCGAGGTCCTGCACCTTGTACTTGACCGCGAACAAGCCCACCGCCGTGGCAACGGCGGCGACCGACCAGAACAAGAGTCCGCGATGGATCATGCGGCACCTGCCCCGACCGGATCGGACCCGACCGGGCCGGTCGCGATCTTCTCGGCAACCCGCAGCCGCGCCGAGCGGGCGCGCGGATTGGCGGCGATCTCGGTCGGCGACGACAGCACCGGCTTGCGCGCGAGGTCGCGTAGGCCTGGCGCACGAGTCTCGACCGGCGGCAAATGGCGCGACGGCCCAGGCACGCGGCCGGCGCGGCTGCGCACGAATTCCTTGACCGCGCGATCCTCCAGCGAATGAAACGAGACAACCGCCAGGCGGCCACCCGGCGCCAGCACGCGCTCGGCGGCGAGCAGGCCACGCTCCAGCTCACCCAGCTCGTCGTTCACCGCGATGCGCAGCGCCTGAAAAGTGCGAGTTGCCGGATCGCTCTCGTCCCTGCCCTGCGGCCCGACTGCGCGCCGCACGATCTCGGCAAGCTCGCCCGTCGTCTCGATCCGCTTGAGGCGACGCGCCTCGACGATCGCGCGCGCCACCCGCCGGCTGCGCCGCTCCTCGCCGTAGCGCCAGATGATGTCGGCGAGCTCGGCTTCGTCCGTCTCGTTCACCAGGTCGGCCGCGGACGGTCCGCTGCGCTCCATGCGCATGTCGAGCGGCCCGGACGCACGGAACGAAAAGCCACGCTCGGCCTCGTCGAGTTGCATCGACGAGACACCGAGGTCGAGCGTCACGCCGTCAACATCGTCGACGCCTTCGGCGGCGAGCAGCTCGTCCATATCGCCGAAGCGGCCCTCGATCAGGCGCAGACGCTCCCCATAATGCTCGGCCAGCGCCTGCCCGGCGGCAATGGCATCGGGATCGCGATCGAGCGCGATGACCTGGCAGGCGGCACTGTCGAGCATCGCCGCGCTATAGCCGCCGGCACCGAACGTGCCGTCGAGGTAGCGGCCGCCGGCACGCGGCTGCAAGGCCTCCACGACCTCGCGCACCATCACTGGAATATGCCGGGCGTCGCTCATGCGTCACCCCTCGCCGGCTCGCCCATCGCGAGACCGCGCACGAATGCCGCCATCTTGCTGCGGTCGGCCTCACGGCGGGCCTGCCACTGCTTCGGGTTCCAGAGCTGAAACTTGTCTCCCTTGCCGACCAGCATGACGCCGTCCGTCGCTTCGAGCACCCCGGCGAACTCGTCCGGCATGACAAAACGGCCGTCGGGCTCCATGGCAACCGTGCGGGAGCTTGCAAAGAGGTAGCCGGCGGGATCGAATTCCTCGTCGTCGAGCGCCACCTTGAGGGCACCCTTGGGGCCAAGGGCTTCCAGACGCAGCCGCTCAAGCATCGCGTCGAATCCCTTGCGCGAATTGCCGTTCACGACCCCGGTCAGATTCGGCGAGTGATACAGCACGAAAGCGCTCCGATCGTCGGTCGGCAACTCGTCGCGAAAGGCGGCGGGCAGCAGCGCCCGGCCCTTCTTGTCCACCTTGATCAGGACTTCCGACCGGAATGCCACGGCCGACTCCCCTTGAACCCCGCCGCAGGTGCCCCACGCTCCTGCGTTGTCTGCTACACGGGATACAATGGGATATCATGGGAATATCCGGGAAGCAACGCCATTCGACGATTTGCATGGAATTTGAAGACCTTAAGCACCACATCTATTGTGCTCTCACCGATCAACAACGCAAGGGCTAGTGTTGTGGATTCGCCACACCTAGGGCGAAATTTTCACGCCAGTGCGTCGAAAGTTCGGCACCCGGGCGGAAAAATCAGGTCAGACGGCCTGTAAGCCGGGTTCTGTCCCCGCCCGAAGGCGGGAGATGGCCATTCCTCTGGGACGCCCGTTGCCGAGCGCCTCGCGCGACCGACCCGGGCGACGACGCGGAAACGCCGCTGCCGGTTGCCCGGCGTGCCGCCCCTATTTGGTCTTGCTCCCGGTGGGGTTTGCCGTGCCGCTTCCGTTGCCGGTCGCGCGGTGGGCTCTTACCCCACCGTTTCACCCTTGCCGATCCGGCGAACCGGACAGGCGGTTTGTTTTCTGTGGCACTTTCCCTGGGGTCGCCCCCGCCGGACGTTATCCGGCACCGTGTCTCCGTGGAGCCCGGACTTTCCTCACCGGCCGGTTGCCCGGCCAGTGCAGCCATCCGGCCGTCTGACTGGGCTGTTAGCTAGGCTGCACCGTCGGTCTGGTCAAGGAGGTCGGCCAACAACGCTCGGGTCTCGTCATCGGCCGTGCCGTCGACCAGAGTCGGCCGGAAGTGCCGCTGGAAGGCAGCGACGATGTCGACCGTCGTTGCATCCACCGCCGGCGCGTAGCCGAAGCGTTGCAGCGCAGCCTGCATGTCGCCTTCGAGGCTCCCTCGGACGCCGCGCGGCCACAGACCGATACCCGCCCGCGCCAGCGCGGCCCACGGAAAGCGCACGCCAGGATCGACCTTGCGCTTGGGCGCGATATCCGAGTGGCCAACGACGTTGCGCGGCACGATGGCAGGATAGCGACCGATGATGTCATGGCAAAGGTCGATCAAAGCAGTGATCTGGCGTGGCGGGTAGTCGTGCAGGTCGCCGTGCAAGTTGACGATCTCGATGCCGATCGACGTTGCGTTCAGCGCGTCGCGACCGCGCCAGTGCGAGCGACCGGCGTGCCAGGCCGTGCGTTCCTCCGGCACCAGGCGATAGAGCGTGCCATCGAGGTCGAGGACATAGTGGGCACTGACGCGCAATTCCCGAGCATCGTCGCGCAGGACGGCGAGCGACTCCGCCAGCGGCAGCTCCGTATAGTGCAGAACAAGAATGTCCACGAGCGCATCCGCTGGACGCGTAGCGTGGTTGGGAGACGGCAAGTCGATCGCGTGCACGATAAAGGGCCGGGAACTCAGGCAGGCACCAGGCCGCGCTGGCGCCTCAGACGATCGTAGGCATCGTTGATCAGCGCGACCTTGCGGTTGGCGATTGCGATCGCCTCCTCCGGCAGGCCTTGCGCGATCAGCCTGTCGGGATGATGGGCACGTACCTGACGCAGCCATGCCTCGCGAATCTGCTCGTCGGTCGCCAGTGGATCGATGCCGAGGACGACACAGGGCTCGCACTCGACAACACCCAGCGCGGCCGCCTTGGCGCGCTCGAAGCGATTGCTATCGAGGCCGAACAATCGAGCCACCTTGGCGAGGTAGTCGGCCTCGGCGGCATCGATCGGCCCGTCCGCCCTGGCGATGGCGAACAACCCCTCCAACACATTCTCCAGGATCTCCGGCGCATCGGGGAACAACGCTGCGACCTGCCGCGCATAGGTTTCGAACCCGGCGACGTCGCGCTTGGCTAGATTGAAGAAACGCTCGACGTTCTTCTCTTCGCCGGCCGGCACATGGAAGAACTCGCGGAACGCCTCGATCTCGCGCTCGGATACCGTGCCGTCGGCGCTGGCCATCTTGGCGCCAAGCGCGATCACGCCGATGGTGAAGCCCACTTGGCGCAAGCCGGGATGCACTCCGTCGTCGGTGGAGGGCACGCTGAGGCCGAGCAGCGAGGCGATCGACTCGCCGTTGGCAAGACGCGTCGCGCCTTCGACAATTCTTTGCCAGATCATCATCTCCGCTCCGCTACGACGTCCGGTTCATGGGATCAAGGTGCCGATCGCCACGCCAGCCGACAGTTCCCGTGCAAGCCTGCGAAAGAGGCCCCGCTGGCCGGCCGGAAGCAGCCCGCCGGCCACGCGCCCCTACAAGTCCAGCAGGTGCCAGACATGCCGCCAGCCCCTCCTCAAATCTACCAGATCGCGGGAAAGAAGGATCACCAATACAATCGAATCGACGAAAACCAATCGTATCGTGAGGTTGGCCGCGAACGCGTGTCACCGTTTCGTCGCCTGCGAGAAAGCGAAGGGCGACCGGCGGGCCAGCCATGGCGCCAGGCCCAGTGAGCCGCCCCTGCCGACCCTCGGCTATACCCAAACCGGCGAGGCCTCTTACCATGCCGACGTTTCAGGCAATGGCAGCACTGACGAGGGAGGAAATCGCCAACAGGTCCGATATCTTGCCAGCGACGCTAGCATTGCCGCGGCGCTGCCCGAGCATCATATAATGCAGGCCATGCCCCGAAAGAATCTCGCGGTCTCAGCCGTTCCCGTGCCGATGCCCTATATCCAGCGCCGGCCTGCCGGAATAGGCGGCAAGCCATTCAAGCTGGTCTCCGACTACACACCAGCCGGCGACCAGCCCGAAGCGATCCGCCAGTTGCGCGACGGCGTGAACGGCGGCGAGCGCGACCAGGTGCTGCTCGGCGTCACCGGCTCGGGCAAGACCTTCACCATGGCCAACGTCATCGCGTCGCAGAACCGGCCGAGCCTGGTGCTGGCGCCGAACAAGACGCTGGCGGCCCAGCTCTACGGCGAGATGAAAGGCTTCTTCCCGGAAAACGCTGTAGAGTACTTCGTGTCGTACTACGACTACTACCAGCCCGAAGCCTACGTGCCGCGCACCGACACCTTCATCGAGAAGGATTCGTCGATCAACGAGCAGATCGACCGCATGCGCCATTCGGCGACGCGCGCCTTGATGGAACGCGACGACGTGGTGATCGTGGCCTCGGTATCGTGCATCTACGGCATCGGACCGCTGGAAAATTACCAGGCCATGACCTTCCGCCTGAGCAAGGGCGAGAGGGTCGACCGCAGCACCCTGCTGCGCCGCTTCGTCGAGCAGCAATACAAGCGCAACGACAACGCCTTTCAGCGCGGCACCTTTCGGGTCCGCGGCGACACCGTCGATCTCTATCCGGCGCACTACGAAGACAAGGCGTGGCGCATCGAGCTGTTCGGCGACGAAATCGAATCGCTGGTCGAGTTCGATCCGCTGACCGGGGAGAAGACAGCGACACTGTCGGACATCGTGGTCTATGCCAACAGTCACTATGTGACGCCGCGGCCAACCATGCAGCACGCTATCCAGCAGATCAAGACCGACCTCAAGCAGCGGCTCGACGAGTTCAACCGCGCCGGCCGGCTGCTCGAGGCGCAGCGGCTGGAGCAGCGCACGCTGTTCGACATCGAGATGCTCGAGACGACGGGCGCGTGTGCCGGCATCGAGAACTATTCGCGCTATCTGACGGGACGCAAGGCGGGCGAGCCGCCACCCACCCTGTTCGAGTACTTCCCCGAGAATTCGCTGCTGATCGTCGACGAGAGCCACGTCACGGTGCCGCAGATCGGCGGCATGTTCCGCGGCGACTTCAATCGCAAGAGCGTGCTCGCGGAGTTCGGCTTCCGCCTACCCTCGGCGATCGACAACCGGCCGCTCAAGTTCGAGGAATGGGAGGCGCTGCGCCCGCAAACCATGTTCGTCAGCGCAACGCCCGGTCCATGGGAGATGGAGCGAACGCAGGGCGCCTTCATCGAGCAGGTGATCCGGCCGACCGGCCTGATCGACCCGACGGTGATCATCAGGCCGGTCGAGAAGCAGGTCGACGACCTGATCGCGGAATGCCGCGACTGCGCCAAGAAAAGCCAGCGCGTGCTGGTCACCGTGCTGACCAAGCGCATGGCCGAGGATCTTGTCGAATACATGCACGAGGCCGGCATCCGGTGCCGCTACCTGCACTCCGACATCGACACGCTGGAGCGCATCGAGATCATCCGCGACTTGAGGCTGGGGTCCTTCGACGTGCTGGTCGGCATCAACCTGCTGCGCGAAGGGCTCGACATCCCCGAATGCGCCCTCGTGGCGATCCTCGATGCCGACAAGGAGGGGTTCCTGCGCTCGCCGACCTCGCTGGTTCAGACGATCGGCCGCGCCGCCCGCAACGTCGACGGCCGGGTCATCCTCTATGCCGACAAGATGACCGATTCGATCAAATACGCCATCGCCGAGACCGATCGCCGGCGCGCCAAGCAGCAGGCCTACAACGCCGAGCACGGCATCACGCCCGCGTCGATTCGCAAGAACATCTCCGAGATCCTGCAATCGACTGCCGAGCGCGACCACTACACGATCGATACCGGCGTGTCGGGCGACGTCCATCTGGTCGGCCACAATCTGCGTTCGCACATCGCCGAGCTGGAGAAGCGCATGCGCGACGCCGCGGCCAACCTCGAGTTCGAGGAGGCCGCGCGCATCCGCGACGAGATCAGGCGCCTCGAGGCCAACGAGCTCGAACTGCCCGGCCAAGCCGTGGCAGCGACGGCCAACGTCAATCTCGGCCGCATGCAGAACAGCCGCGTGTTCCGCGGCGTTCGCACCGGCTCGGGCTCGCGCGGACGACCGGCCCGCCGCAGCGGACGCTGACTCGGTGCCGCCAGCGGCGACGTGGCGCACTCCGATCGCCGCGCTTGTCACCTTGCTCGGTGCATCTGCCGCGAGCGCCGACAGCGAGGAAACCGTTCGCGCCCCGACGGCCGGCGGCGCCAACCTGGTCACCACCGTCAAGCGCCCGCCCGGCGGGACGAGGCGGCCGCTGGTCGTCATCAATCACGGCTCGCCGGCGGACGGTCACCGCGCCAACCTGGCTCGACCGAGCTATTCGTCCCTCTCCGCCTGGTTCATGGCGCGTGGCTACGCCGTCGCCCTGCCGGTGCGCCGGGGCTACGGCGAGACGGGCGGCGCCTGGGCGGAGACCTATGGTCAGTGCGAGTCGCCCGACGACTACACTGCGGGGCTGCACGGGGCGTCGGACATCAAGGCGACGATCGATCACATGTGCACCCTGCCCTACATCGCGGCCGATCGCACCGTCGTGGTCGGACAATCTGCAGGCGGTTGGGCAACGATCGCACTGTCGAGCCTCAATCCGTCCGGCGTGCCGGGCATGATCAGCTTCGCCGGCGGCCGCGGTGGCCAACAGCACTTGCCCGGCGGCGTCTTCGGCAACTGCATGCCCGACGCGCTGGTGAAGGCGGTGGCGCGCTATGGAGCGACGGCGCATATACCCATGCTGTGGATCTACACTGAAAACGACAGCTTCTTCGCACCGGCCCTCGCCCGCCGCATGGTCGAAGCCTACGACGGCGCCGGTGGCCGCGCCGTGCTGAAACAGCTCGGCCCGTTTGCCAAAGACGGCCACACGCTGGCCGGCAGCAATGCCGGGCAAGCGATCTGGTCGCCGCTTCTCACCGATTTCCTTGCCGGTCTGGGGTGATCTGCTCACCTCGCCGTTTCCTCGGGAGGAGGAAAATTCACGCCGCCGGAAGCTTGAGGTCGAGGGTCGCCGTCCAGACCGGTAGCGGCAGGCTGTCGCGTGCCGCGAGATTGGCGGGCAGCGCCGCACGATCGGCGACACGACGGAACGGCACGACGAGCCCGGCGCGCACCCCGAACACCGCGTCGCTGTCGAGGTGCTTGTCGTCCTCGGGGAAGAATTCCGTGATCAGCGGCTTGCGGCCCGGCGCATGGATGATCATGTGCAGATGCGCCGGCCGCCAAGCCTCGCGGCCGAGCGCGCGCAGCATGTCTCCGGCCGGCCCGTCGTCGGGCACCGTGTAGGACACCGGCCGCACGGTCGAGAAGGCGAAGCTGCCGTCGGGCGCCACGGTCAGGCGCGCGTGGTAATTGGTCGGCGATTGCGACGCGTCCTGCTGGGCATAGAGACCGTTGCCGCTGTTCTGCCACAGGGCCAGCACCGTGCCTTTGGCCGGCGCGCCGGCCGCATCGGAGATCCTGCCACTGACGACCAGGGGCTCGCCGACCTGGCCACGCCACAGGTCGCCGCCATTGGCCAGCTCGGGCGCGCCCTCGATATGGAACGGCCCCAGCACCGAGGACGGCGTGCCCGACGTCGCCGAGTTGATCATGTCGACCAACGAGGAGACGCCCAGCAAATCGGAGAACAGGATGTATTCGTTGCGCTTGTCGTCGGTGAATTGCGTCGCGCGGGTCAGCGCGTCGATCGCGGCATTCCACTCGGCCTGGGTCACCTTGTTGTCGCGCACGAAGGTGTGGAGATGACGAGCGAGGTCGACCAGCAAGGTCCGCGTCCGCTCCGATGGCGCGTTCCGACTATAGTCGGCGAAGGCCTGGGTGATCGATGTCGGCGTGAGGTTTCGCATCCCGTTCTCCCGACCGCCTAGCGGGCGGTTCTTTGCAGTGCATCGAAGTCGGCGCGCAGCAGCGCGAACAACAAGTGATCGGCCCAATGTCCGTTGATGCGCAGGTACTGCCGCGCCAGTCCTTCTTCATGGAAGCCGACCTTGGCCAGCACTCCCTTCGAGGGTTCGTTGTGGGGCAAGCAGGCCGCCTCGAGCCTGTGCAGGCGCAGATCGTCGAACACGAACGGCAAGGTCGATCGCAAGGCATCCGTCATCAGGCCCTGGCCGGCAAAAGGCTGGCCCATCCAGTAGCCCACCGACACCGCCTGGGCGACGCCGCGCCGGACGTTGCTGAGGTTGATGCCGCCGGCCAGTCGCCGCCCCTCGTTGGTGAATACGAACAGGCTGAAGGCCTCGCCCGACCGCCATTCGCGGGCTTGCTGGCGCAACCGCCGCCGGAAATGGTCTCGTCCCAGGGAGTCCTCTGGCCAAGTCGGCTCCCAGGGTGTCAGAAACGCCCGGCTGCGTGCCCGCAGCTCGGCCCATTCGGCCCAATCGTCCATGACGGGTGCCCGCAGGAACACCCGTCGCCCAGCGATCCGGGTCATTCCCGACAGGGACAACGGAACGTCAGCGAAACGGAACATCTCAGAACATTGTAGCGCAGCTTTGGAATTCTTACATGCTTTCCGAGGGTTGACGTAGGAAATTGAGACGGTCCGCCGCGCCATCGGAGGCGTGACCTGCCTTGAATTGAGCAGGCGATGAGAAGAAATTACCTGGATTGAAAAGATCGTGCCGGGACCGGACATGGAAACTGACAAGAACTCCAACGTCGGACAGAAGGGGCGCTTCTACCTGACCAAGCACATCTGGCTGCCACAGGAGCCGATCGAGAATTTAAATCTCAAAATGTCGGACATGATCCTGCGTCGCATGCCCAAGCTGCCGCTCGCGGGCGACGAGGCGAGGCGAGCCTTCCCGGCGCTGGACGAGCTGAAGAAGAGCCACGATAAGATCAAGGCCGACCTCCAGTACCTCTTGAGCCATCATGAGGAAATCCCCGCCCTGCACGAGGTCCATCCGCGCGACCTCTACGTGCCCGGCCGAGCCTGGCGGACCTTCCTGCTCAAGATCTGGGGCCACGAAATCAAGGAGAACACCTCGGCGGTGCCCGACACCTACGCCGCCATCTCGCGCATCCCCGGCGTGCATACCGCCCTGTTCAGCATCCTGCACGGCTATGCCGAGATCGAGCCGCATCGCGGCTCGGCGGCCGGCGTGGTCCGCTTCCACTACCCGCTGATCGTCCCGACCGAGCCGGAGAAGTGCTGGATCGAGATCGGCGGCCACCACTTCTTCTGGGAGGAAGGCAAGCCGCTGGTGTTCGACGACACGCGCGAGCACTGGGTCAAGAACCAGACCGATCAGACCCGGGTCGTGCTGATCATCGACTTCGATGCGCGGATGCCCTTCCCGGTGAGCCTCTATACCTCGCTGCGCTACAACCTCATCCGGCGCAGCGCCGAGGTGAAGGCGGTCATCGAGCGCGCCGCCATCGGCGTGCCGCCGCGCAACGAGAGCAGCCCAGCCCCGGCACTCGCCAAGGCAGCCTGATCGCCGGAAGCATGCGGCCGACAGCCGGCAGAAACCCGTAACGGAGGGCTGTCCGGCATGATGGTCCTGGGCTTCACCGGCGGCGCGCTGGGCGGTCACCTCGGTGGCTGGCGTCATCCGGACTCGTTTCCGGCGACCTGCATGCAACTCGATTGCATGATCGAGATGGCGCAGATCGCCGAACGCGGCAAGCTGGACATGATGTTCCTCGCCGACGGCAATGGCGTGCGGCAGATGGACAAGCCTGCCCTGTTCGCCGCCAACAGCCCGTCCGATCGTCCGGCGGTGTTCGAGCCCGTAACCCTGTTCGCTGCCCTGGCGCAGCACACCAAGCGTATCGGCCTGGTCGCGACGACCACGACGACTTACGAGGAGCCGTTCACCATCGCCCGCAAGTTCGCTTCGCTCGACCATTTGAGCGGCGGCCGTGCCGGCTGGAATCTGGTCACGACGCAATACGTCGAGGATGCCAAGAACTTCGGCCGCGACGAGCATATGGGCCGGGTCGAGCGCTACGAGCGGGCGCGGGAAAGCCTCGATGTCGTGCGCGCCCTTTGGGATTCATGGGCGAGCGACGCCTTCCTGCAGGACAAATCGACGGGCCGATACCTCGATCCCTCCCGAGTCCGTCTGACCGACCATCGCGGCACCCACTTCGCGGTCAAGGGCCCGCTCAACGTCGCGCGCTCGCCGCAGGGTCAGCCGGTGATCTTCATGGCCGGCCAGTCGGATGCGGGCAAGGAGCTGGCGGCCTACGGCGGCGAGGCCCTGTTCGGCACCGCGAGCGACAAGGCACAAGCCCAAGCGGAGTATGCCGACATCAAGGGGCGCATGCCCAAGTATGGCCGCCCACCGGAATCGCTACGTATCCTGCCGGCGCTGAGCGTATTTGTCGGCCGCACCGCCGCCGAAGCCGACGCACTGTACGAAGAGCTGCAAGCGCTGATCTCGCCGGCACTCGCCGTGAGCTACCTGTCGAAGCTCGTCGGCCTCGATCTGACCGGCGCCGATCTCGACGGCCCGATGCCGCAGAGCCGCGAGGAGAGCGTCGGCGATACGGCGATCGGCCGCTCCGTCCTCGACATGGCAGCCCGCGAAGGATTGAGCGTGCGTCGTACTGCCGAACGCGTCCTGTCGTCGATGGGCGGCAACACCGTAAGAGGCGATGCCCGCCATGTCGCCGATGTGATGGAAGATTGGTACGCCAGCAAGGCCTGCGACGGCTTCATGCTCTCCATGCCGGTGCAGCCGCGCAGCCTGCGCGACTTCGTCGATCTGGTGGTGCCCGAGCTGCAGCGCCGCGGCCTGCGGCCGCTCGACTATCCCGGTACGACCCTTCGCGCCAACATGGGCCTGGTCCAACCCGCCGATCCTTTCGGGTGAGACACAACTCAAATTCCTCCCCCGTCATCGGGGAGGTGCCCCATAGGCGTTAAGTTAAGGAGAATCCTCACCCTGAGGAGCGGCCCGGAGGGCCGCGTCTCGAAGGGTCGGCAACAGTGCGGATGCTGCAACGCCGCA
>JAXMCO010000011.1:0-166831 GCA_046349335.1 Reyranellaceae bacterium
GGACGATCGGGAGGCCGAGCTTGACGGTGACCTTGGTCGGGTGAAAGTCGAATTTCTTGGCGCCGATGCGAACCTCGGCCGGAGCACCGGCGGCGAGGCGTGCGGCGCCGCCCAACGCGCCGCCAAAAAGCAGCGCGACCAAGGCTCTGCGGTGCATGGCCTCAGCCCTTGGTGACCGGCAGTTCGACCAGGGAGACTTTGTCGCTCACCGATACGTCGCGCGTGCCGAGCCCTTTGCCCGGCGTTGCCGCATCGTACGAGAGGGGCGCACGCTTGGGCTGCGAGCCCGGCGCCGGCAGGGCGAAGATCAGCGAATTGGCCGCATGATGGGCGATGTGACCCGTCATATGGTGGTGCTCCTGGTGGATGTGGCCGTAGAGCACCACAACGTTCTTGAACGGCATCAGGAGCTCCATGGCCTTGGCGCCGTCGGCGGTCGTCCAGTCCCACTGTGGCTGCAGGTCGAACAGCGGGCGATGGGTCAGCACGATGATGCGATCGTCTGCCTTGCGTTGCTTGAGATCGGCGGCGAGCCAGGCGAGTTGCTCGTCGCCGAGCCTCGCCGCCGGGTCGGAGACGTTGTCGAGGGCGATGAAATGCACGCCCTTGTGGTCGAACGTGTAGTGCGTGGCGCCGAAAAACTCCTTGTAGGCCTCGCCCTTGTCGAGCGAGGCGTCGTGCTCGCCCGGCATGAAGCGCACGTCCTTGACGGCAAGCGCCGAGACGATCTCGCGAAAGCGCTTCATGCGCGCCCGCCGCTCGGTAGCGTCGTCGGTCGTGTGGGTGAGGTCGCCGGTGAAGACGATGAAATCCGGCTGACGGCTGAGACCGTTCACCGTCGCCACGGCCTTTGCGAGCGTATGCTCGGCGTCGGGGTTGGCCGCGCCCTTGTAGCCCCAGTGCGTGTCGGAAAACTGCACGAAGTGGAAATCGGCGCCGGCCTGGGCGGCGGCCTGCCGTCCGGGGAACAGTCCGGCCGTGAAGGTGACGCCGGCGACGCCGGCCAGCTTCAGGAATTCGCGACGCTCGACATGCTGCATGGATGCCTCCTGGATCACTACGAGGCGATACCGGCGGCTCGCGCGGAATATTCCAGCGGGAATAAAATCGACCGGCCGGCAGTAATCCTGTCCTATGGGCGGCATGTCGAAAGCGCCGGAGCCTGACAGCGCAGCGGCGGCGAGATTTCGCGCCGTTGTGCTGCCGCATCTCGACGCGGCCTACGGCTTTGCGCGCTGGCTGACCCGCGATCCGGTGCTGGCCCAGGACGTGGCGCAGGAGGCCATGGTGCGGGCGTTGCGCTACTTCCATGCTTTTCGTGGCGACGAGGCGAGGCCGTGGCTGCTGCGCATCGTGCGCAACACCTGGAGCGATCTGCGTGCGCAAAGAGGGCAGGCCGACCGACCGCTCGACGACGTAGAGGACCGGCCGGCCGACGGCCCGGATCCGGAGCAAAGCGCCTTGGCCGGCGACCGTCGGCGGCAGGTCGCGGCGGCGCTCGCGGTCTTGCCAGTCGATTCCCGCGAGATCCTCGTCCTGCGCGAGATCGAAGATCTTTCCTACAAGCAGATCGCCGCCGTCATCGACGCGCCGATCGGCACCGTCATGTCGCGCCTGGCACGCGCCCGCGAAAGGCTGGCCGCCGAGCTCTGCGACCGCCTGGGAAGGAGGGGCCATGGATTGCCCGACCTGTGAGACGATGGTCGACGCCTATGTCGACGGTGAATTGTCGATCACCGAGACCGCCGCCTTCGAGCAGGCCCTGAGTGCCTGCCCTGAGTGCCGGCGACGGCTGGAGTCGGCCCGGACGATGCGCGGACTGTTGCGCGACCTTCCGGTCGAGGCGGCGCCCGATCTTCTGCGCCGGCGCATCGAGCGCACCATTACGCCGGACCGTGGCGACCGACGTGGCTTGCTCGGCTGGTCGGCGATCGCGGCGAGCCTGTTGCTGGCCCTCGGGCTCGGCTGGTTGGGCGGAAGCCTGGTCGGGCAGGGCAACCGCGAGGTCGACGAGCTGCTGGCGGGCTATGTGCGCGTAGCGATGAGTGAACATGCCGTCGACGTCGCCTCGTCCGACCGGCACACCGTGAAGCCGTGGTTTGCCGGCCGCATCGACTACGCACCGCCGGTTCACGATCTCACCGCGGCTGGCTTTCCACTGATCGGCGGCCGCATCGATGTCGTCGATGGCCGCAAGGTCGCGGTGCTGGTCTATCGCCGCAACCAGCATCGCATCGTGCTCACCGTGTGGCCGGCCGCCGGCGCCAGCGAGGCGCCAACCGTCGGCCAACGCGACGGCTTTGCCCTCGCGCGTTGGCGCCACGCCGGCTTCGACCTGCGTGCCGTGGCCGACATCGCCCCGAACGACATGGCGAAGTTCGCCGCCGCTGTGAACGGTGCAATCGATGGGGAGCGGTGACGTCTCATTTTCCTCCCCAGCGTCATCGCTGGGGAGGTGTCGCCGTCTTGCGGCGACGGAGGGGGCATGAGTCATGGGAGAGGGTCGAGCTTGAGGCTCATGACCCCTCCGTCCGCGATTACGCGGACACCTCCCCAACGCAGTTGGGGTGGAGGGCTTACGCCAGCCGGTTGAGTTCCTTGACGATGGCGTCGCCCATTTCCTGGGTGCCGACCTTCTTCACGCCGTCCTGCTTGCCGCCGGCCAGCAGGTCGGCGGTGCGGTAGCCGGCCGCGAGAACGTTCTCGACCGCCGTCTCGACCAGGTCGGCTTCTTTGCCGAGGTCGAACGAGTAGCGCAGCATCATGGCGTAGGAGAGCGTCTCGGCCAGCGGGTTGGCGAGACCCTTGCCGGCGATGTCGGGTGCGCTGCCGTGGATCGGCTCGTACAGCGCCTTGCGCCGCCCGGTAGCGTCGGGCGCGCCGAGCGAGGCCGAGGGCAGCATGCCGAGCGAGCCGGTCAGCATCGACGCTTCGTCCGACAGGATGTCGCCGAACAGATTGTCGGTCACGATGACGTCGAACTGGCCGGGCGAGCGCAGGAGCTGCATGGCGAGCGCGTCGGCGTACATGTGCTCGAGCTTCACGTCGGAGTATTTTTCCTTGTGCAGCTTCGTCGCCTCCTCGCGCCACAGCACGCCGGTATGCATGACGTTGGCCTTTTCCGACGACATCACCTTGTTCTTGCGCTTGCGTGCCAGTTCGAAGGCGACGGCACAGACGCGGCGGATCTCGCCCGCCGTGTAGCGCTGAGTGTCGAATGCCTCGACCTCGCCCTGGGCGTTGGTGTGCCGGCCGCGCGGCTCGCCGAAATAGACGCCGCTGGTCAGCTCGCGGATGATCATGATGTCGAGGCCCTTGACGATCTCGGGCTTGAGCGAGCTGGCGTCGATCAGCGCGTCGAACACCTTGGCCGGGCGCAAATTGGCGAACAGGTCCATTTCCTTGCGCAGGCGCAACAGGCCGCGCTCCGGCTTCTTGTCGAACTCGACATTGTCCCACTTCGGGCCGCCGACGGAGCCGAACAGCACGGCATCGGCCTCGAGCGCGGTCTTCATCGTGGCGTCGGAGAGCGGAATGCCGTGCTTGTCGAGCGCAGCGCCGCCCACGACGTCTTCCTGGATGTCGAAGCCGACGGCGCGCTTCTTGCCCATCCAGGCGATGATCTTGCGCACTTCGTTCATGACTTCGGGGCCGATACCGTCACCAGGCAGCACCAGCAGATTGCGATTTGACGCCATTGTCTTGTTCTCTCGGATGTCTGAATTCAGCTCGCGTGCAGCCAGGGCTGCGATTCTTTCTGGCGCGCCTCGAAGTCGTCGATCTCCGACTTCTTCTCCATGGTGAGCCCGATATCGTCGAGGCCGTTCAGGAGGCAGTGCTTGCGGAAGGCGTCGATCTCGAAATGGACGGTGCCGCCGTCCGGACCCTTGATCTCCTGCTTCTCGAGGTCGATCTCGATGATGGCGTTGGAGCCGCGGCTCGCATCGTCCATCAGCTTGGCGATGACCTCCTTGGAGACTTTGATCGGTAGAATGCCGTTCTTGAAGCAGTTGTTGTAGAAGATATCGGCGAAGTCCTCGGAGATGATGCAGCGGATGCCGAAATCGAGCAGCGCCCACGGTGCGTGCTCGCGGCTCGAGCCGCAGCCGAAATTCGGGCCGGCGACGATGATCTTGGCATTCTGGTAGGCCGGCTGATCGAGCACGAAGTTCTTCGACTGACCGTCCGCCGTCCAGCGCATCTCGGCGAACAGCCCTTCCTTGAGGCCGGTGCGCTTGATGGTCTTCAGGTAGTTCTTCGGGATGATCATGTCGGTGTCGACATTGACCATCGGCAGCGGCGCCGCGACACCGCGCAGCGTGGTGAATTTTTCCATCGGGCTTCCCTCGCGAAACGCCGGAATAAACGGGCTTTCGCGCGGCCCGTCAAGCTGCGGCGAGGCGCTATCGTCGGGTCAGGAATGCGCCGGCCATCTTGTCGTGCAGCCCCTGCTTGCGGGCGGAGACGGCAACCGCCACGCAGGCGATGAAGGCCAGCAGGCTGACCAGGGAGCTGAGCGAGAGGCCTGCCGGGCCCGCCAGCCAAGCCAGTGTCGGCAGATACATCGGCCAGGTTCGCACCGAAGCGGCGGCCAGGCTCAACCGTCCGCCGTCCTCGGTCGAGACCCTGATGCCGAGCAGACGCTTGCCGACGGTCGCCTGCGCCGCCGAAGTCTCCTGAAGGACGAAATAGGCCCAGGTCAGCACCCCGTAGGCGATCGCCTGGCCGGGCGGCACCAGGCTGTTGATGTACGCGAGCACGGCTTCGAAGTCGGGATCCGTCGGTGGCGGCGGCGGAGCCGGAAAGAACAGCTCGATGATCTTCCACACGATGCCCAGTGCGATTGTATCGACGATGGCCGCGACCACTCGCAGCCAGAATCCGGCATAGCGCACGGCGGTGGGGGATGCCGGGCGAGCATCCCACACCGGCGGCGGAGGAGCTGAGGGGCCGGAGTTCGGAACGCTCGCCATGGCAGTCTCCCAGTGGAAATCGCTGAGACAACTTTAGCACGAGTCGTTCGTCCAGCCCATTGGACAGGCCCATCCTGGACAGCTCTCCGCAGGAGCACGGCCCGATGAATCTCGTCGCCGCGTGTCGATGCCGACCATGTCTGCTCCTGAGCTGCTTGCTCATGCAGGAGAGCGATATCCCCCCTTCAGGAAGGTCATTCGGCGCAAAAAAATTCGGGCGGCGTCCTGCGACGCCGCCCGTGCGAAGCGAAGCTCGGGAAACCTGCTATTGGAAGTCGCGAACGTCGGCCAGCGTGCCCCGGATGGCCGCTGCCGCTGCCATCGCCGGGCTCACGAGATGTGTGCGGCCGCCACGGCCCTGCCGGCCCTCGAAGTTGCGGTTCGAGGTCGAGGCGCAGCGCTGGCCCGGCTCGAGCCGGTCGGCGTTCATGGCGAGGCACATCGAGCAGCCTTGCAGGCGCCATTCGAAGCCGGCCTCGATGAAGATCTTGTCGAGGCCTTCCTTCTCGGCCTCGGCCTTCACCAGGCCCGAACCCGGCACGACCATCGCCGATACGTTGGCTGCCACCTTGCGGCCGCGAGCGATCTCGGCAGCGGCGCGCAAGTCCTCGATGCGGCCGTTGGTGCACGAGCCGATGAACACGCGATCGATCGGCACGTCGACCAGGCGCGTGCCCGGCTTGAGATCCATATAGGCGAGCGCGCGTGCCCAGGCCTCGCGGCGATTCTCGTCCGGCGCATTCGCCGGGTCGGGGATCACCTCTGTGATCGGTAGCGCGTCCTGCGGGCTGGTGCCCCAGGTCACCATCGGCGGAATGTCCGACGCCAAGAGGTCGAGCTGGGAGTCGAATGTCGCGCCCTTGTCGCTCGGCAGGCGCCGCCATTGGCTGAGCGCCAGGTCCCAGGCGCCGCCCTTGGGGGCGGAGGGCCGGCCCTCGAGATACTTGAAGGTCGTCTCGTCCGGCGCGATCAGGCCGGCGCGCGCGCCCGCCTCGATCGACATGTTGCAGACCGTCATGCGGCCTTCCATCGTCAGCTCGCGGATCGCGCGGCCGGCATACTCGACGACGTAGCCGGTGCCGCCGGCGGTGCCGAGCTTGGCGATGATGGCCAGGATGACGTCCTTCGCCGTGACGCCGAGCGGCAGGCTGCCCTCGACTGCGACGCGCATGCTCTTGGCCGGCCGCTGGATCAGCGTCTGGGTGGCGAGCACGTGCTCGACCTCCGAGGTGCCGATGCCGAAGGCCAGCGCGCCGAATGCGCCGTGCGTCGAGGTGTGGCTGTCGCCGCACACAATGGTCATGCCGGGCAGGGTCAGGCCCTGCTCCGGGCCGATCACGTGCACGATGCCGCGGCGCGGATCGTCGAGCCCGAAATACGGCACCTGGAAATCGGCGACGTTCTTCTCGAGCGTCTCGACCTGGATGCGCGATTCGTCGTCAGCGATGCCGGCGCTGAAATCGGTGGTCGGCGTGTTGTGGTCGGCCACGGCGATGGTGGCGCTCGGCCGGCGCACCGGACGGCCGGCCATGCGCAGGCCCTCGAAGGCCTGCGGGCTGGTCACCTCGTGCACGAGGTGGCGGTCGATGTAGATCACGCAGGTGCCGTCGTCCTGGCGGTCGACGACATGGGCGTCCCAGATCTTCTCGAACAGGGTGCGCGGCGGCGGGGGAGGGGGCGGCGCGGCTGCCTTCTTACGGGTCGCCATGGCGGGCCTACTTCCTGCCGCCGCCCTTGGCGGCGCGCACGTTGCCCTCGCCGCGCGGCTTCTCCTTCTTGAGCTTCTCGCGCCGCGGCCGCTTCGCCTCCTCCTCGGCCTGCTCGGCGATGAGCTGGCGCTGGGCCTCGACGTCCTCGGCGATGCGGCTCGCCTTGCCGCGCAGATCGCGCAGGTAATAGAGCTTGGCGCGGCGGACGACGCCCTTGCGCACCACCTCGATCTCCCAGACGCCCGGGCTGTAGAGCGGGAACACGCGCTCGACGCCTTCGTTGAAGCTGATCTTGCGCACCGTGAACGAGGAGTTCACGCCGGCGTTCTTGCGGCCGATGCACAGGCCTTCGAACACCTGGATGCGCTCGCGATTGCCTTCCTGCACCTTGACGTGCACGCGCAGCGTGTCGCCCGGCTCGAAGCGCGGCACCGGCCGCTCCGCGACGATCCTGTCCATCGTGGCCTGGCCCAGCGTATCGAGAATGTTCATGGCTACCATCCTTTCGTCACTTCAATTCGTTGCCTTGCACCGAACGGCGGGCCCACAGGTCGGGCCGCCGGCGGCGCGTGATCTCTTCCCTCTGCTTCGTCCGCCATTCGGCGACCCGTCCGTGATGGCCCGACACCAGAACCTCCGGCACGCGCCGTTCGATTCCGTCGGGGCCCACCCAGGAAGCAGGCCGCGTGTAGTGCGGATACTCCAGCAATCCGTCCTCGAAACTCTCCTCGCTCGCCGACTGCGGTTCGCCCATCACACCGGGCAGCAGCCGCACGCAGCAATCCATCACCGCCATGGCCGCGATCTCGCCGCCCGAAAGCACGAAATCGCCGACCGAGATCTCCTCCAACGCGTGCGCCTCGATGACACGCTCGTCGACGCCCTCGAACCGTCCGCACACCAGCACCACGCCCGGCCCCGCCGCCAGCTCGCGCCCGCGCACCTGATCGAACGGCACGCCGCGCGGCGACAACAACACTTTGGGCGCCTCGGCCATGCCCGGCATCGCCGACGCCGCCTCGAGGGCGGCCGACAGCACGTCGGGTTTCATCACCATGCCGGCGCCGCCGCCGAAGGGCGCGTCGTCGACCGTGCCATGGCGATCCTTGGCGTAGTCCCGGATATCGACCGCTTGCAACGCCCAGATACCCTCCTTCAGGGCCTTGCCGGCCAGGCTGTCGCCTAGCGGGCCCGGAAACATCCCCGGGAAGAGCGTCAGCGCCGTTGCGCGCCACACGTTAGTCCTCCGCCTCCTTCGCTTCCCCGCCTGCCAGCACGCCGGCCGGCGGATCGACCACGACCTTGCCACCCTCGATGTCGATCTCGGGCACCGCATCGTCGTTGAACGGCAACATCACCGAACCGCGCGACGCCACGCCACCCGACACCTCCATCGTCGACCCGGCGCCGAAATCGTGGAAGGCGATTACCTTGCCCCAATCCCGGCCATCCCGGTCGACCGCGGCGAGACCGATCAGGTCCGCCTCGTACCACTCGCCCTCGTCCGGGGCCGGCAAGACGCTGCGCTCCGCATAGAGCCGCAATCCGCGTATCGCCTCGGCCGCCGTTCGATCGGCTACGCCCTCGATCCGGGCCAGCACCGCACCCTTCACGGTGCTCAGCGCCTCGACCCGGTACTGCTTCTTGCCCGTCTCGTCCGACAGCGGGCCATAGCTGGCGATCGCCATCGGTTCTTCCGTGTAGCTCCTGATGCGGACTAGGCCGCGCACGCCGTGCGGCGCCGCGACGACGCCCAGCAGGATGCGGCCGTCAGCCATCGCCCCGCCTCATCGGGTCGCCGCGCCTCAGCTCGCGGCCGCCTCCTTCTCCGACGCTGCGGCGGCCGCCTTCATGCGCTCCTGCGCCTTGGCGCGCGGCTGCGGCTTCTTGCTCTGCTCGCGCCGCTCGCGTGGCGTCATCAGCTCGGCGTTGGCCAGGAAGCGGGCGACGCGGTCCGACGGCTGCGCGCCGACCTTCAGCCAATGGGCGATGCGCTCCTTGTCGAGCGTGATGCGCTGCTCGTGCTCGCGCGGCAGCAGCGGGTTGTAGGTGCCCAGCTTCTCGATGAAGCGGCCGTCGCGCGGGCTGCGCGAATCGGCCACGACAATGTGGAAGAACGGCCGCTTCTTGGCGCCGTGCCGGGTCATGCGGATCGCTAGCATTCCTTCAAATCCTCTCTTGTCGTTTCGTGTGTGACGGTGATGTGCCTGTATGCCTTCAGCGCGGAAAACCCGGCGGCGCATTCATTCCGCTGAGGCTGCGCATGAATCCCTTGTCGCCGAGCTTGTTCACCCGCTTCATCATCTT
This sequence comes from Reyranellaceae bacterium, assembly GCA_046349335.1. GTDB lineage: Bacteria > Pseudomonadota > Alphaproteobacteria > Reyranellales > Reyranellaceae > Reyranella. The sequence goes on from JAXMCO010000011.1 coordinate 8,990, forward strand.
GAGCATCTCGGCGTGCTGCTTGAGGAGCTTGTTGACGTCCTGCACCTGCATTCCTGCGCCCTTGGCGATGCGCTTCTTGCGCGAGGCGTGGATCAGGTCGGGATTGCGCCGCTCCTTGGGCGTCATCGACAGGATGATCGCCTCCTGGCGCTTGAGCTGGGTCTCGTCGATCTTGGCCTTGGACATGGCCGCCTTGGCCTGCATGGCGCCCGGCAGCATGCCCATCAGCCCCTGCAGACCGCCCATCTTGCGAAGCTGCCGGAGCTGGTTCAGCAGGTCGTCCATGTCGAACTGACCCTTGCGGACCTTGGCGGCGAGCTTCTCGGCATCTTCCTTGTCGATCGTCTCGGCGGCGCGCTCGACCAGCGAGACGATGTCGCCCATGCCGAGAATGCGGCTGGCGATGCGGTCGGGATGGAACGGTTCCAGCGCATCGAACTTCTCGCCGACGCCGATCAGCTTGACCGGCCGGCCGGTGACGGCGCGCATCGACAGCGCCGCGCCGCCGCGGGCGTCGCCGTCGACGCGGGTCAGCACGATTCCGGTGATGGCCAACCGCTCGTTGAACGCCTTGGCGACATTGACCGCGTCCTGGCCGGTCATGGCGTCGGCGACCAGCAAGGTTTCCTTGGGCTGGGCGAGCGCGCTGATGTCGGCCACTTCCTTCATCAGCTCTTCGTCGATCGAGAGCCGGCCGGCGGTATCGAGGATCAGGACGTCGAAGCCTTCGCGCCGCGCCATCTCCATCGCCCGTCGGGTGATGGCGAGCGGCATCTCTAGCGGCACGATCGGCAGGGTCGGCACGCCGGTCTGCTCGCCGAGCACGGCAAGCTGATGCTGGGCGGCCGGCCGACGCGTGTCGAGCGAGGCCATCAGCACGCGCCGCTTGGTCGAGAACGTGCCCTCGAACATCTCGGCGGCCATGCCCTGCGGACCCTGGCTCAGGCGATAGGCGATCTTGGCGCTCGACGTGGTCTTGCCCGAGCCCTGCAGGCCGACCATCAGGATGACCACCGGCGGCACGGCATTGAGGTCGAGGTCGGAAACGGTCCCACCCAGCATCTCGACCAGGTGATCGTTGACGACCTTGACCACCATCTGGCCGGGCGTGACCGAGCGGATGACATCGACGCCGATCGCCTTGGGCCGCACCGATTCGATGAACTGGCGCACCACCGGCAGGGCGACGTCGGCCTCGAGCAGCGCCGTCCTGACCTCGCGCAGGGCCGTGTCGACATCGGCCTCCGACAGCGCCCCGCGCCCGCGGAGACGGTCGAACACACTGCCCAGACGTTTGCTCAGACCTTCGAACATCTCGTCTTCCGTTCGCCCAAACACCGATCCGGCTCGCCCAAACGCAGAGCGCGCCGATGCGCGAACCTTCGCGGATCAGCGGAGCTCCCCAAAGGGGGAACCTGGAAATCGGCACGACCGATTGAACGGGCGGGGTATAAGGCCTGCCGGGCAAGGAGTCAAAAGGCTTGGCGGACCAGCATAACCAATTGAATCACCGAGATAATCCGACCATCCGCGGACGGATGGTGGCGGTCTGCGTCGTCGCCATGCCGCTGCTGGTGATGCCGGCGGTGTGGTTCGCTCGCCTGGACGGCATGCTGGCGATCATTGCCGCCTTCTTTGCTGCCATCCTGCTCGCAGTGATCGTCGCGGTTGCGCCGCTCCGCCGGCAGGCGTTCCCGGCGCTGGGATTCCGCGCCGTCGGCTGGCGCCCGATCGTGCTCGGCACGATCGCGACCATCGTGCTGTCGGTCGCCGTCAGCCAGGTCGGCCTCGACCCCAAGGGCGTGAAGCAGGCGATCGAGACCGCCCGCGACCCCGGCCTGTTGGCGCTGACCCTGCTGGCGTTGGCCGGCCTCGCCCCGCTCGTCGAGGAGGTGCTGTTTCGCGGCGTTCTGTACGGCTGGCTGGCCCATCGGTGGGGCAGCACACTTGCCTGGATCGTGAGCTCGCTCGCCTTTGCCGCCGCTCACGTCGAATTGGCGCACATCATCCTCGTCCTGCCGCTCGGTCTGTGGTTCGGCTGGCTGCGCAAACGCACCGATTCGCTGTGGCCCTCGCTGGTAGCGCACATGGTCAACAACGGCTTCGCCATTGCCGCCGTGGCGCTGCTCGATATCTGATCTTCACGCCGCGAGCTTGCGGTCGACGAAATCGAGCCGGTCCTGGCCCCAGAAGATCTCGCCGTCGATCACGAAGGACGGCGCGCCGAACACGCCCTGTTCAATCGCATGCTTGGTGTAAGCCTCGCGCTTGCCGGCCAAGCCGGGCGCCTCGCTCGCCTCGATCACCGCGTCCGCATCGAGGCCGCAGCCGGCGATGAGCGCGCGCAGGGTCGCCGGATCGCCGGTGTTCTTCTCCTCCGCCCAAAGCGCGTTGAGCACGGCGTGCGCGAGTTTGATGGCGTCGGTCATGCGGCCTTGCTCGCGCAAAGCGATGACACAGCGTGCCGCCGGCACCTCGTTGGCAGGGAAGTATTTCGGCTCGAGCGTGAGCTTGACGCCGAGATGATCCCGCCAGCGCTTCAGTTCCATCATGCGATAGGCTTGCCGCTGCGGCGCGCGCTTGGGTAGCGGTAGGCCGCCGGAGACCGCGAACACCGAGCCGAAATCGACCGGCCAGATGGTGACATCGGCGCCGTGTCGGGCGGCGATCGCCTCGAAGCGCTTGGACCCGAGATAGGCCCAGGGCGAGTTCAACGAAACATAATAGTCGACGTGCTTGCCCATGCCTTCCTCGACTGGAGTCCGACGGACCGCGTGCGTCCTGCCCGCTCCTTCGCGAGCGGTCAGGACGCGCGCGGTCCGAACTGTGGCGCAAAGGCAGGCGATGCGCCATCTTGCCGTCGTGGCGGAAAAGACGATCGCGATCACCGGCGGCGACGCCGGCTATTTCGACCTGATGAAGGATTGCATTGCCTCCCTGCACAGCGTGCCGGAGGGGCGGACGATGGCGCTCGGCATTCTCGATTGCGGCCTGACCGAGACGCAGCGCGACTGGTGCCGCGCCCATGGCGCCGTGCTGGTCGTGCCGGAATGGGATTTCGAGTTTCCTGGCCGCGAGAAGCTCAAGGATGGCTACAAGGCCCTGACCGCGCGGCCTTTCCTGCCGCGCTACTTTCCCGGCTACGACCTCTATCTCTGGATCGACGGTGACTGCTGGGTGCAGCAGGGCGATGCGATCGCGCTGTTCCTCGCCGCCGCCCGCACCGGCGCGCTGGCGGTGGCGCCGGAGATCCACCGCTCGATGCGGCACTACCATCACGCCTGGGGCGAGTTTTCCACGGTCTGTGGTGCAGCCTACGAATCGTGCTTCGACAAGGCGACAGCCGAGCGTCTGGTCCGCTATCCCATGATCAACGCCGGCGTGTTCGCGCTCACGGCCGAGGCGCCGCATTGGCAGGGCTGGGCGACCGTGCTGGGTGAGGCCCTTCAGCGGTCGACCGACATGACCGACCAGATGGCGCTGAACGTCCTGGTCTACGACCAGGGCTTCGCCTGCGAGCCGCTGCCCAGCCGCTGCAACTGGCCGGTTCATCACGCCACGCCTGTTTGGGACGCCGCCTGCGGGCTGTTCGTCGAGCCGGCCATGCCCTATGACCCGTTGGGCATCCTGCACCTGACCATCTACACCAAACGGCTTGCGTCCCTCGACGTGCGCGAGCTGGGCGGCTCCCATGCCGGCCAGGTCCGGCCCCGCTCGTTGCGCTGGCCGGGGCGAACCGCCATATAGCGCGCAGGATCATAGCGCATGAGCGGAACGCCTTTTCTCAAGATGCACGGTCTCGGCAACGACTTCGTCGTGCTCGATGCGCGCGGCGCCGCGTTCGACCTGACGGCCGACCGGCGGCGCGCCATTGCCGATCGGCGGCTGGGTGTCGGCTGCGACCAGTTGATCGTGTTGGAGCCGCCGACCGAGCGCGACGCCGACGTCTTCATGCGCATCTACAACCCCGACGGCGGCGAGGCCGGCGCTTGCGGCAATGCCACGCGCTGCGTCGCCTCGGTGCTGATGGACGAGCGCCGGACGGACCACATTACGGTGCAGACGATCGCCGGCCTGCTCGACTCGCAGCGCACGGGGACGGGCAGCAACGGCCTACCGGTGATCTCCGTCGATATGGGGCCGGCGCGGCTCGATTGGCGCGACATTCCGGTGCGAACCGCCTGCGACACCAATCACCTGCCGGTCGGTGCCGGCCCGTTACAGGATCCCGTCGGAACCAACATGGGCAACCCGCACGCCACGTTCTTCGTCGCCGATGCCGATGCCATCCCGCTCGGCGAGCTGGGTCCCAGGCTCGAGCGCGACGGCTTCTTCCCCGAGCGGGCGAATATCGGCGTCGCCCAGCTTCTCGATGCGGGCCGCCTGCGCCTGCGTGTGTGGGAGCGAGGCGCCGGCCTGACGCTGGCCTGTGGCTCCGGCGCTTGTGCCGCCGTGGTGGCGGCGAGCCGGCGCGGCCTGGTGAAGCGCAAGGCAGATGTCGTGCTCGACGGCGGGACGCTCGGCATCGAGTGGCTGCGCGACGGCCACGTGATGATGACCGGCGGCATCGCGCTCGCCTTCAAGGGCGAGCTCGATCGCTCGCTGCTTTCCTGAGGTGTCCCGGTGAGCGAGACGGAACCCGAGAAGAAGGGCTGGTTCGCGCGATTTCGCTCCCGGGGAACCCCCGCGAGCGAGCCGCCCAAGCCGGTAGAGCCTGAAGTCGAGAAGGCGGCCGAGACTCAGGTCTTGGTGCTGCCACCGCTTCCGGCGAACGGCTCGGTGAGCGAGGTGCTCGACCCGCCGGCGGTCGTGGAGGTCGAGAAGGAAGAGGTCGTCGAGAAGAAGGGCTGGCTGTCCCGCCTGAAGGACGGCCTCGCCAAGTCGACCAAGCGGGTCACCGAGAGCATCACCGCGCTCTTCACCAAGAAGAAGCTCGACCAGCAGACGCTCGACGATCTGGAGGACGTGTTGATCCAGGCCGATCTCGGCGTCACGGTGGCGGCGCGCCTGGTCGCCAAGCTCGGCAAGGAGCGCTTCGGCAAGGAGGTCACCGACGAGGAGGTGCGCGCCGCCTTCGCCGACGACATCGCCGAGATCCTGCAGCCGGTGGCGACCTCCCTGACGATCGATCGCGCCAGGAAGCCGCACGTCATCCTGGTGATCGGCGTCAACGGCAGCGGCAAGACCACGACCATCGCCAAGCTCGCCAATCTCTACAAGGGCGAGGGCCGCAAGGTCATGCTGGCGGCCGGCGACACCTTTCGCGCCGCCGCCGTGGAGCAGCTCAAGGTATGGGGCGATCGAGCCGGCGTGCCGGTGGTCGCCAAGGGCACTGGTGCCGATGCCGCGGGCCTCGCCTTCGAGGCGCTGGAGCGCGCACGCGCCGAGCAGTGCGACGTGCTGCTGATCGACACCGCCGGTCGTCTTCACAACAAGTCGAACCTGATGGCCGAGCTCGCCAAGATCGTGCGCGTCATCCGCAAGCTCGATCCCGAGGCGCCGCATTCCTGCCTGCTGGTGCTCGATGCGACGACCGGCCAGAACGCCCACGCCCAGGTCGAGACCTTCAAGGCGATGACGCCGGTCGATGCGCTGGTGCTAACCAAGCTCGACGGCAGCGCCAAGGGCGGCGTGCTGGTGGCGCTGGCCGAGAAGTTCAAGCTGCCGGTGGTCGCCATCGGCGTCGGCGAAGGCATCGACGACCTGCGGCCGTTCGAAGCACGCGCCTTCGCGCGCGGGCTGATGGGGCTGTCGTGAGCGACGGAGCGAGCGCCGAGCGCGGCGGCATGCGCAAGCTCTATGCGACGGCGCTCGAGCTCGGGCCGCTGCTGCTGTTCTTCGTCGTCAACGGCAAGTGGGGCATCTTCGTCGGCACCGGCGTGTTCATCGTCGCCACGGCGGTAGCGCTACCGCTCTATCGCGTGCTCGAGAAGCGCTGGCCGGTGATGCCGCTGGTCGGCGGCTTCTTCGTGCTGGTGTTCGGCGGGCTGACGATCTGGCTGCAGGACGACACCTTCATCAAGCTGAAGCCCACCATCGTGAACTGCCTGTTCGGCGTCATCCTGGGCGGCGGCCTGCTGCTGCTCCGGCGGCCGTTGCTGAAGCCGATCTTCGGCTCGGCCTTCCGCCTGACCGACGAGGGCTGGCACAAGCTCACCGTGCGCTGGACTGCGTTCTTCTTCGTGCTCGCGGCCGTCAACGAGGTGATGTGGCGCAACTTCTCGACGGACACCTGGATCGCCAGCAAGATGCTCCTGAGCTTCCCGCTCACGCTGGTGTTCGCCTTCTTCCAGGTGCCGCTGCTCAAGCGCCACTGGGACGGCGACGACAATCCGTTCGCAACGAAGGAGTGAGCCTCTTCTCCTCCCCAACGAAGTTGGGGAGGTGTCGCCGTCATACGGCGACGGAGGGGTCGAGGCTCGGTCTCCTGAATCACGACCCCTCCGCCCCGTATGACGGGGCACCTCCCCAGCTTCGCTGGGGAGGAGAATGAGAAGAGCCGCGCGCTCAGGCGCTCAGCGCCCAGGCGTTGTCGGCGTCGACCTGCAGCGTCACCGATTCGCCGACCGCGGCAGCGCGCGTCGCCGGACACTCGACGTTGAGCCGCAAGCCCGCCGCATCGACGACCAACGACCGACGGGAGCCGCGGAACACGCCCTCGATGACGCGACCCGTCCAGGTCAGGCGACCGTCGGCTGGCCTGGTGTCCGCCCGGCCCAACGCGATATCCTCCGGTCGCACCACCACCAGAGCGGACTCGCCCACGGCAAAGGCTCGGCCGGCCCGGCACTCGCCCCGGCCGCCAGCGCCTTCGACGGTCAGCGTGTGCACGCCGCGTTCGTCGGTACGGCAGGCGATCACCTTGGTGTCGATCAGGTTGGGTGTGCCGAAGAAGGCGGCGACGTCGCGGCTGGCCGGCCGGCGATAGACAGCCTCCGGGGCGTCGGCCTGCAGGATGCGGCCGCGCTGCATCACCACGACGCGATCGGACAGCGCCATCGCCTCGTCCTGGTCATGGGTGACATAGAGCGTGGTGATGTTCAGGCGGCGCTGAAGGGCACGGAACTCGTCGCCCATCTGGGTGCGCAGCCTTGCATCGAGGTTGCTGAGCGGCTCGTCGAGCAGCAGCACCTCGGGCTCGAAGACCAGGGCGCGGGCGATGGCGACTCGTTGCTGCTGGCCGCCCGAGAGGGCGGGCGCCGGCCGGTCGGCGAAACGATCCATCTCGACCAGCCGCAAGGCAGCCGCCACCCTGTCGCGAATCTCGGCCTTGGCGACGCGCCGCACGCTCAGCGGATAGGCGACATTGTCGAACACCGTCATGTGCGGCCAGATCGCGTAGGACTGGAACACCATGCCGAGCTTGCGATGATCGGGCGGCACGAACAGGTCGGCACGGGCATCGCTCACGACCCGGCCGCCGATCTCGATCCGCCCTGTGTCGTTGCGCTCCAGCCCGGCGACCATTCGCAAGGTCGTCGTCTTGCCGCAGCCCGACGGGCCGAGCAGGGTGACGAACTCGCCGTGCTCGACGTCGAGGTCGATCGCATCGACCGCCTTCACCTCGCCGAAGTGCCGGCCGACCGTCTGCAGGCTGACGCTGGGCACGGGGAAGCCTACTTGAAGATCTGCTTGGCGAGCTCGAGCATGGCATCCTGGCGTTCCGGCACCGTGGTGCCTAGCGCCTTGGTCGCGAGCAGCACGCGGATCTCCTCGATCGTCTTCTCGACCACGCCCTTGACGACCGGGTTGTAGCCGGCGTTGGCGAAGACGAGCTGGGACTCGGGCTCGAGATAGTGGTTGATGAACAAGCGTGCGGCGTTGGCGTGCGGCGCGTTCTTCAGCGCCGTCAGGTCGAACCGGACATAGGGGCGACCTTCGAGAGGCACGATCGGCTTGACCGGCAATCCCTTGAGGTTGTTGTAGTCCTGCAACGAGAAGGGCAGGTAGAGCGGATACTCGCCGCGCGCCACGCGGCGCTCGCTGTTCTGGATGTCGCGCGAGAAGGCCGGCTTCTGGGTCGCGAGCTTCTCGAGGAACTCCTTGCCGAACGTGTCGTGCATGACGACGAAGAACACCGCGCCGCCGCCCAGCGCGCGATAGTCGTCGGACAGGATCTTGCCGGTCCAGCGTGGGTCGAGGATGTCCTTCCAGCTCTTGGGCTCCTCGCCGGGCTTCACCAGATTGCGATTGATCATCAGGCCGTAGCTGATGACCTCGGCCGGAACCCGGAAGTCGTCGGCCTCGTAGGGCGGCACAATGGTCGCGATGTTCGGGATCGGGCCGTGCGGCTGGAAGTTGCCGTCGCGCATCATCAGCCAGGTCGTCGTGCTGCCGTTGTGATGGATGTCGCCCAGGAAGCGGCCGGCCGCCTGCTCGACTCGCACGCGCTCGCGGATCTCGCTGGCCCGCGCCTCGAGCATCTCGACCGAGATGCCGTACTTCTGCTCGAACGACTTGACGACCGTCTTGTGGAACGGCGAGCCGGTCGAGGCGGTGTAGATGACGAGCTTGCCTTCATTCTTCGCCGCCTCGACCACCTTGGCCCAGTCGTCGCTCTGGGCGGCAGCCGGCGTAGCCGATGCAGCGGTCACGGCGAGCAGTCCTAGAACATTTCTGCGCAGCATCACCCATTCCTCCCTGGCCGCCTGTCTACAGCGTGCTGATACGTTTCTTGATGAAGCGGAGCTGGACCCAGCGGAACACCAGCACCAGGACCAGCATGGCGAGGCCGATGACGCTCACCTCCTCGGGCTTGCCGCCGACCCACAGCTTCAGCATCACCACCGACAGCACCTCGGTGCCTGGCGCGTAGAGCAGGATCGAGGCGCTGAGCTCGCGCATGATGCCGAAGAAGATCAGCACCCAGCCGACCGCGAAGGCCGGCCAGGCCAGCGCAATGAGGATGCGGCCCAGTGTCTGCCACCAGCCGGCGCCATGCACCCGCGAGCATTCCTCGATGTCGGTCGCGATCTGCTGATAGGCGGCCGAGGTGACACGCACGGCGACCGGCGTGCCGAGCGCGATATAGGCCAGCAGCAGCGCCCACAGCGTGCCGTAGATCGGGATGGCGTGCGGCAAGATGGCGAAGCCCCACAGGAAGCCGATGCCCAGCACCATGCCCGGCATCATCCAGGGCAGCCACGCCAGGACGTCGATCAGCCTCCGGCCGCGCCAGCGCGTGCGCGTGGTGACGTAGGCCACGATGCCGCCCAGCGCCATGGTCGCCGTCGCGCCGGCGAAGCCCAGCAGCAGGGTGTTGCGGAAGGCGCGCCAGAAGCCAGAGTTCTCCCAGACGTTGCGGTAATGCTCCAGGGTCAGCATGTCGGCTTCGTAGAAGCCGAAGAACTTGAAGAACGAGCTCAGCAGGAGCTGGCCGATCGGCAGGGCGACGCTGACGACGAAGAAAGCGATGCAAACCGCGAACGTCACCCAGCGCATCCGACCCAGCCGGGTGATGTTGGGTGCGTAGCCCTTGCCGGTGACGGTGGTGAAGCTGCGCCCGCGCAACAGCCGGGCTTGCAGGACGACCAGCAGGAACATCAGCGCGAGGGCGGCAAAGCTCAACGCCGTCGCCGACTGGTAGTCGGGCTGGGCGCGCTGGGTGATCGAGTTGTAGATGGTGGTGGTGATCACCTCGATGCCGACCGGCGTGCCGAAGAACACCGCCGACTCGAACGATTCGATGCCGCGGATGAAGCTCAGAACGAAGGCGCTGGTGGTGACCGGCAGCATCAGCGCGAAGGTGATGCGCCAGAAGGTCTGCCAGCGCGTCGCGCCCGACATGCGGCTCGATTCCTCGAGCGAGGGATCCATGGCGCGGAAGGCATCGACGACGAACAGGAAGATGAACGGCGTCGAATACTGCATCATGTGCCAGATGACGCCGCCGTAGGAGTAGACGTCGACCAGGGTGCTGTCGCTGCCGCTCAGCCAGCGCCAGGCGAGGTTGAGGGTGCCGACCTGGGCATTGCCCAGCATCGCCCACGCCGTCGCCGTCAGGATCGGCGGGATGAAGAACGGCAGCGTGATCAATACTTCCAAGACGCCGCGGCCCGGGGTGTCGGTGCGCGCCACGATCCAGGCCAGCAGCACGGCCAGCGCCAGGGCCAGCACCGTCTTGACCAGCGAGATGCCGACCGTGTTGGCCAGCACGATCAGGTTCTCGGTCGTGGCGATGCCGAGATAGCCGTCGAGGTTGAACTCGCCGGGGATGCCCGGCGGCGTCGAATGCAGGCTGCCGTAGAGCAGCATCGCCATGGGATAGAGCGACAGGAAGCACAGAACCACGATCAGCGCAGCGATGCCCGCGGGACGGCCGTAGCGCCACAGGCCACCGAACGACGCAGTGCGCTCGCCCAAGGCGGCGGCGACAGTCACCATCCTCGCGCCTCCCTCCTCCCGAAGCGCCGATGCGCTTCAGGCCGTGCGACGGCTGTCTGGTGCAGCTCTATCGCCCCTTGTTCAGCTCGTGCGCTACTCGGCTGCCAGCGGTAGCTGCTTGCGGTTCAGCAAGCCCAGCGGGCTCTTGGCTGTCTGCATCTTGTCGGCATAGGCATCGAGCCAGTCTTGCTCGGCCGGCGCCACGAACGCGCCGCCGCGCGCGCCGAGATAGATGTCCGGATGATCGACCGTGACCGGCACCTTCTTCTCGTTCATCAGCTCCTGAGCGGCCTGCAGGAGGCGCCGGCGTGTGATGGCGATCATGCGGTCCGACGGCGCGAGGTGCTCGAGCGAGCGGTCGACGATCTCGCCCATGCACTCGATCATCGCCTGGTCCTGTCGGCCGATGCCTTGGATGCCGGTGAAGTTAACGTTCCTCTGCATGTCGCGGTCGATCAGGTAGTCGTTCTCGCGCCGCGCCACCAGGCGCCACCGGCCGAACCAGTCGTTGGTGTTGGGCAGATACTCGACGTCGGGCTTCAGGCCGGGAATCCAGTCGCCGTTCTTCAGCGTCTCGAGCGGACGCGTCTTTTGCTTCCAGGCGATGTTGTAGGTCATGGTGTGCGTGTCATCCATCGGCACGTTCAGGGTGCACGCGACCTGGTCCTCGAACGAGCCGTTGGGCGTCAGCGTGATGAAGGGGAACATGAAATGGGCGAAGCGGTAGTAGAAGCTGCCCGGATCGGCCGGGCGGTAGGCGGCGTACATCGTGCCCCAATCGCTCTCCGTCGCCTTGTAGTCGGGTGCGCGATCGCCGACGCCCCAGCGATGGATGGTGTTCGGATCGACCTCCTCGGCCTGGAGCCCGCCGATATGCAGGAAGCCGAAGTGCGAGGTGTCGATGTCGCCTTCCAGAGACTGGAACCAGTTGCACTCGCGCATGTGCAGGCGCGTGATGCGTTCTTCCTCGGGCAGCATCAGGACCTCGATGCTGGGCAGCGGCGGCGCTTCCTGGCGCGGCCCCATGTAGGTCCAGACGAAGCCGGCGCGCTCGACCACCTTGTAGGACTTGTTCTTGACGCGATGCTTGAAGTCCTGGGCCGGCGGCACGTTCGGCATGTCGACGCAGTTGCCTTCGACGTCGAACTTCCAGCCGTGATAGACGCAGCGCAAGCCGCCTTCCTCGTTGCGGCCGAAGAACAGCGAGGCGCAGCGGTGCGGACAGCGATGCTCCATGATGCCGACACGGCCGTCGGTGTCGCGGAAGGCGATGAGCTGCTCGCCGAGCAGCATGAGCCGCATCGGCTCGCCGTCGGCCTTGAGCTCGGACGAAAGACAGGCGGGGATCCAGTATTCCCGCATCAGGTTGCCCATGGGCGTGCCCGGCCCAACGCGCGTCAGCATCTCGTTGTTGGCTGCAGTCAGCATGGTTTCCTCCAATGTCGTCCGTTTGCCGAACGTTGGGGCGACTGTACCAATGGCCAGCAGGGCCGGCAACGAAGGGCACTCTCCAGCTTCGCCAAATGCTTCGCGAGCGCGGATCTGGGCTTTCCGGGTCCTCTTCCCCCGTCGGGGAGCGGAGCCAGAAGAAGGATCGCCGTTACAGGCCTGCGGGCTTGCGCGGCGGCCACATGCGGGCCAGGTCGCCTGTCGGGTTGGAGTAAGTCGCGAAGTCGGCTCTCGCGCGCGATTCGTGGAAATGGGCGAGCGCCCAGACGACGGTCGGAAAGGCGAGCTGGTCCCACGGGATGTCGGCCCAGTCGACCAGCGCAACGGCCTCGCTTTCCGGCCCGGCGGACACGTCGGCGCTGACCAGCCGCGCGCGATACATGATCTGCACCTGGCCGATGCGGGCAACGCTGTACATGGCGAGCAGGCGATCGATCTCGATCTCGGCGCATGCCTCCTCGCGGGCCTCGCGCTGGGCGGCCTGCTCGGTGGTCTCGCCCAGCTCCATGTAGCCTGCCGGCACGGTCCAGAAGCCTTTGCGCGGCTCGATCGCGCGCTTGGCCAGCAGGATTTTGTCCTGCCAGGTGCAGACCGCCCCGGCGACGATCTTGGGATTCTGGTAGTGGATGAACTCGCAGCGCGCGCAAATCAGGCGTTCGCGATTGTCGCCTTCGGGGATTCTCTTCTCGAAATGTTCCGGCGGATCCCACGGAAGGCGCGGTCGGTCGGTCGTCGTCGGGGCGCTCATGCCCCGACTCTTAGGCTGCCCGGATGAGCGCCGCAACGCCGGGCAGGGCCTTGCCTTCCATCCATTCCAGGAAGGCACCGCCTGCCGTCGAGACATAGGAGAGCTTGTCCTCGACCCCGGCAGCCGCCAACGCCGCCACCGTATCGCCGCCGCCCGCGACCGACAGCAGCTTGTCGGCGCCGGTGAGGCGGGCCACTTCCTGCGCCAGCGCCACGCCGCCCTCGTCGAACGGCTTCAGCTCGAACGCGCCGACCGGCCCATTCCATACCAGGGTGGCGCAGGTGCGCAGTTCCGCGATGTAATTGGCGACCGATCTTGGCCCGATATCGAGGATCATCTGGTCGGTCGGACAAGCCGCGGCATCGACCACCGTGTGAGGCGCGCCCGCCTTGAACTCCGCGGCGACCACCACGTCGACGGGCAGCAGGACCTTGCACTTGGCGGCCTCGGCCTTGGCGAGGATCTCGCGCGCGGTCGACGCCAGATCCTTCTCGCACAGCGACTTGCCCACGGCGATGCCCTGCGCATGCATGAAGGTGTTGGCCATGCCGCCGCCGATGATCAGCTTGTCGACCTTGCCGACCAGGTTGCCCAGCAGGTCGAGCTTGGTCGAGACCTTGGCGCCCCCGACCAGCGCGCACACCGGCCGCTTGGGATTGCCCAGCGCCTTGTCGAGCGCCTGCAGCTCGGCCTGCATCAGCCGTCCGGCCGCCGCCGGCAGGAGATGGGCCAGACCCTCGGTCGAGGCGTGCGCGCGGTGGGCGGTCGAGAAGGCGTCGTTGACGTAGATGTCGCCCAGCACCGACAGCTTGTCGATGAAGGCGTTGTCGTTCTTCTCTTCCTCCTTGTGGAAGCGCAGATTTTCCAGCAGCAAGACGTCGCCCGGCTTCAGGCTGCGCACCGCGTCCTCGGCGACCGGGCCGACGCAATCCTCGGCGAAGGCGACCGGCCTGCCGAGCGCCTTGGCCAGCGGCGCGACCAGCGGGCCGAGCGACATCGCGGGCACGCGCTTGCCGTCGGGCCTTCCGAAATGGCTGAGCACGATCACGCGTGCGCCCTTTGCCGCCAGCTCGGCGATCGTCGGAGCGGCTCGTTCGATGCGCGTGGCGTCGCTCACCACGCCGTTCTTCATCGGCACATTGAGGTCGACGCGGACCAGCACGCGCTTGCCGGAAACATCGAGCGAGTCGATCGTCTTGAAGGTTGCCTTTGGCATACGCTCCCCTGAACTTGGCCCCTGAACTCGGCCCCTGAGCTTGACCGTCGCTCTAGCGTTTCCGGATGACGAACACCAGCACGTCGCCGTCGCGGCGGGCCTCGACCAGCTCATGCCCGGTCTGCCGGCAGAAGGCGGGAAAATCCTGCTCGGCGGCGGGATCGGTGGCGCGCACCGTCAGCACGCCGCCGATCGAGAGCTCGCGCAGCTTGCGGTTGGCGCGCAGCACCGGCAGCGGGCAGAGCAGGCCGGTTGCGTCGTATTCGATCTGGTCAGTCACGGGGCCGATAGTACCTCATGGCTTCGGGCAGCCAGTGGCGAATGTCCGCGAGCCGCGTCGAATCTGCGGGGTGGGTGCTCAGCCATTCGGTGCCCTTCTTGCCGGTGTTGGCGGCGCGCATGCGCTCCCAGACGCCGATCGCCTCCTGCGGGTCGTATCCGGCGAGCGCCATCAGGATGAGCCCGATGCGATCGGCCTCCGATTCCTGGGCGCGCGACATCGGCAACAGGAAGCCCACGGTGGCGCCGGCACCCAGCGCCGCCATCATCATCGGCGTATATCGCCGACTGCTGCCGCCGATCGTCGCCGCCATGGCGACGGACGCCGCCGTGAGGCCGACCTGGGCAACCATCTGATCGCTCATGCGCTCGGCGCCGTGACGGGCCAGCGCGTGGGCCACCTCGTGGCCGATCACGACGGCGAGCCCGGCTTCGGTTCGGGTGATCGGCAGGATGCCGGTATAGACCACGACCTTGCCGCCCGGCAGGCAGAAGGCATTCGGTTCCTTGTTGTCGACGGTCTTGAATTCCCAGCGAAAGCGCGGTGCCCGCCACAGCTCGCCCGGCGGGCGTTCCGCCGCCGCCGCGATGCGGCGCCCGATCTTGTCGACCAGCGCATTGACTTGCGCGTCGTGCGACAGCGCTTCCTTCGACAGGACCTGCTGATAAGCCTGCAGGCCCATCTGGCGTTCCTCGCTCTCGCTGACCAGCATCATCTGCGAGCGGCCGGTGACCGGTGCCGATTCGCACGCGGTGAGCAAGACGGCCGCGCTGCCGAGAGCGGTGAGGAATCGCAAGCCGAAGCGCATGCACCGAACTCTACGGTCGCCCATCGGTCAGGTCGAGACCCAGTCGGGTCGAGCGCCAATCAGGCCGAGAGGAAGCCGGGGCCGCCGCGGCGCAGCAATTCGTGGCCGAGGTCGCGCCCTATTACCGCGGCGTCGCGCGCCGCCCCGCGCCGTTCGGCGAATATCAGCTCGGACCCATCCGGCTTGGCGATCAGGCCGCGCAGATGCAACCCACCCTCGCTGGTCAGAACGGCATGACCGGCGATCGGCGTGCGGCACGACCCGTCGAGCACGGCCAGCATGGCATGCTCGGCCGCGACGCAGGTCGCGGTCGGCGCGTGATCGATGCTCGCCAGCGATTCCCGGGTCGGCGAATCGTCGACGCGGCATTCGAGGCACACGGCCCCCTGGCCAACGGCCGGCAGCACCTCGTCCTCGGGGATCGGTCTTCCGACATGGCCGAGGCCAAGGCGCTTGAGTCCCGCCAGCGCCAGGAGAGTGGCCTCGACCGCTCCGGCTTCGCGCTTGGCCAGCCGTGTGTCGACATTGCCGCGCAGCGTCACGATCTGCAGGTCGGGCCGGCGATGCAGGAGCTGGGCGCGGCGGCGCAATGCGGAGGTGCCGACGATCGCCCCGCGCTTCAGGTCGGCAATGCGTGCCACGTCGCCGGCGATCAGTACGTCGCGCGCGTCTTCCCGCGGCAGGAAGGACGCGATGGCCAGGCCGGCCGGCTGAACCGTCGGCATGTCCTTCATGCTGTGAACGGCGGCATCGATGCGGCCGGCGAACAGCGCTTCCTCGATCTCCTTGACGAACAAGCCTTTGCCGCCAGCTTCCGAGAGCGGGCGGTCCTGGATGGCATCGCCGGTCGTGCGGATGGTGACGATCTCGATGGCGTCGGCTGCCGCCAGGGCAGGGACAGCGGCGGCGAGCGCATCGCGCACGAGGCCGGCCTGCACGAGGGCGAGCTTGCTGCCGCGCGTGCCGAGGCGGAGGAGAGGAGCAGCCATGATGCTGCTCTAGAGCACATTCCGTTCGGCGGGAACAGCCGCGCGGAATGTGCCTGTTGCGACAACCAAATGGACGGCCGCCTTTCCGACCCGATGGAACGGCGGGAGGCTTCATCACGTCGGAAAGCGTGCTGGCGCGCCTGGGGCGCCGACGCTAGAAGACGCCATGCGCGTCCTGGGAATCGAAACGAGTTGCGACGAAACGGCAGTTGCCGTCGTCGAGACGACGAAGCCGGCGCCGCAACCGGTTGGGATTATCCTGGCCAATGTCGTCTACAGCCAGCTCACCGAGCATCGCCGGTTCGGCGGTGTGGTGCCGGAGATTGCCGCGCGCGCCCATCTCGAGCGCATCGACGGGCTGGTCGAGGAGTCGTTGCGCGCCGCCGGGCTCGATCTGGCCGATCTCGACGGCATCGCCGCGACCGGCGGGCCGGGGCTGATCGGCGGCGTCATGGTCGGCGTCATGACGGCGAAGGCGCTCGCTTTCGCACACGAAAGGCCGTTCATTGCCGTCAACCACCTCGAGGGCCATGCCCTGTCGGCGAGGCTCACCGAGGAGGTGGCGTTTCCTTTTCTGCTGCTGCTGGTGTCGGGCGGTCATTGCCAGCTCCTCACCGTGCGCGGTCCCGGCGATTTCACGCGGCTGGGAACGACCATCGACGACGCCGTCGGCGAATGCTTCGACAAGACGGCGAAGCTCCTGGGGCTGGGCTTTCCCGGCGGGCCGGCCGTTGAACGCACGGCCGCCGAGGGTAACCCCAACCGCTTCGGCCTGCCGCGGCCGATGTGGCGCAAGCCCGGCTGTGATTTCTCCTTCTCCGGCCTCAAGACGGCGGTGCGACAGGCGGTCGAGAAGCTCGCGGCGGACGACGGCTCGGCTGTCGCCGATCTTTGCGCCTCCTTCCAGCGCACGGTCGGCGACGTGCTGGCCGACCGCTGCGCCAATGCCTTCGCGATGGCCCCGTCGCTGACCCTGGTCGTCGCCGGCGGTGTCGCCGCGAATCTCTACCTGCGGCACCGGCTGGAGGACGTCGCCGGCCGCTACGGGGCTCGCCTGGTGGCGCCGCCAGTGAAGCTTTGCACCGACAACGGCGCCATGATCGCCTGGGCCGGCATCGAGCGGCTTCGGCTCGGCATGGTCGACGCGCTCGATTTCAAGCCGCGCCCGCGTTGGCCGCTCGCCGAAGTCGCTGCATGAGCACCACGACGCCAGAGCTCCTGGCGATGTTCGCCACGCCGATCATCGTGTTCGACGTGCCGGACGCAGCGGCGCTCAATCCCGACCTGCGCAAGGCGATAGAGGAACGCGAGCGCGCGCATCCGGGAACGCAGCATTCCAATCTCGGCGGCTGGCAATCGACCTGGGATATGGATCGCTGGGGCGGCGTGCCGGCGATCAAGCTGCTCGCCATCGGGCGCAATCTCGCCAATCGCTTCACCACGGATCGCGAAGGCAAGCCGGCCGCCGTGACCTGGCGTGCCAATATCTGGGCCAATGTGAACAGGGCCGGTCACGGCAACGAGTTCCATTCCCATCCCGGCAGCTTCTGGTCGGCCGTCTACTATGTCGACGATGGCGGAATTTCCACCGATCAGTCGCTCGGCGGCGAGCTCGAGTTCATGGATCCGCGCGGTCCGGGGCCGGCGATGTATGCGCCCCAGCTCGCCTATGCCATGCCGGGGGGCCTGTCGGTCGGCGCCAACGAGATGGTGCGCCCGCAGACCGGCCGAATGGTGATGTTTCCGTCCTGGGTCCTGCATCAGGTGCGGCCCTATCGCGGTCAGGCCGTGCGCATCTCCATCGCTCTCAATCTCAGCCTGTGACGGCGGCGGCACACACGGATCGAGATCTTCAGATGGCAGTATCCTCGATACCGGATTCTGGCCCTATCGACGTCCCTATTTGAACCGCTAGGATGCCGCCTCCTGAGCTTGAGGTAGGCAATGAAGCGGCGCGAGTTCGTCACACTGGCCGGCGGCGCAGCGGCTGCGTGGTCGGTCGCCGCCAACGCCCAACAGAAAGGAAAACTTCCTGTCGTTGGCGTGTTGAATCCCGGCTCGACCGATACACCTGCAGCCGTGGGATTTTACGAAGGGCTCCGGGAGCTCGGTTACACCGAGGGTACGAACATCACGATCGAGCGACGCTACGGGGATTGGAATGCAGATCGGTTCCCACAACTCGCGGCCGATCTGGTTCGACTCAAGGTTGACGTCATCTTCGTCATGAGCACGTCACCGGCGCGCGCTGCCAAGCAGGCAACCAGCACGATCCCGATCGTCGTCGGTGGCATGGCCGATCCGGTCGGTGATGAATTGGTTGGCAGCCTTGCTCGCCCAGGTGGGAACGTCACGGGAAATACCTTTCTCGGCCCGGAATTGATCGCCAAACGCTTCGGCCTGCTTAAAGACGTCATTCCCGAGCTTTCCCGGGTGGCTGCCCTTTTGCATCCTTCCGCATACGGGAAGCGGACGATGGAAGGCATTGTGGCGGAGACCGAGACGGCAGCTCGGGCGGTGAAACTGCAGCTTCAGCTCGTCCCAGCTCTCGGCCCGGGCGATCTCGAGAGGGCCTTTGTCACAATGATCCGAGAGCGCGCCGATGCGGTTGTTCAGTTGCCCAGTCCGATGTTGTTTACCGAGTACAAACGCGTCGTGGAATTGGCGGCGCAGAGCCGGCTGCCGGCAATGTATGCCGCAAGGGAGTTTGTCGACGAAGGGGGGCTGATGTCATACGGGGCGAGCCAGGCCGGTCTGTTTCGACGCGCCGCCACGTACGTGGACAAGATCCTCAAGGGGGTAAATCCGGCCGATTTGCCCGTGGAGCAGCCGACGAAGCTGGAACTCGTCTTCAATCTCAAGACAGCGAGGGACCTGGGACTTGTGGTCTCGCGCGAATTCCTGTCGTTGGCCGACGAGTTGATCGAGTGAGCGGCACGATGCCTTCCAGTAGCCCGTGAGCGTCCTGCACCACATAGGCGTGGTGGGCGGCGGTGCCTGGGGCACGGCGCTCGCCTGCCTGGCGCGCCGCGCCGGGCGGCGCGTGACCGTATGGTCGCGCGATCCGGCCATTTCCGCCGCGATCGCGCGCGATCGCGTCAATCCAGTGTACCTGCCCGGCCAGACGCTCGACGCCGGTATCGAGGCGGCCGGCGATCTCGGTGAACTCGCCGGCTGCGACGCGCTGCTGCTGGTCTGCCCGGCGCAAGCGGTGCGCGAGGTGGCGGGGCGGCTCGAGGGCCGCTCGCCCGTGGTGATCTGCGCCAAGGGAATCGAGGTAAAGAGCGGGCTGCTCATGCCCGAGCTGCTGGGCGAGGTGCTGCCCGGCCGACCACTCGCCATGCTGTCGGGTCCGAGCTTCGCCGAGGAAGCGGTCCGCGGACTGCCGACGGCGGTCAGCGTCGCCACGGTGGACGAGGACCTCGGCCGCCTGCTGGCGGGCTCGCTGGCGGCCGGCGTCTTCCGTCCGTACTGGACGCACGACGTGATGGGCGTCGCGCTAGGTGGCGCGGTCAAGAACGTCCTGGCGATTGCGGCCGGCATCGTCGAGGGGCGGGGCCTCGGCTACAACGCCGCCGCTGCCCTGATCACGCGCGGCTTCGCCGAGATGGCCCGTCTTGGACAGGCAATGGGCGCCGAGCTGGAGACGCTGACCGGATTGAGCGGCCTCGGCGACATCGTGCTTACCTGCCACGGGCCTCTGTCGCGCAACTGCGCCCTCGGCCTGGCTATTGGCAAGGGCGTGACCCTGGCGGCGCATATGAGTGGCCGCCGTCAGGTCGTCGAAGGCGAGGCGACGGCGCCGGCGGTTCTGGCGCGCGCCCATCGCCTGGGAATCGAGATGCCGATTTGCGCGGCCGTCGATGCTATCCTGCATCGCGAGGCCAGTCTCGACGAGGCGATCCGTGCGCTGCTGGCGCGACCGCTGCGCCGCGAGGGCAAGTGAAGGCGGAGGGTGACATGGCGTACTGGCTCATCAAGTCCGAGCCGTCGGTCTATTCGTGGTCGCAACTGGTGAAAGACAAGAAGACATCCTGGACCGGCGTGCGCAACGCCCAGGCGTCGATCAACCTCAAGGCCATGAAGGTCGGCGACCGCTGCTTCTTCTACCATTCCAACGAAGGCAAGGAGATCGTCGGCATCGCCGAGGTGACGAAGACGGCCTACCCCGACCCGACCGACAAGGACGGCAAGTCGGTGACGGTCGACGTCGAGGCCGTCGAGCCGGTCGAGCGGTTCGTGACTCTGGCCGCGATCAAGGCCGAGCCGAAGCTCGCGGATTTCGGCCTGGTGCGCCAGTCGCGGCTCTCCGTCGTGCCGGTCAGCGACGCGCAATGGAAGCTCATCCTGAAGATGTCCGGCGGCAAATGACGTGATCGACAATCGCCGCGGCATCCTCGCGATGTCGGCGTCGGTCCTGGTGTTCATCGTCAACGACGCTCTCATGAAGCTCGCGGCCGAGTCGGCGCCGGCCGTGCAGGCGATCGGCGTGCGCGGCGCCTTCGCCACCCTGTGGTGCGCGCTCGCCTTGCTGGCGACCGGGACATGGCGCCAGCTCGGCGCCGTCGGCCATCCGCAGATTCTGTTGCGCGGCTTCCTGGAGGCGGCGGCCGCGTTCATCTTTCTCATCGCGCTGTTCCACATCCCGTTCGGGATCGCCACGGCGGTCAATCTCTCGACGCCTCTGATCCTGACCGTCCTTGCCGTGCTGATCCTGCGCGAGGATGTGCGATGGCGGCGCTGGAGCGCCGTCGTCGTGGGCTTCGTCGGCGTTCTCCTGGTGATCCAGCCCAAGCCGAGCGATCTCAACGCCTGGACCTGGGTGGCGCTGGCCGGCACCTTCTTCAGCGCCGCGCGCGATGTTCTGAGCCATCGCCTGCCGCGCGGCGTGCCGACCCTCGTGGTGACGTTCGCGACCGCGATCATCGTCACCTTGCTCGGATGCGGCTGGGCCTTAGTGGAGGGCTGGCAGCCGATAAACCTTCTGGCGCTCGGCTACATCGTCGGCGCCTCGCTCCTGCTGGCGGCCGGCTACCAGTTCCTCGTCCTTGCCTTGCGCTCGGGTGGCGAGCTCTCGGTGATCGGCACCTTCCGCTACGCCTCCATCCTTTGGGCCCTCGTCATCGGCCATGTCGTCTGGGGCGAGGTGCCCAATGCCCTGGCCTTGTGGGGGATCGTCGTGATCGTAGCCTCCGGCCTGTACATTCTGTACCGGGAGCGCGTGAGGCGCTGACCTACCTGGCCACCCACTTCTCGTAGTCGCGCGCCACTTCTTCGACGGCGGTGTCGTAGAAGCGCTTGCCGTGCTCGGGTGTCGCCTGGCTGGGATCGGAGCCGATGCGGCCGTCGGGGAAGGCGCGCCGGTAGTCCTCGGCGTCGGCGAACGAGCCGTTGGGCGCGATGCGCGGCTCGAGCTGGGTGCGGTTCATCGTCTCGGGATATTTGTACCAGGTGAGCGCCACTTCCGAGGCGGTGGCGTGGCTGCCCTCGCCGACCGGGTAGAGCTCCTGGCTGAGCTTCTTGATGCCCGGCCCGTCCCACCAGTTACGCAGCGCGCACTTGATCGAGGGCTGGTTGCTCAGCCGCTCCATCGAGCGCTCGGCATAAATCTCGGAGAAGGCCGCGGTCACGGTGGCGATGTTGCCGCCATGGCCATTGACGAAGAAGAAGCGGGTGAAGCCGTGGCGCGCCAGCGACACCACGGTGTCGCGCACGACGGCGATAAGGGTGGTCGGCCGCAGCGTCACCGAGCCGGGGAAGTCGAGGTGGTGCTGCGCCATGCCGACCGAGATGGTCGGCGCCACCAGCGCGCCGACCTTCTCGCCGGCGCCACGGCCGATCATCTCGGCGGTCAGCGCATCGGTGCCGATCAGGCCGGTCGGTCCGTGCTGCTCGGTCGAGCCGATCGGGATGATGATGCCGGTCTTGGTCTTGAGGTAATCCTCGACGAACGTCCAGGTCTTGAGCTGAAGCTGCACGAACCAACTCCTTCAGGGATCGAATGCGGCCGCGTCGACGATCGACGGCCGGCAGATGCTATTGCGGCAAACGTAGGGGGCGGGCTTGCCGTCGACCAGCCCCTTGCCCGCGGCAGGATGGTCCCACGGTATCCAGCAGCAGGGCCTGGATTCCTCGCCGAGGCAATTGCGGCCTTCGATCACGGCAGGGGTTCGCCGAGATTGCCTTCGCTGTTGACCACCAGAACGCGCGACTGGCGGTCGAGCTTGAGGGCCTCGAAGGCGGCCTCGTCGGCCGAGACGCGCAGCAAGCCCGCCAGGCCGGCGCAGCCCGACGGTCCCGAAGCGATGGCGGGATCGCTGCCGATCGGGTTGGCGAAGAGCCGCCGGGCCGGCAGCACCTGGTCCTCCTCGATGGTCATGAACCAGTCGGCGCCGTCGCCGACCACCGGCCAGGTCACGGGTGAAATCTCGCGGCAGGCGAGCCCGCCCATGACGGTGTCGGCATCGCCGCTTGCCAACGTCGGCTTGCCGGCGCGGTTGCTCTGGAACCAGCAGTCCGCGCTCGCCGGCTCGACGACGATCGAGATCGGCCGTTCGGGCAGCACGGCCCACAGATAGCCGATCACGGCGGCGGCGAGCCCGCCGACGCCCGCCTGCACGAACACATGCGTCGGCGCGCGTTGCCATTGGACGACCGCCTCGTGGACCAGCACGCAATAGCCGCGCATGACGCTGCGCGGCACCGAATCGTAGCCCTCCCACGACGTGTCGGAGATGATCGACCAGCCCTTTTCTTCCGACTGGCGGCGGCATTCGGCGACGGCGGTGTCGTAGTCGCCATCGACGCGGATCACCTCGGCACCGCGGGCGCGGATCGCTGCCTCTTTTTCGGCGCTGGTGAACTTGGGCAGGAACACGAAGCAGGGCGCGCCGAACAGCTTGGCGCCGGCCGCGACCGAGCGGCCGTGATTGCCCGAGCTCGCGGTTGCAAACGTGTACCGTGAGGTGATCTCGCGATGCCGTCCGTTCAAGAGGTCGGCGAACGTCGTGCTCGAGTGGTAGGCCTCGCCGACCGCGCCAGACAGGACGTTGTAGACGGCGATGACTCCGCCCAGGGCCTTGAAGGCGCCGAAGCCGAAGCGCTGGCTTTCGTCCTTGACGCGGAGTTCTCCGATCCCCAGGCGCTCGGCCAGCGCCGGCAGCTCATGGAGCGGCGTCGGGCTGTGACGCGGGCACTCTTGCAACTCCTCGCAGAGCTCGGGAATGCCGTTGGGGTTGACCACGAACTGCTGGTCGCGGCCGAATTTCTGGCGCCGGTCGGCGCGCGGGTTGGGGGCAATCCAGGGAGGAACCATGGGCGCTCATAGCATGGCTTGCCGCAGCATGGCTCGTCGGACCGATATCGCCTAAGCTCGGCGAAACGGAGAGAAGGCCATGAAAGTCAACGTCGAGGTTACTTGCACGCCCGAAGAAGCGCGTGCCTTCTTCGGGCTGCCCGACATCAAGCCCATGCAGGATCGCATCATGAGCGAGATCGAGGAGCGCCTGCGCTCGAGCCTCGGCGCCATGAATCCCGAGACCATCTTCAAGACATGGCTGCCGGCCTCGATGCAGGGCATGGACCAGATGCAGCAGATGCAACAGGCATTCTGGTCTCAGCTCGCCAACATCGCCACCGGCAAGAAGGATTGAGGCCACGATGAGCCAGCGTGAGAAGCCGACCGACCCCAAGCCGTACTACGAGGCCCATGTGTTTTGCTGCACCAACCGCCGCCAGGCCGGCCATCCGCGGGGCTCCTGCGCCGACCGGGGCGGCGAGGCGCTGCGCGATTACATGAAGGGGCGGGCGAAGCAACTCGGCATCGACAATGTGCGGATCAACAATGCCGGTTGCCTCGACCGCTGCGAGCTCGGGCCGACTTTGGTGATCTATCCGGAAGGTGTCTGGTACTCCTGCCCGACCAAGGAAGACATCGACGAGGTGCTCCAGAAGCACCTGATCGAGGGCGGCCGGGTCGAGCGCCTGATGCTGCACACGGCCGACAAGCTGCCGGAAGACCGGGCGAAGCATTGACTTGTCCGCCTCCCCCGTCATCGGGGGAGGTGCCCCATCATACGGGGCGGAGGGGGAAAGCCACAGGCGAGATACTTCGGGATCCGATGTCAGATCCTGGAAAACCTCGACGGAGGCCTTCTCCCTCCGACCAGTGGCGCTGCAACAGCGCCTGATCGGGCCACCTCTCCCGATGACGGGCGGGATATGAAAGTCACTCCAGCAGCTCCCCCAGCCGGCGGATGATGCGGCTCGGCTGCGCCGTCGCGTGGGTCGGCACGCCAGCCTCGTAGGGGTCGTACCAGATGCCGCACATGCCGAGCCGCTGCGGCGCCACGACTTCCCATTCGTAATTGTCGCCGACCATCCAGGCGTCGGCGGCCGCCACGCCCAGGCGGTCGAGTGCGTGGCGATAGACGGCGAGCTCGGGCTTGCCTTGGCCGAACTCGCCTTCGATCTGGATGTGATCGAAGCGATGGCCGAGGTCGAAGCGCACGATCTTGTCGCGTTGCATCGCCGACGCGCCGTTGGTCACCAGCGCCAGCCTGACTCCGGCCCCGCGCAGCGTGTCGACGGTCGCGTGCGCGTCGGGATAGAGCCGGTACTCATTGCGGCGCAGCTCGGTGAAGGCGTCGGCGATCTTGTCGGCGAGCGCCTCGTCGGTATGGCCGAGCCGCGCCAAGCCGCGCCGCGTCGACAGGCGTCGCGCCATCGGAATGTCCAGGCGCCACTTCGCTGCCTCGGCCTGATCCGACCAGAAGGCGCGCGCCTCGTCCATGATGGCGAGGCGGATGCGCTCGACGGCGGCCTCGTCGTGGGCATCGAGATGGGCGGCGAATACATGGAGCAGCCGGCGCCAGGCTTCCTCCGGCTGGGCGTAGGCGCGGATCAGCGTGTCGTCGAGGTCGAACAGGATGGCGCGCGGCAGGACCGGCATGGCGTTGCGTCAGTTGGTCGGGCGCGCGAAGGCGGTCGGGGCGGGGCTTACCACATTGTTGCGCCCGGCCTGGACTTCGATCACTGCCAGGGCGCGTTCCGACTTGCCATCCGGCAGGAAGCGGAAGATGCCGTCGATGCCTGACCAGCCGGCCGGGTTGGCGATGGCTTCGGCGGAGAAATCCCCGCCCGGCTTCAGGCGCGCCAGATGTCCGGCCAGCGCCACGCCGTCATAGGCAAGCGTCGCCAGTCGGTTGGGCGGCCGGCCATAGGTCGCCAGGAACTTGCGCTCGAAATCACCCCGGGCGGCCGGGTCGGGCGCGGCATACCAGGCGCCGCGCAGCAACGCCTCGCCGCCGATGCCGGGGACGTCCCACACGCCGGTGCCGACCAACTGGATCGACTTGGTGTCGATGCCGGCCGCGGCGAGAGCGGCCAGCGCCGCCGACAGGCGCGGCGGCGCCACCGGCACCAGCACGGCGAGCTTGCCGTCGCCGCCCTGCAGCGCGCCGGCGAGGCGTCGCGCCGCGGCCGAAAGGTCGACGGTATTGGGATCGTAGAGCTCGGTCGCCACCACCTGGCCGCCCCGCACCGTGACCTGACTCTCCAACGTGCGAACCATTTGCTCGCCGTAGGACGTCTGCGGCGCGAAGGCGGCGAAGCGCCGGATGCCGTTGTCGACCGAGTAATCGACGACGCGGCGAACCTGCGGCGGGGCGGCGATGCCCATGATCCACACGCCGCGCTGCGCAACGGACTCGTCGTTGGAGAACGAGATGACGTTGACGCCGCCTTGGTTGACCAGCGGCGCCAGAGCGGCGGCCGACTGGCCGAACAGCGGGCCGAGCACCAGGGCGACCCCGTCGGTGCGGGCCTTGCGGTAGGCCTCTATCGCCGTTTCGGCGCTCTCGCCCGTATCGTAGGAGGCCAGCGCCAGTTCCTTGGCGCCGGTGTCGAACAGAGCCATCTCGGCAGCCTGCTGCATCGACTGCCCGATCGGGGCCGTCCGGCCGGTGAGCGGCAGCAGCAGCGCGATGCGCGTCTTGCCCGAGGACGTGACCGGCGATCCGGCAACCGGTCCCGTGCTCGTGAGCTTGGGGGGCGGCGTGCTAGTCTGGGTTGGCTGCGCGCAGGCGCCCAGCAGGAGGGCAAGGGCGGCAAGCGCGAAGAACGACTGGCGCATCGGCGCGAAACTCCGGCGATCGGCTGATGATGAACGTGGACGAGCGGGACGTGGACGAACGGTCACAAGCTAACGATGGGCAGGCGCGGCGTAAACCGCCGCTGGCGCCGGGGTTGCACATCGTCGCGACCCCGATCGGCAACCTGCGCGACATCACCTTGCGTGCGCTCGACGTCCTGCAGGCGGCCGACTTGATCGCCTGCGAGGACACGCGTGTGTTCGCCAAGCTCGCCAGCCACTACGGCATTGCCGTGCCGACCGTGGCCTACAGCGACGCCACGCAGGACGATGCCGAGCCGCGGCTGCTGCGCGCACTCGCCGCCGGCAAGCGCGTGGCGCTGGTCTCCGATGCCGGCATGCCGCTGATCTCCGATCCGGGCTATCGCCTGGTGCGTGCAGCCCTTGCCGGTGGCCATTTCGTGACCGCCGCGCCCGGTGCGTCGGCCCTGCCGATGGCGCTCGCCCTCTCCGGCCTGCCGACCGATCGCTTCTTCTTCGGCGGTTTCTTGCCAGCCAAGGAGGGGGAGCGCCGCCGCGCCATCGCCGCCGCCGGCAGCGTGCCGGCCACCCTGGTGTTCTACGAGGCGCCGCATCGGCTCGCCGCCTCGTTGGCCGACCTTGCCGAATTGCTGGGGCCGCGGCCCGCGGCGATCGCCCGCGAACTCACCAAGCTGTTCGAGGAAGTGCGGCGGGCGCCGCTCGACCAGCTTGCTGGGCACTATGCCGGCCACCCCGATATCAAGGGCGAGATCGTCCTGGTGATCGGGCCGCCCGACCCGGCGGCCACCCCCGGACCCGGCGCGGTCGACGAGGCCCTGCGATTGGCGATGGCTGGTGCGTCGGTCAAGGATGCGGCGGCGGAAGTGGCGGCGCGCTATGGTCTGCAACGGCGCGAGGTCTATGCGCGGGCGCTCGAACTGAAACGAGGGATGACGGCATGACAATCCAGGCGCGTCAGCGGGCTCATCGGCTGGGCCGGGTTGCCGAGACGTGCGCAGTCTGGCGCCTGCGACTGGCCGGCTACTCGATCCTGGCCCGACGCTACAAGACCAAGCTCGGCGAGATCGACATCGTCGCCCGCCGTGGCGGGGTCTTGGCGTTCGTCGAGGTCAAGGCGCGTCGCGACGTCACCCTCGCCGCCGATGCGCTGGGCGGTCGCCAGTTCGGCCGCGTGGCGCGCGCCGCCAGCCTGTTCGTCGCCCGCCATCCCCATTTCGCCGCCCACTCTGTGCGCTTCGACGCCATGCTGGTCTCGGGTTTCTGGCCGCGACATCTGCCCGACGTGTGGCAGGCGCCAGAATGACGACGAGACGGTGAAGGCGAGACAATGGCGGTGAGACGTGTCGGATGACCGCGCCCTGCAGGCCAAGCTCGATCGCCTGCGCGATCTTTGCGCCGGCGATGGCCAACAGCTCGACGTGCTCGAGGTCGGGCTTGCACTGAGTGTCGCGCACAGCGAGGAATCCCTCGATCTCACGCCGTTCCGCCAGCATGCCGCGGCGATGGCATCCGACCTCGCCGATCTGGTGCGCCGCCGCGGCGCCTCGCCCGAGGGGTTGGCCGAGATCATCGCCCGCTCCTACGCCTATCGTGGGGATACCGAGTCCTACGACAATCTGCAGAATGCCGACCTCGTGCGCGTCATGGAGCGGCGCAAAGGCTTGCCGGTCGCGCTCTCGATCCTCTACCTGCATGTCGCGCGGGCGCAGGGCTGGCTTGCCGAGGGCATGGGCTTTCCCGGCCACTTCCTGATCCGCATCGGCATCGACACGGCCCGCCACGTGGTCGATCCGTTCCACGATGGTGCCGTGCGCGAGGCCGCCGATCTGCGGGCACTGGTGCGCAAGGTGCTGGGGCCCGAGGTCGAGCTGCAGCCGCACTATTTCGATCCGGTGTCGGATCGCGACGTTCTGTTGCGACTGGAGAACAACATTCGGTTGCGCCTTGCCAAGAACGCCGACTGGCCGGGGGCGGCGCAGTCGCTCGAGCGCATGCTGGCGATCGCCCCCGACCGGCCGGAATTGCTGTTCGAGGCCGGCCAGCTCCACGCCCGGCTCGACAAGCGACGCGCCGCCATCGCCGCCTTCCAGCGATTTCTCGATCTGCAGGGCGAGGGCGGTGACCCGGCCCTGCGCCAGCATGCGACGGCCCTGTTGCAGGAGCTGCGTCGCGGCCTTAACTGACATCAGGCCCATTTCCCGAACCCAGTCCAGGATCGTTCCATGAAGCTCAGTGTCGCCATTCAGATGGATCACGTCTCGACCATCGACATCGACGGCGATTCGACCTTCGTGCTGGGCCTCGAGGCCGAACGGCGCGGCTATGCCGTGTGGCACTATACGCCGCCCGATCTCAGCTTTCGCGACCGCAAGGTGACGGCGCGCGCCCAGCCGATGAAGCTCCGGCGCGAGAAGGGCAATCACTTCACCCTGGGCGCGCCGGAGACGATCGACCTCTCGACGATCGACATCGTGCTGCTGCGCCAGGACCCGCCGTTCGACATGTCCTACATCACCACCACGCACCTCCTGGAGCACATCCACCCTAAGACATTCGTGGTCAACGACCCGGCGAGCGTGCGCAACGCGCCCGAGAAGCTGTTCGTCACCCATTTCGACAACGTGATGCCGCCGACCCTGATCAGCGCCGATGCGCGTGCCATCCGAGCTTTTCGCGAGGAGCACCAGGACATCATCCTGAAGCCGCTGTTCGGCAATGGCGGTGCCGGCGTGTTCCGCGTCCGGCCGGACGACGAGAACTTCAATTCGCTTCTCGAGATGTTCTCCCAGCGCAGCCGCGAACCGGTGATCGCCCAGCGCTACCTACCCGAGGTGCGCAAGGGCGATAAGCGCATCATCCTGATCGACGGTAAGGCGGTCGGGGCGATCGACCGCGTGCCGGCGGCCGGCGAGGCGCGCTCGAACATGCATGTCGGCGGCGTCGCCACCAAGGCTGGCTTGACCAAGCGCGACATCGAGCTGTGCGAGACGATCGGGCCGGAACTCGCCAAGCGCGGTCTGTTGTTCGTCGGCATCGACGTCATCGGCAATTATCTCACCGAGATCAATGTCACATCGCCGACCGGCCTGCAGCAGATCAACCGATTCGACGGCGTGTCGCTGGAGGCGCAGATTTGGGACCGTATCGAGGTCCGCTTCCAGGAATCGCGCGGGGGGAAGACATGATCCGTCGAAGCGTCATCGCGTCCTTGCTCGTATTGCCGGCGGCGTCGCTTTCGGCGCAGGACTTTCTCACGGTGAAGCCGATCGTCCAGGCGGTGCGCAACGGCGACGAGGAGAAGGTGCGCCAGGCCTTGCTCAGGAACGAGAACCCGAACCAGCTCGACAGCAACGGTCAGCCGCTGCTGGTCGTCGCGGTGATGGCGGGCCATGTCGGCGTGGTCGAGGCACTGCTCAAGGGCGGCGCCATGCCCGACTCCACGGACCGCGAGGGCTACACGCCACTGCACCGCGCCGCCGAGCGCGGCGATGTCGACATCGTCGAGATGCTGCTGCGGCGCAATGCCAGGACAGGGGCGCAGACGCGGCAGGGCGCGACGGCGCTGATCATCGCCTCGCGGCTGGGCTTTGCCGAGGTCGTGCGCGCGCTGCTCGACAAGAAGGCCGATCCCAACATTCCGGACTTTACCGGGCGCAGGGCGTTGAGCTACGCCAAGCAGTCCGGCCGCACGCCGATCGAGGCGATGCTGCGCAAGGCGGGCGGGCGGGAGTGATGGCCGGGGACGGCGAAACCTCGCGCCGGGCGGCGCCGATCCGCATCACCGGCACGCTCGCTCTCGACCCCGACGAGATCGAGGAGACCTTCGTGCGCGCCGCCGGGCCGGGCGGCCAGCATGTCAACACGACATCGACGGCGGTGCAGCTTCGCTTCGACGTGCGCCATTCGCCGTCGCTGCCCGAGGACGTGCGCCAACGGCTGGAGCGGCTGGCCGGGCGCCGGCTGACGCGCAACGGCGTGCTGGTCCTGGTTGCCCAGGGCGAGCGCAGCCAGTTGCGCAACCGCGAGGAGGCGCTCGCCCGGCTGATTGCCCTCGTCCGCGCCGCCGCCCACCGACCGATCCCGCGTAAGAAGACCAAGCCCACCAAGTCGAGCAAGCGCCGACGGCTCGACGACAAGAAGCGCCATGGCGCGTTGAAATCGCTGCGCGCGGCGCGGCCATCGACTGACTGATCACACCCATTCGGCAGGAGGCCCAGCGTGGCAGATTTTCGCAAAGAGACAGACAGCCTGGGCGAGGTCAGCGTCCCCGCTGACAAGCTATGGGGCGCCCAGACGCAACGCTCGCTCGAGCACTTCAGCATCGGCAAGGACCTGATCCCGCGCGAGATGGTTGGCGCCTATGCCATCCTGAAAAAGGCCTGCGCCAATGCTAACCATGCCGGCAAGCGGCTCGATGCGACGGCACACGATCTGATCATCCGGGTGTGCGACGAGATCCTGGCCGGCCAGCATCACGACATGTTTCCGCTGCATGTCTGGATGACCGGCAGCGGCACGCAGTTCAACATGAACGTCAACGAGGTGATCTCCAACCGCTGCTGCCAGCTTGCCGGCACGCCGGTCGGCTCGAAGAAGCCGGTCCATCCCAACGATCACGTCAATATGTCCCAGTCGTCGAACGATTCGTTCCCGTCGGCGATGTATGTTGCTGCCGCGCTCGGCGTGGCCGAGCGGCTGCTGCCATCGGTCGACGCGCTGCACGACGCGATCGCGGCCAAGGCCAAGGCATGGGACGGCATCGTCAAGATCGGCCGCACCCACATGCAGGATGCCACGCCGATCACCCTCGGCCAGGAATGGTCGGGCTATGCCGGCATGCTGGCCGACAACCTCGAACGCCTGAAGGATTCGCTGAAGGGCGTCTACCAGCTCGCGCTGGGCGGCACCGCGGTCGGCACCGGCATCAATGCGGCCCCCGGCTTCGCCGAGGCGGCGGCGGCCGAGATCGCCAAGCTGAGCGGCCTGCCGTTCGTGAGCGCGCCCAACAAGTTCACCGTGCAGGGCGCGCACGACGCGCTGGTGCAGCTCTCCGGCACGCTGCGCACCTTGGCGGTATCGCTCTACAAGATCGCCAACGATATCCGGCTGATGTCGTGCGGTCCGCGCGCCGGCTTCGCCGAGCTGGAGATTCCGGAGAACGAGCCCGGCTCGTCGATCATGCCGGGCAAGGTCAATCCGACGCAGGCCGAGGCGCTGACCATGATCGCGGCCCAGGTGATGGCCAACGACGTCGCCGTGGGCTTCGGCGGCGCCGGCGGCTATTTGGAGATGAACGTCTACAAGCCGCTGATCATCTACAACATCACCCATTCGATCACGCTGTTGACCGACGGCTGCACGAACTTCCGCAAGTTCCTGGTCGAAGGCGCCAAGCCCAACCTCAAGAAGATCAAGGAATATGTCGACCGTTCGCTGATGCTGGTGACGGCGCTCGCGCCAGTGATCGGCTACGACAAGGCTTCGAAAATCGCCCACCACGCCATGGACAAGGACCTGACGCTCAAGGCCGCAGCGCTCGAGCTCGGCTATATCGGCGAGGCCGATTTCGACCGCATCGTCGACCCGGCCAAGATGGTCAGGCCGTACGTCGCGAGCGAGTAGCTCATTCTCCTCCCCAGCGGAGCTGCTACGGACTGGCAGCTCCGCTGGGGAGGAGAATGAATCAGCGTTCGACCAGCCAGCGCCGCTCGGTTAGGAAGCGGGCGGCGACTAGGCCCATCGCCATGGCGCCGACGATGAAGCCGCAATTGGCGCCTGCAGCGATGGCCGCCTGCACTTCGCCCTGGTTGACCATGACGATCGCCTGGAAGGCGAACAGGCCCGGAGTCATGATGATGATGCTGGGCACCGTCAGCACGATGCGCGGATGGTGGTGCAGGTGGCGTCGCGCCAGGGTCGCGATCAGGCCGACCAGTAGCGCGCCAAGGAAGGTTGCCGGCGCCAGCGCCATGCCGAGATCGTGCAGGGCGAGGCGTAGCTCGTTGCCGGCGAGCGACATCGCGCCGACCACCAGCAGGGTAACGAACGGGCTGTTGTAAAGTACGGCGAAGGCGACGCCGCCGGCAAAGCTCGCCAGCGCGCGCAATATCAGGGGCAATGGTTCGATGCCGCTTGGCTGTGCGAGCGCCGGCGTCACGGCGATGCCTGCGATCGCGGCGACGGCCGACAGGCCGATCGCGGCGGCGAGCAGGATCATCGCTGCATAGGAAAGCCGGCCGACCGCGGCCATGGTCTGGTGCTGCACGCTGTCGAGCAGTCCAGCCACCAACGGAAAGCCCGGCACCAGGAACAGCACCGAGAAGATGAAGCCTGCGGCGTGGCCGGGGCCGAAGCCACTGGCTGCCAGTCCGGCCACGAGCGCACAGTAGAGCCCGGCCGTCAGCATGGCGCAGAGCGCGGTCACGGCGAATTGGTTGAGGCGTCTAGCAAACAGCAGCGCCCGCACGGCCTGGCCGGCGCCGCCGGCGATTGCCGCCGCCACAGTGCCCAGCGCGTCGCCACCATTGAGATAGGAGAACGACGCCGACGCGAGGCCGATCGCCCCGGCGACCGCGACGATCGGATAGTGCGGCCGTGCCCGCTCCAGGGCGTCCAGTTCAGCCGCGAGCTGTCGAGGGGTGATCCCGGGTCGGCTCGTTTGCGCCAGCTTCTCCAGGGAGACGATACGTTGGGCGTCGATGCCGGGCGGGCCGATCTCGCGCATCAGCGTGGCCGTCTCGCGGCCGCGCCGCGCCGTTGCCCCGACGCCGCCGATCGTCACCTGCACGGCCAGATCCTCGATTCCCATGGCGCGGGCCAGCAGGCTCATCGAATCGCGCACGCGGAATGCCGTGTCGCCGGCATGCATCATCGCTGCACCGAAGCGCAGCAGCGCATCGAGCGCCGCGGCGAGATCCGTCCGATCGTCCGACATCGTCGGTCAGACGGTGCGCAACCCCAGCACCTCGGCGGTGTCCTTGCGCACCCGCTCACAGAGCCTGGCGTCGTCCTTCAGCGACTGGCCGTAGGACGGGATCATCTCGGTGAGCTTGGGGACCCAGTGGCCGACGAGCTGCTTGTGGAAGCAATGCTCCAGCATATGGACCATGATCCATACTGCGGTCGATGCGCCGGGCGATGCGCCGAGCAGGGCGACGATCGAGGAATCGGCCGAGGCTACGATGTCGGTGCCGAACTCCAGCTTGCCGGTGTGGGCCTCGTCCTTGCGGATGATCTGCACGCGCTGGCCGGCGACGTCGAGCTCCCAGTCGGACTCCTTCACGTCGGGATAGAATTCGCGCAGCGCCTTGAAGCGTTGCGCCTGGGTCTCGAACACCTGGCCGATCAGGTATTCTTCGAGCGCGAAATTGTCCCGGGCAACGGCCAGCAACGGCAGGATGTTGCCGAGCCGGACCGATGCCGGCAGGTCGAACGGCGAGCCGTGCTTCAGGAACTTGGTCGAGAAGCCGGCGTACGGCCCGAACAGCAGCCAGCGCTTGCCGTCGATGATGCGGGTGTCGAGATGCGGCACCGACATCGGCGGCGAGCCGGTCGCGGCCATGCCGTAGACCTTTGCGTCGTGACGGGTGGTGATGTCCTGGTTGCCGCAGCGCAGCCAGATGCCGCTCACCGGAAAGCCGGCGAACCCCTGGGCTTCCGGAATGCCCGATTTCTGCAGCAGCGGCAGGGCGCCGCCGCCCGCACCCAGGAAGACGTAGTGCGCGCGGATCGAGCGCTTCTCCTTGGTCTGCTCGTTCTCGACCTCGAGCTGCCAACCGCCGTGCGGATGGCGGTGCAGGTTGGTCACCATCTGGTTGAAACGCACCGTGAAGCCATCCTGCTTCTTCAGGTGGGACATCAGCTTGGCTGTGAGCGCCCCGTAATTGACGTCGGCACCCGTGACCATGTGGGTCGCCGCGACGACCTGCTGGGGATCGCGCCCTTGCATGACGAGCGGCGCCCATTCGGCGATCTTGGCGTGATCCTCCGAATACTCCATGCCGCGATAGCAGTGGTGCGCGCTCATCGTCGCGTGGCGCGTCTTCAGGAACGCCGCGCGATCGGCGCCGATCACGAAGCTCATGTGCGGCACCGGATGGATGAAGTCCGCGTCGATCGCGCCCTTGCGGATCAGGTACGACCAGAACTGGCGCGACATGTCGAACTCGACATTGACCTCGAGCGCCTTGGAGATGTCGACCGTGCCGTCGGCGCGCATCGGCGTGTAATTCAGCTCGCAGTTGGCGGCGTGGCCGGTGCCGGCATTGTTCCAGGCGCCGGAGCTTTCCTGCGCCTCGCCCGCCAGGCGCTCGATGATCTCGAGCTTGAGATGAGGTTGCAGCTCCTTGAGGAAGACCGCGAGCGTCGTGCTCATGATGCCGGCGCCGACCAGGACGACGTCGGCGTCGATGACGGTGTTGCTGTCGCTCATGCGTTCGTCTTTCCTCGAATGGTCAGGTCGCCCGCTCGAACGGGACGGGTTCGTCCGGCCGCAGCACGACGTAGACTCGGCGCCAGGGCTGGTCGTCGACCAGCCGCCAGCTATGCCCGCCGCCTGCCGTGTCTTCGGCCAGCAGGATGTCGCCCGGCCGCAACATGAAGTGCTGGCCGCCGCGCGTCTGGAAGTCGAGCGTGCCGGAGAGCGTGATGACGAGCTGGCGGACCGGCGCGGTATGCCAAGTAAGCGTACCACCCGAGGCAGTCTCCTGGAACGACGCGTGCGATGTCGCCAATTGACCGGTCAGCAGGTCACCACGCGCATCGCGCTCCAACTTGATCCAGCCTTCCTCGAAGTGCGAATTGCGGTCGACTCCCGTCCAAATCCGCACACATCGGATCATCGCCCAACCTCGCCGCTCGCCACCGACAGTCGATGGCGACCGTAGTATGGGGCTTCTTCACTGGCAAGGAATCGCCTCTCGCTCAGCCGAGTCCAAGGCGGCGCGCGAGATCGGCAATTGCCGTGTCCGGCGCGCCGGCGAGCAGTGCGCGCGCCAGGCGGGCGGCGGTGCGGTTGCGGCCGGCCGCAACGCGCGCCAGCAAGCCGACGATCAGGTGCACCGGCTGCATGCCGAATTTCTTCGCCAGCGCGCTGACTTCTGGCAATGTCGACGTTCGACGGATCGCCTTCTTGGTCTCGCGGTCGAGCCCCGACAGGTCGCCGGCTTGCAGCTTGCCGGGATCGGCATCCCAATCGATGCCGGCGCCGAGCCGTGCCAGCTCGGCCAACAAGCGATCACCGTCGCGGCTGGGGAGCAGGCGCTTGAGCAACTCTCCCGGGCTCGGCAACGGGGGTCCGCGGCGCACCGCACGCGGTGTCATCGGCGCGCCGGGCATCGCGGGTCGCGCCGACCCGACACGCGGCGAACTGCCGGGGCGGGCGCTCGGTGCAACGTCGCGTGGCACCGGCATGCTGGCCATCATCTGCTCCTGATAGGCGCGCTCCCGCGCCGCCGCCTCGGCGATGTAGTGCGCGTCGACAGGGGCGGCGAACGCCGGTGGCGGCGCCGGCAGGGGAATCTTGCGCATGGCCGGCACGGTTTCCTGCACGGCGCCGGCCTCGTCGACCAGCACCAGGCTCGTCAAATGCGTGACCAGCCCTTCGCGTTCGGCGAGCGCCGCCGCCGCCGCTTCGTCCAATGCCGGCAGGGCAAGGCTTGCCACCATCGCGGCGACCGCGCGCGACAGCGTCGGGTCGAGCTCCGAACCGATGGCGGCAACCCATTCGGCATCCAGCTCGGCACCGCCGCGTACGGTCCTGATGCGGTCGAGCGTGCCCTCGATCTTCTGTGTCGGCGCGGAGGGTGTTCGCAGTGATTCGAGCGCGGTGACCAGGATGTCGGCGAGATCGCCGTCCTGAGCGACGAAGATGCCGCCGCCTGTCAGGCTCGCGAGGTAGCCGACATTTGCTTCCAGGCTGTCCTCGCCGACCAGCACGACGGCGATGCGCCGGCCGGCCCGGGCGAGGCGCTGCACGTCGAGCGCGTGGCTCTTGCCGTCGGTCACCAGCAGGAGGTCGCGGCTGCGGGATTCGGCAAGCACCCGGGCGAGCGCACCGCCGATCTCGGTGCCGCCTTGCGGCGCGGCCAGCAGGTCGATGGTCGGCGGCAGGTCCCGAGCCATCTCTGCGTGCAACGTGCCGACGGGATTGACGCGATCATTGAACTCCCAGAGTTCGATGACATCCGATTTGCCGAGGCGCTCCGCCGTCGCGCGCAGGCCGGTGATCACGGCGCGATGCTTGGTGAGGCCCGGTTCCCGGGCCGAGCAGGGGCCGTCCATCGAGCCCGAACGATCGACCAGCACGCATGCATCCAGCGCGCGGCTCGCCTGGTCCGGCCGTCGGATCGCGAGGATGACGTCGCGCCCGTCCGCCGCCCGTCCGCGCAGGGGGCGAACAGACTGCTGAATGACCGACAGATCGATCGGCCGGTCGGTCGGGATGCGGGCACGTCCGTCCTGCAGGCTGCCGCCGGCAAGGCTCACGAAACCATCGCGACAATGCACCACCAGCTCCGCTTGGGCAGCCGGGGCGCCGTGGATCAACTCGTCGGAGGCGGGCAAGCCCGAATGGCCATAGATGTCGCCGACGGTCAGCGGGATGCGCAATTGCCCGCGCGTCTGGACGAAGGTCAATGTCGCGGCCCAACGCGTCACGACCTCGATCGTGGCGCCTGGCGCCATCTGGCCGACCGACAGCATGTGCACGCCGCGCAGAACCTCCTCGTGAAGGATCGCCGCCTTGCCGCGTTCCAGGGCGGCCTCGTAGGTGAGTCGCGCCTGCTGACGGCGCTGGGCCCGCGCCGTCAGCACCCGCCCGTCGAGGCGCGCCTCGAGGGCGTACAGCGTGGCGTGGACGGGCAGGGGAAAGGTGATCGTGGCCTCGATGCTGCTCGCCTCGTCGTTGCGGAAGACGCGCCGTGTCTCGACTATGGCGAGGCCGGACTCGATGGCGACGTCGAAGGCGGTGGAGAGCAGCGGGATGGCGTGGCCGCGCGGCTTCGCCATCGCGCCGACCAGCAGCGCGGCCAGGGGATCAATCGGAGCGGTGGGCAGGGCGGTCGGCATGGTCGGGCTCCTCGAGCAGGTCGGTGAGAAGGGTTTCTAGTCGCTCCATGAGGGGCCGGACGGGCTCGCCACTTCCCAACCTGTCGGGAGCGACGACGAGCGTGACGCCCGGGGCGACTTGGAAAGGCACGCCCTCGGTGGATTGCAGCAGCAGCTTGATGGCCGCCGGCGGAAAGCCGAGCGCATGCAGCCGCCGATAGCGTTCGATCGCCGTGACGTGGTCGTCGCCGTATTCGGCATTGGCCCGACCGCCGCGCGGCGCCGGCATGAAGCCCTCGGCGATCAGGTAGCGAACCTGACGCTCCGGGATCCCGGTGCGAGAGATGAGGTCTCGTATGTTCATGACATGTCTTTCGACAAAATATATGTCGATAGAAGTGCCGATTGGCAAGCTCTTTTCAACAAGAAATTTGTCGAAAGCTTGTCCGGCGCTCTGGACCTCGAACGGGGGTGAGATTGCGCAACGTGCGGACGCCATTTACGTCCCGCAGCGCGCCGCGACGCCGGAGGCACGGCGCCGAGACTTCCGCCTATGATGGGGTGCTGCCGCCCCGGCCGCGATAATCCAGCATGGGGTCTATCGACGTATTGATATAGTCAGCGACCGACTTTGGGATGGGAAGAAGGGGTGTCGTCGATGAGCTTGTCGTGGAAGCTGCCACTCTGCAGCCTGATCTCCGCCGCCGTGTTGGCGGCGCCCGCCGCTCTGGCGCAGACGCCCGTCGAACGCGGCAAGTACCTGGTGACGATTGCCGGCTGCAACGACTGCCACACGCCGGGATATTTCTTCGGCAAGCCCGATAAGGCCCGGTTCCTCGGCGGCTCCGAGGTCGGCTTCGAAGTTCCCGGGCTCGGCACCTTCTATGGTCCCAACATCACGCCTGACAAGGAGACCGGCATCGGGAACTGGACCAGCGCTCAGGTCCTGGCGGCGCTGCAAACAGGCGTCAGACCCGACGGCCGGCTGCTGGCGCCGATCATGCCGTGGCACGCCTATGCTTCGCTCAGCCAGTCCGACGCCAGCGCCATCGTCGCCTTCCTGCGCAGCCTGCCGCCGGTGAAGAACAAGGTGCCGGGGCCGTTCGGCCCGACCGACAAGCCGACCTCCTTCGTCATGAAGATCGTGCCCCCGCCGGCGCCCGGCGCGAAGTGACCTGACAACCGGTTGCCGGCCAAGGCGAACCACGATGCGACGTGGCGCGCACGGCACATCCGCCCGATGGTCGTTTGGCTGGGCAACGCAGCGAGCAATCGGCCGAGCTGGACGGACCGACATCCCGTTCCAATCGAGAGTTACAAGCGCGCTGGGGATGGGCTAAGAAAGCCCTACGTCCCCGTAGCTCAGCCGGATAGAGCAGCGGTTTCCTAAACCGGAGGTCGGAGGTTCGAATCCTCTCGGGGACGCCATCACCTATGTGGCCGCAAGAGTGCCGGTGATTGTCACGGCACCAACACGATGTTGTCCGGCCGCCACTGCTTGCGGAACCATGGCTCAAGCGGTCCATAGAGGCGCAGGATCGTGAACCAGGACTTGCCGGGAATGGTCTGAACCCAATTGCTCTCCTGTCCGGCCGGCGCTTTCGGGCCGAAATAGACGTCCACCGACCCGTCGGCGTTGGCCTTCACCGCCTTGTTCTGGCTGCTGACGCTCGGAAAGCGGTCGTCGGTCTGCAGCATCGAGCGGGTCTGCGCGTCGTACACGATCACCGACCAGAACGTCTTGACCGGGATGTTCGGCGGCAAATGGAGCTTGTAGGTCTTGCCGCCGTCGAGCGGGTTGTCATTGGCATCCGACGCCGTCCACGGATAGGTCGAGCCCTCGCCGACGATTTGCGTGTCCATCGCCGGGGTGACGCCGGTGGCAGCGAAGAAGAACATCGCGCTGCCGGTGAGGTTGGCGACGCCCGGCTGCCACTCGAACTTGTAGCCGCCGATGAACGGGCGCTTCCAGTTGCGGTCCTCGAAGAATAGCGCCTCTTTCTCGCGGTTCCGGTAGAAGAGGGTGCGCCCCGTTGCGTCGCCCACGGCGGCCGCCTCGGCCAGGATCTTGCGCATGCGCTCGTCGGGGGCGAACGGCTTGCCCTTCTGGATGCCGATCGAGGCCCAGAAGCCGAGCGTCGTCGGGTCGACCGTCTCGGTCGGCTCGTTCTGCACCGCCTCGTTCAGCATCTCCCAGAAGCGGAAGTCGCTCGGGCCGACCATGTTGAACGGCTTGCCCGACATGTCGACGAAGTTCATCTGCGGCGCGGCGGCGCCGGCCTGTGCGAGCGGGTAGATCCTGGTCGTCTTCTTGACGAGTTCGACACCGGGAGCCGGGCTGCCATCGACCACGAAGCTGCGCCACGCGACCCACGCGCTGAGGCTGCCCGGGCGGATCACGTAATAGCCGGATGGTACGTCGCCCTTGTAGCCCGGCGGCAGGATCAGGAACTTGCCGCCCTCGCCGCGGTCCGGCCCGGTGAAGCCGATGTCGCCGGCCCAGCGGTACCAGATGTCGTTGACCAGGCCGAGTACCTTGGGCGGCGCTTCTAGCACCAGCGGGCCGCCACGCAGGTCGATCCAGAACCAGGTGTAAGGCGTGTTGTCGTTCGCCGTGAGCTCGACGGTGCGCGAGTCGACCATCTGCTCCCAGATTGGCACGGTCGTGTTGGCCGGGCCGACCGACAGGATGCCGGCGCGGTTGGCCATCTGGTTGACCACCGGAAGCGCCAGCAAATACGCCTGCAGCGCCCTCTGGAAGTCCAGGTTGTCGTACAGGCGCTCCGTGGTCGCTTGGTCCGGCACGCCACCGAGGAAGCGCAAGGTGCCGATGCGCGTGTCGACGCTGTCAGGTACGACGACGCCCGGCGGCATCGGCGTGGTGAACTTGGCGGCCGGCGGCGCCGGCGTTCCGGTCAGGGGCTGGGCGAGGGCAGTGCCGGCAGCGAGGGCGAGGCCAACGCCTGCGGCCAGGGCGGCGGACAGGGAGGCAAAACGGTGAAGACGCATCGAATCCTCGCTTGGAGTTCCCCGGCGGCCTCGCCTAGTTTGCAGGCAGAAGGCAGAACGCAACCGGCTAGCCCTGTTACACCAAGTCCGCATTGATGCGATTGCCTTTTGGGGACACAACGGGGTTGATGGCTCCCACCCGGATTCAACAGATGCAGCGTGCGGCCTCGCTGCTGCACCTCTTCCCTTTGCTGGCGGAGTTGGGCGTCGATCCTCGCGACGCGCTCGAAGAGTCGGGGGTTTCGGCCGCTGACATCCGGTCCGACACCTTCATCCCCTACGTCAGCTACCTGCAGATCCTGGACCGTGCCGCTTTGCTGTCGGGCTGCGCCGATTTCGGGCTCCGCCTTGGCAGGCTGCAGTCGCTGGCATCGCTCGGCCCGGCTGGGCAGCTCATGCGCTGCGCGGCGACGCTCGGCGAGGCGCTGTCGGACTTCGCCACGTTCCAGATCAGCAATTCCACGGGCGCCACCGTCTATCTCCATGCGAGCGGCAGCGACTTCGCGCTGGGCTATGGCATCTACGATCCCAACATGAAGCCGTCTCGCCACGTGTACGACCTCGTGGCCGGGGCGGGCTGCAGCCTGGTCCGCGACCTCACCGCGGGGAAGATCGAGCCGGTGGAGATCCTGCTGATCGGGCCGGAGCCCGCCGACCTCGCGCCCTATCGCGCACTCACCAGCGGGCCGCTCCGCTTCGAGCAGAGCGAGACCTGCCTCATCCTGCGGCGGAGCGCCCTTGAATTCCCGCTCAAGACGGCCAACCCGGCGGCCCGGGAGAAGATCCTTCCGGAGTTGTACCGGAGGCTGCTGCAGGCGCCTTGGGGCATGACGAACCGCGTGCGGCATGCGCTGCGCTCGCTGATGCTCACGGGCGTACACTCGATGCGCGAGGTAGCGGCGCACCTCGACATCCATCCGCGGACGCTGCGCCGCCGGCTCCTGGCCGAGGGCGTGACATTCGAGGCGATCAAGGACGAGGTGCGCTACGCGGTCGCCCGCCAGCTGCTTTCGCTGACGCAACTCCCGTCGGCCGACGTCGGCCTGTCCCTCGGCTACAGCACGCCGAGCTCGTTCATCCATGCCTTCGAGAGATGGAGCGGTCTGTCGCCAACCCGGTGGAGGGGAGCGCTTCTGGCCGGCGAAACTCAGCGGTGATCGACGGATCGACCTATGTTGGCCCTCCAGTTCTCTCTTTTGACCACTCCGGCACGCCACTATCGGCTGGCGTGTCGCTCGAGATCGATGGCGGTAAGATCGCCCGAGGCCGCCAGATCATGCCGCTGATGCAGCGCCGAGAGCTTCGACGACGCGCTGCCATTCGGCCGACAGGGCCGCGATGCTCGCCGGGTCGCTGGACTGCTCGAGGACGGCGGCGAGATCGCCGAGCCGCATCGCGCCGGCGGCGCGAGCTGCCCCCTTGAGCTTGTGCGCGAGGTCGGCGATGCGCTTGGCATCGCCCGTTCCGGCGGCGATCTCGGCTACCAGCTTACCGGCCGACTCGGCGAAGCGCTTCATCACGCGCTCGATCATTTCCGGGTTGTCGCCGAACATCTGGCCGACGACCGAACGGTCGATGGCGGCTCCGGCAGGTGCCATGCCGGGTGCTGCCGCGATCGCGGGCTCCGCGCCCAGCCATTTCTCCATTGTGTCGCGCAGGCGGTCGAGCGTCAGCGGCTTGGTGAGGTAGCCATCCATGCCGGCGGCCAGGCAACGCTCCGCCTCCCCTTTCAGCGCGTTGGCCGTGAGCGCCACGATCGGCGTACGCCGGGCCGAGCGCGTCAGCGCTTCTTCGGCCCGGATCTGCCGGGTCAGCTCGAAGCCGTCCATGTCCGGCATGTGGATGTCGGTCAGGACGAGGGCATAGGATTGCTCGCGCCACTTGGTCAGGGCCTCGAGCCCGTCGGCCGCGGTATCGACCGGCACGCCCAGCACCTCGAGCTGGCCCATCAGAACCTCGAGGTTGATCGGGTAGTCGTCGACCGCCAGCACTCTGCCGCCGATCCGATTGGTCACGGCGGGCGGCAGCGGTGCCTTGGACTCGACTTCGTCGCTGGCGAGCGCCAGATCGAGCGTCACGGTGAAGGTCGAGCCCACGTTGGGGGTGCTGGTGACGGCGACGCCGCCGCCCATTAGCTCGGCCAGGCGCCGCACGATCGACAGGCCGAGGCCGGTTCCGCCGTAGCGACGCGTCGTCGAGCTGTCGGCCTGCGAGAACGGCTGGAACAGCCGTGCCATCTGCGCCTCGGTCATGCCGATGCCGCTGTCGGCAACTGACAGGCTGAGGCGCACGCGTCCGCCGGACGACGGTTGTCCGCCGACCGAGACGCGAATCTCGCCGATCTCCGTGAACTTGATGGCATTACCGATCAGGTTGAACAGGATCTGGCGGAAGCGGGTGGCATCGCCCGCCACATGGTCCGGCGTGCCGTCGTCGACCTCGGTGACGATCCGAAGCCCCTTGCGGTCGGCCTGGACCGACAGCGTCTCCGATGTGCTCTCGACCAGGGCGCGGAGCTGGAACGGCGCCGTCTCGAGCTCCATGCGGCCGGCTTCGATCTTGGAGAAATCCAGCACGTCATCGATGATGCGCAAGAGCGTCGCCGCCGAGTTGCGGATGGTGCGCACCAGCCGCTTCTGCCGATCGGCCAGCGGCTCGCGTTCGAGCAGTTCGGCCGTCCCCATCACGCCGTTCATGGGGGTCCGAATTTCGTGGCTCATGGTGGCGAGGAATGTCGACTTGGCCTGGTTGGCCGCCTCGGCGGCGTCGCGAGCGCGCTCGATCTCGGCCTGCCGATTCTTCAGCCCGGTGATGTCGCGATAGACGCCGAGGGTGCGCCCGCCCTCGATGGGGCGGAACTTGAACTCGATATGCACACCCGACGGCAGGCGGCGTTCGAAATGAGCACCCCGCGGGTCGCGCACGCGGGCCACCCGCTCTTCGGCCGAGAGGACCTTGCCGTCGACCACGACGTCGTCTCCCAATTTCGCTTGCGTCTTCACGAGGTCGTAGATCGTCAGCCGGGCCACGGCCTTGACGTCGGGGAATCCGAACGCGTCGCGCACGGCCGCGTTCATGTAACCGATCGTGCCGTCGGCGTTGATCAAGCTCACGCCATCGCTCATGCCTTCGAGGATGGTGTTGGTGAGCCGGTGGGCGCTCGCCACGTCGTCGCGGACGCGCTCCAGCTCCCGCTCGCGATCCTTGATCTCGGTGATGTCGCGAACGACGCTCAGCGTGTTGCCGTCGCCCAGCGGGCGGAAGGAGAATTCCAGGTGACGCCCGGAGGGCAAGCGGCGATCGGACTTGCTGCCTTCGGGAGCGGTCACGCGCGCAATCCGGTCCTCCAGAGACAGGACGTTGCCCTGCTCGTCATAGTGATGATCGCCTCTCTCCATCTGGGTTCGGATGATGTCGTCGAGCTTGATCTCCCGAGGCCTGTCGAGGCGTGATGCGTCGGGGGCCCAGACGTGGCGGTTCGAGTAGATCAGGTGGCGTTCGGCATCGAACACCGCGACGCCGATCGGCAAGCCTTTGAGGATGGCGTTCGTCAGCTTCTGCGTCGCCACGATCTCGTCGCGGGCGCGTTCCAGCTCGACTTGCCGCAGCTTGAGCTCGGTGATGTCGCGGGAGATGCCGAGCGTAAAGCCGTCGCCGATCGGCGCGAAAGAGAAATCGATGTAGCGGCCCGACGGTATCTGTCGTTCGGACTGGCTGCCCCTCGGGTCGAAGGTCCGGGCCAGGCGCTGCTCGAGCCTCAGCGGAGCGCCGTCCTCGCCGTAGAGGTGGTCGCCCATCGCGATCTGCACGCGGATGATGTCGTCGGCCAGCAGCTTGTACGGCAAGACTCCCCGCGGCATCTTGCGCTGCTGGTCCTGCCCGACCTTGCCGTTGGCGTACACCAACCGGCGCTCGGCGTCGAACAGCGTGACCCCCAGAGGCATGCTGTTCAGCACGGCGTCCATCAGCTTGTTGGCCTTGTCGATCTCTGCGTAGGCGCGTTCCCGATCGTGCGGGCGTTGGCGAAGGTCGGTGATGTCGCGATGGATTCCGATGGTTCGGCCATCGCCCGCCGGCCGGAAGTCGAACTCGACGATGCGGCCGGTCGGATACCGGCGCTCGAAGCGGAAGCCCTTGGGATCGAGCATGCGCGCGAGCCACTCCTCGACCGATTGCATGCGGCCGTCGGCATGCTCGCGGGTGCCGTCGGCGATCGTGTCGCGCATGACATCCTCGATCGCCCTGCCGACCGGCAGGACGCCGGTGCGAATCTCGTCGAGCTGCTCGCGCGCCGCCCGGCTCGCGTAGATCAGTCGGCGGTCGGCACCCCATAGCGTGACGC
The DNA here is from genome assembly GCA_046349335.1 of Reyranellaceae bacterium. GTDB lineage: Bacteria > Pseudomonadota > Alphaproteobacteria > Reyranellales > Reyranellaceae > Reyranella. The sequence continues at coordinate 53,392 of JAXMCO010000011.1, forward strand.
CGTCGGGCATCGAATCGAGCACGGCGTCCATCAGCCTTCGCGCGTCGATGGCCTCGTCGCGCCCCTGCTCGAGCTCGACCTGGCGGCGCTTCAGGCTGGTGATGTCGCGATACAATCCCAACGTCCGGTGCTCGCCGAGCGGAATGAAGCGGAACTCGATGTAATGTCCCGAGACGATCTGCCGCTCGAAGCGGGTGCCGTGCGGCGTCAGCACGCGGGCGATGCGCTCGTCGACCGTCAGATAGCGGCCATCGACCATGACACGGTCGCCACGCTCTTCCTGCGCCTCTATCAGCTCGCGCAGAGTCATTCCGGCCTCGATCGTCAGACCGATGAAGGCGAGCACCTCGACCATCGTCCGATTGAAATGGACGATGCGCTCGCCTTCGAACAGGCAGATGCCGTCGGGCACGCCATCGATCATGTCCGACATCCGGTCCTTGGCATTCGCGAGTTCCGCCTCGCGCTGCTTGAGCTCGGTGATGTCGCGATACACGCCGAGCAGGCGGCCGTCGCTCAGCCGGCGATAGTAGCGTTCCATGTAGCGCCCGGAGGGAAGCCGGCGCTCGACCCGGCCGCTGTGGGGATCGAGGATGCGTGCCAGCCGGTCCTCGGGCGAGAGCGTGCGGCCGCCGACAACGACCCGATCCCCGGCCGATTCCTGCAGGCGCAGGATGTCGATGATCCGGAGGCCGGCCAATGGCGTGCCAGGCTCGAGGCCGAACAGCGTGTGGATGGCGCCGTTCGCGTATTGCAGGTGGTGATCGGCGTCGACCAGCACGACGCCATCGATCATGTTGTCGAGCACGTCGGTCATGAGCCGCTGCGAGCGCGCCGTCTCGGCGTTCGCCTCCTCCAGCTCGCCCTGCCGCAGACGTAGCTCGGTGATGTCGCGGCAGACGACCAGCAGTCGACCTTCGCCGAGCGTGGCGAAGCGGACGTCGATGTAGCGGCCCGAAGGCAGCCGTCGCTCGAAGCTCGTAGCGCCCGGGTCGAGTGCGCGTTGCAGCCTCTCGTCGATGGACAGGATCCTACCCTTCTCGACGATCCGGTCGCCGGCCGCTTCGAGCCTATGCACTACGTCCCTGACGTTCATGCCGCGGGGTTCCTGGAGCCCGGCAAAGCTGAACATGTCGGCTACCGCCTTGTTGCAATAGACGATGCGGTTATGCTCGATCAGGGCGACACCGTCGCCCATGCTATCGAGCACGAGCCCCATGAGGTCGCGCGCCTTGCGCGACTCGTCGCGCACTTCCTCGAGTTCGCTCTGACGCTGCCTGAGTTCGGTGACGTCGCGATAAAGGCCGAGCAGGCGGCCGTCGCCGACCGGCTTGAACACGAACTCGACGTAGCGCCCTGTCACTAGGCGCCGTACGAAACAGCTCCCGCCGGGCGCCAGGGCGGCTTCGACGCGTTGCGCAGCCGTCAACACGCGCCCGTCCTCGACGGCTTCCTCGCCCGCCGCCATGCGCGCGCGGGCGACCTCCTCCATGGTCATGCCGACGCGGATGCGGTCGCGGCCAGGCAGCGTCATGTGCTCCTGGAGCGCTGCATTGACGTAGGTCAGGCGGCGATCGGCGTCGAATAGGGCGACGCCATCGGTCATGGTCTCGAGGATCGTCGTGGTCAAACGATGGGCGAGTGCCAGATTGTCGCGCGCTTCCTTGAGTTCGGCCTGGCGCTGCTTCAGCGCCGTGATGTCTCGGAAGATACCGAGCGTGCGCCCCCCGACCACCGGGCGGAAGGTGATCTCGCCACAGCGACGGCCCGGCAGACTGCGCTCGAAGCGGCTGCCGCGCGGGCTGAAGATCATCTCGAGACGCTCGGCCATCGAATAGGGGCGGCCGTCGACCAGCGCCGCAAGGCCTTTGGCTTGGCGGTCCCGCAGGACTGTCTCGACGGGCGTGCCCACCGACACTGGGCCCACGCCGAGGATCTCTTCGGCTGCCTTGTTCAGGTGCTGGACACGGCGCTCGGCGTCGATCAGAACGACGCCGTCCGTCATGCCCTCGCACATGGTCTCCATCAGGTCACGCAGGCCGGCGAGCTCGGCCCGCAGGGATGTGGCGGCCTCCCTTTCCCGGGCGAGCTCTTGCTCCATCCCTTGCAGGCGCTCGCGGGCGGCGGCAAGGGTCGCCGGCTGATTTTCGGTGTCCGCCATGCGGCATTGTAGGCCGGAGCCTGTTTCCCGACCGTCTCGCCGCCGGCCATTTATGTTTCGTTGGTTTCGCGACACCTAGCGTTCGTGAATAGTCTCGACTATTCCGTAATGACGTTCATTTGAAGTAATTTTATTTCTGAGTAAATTCCCTGGGTACTTGGCGTGTCGTAGGATTTCCCCAATGGCGAAGCAGAAAGATTTGCGACCCCACGTCGTCGTCGTCGAGGACGAGCCGTTCCAACGCGAGACCTTGATCGATTTCCTTGGCACCAACGGCTATCGCACCTCGGGTGTGGAGTCGGGCGCCGTCTTGCGGAAGCTGGTCGAGAAGGACCCACCGGCCTTGGCCCTGCTCGATCTCCGCCTGCCCGGCGGAGAGGATGGCTTTGCATTAGCGCGATTCTTGCGCGAGCGCAGTCGCAAGGTCGGCATCATCATGGTGACGGCAAGCAACGATACAGTCGATCAGGTGGTCGGCCTCGAAACCGGCGCCGACGACTACATCGCCAAGCCGTATGAGCCGCGGGCGCTGTTGGCGCGTATCAAGGCAGTCCTGCGCAGGGCCGGTGGGGCTGAGGCCGCGACGCCCAACCCGCGGGTCCGCATCGGCAAGTGCCTGCTCGACCTGGAAGCGCGACGACTGACGGCTCTCACTGGCGAGGAAATCCCGCTGCGGTCCGGCGAGTTCGAATTGCTCCGGCTGTTCGCCGAGAATCCCAACCGGCCGCTCAGCCGCGACTGGCTGCTGGAAACAACCAGCCATCGCGAGATGGAAGCCTTCGACCGTGCCATCGACATCCGCATCTTGCGCATCCGTCGCAAGATAGAGGCCGATCCGTCGCGCCCGACCTCTATTCGCACGGTCCGCAGCGCCGGCTACATGTTCGTGCCGCCGGACGACTAGCCTGGTCCGCCGCCCGCGTCGCCGAGGAGGCGAGCCCCATGGCAGGGATGGTCGTCGGGAAGCGTGGCCGCGCCACCTCGCTACGACCGAAGTACAACACCTCCACGACCCGTCGGCGGCCATGGTGACTGGCCTCCGGCATCGGCGCTGGGCGGCAGCTTGGTTCACGCTGGTTGCTCGCCTTCCGCATCGAGCGCCGTGGCTTCCCGAACGCCGTCGCTGTTCTTTTCAAGCGGTCGTTCGCCGCGGCGGGTCGCGTAACAGACGAAACCAAGTCCGGACTTCGAGCAGCAATCGGGCAACCGAGGCTCGCTACCGTGTCATTGCACGCAACGAGGAGCAGCCCGCGATGACCAAGCGAATGTTCGAGCTGAAGGCGGAAGAGCTCCGTGCCGTGATCGGCGGCGCGACCTACTACAGCGCCGTCAACAAGCTGCCGGCATTCCCCGTCTCGGATGCCCTCGCGAGGCCGTCGACGCCCCTTGTCGCCGCCGATCGGCCGGCAACGCGCTAGCCGGAGCCGGACCATGACCGACGAGGCGACCGCCCGTCCTCCCTTGTTCCGCCCGGAGGTGGCGCAGCGCAATTGGGAAATTCTCGCCTCGAAAGGCCTGATGCCCAAGCCTCCCCTCTTCATCGGCGCCGTCATCCTCTTGTTGCTCACGGCCTTCGCCGGCGGCGGCTTCTTCCTGGCCCGCGGCGCCATCCCGCGCGTCGAGCAGGCCCAGGGCTATCTCGAGCCGGCGGGCGGCGTGGCCCGCGTCCGTGCTCCGCGCCAGGCGATCGTCGAGGCGGTCCACGTCAAGGATGGGCAACTCGTGCAGCGCGGCGACCTCCTGGTCACCCTGCAATCCGGCCAGTCCACGGTGACAGGCGCCACGGCCGAGACCGAGATTTCCCGTCAGTTGCACGCCCAACGGCAGGACATCGAAACCCAGCTCGCCCGAGAGCAGGACTGGCGGCGCAACGAGGATCGCCGGCTCAACGCCAGGATCGACGACCTCGTTCACGACCTCGACCTGCTGGAGCGCAACATCGCCACGCAACAGGAGCAGATGGCGCTGGCGCAGCGGCAGGCCGAGCGCATCCGCGGCCTCGTCGAGCGTGGAACCATCTCGCTCGACGAGCTGCAGCGGCGCGAGATCGCGGCCCTCACCCAGAAGCTGGCGGTCCAGACGTCGGAGCGTGAACTCTCGGCCAAGCGCGCCGAGCTCGTGCAGGCGCGTATCGCCCTCGAGCAGCTTCCGATGCTGGCGAGCGAACGCCAGCGCGCCTTGCGCGAGTCGCTCGCCAACGCGCAGCAACGCCTGATCGAGCTCGAAGCGCGCCGCTCGGTGGTGGTGCGGGCGCCGACCACCGGCCGTGTTGCCGCCGTCCCGGCGCTAGCGGGGTCGGCGGTCGACAATGGCGGCCTGATCGCCACCATCGTGCCCGACGACGCCGAGTTGCGCGCCCGGCTGTTCGTGCCGACGCGGTCGATCGGCAAGGTCCATGCCGGCCAGTCCGTCTCCCTGCGCTACGACGCCTTCCCCTATCAGAAGTACGGCTCCTTCAAGGGCAGGGTCGTGGAGGTTTCGAGCTCCGTTCTGCTGCCCCAGGAGATCGAGAAGGTGGCGCCGGTGCGTGTCACCGAGTCGGCCTATGTGCTCGACGTCGTCCTCGAGCGCCGGACGGTGCCGGCCGGCGGCTCGGGCCAGGTGCAACTTCGCCCCGACATGACGCTCACCGCGATGATCGAGATCGATAGGCGGCCGCTGCTCGCCTGGATCGGCGACAGCCTGTTCGGCGTTTCCCAGTAACTCCTGCGATCGGCGAGAGCTCCCATGGTCTTCAACCTGAAATACCTCCCGATGATCCGGCAGGTCGAGGCCACCGAGTGCGGCCATGCCTGCCTCGCCATGATCGCCGGCTGGCACGGCCACCAGATCGACCTCGTGTCGCTGCGCCTGCAGCATACCGCATCGTCGAACGGCACCAGCCTCCATGCCCTCGCGACGCTGGCCGAGCAGTTCCAGTTGCGCACGCGGGCACTCAGGCTGGAGCCGGAGGATCTCGGGCGGCTCGCCCTTCCGGCGATCCTGCATTGGGAGATGAATCACTTCGTCGTCTTGAAGTCGATCGGCCGGCGCAGCGTCACCATCCACGATCCGGCGCGCGGTATCTTGAAGCTCTCGTTGAAGGACGTGGCCGATCGCTTCACCGGCGTCGCGATGGAGTTCGCGCCGACCGAGGCGTTCAAGCCGATCCGCCAGGAGCGGCGCCTGCCGCTCTCGACCCTGTTCCGCGGCGCCGACGATTTCGGCCGCCGGGCCGTGCAGGTGATCCTGCTGTCGCTGGTCTTCGAGGCGCTGCTGCTGGTGTCGCCCTGGTACATGCAGATCGCGGTCGACAACGTCATCCCGAGCGGCGACACGCAGCTTCTCTGGGCGCTGGCCGGCGGCTTTGGCGTGGTCGCCCTGGTGCGCATGGGAACCGAGTACGCGCGGTCGACCTTGCTGATCTACGTTCAGAGCCGGCTCGACCTCGCCCTGACCAGCCGGCTGTTCGGCCACCTGCTGCGCCTGCCCATGCCGTTCTTCGCCAAGCGCGACGACGGCGACCTGGTCTCGCGCTTCCATTCGCTCGAACCGATCCGCCAGCTCCTGGCCGAAGGCCTGCTGCTGGCGGTGATCGACGGTGTGCTGGCCATCGGCACCCTGGTGCTGATGTTCGTGATAAGCCCGCTGCTGGCCGGGATCGCCGTGCTGGCGCTCGTGCTCTACGCAGCCCTGCGGGTCGCTTTCTACCTCCCGCTGTTCCGCCGCAACGAGGACGTCGTGCGGGCCGAAGCGGCCTGCACCACCCACCTGATCGAAAGCATCCGTTCGGCCCAGGCCATCAAGCTGTTCAATGCCGAGGCCGACCGTGAGGGGCAGTATGTCGGTCGCACCGCCGAGGCGGTGTTCAGCCGGGCCGGTCAGCAGCGGCTGGTGGCGACCTTCAAGGCTCTGCGCGAGACCATCTCGATGCTGGAGCAAGTCGCGTTCGTGGCGATCGCCGCTTGGCTCGCCCTGCGTGGCGATCTCACGATCGGCGTAGTTTACGCCGTGCTCGCCTACAAGACGCAGTTCATGACGGCCGGCGCCCATCTGGTCGAGAAGGGCGTCGAGTTCCGCATGCTGCGCCTGCACCTCGACCGGGTCTCCGACATCGCCATGTCGGACCAGGAGCGAGCCTACGAGCGCAAGGTGACGGAGCGCCCGCCGATCGCCGGCACCATCGAGCTCAGCAATGTCAACTTCCGCTATGCCGAGACCGAGCCGATGGTGCTGAACGACCTCTCGCTCCGCATCGAGCAGGGCGAGTGCGTTGCGATCGTCGGCCCTTCGGGCTGCGGCAAGACCACCCTGGTCAAGATCATGCTCGGGCTGTTCGAGCCGACATCCGGCGAGGTGCGGATCGACGGCGTGGCACTGCCGGTATTCGGCGAGCGGGCCTATCGCCGGCAGGTCGCGACCGTGATGCAGGACGACTACCTGCTGACCGGCTCGATCCTGCAGAATATCTGCTTCTTCGAGGAGGACCCAGACGCGGCCTTTGCCGTCGAATGCGCCAAGCTTGCCTGCATTCACGACGACATCATGCGCATGCCGCTGGGCTACCGCACGCCGATCGGCAGCCTCGGCAACACCCTGTCGGCCGGCCAGCGCCAGCGCGTGCTGCTGGCGCGTGCCCTCTACCGGCGGCCGCGGGTTCTCATTCTCGACGAGAGCACCGCCAATCTCGACGTCGATCTCGAGCGTCGGATCAACGAGACGCTGATGACCTTGTCGATCACACGCATCCACGTCGCCCACCGTCCGCAGACGATCGCGCTAGCCGATCGCGTGGTCGAGCTCGGCCGTCCCGGCGAGCGAGACCGCATCCGGACGGCCTTGCGGGCGGTCGATCCGACGCGCGCGTCGGCGACCTGACCGGGCGAGCAACCGGACTTCATCGAGTGGGTGGGCCTGACGCCGTCGAGATGCTCGCCGATTTCACAGGGGGCAGCAGGTCGGCAGTTGGTCTGCAGTTCGATCCATTCCGTCGGTCGCTCCGGTGCCAGACTGCAGGCGCCGCGAACCGCCGGTCTCGACGATGCGGACTTGGCCCTGGCGACGGACTTCGCCTTGCCGGAGCGGTCAGCTTCCTTGCGCGACGGAGAGACGATAGAACGACGCGGCATTCTTCCAAAAGAAGGCGTCTCGATCGGCTTCCGAATATCCCGCGAGCATGCGGCTGAGGGAGCGGACGAGCGTGTCGTAGTCGATCCTCAGGCCGGCAACGGGAAAGTTGCTTGCGAAGACGCATCGTCCGATGCCGAAGATCGCAATCGCGTCCAGGACGACGCGTCGGTTCGACTCGTAGCTCCAGACGCTATCCTTCAAGCCGAACTCGGAGACCTTGACGTGAACGTTCGGCTCGCGCGCCACCGCCTCCATGCCGCGGCGCCAGGCGGCGAGGCCCTCGTCGCTGCGATCCCAGGGAAAGCCGGTGTGGTTCAGGATGATCTGGGTGCGCGGGAACTGGCGCGCCACCTCGGCCGCTTCGGCGAGGTGCCAGTAGGGGACGCGCAGGTCCCAGGACAGCCCGTATTTCTCGAGGAGCTCGAAGCCGCGCAGCCATCTGTCGTCCTGCATCGTGCCGGGCGCTCCGGGCGTTGCGGTGCCGGGGCTGAGCGACGTCACCGGCTTCGACCGGATGCCGCGGACGAGCGGAAACTGCGACTGAGCCGCGAGGATCTCTTCCGCATTCTCGGTATGGAACCACGCGTGGGCGACGATGGCGCCGGGAAAGCCGTAGCGTGCGTTGATCTCGGTCAGCCACCGCGTCTCGGCGACTTGCCGGGCGCGATCCATCTCGGCTTCGCAATGCACCGTGGTCAGGACGTTGTGGTCGGCCGAATCCCGCAGGTAGTCCTCTGGCAGGTAGTTGCGCTTGATCGCCTCGTAGGAGCCCAGGAAGAAGTGAGGCTCGGGCTGATCGGTGAGGAAGGGATAGCGGTTCGCCTTCAGGTCCCAGAGGTGGTGGTGAGCGTCGATGAGGGTGACGGCTCCTGGCGCTTCGTTCCATTCGCGGCGGATTGTCGTCATGATCGGCTCTTCGTTCGATGGAGTGAAGGTAGGCAAGGCGGGGGCGGTCCGACATGGCCAACGGGAGCCAGTCGGGCTCGGCGGTCGACGGCACGCGGTCGGCCGGCTTTCTAATGCTCGTGGTCGTGTCGATGCGCCGCATCGTGGTGACTGAGGCTCTCGGCATCGTCGGCCTTCAGCTCCATGAAGACGACCGACGACACGATGGTCAGCCCGCCCAGGACGAGGAAGGCGTGCTGCACGCCATGGACGATGGCGGCGGGATGCGAGTGCATCTGCGGCGGCACGAAGACGGCGGCGATCAGGGCTGCCCCGGCGACGCCGAAGCTGATGGCGAGCTGCTGGCCGGTCGCGGCGATGGTGCTGGCGCCGCTGGTCTGCGCGCCCGAGACGTCGGCATAGACCAGGGTGTTCATGCTGGTGAACTGCATGGAGGTGAAGAAGCCCAGCACGAAGGCCTGCAGGACGATCCGCCACAGCGGTGTGTCGGCACCCACCGTCGCGAACGACATGATCATCAGCCCCACCAATATTGTGTTGCCGACCAGCGCGGTGCGATAGCCCAGACGTTCCAGGATGGCCGGCACGAATCTCTTCAGGCCGACCGAGGCGATGGCCTGCGGCAGGACGAGCAGGCCCGACAGCACAGGCGAGAAGCCGAGCCCGACCTGGTACAGCAGGGGAAACAGGAACGGGATGCCACCCAGCCCCAGTCGGGTGAAGAAGCCGCCGTTCACCGCGGCGCGAAAGGTGCGGATGCGGAACAGGGTGAGGTCGAGCAGCGGGAACGCCGTCAGCGTGGTGCGTAGTCCATAGCCCGCGAGCAGCGCCGCCGAGATCGTCAGCAGCACCAGGATCTCGGCCGTGCTCCGCGTATGATCGCCGAAGACCTCCAGCACGTAAGACAACAGGGCGATGCCGCCGCCGAACAGCACGAGGCCGGCATAGTCGAGCCGATGGGCTTTCTGCTCGCGGTAGTCGGGCAGGTATCGGCCGACGAAGTAGAGCCCGAGCAGGCCTACGGGGACATTGACGTAGAACACGCCGCGCCAGTCGAGGTAGGTGACGATCAGGCCGCCCGCCACGGGCCCGACCATCGGTCCAATGAGGCTCGGGATGGCGACGAAGCTCATGACCTTGACGAGATCGGTCTTGTCGAAGGTGCGGGCGAGCGTCATGCGGCCGACCGGCTCATCATCGCACCGCCCATGCCCTGCAGGATGCGACAGGCCACCAGCATCTCGATGCTGGTCGACAGCCCGCACAGGATCGAGCCCACGGTGAAGAGCCCTATGGCCCAGGCGAAGACGCGGCGCGTGCCGAAGCGATCGGCCATCCAGCCGCTCACCGGGATGAAGACGGCGAGGCTCAGCGTGTAGCTCGCCAGCACCGACTTGACGTTGAGCGGCGTCACCTGCATTGCCTGGGCGATGGCCGGGACAGCCGTGTTGAGGATGGTCGTGTCGAGCGACTGCATGAAGAAGGCGACGGCGACCAGCCAGGGCAGCAGGCGCTTGATGGACTCTTCGGAGGCGGCAGCCGCGGTCATGGTCCGCCGGCGGAATGCGCCGAGCCGGCGGCCGGCAGGAGGCGTCGCACGAGCATGCGGGAACTCTGGTCAAGCGGCCGTTCGGGGGCAATCGCATTCGGTCGCCGTCGTGCGGCCATCGAGCGGCGAACCAGCGCCGGTCGCACGAGGAGAGGGCGTGGCGGGCGCCGTCGGTCGCTTGCCCGAGGTGCGATCGCCCCGTCGGGTGCACGTCGCCCGGCTCAGGGTCGCTTGAGGGCGCCCACCATCTCCGCGATGGCCTGAGCCAGGGTATCGCCTTCCGATCTCGGCCGCAGCCAAAGCCCGCCGGCCGGCCGGCCATCGCCGGAGAAGACCTGCCGGCCCTCGAGCTCGGTGCGGTAGAATAGGATCGCCTCGGCGGCGGTGCTCAAGGTGCGCGTGCTGCCGTCGGGCCGGAACACGTCGAGCGCCTCCTCGTCGAAGCCGGAGAACAGCTCCTGCTCGCCGTGCTTGACGAGCGCCAGGCCGCTCAAGGCGTTGACGGCGAACTGGACCGACTGCGTGTTCGGCCCGCGCGAATGCTTCTGTCCCGCCAGCTCCTCGTTGCGGCGGCGGATCAGGGTGGGCTCGCCGGCCGGCGCGATTCCGAACAGGTCGTAGTCGCCGTGGACGTACTTGCCGTTCAGGCCTTGCGGGTAGGTCGAGTGGAGCAGGCACCCATAGTGCCGCGATGTCCTGCACATCTGCACGGCCCAGCCCGGGTGCGCGCCCGGCCAGGTGCGCACCTCCCTGCCGTTGCGCGGCTGGCAGAGGCCCAGCGGCGCGCCGCGCTCGCGCAGATCGTGAAAGAATTTCTGCCACGCTTGCCTGGCCTTCGCTGCCTTGCCGGGGCTCTTGAACACGTGGTCGAGCCCCTGCAGCTCGGGGTTTACGACGAGGCCTGCTGTCTCGACATGGTGGCTGTCGATGTCGGCGTCGAAATCCGCCGTCTTGGGCTTGCAGTCGATCGGCTTTGCGATGTAGTCGGCGTTGCCGATCCATTGAATGGATTGGGCATTGGTCTGCCGAACGATGATGTAGACCTTCTGGATCAGTGCGACGCTGCGGAAGGCGTTCGCATCGCGCGGTCGCATGACGGCGGTTGCCTTGGGATCGTACATGTCGAACCCTCCCGGAGTGACGCTGCCAGTGCCGCCAGCCACCCTTCGGTTGTCGGAAGACAGGTGTCGACCGGGTGGATGCGGTGTGGTTGGGTGAGGCAGCGTCATCCTCCTTTCGGGCGACAGAAAGGCCAAATCATGAGCGACACCAACGATTCGCTTCCGCCCGGCGTGGTGATCGTCGAGGGAGCCGACGGTCCGTTTGGCCAGATCGTGCGAAGCGGCCGGCATGCGCTGCGGGCCGATGAACCGGTTGAGAGCGGCGGCAGCGACACCGGGCCCGGCCCCTACGCCTACCTGCTTGCCGCGCTGGGCACCTGCACGGCCATGACGCTGCGCCTCTATGCGCGGCAGAAGAAATGGCCGCTGACGGACGTCAAGGTGCGGCTCACGCACGATCGAATTCACGCCACCGACTGCACCGAGTGCGAGACCAAGGAAGGCAGGATCGATCGCATCGAGAAGGTGATCGAGCTCATCGGGCCACTCGACGATGGGCAGCGCCAGAGGCTGCTGCAGATCGCCGAGCGCTGTCCCGTGCATCGTACGCTGGTGTCGGAGATCGTGATCCGGAGCCGCCTCGCGTAGTGCCGATGGGCTCCTGCGATGGCTGCGGGTTCGCTCGAGTGCGCGCGGAGGGGCGCCGATGGGAGGAGGAGGAATGTTGCGGGCACTTGCCGGACGCGTAAGGCGAATGATTTCTCCCACCTCAGTACAGCCAGACGCGTCGTTGCCGGATGCCGTCTCCCTCAGGGACATGGTGCGCCGGCTCGCGCTCATTCCGCACTGGGAGGACAAGATCGCCTTTGCCAGGGGCTTCGACTACGAAGCGGGCGCAGGTCGATGGACCCGATTGCCCGCTTCGGCACGGACTGCGCGGGGGCATTCTGACATCGCCGAGAAGATCCACTACGGTTGCGGCAGCAAGCTGATCGATGGCTGGCTCAACGTCGATTGGCACGAGTCCACGGCATCCGGATACAGGCAGGTGAATCTGCTCGAGACTCATCCGTTCGATAGCGACTCGGTGAAATTCGGGTTCTCCGAGGACATGCTGGAGCACTTCGGCCAGGCCGAGTCGATCTTCTTCCTGAGCGAAATCCATCGGACCCTGACTCGCGGTGGGGTCATGCGGCTCAGCTTCCCCGGTCTGGAAGGTGTCCTGAAGCGGCACTATTCGCCACCGTCGGAAAGGCGCGTTCGCGAAGGCGAGCTCGAAGCCTATGCCTACTGGGGGCACGTCCATTTCTACGGCAGGGACGAATTGCGAATGGTCGCCACCCATCTCGGGTTCACGGACATCCGCTTCGTCGACTATGGCAAGTCCGATCATCCGGAGTTGTCCGACCTGGATACGAGGTTGGACCAGATCGGATTGAATACCTACGTCGAGCTGACCAAGTAGAGGCCGCGAGCTCAGGGCTTGGGCCGCAGGCCCCAGCCTTCGGCCATGTCGCGGGCCATGCGGTCTGCCATCAGGCGATATCCGCGGCTTTCGCCGCCGGCTTCCTGGACGGCGTGGATCCAGTCGGCGTAGATCGTGCCCGGCTCGCCGGCGAAAACGTCGAGCAGGTCGCGTACGGCGATGCCGCTTTCATTGAGGGCCTCGAGGTCGCGGACGATGCGGTGATAGCGCTCGCCGTAGGCCGCGTCGGGTGTCGACCGCCTTTCCTCCTCGGTAAGAGCCTTGCCGACGGCCGGCACGGGCTGCAGGAAGTACATCGACTTCACGCCATAGCTCTTCGCCGTCAGGTCCATGATGCGGATGTACTTGCGCCACTGGGCGAGCTGCCAGGCGTAGAGCCTGCCCGCGTCGTCGTAGATTTCGCTCGGCAGCACCATCATGCGCCAGTAGGTGTTGGCGCCGACGTTTTCTGGATTGGTGGTGGCTCGCGATAGCGCCTCGCTCACCAGGTAGGCGGCGTGCGAATGGACGAGGACGCTTTGCTCCATCCAGCCGGAGACCCGTCCGGCCAGCCAGCTCGCCACCACGGTGCCGAACGAATCCTGGGCGACGATCGGGTTGGCGTCGATGAAGTTGTTGCCTGGCAGCTCGAAGCGCGCGGTCGTGCCGGGCCGGAACAGGTGCTGCTCGTTGTAGCCGTCGAGCGTCACCACGGCGTCGACTCTGTCGGCGAAGAGGCTGAACAGGATCATCTGCTGCGGCTGCTTCCACGCGCCGTCGCCGCCGTTCAGCACCAGGAACGGCTTCCCGGTCGGGCTGATGTAGCGGGCGTTCAGGGCCTCCTCGAGGTAGCGCGGTGCCGGCGGCCCGAGCATCTGGCCCATCTGCGCCGCGACCGAGCCGCCGGTCAGCAGGATGGTGTAGCGATCGCTCCGACGGGTCGCCGGATAGTCCGTCCCGAACAGTCCGATGTTGTTGAGATAGGGGATGCCGCACGGTGGATTGGCGTGGTGGACCGAGGCGAGATAGGGGTGCGGGAACAGCGTGTCGGCGTAACGGCATCCCAGCTTGTTCGCGGTCTCGCGCACGAAAGTGTTGGTGCCGCGCGCGAACAGCTCGGGCGCCGGCGTGTAACGGCCATCGCGCAAGCCGAGCCAGGCGATGGCGGCACCCTCCGACAGTGCGAGCGCGATCGTGACGCCGATCGCCAGGGAGGCGAGCTTGAGCGCGAAAGGCCGCATGCTCACAGCGGCGCCAGCGCCTGCCGCAACGGTGCGCTGTCGATCTGCATCAGGCCGTTGAACGGGCGATACAATTCGAGGATCAGGAAGATCGCTCCCGAGGCCGACAGGGCGATCACGACGATGGCGCCGAAGGCTGTCGGGTTGAGCGGCGAGAACAGGCTGAAGCTCGCGAACAGGATGCACAGCCAGAACACCAGCACGATCAGGAACAGAGGCGGCATGCGATTGATCGACTGCTCGAACAGGATCAGGCGGGCCTGCAGGATGGAGGTGGCGACCTGCAATGCCTGAAGCTGGTAGTGGCGCTGGGAGTCGTTGCCGGGCGCGAGGCGCTGAATCGACTGGAAGGCGGACCGTCCGACCGCTGACGAGGCGAAGGGACCGTCCGCCGACTTGGCCGTGCCGTCGCTCCAGATCCGGTCGACCAGCACGGGGAGGGCGTCGCGCACCTGCTGGCGGACCGGCTTGGTCTCGGGCCCGTATTCCTCGAGGAGATGGTCGAGGAGGGCGACGTTGGTCGCGATCTGGCGGATTTCGTCGCGTTGGCTGTCGAAGCTCGTCTTGGCCGAGTTGATCAGCAGACCGAGCACGAGGCCGGCGATGGTGGCGATCAGGGCGCAGCCCAGCCGGACGATGTCCTTGGCGTGGGTGTCGAGATGATGGTCGGGCAACAGGCGGCGCAACAGGGCGCCGGCCAGCGCGCCGCCGACCAGCAGAGCGCAAATGATCAACGAAATCGTCAGGGCGCCCATTCCTCTCCTCCGATCCATCCAGCCCATGCGCGAGGATAGCGGCGGCGGAGCCGATCCGTCTTGCCGGCATTCGTCGCCGTTGCTTTGACGACCCCTCGGGTCGGTTACGGCGCGGGCTCGGCCGCCGGTGTGGCCGCCGTCGGTGCCTTTCGAGCCTTGCGCCATTCCTCGAAGCGCTGCAGCACGACGAAGAACGACGGCACGAACAGCACGGCGAGGCAGGTCGAGGCGATCATCCCGCTGAACACGGCCATGCCGAGCGAGATGCGGGCGTTGGCGCCGGCGCCGCTCGCGGTCACCAGCGGCACGACGCCGAGGATGAAGGCGAACGAGGTCATCAGGATCGGCCGGAACCGGGTGCGCGCCGCTTCGACGGCCGCGTCCAGGATCGGCTTGCCGTGCAGCAGGCGCGCCTCGCGTGCCACCTCGACGATCAGGATGGCGTTCTTGGCGCCGAGCGCGATCAGCAGCATCAGGCCGATCTGGGTGTAGAGGTTGTTGGCCAATCCGAGCGATCCCAGCGTGACGGACGGCCCGATCAGCGCCAGCGGCACGGCCAGGATCACCGCCAGCGGCAGGATCCAGCTCTCGTACTGGCCGGCGAGGCAGAGATAGACCAGCAGGATGGCCAGGCCGAAGACATAGATGATCTGGTTGCCGACGATGTTCTCCTGGTACGACATCGCCGTCCATTCGTAGCCGGTGCCGGGCGGCAGGGTGGCGTTGGCCACCTGGTCCATCAACGAGATCGACTCGCCCGAGCTGAAGCCCGGCGCCGCGCCGCCGACCACCGCGGCCGACGGGTAGAGGTTGTAGAGGCTGATCAGCGGCGGGCCGCTCGACTGGTGCAAGGTGGCGAGCGCGCCGATCGGCACCATCTGGCCGTCCTGGTTGCGCACCTGCAGGCGCAGGATGTCCTCGCCGGTCAGGCGATATTGCGCGTCGGCCTGCTGGAACACCAGCAAGGTGAGGCCGAACTTGTTGAAGCGGTTGACGAAGGCCGAGCCGATATAGGCCGACAGCGTGTCGAAGACCTCGCCGATCGATACCTTCAGTGTTTGCGCCTTGACCCGGTCGACCTCGACGCGGATATGCGGCGCGCCAGCGCGGAACGAGGTGACGAGGTTGGCAAGGGCGGATTGGGTGCTCGCCTGGGCGATCAGGTTGTCGGTGGCGTTCTGCAGCTTGACGTAGTCGAACGAGCCGTCGCGCTGCTCGACCTGCATCTGGAAGCCGCCGGCATTGCCGACGCCCTGGATGGCGGGCGGCACCAGCGGGAAGGCGCGGCCATCCTGCAGCACTTGGCTCTCGCGCGCGATGTGCTCGAGGATCGAGCGCAGATCCTGGCCGGGCTGCTTGGCGCGCACGCCCCAGTCCTTGAGGATGATGTAGCAGACGCCGCCATTGGCCAGCGCGTTGTTGCTGTCGAGGATCGACAGGCCGGCAATCGCCACGACATGGTCGACGCCCGGCGTCTTGCGGGCGATCTCGGCGACCTGCGACAGCGAGGCCTCGGTGCGCTCCAGGGAGGCGCCGTCGGGCAGCAGCAGGCCCATCAGCATGTAGCCCTGGTCCTCGTTGGGGATGAAGGCGGTCGGCAGGCGGGCGACGCCCCAGCCGCCGAGGCCGGCCATCACGAGAGCCAGCAGCACCATGATGCCGCTGCGCTTCACCATGCTGCCGATCAGCCGCGCATAGCCGTCCTCGAGCTTCTGGTAGACGTGATTGAAGGCGCGGAAGGCGACGTTGCGCTTCTCCGGCGGCACCGCGGGGCGCAGCCACATGGCGCACTGGGTCGGCTTCAGCGTCGCGGCGTTGATCGCGCTGATGAAGGCGGTGGCAGCGATCACCAGGGCGAACTGGGCGAACATCTTGCCGGTCAGGCCGGGCACGAAGGCGGCCGGCAGGAACACCGACATCAGCACCAGGGTGATGCCGATCACCGGGCCGAACAGCTCGTCCATCGCCTTGATCGCGGCATCGTGGGCCGACATGCCACGCTCGATATGGCGCGCCACGCCTTCGACGATGACGATGGCGTCGTCGACCACAATGCCGATCGCCAGCACGATGCCGAACATGGTCGTCGTGTTGAGGGTGAAGCCCATCGCCGCCATGGCGGCGAAGGCGCCGATGATGGTCACCGGGATGGTGGTGGCCGGCACCAGCATGGCGCGCCAGTCCTGCAGGAACACCATGATCACGATCAGCACCAGGATGCCGGCCTCGATCAGGGTGATGAACACTTCCTGGATGGAAATCTTGACGAAGTTGGTGGTGTCGAACGAGACGTCGTAGGCGACGCCCTCGGGGAATTGCTTGGCGAGCTCGTCCATCTTGGCCTTGACGCGGTTGGCGACGTCGAGCGCGTTGGCGTCGGGCAACTGGTAGATGGCGATGCCGGCACCCGGCTTGCCGTTCATCTTGAAGACCTGGGAGTAGGTCTGGGCGCCGAGCTCGACCCGGCCGATGTCCTTGATGCGCACGATGCGGCCGCCGTTGCCCTGGCCGCTCTTGACGATGATGTTCTCGAATTCCTCGGGCGAGGAGAGGCGGCCCTGGACGTCGATGGTGAGCTGGAAGTCCTGTCCCTTGGGCGCGGGCGGCATGCCGACCTGGCCGGCCGTCACCGGCTGGCTCTGCTGCTTGATGACGTCGGCCACGTTGCCCGGCGTCAGGCCGAACGTGTAGAGCTTCTGCGGGTCGAGCCAGACGCGCATCGAATACTGGCCGACGCCCAGCACGTTCGTGTTGCCGACGCCCGGAATGCGCGCCAGCTCGTTGATCAGGTTGATGCTGGCGTAGTTGCTCAGGAAGAGGCTGTCGAATCGGCCGTTCGGCGACGTGAGCGCCAGGATCTGCAGGATCGCGGTCGACTTCTTCTCGACGATGACGCCTTGGGCCTGCGCCGAGGGCGGCAGCGAGGCCAACGCCGCGCTCACCTTGTTCTGGACCAGCACCTGGGCGAAGTCGAGGTTGGTGCCGATCTCGAACGTCACCGTGAGCTGGTAGGTGCCGGCGTCGGTGCTGTACGACTGCATGTAGATCATGCCTTCGACACCGTTGACCTGCAGCTCGATCGGCAGGGCGACGTTGTCGACGACCGTCTTGGCGCTGGCGCCGGGATAGTTCGCCGTGACCTGCACGGTCGGCGGCACGATGTTGGGATACTGGGAGACCGGCAAAGTGACGAGCGCCACCGCGCCCAGCAGGACAATGACGATGGCCAGCACATTGGCCAGAACCGGCCGGTTGATGAAGAATGCGGAAATCATCGAACGAGGGCCGGCCGGTTACTTGGTCGTGGTGGTGTTGGCGCCCGCCGGCGGCGGCGGGATCGTCTCCTCCTTGGGGACCACCTTGCCGCCCGGCACGGCGCGTCCGTTGGTGGTCAGCACGACGCGATCGTCGGCGGCGAGGCCGGTCTCGATGACGCGCAGGCCGCCGACCAGGAGCTGGCCGATCTTGACCCGGCGCTCGCGCACGACATTGTCCTTGTCGACGATCAGCACATACTTGCCGGCCTGGTCCTCGGAAACGATCCGGTTGGGCACCAGGAAGGCCTTGGCGGCACCGAGGCCCTTGGGCACGCGCACGCGCACGAAGAAGCCCGGCAGCAAATCCTGGTTGGGGTTCTTGAACAGGCCGCGCACCAGGATGGTGCCGGTGTTGGGATCGACCTCGGGCGAGACGTAGTTGAGGAAGCCGGCGTGCGGGTAGCCCTGCTCGTTCATCAGGCCGATATCGAGCGAGATCTTGCTCAGCTCCTCGACGGTCAGCCGGTTCTTGAGGTGGGAGCGGATCTGCAGGACGTCCTGCTCGCTCATGTTGAACTCGACGTAGATCGGGTCCATCTGGACGATGGTGGCGAGCTTGGTCGCCGTGGTGTCGCCGACGAGCTGGCCGACCGACACGAGGTGCTTGGTCACCACGCCGTTGAACGGCGCCATCACCGTGGTGTAGCCGAGATTGGTCTGCTGGATGGTGAGGTTGCCCTCGGCATTCTCGACATTGGCGCGGTCGGAGTCGCGCTTGGCCTTGGCCTTGTCGAAGGTCGTCTGCGCCGACACGTTCTGGCGCAGCAACGTCTCCTGGCGGACATACTCGGCCTGCGACTGGACGAGCTCGGCCTGGGCTGCCTCGAGCTGCGCCTCGGCCTCCTTCACGTTGGCCTTGTACATCGTCTGCTCGATCTCGAAGAGCACGTCGTTCTGCTTCACCGGGGCGCCGTCGACATACTTGATCGCGGTGAGGAAGCCCTTGACGCGGGCCACCAGGTCGACGGTCGCGAACGACACCGTGTTGCCGGTCAGCTCCTCGTAGGGCGTCACATCCTGCTGCAGCGGCTTGGCGACGCTGATCTCGGGCGGCGGCGGCGGCTGGAACTTGTTCTCGGGCTTGCAGCCGCCCAGGACGGCCAAGGCGCCGGCCAGCAAGGGCAGCAGGATCAGGCGGCGGTTCGACATGGTTCCGATAACGCTCCCGCGATGCTCTCGGAAGCGTTAGCGCATCCCAACCCGGATTGCCACCGCCCGTCGATCGGCCTGCGTGCTCATTTTCCTCCCCGGCGTCTTCGCTGGGGAGGTGTCGCCGCCTTACGGCGACGGAGGGGTCATGATCTTCATGAGCTATGACCCTAAAAACGAGAGTTGGGGATTGCGCTGAGGCCGAGCTTCATCGGAATCTGAAGGTTATGAGCGCGTCGAAGGAAGCTCGGAGCGTCACCCGGGTGGTGATGCCCGCTGTGGTAGAAGAAGCCGCCGATCGGAGTGTAGTCGCCGATACCTACGGCGGTCGGGTGCACGTTGAGTGGGATCCGTCGGCGGCGGTAACGCCGCTGGGTCAGTTGCCGTTCTTTGCGGAGTTCTTGAAGCAGAGCGGCTTGTTCGATGCGTGGGTGTCGGACAGCCCGCTGCGCTATGTCAGTCCGAACGCGCCGAAGAAGCGAGATGTGCTGGGGACGGCGCTGCTAGGGGCGCTTGGGGGTTGCCGGCGTTATGCGCACCTGACGGCCCTGCGGTGCGACCGGGTCAATCCGCCGCTGCTGGGAATGACGAAGATCGTGAGCGAGGATGCAGTGCGCCGCGGGCTTGGGTCGATTGATGCGGCGAGCGGCGAGATGTGGATGGGGGAGCACCTGTTGCATTGCGTACGGCCGTTGCTGAGCGAGCCGTGGATACTGGACGTGGATACGACGGTGAAGCCGCTGTACGGGCATCAGGAGGGAGCGGAGGTTGGCTACAACCCGAGCAAGCGAGGTCGTCCGTCGCACAGCTTGCACACGTACCTGATGGCCAATGTTCGGCTGGTGCTGGATGTCGAGGCGCGCAGCGGCAAGCAGCACAGCTCGGGTCATTCGCAGGAGGCGCTGTGGCGTCTGCTGGAGAGGATCGGGCGGTCGAACTGGCCGAGCCTGCTGCGCGGCGACTCGAATTGGGGCAGCGAGACGGTGCTGCAGCGCTGCGAGCAGGAAGGGCTGCCGTACCTGTTACGTCTTCGACAGACGGCGAAGGTGAAGCAGGCGCTGGAGCGGGCGATGTCGGATCGTGACTGGGCCTATGCCGGCCATGGCTGGCAGGGCAAGGAGGCGGCGCTTCGGTTGATGGGCTGGAGCCGGTCGCGCCGGGTGATCCTGCTGCGTCGGCGCCTGAAGGGAACAGTCGAGCTGACGGATCGCGCCGGTAAGGATGGCCAATTGCAGCTCAGCCTTGTCGAGGTCGGCGCCGATCGGCAGCTGTGGGAGCACGGCGCGCTGGTGACGTCGTCGGAGGCCGAGATCATCACGCTGGGCCAGCTCTATCGCGATCGTGGCGATTGCGAGAACGCCTTCGACGAGCTGAAGAACCAGTGGGGTTGGGGCGGCTTCACGACGCACGATCTGGCACGCTGCCGGCTGATGGCCCGCATCGTGGCGCTGGCCTACAATTGGTGGACGCTGTTCGGGCGCCTGGCCGACCCGGATCGCCATCGCGAGGCAATCACCAGCCGGCCGCTCATGATGCACGCCATCGCGCGGCGCACCGAGCATGCCGGCCGCACCACCCTGACCATCACCAGCACCCACGGCGATCATGCCGAGGTGCGCCGGGCCTATCGCCGTATCGCAGCCTTCTTCGACGGGCTTCGCTCAACTGCGGAGCAGTTGAGCCCACTGCAACGGCTGTACCGCATTCTCAGCGAAGCGATGAAAAAGTTCCTGCGCGGTCGACAATTGCGCCCGCCGCCATTCAGCTTGACTGCGGCGTGACGCAATGGACGGTTGTTTACCGCCCCAATCCCGGCACTCCAACCACCGAGCCAACTCCCGTTTTTAGGATGACCCCTCCGTCTCGGATTACCGAGACACCTCCCCAGCGGAGCTGGGGAGGAGCATGAGGGCGTCAGCGCGCTTCCGCTTGCCTCATGGCTTGCCAGATGCGGTCGGGCGTCGCCGGCCCGTCGAAGCCCTCGACGCCGAACGGTGCCAGGGCATCGAGGATGGCATTGGCGATGGCGGGGAAGGCAGCGATCGCCCCGGCCTCGCCGCAGCCCTTCACACCCAGCGGATTGGTCGTGCAGGGCGTGCCGTTGAAGCCGAGATCGAACGACGGCAGGTCGTCGGCGCGCGGCAGGGCGTAGTCCATGAACGAGCCCGCCACCATCTGGCCCGATTTCGGGTCGTAGACGGTGTGCTCGAGCAGCGCCTGGCCGACCCCTTGGGCCATCGCGCCGTGTGCCTGGCCGGCGGCGATCATGGGATTGACCAGGACGCCGTAATCGTCGACCGCGGTGTAACGCACCAGCGCGACCCGGCCGGTCTCGCGGTCGATCTCGACCTCGACGACATGGGCGCCATTGGGGAAAGTCAAGTGCTCGCGCGTCCAGGCGTGATAGGTGTCGAGCGGCTCGCCCTTGTCGCGGCCGAGCGCCGCCACTTCCATCAGGCTGATTGTACGGTCGGTGCCGGAGACGACAAAGTTGCCGTCGGCAAAGCGGATGTCGGCCTCGGCCGCCTCGAGCGCGTCGGCGGCGAGCGCCGTGCCCTTGGCGATGATCTGGTCGGAGGCGCGCCACATCGCCGTGCCGCCCATGTAGGTGGCGCGCGAGCTGCCGTGGCCGCCGCCGGCGACGATCAGGTCGGTGTCGCCCTGGCGCAGGCGGATGCGCTCGTTGGGCACGCCCAGCCGATGGGCGAGGATCTGCGGAAAGGTCGTCTCGTGGCCTTGGCCGATATGCTGCGTGCCGGTGATCAGGGAGATCGTGCCGTCGGCCTCGAAGCGGATGTCGACATTCTCGTCCGGCGAGCCGCCAGTGCCCTTGATGTGATAGGCGAAGCCCAGCCCGCGCAGCTTGCCCTGGGCTTCGCTCGCGCTGCGCCGCGCGGAAAAGCCCGCCAGGTCGGCATGCGCCAGTGCCTGGTCGAAGGTCTGCGGAAAGGTGCCGCTGTCGACCTGGAAGCCGAAGCTGTTGGTCATCGGCATGGCGTTGGCCGGCACCATGTTGCGGCGGCGCAGCTCGCCGCGATCGAAGCCGAAGCGCAAGGCCGCAGCGTCGATCAACCGTTCCAGGATATTCACTGTCTCGGCGAAGCCCGGCCCGCGCGTCACGCCGATCGGCGCGGTGTTGCTCAGCACCGCCACGATATGCAGCGCAATCGACGGGATGCGGTACACGGTGCCTTGCAGATGGACGTACTGGTAGGTCTGCACGCCACCGCCTGCGCCCGCCATGTAAGCGCCGAGATTGGCCACACTCGAGACCTCGAGGGCGAGGAAGCGGCCGTCGCGGTCGAGCGCCAGGGCGGCCTCGGCCGTCATGTCGCGCGCGGCATGGTCTGACAGGAACACCTCGCTGCGGCTCGCGATCCACTTGACCGGCCGTTGGACGCGCTGCGCCGCCCACAGGATCAGCGCGTGCTCGGCATAGGCGAAGTTCTTGGCGCCGAAGCCGCCGCCGACGTCCGGCGCGATGAAGCGCACCCGGGCGGGTTCGACGCCGAGCGCGCGCGCCACGTGATTGCGATTGATATGGATGTTCTGGCTCGAGACATGCAGCGTGTAGCGCCCGCTCGCCGGATCGAACCGGCCGACGCAGCCGCGCGGCTCCATCGGGTTGATGGTGATGCGATGGTTGTCGAGCTCGAGGCGCACGACATGGGCGGCGCCGGCGAAGGCGGTTGCCGCGCCTGCACTGTCGCCGGTGCGCCAATCGAGGCAGACGTTGCCCGGCACCTCGTCGGCGATGATCGGAGCGCCCGGCGCTCGCGCCGCCTTGCCCGTGGTCACCGCCGGCAGTGCCTCGTAGTCGACCTCGATGAGCTCGGCAGCGTCGAGCGCCTGGGCCTGGGTTTCTGCCACGATCAGCGCCACCGGCTCGCCGGTGAAGCGCACCTTGGTCGACGCGAGCAGAGGCTGCGGCGCGAAGGCGAACGGCTCGCCGGTCTGGACATTGGCTTCGGCATAGGGCCGCAACGGCCCGAGCTTGTCGTGTGCCGCATCGACGGCGGTCAGGACCGCGAGCACGCCGGGTGCGCGTCGGGCGGCGTCGATATGGACGCCGTGAATCCAGGCATGGGCGTGGGGCGAGCGCAGGACCACGGCATGGGCCAGCCGCTCGAAGCGCAAATCGTCGAGATAGGTGCCGGCGCCGGTGATCAGGCGGGCGTCCTCGCGGCGGCGCGGCGAATCGCCGATCGTCGCTCGCTGCAGGTCGGCGCTGGTCGATAGGGTCATGTCCTGAGCGTCTCCGCGTTTCTCGCCTGCCGCTTCTCGTCGAGCCAGTCACCAGCCTGCAGGCGCCAGTAGACGAGCTGTGTCGCGATCCGTCCCGCCGCGCCGCCGGCCCAGCGCGTGCCGAAGGGCGCGAACAGCCTCCAGCGGTCGTCCTCGCCCGTGATGCCGGCGACGACAGCATCGGCGCCGGCGGCGGTCTGGGCAACCCCGTGGCCGCCGAAGGCCGAGCAGATCCACAGGCCGGGCTGGATCTCGCCGACCTGAGGCATCATGTGCGGCGCATAGCCCATGATGCCGGGCCAGGCATAGTCGATCGTCACCTCGCCGAGCTGCGGGTAGACCGACAGGATATCGCTTCGCATCATGGCGCGCAGGTTGGTCGGCTCGCGCGTGTCGGTCGTGATGCGGCCACCCCACAGCAGGCGGTCGCCGTCGACGATGCGATAGTAGTCGCCGGCACGGCGCGTATCGGAGATGGCGCCGGTCCACCGCACCGCCTCGGCGAGCTTTGGCCCCAGCTTGGCCGTCACCGCGACATAGGTCGCCACCGGCAGGATGGCGCGGGCCAGCCGCGGCTGGATGCGGCCGAGATCGGCGTTGCCGGCCATCACGACATGGCGGGCGGCGATCTCGCCGCCGCCTGTGTGCACGCACCAGGCGGCGCCCTGGCGCTCCAGGCGCACGGCGTCGCTGGCTTCGTGCAGCCGGCCGGCGCGGCGCTCGATGTCGCGTGCCAAGGCGAGCGCCAGGTTGAGCGGATGGACATGGAAGGAGTGGGCGTCGTGAATCGCCTGATGATAGCGCTCGGTGACGAGCGAGGCGCGCACGCGCGCGGTGTCCCACGGTTCGAAGTCGGCCCCGAGCTTGGCGGCCAGCGCGCGGATGCGGTCGGCGAAATCGCCGCCCTGGTCGGTGCGCGCGACGGTGAGCTTGCCTTCGCCCATCAGCAGGTCGGGCCGGCCGAAGGACTGGATCGCCTCGCGCACGATCGCCACGCCGCGCTTGGACTGGGCATAGAGCTTGCGCGCATCGGCGACGCCCAGGCGCTCGACCAGCGCCGCCGTGCGCGCGGCGTAGCCCGGGCTGACGAAGCCGCCGTTGCGGCCCGACGCCCCCCAGCCGATACGCCGGCGCTCGACCAGCACCACCCGCCGGCCGCGCATCGCCAGCAGGCGGGCGGCGTGCAGGCCGGCGAAGCCGCCGCCGATCACCGCGACGTCGGCCTGGACATGGCCGCCGAGCGGCGGCCGCTGCGGGCTCGCGTCCTTGGTGGCTGCGTACCAGCTCGCTGGATAGTCGCTGTCGGTCATGGGCGGCGGCACATTCGCTGGCGATCCATCGCGACGCAAGGCCTGCCGGGGCGCGGACGCCTTGCCCGCTCTTCTGATGAGCGGGCAAGACGCAAGCGGTCCGAGAGAGCCTGAAGTCAGCAGCCGACCGCCTCGCCGTCGCTACGCGGGTCGGCGCCACCTGCACGCATGCCGGTGACCGGGTGGATGGTGATGCCATGGGCGTGGCCGGCGAGCTCGTTCCAGTCGCCCCAGCGGTCGAGCGTGTGGCCGCGCCGCTCGAGCTCGTCGATCGTCGCGCGTGGGAAACGCCCTTCGAGATGCAACATGTCGCGCGGTTCGCCGATCGCGAAGCGGCCCGACAGGAAGCGCGGCATCTCGACCGCCTGCTGGATGTCGAGCCCGTGGTCGATCATGGCCAGATAGGCCTGCAGATGAATTTGCGGCTGGCCGTCGGCGCCCATGCAGCCCAGCACGCTCCACAGCTTGCCATTACGGAAGCCGAGCGAGGCGATCAGCGTATGCAAGGGCGTCTTGCCCGGTTCGACCCGATTAGGGCTCTTGGGATCGAGCGAGAAATAGGCGGCGCGATTCTGCAGCACCACGCCCGTCTTGCCGGCGACGACGGCGGCGCCGAAGCCGCCATAAAGCGAATGGATCAGCGAGGCGGCGTTGCCGTCGCGATCGACCGCGGCGACATAGACCGTGTCGCCGGCCAGGCTGCCCTCCGACGGGATGCGGTCCCACGGAATGGCGCGGTCCGGATCCATCAGCGGCCGTCGGGCGTCGGCATGGGCCTTGGAGATCAGGCGATCCATCGGCACGTCGGCGAAGCGCGGATCGGCGAGATAGCGGTCGCGGTCGTGATAGGCGAGCTGCTTGGCCTGCACCATGAGATGCACGGCGTCGGGGCCGAGGAGCGGCTTGCGATGCAGCTCGAACGGCTCGAGCAGATTCATCATCTGAAGCACGGCGAAGCCCTGGGTGGGGGCCGGCGTCTCGTAGATCGTGACGTCGCGATACTGCCCTTTCAGCGGCTCGCCCCAGCGCGCGACCTGCGCCGTGAGATCGTCCGCAGTGAAGAAGCCGTCATTGGCCTGCGACCAGCGCACCAGCTCGCGTGCCACCTCGCCGGCATAGAAGCCGTACCAGCCGTCGCCGGCGATCGCCTGCAACGTGCGCGCGAGGTCGGGGTTGGCGAGAACGCTGCCGCCACCCAGGAAGATCGCCGCCGCCTCCGGGCTCCGAGACAGATCTTCGCCGACTCGCTCGATCCAATCGGCGAGCCTTGCCGAGATCGTGAAGCCGTCGCGCGCGTAGCCGATGGCGGTGTCCAGGCACCGCGCCAGCGGCAGCCGGCCGTAGGCGGCGTGCGCCATGGTCCAGCTCGCGACGGCGCCGGGCACGGTGAGCGTGCCGACCAACGGGCCGCGATAGGGCACCTCGGCGAGACCGCGCCGCGCGAAGGCGTCGATCGAGGCGAGCGACGTCGCCCGGCCGCCGCCGTCGATGTAACGCACCGCGCCGGTGGCGGCGTCGTAGATCAGCCAGAAGGCATCGCCGCCGATGCCGGTCATGTGCGGATAGACCACTGAGAGCGTGGCGCTGGTGGCGACGGCGGCATCTACCGCAGAGCCGCCGCGTTTCAGGATGTCGGCTCCGGCCCGCGAGGCGAGGGCGTGAGGCGACGTCACCATGCCGTGCGGCGAGAGAGCGGCCGGACGGCCAGCGTTGTATTCGATCATGTCGAGGTCATGAGTAGCAGATTCGCGGCGTGCGCTCCCGCGATCATTACCTCATCGTGAGTTGACATCGTCGCGGACTCTACCTAATGCTTAACCACAGAGTTAAGTAATGTCGAGAGCGCCATGCTGAAGGTCCTTGGAATTGCCGTTCTGGTCGTCCTGGTCGTGGTCGCCGGCGTCCTGATCTATGCCTCGACCAAGCCCGACACCTTTCGTGTCGAGCGGACGGTGAGCATCGACGCGCCGCCGGACAAGATCTTCCCGCTGATCGTCGATCTCAAATCGTGGACTGCCTGGTCGCCTTACGAGAAGAAGGACCCGGAGCTGAAGCGCTCGTTCGGCCCCATCACGTCCGGCAAGGGTGCGACCTATTCGTGGGACGGCAACAAGAATGTCGGCCAGGGCAGCATGGAAATCCTCGATGCCGCGCCCGGCAAGGTCGTGATCAAGCTCGATTTCGTGAAGCCGTTCGAGGCGCACAACACCGCCGAGTTCATCGTGCAGCCCAAGGGCAATTCGTCGTCCGTCACCTGGGCGATCTACGGCCCCAGCCCGATCGTCAGCAAGATCATGGGCCTGTTCATGAACATGGACACCATGATCGGCAAGGACTTCGAAGTGGGCCTGGCCAACCTCAAGGCGCTTGCCGAGAAGAAATAGCCGAGCACGGGGGAACACATGGGCAAGCGGCGCGCCATTTGCGCGAGCCTTCTATCGCCATGTCTGCTGGCGGTGAGCTTGGCGGTGGCCTTCGTCCCTGCGGGCGGGCGCTGCCAATCGGCACCATCCGGCCTGCCGCCCGGCGTCTATGCCGCCGAGCAGGACTACAAGCTCGCCCTGGCGGGAATCTATGCGCTCGATGCGGATCATGCCGCCGTCATCGCCCGCGTCTCGCATCTCGGCTACTCCTACAGCATTTTCCGCTTCGATCGGTTGAGCGGAACGCTGACGTGGGATCCTGCCAACCCGAGCGGCTCGGCGCTGTCGGCCAAGGTCGAGACCGCCTCGATCGCCTCCAACGTCAAGGGCTTTGGCGAGCAGCTCGCTGGCGACGATTTCCTCAAGGCGCGCGCCTTTCCCGAGGCGACATTCGTGTCATCGGCCTTCCGGCAGACCGGTCTGCGCGCCGGCAAGGTGGACGGCACGTTCGGCCTGCTCGGCAAGACGAAGCCGGTGACCTTCGATGTCGAGCTGGTCGGTGCCGGCAAGGGCTTGACCGGACAGCCGCGCATCGGCATCACCGCCCGCACCACAATCGATCCTGTCGATTTTGGCCTGCCGCCGCTGCTCGGGCCGTCGATCGAGATCGTGGCGGACGTCGAGTTCGTGAGGACACCATGAATGTCCGTTGGACGCCATGAATATCGTCGCCCGGCCAATCGCCCGTGAGCTCGTCGTCACGCGCGACATTGCCGCCCCGCGGCCGCGCGTGTTCGCGGCGTGGACCGACGAACGCCTGGCGGCGCGCTGGTGGGCGCCGCGCGATTTCATCCCGCTCTCCTGTACCATCGACTTGCGCCCCGGCGGCGCTTGGCATCGCCGCATGCGTGCTCCCGACGGCACCATCGTGGTCAAGCACGGTGTCTATCGTGAGATCGTCGCGCCGGAGCGGCTGGTCTTCACCTACATGACCGAGGATGCGCATGGCGAGGTCGATCGCGAGACCTTGGTCACGGTGACCTTTGTCGACCAGGGCGAGCGGACGCGCCTCACCTTGAAGCATACGGCATTTGCCTCCGACGAGGCTCGCCGCGATCACCAGGTCGGCTGGACCGGCTGCCTCGACAGATGTGCCGAATTCTTCGAGGCGCCGCGGGATGCCGCCTGACCATTACCAAGCGATCGACGTCCGAGAGGATCGAAAGGAGCGAATGATGAACGTGCAACCTTACCTGTTCTTCGACGGCAAATGCGAGGAAGCGCTCGAGTTCTACAAGAGCGCAATCGGCGCCAAGGTCGACGTGATGATGCGCTACAGCGAGGCTCCGGAGAAGCCATCGGTCGGTTCGATGCCGGCGGGATCGGAGAAGAAGATCATGCACGCCTCCTTCACGATCGGTGATACGCAGATCATGGCTTCCGACGGCCACTGTGCCGGCAAACCATCTTTCCAGGGATTTGGCCTCACTCTCAACGCGGCGAACGATGCCGAGGCGGACAGGCTCTTCAGCGCCGTCGGCAAGGGCGGTCAGGTTCTGCAGCCTCTCACCAAGACCTTCTTCGCCTCGCGCTTCGGCATGGTGACCGACCGTTTCGGCGTGATGTGGATGGTGATCGCAGGGGCGAGCTGATCGACAACCTTCCCCTCCAGCGGAGCTGAGGAGGTGTCGCCGTCATACGGCGACGGAGGGGGCATGATTTGTGAGGCTGGACCCCTCCGCCCCGTGAGACGGGGCACCTCCCCAATGAAGCTGGGGAAGTACATGAGGCTCGCCCTACGCCTTCTCGACGTTGGAGCTGCGCAGCGGCACACCGAACTCGCGGCGGCAGACGTCGGCCAGCACGGCGACGCCCTGCTTGATGGTCTCGGGCTCCGGATTGGCGAAGCAGAGGCGCAAGCGGCAGCGCGCATACTCCTTGTTGGTCGACCATTCCGGACCGGGATTGAGCGAGACGCCGGCGGCGAGGGCGGCTTGCGCCAGCTTCACGGTATCGACGTTGTCGGGCAGCTTGATCCAGAGATAGATGCCGCCCGGCGGATCGCCGAACTCGGCCGCGGTGCCGAATTGCTCGGCCAGCGCCTCCCTCAGGGTCTGCAACTTGCCGGCCAGCGTCTTGCTGAGCTTCGGCACATGATCGGCGAAATGCTGCTTGCAGAACTCGGCGAGCACCATCTGCTCCAGCGCGCCTGAGCCGGCATCCTGCTTGAGCCCGAGGATGCGGCCCAGGATCTCCCACTTGGCGACGATGTAGCCGACGCGCAGTGCCGGCGCGATCGACTTGGAGAACGAGCCGACATGGATCACGCCTTCGCCGCCCGCCATGGCATAGAGTGACGGCGGGCGCTTGCCGCTCCACACGAGGTCGGAATAGCACTCGTCCTCGAAGATCATGACGCCGTAGTCGCGGGCGATCTTCAGCAGCTCGGCGCGTCGCGCCTCACCCATGATGGCGCCGGTCGGATTCTGCACCGTCGGGATGGTGTAGATGTATTTCGGCGTCACGCCCTTCTGCTTCAGCTCCTCGAGCTTCTGCTTCAGGATGTCGAGCCTGAGCCCTTCCTCGTCGAGGGGGATGCCGACCGTATTGACGCCGAGCTTGACGAGCTTGGTGAGCGCGCCGCCGTAGGTCTCCTGCTCGATCAGCACGGTGTCGCCCTTG
This sequence comes from Reyranellaceae bacterium, assembly GCA_046349335.1. Classification (GTDB taxonomy): domain Bacteria; phylum Pseudomonadota; class Alphaproteobacteria; order Reyranellales; family Reyranellaceae; genus Reyranella. The sequence continues at coordinate 82,705 of JAXMCO010000011.1, forward strand.
GCGAGCAGCAGGGAGTTGACCAGCTCGAGCCCCTGCATCGATCCCGATGTGATCAGGATCTCGTCCGCCGAGCAGTCGATGCTGGCATGGCCCTTGAGCTTGCCGGCCAGGAAGTCGCGCAGCGGCCGATAGCCGAGCGGGCCGCTGTTCAGGCCGTAGGTCGCGAGCGTCGCGCCCTCGCGCTTCAGCACCGCCGTCGCCGCCGCGATCAGCGCGTCGACCGGCACGTGCTTGGCGTCGTTGTGGCCGCCGATGAAGTTGTACTTGGGAAAGCCGTTCCATTTGACGGCCGGCGCCGGCGTGCCGGGCGCCAGCAAGGGGGTGAAATCGAATGGAGCGGTCATGGCGGGTCCTCTTTTCCTGTCGCCCATTGCTGGGCCAACGATTGCCGATTCGCAACCGGTTTTGCTCAACTCTGGGTCACGGCGCGAAACGAACCGGCATCTGCCATGGCCCATGGCTGCATCCAGCGCGGCGGGGCGGTGCCGGCCAGCAGGGCGCCTTCGGCGAGCGGCGGGTAGAGATCGGCGAAGGTGATGACCTCTCGAGCCGAGACGCGGCGCGATATGTGGATCGGCTTGAAGTCGTTGGGGTGCTCGAGGCCTGCCGCCGCCGTCATCTCGGCCAGCTCGCGCAAGGTGGCGTCGTGGAAGTTGACCACGCGCTGCATCTTGTCCGGGACATCGAGCGCGCGCGAGCGCGTGGGGTCTTGCGTCGCCACGCCGGTCGGGCAGCGATCGGTGTGACAGGATTGCGACTGGATGCAGCCGACGGCGAACATGAAGCCGCGCGCGGCGTTGCACCAGTCGGCGCCGAGCGCCATGGTGCGGACGATATCGAAGGCGGTGACGATCTTGCCGGCGGCACCGATCTTGATGCGCTGACGCGCGCCGATGCCGACCAGGGCGTTGTTCACGAAATAGAGGCCCTGGCGCATCGGCTTGCCGATATGGTCGAGGAACTCCATCGGTGCGGCGCCGGTGCCGCCCTCCTTGCCGTCGACAACGATGAAATCGGGATAGATGCCCGTCTCGATCATCGCCTTGCAGATGGCGAGGAATTCCCATTCGTGGCCGATGCAGAGCTTGAAGCCCGCCGGCTTGCCGCCGCTCAGCCGCCGCATCTCGGCGATGAAATGCATCATCTCGATCGGCGTCGAGAAGGCCGAATGGCGCGACGGCGATATGCAATCCTCGCCGGTCGGCACGCCGCGCGTCGCCGAGATTTCCGGGCTCACCTTCGGCGCCGGCAGGACGCCGCCGTGGCCGGGCTTGGCGCCCTGGCTGAGCTTCAGCTCGACCATCTTGACCTGCGGGTTGGTCGCCCCGGCGGCGAACTTCTCGGGCGAGAAGGTGCCGTCCGGGTTGCGGGCGCCGAAGTAACCCGAGCCGATCTCCCAGATGATGTCGCCGCCGCCCTCGCGGTGGTAGGGGCTGTAGCCGCCTTCGCCGGTGTCATGGGCGAAGCCGCCGAGCCGGGCGCCGCCATTCAGGGCACGAATGGCGTTGGCGCTGAGCGCCCCGAAGCTCATGGCGGAGATGTTGAAGACGGAGGCGGAGTAGGGCTGCGTGCACTCCGGGCCGCCGATGGTGATGCGGAAATGGTCGTCGCTCACCGGCGTCGGCGCGATCGAATGTGCCATCCACTCGTAGCCTACCCCATAGACGTCGAACTGGGTGCCGAAGGGCCGGACATCGAGCGCCTTCTTGGCGCGTTGATAGACGACGGCCCGGCGGTCGCGGCTGAAGGGTGTGCCGTCCTTGTCGCCCTCGAAGAAATACTGCCGCATCTCGGGCCGGATCTCCTCGAAGAGGAAGCGCAGGTGGGCCGAGATCGGATAGTTGCGCAGGATCGCATGGCGTTTCTGGATGAGGTCGTGGATGCCGACCGCCGTCAGGAATGCCGTAATGTAGAGTCCGAGATGCAGCACGAACGAGCGCGGGTCGAACAGCAGGCCGATCGCGAAGCCGACCAGCGCGAGCGCCGCCAGCGTCAACGTGATGAAGCGGGGCGTGAAGGGAAGCATCAGGGGCGACATCGGTTCCTCACTTCGGACAGGTCTCGGGAGGCGGGAGTCGGATTGCACGACCTTGCCGCGGCGCGTTGGCGGCACGGGCTGGGCGAGAGAAACTGCGCTGCTGCGGTGTCGTGATCATGACGTCGCGCGATGTGCCTTCGTCGCTTCTTGTCTTGGCCATGGCGAGCCTCCCTGGAAGGCAAGGATAGCGCGTTCGCGAGAGCGTGGGAGATTCATCTCATGGTCTCCTCCCCAGCTTGCTGGGGAGGAGGATGAGGACGCGATGCCCGAGCTTCGCCCGTGTGGAATCCGGAAAGTGGCGCCGGCCTACGTCCGTTCGAACGACACGCTCTTGATCACGGCGAAGACCTGCCGGCCGGGCGTCAGCGCCAGGCGCTGCACCGACTTGGCGGTGATGCGCGAGACCAGGGCGGCGCCGTTGCAGTCGAGCCTGACGTCGGCTTGCGCGCCGTTCGCCGTCGGCGCGATCTCGACGATCCGGCCTGCCAGGACATTGAGGGCGCTCACCTCGTCGGGCGCCCGAAGCGACAGCATGACGTCGCGGGCGCGAATATAGGCATGCACGGGGGCACCGGTCGCGGCCTGCAGGCGCGGCACCTGCAGCTCGCCCGCCGCCGACGCCAGTACGGTGAGCTGAAAGGCCTCGTCGTGGCGCACCACCGTGGCCCCGAGCACGCTGCCGCCGTCTCCCGGATCGGCGAGCGACAGGACATCCGAGACGGGACCGACGGCGGCGACCTTGCCCTCGGTCAGGATCACCACGGTGGTGGCCAGGCGTGCCACCTCGGCGACGGAATGGCTGACATAGAGGATCGGCACCCCCGCCTGATCGCGCAGCCGTTCGATGTAGGGCAATATTTCGGCCCGCCGCCCTTCGTCGAGTGCGGCAAGTGGCTCGTCCATCAGCAGCAGCCGCGGCCAAGAGAGCAAGGCGCGACCGATCGCGACCCGCTGCTTCTCGCCGCCCGACAGCGAGGCCGGCCGCCGGTCGAGCAGAGGACCGATTCCCAGCAGATCGACCACCGACGCGAGATCTGTCGCCACGCTGCCACCCGTGTTGCGACCGAACCAGCGGCCGTAGAGCAGGTTGCGACGCACATTGAAATGAGGGAACAGGCGGCTGTCCTGGAACACGTAGCCGATGTGGCGGCGATGGCGCGGGACGAACACGTCTTGTTCGGTGTCGACGAGGACATGCTCATCGATGGCGACCCTTCCGCGATCGGGCCGCACCAGGCCGCCGACGATGTCGACCAGGGTGGTCTTGCCCGAGCCGGAGCGCCCGAACAGCGCCGTCAGGCCTGGCGCGGCCGAGAAGCGCGCCGTGAGATGGAAGCGGCCGCGCGCATGGTCGACGTCGATGTCGAGGCTCATGCCGCCATTTGCCGAACGCCAATGCGTCGCGCCAGAAATTCCGAGCCGAGCAGCGCCGCCATCGAGATGGCGATCGACACCAGGGTGAGGCGGAAGGCGCCCGCGTCGCCGCCGGGAATCTGGGTGAAGGTGTAGATCAACGACGGCAGGGTCTGGGTCTCGCCCGGGATGTTGGAGACGAAGGTGATGGTGGCGCCGAATTCTCCCATTGCCTTGGCGAAGCACAGAATGGCGCCGGCGACCACGCCGGGCAGGCAGAGCGGCAGGGTGATCGTGGCAAACACCAGCAACGGGTGCGCGCCCAGCGTGCCGGCCGCCGATTCGAGCCGCTGATCGACGGTTTCGATCGACAGACGGATGGCCCGCACCATCAGCGGAAAGCCCATCACGCCGCAGGCTAGCGCGGCGCCGGTCCAACGAAAGGCGAACACGATGCCGAACTCGTCGGCCAGGAAGGCGCCGATCGGCGCTTTGCGGCCGAGCGAGATCAGCAGCAGGTAGCCGGTCACCACCGGCGGCAGGATGAGCGGCAGGTGGACCAGCGTATCGAGCAGGCCCTTGCCCCAAAAGCGGCCGCGCGCCAGCAGCCAGGCAATGGCGATGCCGAATGGCAGGCTGACCAGGGTCGCCGTGGTCGCGACCAGCAGGCTCAGCCTGACCGCCGTCCACTCTTCCGACGTCATGTCGCCGAGGTCGAGCGCACCAGGACCGTGAAGCCCTGCTTCTCGAACGCCGAGCGCGCCTTGGCACTGCGCAGGAAGTCGAGGAAGGCCTTGGCGTCGGCGTTCGTCGAGTCCTTGGCCACGGCCGCTGGATAGACGATCGGCGGATGCGAATCGGCCGGAAAAGCGCCGACGATCTTGACGGTGGGTTCGGCCGCCGCATCGGTGGCATAGACGATGCCGAGTCGCGCCTCGCCGCGCGCTACAAGCAGAAGCGCGGCGCGGACGTTCTCGGCCTGCGCCAAGTGGTTCTTGACGTCGTTCCAGGCGCCGAGCTTCTCGAGCGCCGCTTTGCCGTACTTGCCGACCGGCACGGCGTCGACATTGGCCATCGACAGCCGCCCGCCGGCCAGCGCCCTGGCGAGGTCGGCGCCCTTGATCTCGACCGTCGTGAGCTTGGAGTCCTTGGGCGCGATCAGCACGATCTCGTTGCCCAGGAGATCGAACCGGCTGTCGGTCTTGATCAGGTTCCTGCCCTGGACGTAGTCCATCCAGTCGAGGTCGGCGGAGATGAACAGGTCGGCTGGCGCGCCCTGCTCGATCTGCTTGGCGAGCGCCGAGCTCGCGGCATAGGAGGTCCGGGGCATCGGCTTGCCGGTATCCCTCGACCAGGTCGTCGCGATCTCGTCGAGCGCGTTCTTGAGGCTTGCCGCGGCGAACACCACGACGTGACTTTGGGCGAACGCTTCGCTGGGGAACAACGCGGCCAGCGTCAGGCCGAGCCAACGCCGTCTCTTCACCATGCCGGCCTCCGGGTCAGGAGGTCGATATAGTCGACTGTACATAGCGCTTCGTCCAGCGCTTGTTTGCCGCGAGGGCGAGACGGCGCAGAGCGACGGCCACGATCACGAGAAGCGAGGCGATCAGCACCTTGTGCGCCGGCCGCGGCGCCAGGTCGGGGTCGAGGTAGGCCTCGAGGGCGCGCGAGGGATCGATGCCGTTCACCAGCCAGTACCAGCCGGCCTCGAAGCAAACCGTTGCCAGAGTCGCACCGAGCGCCAGCAGGACGAGCCCGAGATAGCGCGTGCGCAGCGCAGCCGGCAGCACTCGCCACAGCATCAGCCAGGCAAGCAACCCGGCGGCAAAGGCGGGTTCGCCGATCTTGACCTTGGACTGGATAAAAAAATGGACCAGGGCGACGAAGGCAGCCGGATAGACGAGCCAATGCAGCCGCTTCCAGTTGCGCCGGAGGCGACGCTGCCAGCGGTCGGTCGAGGTGACGGCGAGTGCTGCCAGCACCAGCAGAGCGGCGAAGCCGATCGTGAGGTAGAAGCGTTTAGCGATCTCGGCGGCGACGACGATCAGGTTCCATTTCTGGTCGAGCACGTAGATCAGAAAATGGGCGCCGGCATAGAGCGCGGCCGCCACGCCGATGCGGCGGCGGATCTGCGTCAGCGGCGCCCAGTCCAGGAGTACCCGCGCCGGCGTCATGGCGAGCGACAGCAACAGGAAGACGACCGCCCAGTCGCCGGTCGCATGGGTCGCCAGCGTCACCGGCCGAGGATCGAGATCGCCATTGTGCCAGCGCCATGCCAGCTCGGCGGCCGGCAGGCAGAGCCCGACCAGGGTGACGAGGCGCAGCCAGAAGACTTTTTGCTGAATGGTCACGCTGGAAATCTAGGGGATCGCGCGCTCGCGCGAACGTCAATCTTGCGTCATCGCCCTTTTTCTCTTCCCCAGCGAAGCTGGGGAGGAGGCCTAACGCTGATTTCCGAACAGCAGCCTGTAGGTTCCGATCGTCGGCGCCGCGGTCACCCCGAACGCCTTGAGGCGAGCGAGAGAGAAGGTGGCTCGCGCGGCCGCGCCAACGGCGCTCGCATCGGACCCTTCGATCAGCACGACCCATTCGATTTCGTCGGCGCGTGGTCGGTCCATGCTGGCGTCGCGCAACGGCGCATTGGCGATCTCGAGGTCGTTCTCGCCTGCCGCCGCGCCGACGAGGCCCGGGCGTGCGATCGCCTTGGGCAGCGCCGTTCCTCTCAGCCAGTCCATCAGCGCATGGCGCTGGCTCGGACTGGGCACGAAACGCACGGTCGTCAGCACGCCGCCGACGCCGTGCGTCAGGTCGACCTGCATGCGGAGCGTCAAACGGTTGAAGCGGGTGAACTTCGCCGTGATGGAATCGCTCCAGGGTGTCTGATGGCTGAGCTTCTGCAGGTAGGCCGGGGTGGCGAGATCGTCGGCGCTGTCGCATTCGTAGGTCGCCAGATACTTCGGCGAGCCGCGCACGGCGACATAGCGGCGGGCGCGATGGAAGCCCGGCAGGTTGATGCGCTCGTCGATGTGCTCGCGATTGTACCATTCGTTGAGGTCGCGCTCGTCGCGCGCCGCGACCTCGGTGTAGACGACGAGCATTCCCTTGCCGTGGAGGGGCATGTTTTCATCCCGCTAGTGGCCACACTCAGTCTATGCTGTCGGCCCATGGAGGGGAAACACCATGAAAATCGTGAAAATCGAGGATCTGCACTGCAACGCGGGCTGGCGCGACTTCTCGTTCCTCAAGATCTCCACCGACGACGGGCTGGTCGGCTGGTCGGAGTACAATGAAGGCTACGGCAGCGCCGGCATTACCGCGGTCATCCGGCGCATGGCACAGGACCTGATAGGCCAGGATCCGCGGCCGATCGAGCGCATCATGACGCGGCAAATTGCCGTTACCCGCCAGGCGCCGGGCGGCCTCAACCAGCAGGCGATGGCAGCGATCGAGAACGCACTGCTCGACGTCAAGGCCAAGGCGCTGGGCGTGCCGGTCCATGCGATGTTCGGCGGACCGGTGCGCGATCGCCTGCCGCTCTACTGGTCGCACTGCGGCAGCTACCGCTTCGGCAATGCCGCGGTCATGGGCGTCGAGCCGGTTCGGTCGGCCGACGACCTGGTGAAGCTCGGCAAGCACGTCAAGGAACGCGGCTTCAAGGCGCTCAAGACCAACATCTTCCGCTTCGACACCGATCCGCCCAACATGTATCAGCCGGGCTTCGCGCGCGGGCCGGGCTATCCTGAGCTCAATCTCGACAACGCCACGCTGGACGCGATCCACAATGGCCTGTCGGCGTTCCGCCAGGGCGCCGGCCCGGAGATGGGAATCCTTCTCGACACCAATTTCAACTTCAAGACCGAGGGCTATATCAAGGTGGCGCGCGCCTGCGAGCGCTACAATTTGTTCTGGCTGGAGATCGATTCCTACGATCCCGAGGGCCTGCGCCTGATCCGTGACCGCGCGCCCATGCCGGTCGCGTCCTGCGAATCGCTGTTCGGGCGCCGCCAGTTCCGGCCGTTCTTCGAGAACCGGTCGGTCGACGTGTCGATCATCGACGTGCCGTGGAACGGCATGCTCGAATCCTACAAGATCGCCGCCATGGCCGAGGCCTACGAGATCAACTGCGCGCCGCACAATTTCTACGGCCACATGTCGACGCTGATGAGCGCCAATCTGTGCGCCACGATGCCCAACTTCCGTATCATGGAAATCGATATCGACGACGTGCCCTGGAAGGACGATCTGGTCACGCATCCCCCGGTCATCCAGAATGGCGAATTGATCGTGCCCACCCGGCCCGGCTGGGGCGCCGACATCAACGAGGAAGCGGTCAAGGCACACCCGCCGAAGAATCCGCATCCGTAAGGGGAAACAACATGGTCTACGAGCTTCGCTGCTACACCCTGGCGCCCGGCAAGATGCCGGAATACCTGCGCGCCGCCGAGACGATCGGGCGGCCGGTGCGCGGCAACAATTATGGCGTCAATCACGGCTACTGGACCGCCGAGTTCGGCGCGCTGAACCAGATCTGGCACCTGTGGAAGTACGACAGCCTGAACGAGCGCGAGCGCCTGCGTGGCGAGCTGGCCAAGAACAAGGACTGGACCGACAAGTACGTGGCCACCATCAAGCCGTGGATCCAGCGCCAGGATCTGCGGATCATGAACCCGGTCGTCGACATCCGGCCGTCCGACGGCACGACCGGCAACGTCTACGAGCTGCGCATCTACCGCACCGTGCTGGGCGGCGCTCTGCAGTACGGCAAGGATTTCCTCGAGGTGAAGGAAGCGCGTGAGAAATACTCGCCAATCTGGGGCGCCTGGACGGGCGAGGTCCCGCAGCCCAACGAGTGGATCCATCTCTGGCGCTACAAGAACCTGCAGGAGCGTTTCGACGCCCGCGCCGCCGCCATGAAGGACCCCGCCTGGCAGGCCTATCTCGCCAAGGGCCCGGCGAAGCTCGCCGAGATGCACTCGACCCTGCTGCTGCCGACGAACTACTCGCCGTTGAAGTAGCCTTTTCGTTCGCCTCCCCCGTCTCACGGGGGGGCGTCCGCGTCTTTGCGGACGGTGGGGTCATGACCCGTTCGGACCGCAGGCTCCGTGCGCTCATGATCATGATCGGGCGAGACCCTTCGGCAAACTCAGGGCAGGCTGCCCGCGGTCCGAAAGACCATGACCCCACCGTCCGCAAAGACGCGGACACGTCCCCAGCTCTGCTGGGGAAGATTCTGATCTGTTGGAGCACCCCATGGATTCGTACGACGACACCGCGCTCGCATTGATGAAATTCGGTGTCGGCCAGCCGGTGCCGCGCAAGGAGGATCCGACCCTGCTGCGCGGCCAGGGGCGCTACACCGACGACATCAATATTGCAGGGCAGGCCTATGCCGTGATGGTGCGCAGCCGGATCGCGCACGGCCTCTTGAAAGGCATCGACACCAAGGCGGCGACGACGATGCCGGGCGTGCTGGCGATCCTGACCAGCGCCGATCTCGATGCGGCGGGCTTCGGTCCGCTCAAATGTCCGATGAACATCCCGCAACGCGACGGCTCGCCGATGAAGACGCCGCCGCGGCCGTCGCTCGCGAAGGGCAAGGTGCGGTTCGTAGGCGAGGCGGTGGCCTGCGTCGTGGCCGAGACGGCGCTGCAGGCCAAGGATGCCGCGGAGGCGGTCGAGCTCGACATCGAGGAGCTGCCGGCCGTCACCAGCCCCGCCGAGGCACTGGCCCCGGGCGCGCCGCCAATTCACGACGACGTGCCGGGCAATCTGGCGCTCGATTTCCACTACGGTGATGCCGAGGCGGTGAAGAAGGCCTTTGCCGAGGCGGCGCACGTCACCCGGCTGGAGATCGTCTCCAACCGCATCGTCGTCAATCCGATGGAGCCGCGATCGGCGATCGGCCGCTTCGATCCGGCGACCGGGCGCTGGACGCTGAATGTCGGCTGCCAGGGCGTCATGGGGCTGCGCGGCGGCCTAGCGCGCGACGTGCTCGGCGTGACGCCGGACAAGCTGCGTGTGCTGACCGGCAATGTCGGCGGCTCGTTCGGAATGAAGTCGCAGGTCTATCCCGAGTACGGCCCGCTCCTGCTGGCGAGCAAGCTGCTGGGCCGCCCGGTGAAGTGGACCGACGAACGCTCCGAGAGCTTTCTCAGCGACCATCACGGCCGCGACCATCAGCGAGTCGCCGAGCTGGCGCTCGACAGGAACGGCCGGTTTCTGGCCGTGCGCCTGACCGGAAACGGCAATGCCGGTGCCTACATCTATCCGCCGATGCCCGCGACCACCAACGCGGTGAAGAACATCATCGACGTCTATGCCACTCCGGCGATGGAGGTGAGCTCCAAGGTCGTATTCACCAACACCACGCCGATTGCTGCCTATCGCGGCGCCGGCCGCCCCGAGGGCAATTATTACATGGAGCGGCTGATCGACACGGCGGCGCGCGAGATGGGCATCGACCGGGTCGAGCTGCGCCGGCGCAACCACATCGCGCCGACCCAGATGCCCTACAAGGCACCGTCCGGCATGAACTACGATTCGGGCGAGTTCACCACCGTGCTCGACAAGGCGCTGGAGGCTGCCGACTGGGAGGGCTTCGACAAGCGCAAGCAGGAGAGCGCGGCGCGCAACAAGCTGCGCGGCCGGGGCATCGGCTCCTACCTCGAGGTGACGGGACCGCCGGCCAAGGAGTATGGCGGCATCCGCTTCGAGGCCGACGGCACGGTGACCATGCTGAGCGGCACGCTGGACTATGGGCAAGGCCATGCAACACCGTTCGCGCAGGTGCTGAGCGCCAAGACCGGCATTCCGTTCGAGCGCTTGCGCCTGCTGCAGGGTGATTCGGATCAGCTCAAGGTCGGCGGCGGCACCGGCGGCTCGAAATCGGCGCTGGTCGCCAGCCAGGCTTTCCTCGAGGCCGGCGACATCCTGATCGAGCAGGGCAAGCAGATCGCCGCCCACGTGCTCGAGGCTTCTGCCGTCGACATCGAGTTTTCGCACGGCCGCTATACCATTGCCGGCACCGACCGCGGCATCGGTATCATGGAGCTGGCCGACAAGCTGCGCTCGGGCCTCGCGTTGCCGCCCGACGTGCCGCAATCGCTCGATGTCAGCCACATCTCCAACAACCCGCCCTTCTCGTTCCCCAACGGCTGTCATGTCGCCGAGGTCGAGATCGATCGCGACACCGGCACGATCGAGGTGGTGCGCTATTTCATGGTCAACGACTTCGGTACCGTCATCAATCCGATGCTGACCGCCGGCCAGGCGCACGGCGGCGTCATCCAGGGCATCGGCCAGGCGCTCATGGAGTGCACGATCTATGACGGGCAGGGCCAGCCGATCGCCGGTTCCTTCATGGACTACGCCCTGCCGCGCGCCTCGGACGCGCCGGATTTTTCCATCGAGAACCATTCGGTGCCGTGCAAGACCAACCTCTTGGGCGTCAAAGGCTGCGGCGAGGCTGGCTGCGCCGGCGCCCTGCCGTCGGTCATGAACGCCGTCGTCGATGCACTCGGTGAGTTCGGCATCACCCATATCGACATGCCGGTGACGCCAGAGAAGGTGTGGCGGGTGCTGAATGGGCGATAGCCATCGGTAGTAAAGAACTCTACGCCGTGCTACCTATGGTATCGAGGGAGGGATATCAGGGATGGTGGTGAAACTCGTGCTCGTGACCTGCGCCTTGCTGTTCGGCACGACGCAAGGCATGGCACAGTCGGCGGCACCTGCTGTCGTGCCAGACACAACATCGATTCCTTTTCGCTTGTGCGACACATGCACCCTCGTCGAGCAACTCGTCATCGGGCACGCCGAGCTGGCCGAGAGAAGCTTGGTGGTCCGCGCCTTCAACAAGGAGCTCGACAAGGAGACTATCGCCGCGGCGGTCAGCGGGCGCGTAACGACCGAGAATAAGAGCCTGATCCAGTCGGTCGAGCTGTACGGTCCCAAGAACGCGATCGCGCGGGCGACTCGCCAACCCGACGGCACCTTCAAGGTCAGCCGCGACAATGGCCCGGCCGAGCCTTTGGGTCGATGGTTGGTCGTGAGCAACACGGACAAGTTCGACCATACGAAGACAGTATTCATATCCTTGACGTCGGCCGAGCCGATCGCGGGTGGCGACAAGCACGGTTTGCTGATCGTCGCGTGCGTCAAGGACAAGACGGAGCTGTTTGTCGGCGACCTGGGAGCCCTGGGGGCACGCAACGAGCAGGTCATCCAGTGGCGGCTCGACGCGCCGCCGATCAAAGCCGAAACTTGGAGTATCCTACCAAGCAAGAGCGCGCTGCACGCGCCGCGGTCGATCCCCCTATTGAAGCAGATGTTCGCGGCGAGCGAGTTTGCCATCAAGGTTCGGCTGCAAGGAGATGTCGATCAGGTCTTGTCGTTCAAGCTGAGCGGTCTGGAAGAGGCAATCAAGCCGGTGCGCCGGGCTTGCACGTGGTAACAGCTGTTCAACGCTTCCTGGAGGATCCTCTGCGTCCTCTGCTTTGCCCCGTGGCTGGGTACTCCTCGAGCGTCAGGTCGCAACATGTCAACTCGGCAGGTACTTTCGCCGATTGCAGCGATTACGGGGGAGTCGAGCGGCATTCTTGCCTATAGTGCCTTCCGTTCCCCGATGCTTGCCGCGACGTGACCTTTGCCAGCTTCATCATCCAGCTCCTGAACGGGCTGGCGGCCGCGTCGTCGCTGTTTCTGGTGTCGGCTGGGCTGTCGCTGATCTTCGGCGTGACGCGGATCGTCAATTTCGCGCACGGCTCGCTCTACATGCTGGGTCTGTACGGCGCCTACAGCCTGATCGAGGCGCTGGGAAGGACGCCGTTGGGCTTTTGGAGCGCCGTCGTCCTGGCGGCGCTCCTGGTGGGCGTGGCCGGCGTGCTGATCGAGGTGCTGGTTCTGCGCCGCATCTACAAGGCGCCCGAGCTGTTCCAGCTTCTCGCCACCTTCGCCGTCGTCCTGGTGATCAAGGACATCGCGCTTTTCGTCTGGGGCGCCGAGGACCTGGTCGGTCCGCGCGCGCCAGGCCTGTCGATGGCGGTGGAGATCCTGGGCCGGCGCATCCCGGCCTATGACCTGCTGCTGATCGCCATCGGGCCGGTCGTGCTCGCTACGCTCTGGCTGCTGCTGACGCGTACGCGCTGGGGCGCCTTGGTGCGGGCGGCGACGCAGGATCGCGAGATGGTAGGCGCCCTGGGCGTCGACCAGGCAAGGCTCTTCACCTCCGTGTTCTTCGTCGGCTCGGTGCTGGCGGGCTTGGGCGGCGCGTTGCAGATCCCGCGCGAGCCGGCCAATCTCGAGCTCGACCTGTCCGTCATCGCCGACGCCTTCGTCGTCACCGTGGTGGGTGGGCTGGGCAGCATCGGCGGAGCGTTCCTTGCCGCCATGCTGATCGGCGTCGCCAAGGCGTTCTGCATCGGCATCGGCACCGTGCATTGGTTCGGCGTCGAAGTAGCGTTCTCCAAGCTCACCCTGGTGGTCGAGTTCCTGATCATGGCGTTGGTCCTGGTGGTGCGGCCGTTTGGCCTGCTCGGCCGGCCGCCGGCAGCGCAGCGCCTCGCCGTCGAGCCGGCACCGCCGCTCGCCGTGCCGTCCTGGACCTTCGCCCTGGTCTGGCTGGCGCTGCTGCTCGCCGTGCCGCTGCTCGCCGACCGCTACGTTACCATCCTGCTGACAGACATCTTCTGCTTTGCCCTGTTCGCGGTCAGCCTGCACTTCATCATGGGCCCAGCCGGCATGGTGTCATTCGGCCACGCCGCCTATTTCGGCCTGGGTGCCTATGCCGCCGGCCTGGCTCTGAAGCGCGGCGGCCTGCCGATGGAGGCGGCCCTCGTGCTGGCGCCGTTCGCCGCCGGCGCCTTCGCGCTGGTCTATGGCTGGTTCTGCGTGCGGCTGAGCGGCGTCTATCTCGCCATGCTCACGCTCGCCTTCGCCCAGATAAGCTGGTCGATCGTCTTCCAGTGGGACTCGGTCACCGGCGGCAGCAACGGCGTGTTCGGCGTCTGGCCGTCGGCCTGGCTCGCCGGCAAGACCGCCTACTACTACCTGGCGCTGGCCCTCTGCGGCGCGGGGATTGTGCTGCTGTGGCGCGTGCTGTTCTCGCCGTTCGGCTACGCCCTGCGCGCGGGTCGCGATTCGCCGCTGCGCGCCGAGGCGATCGGCATCGATCTGCGCTCCTTCCAGTGGAGCGCCTTCGTGCTGGTCGGCATGCTGGCCGGCCTTGCCGGCGCGGTCTTCGCCTTCTCCAAGGGCAGCATCTCGCCCGCCACCATCTCGATCGCGCAATCGACCGACGGGCTGATCATGGTGCTGCTGGGCGGTGTCGAGACGCTGACCGGCCCGGTCGCCGGGGCGGCCATCTTCACGTGGCTGCGCGACGAGGTCACCCGCCGCACCGAGTTCTGGCGCGCCGTCATGGGCATGGTGATCCTGTTGATCGTGCTGCTGTTCCCCCAAGGTCTGGTCGGCGGCCTCAAGGCATTGGCGATGCGTCTTCGCGAGCGGACGACATGAACGCGGTCCTGCAGGTCGAGGGGTTGCACAAGTCGTTCGGCGGCGTGCAGGCGGTGGCCGATGTCTCCTTCGCCGTCGATGCCGGCGAGCTGCTGGCCCTGATTGGCCCGAACGGCGCCGGCAAGAGCACCTGCTTCAACATGCTGAACGGCCAACTCCCGCCCGACGCCGGCATCGTGCGGCTGGGCGGACGCGACATCGTCGGCCTGAGCCCGCGCGCGGTGTGGCGGCTGGGCGTCGGCCGCACCTTTCAGATCACCGCCACCTTCGCCTCGCTGTCGGTGCGCGAGAACGTGCAGATGGCGCTCTATTCCCATGCCGGCCGCCTGCGCTCCCTGCTGTCGCGCTTCGGCGCGGCGTTCCGCCCGGAAGCCGACGAGCTGCTCGACCAAGTCGGCATGCTCGATCAGGCTGAACGGGCCTGCGGTGTGCTGGCCTATGGGGACTTGAAGCGCGTCGAGCTCGCCATGGCGCTCGCCAACCAGCCGCGACTCCTGCTGATGGACGAGCCGACTGCCGGCATGGCGCCCAAGGAGCGCGTGGCGCTGATGGCGCTGACCGCCGGTCTCGCGCGGGCGCGCAACATCGCCGTGCTGTTCACCGAGCACGACATGGATGTCGTGTTCGGCCAGGCCGACCGCATCGTCGTGCTTGATCGCGGCCAACTGATCGCCGGCGGCACGCCCGAAGAGGTGCGCGCCAACGCCCAGGTCCAGGCCGTCTATCTCGGCGGCACTCACTGATGCTCACGGTCGAGGGCCTGCACGCCTATTACGGCCGCGCCCACATCCTGCACGGCGTGTCGCTCGACGCGCGGGCCGGGGAGGTCGTGGCATTGCTCGGCCGCAACGGTGCCGGCAAGTCGACGACACTGAAGGCGATCATGGGCCTGGTTCCTCCCGCCGCCGGCGAGGTGACCTTCGCCGGCACACGCATCGAGCGCCTGCCATCCCATCGCATTGCGCGGTTGGGGCTGGGCTACGTGCCGGAGGAGCGCCGCATCTTCACCGACCTCACGGTGACGGAAAATCTCGCGGTCGGCCGGCAGCCGCCGCGCGCGGGTGCGCCGAGCTGGAACGAGGACAAGCTGTTCGCGCTGTTCCCCAACCTCGGCCGCATGCGCGAGCGGCCGGGCGGGCGCATGTCGGGCGGCGAGCAGCAGATGCTCACCATTGCCCGCACCTTGATGGGCAACCCGCGCTGCGTGCTGCTCGACGAGCCGTCGGAAGGGCTGGCGCCGATCATCGTCGAGCAGATGGCGAATTCGATCCGCACACTGAAGGGCGAGGGCCTGTCGGTGCTGCTGTGCGAGCAGAACCTGCATTTCGCCCTGGGCGTTGCCGACCGCGCCTACATCATCGAGAAGGGCGAGATCCGTTTTGGCGGCTCGATGGCCGAGCTGGCCGCGGATGCAGGCCTCAGAGAGCAGTATCTATCGGTGTGAGCATGTTTACCGCGAAGATCGCATTGCCGGCAGCGCGCCACTCCGGGGCGCCTGTCTTCTCCTCCCCGACGAAGTTGGGGAGGTGTCCGCGAAGCGGACGAAGGGGTCATATGTCATGAGACTCTTGACCCCTCCGCCGCCGTGCCACGGCGGCACCTCCCCAAGCGTTGCTTGGGGAGGAGAAGACAGGCGCCCCGAAGTGGCGCGCCTGGCAAGAATGGGTGTCCGTCATGCCTGACCACTCCCTCACCGTCGGCATCGATGTCGGCGGCACCTTCACCGACCTGCTCGCCATCGATCCGGCGACCAATCGGGTGCTGCTGGCCAAGGTGCCGACCACCGTCGACAACCAGGCGATCGGCTTCATGGCGGCGCTGGCGGTAGCCGGCGCCGATCCGGCGACGCTGCGGGCCGTGGTGCACGGAACGACGACCACCACCAACGCTCTCCTCGAACGCAAGATCGCCCATGTCGGCCTGATCACCACGAAGGGCTTTCGCGACGTGCTGGAGCTCGGCCGGCGCACCCGCCCTCAGCCCTACGGATTGCGCGGCACCTTCCGGCCACTGATCGACCGCGAGCGCCGGCTGGAGGTGCCCGAACGCATGGATGCCGACGGCAAGGTTGTGGTGCCGCTCGACGAGGCCGCCGTGGCCGAGGCGGCGCGGACGTTGCTGGCGCAAGGTTGCGAGGCCGTCGTCATCCATTTCCTGCACAGCTACATCAACCCGGCGCACGAGCGGCGCGCCCGCGAGATCGTGCGCGGCCTGTGGCCAAACCCTTACGTGACCGCGGGGCATGCCATCCTGTCGGAGTATCGCGAGTACGAGCGCGGCGTGACGGCGGCGGTCAATGCCTCGGTGCAGCCCGTGCTCGACCGCTACCTGTCGCGCCTGCGCCGCGAGCTTTCCGCGAAGGGCTTCGACCGCGATCTTCTGGTGATGCAGGGCAATGGCGGCACCATCTCCTCGCGCCTGATCGCCGAGGCGGCAGTCAACACGGTGATGTCGGGGCCGGCCTCGGGCGTCATGGCGGCCGCCTATACCGGCCGGGCCTCGGGCCACCGCCATCTCATCACCTACGACATGGGCGGCACCTCGACCGATGTCGGCCTGATCGAGGATGCCGTGCCACAGGTCTCGGGCGAGCTAGAGCTCGAGTACGCCATGCCCATCCACGTGCCGATGGTCGATGTGCACACGATCGGCGCCGGTGGCGGCTCGATCGCCTCGGTCGATGCCGCTGGCATGCTGCGCGTCGGGCCGGACAGCGCCGGCGCGCGGCCGGGCCCGATCTGCTACGGCCGCGGCGGCGCCGAGCCCACCATCACCGACGCCAATCTTGTTCTCGGGCGACTGAACCCCGATCGCCTCTTGGGCGTCGACCATCCGGTGACGCTCGATCACGTGCGCGGCCTGATCGAAGCCCGTGTCGGCGCGCGTCTCGGCCTCGATGCCGAGGCGGCCGCCGCCGCCATCCTGCGCGTCGCCAACGACCGCATGGCCGGCGCCATCCGTCTGGTGTCGCTGTCGCGCGGCCACGATCCGCGCGACTTCGCGCTGTTCGCCTTCGGCGGTGCCGGACCGTTGCATGCGACGGCGCTGGCGCGCGAGCTCGCCATTCCGACGGTGCTGGTGCCGGCGCGGCCCGGCATCACCAACGCGCTGGGCTGTGTCGTGGCCGACCTGCGGCACGACTACGTGCGCACGGTCAACCGGCCGCTATCGGCGCTCGACGACGCCACGGTGGCGCGCATCTATGCCGAGCAAGTAGAGGAAGGCGAGGCGACGATCGCGCGCGAGGGCGTGCCGGTGCGCGCGCTGCGTCATGTGTTGAGTGCGGACATGCAGTTCCAGGGGCAGAGCCACATCCTGTCGGTCGCCGTCGACAACCCGGCGATCGGTGTCGAAGGGCTGCACAAGGCCTTCGCCGCCGCCTACTGGCGCCGCTTCGGCATCGAGCTGTCGGAGATCCCGCCCGTGCTGGTCAGTCTGCACGGTGCGGTGATCGGCGAACGGCCGGAGATCTCGCTCGCCGCCCTCGCCGGGACGGATCGCGCGCCGACGCTGGCGGCGGCCCAGACCGGCGAACGCCGGGTCTGGTTCAGCGACGGCTGGCACCAGACGCCGATCTACGCGCGAGAGAAGCTGCCGCTCGATGCCGCCTTCGAGGGGCCGGCGATCCTCGAGCAGCTCGACTGCACGACCGTCGTCGAGCCCGGCGATCGGGTGACGCAGGACGCGATCGGCAATCTTCTGATCGCAGTCGGTGCATGACGGGCCTGACGCGAGGCTAGCGCGCCTCGCGCTTCTCCGTCGTTGCTCTGGCCTCCGCGACTAGCCAGTCGACAAACGCGCGCACGCGCCGGTCGGCGCCAAGCGCCGCCGGCCATCGTACGACATGGGCCTTGCTCGACGGCATGTCCCACTTGGCCGGCAACACGCGCACCAGCCGTCCGTCCGCCAGGGCATCGTGCACCAGCAGCGACCGCGCCAGCACCACGCCGGCACCCTCCAGGGCCGCGGCGATAGCCGTGCTCAGGGCCGCGAAGCGAAGCCCCGCGGGCGGCCGGCGCTCGATGCCCAGACGTCCGAACCACACCGACCACGACCATTCGGCACCCTGGCCCCGTCCGCCGGGCGGTCCCTTGTGGACCAAGGGCAGCTCGGCCAGCGTCGTGGGGTCGCGCAGCATGCGGCCGCCCGGCAGGAGATTGGGACAGCACACGGGGAAGACCTGTTCGTGGAACAGGAGCCGCTGAGTCGAGGTCGAGCGCGCGGCCTCGATCGGCTGCCACAGGATTTGCACGTCGGCATCGGCCGCGCGCGCCTCCTGCTCGTTCTCGACGATGCCGAGCTCGACCTCGAGTTTGCGATAGGCGCGGGTGAAGCGCGGCAATCGGCGCACCAGCCAGTAGTCGGCCAGGGCGGAGCCCACGGCGACACGCAGGCTCGCCGGCATTATCAGCGCGCGGCAGCGGCCGCGCAGGTCGGCCAGGCCGTCGAGCAGCTCGCTGAGGCCGCTCGCCAGCTCGGCCCCCGCCGGCGTAGCACGCAGCCCGTCGTGCGAACGGGCGAGCAGCGGCGTGCCGACGAAGGCCTCCAGCCGGCGCAGGCGATGGCTGATCGCGCTTTGGGTCATGCCGAGCTCGGCCGCCGCCCGAGTCATCGAGCGATGGCGCAAGGCGGTGTCGAAGGCGACGAGGGCATCCAACGGCGGCAGCGTGCGCATTTACGCCAGTATGAACCATATTCATGATCAAGTGAAAGGTTGGCGCTGGGTTTCCGCGGCCCGGTGGCCTCATTGGCGGGGTCATGTCGCAATTCCGCCGCACACCGGCTCTCGTCCTGTCGCTCGCGAGCTTCCTCACCCAGTTCGACGTCACCGCCGTCGTCGTGGTCCTGCCGACGATTGGCGACGAGCTCGGCTTCGGCATCGCAGGTTACGCCTGGGTAATGGATGCCTACAGCCTGGCTTTCACCGCCTCGCTGCTCGCCTCGGGTGCGCTGGCCGACCGCTTCGGCCGGCGCCTCGCGCTGCTGGCCGGCAATGCGATGTTCGCGGCCGCCTCGCTGCTTTGCGCGGTGGCGTGGGACGGTCCCTCGCTATGGCTTGCGCGCGGCCTGCAAGGCATCGCCTCCGCCTTCGTCATCACCGGCTCGCTCGCCCTCATTGCCGGCGCCTATCCGGAGCCGGGCGCTCGGGCGCGCGCCTTCGGGCTGGCGGGCATCGTCTCGGGCATCGCCATGGTCGTCGGTCCTACCCTCGGTGGCATCCTCGCTGCCTGGTCGGGCTGGCGTTGGATCTTCCTGACGAACCTGCCGATCTGCCTCGCCACGATCTGGATCGTGCCGCGACTGGTCGGCGAATCACGGGACGACGCGGGCAGGCCGATCGATCCCGTCGGGATCGCCCTGCTGACTCTCGCTCTCGGTCTCGTCATCGAGAGCTTGCTGGGCGCGCGCCAGTCGCCGCTACGGTTGCTGGCGGGCAGCGGCGCCGTCGGCGTGCTCCTGGCACTGTTCGTCCGGCAGCAGCGCGGCCGCGCCGTGCCCGTGCTCGATCCCGCCCTATTGTGCCAGAAGGCGATGATCGCCGTCTCGTTGCTCCTGGTCACGGTCTCGATCGCCTATTGGGCGGTGCTGGTCTACCTGCCTCTCTTTCTGCAGGACCGCTTCGGTTTTGCCATTGAGGACACAGGCTTGGTCATGCTTGCCGCCACGGTGCCCATGGTCGTGCTGCCGCCTTATGCGGGCACGCTCGCATCGCGCTGGGGCTGGCGGCGGCTGTTCGCAACCGGCCTCGCCGTCATCACTCTCGGCGACGCCGTGCTGGCCGCGACCTTCCTGCAGGGGCTCGCGATCGGTCCGCTCTGGCTGGCGCTTTCCGGCATGGTCGTCATTGCGACCGGCGCCGCGCTGGTGCAGGCCCAGCTCTCCGGCGCCGTGGTGGCGCTCGCCCCGCCGGCGCGGGCTGGCATGGCCTCGGCGCTGACCATCGTCATGCGCCAGGGTGGATTTGCCGTGGGCATCGCCGGACTGGGAGCGACTGTGAGCAGCGGCTACGCCGTCCTGTTCCTCGCGGCCATGGCAGCGGCCGTCGTCGGCGCCGCGTCGACCGCCTTGCTCGGTGCCCGGACAGGCGCTGGCTGACGCCTCGTCGCGCCGAGCCTAGGCCGGCAGCGGCAGGTCTAGCGTCGTGGCGCGGCGTATTTTGCGGCGATGTGTCTGGTCGCCGAATGGCTAGGCGCGATGCATGGTGCCGCAATTGTCCCGGATCACGAACCATGCGGCCGCCAGGCGTGGCGGTAGGTGAATTGCCGCTGCGTCGTATGGTCGGTCAGGTCACGCAGCAGCATGTGGCGCAGATCGCTTCCCGCGTCGCCCGATCTTGCACCTTGCTTAGGTCGATCGGGCCCACTTCCCCGCCGAATACGGGCGTGAGCGGCGTGATGGTGACGGCCATGGGGGCTCCCGTCTGGAGAACGAGGCATTCAGCCAAATCCAAGTCCGCATGATAACCAACATGGTTCGTCCAATCGATCTACAATGCAGAACTGAAGAAGTCGCGCGCTCCGTGGCCGGAGCCGGCGTGATACCGTGCGCGGGCGAGCCCGCCGGGGAGGGGGAGAGCTTTCAATGAAGATCACCGACATCGCCTGCCATATCCTGCAATGCAAGGTCGACAAGCCGTTTGTCTCGGCGCGCGGCTGGGTCTACGGCACGCGCTCGTCGTGCGTGGTCGAGATCTCGACCGACGACGGCGTCACCGGCTGGGGCGAATGCTACGGGCCCGCCGCCGTCGCCAAGGCCTTCGTCGAGACCCAGTACAAGCCGCGCGTGATCGGCCGCGACCCGTTCGACGTCGAGGCGATCTGGGAGGACCTGTACAATCGCATCAAGGATTACGGCACGACGGGCATGGCGATCTCGGCCATCTCCGGCATCGACATCGCGTTGTGGGACATCATGGGCCGTGCCGTCGGCAAGCCGGTGCACAAGCTGATCGGCGGCGCCTATCGCAGCGAGGTCGTCCCTTACGCGACCGGGCTCTACTTCATCGACATGAATCGCCTGGTCGAGGAAGCGGTCGAGGAGGCGCTCGAGTTCAAGAGCGACGGCTTTCGCGCCATCAAGATGAAGATCGGGCTGGGTGACCTCGAGCTCGATGCGCGGCGGGTCGCGGCGGTGCGCGAGGCGATCGGCCCGGACATCAAGCTCGCGGTCGACGCCAACCATTGCTTCTCGGTGCCCAACGCCATCAAGCTCGGCCGCAAGCTGGAGGAGCACGACATCCTGTGGTTCGAGGAGCCGATCAGCCCGGAGGACCACGACGGCTATGTCGAGGTGGCACGGGCACTCGACATGGCGGTGGCGGGCGGCGAGAACGACTTTACCCGGTGGGGCTTCCGCGACGTCATCGCGCGCAAGGCGATGGACATCGTGCAACCCGATTTGTGCGCCGCCGGCGGCTTCTCCGAATGCCGCAAGATTTCAGCCCTTGCCAGCGCTTTCGGTGTCGAGTGCGTGCCGCATGCCTGGGGCTCGGCGATCGGGCTGGCCGCGACGGTGCAGTTCCTCGCCGCGCTGCCCGACCAGCCGCCGGCCTTTCGTCCGATGCCGCCCATGCTCGAGTTCGAGCAGACGCCGAACCCGCTGCGCGACCACCTCGCAACGGTGCCGATCGAGCAGAAGAAGGGCATCGTCGCCGTGCCGACCGGCCCCGGCCTCGGCATCGAGATCGATCGCGACGTGCTGAAGAAGCACAAGGTGGCATGAGACGCGCTTCGCGGCCGACAGGTGCCGCCAGCAGGACGCGACGGGGCAAGTCCGCATGACCGGCATGTCGGCCGACATGGCCGCGACCCTTCAGAAGGCCCTTGCGCTCCATCAGGCAGGCGATCTGGCCGGCGCCGCGGCCCTCTACGAGGGGGTGCTGCGCGCTGCGCCCAATCAGTTCGATGCCCTTCATCTGTTCGGCATCCTGCAGGGGCAGGGCGGCCATCTGGCGCGCGCTGCCGATCTGCTCACCGCAGCGGTTCGGGCCAATCCGAACCATGCCGGCGCCCGGTTCAACCTGGGCAGCACGCTGCGGCGCCTTGGTCGTCCCGCCGAGGCGCTCGGACACCTCGACAAGGCCGTTGCGCTCGAGCCCACCTTCGTCCAGGGGCATTTTGGCCGGGCCAATGCGTTGCACGATCTCGGCCGCTTGGCGGAGGCGCTCGCCGGATATGATCGCGCGCTCACGCTCAAGCCAGACCATCTGGATGCCCTTTCGCGCCGTGCGGTGGTGCTGCAGGCGCTCGGGCGGCCGGCGCAGGCGCTGGAGAGCATGGAGCGTGTGCTCGGGTCGAACGGCGGCCGGCTCGACGCCTGGCGCCTGCGCGGCGTGCTGCTGGCGGCGCTCGGCCGCCGGCTGGAGGCGATCGAGAGCTTCGAGCGCGCCCTTGCGCTCGATCCTCGTGACGCCGAGTCGCTCAGCAACCGCGGCAACCAGCTCCATGCATTGGGGCGACTGGACGAGGCCTTGGCGAGTCACGGCGGGGCGATCGCTGCCCGTCCGGATCTCGCCGCGCTCTACGTCAATCGCGGCGCCACGCTGGAGGCCATGAAGCGCTTCGCCGACGCGCTGGCCGACTACGACAGCGCTCTCGCGATCCAGCCGGCTCTCGTCGAGGCGCACATCAATCGCGCCGTCGTGCTGAGCACGCTTGGGCGCCCGACGGAGGCGTTGGCAGGCTGCGATGCGGCCATTGCGCTCGCCGGCAATCGTGCAGCGGCTGTCCGCCTGCGTGGCACGTTGCTCGCCGAGCTACAGCGTCCTCAGGAAGCCGTCGAAAGCTACGATCGGGCCATCGCGCTCGATGCCCGCGACGCCGAATCGCTCAGCCGCCGCGGCGAGGTCTTGCGTGCTCTGGGGCGGCTCGACGAAGCACTGGCGAGCCACGACCAGGCCATCGCCGTACGCCCCGACGGGTCCGAGCTTTATGTCAATCGAGCCACCACGCTCGGCGAGCTGAAGCGCTTTGTCGAGGCGCTGGCCGACTACGATCGCGCCCTGTCGATCGGGCCCGCTACGGCCGTGGCGCATACCAACCGCGCCATCCTGCTGCGTCAGATGGGACGGCCGCACGAGGCGCTGGCCAGCGCTGACGCCGCGATCGCGCTGCAGCCGGACTTCGCCGGCGCTCACGGCTGCCGCGGCGCGGCCTTGTGGGAGCTCGAACGGCTCGACGAGTCGCTGGCCAGTCACGATTGCGCGGTGGCGCTCGCGCCCGACAACGCCGACGCGCACGTCAATCGCGGCGCCACCCTGCTCGCGCTGCAGCGGTTCGACGAGTCGTTGGCCTGCTACGACCGCGGTCTCGCGCTGCGCCCGGGCGAGGGCGAGGCCGCGTGGAACAAGGCGCAGCTTCTGCTGTTGCGCGGCGACTTCGAGCGGGGCCTGCCGCTCTACGAGGAGCGTCGACGCAAGCCCGGCTTCTCGTCGCTGGGCGACCCCGCGGTGCCGGCCTGGCATCCCGGTATGCCGCTGACCGGCCGTTCGGTGCTGGTCCATTGGGAGCAGGGGCTGGGCGACACCATTCAGTTTTGCCGTTACCTGCGCCAGCTCGTCGCGCGGGCCGGGCGCGTGCTGTTCGCGCCGCAGAGGCCGCTCGCCACCTTGATGCAGGGCCTCGGCCCGGGGATCGAGCTCGTGGATCCGCTCGAGCGCACGCTGCGCTACGATCTCACGCTGCCTCTGCTCAGCCTGCCGCTCGCTTGCGCCACCACCGTCGACACCATCCCCGGCGACGTGCCGTATCTCGGCGCCGAGCCAGAGCGGGTCGAACGATGGCGCCGCCGCCTGGGCGACGATGGCCCGCGTATCGGCATCTGCTGGCAAGGCAACCGAAGCCTGGTCGACGTCGGCCGCTCCTTTCCGCTGGCTGCGCTGGCGGTATTGGCGCGCCGGCCCGGCACGCGGCTCGTCAGCCTTCAGAAGGGGCCGGGCGTCGACCAGCTCGCGGCGCTGCCCGATGGCATGACGGTCGAAACCCTGGGCGAGGACTTCGATTCCGGTCCCGACGCCTTCCTCGACAGCGCCGCCGTGATGCAAAGCCTCGATCTCGTGATCACCTCGGATACCGCGGTCGCGCATCTCGCCGGGGCGCTGGCACGCCCTGTGTGGGTCGCGCTCAAGCAAGTACCCGACTGGCGTTGGCTGCTCGGCCGCTCGACCAGCCCATGGTATCCGACCATGACGCTGTTTCGCCAGAAGCAGCGCGGCGACTGGGCGGGCGTGTTCCAGGCGATGGCTGAACGCCTCGCCGCGGGACGATGACCAGAAGGGGCGTGACATGAAGATCGTCGACGTGAAGGCCTATCCGACCAGCTTCCGAGTCCCCAAGGAGCGGCAGGTGTCGCTCGGCATCGGCACCATGACCAAGCGCGACTGCGTCATGGTGAAGGTGACGACCGAGGACGGCATCGTCGGTTGGGGCGAGAGCCATCATGCGCGCTCGCCGGGCAGCATCGGTCATTTGATCGATACCACGCTCAAGGGCTTCGTGGTCGGCATGGACGCCGCCGACACGGTCGGAATCTGGGCCAAGATCTACAAGTTCCAGCTCGGCAGCCACGGCATGGGCGCGGCCACGGCGATGGCGATGAGCGGCATCGACCAGGCGCTTTGGGACATCAAGGGCAAGGCGACGGGCTGGCCGCTCTACAAGCTCCTGGGCGGCAGCCGCCGGCCAGTGCCTGCTTATGCCGGCGGTATCTCGCTCGGCTATCAGGCACCCGAGGCGCTGGTCGCCGAGGCGATCCCCATGGTCGAAGCCGGCTATCGGGCGCTGAAGCTCAGGATCGGCGACACGGTCGCCGACGACATCGCCCGCATGACGGCGATCCGCCGCCATTTCGGCGACGACCTCGCGATCCTGACCGACGCCAACACCGGCTACTCGGTGGCCGACGTGCGGCGCGTCATGCCGGCGATGGACGAGCTCGGCATCGGCTGGCTGGAAGAGCCATTCCCGGCACACGACCACCGCTCCTACGCCGAGGCCAAGGGCTTTGGCGTGACGCCGCTGGCGGCCGGCGAAAACCACTACACGCGCTTCGAGTTCCATCGCGTGATCGAGGACGGTGTCATCACTATCCTGCAGCCCGACCTGTCGAAGAGTGGCGGCATCACCGAGGTGCAGCGCATCGCGGCCGCCGCGTCGATGTGGAAGCTGCCGATCCATCCCCACAGCTCGATGACCGGCCTCAATCATGCCGTCTCGATCCACTTCCTGGCGGCGATCGACAATGGCGGCTATTTCGAAGCCGACCTCTCGGTCGCCAACAAGTTCCGCGACGAACTCGGCAGCGAGCCGTGGAAGATCGGTGTCGACGGCTGCGTGCGCCCCCTCGACAAGCCGGGCATCGGCATCGACATCGACGAGGGCTTCCTGGTTGCCCATCCAGTGATCGAAGGGCCGGGCTACGTGTGATTCCCCGGTAGCACCGCTCATTCTCCTCTGCCCCAGCGGACCCGCTTCGAATTCCTTCCCTGTCATACGGGGAGGAGAGAGGCGACGTCTGCACGATGGCAAAGACCTACGCCGCGACCACCAGGGTCGAGGCGAGCTGGCGGACCGACTTGACCATCGCCATCGCCACCAGCTTGCCGGTCTTGCGGTTCTCTTCGCTGACGGCGACATCCTCCTTGAAGGTGAAGCGGCCGAACGCGCCCACCGCTTCGAGCTCGACGATGTGCGTGTCGATGGTCGGGTCGGCGACGATCACCACGCGGGTCCCGTCGAGGCCGATGCCGGCGATGGCCGCGGCGGCCGAGATGTTGACGTTCTGCGGATAGAGCCTCGCGCCCTCGCGCACTGGACCGTCGAACACGGTGTGCGGCTGCCGGAGCGCATCGAGATCGACCAGCGTCTCGGCGATCGTGCCCTTCCACGCCGACGGGTCCTTGCGCACCGTGACGGTGACGCTGTCGAGGCCGCCGACCGCCGCGCTGCTCAGAATGTCGAGTGCGCCGATGCCGGCCGAGGGCAGGATCAGCCGCTTGCCGTTGGCGCGGGCGACCGCGAGCAGGCGGTCGAACAGCGCCGTGTCGGTGAAGGCGCCGACCGAGGTCACCAGGAAATCGGCGCCGCCTTCCAGCACGCGCTGGCCGTGGCGGCGCACCGCCTCGTGGCCCGCGCATTCGGCGACCGCATCGAATGCATGGGCGAAGAAGCCGTCGGGCTCGTGGGTCAGCAGGCCTTCGTTGCGCGGCCGCTTGACCAGCACCGACACCAGCTCGGTGTTGTCGAACCCGGCGGCCTGGATGTGACGGCCGATGGCGCCGTAACCGATCAGGCCCAGACGAAGCGCACGACGGGCGGTCACGCGAGCTTCTGCTCCACCCAGCGTGCCCAACTGATCAGTTGGTCGTCGCTGCCGATCGGCCCGACGAGCTGCACCGACAGCGGCAGGCCGAACGGGCCGAAATTGAACGGCAGGGCAATGCAGGGCGTGCCGAGCAGGGTCCAGAAGCGGTTGAACAGCGGATCGCCGGTGTTGCCGAGGCCGGACGGCGCCTCGCCCTTGGCCGACGGGGCGAGCAGGATATCGAACGACTGCCAGGCCGCCGCGAGCTGGTCGAGGCAGCGGCGCTTCAGCTTCTTGGCGTCGGCATACTGGCGGCTGCTCACCGTGTCGCCTTCGGCCAACGCCGCGGTCATGATGGGCGAGAGCAGGCGCGGGAAGCGCGCGCGTTCCTTGGCGTAGGATTGCGTCGCCTCCCTGGTCATGATGCGGTTCTGCGCCTGGACGAGGCCGGTCCATGCCGTGGGCGCCGTCCAGTCGCGGACCTTGGCGCCGGCCGCTCGGAGCGCGCGGGCGGCGGTCTCGATGTTCTTGGCGTTGTACGGGTCCACCGCGTCCCACCACGGCGTGCGCATCAGGCCGATTCGCGGCGCCTGCCGGACCGGATCGGCGGCGGCATGGCCGTAGGCAGCGCGGACCAACGCCAGGTCGTTGGCTTCGCGGGCGAAGAAGCCCAGCGTGTCGAGGCTCGGCGCATAGGGCTTGATGCCCGTCATGTCAGCCCAGCCGTAGGTGCCCTTGTAGGCGACGACGCCGTTGAAGGCGCCAGGGCGGATTACCGAGCCCGCCGTCTGCGTGCCGTAGCCGACCGGCGCCATGAAATCGGCAACCGCGGCGGCCGAGCCCGACGACGAGCCGGCCGGCGTGTGGCGGAGATTGTGCGGATTGTGCGTCTTGCCGGCATGGCCGCCGGCGAACTCGGTGGTCACCGACTTGCCGAGCACGATGGCGCCGGCCGCGACGAGCTGGGTGACGCAGGCAGCGTCCTTGCCGACGACATGGTCGCGATAGATCGGCGAGCCGCAGGTGGTGGGCATGGTCCTGGTGGCGATGATGTCCTTCACCGCCAGCGGAATGCCGTGCAGCGGCCCGACCGGGCGGTTCCTCTTGTCGAGCTGGTCGGCGCGCTTGCGGGCGCCATCTGGATCGAGCGCCTCCCAGGCATGGACCTGACCCTCGCGCGCGTCGATGCGGTCGAGACAAGCCTCGACCAGATCGCGCGCCTTGAGGCGCTTCTCGGCCATCTGCCGCACTGCGGCGCTGGTCGATAGCCGGTTGGGCGATTTCGCCATGTGCACTTTCCCCCGATGCGTCGTTCGGGCCATGATGGCCGAGCCCTGGTGCAAAGAACAGCGCCGGCAAGGCGAGGAATGGCCGACGACGCGATCGATTTCTGGTTCTCGACCGGCAGCACCTACACCTATCTCACGGTGTCGCGGCTGGAGCAGGTCGCCGCCGCCGAGGGCGTTCGCTTCAACTGGCGGCCGTTCAGTGTGCGCCAGATCATGCGCGAGCAGAACAACACACCGTTCGCCACCAAGCCGGTGAAGATGGCCTACATGTGGCGCGACATCGAGCGGCGTGCGGCGATGTACGGCCTGGCCACGAAGGTGCCGGCGCCTTATCCGTTGCAAGAGTTCGATCTCGCCAACCGACTCGCATTGCTGGGCCTCGCCGAGGGCTGGGGCAAGCCCTATATCGTGGCGAGCTATCGCCGCTGGTTCGTCGACGGCCAGGAGCCCGGCCTCGAGCCCAACCTGTCGGCCAGCCTCGCCGAGGCTGGTCAGCAGACCGCGCGCTCGATCGAGCGGGCCGCCGGCGACGATGTCGTCGAGCTGTACGAAGCGGCCACCGCCGAGGCGCGCAAGATCGGCGTGTTCGGCTCGCCGAGCTTCGTCGTTCGCGGCGAGGTGTTCTGGGGCGACGATCGGCTCGACGATGCGATCGCCTGGTTCCGTAGAGGGAGTCTCAAGCCATGACCCAGCCTTTTGCCGTCCGCAAGCTCGGCCACGTCGTCGTCAACGTGGCCGACCTGGAGAAATCGAAGCGTTTCTACACCGAGGTGCTGGGCTTCCAGACCACCGACATCTATGGCGACGACAAGATGCCGGGCGGCATGGTGTTCCTGCGCTGCAACGGCGATCATCATTGCCTGGCGCTGATCGGCGGCGCGCCGCCGGCCGGCGAGGCCAAGCGGACGCTGCATCACATGGCGTTCGAGCTGGCGACGCTCGACGAGGTGTTTCGCGCCCGCGACCATCTCGAGAAGCACGGCGCCAAGATCGTCTATCAGGGCCGCCGGCGCGCCGGCTGCCAGGTCTCGGTCGAGTTCCTCGATCCCGATGGCCATCATCTCGAATTCTACTGGGGGCTCGATCAGATCGGCTATGACGGGCGCATCCGTCCGGCCGACGAGTGGCGCCAGACGGCGACCTTGGAGGATGCCGTGCGCTACGCGCCGCCCGGCCAGGACACGACCCTGCACGACGCCAAACTGAAGCGCGCCGACGCCGCCGACTGATCCGATGCGCCGACGATATCTGCTCGCGGGCGCTGCGAGCGCCACCTTGGTCGCGACGGTGCGGGCGCAGGCCTTCCCGAGCCGGCCGGTGCGGATCGTCGTGCCGTACACGCCGGGCGGTACGACCGATATCCTGGCGCGCGAGCTCGCCGCCAAGCTGCAGCCTGCCTTGGGCCAGAACGTGATCGTCGAAAACAGACCGGGCGGCGGCGGCACGATCGGCTGCGAGCTGGTGGCGCGGTCCGATCCCGACGGCCACACGATCCTGATGGGCCATATCGGCACGCTCGCCATCAATCCGCTGGTCTATCCGCAGCACAGCTACGATCCGGTGACCGGCTGGACGTCGATCGCCTACGTCGCCAACGTGCCGAACGTGCTGGCGGTCAACGCCACGGTGCCGGCCGCGTCGGTGGCGGAGCTGGTGGCCCTTGCCAAGGCCAGGCCGGGCGCGCTGGCCTACGGCACCGGCGGCACGGCCAGCGCCTCGCATCTGGCGACGGCCTACTTCGCCCATGTGAGCGGCGCCGACATCCTGCACGTGCCCTACAAGGGCACGGGACCGTTCGTCGCCGACCTGGTGGCCGGACAACTGCAGATCGGCTTCACCGGCGCGCCGGTGGTCATGCCGCTCGCCAAGCAGGGCAAGCTGCGCACGCTGGCGATCTCGAGCGCCAAGCGCTCGACGGCCTTCCCCGAGTTGCCCACCATCGCCGAGTCGGGGTATCCCGGCTTCGAGGCCGACCAGTGGTACGGCATCACCGGACCGGCCGGCATCGATCCCGCGGTCGTGAGCAAGCTCAACGAAGAGATCAACCGCGCGCTCGTCTCGCCCGAGATTCGCGCGCGCCTGGAGAAGGAGGGTGGCGAGCCGATGCCGATGCCTGCCGAGGCGCTGGGCAAGCACATCGCCGCCGAGATCGCGCGCTGGCGACCGGTGGTGAAGGCCGCCAACATCCGGCTAGAGTAGCCGGCATGCCCGAGTAGACTCCGCCCCAGGATGCCCGGATGACGAGATCGCCGATCGAGACGAGCGACATATACTCGGCCATCCAAGCGTGGTGGCGCGACGACAAATGCCCGTTGATCGATGGCGTGCTGTTCGACGATGGCAGGCTGTTCGAGGTCGACTACCATGAAGTGACGATCAGGGGGATCTCGGGGCATGCCGCGACCTTGTCTGGAAATGCCTCCTGCGTTGTCGAGACCGACCCGGATTTTTCTTCCCTCGCTCGCAACGACTGCGTGAAGGATCGCCGAACGACTCTCGACTACTTTTGTGGCGAAGGGAGCTGGGGAGGGGACGGGTTCGTGGCCTGTATCGACAGAATGGCGGGCCGGCTGCGCTGGATCGCGTTCTTCCAGCACTCGAACCCCTTCGTCCGTTTGCGTCTTGAAGGTGCCCGCATCGTCGCGGAGAACAATCACGGCCACCTTTGGTCGTTCAAGATCGAAAATCCCACGGACTTTCATGTGACGTAGACACGTCGATCCGGTGTCGTGGCGTTCCGGATTGGCTTGCGTCCCGCGCCCGTCCTTGGAGGAGTCATGCCGTGCCGGGCTCGGTGCGACGAGAGGATCGGCGCTATTCGAGGCAGGTCATGATTTCGGCTCGGCCGGCGTCTTCTTGCCGAAGCTCTTCACCTTTTCGCGGAAGGTCTGGAAGGCGACGTAGAGGCCAGGGATGACGAAGATGCCGAGCATCGAAGCGGCGATCATGCCGCCGAACACGGCGGTGCCGACCGCACGTTGGGTGGCGGCGCCGGCACCGGAGGCGATGACCAGCGGCACCAGGCCGAGGATGAAGGCGAAGGACGTCATCATCACGGCGCGGAAGCGCAGGCCCGCCGCGGTGGTCGCGGCCGCGACGACGTCCTTGCCGTGCGCCCGCTCCTCCATGGCGAACTCGATGATCAGGATGGCGTTCTTGGCGGCGAGCGCGATCAGCACGACGATGCCGATCTGGGCGAAGATGTTGTTGTCGAGGCCCGACAGGAACAGCGCCGTCACAGCGCCGAACAAGCCCACGACGACCGACAGCAGGGCGGCGATCGGGATCGCGGTGCTCTCGTAGAGGCCGACCAGGAAGAGGTAGGCGAACACCACCGCCAGGCCGAGGATGAAGCCGGTCTGGCCGCTCGCCGCCTTCTCCTGCAGGGCCGTGCCCGTCCATTCGTAGCCGAAGCCCGCCGGCAAGGTGCTCCGCGCGAGCTTCTCCATGGCGGCGATCGCATCGCCCGTCGAGGAACCGGGCGCCGGTGCCCCGTTCAGCACCACCGAGCGCAGGTTGTTGTAGCGCACGATCGAGGACGGCGCCGTGACCATCTCGATATTGGCCACCGCCTGAAGCGGCACCAGCTCGCCGTTCGACGAGCGGATGCGCACGCGGAACACGTCCTCGACCCTGCCGCGATCGGGCGCGTCGGCCTGCACCTTGACCTGCCAGGTGCGGCCGAACAGGTTGAAGTCGTTGGTGTAGGTGCCTCCCAGCGTCGTCTGCATCGCCGAGAAGATGTCGGAGATCGACACGCCGAGCGCCTGGGCGCGCTCGCGATCGAGCTTGAGATTGATCTGCGGCGTCGAGGCGGCGTAGGTCGTGAACACGCCGGCGAGCTGCGGCACCTTCTGCGCCGAGACCATCACGCCGCGGGCCACGGCCGCGAGGTCGGCAGGCGGCGCCCCGGCCAGCGATTGCACCACGAACTCGAAGCCCGACGAGTTGCCCAGCCCCATGATCGGCGGCAGGTTGAAGGCGAAGACGTTGGCCGAGGCGATCTGGGCGAAGGCCGCGTTCATCTCCTCCAGGGCGTGGAACACCGACAGCTTGCTGTCCTTGCGTTCGGCGAATGGCTTCAGGCCGGCGACGACCAGGGCGCGGTTGGGCAGGGCGAGCCCGTCGAGCAGGCTGAAGCCGCTCACCGTGAACACGCTTTGCAGCCATGGCTTGCCGATCAGCTTCTGCTCGACCTCCTCGATCGAGGTCAGCGTGCGGTTGGTCGAGGCGGCATCGGGGAGCTGCAGCTCGGCCATGAAGGCGCCCTGGTCCTCGTCGGGCAGGAAGCCCGACGGCACCAGGCTGCCGATGCCACCGGTCGCCAGCACGAAGCCGCCGACCAGCAGCAGCGTGACGAGGGCGCGGCGGGCGAGCGGCGTCACCAGCCGGACATAGCCGTCGCGGCTCCGGTCGATGCCGTTCTGCAGCCACGCCATGACGCCCCGGGGCTTGCCACGGTGGCGCAGGATCAGCGAGCAGAGCGCGGGCGACAGCGACAGCGCGTTGATCGCCGAGATCACCATCGACACCGACACGGCAACGGCGAATTGCTGGTAGAGCTGGCCGGTGATGCCGGGAATGAAGGCCGTCGGGATGAACACCGACAGCAGCACCAGGGTGATGGCGATGATGGGGCCGGTGACCTGGCCCATCGCCTTCTCGGTCGCCTGGGCCGGGGTGAGGTCGGGTTCGTGCTCGAGGATGTGCTCGACCGCCTCGACCACGACGATGGCGTCGTCGACCACGATGCCGATCGCCAGCACCAGGGCGAGCAGCGAGATCGTGTTGGCTGAGAAGCCCATCGCCAGCATGACGGCGAAGGTGCCGATCAGGGCCACCGGCACGGCGATGATCGGGATCAAGGTGGCGCGCAGGTTGCCCAGGAAGACGAAGACGACGATCGCCACCAGCACGAAGGCTTCAATCAGCGTGTGGATCACGCTTTCGATCGTGGCCTCGACGAACACGGTGGTGTCGTACATCACGTCGTAGGCGACGTCGTCGGGGAAGCGCGGCTCGAGCTCCTTCAGCGCCTGGCGCACGCCCTTGGCGGTGGCCAGCGCATTGGCGCCGGGAAGCTGGTAGACCTGGATGCCGGCTGCCGGCTTGCCGTTGTAGCGGCCGACCGAATCGCTGGTCTTGGCGCCGAGCTCGACGCGGGCGATGTCCTTGATGCGCACCAGGGCGCCGTCCGGGTTGGCACGCACCACGATGTTCTCGAACTCGCCCACCGTGGTGAGGCGACCCTGCGTGGTGATATTGAGCTGGAAGCCGACATCGTCGATCAATGGCGCCGCACCGACCAGGCCAACGGCGGCCTGCACGTTCTGCGCCTGCACCGCCTTGACCACCTCGTTGGCGGTGATGTCGAGGCTCGCCATGCGGTCGAGGTTCAGCCATATGCGCATCGCGTAGTCGAGCGCGCCGAACAGCGTGGCATCGCCGACGCCCGGCACGCGGCGCAGCGTGTCGAGCAATGTGATGGTCGCGAAGTTGGACAGGAACAGCCCGTCGCGCGTGCCCTTGGGCGAGTAGACAGCGACGACCTGCAACAGCGCCGAGGACTGCTTCTTGGTGGTGACGCCGAGCCGCTGCACCTCGGGCGGCAGCAGGGCGAGCACCTGGTTGACGCGATTGGTGACGTTGACGGTGTTGAGGTCGGGATTGGAGCCGACCTCGAAGCTGATCGTCAGCGCGTAGCTGCCGTCGCCGCCCGAGGTCGACTTCATGTAGATCATGCGCTCGACGCCGTTGACCTGGCCCTCGATGACCTGGGCGACGCTCTCCTCGACCGCCTGCGCCGAGGCACCCGGGTAGGTCGCGATGACCCTGACCTGCGGCGGCACGATGTCGGGGAACTGCGCTACCGGCAGCGCCGTCAGCGCCAGCAGGCCGGCGATGGTGATGACCGTGGAGACGACGAAGGCCAGCCGCGGCCGGCGGATGAACAGCGACGAGATCGTCATGGGATCGGCGTTTCTCGTGGATCAGGGCTTCTTGGCCGAGCCGACCGAGGGAGCGGTCGAGGGCGCCACGGTCATGCCCTCGCGCACGCGCTGCTGGCCCTGGACGATGACCCGTTCGCCCGGCTTCAGCCCCTCGGTGATGGCGAGCAGCCCGTTGCGCGCGACGCCCGTCTTGACGCGACGCAGCTCGACCACGTTCTTGTCGTTGACCACGAAGAGGTAGGGGCCGGTCTGGTCGAGCGCGATCGCCTGCTGCGGCACGGCGACGACGGTTTGCGGCTTCTCCGCCTCGATAATGACGCGCACGGTCTGGCCGTCGGTGAGGAACCCGTCCTTGTTGGGAAAGGTGGCGCGCACGATCTGGCCGTCGGTCTTGGGATCGACGGTGACGTCGATGAAGTCGAGCTGGCCCTTCTCGTGGTAGATGCTGCCGTCGGCCAGGCGCAGGCGCACGATCAAGGGATCGCCCGCCGCCTTGTCACGGCGGGCTTCCAGAAGCTCGCGCTGGGTCACCGGGAACATGACGCGGATCGGCTTCTCGCTCACCACGGTGGCGAGCACGCCGCTGTCGGGGCCGACGATGTTGCCGGGCGAGGCGGCGGCCTGGCCGATGCGGCCGTCGATCGGCGACTTGATCTCGGTGTAGGAGAGCTGGATCTCGGCATCGCGCAGTTGGGCGCCGGCATCCTCGAGCTGCGCCTTGGCCTGCAACTGCTCGCTCAGCCGCTGGTC
Source organism: Reyranellaceae bacterium (assembly GCA_046349335.1). GTDB lineage: Bacteria > Pseudomonadota > Alphaproteobacteria > Reyranellales > Reyranellaceae > Reyranella. The sequence goes on from JAXMCO010000011.1 coordinate 116,901, forward strand.
GTAGGTTTGCTGCGAGCCTGTATTGGTGCGCAACAGCTCGGCGGCGCGCTTGAGCTGCAGGTCGGCATTGGTCAGGGCAGCGCGCGCCGCGTCGCGCTGCGCGATCTTCTGGTCGACCGCCGCCTGGTAAGGGTCGCGCTCGATGATGAACACGACCTGGTCCTTCTTGACCGGGTCGCCGTCGGCGAACAGCCGCGGTCCGAGGAAGCCCTTGACGCGGGCGCGCAGGTCGACCTTGTCGACGGCGGCGGCCCGGCCGATGAACTCGGATTGGTCGGCGATAGGCACGCTTTGGGCGGCCTGGACCAGCACGGCAGGCGGCGGAGCACCCTGCTGGGCGCCGGCGGGGCCGCTGGGGAGCGTCGCCGGCAGAAGCGCCGCGACCAGCGCAAATACAATTGAGCGCCGCGCACGCATTGTCTTCGCCCCCGCTCGTCCGTAACCTTGCCGGAGACTGCCTTAGTTCGACTGGACGGTCACTGTATTTCCCGGCCGTCGCGATGAAAGGAGTTGCAGCAGCAGTGGCGATCGTTCGCTCTTTCGTTCTTGCGATGTTGCTGGTCGTTGCCTGCATTTCGGTGGAGCTTTCCGCTCAAAATCGCAGCGATTTCGCGATTCCCGCCGAGTACGACAGCTACATGGCGGCGATCGGCACGAAGGATCCCGTCAGGCGTGCGACAGCGTTGGACGTGTTCATTCGCTGGTATCCCAACAGCGTGCTGAAGCTCGAGGCCTACGAGCAGCTTGTCGCCGCCTGGCAGGCCGCCGGCCAGCCGGCCAAGGCCGACGAGATCAGCGCCAAGCTGCTGCAGATCGACCCGGACAACGTGCGGGCGTTGGCCAATCGGGTTTTCGTCGGCCGTTCCAAGGTGGCGCAGGGCGACAAGGCAGCGACGGCGCCGATGGTCGAGGCTGCCGAGCGTGGGCTGGTCGCCCTCACCAAGTGGCAGAAGCCGGTGCTGCTGACCGACGAAGCCTTTGCCCGGACCAAGGAGCAGTTGGCCGCGGTGTTCAACGGCGCGCTCGGCTATGCGGCGCTGCAGGCCAAGGACTACGACAAGGCCCGCCGCCACTATCGCGTCGCCGTGGCGGCCGAGCCCGACAATTTCCAGGACGTCTACCAGCTCGCCGTGGCGCAGCTCGAAGGCACGCCGCTCGATGCGCTGGGCTTCTGGTACGGCGCCCGGTCGATCGCCATCGCGCGCGCCGCCAAGGCCGACGCTGCCGCGGCCGACATCGAGCGCTATCTCCGCTCGCGTTATCGCGCTTATCGCGGCAGCGAGGAGGGTTTTGCGGAAATCATGGCGCGCGCGGCGGGCAACGAGCGCGCCCCGCCGGCGAATTTCGTCAAGTCCATCCCGCGTGCCCTGTCGCCGGCCGAGGCGGCCCTCGTCGTCGTCGAGGAGCACGATCCGAGCTCGCTCTCCTTCGCCGACTGGGCGTTGGTGCTGCGCCATCGCGATGCGTCGCCGGCCAACAAGGCAGCCGCCGAGAAGGTGTGGCAGGCGATCACCGAGCGACAGGGCGACAACACCCGGCTCAAGATCCAGGTCAAGGTCATCAGCGCCACGCCCGATATCATTGAGGCGGCGATCACCGATGTCGCGCAGGCCGCCGACATCCCCGATCTGCACGTCGTCATGGCTTGGCCGTTGGCGCCGCTGCCGGCGGTCGGCTCGAAGATCGCCATCATCGGCTCGCTGAGCGATTACCGCACCCAGCCCTTCCGCTTCGTGATGACCAAGGCGGAGCTGGCGCCCGAATCCCTGCCGGTCGCCGGCGGCGCGTGCGCCGATCCGCGGCCGCAGATGTGCACGCGCGACTACAGGCCGGCCTGCGGCCTGCGCCGCGACGGCACCAAGCAGACCTACGGCAACGCCTGCAGTGCCTGCAGCGACCCCGATGTCCTGAGCCAGGCCGCCGGCGCCTGCCCGTAGGCCTGCCCTCTCATTTTCCTCTCCCGACGACAGGGGAGGTGGATGAGAGTGCTGGCTCGCCCTAAGCCCTCGTGAGGAAGCGGCCAAGCCAGACACGCTCGCCGATCGCGCGGAAGGTCTGGGCTCGATGCTCGACAAGATCGAGGCGACGACGTGAATGGCGCTGGCGGCATTTCCGAGCCAACGCCGGCAGAGCGCCGGCGACATCGTGCCACTGTCGCCTACCGTTCGATCGGGTACGCGTGTCCAGCGCGCGACCTTGCGAAAGCGCTGCGAGGCCGATTGTCGAGCTCCCCGATGCGGTGTCCCGAATTGCCTGTTCCAGTGACGGCAATTCCCTGTTCGAATTCCCTGTTCCGCGCGGCCGGACAGCCGCAAAAGCCTTATTTCATGGCGCTTTGCGGCGCTTTCTCCGATCCGCCGCATTTCTGTGATCAGGGAAGCGCCGTGCAATTGCCCAGTCGATTGGACAGGCGCTCTCCAATCGATTGCGCAGGAACAGCGGTGCGGGTTTCTTCGCCCTCGTCGCCGTTCAGTGCGCCATCAAGAGCGGCACGCGGCAGGACGAGATCACCTTGGCCGTAGCGCCGCCCATGCCGAGGAAGCTCATCACCTGGCCGCGGCCGTAGGCGCCCATCACCAGCAGGCTCGACCCCTTGCCGTGCGTGTAGTCGAGCAGGGCACGCCCGCGCGCCCGCGCCGACACCGCGCCGGGGTCGATGGCGTCGATCGTGGTCTTGATGCCGTGCCGGCCGAGGTTGCGGGCGAGGTAGGGTGCGCCGACGTCGTCGGCCGTGCTGCCGGCCACCAAGATGGTGATCTCCTTGGCCTTGGCGAGGAACGGCAGGGCGTACTCGACGGCACGCGCTGCCTGGAAGCTGCCGTTCCAGGCGACGATCACGGAGTCGAACGGACCCTCACCGGGATTGGGCGGCGCGATCATGACGGCGCGGGCGCATTCGTGGATCGCGGCCTCGACGGTGGCGGGCGCCACGTTCTCCGGATCGGCTCCCGGGCGACCGAGGACCAGCACGTCGGAGCAGCGGCCCATCGCCACCAGCGTGTCGAGCGTCGCGGTCTTGGCCGCCGTGAAGGTCGACCCCTTCACCGGCTCAAGCAGCTCCTTGTAAGCGCGCTCGCTTTCCTTGGCGCGCTCCTCGAGCCGTTCGTCGTCGAGATTCATGATCAGTGGCATGGCCTCGCCGCTCATCGCCAGGCCGCCGATCATGCCGCCCGCCGGGCCGACCGGCAGGTGCAGCGCATCCACGGTGCCGTCGAACAGGCCCGCCACGCGCGCGGCGAGCTTGAAGGACATGGCGGCATCGGGGCCGCCTTCGGACACGGCCAGGATCGACTTGAACATCGAGAATTCCCCCAAAACAATTGGAGGCGATTAAGACGGGCGCGCGCTTGGCATGCAAGCCGAGACTTCGAAACGCGACGGGCGGCTCATTCTCGCGCAGCCTGTGCAAGACTGGTCATGATGTCGGCTACCGGCTCGACATTCTGGCTGGCTCGTCGGGTGGCTGCCAGAACGTCGGCCAGCGGCCGCCCGCCGGCCAGAGCCGCGGCGCCCCATAGCAAGGTCGAACGCATGCCGCTCTTGCAGTAGACGACCACCTTGCCGGGTGTTGCCGCCAGTAGCTTGGCCAACGCCCGGACTTGGTCGGGCGTAGCGTGCGGGCCGGAGAACGGCAGATCGACAAAGGCGAGGCCGGCGGCCTCGGCCGCCTTGGCGATGTCGGCGGTGCGTGGCTGGCCGAACATCGCCTCGCCGTCCGGCCGGTTGTTGACGACGGCGACGAAGCCGGCCGCCGCGATCCCGGCCATGTCGTCGGGGCGAAGCTGGCCAGAAACCGCCACGCGATCGTCGAGCATCGGGAAGGACAGGGATATGGGCATGAATGTCTACCGGGTGACGATTCCGCGGGCGACCTCGCGCCGTCGGATCCAATGAATGACGGGTAGCGCCGCCAGCACCATCAGCAGCTTGCCGACGATCTGACCGGCCAGGAACTCGAGGCTGCCGAATGCGAGCCACAGGAAGAGGACGCTGTCGGCAATCGCCCCGACGGCGCTGCTGGCCAGCACCGCCAGCACCAGGCCGCGCGCCTGCAGCGGCGTGTAGACGGCGAAGTCGGCGAGCTCGGACAGCAGGAACGCGGTGAACGAGGCGAGCACCAGTTGCGGCGGCGCCACGGCGCCGGACAAGGCCGCGCCGGCGACGATGGCGCCCAGCGCGATCCCGCGGCCGAGCCGCCGCTGCACCAGGTCGCGCAGCACCAGGGCAAGGCCGATCATCAGCACGCCCGAGGGCGCCATCAGGGGATGGCCGTTCGGTCCCCACGGGGCGACAGGCACGAGGCAGGGGCCGTGCGGCAAGGCGCACACCGTGCCGACATGGCCGATCATCCAGTTGGCAATCGGGATGCAGGCGAGGAAGGCGAGAAAATAGCCCAGCGCTGCCGCCTTGTGCCGGTCGAGTGTCATGCGTCCCTGGCTCATTGGGCGCGCTGACTAGCAGGTGGCATCGCTGCGGGGAACCCTAGCGCCGCACGAGGCAGACATAGACGCCGATCGCCAGAAGGGCCGCCATGGCGGCGTAGAGCGGCGTCTGTGCCACGTTGAGGAACAGCCACGGCGCAGTCAGGGGACCGACCGCGGCGCCGAAATCGCGCCAAGTCGAGTAGCTCGCCTGGGAGGACAGCACGCTTGCCTGACCGCGCTCGATCACCAGCACGGGGATCAGCGTGTTGAACAGGCCGCGGGTGAGGACGATGACCAGCGCGCCGATCACCTCGCGATCGAGCGCGATCAACAGGAAACCCGCGACCAGCAGCATTGCGTTGAGGATCGAGATGCGCCCGGCACCGAAGCGGTCTCCCACCCAGCCGCCGATCGGGCCGGTGGTGATCTCGACCAGCCAACGCAACGCGAGCAGGATCGTCGTGGCCAGCACCGGGGCGATCGACGTGATCGAATCCTTCATCAGGAAGGCGAGCGTGAGTAGGAACACGCCGTCCCCCGTGAAGCCCATGACGAAGCCCCAGATCTCGAGCCGATGCGGCAGGGGCAGGCGGAAACCCTTCCTCGTCGCGGGCTCGGCCGGCAGCCGCGGCAGAAGCAGGGCCGCCGCGAGCGAGACCAGCGTGAGCGCGCCGAAAATCAGGAAGACGGAGCGTGCGCCGACCTGCAGCGCGATCCAGGCGCCGCCGACCAGGGAGCACGCCTGAACCAGGCCGATGGTGGCTCGGCTCGCGCCGACGCGCTTACCGGCATTCGGCCGATCGCTCACGGCGTAGGCTAGCGTCGAGAGATTGAGCGCGGCGTAGGAGATGCCCCACAGGATGCGCGCGGCCATCTGGACGACGGCACTGTCGCTCAAGCCGTAGGCGGTGGTGGAAGCAGCCGAGCCGATGGCCGCCGCTACCATGAGGGCGTGTGGCCCGGCCCGATCGCCGATCGCGGCTACGCCGGAATTGGCCAGCAGGCGGATCCAGCGATTGAGTGACAGCAGGACGCCCACCATGGCCAGGCTGACGCCGAAATCGTCATGATAGAGTGGCAAGACGGCATAGAGCAGCGTGTCGCCGATCATGCCGAAGGCGATCACCAGGCCCGGCAGCGCCATGCCGACGGGCCGGGCACCGGGGGAGGAGGGGGAGTTCACCCGGCGATCATGAGGCGCGCAGCACCAAAGCCTCGCGCAGCGCTGCCGCACACAGGGATGTCCCGCGGCGGGCGCCATGCAGCAGCATCGGCGAGCTCAGGAAGCCGTGCAGCATGCCGCCGAACTCGACGAGGTCGGCGAGGGTCCCCTCCTGCTGCAGGCGGAAGGCGTAGGCACGCCCTTCGTCGCGGAGAGGGTCGTAACCCGCGGTCACCACCAGGGCGGGCGGCAGCCCGGCCAGCGACTTGGCCCTGAGCGGGGATACCCGCCAGTCGCCGCGCGTGCTCCTGTCGGGCGTGTAGTGGTCGAAGAACCATTCCATGGTGGCGGCGTTCAAGCCGTAGCCGTCTTCGTAGCGCCGATAGGACTCGGCACGGGCGACCGCGTCGGTGACGGGATAGACGAGCAACTGGAGGCGCAGGGCCGGGCCGCCATGGTCGCGCGCCCACAAGGAGACCGCGGCGGCGAGGTTGCCGCCGGCGCTGTCGCCGCCGACGGCGAGCCGCGCGGTGTCGATCCCGACCGACGCGCCGTTCGCCGCCACCCACCGTAACCCGGCCACGACGTCGTCGAAGGCACCCGGGAAGCGCGCCTCGGGCGCCAGGCGATAATCGATGGCGAACACCGCGATGCCCGCCTCCAGGGCGAGCTGGGCGCACAGCACGTCGTGGCTGTCGAGGTTGCCGAATACCCAGCCGCCGCCATGTGCGAAGACGAGGGCCGGCAGCTTGGTGTCGATGCCGACCGACCCTGGCCGATAGAGGCGTGCCTTCACGTCGCCTGCCGGGCCCGGAATGGCGAGGTCGGCCACCGTTACGCCGCTTGGCCGTGGACCCTGGGCGCCGGGCCGTAACGCCAGGTACTGCGCGCGGGCATCGCTCGGCGACAATGTGTTCCAGGCCGGCCGATTGGCTGCCAGCATGAGGTCGATCAAGCGTTGCGATTCGGGATCGAGCGCCATTCGTCCAACTCCATTTGCGTACAATCTCGACACTCTAGCAGCCCTCGCCCCTGTTTCGTCACGAGACGAATGCTAAGCTGCTGTATGACCTTCGACCCTGAGCAGGGCCCGTCTCACACTGCGGTACCGTCGCGCTGGCGCAAGGCGCTCGATCGCGTCCGGTCGTGGCGGCCGAGGCTGACGGGGCCGGTGCCGACCGGCCGTCGCCGGTGGTGGAGCTGGACCTGGCGCGCCGTCCTGATCGCGGCCATTCTATATTATCCGGTCGGCGCGCTGGTCATCGAGAACATCGATGACGATCCGCAATTCGGCCCGGGCAGCGTGGCGCCGGGCGAAAGCCGCGCGGTCGCCACGGCGGCGCGACTGGTCACCCGCGAGGTCGACCAGAACACCTGGACGCCGATGATGCCGGTCTTCATGCCGTCCGGGCTGCTCGACAACATGCCGAACTTCCAGCGCGGCATCATGTCGGCGCTGGGCCGCTTCAGCACCGAGCTGATGGACCAGCTCGGACGGACCCGCGGCTCCAGCCAAACCGACCGCGACCTCGAGCAGGCGCGCGGCTTCCTGAACGAGCAGCCCGACATCTGGCTGTGGCAGCCCAGCGTCTCGCTGCTGCCGTCGACGACCTCGGCGCAGAAATATCGCGCCGGCCGCGACCGGCTGATCGCCTACAACAAGCGGCTGGCGGCCGGCCAGGCCGTGTTCGAGCGCCGGTCGGACAATCTCCAGGCGCTGATCGACCGCATCGCCAACGACGTCGGGTCGGATTCCGCCATCATCGACCAGCACATCATCGAATATGCCGGCGACCTGTTCGACATGCGGGCCGACGACATCTTCTTTTTCAACAAAGGCCGGCTCTACGCCAACTACCTCATCCTGCGCGAGCTCGGCATCGACTTCCAGAAGGTGATCGGCGATCGCGAGCTCACCAATGCCTGGAACGGGACGGTCGAGTCGTTCCGCATCGCTGCCCAGCTCGATCCGTGGATCGTCTGGAACGGCTACCTCGATGGCCTGCTGATCCCCAATCACCTCGCGGCGCAGGGTTTCTACCTGCTGCGCGCGCGCACCCAGTTGCGCGAAATCAGCACCATCCTGCAGAAATAGGGCGACCGTGGAGATTTATCTGCCGATTGCCGAGCTGTCGATCAACGCGTTCGTGTTGCTCGGGCTGGGCGCAGCCGCCGGCCTGCTCTCGGGCATGTTCGGCGTCGGCGGCGGCTTCCTCGCCACCCCGCTCCTGATCTTCGTGGGCATCCCGCCGGCCGTGGCGGTCGCCAGCCAGGCCAACCAGGTGGTCGCCAACTCGATATCGTCGCTTCAGGTTCAGTGGCGGCGCGGCAATGTCGATCTGCGCATGGGCCTGATCCTGCTGCTCGGCGGCATGCTCGGCTCGTCGGCCGGTGTCTGGCTGTTCACCTATCTCAAGCGCATCGGTCAGGTCGATTTCGTCATCGCCGTCCTCTATGTCGTGATGCTGTCGACCATCGGTGTGCTGATGCTGGTCGAGAGCCTGCGCACCTACATCAGGCGGCGACGCAACCCGACCGGGCCGCGCGGCAAGCTGCACACGCACTATCTGGTGCACCGCCTGCCGTTCAAGCTGCGCTTCTACAAGTCGAAGCTCTATATCAGCGCCCTGCTGCCGATCTCCGTCGGCTTCGCCATCGGGGTCCTGTCGGCGATCCTGGGGGTCGGCGGCGGCTTCGTGCTGGTGCCGGCGATGATCTATCTGCTCGGCATGCCGACTGCCGTGGTCATCGGCACGTCGAACTTCCAGATCCTGTTCGTGGCTGCCAACGTGACCCTGCTGCAGGCGATCACCAACGGCACGGTCGACGTCGTGCTGGCACTGCTCCTGATCCTGGGTGGCGTGGTCGGAGCGCCGGTCGGGGCGCGCGTTGCCGCCAAGCTGCCCGGCGTGGCGCTGCGCGGCCTGATGGCTCTGCTCATCATCGCGGTTGCCGTCGAGCTGCTGACCGAGCTGATCCGCACGCCGAGCTCGCTCTATTCGCTCGGGACACGCGAGGTGCCGTCGTGATCCGGCTCGCGCTGGCCCTCGTCACGATGCTGGCGTTGGCGGCGACGGCCGCCGCGCAGGGGCCGCGCGTCGAGCCGCCGTCGGGCGGGCTGCCGGGGCCGGGGATCGGCCCTCCTGTCGGTCCCCTGGTGCCGCCGTCGGTTCCGACGGAGCCCTCGACGCCCGATCTGATCGTCGACCTGTCACGTCCGCGCGTGTCGATCACTTCGGCGTTCCACGGCGAGAGCATGCTGCTGTTCGGCATGTTCGATCCGCCGGGCGAGATCGTGGTGGTCGTGGTCGGTCCGCCGGGCCGCGAGACCGTGATGCGCAAGCAGCGGGTGCTGGGGCTGTGGCTCAATACCGGCCGTCAGGCCTTCGATGACGTGCCCTCCTATTACGCCATCGCCGCCAGCCAACCGCTGCAACGTTTGCTGGCCCGCGGCAGCGGCGAGATTCTATCCCTCGAAGATCGCTTGGCGACGATCAAGCCGGTTGGCGGACGCTCGCCCGAGGAACTCGCCCAATTCCGCAACGGGTTGGTCGAGGTCAAGCGCAGCGAAGGACTCTATCCGGCCGCGATCGGCCAGGTCACGGTCCAGGCCGGCCGGCTTTTCCGGGTCGAGCTGCCGTTCCCGTCGGGGCTGGACGAAGGGGTCTACGACATCCGAACCTACCTGCTGCGAGACGGCAAGATCGTGGCAGCGGTATCGCGGCCGCTGCCGGTCGGCAAGGTCGGGTTCAGCGCTCAGTTGGCGGGGTGGGCGGCAAACGAGGGCGCGCTGTACGGTGTCGGTGCGATCCTGATGGCCTTGTTCGTCGGCTGGGCCGGCGGTTCGATCATGCGCCGCCTGTAGGGTGTTGGCCACAACGAGGGAGTGGACTGTCATGGAGGAGCAATCCAGCCGGACGGAGAGTCGCGTCTTTCTCGTCGTCGTCGACGAGAGCCCGGAAATGCCCAACGCCCTGCGCTATGCGTGCCGGCGCGCCAAGCGCACCGGGGGCCGCGTGGCGATGCTCTACGTCATGCCCTCGCCGGAGGCCCAGCAATGGGGCGCGGTGGCCGACCTGATGCGCGAGGAGGCGCGCCAGCACGCCGAGCAGATCATTGCCGGTCATGCCGACACCGCGGTGGCGCTCACCGGCCAGCCGCCAACAATTCACATCCGCGAGGGGGCCAGCCGCGAGGAACTGGTCAAGTTGATGACCGAGGACCGTTCCATATCGGTGCTGGTGCTGGGCAGCGCCTCCGGCAGCGACGGGCCGGGCCCGTTGATCACGGCCCTGACCGGCAAGTTCGGCAGCCAGCTTCGCATCCCCCTGACAATCGTGCCGGGCTCCCTGACGGCCGCGGAAATCGATGCGATCTCGTGATTCGAGTGTGCATAAATTGCGGCAATTCGCCGAAGCAGGCTCCTTATTTATACATTGACATACATACAAAGAATGTATCTAGACTAACCGGGAATCTTCGAAGAGAAGCTCATCACAAGGTATTGTCGTAATTTTCCGTAACATTATTTGAGCGATGTCCAAGAATCGACTTGATCGGCCTTAGTCCGGTTCCTACGTCGATAAACATCGAGGGGACGGGGCGTAGGTCCGTTTCCGATCTTGAGGGGCGCCAAGCGGGTCGCCGTGAAGCGCTCAACAAGGAGGTAGCTTTGTTCATACAGACCGAGCAGACGCCAAATCCGTCGACCCTGAAGTTCCTTCCCGGCCGTGTCGTCATGGCCAAGGGGACGATGGATTTCGCGACGGCGGACACGGCGATGCCGTCGCCGCTGGCGAAGCGGCTTTTTGCCGTCGAGGGCGTCGAACGCGTATTCTTGGGTTCGGATTTCGTGACCGTCACCAAGGCGGTCGATCGTGATTGGCAGATTCTGAAGCCGTCTATTTTGGGCGGCATCATGGAACATTACACGTCGGGCGAACCGGTGGTCGTCGAGGCCGATGAGGCCGATGTCGGTGCGGCCGACGACGACGAGGTCGTCGCGCAGATCAAGGAGCTCCTCGAGACACGGGTCCGTCCGGCGGTGGCGCAGGACGGGGGTGACATCGTGTTCCAGGAGTTCCGCGACGGTGTGGTCTACCTGCACATGCAGGGTTCGTGCTCGGGATGCCCGAGCTCGACCGCCACGCTGAAGATGGGGATCGAAAATCTGCTGAAGCACTACGTGCCGGAAGTCGTGGAAGTTCAGGCGGCTCAGTAAGCCGCATAGAGCATGAGCGTGTAGCGTACGGATGCGTCTCGGCCGGGGGGCCGGGCGCTGAGGGGCGTTGTTTCCGTAAAGCCAAGCGAAGAGTGAGGCATGCGATCATCGATCTTGCCCGCGGTCGGGCGTGGGCGTCCCTACGCAATGCCAGTTGTGTGGGCGACAATATTTGCAACCAGTGTTGCGTTGGCCGAACCTGGACCATCGACGGACGCGGAGGCTCATTTTTCCTTCGCGCTGCTCGGCTCGGAGGCCGATAGGGCTGATCTTCCACCGATGAATGCCGAGCCCGAATCGCTGGTGTTCGTTCGGCGATTGGTGAGCGAGCCGGACGACATGTCCAGCCGGCAGATCGCCGAGGCCTTCCTCGGCCACGGTCGGTTCGCCGCGCCTGGCAATGCGCTTCGCCGCCAGGTGCAGTTGCGGCCATTCAATCCGCGAACGGCCGACGAGCTCGCCGGCTTCTTCCGCGCCGCCTCCTATACCCTGATGGACGTGCGGCAAGGCGAGGCGGTGCCGCCGATCAAGATCGAGCGCGTGCCGGAGGATCTCGGCAGCAAGGGCGGCAGCGAACGCAAGGCGCTGTTCATCACCGCCGTTCTGCCGGTGGTGCTCGAGGTCAATCAGCGCGTGCTTGCCGAACGCGAGCACCTGCTCGCCTTGCGCGACAAGCTCGCGTGGTCGATGACGGGCCTGTCGGCGATCGAGCGCCTGTGGCTCGCCGACCTGGCCGAGCGCTACGAGACCTCGGCCGACCGGATCGACGAGCTGGTGCGGCGCGTCGATATCGTGCCGCCATCGATGGCGATCGCCCAGGGGGGCGTCGAATCGGGCTGGGGCACGTCGCTCGCGGCGCGTGCGGGCAACGCCTTGTACGGCCAGATCCAATCGACGGGTCGTCACTCCGTCAGTGTGCCGTGGCAACCCGGGCGCGGCATGCCGCAACCGTTCTCGAGCATCGGCGAGGCGACCGAGGCCTACATCGCCAACCTCAACACCCACCCGGCCTATGCTGCCTTCCGAGCCGAACGCGCCTCCCTGCGCGAACGCGGCGGCCAGCTCGACGGCTATCACCTGATCGGCACGCTGTTGCGCTATTCGGAGCTCGGTCAGCGCTACGTCCAATTCGTCCGCGAGATCATGCGCGAGAACGACCTCGTCGATTTCGACAGGGCACGGCTGTCGAGCTTCTGAGCTCGAGCATTCCGCCTCGGCGAGACTGCTGCGGCGCGAACACATCTCCACGTCCTCCCCGGTCATACAGGGGGGTGGCCTGCAGGGCCGGGGGAGAACCGCAGGCATGATGTTTGGGGTTCTGACGTCAGGATCGGAGGAATCTCGATTGAGGCTTTCCCCCTCCGCCCCTTCGGGGCACCTCCCCCGATTACGAGGGAGGGATTGGAGATGAGTCCGCTCCACGGCGGCTCTGCTCGGGAGGGCTTGATCACATCATCGGACGCGGCAGGTCGGCATCGCAGATGAGCGGATAGCGGCGTGCGTCGAAGAGTTGATAGTGCCACCACTCATTGCGGTAGAAATCCCAACCCGCCGCCGTCATCAGCCCCATCAGCAGCAGGCGATTGCGCTGGGCCTCAATCGAGATGTCGATTCGCCCATGGTGCGAGAGCGGGGTGAAGGCATCGAAAGCGGTGCCCATCTCGAGTTCCCGGCCCTCGCCGTCGAGCAGCGTGAGATCGACGGCCACGCCGCGCGAGTGCGGCGAACCGCGGCGCGGGTCGGCGACAAACTCGGGATCGGGGTGGGCTCGCCACAGCGCCCATTGCGCCTCCGTCGGGCGCAGCGCATCGAAAAGGCGCAACCTGAAGCCGAGCGGCCGGGCAAGCATGACGGCTGCGGCAAGCTTGTCGGCCGCCTCGCGATGCAGCCAGCATTCGGCGTTTCGATAGATCGGCTTGCCCGTTAGATTGGCGTCCGTCGCATAGGCCAAGGCGATGTCGACGTCGAAGTCGGGCGCGGCAATCTCAACCAAATCGAGCTTCATGATCCGAGAATGCCTAGAGCATATTCCGGTCGGTTGGAACAGCCGAACGGAGCGTACCTTTCGCGACAACCATCTGCGAGGCGCGCATTGGCAATTGGGGCAGGCCGCGCGGTGGCGGGTCCTCGACGGAGCCGCTTGCGGTTTCCTCAAGTCGGAATTCGCTGTTGTCGGGCCGGTCAATGCCAGCATCGGGCGGGACGGTCGCCCGTGACTCCTACCCTCGCCATCGACTGCTCGGTGACGGGACTGGGCGTTGCCGTCCTCGTCGACGGCGAGCCCTTGGCCGTGATCGGCGAGGACGGCCGAGATCAGCCTACCCGGCTGTTTCCTGTGGTTGCGGCTGCGCTCGATACGGCCGGGGTGGATCGTCGCGCCGTGTCGCTGCTCGCCGTGACGATCGGGCCGGGCAGCTTCACCGGCGTACGAGTAGGCCTGGCGGCGGCCCGCGGACTTGCCGTTGGCCTCGGCGTCCCGCTGGCCGGGATTGCCACGACGACAATCTTGCTCGCCCAGGCAAGGCGGTTGCTCGCCCTCGCGCAGGCGCCGGGCCGCGTAGCCGTCGCCGCCATCGACAGCCGCCTGGGCGACTGGTTCTGCGCCCTCGATGAGGGCGAGTGCGCACCCGTGCTGACAACGGCCTTGGAACTTGCCGCGCGCCTCGCTGCCAGGCCTTGCCTCGTCGTCGGCGTTGGCGCTCGACAGCTCGCCGATGCGCTCGTGGCGGCCGGCATCGATGCCATCGGCGAGGAGGCGCAACCCGACCCGGTCGTGCTCGGTCGGCTCGCCGCCGAGTCGGGCGTCGCGGCATGGCGTGCCCGCAATGCCCACGACGGCCTGCCGCGGCCGCTCTATCTGCGCGGCGTCAACGTCACCTTGCCCGATGGCGCCAGGCGGACGGTCGAGTGAGGCAACGGTCGTAGCCGGATGAACGATCAAACCTACGTCATGAGCGCGCTTACCGCGCTCGACCTCGATCGGGCGGCGGCGCTGCACGGCGAGGCCTTTGCGCCGGTCGGCGAGCGTGGCTGGACGCGCCAAGAGATCGCCGAGCTGCTGGCGACCCCGGGCGTCGTCGGCCTGTTGCTGCGCAGCGGCGACGACGATGTCGGCTTCGCCTTGCATCGTATTGCCGCTGGCGAGGCGGAACTGCTGACCATTGCCGTGCGACCGTCATTGCGCAGGCGCGGTGCCGGTCGCGGCTTGCTTGCCGCGACCGTCGAGCGGGTGCGAGAGGCAGGGGCTGGCGCGTTGTTTCTCGAGGTCGCTGTGGACAACCAAGCGGCGCGCCGATTGTACGAGGCGGCGGGGTTCCACTCGGTCGGCGTGCGCCCGGCCTACTATCGGCGTACCGACGGCAGCATGACGGACGCTCTGGTGATGCGTCTCACTCTCAACTGATCAGGAGCCGCCGGCGCGTCGGATGGTGACGACGTGACTGTCGCCGTCGGCCTCGATGGAGAGGATCGCGTGACCTTCGTCGCGCGCCGCCCGCGGTACGTTGCGCAGAGGCTCGTTGCCGCGCAGGCGCACGCGGAGCACCTCGCCGGGCTGCATCCGCTCGAGCTTGAGCTTGGTCCGCACGAAGGTCATCGGGCACACCTCGCCGGTGATGTCGATGGAGTGTTGGGCGTCGTCTGTCATCGTTCGCCAACTATACCCTGGCTGCGGTCCAGTGTAGGGTGTGCCTGCATGCCGGATCGGAAATCGAAGCTCGAACTCCTTTGTGTCGAACGTGGCCTGAAGATGACCGAACAGCGGCGCGTGATCGCGCGCGTGCTGTCGGACGCCTCGGATCATCCCGATGTCGAAGCGGTTCACCATCGGGCCACGGCGATCGATCCCAACATCTCGATCGCGACGGTCTATCGGACAGTTCGCTTGTTCGAGGAAGCGGGCATTCTCGCCAAGCACGATTTCGGCGATGGACGGGCGCGCTACGAGGAAACGCCGGACGAGCATCACGATCATCTGATCGACATTCAGAGCGGCAAGGTCGTGGAATTCCACAACGACGAAATCGAGGAGCTGCAGCGGCGGATCGCCGAGAAGGCGGGATATCGCCTGGTCGGCCACCGTTTGGAGTTGTACGGCGTGCCCCTGGACGGGAAAACCGCCCGTCAAAAATGAGTGGACGGGGCCATCGCCAACCCGATAATGACCCCATGATCGGGGCGGCCCCCATTGCGGATGGAACATGCGCATAGACCGCGCTGACAGCGAAGCCGAACTCCTGGGAACTCCCGCTTCCAGCGCGGAGATCGTCAAGGTCGTTGCCGGCGACTTCGAGGTGAGGCTGGCCGCAACCGCCGCCGAGGTCGATGCGGCGCAAGCGCTTCGCTATCGCGTTTTTTACGAAGAGATGACGGCGCATCCGACGCCCGAGATGGCGGCGCTGCGGCGCGACTTCGATGCCTTCGACGAGGTGTGCGATCATCTGCTGGTGCTCGACCGCCGGCGCGGCGAGGGGCCGGAAGGCATCGTCGGCACCTATCGCCTGATCCGCCGTGCGGCCGCCGCCAAGATGGGCCGGTTCTATTCGTCCGCCGAGTACGACATCCAGCCGATGATCGACTATCCCGGCGAGGTCCTGGAACTCGGACGGTCGTGCATCGAGAAGGATGCGCGCAACACCGCGACCATGCAGATGCTGTGGCGCGGCATTGCTCTCTATTCGTTCCACTACAACATCCAGGTGATGTTCGGTTGCGCCAGCCTGCCCGGCACCGATCCGTCGCAGCATTCGCTGGCGATGAGCTATCTCTACCACCATCACCTGGCACCGCCGGAAATCCGTGTGCGTGCGGTGGCCAGCCGCTTCGTCGACATGAACGTGCTGCCGCCGGGCAGCTACGATCCGCGCAAGGCGATCGCGCGCGTGCCGCCACTCATCAAGGGCTATCTGCGACTCGGCGGCTATGTCGGCGATGGTGCGGTGATCGATCATCAGTTCGACACCACGGACGTTTTCATCGTCGTCAAGACCGAGCTGGTGACGGAAAAGTACATCCGCCACTACGAACGCGGGATGCGCGAGCACGACTGACACGCCTGTCGAGACGATGTGGATCGGTTCCCCGCTGCGCGGCGTCTTCCGCCTCGCCAGTTATGCGCTGCTGACGCTCGTTCTGCTGCCGATCCATCTTCTCGCGTTGGCGCTCGGGATTCGGCCGGTGATCCGCTGGATGCCGGTGGTCTACCATCGCGCCGTTTGCGTCATCCTCGGCATTCGGGTCCGCGTCATGGGCCAGCGCTCGCGAACCATACCGACCCTCTATGTCTGCAACCACGTCTCCTATCTCGACATCGAGGTGCTGGGCGGACTCATTCCCGGCAGCTTCGTGGCCAAGGCCGAGGTGGCGACCTGGCCGTGGTTCAGCACGCTCGCCAAGGCACAACGCACCATTTTCGTCGAACGGCGGTCGGGCAAGACGAGCCGCAGCCGCGACGAGATGATGAGCCGGCTCGACACCGGCGACAATTTGTTGCTGTTCCCCGAGGGCACGAGCAGCGACGGCACGCGCGTGCTGCCGTTCCGTACTGCCCTGTTCGCCGTCGCCCAGCTACGCCGCGACGGCAAGCCGATCCCGGTTCAGCCGGTGGCGATCGCCTACACGCGGCTCGACGGCATTCCCCTCGGCCGCTACTGGCGGCCGCTGTTCGCCTGGTTCGGCGATCTCGAGCTGGTGCCGCATCTTTGGCAGATGGTGTGCCTGGGCGAGACCGAGACAGTGGTCACCTTCTTCCCGCCGGTAGACATCGACCGGCTGGGCGACCGCAAGAAGCTCGCCGAGCATTGTTACCGCCAGGTTTCGGCTGGCGTGCAGTCGGCCAATTCGGGCCGGCTCGAGCTCCTGCCGCCGCTCGACCCGGCCGGCACCTGATGCTAGAAAACCGCCGTTCCAGCAACGGAGACAGATGACGGACGTCGGCCTCGACGCACAGCGGCAGCGCAAGCGCGTGTTCATCCGGACCTACGGGTGCCAGATGAACGTCTACGATTCAGACCGCATGGCCGACCTCCTGAGCGCGCTCGGCTACGGGCTGGCCGATTCGGTCGAGCAGGCCGACCTCGCGGTGCTGAATACCTGCCACATTCGCGAGCACGCTTCGGAGAAGGTCTATTCCGAGCTCGGCCGCCTGCGCGACGTCAAGCACGAGCGGCGAAGCGCGGGTCGCGATCTCACGATCGCCGTCGCCGGCTGTGTCGCCCAGGCCGAAGGCGAGGAGATCGTGCGCCGTCAGCCCGCCGTTGACATCGTCGTCGGCCCGCAGGCCTATCATCGCCTGCCCGAGCTGTTGGCCGAGGTCGAACGCAAGGCCGCGCTGCGGCGTGCCGGCAAGCGCCTGCCGGGCGCCGGCGTGCTCGACACCGAGTTTCCGGCCGACAGCAAGTTCGACCATCTGCCGACGCCGCACGGCGTGCGTGCCGGCTCGGCGTTCCTGTCGATCCAGGAAGGCTGCGACAAGTTCTGCACCTTCTGCGTCGTGCCTTACACGCGCGGCGCCGAGTATTCGCGCCCGGCGGCCGCGGTGCTGGCCGAGGCGCGCGCGCTCGTGTCGGCCGGTGCGATCGAGATTACGTTGCTCGGTCAGAACGTCAACGCCTACCACGGCGAGGGACCCTACGGATCGACCTGGTCGCTGGCCCGCCTGATCGAAGCGCTGGCCGAAATCGATGAATTAGTCCGCCTGCGCTACACCACGTCGCATCCGCGCGACATGGACGATGACCTGATCGCCGTCCACCGCGACGTGCCGCAGCTCATGCCGTACCTGCATCTGCCGGTGCAGTCGGGCTCCGACCGCATCCTGGCGGCGATGAATCGCCGGCATGGCCGCGACCTTTTCCTCGGCCTGGTCGATCGCCTGCGCGCGGCGCGGCCCGATCTCGCTCTGTCGTCCGATTTCATCGTCGGCTTCCCGGGCGAGAGCGACGCCGATTTCGACGCCACCCTGCAGCTCGTCGACCAGGTGGGCTTCGCCTCGGCTTTCTCCTTCAAGTACAGCCGCCGACCCGGCACGCCCGGCGCGGCGCTGACCGACCAGATCCCCGAGGCGGTCAAGACCGCGCGACTCGCCGCCCTGCAGAGCCTGCTGGGCGCGCAGGCGCGCGCCTTCAACGCCTCGAAGGTCGGTCAGATCGTGCCGGTGCTGTTCGCCGAAACCGGCCGCAAGCCCGGCCAGATCGTCGGCAAGACGCCGTGGCTGCAGTCGGTCCATGCCGAGGGAAGCCCTCGCCTGATCGGTCAAGTTGCCGAGGTTCGCCTGACGGAGGGCCATACCAACAGCCTGGCCGGCGAGCTCGCTCGCCTGACCCAAGGGCAGGCTGCATGAGCGATTCGTCGTCGGCGAGCACAAGCGGCCGTTTGGCCGACGTGCGTCGCATGACGTTCGACGACAACGCCCTGGTCGCGGCGTTGTACGGCAATCACGATCGTCATCTCGTGCGCCTCGAGCAGCTCGCCGGCGTCCAGCTCAGCGCGCGCGGCAACCAGCTCTCGATCGCCGGCGTGCCCGAGGATGCCGCGATCGCCCACAAGGCGATCGGTCGCCTCTACGAGCGCCTGAAGCGCGGCCTGTCGATCGAGATGGCCGACGTCGATGCCGCAGTGCGATTCGCCCGTACCGGTGCGGAGATCGGGGAGGACGAAGGCATCCGCACGCGCCGGCGCACCGTTCAGGCGCGGTCTCCCGGCCAGCGCGGCTACCTCGCCGCCTTGCGGGAGCGCGACATGGTGTTCGCCCTGGGGCCGGCGGGCAGCGGCAAGACCTATCTCGCCGTCGCCATGGGCGTGTCGCTGCTGCTCGCCGGCAAGGTCGAGCGCATCGTGCTGTCGCGCCCCGCGGTCGAAGCCGGCGAGCGGCTGGGCTTCCTGCCGGGCGACATGAAGGAGAAGATCGATCCCTACCTCAGGCCGCTCTACGACGCCTTGCACGACATGATGCCGGCCGAGCAGATCGCCAACCGCATGGAATCGGGCGAGATCGAGATCGCGCCGCTGGCCTTCATGCGCGGCCGCACGCTCGCCCATTGCTACGTCATCCTCGACGAGGCGCAGAACACGACGCCGATGCAGATGCGCATGTTCCTCACGCGTCTCGGCGAGGGCTCGCGCATGGTGATCACCGGCGATCCGAGCCAGACCGACCTGCCGGGCAACCAACGTTCGGGATTGATCGATGCCGTGGATACGCTGAGCTCGGTCGACGGCGTGCGCTTCGTGCGGCTGACCTCGAAGGACGTCGTCCGCCACGACCTGGTGACGCGTATCGTCGAGGCCTACGATGCCCGCGATCAGCGGGCGAAAGACGAACGCCGTTGAAGGCGCCAGCCGACCTCTCGCTCGCCTGTGATGTCGTGATGCTCGATGCGGCGTGGCAACGCGCACTGCCGGGAGCGGAACGCCTGGTGCGGCGAGCCGCACGCGCGGCGCTCGCCGGCGCGCGGCGCTCGGGCAAGCGCACCCTCACCGTGGCCCTCGCCGACGACCGCCGCGTGCGAGCGCTCAACGCGCGTGACAGGAAGAAGGACAAGCCCACCAACGTGCTGTCCTATCCGTCGGGCGAGCGGGCTTTCCTGGGCGATATCGTGCTGGCGCGCCAGACCGTGTGGCGCGAAGCGCGCCAGCAGGCGAAGACTCCGGCCGATCATGTCGCGCATCTCGTGGTGCACGGCGCGCTGCATCTGCTGGGCTACGACCATGAAGACGACGTCGAAGCCGAACGCATGGAAGCGCTGGAGCGCCGCGTGCTGGCACGATTGGGCATTGGCAATCCGTACTGAGCGATTATTCATTTTCCTCCCCAGCTTTGCTGGGGAGGGCAATGACAACGGCCCGCCTACAACATCTCGAGCGGCTGGCGTCCGCGGGGCGGCGGGAAGGCGCGGTCGAGCTTGGCCAGCATGTCGGGTGACAGCGTGACGTCGAGTGCGGCGAAATTCTCCTTCACGCGCGCGCGGCTGGCCGATTTGGGGATGGTGACGACACCCGGTTGCGCCAACACCCAGGCGAGCGCGAGCTGGGCAGGCGTGCAGCCTGCCTCCTCGGCGAGCTTCTCCATCGCAGGCGCCGCGACCAGGCCGCCCTGATCGAGCGGCGAGTAGGCCATCAGCGGGATCGCGCGGGCGCGCATCGCCGGCAACAGGTCGAACTCGGGGCCGCGGCGCGACAGGCAATAGAGAACCTGGTTGCTGCCGGTGAGCCCGTTGTCGAGGCGGGCGGCATCTTCCATGTCGCCATGATCGAAGTTGCTGACCCCGAAATCGGCGATCTTTCCTTGCTCGCGCAGGCGATGGAAGGCCTCGAAAGTCTCGGCGAGGCGGGCGCTGCCGCGCCAGTGCAGCAGGTAGAGGTCGATGCGCTCGACGCCGAGGCGCTTCAGGCTGCGCTCGCAGGCGGCAACCGTGCCGCTCCGCGTGGCGTTGTGCGGATAGACCTTGCTCACGATGTAGGGAAGCTGTGGGCGGCCGGCGATTGCCTGACCGACGATCTTCTCGGCCTCGCCGTCGCCATACATCTCCGCCGTGTCGATCATCGGATAGCCGAGATCGAGGCCGTACTTGAGGGCATCGAGCTCCTCGCCGCGCCGCCGCACACTTTCGCCCATGCGCCAGGTGCCCAGTCCCAGGATCGGCATCTCCGCCCCGGAGGGCAGCTTGCAGGAACGCATCGAGAACCCCAACGATTGCAACGCACCGGCGATAGCCTATCTTAGCAGCCATGCCCGATTCCACAGCGCACCCAACGCGGCCGGGCGTCGTCGGCCCGGCCTCGTCAGGAGAATCGTCCGCGTCGCTACCTGCGACGCCATCGTCCGATGTTCCCTCCACCGGCGGGCTCCTGCGCTCCATCCTGCGTCGCCTGCGGCGGCGCGAGAAGAACGAGGCGGTACGCGAGGCGATCGAGGAGCTGATCGAGGAGACGCCCGAGAGCGACACGCCGATCAGCGAGGATCAGCGCGTCCTGCTCGCCAATATCCTGAAGCTGCGCGACAAGACCGTGGCCGACGTCATGGTGCCGCGCGTCGACATCGTCGCCATCGCCGCCGACACGCCGCTCGACGAGGTCGTGCGCCTGATCCAGTCCGAGGCCCATTCGCGCTATCCGATCTATCGCGAATCGCTCGACGACGTGATCGGCATGATCCACATCAAGGACGTGCTGGCCTACTGGGGCACGGCGAAGAAATTCAATCTGCGCGACATACTGCGCCGCGTCGTGTTCGTCGCGCCGACCCTGCCTGTCCTCGACATGCTGCTCGACATGCGACGCTCGCGGACCCACATGGCGCTGGTGGTCGACGAGTTCGGCGGCACCGACGGCCTGCTCACCATCGAGGATCTGGTCGAGGAGATCGTCGGCGAGATCGAGGACGAGCACGACGTCGCCCAGCCGCCGACCTTGGCGCGGCGGGTCGACGGCACGATCGACGTCAACGGCCGCACGCCGATCGAGATGCTGGAGCAGGAGATCGGTCGCGTCCTGTCGGAAGACGAGCGGCGCGAGATCGATACGGTGGGCGGCCTGATCTTTTCCCTGCTCGGCCGCATACCCGAGCGCGGCGAGGTCGTGCGCCATCCGTCGGGTGTCGAGTTCGAGGTGCTCGACGTCGATCCGCGGCGTATTCGCCGCCTGCGGGTGCGGCCGTCGGCCGCGGCCGCGCCGCCGTCCGCCTGATCGTCGCACCTCGCACCATGAAGCTCGCGGGGTGGCGCGCGACAGCCGCGAGTGTGTCGGCCGGTGCGCTCGCCGGCTTGGCGATGCCGCCGCTCTATTGGCTGCCGCTTGCCGTTATCGGCATCGTGGTGTTCGTCTGGTTGTGGCAGACCGCGCCCGGGCCGCGTGCGGCGTTCATGCGCGGCCTGGCCTGGGGCACCGGCCACTTCGCCGTGGGGTCGTACTGGATCCTCGAAGCCTTTTTCGTGCCGCCGGCCGACTATGCCCTGCTCGGGCCGCCGATCGTGGCCGGGCTCGCCGTGGTGATGGGCTTTTTCCCAGGGTTGGCGGCCGGCGTCGCCCGCTGGCTGGTCGAGCGATGGCCGCGCCTCGGCGGACGCTACCGGGGCGTGCTGGTGCTGGCGCTCGCCTGGACGGCGGCCGAATGGGCGCGCGGGCACGTCTTCACCGGCCATCCGTGGAATCCGCTCGCTCATGTCTGGGCCTTTGCCACGCCGCTGCTGCAGGGCGCTGCTCTGGTTGGTGTCCACGGCCTCGGGCTATTGAGCTTCCTCGTCCTCGTCGCGCCGATGCTCGGGTGGCGGGCATCGGCGGCAGCTCTCGTTGCTTTGATGCTCGGCGGGTTCGCTGGCCAGCAGATCATGGTGCCGCTGCCCGACGACGCCGCGAAGCTGCGCATCGTGCAGCCCAACACGCCGCAGTCCCAAAAATTTCGGCCCGAGCTGGCGGCGCAGCAACTGGCCCGACTTGTCGAGCTCAGCCGCCAACCGGGCTTCGACAACCTCGCGGCGGTGATCTGGCCGGAGACCGCGCCGCCCCTGGTGATCGAGCCGGGTGGGCGGGCCCTGGCGATCATGGCGCAGGCGGTCCCGCCCAATGGCTACCTGCTGACCGGGGCCGCACGCAGCACTGGTCGCCCCGAGGATGGCGTGTGGAACTCGCTGCTCGTGGTCGATCGGGTGGGTGCGATCATCGACCATTACGACAAGGTCCACCTGGTGCCGCTCGGCGAGTACATCCCGTTTCGCCGACAACTGGCGCCGGTATCGGGTCTGATCGGTCGCGGATCGTTCGAGGAGGGTGAGGCGCGGGTAACGCTCGCGCTCGCTGGACTGCCACCGTTCTCGCCTGTGATCTGCTACGAGGTGGCTTTCCCGGGAGCCGTCACCGGTCCAGGGGCCCGACCTCGGTGGTTGCTGAACATCACCAACGACGCTTGGTTCGGGGTGTCGAGCGGCCCCTTCCAGCATCTGACGAGTGCGCGCCTGCGTAGCATCGAGGAGGGGCTGCCGATGATCAGGGCGGCCAATACGGGGATTTCAGCCGTTATAGACTCGTATGGCCAGGTTGTGGCCTCGCTCGGAATGCAGCAGGAGGGCGTGATCGACCACAAGTTGCCAGGAGCCAGGGGCGTTACGCCCTACGGCCGTTGGAACGATTGGACGACCCTGGCTCTTGGCCTGTTTCTCGCCAGCTTGCTGCTCGTTCGGCGAAAGTGACGATATTTTGGAAAGTCTGTGATAAAAGTCACGTTTGTCGGAGGCCAGGATCACCTTTGGCTTGCATTGGGTAGAATGCCGGCTTATCTAATATGCAGCTTTTGCGTGCAGATATGCAAAATTGCATACGGATAAATCGAACAGAGTAGCGTCAGAGTTGTATTTCTATATGACTATGCGACCTGACATGCTCCGCAGGGTGGCGGCGAAAAGGTAGGACAAATGGCAAGATCACATCCGGTAGACGTTCATGTCGGGGCGCGCATGCGTCAACGTCGGACCCTCCTCGGGATGAGCCAGGAAAAGCTCGGAACGGCGGTTGGACTGACCTTTCAGCAGATCCAGAAGTACGAGAGGGGCTCCAACCGCATCGGGTCGAGCCGCTTGTTCGAATTCTCGAAGGTCCTCGACGTGCCGGTGTCCTACTTCTTCGACGAGATGCCGTCGAACGCCCTGTCCGGGCGGCCGATGTCGGGCCGCGGGCGCAAAGGCGGGTTTGGCGAGGCCGCCACGCCCTTCGAGCAGGAGAAGGATCCCCTGATCAAGCGCGAGACGCTCGAGCTGGTGCGTGCCTACTACAAGATCCGCGAAGCCCGCGTGCGCAAGCGCATCTTCGAGATGGTGAAGTCAGTCGGTGCGGCCAGCCACGCCGAAGTGCTGGGCGGCAAAAAGGGTCGCTGAGGGACGGCGGTCGATCCCCGGTTGCGCGAAGCATACGGGGATAGCCGCAGAGAAGCTCTTGATTTCCCCAGGCATCTGGAGTTTTTAACGGCGCGGTGTCGATGAGCGGCACCGCCGCGGACGGATTTGGACGACTTGCCACCGCGACAATAAAGGCTAAGCCGGACGTTGGCGGCCCCGCCGCCCTGCCCGGAGTCCAGTGCGAACTGTGGGAGGGCTGCCGTGGCGCTCAAGGATTACATTTTCACTAGCGAGTCGGTTTCCGAAGGTCATCCGGACAAGGTCTGCGACCAGATCTCGGACGCTATCCTCGATGCGTTCATCAGCAACGACGTGAAGCTCGGCCACGCCGACGACAGTCACGCCAATACCCGGCTCGGCTGCGAGACGCTCGCCACCACCAACAAGATCGTCATCGCCGGAGAAGGCCGCGCTTCCGAGCCGTACATGCGCAAGTACGGCAAGCACACTATCGTCAATCGCGAGGCGATCACCGAAATCGCGCGTGGAGTGGTGCGCGACATCGGCTACGACCAGGATGGGTTCAGCTTCCATGGGGCGGATGTCGAGGTCCTGTTGCACGGCCAGTCGCCCGACATCGCCATGGGCGTCGATGCCAAGAAGAAGGGCGGCAACCTCGGCGAGCAGGAAGGCGCGGGCGATCAGGGCCTGATGTTCGGCTTCGCCTGCCGCGACAGCGAGGAGTACGAGAAGGGCTCCTTCATGCCGGCGCCGATCTATTTCTCGCACAAGATTCTCGAGGTGCTGAGCAAGGCGCGCCGCTCGGGCGAGTTGCCCGACCTGCAGCCCGACGCCAAGAGCCAGGTCACCGTGCGCTATGTCGACGGCAAGGCGGTCGGCGCCACCAAAGTGGTCGTCTCGACGCAACATCGTGAAGCCAATTCCAAGGGGCGGAAGTACAATTCGGGGCTGATCAAGGAGATGATCGCCGGCCATGTGACGAAGTCGCTGCCCAAGGGCTGGATGCCCAAGAAGGCGGCCGACTTCTTCGTCAATCCGACGGGCAACTTCGTCGTCGGCGGCCCGGACGGCGATTGCGGTCTCACCGGCCGCAAGATCATCGTCGATACCTACGGTGGCTTCGCGCCGCACGGCGGCGGCGCCTTCTCCGGCAAGGATCCGACCAAGGTCGACCGCTCGGCCGCTTATGCTGCGCGTTATCTGGCGAAGAACGTGGTCGCGGCAGGCCTCGCCGACCGGTGCCTGATCCAGGTCGCCTACGCCATCGGCGTCGCCGACCCGATGTCGCTCTATGTCGACACCCAGGGCACAGGCAAGGTCGACGAGCGTAAGCTCGAGAAGGTCCTGTCCGACGTCTTTCCGCTGCGTCCGACCAACATCCGTCGCACGCTGCAGCTCAACAAGCCGATCTATCAGCGGACGGCGGCCTACGGCCATTTTGGCCGCAAGCCGGAGAAGGATGGCGGCTTCTCGTGGGAGCGCACGGACCTCGTGCCCGAACTCAAGCGCGCCTTTGGTGCCCGATAGGCCTCGAAATCCGACAGGCCGCGGGCGCGACGCTCGCGGTCTGAAAGAGGATAAGGCTCTAAATAGTTGATATAACGTGAATTCTCGGTAAGCTTCCGGGTGGTGAAAAGCTCGCGGAGCTGACGGGGAATGGGCCCTCTCGAGGACGGCGGATCGCGGTCTGGAGATAGGGCCGGCGTTGGGGCGCAGCCGGCGGAAGGACGGCCAGTAGACGCGCTTTTGCGCGCGCTGCTTTTTCTAGCTCAGCAAGCCGGCCGGCCCTTGGGAGAGCCTGAGGTTCGCCGACTGGCAGTGGTGCCGCCCACCGGCGTCGACGAGCAGGTCTTCCTGACAGTCGGCGAGCGGTTGGGGCTTGCCGTCCACGCCGCCGATCTCGACGCGGACGCCCTGGACGAGATCGCAATTCCATTCGCCGTCGTGGCGGGCGATGGCACGACGCATGTCATTGTCGCGGGGCGAGGCGTGAACTGGGTGGCGCTCGACGTCGTCGACGGTCATGCCCGGCGTCTGACGCGCCGACAAGTGATGGCGCTTGGGCGGCGCGTGCTGACGCTGCGTGACAAGCCGCCGACGCCGTCGCCCGGCGCCTGGTACACGCCGCTGTGGCGCCGCTTGCGCCCGGCGATGCTGAGGCTCGCCGCCGCGTCGTTGGTGATCAACGCGCTCGGGTTGGCGACGCCGATTGCCATGATTCTGGTGCTCAATCGGCTGGCTGGGCCCGACGTGCCGGCCGATATCGCCCGTACGGTGATGATGCTCTGCCTCGCCCTGCTCGCGACCTACGCGCTCGATCTCGGGCTGCGCGTGCTGCGCAGCCGCCTGACGGCGCGCGCTGGCGCCCGCCTCGACGTCAGCCTGAGCGGCGAGGTCCTGCACCACGTGTTGCAACTGCCGTATCGCCATTTCGAGCGCACGGCTTCGGGGACCATCGCCGAGCAATTGCGCCAGCTCGACGTCCTGCGCGGCTTCCTGACCAGCCAGCTTCCGGCGCTCGTCGTCGACGTCGCCTTCGCGCTGCTGTTCCTGGCGGCGACTTTTGCCCTCGACACGACGCTCGGGCTGGTGGCGATGGCGGGCGTCGCCTTCGTCCTCGGCGTGTCGCTTGCCGCCCGGGGCAGCCAGCGTCGGTTGGCGGATGAAGGCTTCCGGACGCAGGCCGCCAAGAGCTCGACCTTGTCCGAAGCGATCACCAATGTCGTGACCGTCAAGACGCTGGGGCTAGAGGCGGAGGTCGAGCGGCGCTGGCAGGCGCGAGTCGAGCAGGCGGCCTCGGCGAGCGAACGCACCGGCGTCCTTGCCGGCACGGTGGCGAGCGTGTCGGGAACGGTGCAGCTCGTGGCGTCGCTCGCCATCATCGCCATCGGCGCCAGTGCTGTGCTCGACCATCGCTTGACGCTGGGTGCGTTGGTCGGCGCGAACATGTTGGCGATGCGAGCGCTGCAACCGATGCGCCAGCTCGTGGCGGCGTGGCTTCAATTGCAGTCGGTAGCGGCCGCCTTCGCCCGTATCGACGACTTGATGCGCGAGGCGGCCGAGCCGGCGAATGCCGGCTTCGCACCGCCCGGCATCTCGTCCGGCGAGATCGTGCTCGATCGCGTCGGCTATCGCGTCGACGATACGGCACCGCCGATCCTGCAAGGTGTCGACCTGACCGTGGCCGCCGGCGAGATCATCGGTCTCGTCGGTCCATCCGGGTCGGGCAAGACGACGATCGCCAATCTCCTGCAGGGTCTGGTCGCGCCGACCAGCGGCCGCGTGACGATCGATGGCGACGACATCACACACCTGCCGCCGGCGCGGCTGCGCGCCAGCTTCGGCTGCGTGCCGCAGGACGTCCAATTGTTTGCCGGAACCATCAACGAGAATATCGCGCTCGGCCTGATCGACAAGGACCCCGGCCGCATCGTCGCGGCTGCCAAGTTCGTCGGTGCGCACGACTTCATCCAGCGCTTGCCGCAGGGTTATCATACGGTTCTGGGCGAGCACGGCCGTGGCCTGTCGATGGGCCAGCGCCAGCTCCTCTGCATCGCCCGTGCGGTGGTGCGCGATCCGCGCATTCTGGTTTTCGACGAGGCGACGAGCGCCCTCGACCCCGCCACCGAGGAACGGTTGCTGCGTCAGCTCAAGGCCAATGCGCGTGGCCGCACGGTGATCATGATCACACACCGCCTGGCGCCGCTGGCCATCGCCGACCGTGTCGCCCTGGTCATGGAAGGCCGCATCGAGCGCGTCGGCCCGCCGAGCGAGGTCATGGCCTATGCGCGTCTACGCATGGCCGAAGCGAGCGCGGGCTGGACAGCACGCCAGGCGTCGGCTGCAGCGCCCCGCGCGTCGGGCTTCTCGCTGCGCTCATAGGAGCGCGCGGTGCGCGTTCAACCGATCTCGACGAACTCCGGATCGGCCAGCCTGGCCAGCCGCTCCGACGCCAGCCGGGCGCAATCCACCAGCAAGGCCTTACGTCTCGCGGCGGCCACCGGTCGTCGGGGCGGTTGGCGCAGGATCTCGCCGCCATAGGGGTCGGCAACGATCAGGCCGACCTCGGCGGGAATGAGCGCTTGCGGAAAGTCGATCGGCACGGCGACGTACAGTTGATCGCACCAGCCGAGGTAGTCGGGCCATTTGCCGTCGACCCGCCAATCCTCGATCGAGGACTTCACCTCGACGATCACCAGTTCGCCGGCGCGGCCGACAGCGAAGATGTCCGCCCGACGTCCGTCGGGCAGCGGCACTTCGAGCAGCACCGAATGGCCGGCTTGGCGCATCAGGCGACTGGCTCCCCGGCAGACCGCCAGCGTCAGTTCGGGGCGCGTCTGCCGTTCGTTCGTCATGGCTCGGTGCGCCGGTGCCGCCGCTAGCGACCCGGCGGCGGTACGAGCCGCGGCGGCGCGGCATCGATCGGGCGCTCGAGAGCAGGCTTGAAGCTCTGCGCCAGTACCTCGGCGCGTTTGCGGTCGCGCTCGCCGATCTGCTCGCCCGCCTTCTCGCGTGCGGGCTTCGAGTCGGGATGGCCGCCGCGTTCGGCGAGCACGAGCCATTTATAGCCTTCGACCGGGTCGCTTTGGCCCGCCGCACCGCTGATCAGCATGAGGCCGAGCGCATGCTGGGCCTGCGGCAACCCCTGTTGGGCGGCGCGGCTGTACCACATCAGCGCCTGGGCCGGATCGCGCGGCACGCCGACGCCGGCAAAGTAGGCATTGGCGAGCTTGAACTGGGCCGAGGGTACGCCGCCGTGAGCAGCGACCTGGTACCAGCTCAGCGCCGATTGCACGATCTTCTCGTTGGTCGCCTTGTCGCGTGCCGCCGGCGTGCGGGCTGCCATGTCTCCCAGCGCCAGCGCCGCCTCAGGCACCCCGTTGTCCTGGGCGAGCGTGAGCCAGCGCTGCGCCGCTGCATGGTCGCGCTTGACGCCGACACCTTCGCTCAGCGCCAGCCCGTAGCGCAGGGCGGCCAGCATGAGGCCCTTCTCGGCGGCGCGGCGGAACAGATCGGCCGCGCGCACCGGGTCGGCCGGGACCTGATCGCTGCTTGCATCCATGGCGCGGCCGAGGACATAGAGCGCCATCGGATCGCCGCCGGCCGCTGCCTTTTCCAGCCAGGCGCGGGCCTGGATCAGGTCACGCGGCACGCCCTGGCCGCGCAGGAAGAGGATGCCGAGATTGAGCTGGGCGCGAGCATGCCCGGCCGATGCAGCCTTCAAGAATAGCTCGTAGGCGCGGCCATCGTTACGCGTCGTTTCGGCCAGGCCCTGGGCGTAGATCAGAGCCAGCCGATGGGCGCCCTCGGCCGATCCTGCGTCGGCGGCACGCTGGATGAGGCGCAAGCCCTCGCGGTCGGCGCCCCGGTCGAGCAGCACGGCGCCGAGCCAGGCTTGGGCATCGGCGTCGCTCGCGGCGAGGGCGCGCAGAGCCGCCTCCGCCGACGCAAGATCGCCGTTGCGGTAGGCCGCGACGGCGCTGCGCAGGGGCGGAGAAACATCGGTATTGTCCTGTGCCCGCGCGGCGCCTGAGGCGGCGAGCAGTGCTGCCAGCAGCGCTGCCCGAACCTTCATGGTCACTTGGTCTTGAACGTGTAGGCGAGCGCGTCGGCCTTGGCCTTCTCGATCTCTTCCGGCTTCATCTCGCGTGCCAATTGCTCGAAGGATTGCGGAGAGACCGGTGCGTTCCAGCGCTCGGCGATGGCGATCCATTTGTAGGCCTCGGCGGGGCTTTTCGGCACGCCCTTGCCGTCGGCATAGGCGCCGGCCAGCGGCAGCATCGCCGGCACGTAGCCGCGCTCGGCGGCGTCGAGCAGCATCGGTGTCGCCTTGTTGACGTCGTAGAACTTGGTTTCGGGATTGCCGTAGATGTAGAGGCCAGCAAGGAACTGAGCGCGCGGGTCGCGCTCCTTGACCAGGAGCTGCAGCTCCTTCTCGGCGGTTGCGACATCGCCCGCCTGCAAGGCCTTGAGGCCCTCTTCGAAACCGGCAGCAGCGGGCAGGGCAAACAGAGCCACCGCCGCAGAAAGAGCGATAAGCGAGGGCAACACTCGGCAGGAAGGGACGAATCGCACGAATCGGAACTCCCGGAAACGATGGTCGGGCTGGCGCGTGTCGGGCCTGTGACTCTGCCCGTCTACCACGGAATGCGGACCGAACCAGACAGTGAAGCGCCTTGTAGATCACCAAAGGAAGGCGAAGCGGTGTTCTTGCCGAAATTTATCTGCAACTTTGCGCGTCAATCTGCAATTTTTGGGATTTTGCAGCGAAGCATCGGTGAATTGGATGAAGATCATATCTCTAACTATCTGTCAGTAAAGGGAAAAGTGAACTCGGGCTGAGAATTCGCGGCTCGCCAGCATGCTGTTTTTCGTCTATCTCCCGAAAGAAAACGGCAGCAATTTCTAGTAAATTTAGGATGTTGTCAGAGGCAGGTATGCAATATTGCAGGTGCCGTAGGCCGGACCCATTTGTTAGGGTGAAGTCAATTAGAGACATGCCTAGGCATGAGAGAAAGGTTCGTTGAGAAATTCGAAGGCGAGAGTAGTCGATAAGTTTTCGTCATTTTAGTTTCACAGATAGCCCGCCGGCGGCCTCCCAAGCCGCTCATCGAAGCCCCCTTCCCACACACCCCAAGGCTTCGATAACCCCACACCCAGGCGGGCTCCTAAGGAAGGCCGGTCGTTCCCCAAGCGGCCGGCCTTTCGTATTTTGGGCCACGATCAAGCTCCGACCAACGATCAAGCGACTCCGGAAGCCTGCTTGGCGATGCCGAGCGGAAAAATGTCGACGACCGTTTCTTTGTGTCTTCTGGATCGGTGTCCCTTCACGTTACCGCAATCGCCCAAGAATTACCATAAATGCCTATCTCAAGTGGTCTGACCCCTTGAAAACTTGACTCTTTTACCATCTAGATATGCATTTTTGCAAGTTATGGAGCCATTGCCCCATGCTAGAGTTGGTTGGTAAGGGCAATCGTAAATTTATTGGCGTCGACATGAAAATCATTGGATTTCCCGTTCCGCTCGCCGGCTTGCAGGACAGCCGCATCGCGCGCGACGATGGCGCAAGGCGGACCCTGGTCCAGACGACGTTGGATTTGATCCAAGCCGGGGATGTGGAGCCCACGGCGGCGGCGATCGCCACCATCTCGGGAGTCCCGAGCAAGGTCTTGTCGCATCATTTCCCGAGCCTGGCGGACCTCTATGCCGCGGCCTTCGATCTGGCGGTCAAGCGTGTGCTCGACCTGGTGCGCTCAGTCGACAACGACACGCCCCTGGCCAGTCGCGTCGAGTTGCTGGTGTCGGATCGCGCCCGTCTGTTCGAGGAGTGGCTGCCATTGTGGCATTTCGCGGAGCGTGTTCGGGGTGTGGCGCCGCCTGTCGGTGCGGGGGTCGTGCAGTTCCGCAAGGTCCTGCGCGAGCGTTTGGCAGCCTGCTTCGCACCGGAGCTTGGAGCGCTCGACCCCGATTCGCGCAATCTCGTGCTCGATTCGCTCGATGCTGCCTTCGGCCTCGACAGTTGGATGAATCTGCGAGCCCAGCTTCGCCTGTCGGCCGTCCGGACGTCGCGCACTTGGCGCTTTACCGCCGGCGCCATCGTCCAACGTGCCTTTGTCGTCAGCCGCCAGCCGTCGGCGTTGTCCTGAGAGGCTGAGTTCTCCACAACCATCGACCGACCCGGCAATCAAGTAGCCGAGAGTCAAAAAAGTCCCTCGCTAGGCAGCGAGGGACCTTTCGTCTCCGGCGGTCCGGCGACTCAGTTCGCCTTGGCGCGGAACTTGTCGTGGCAGGCGCCGCACGTCTTGCCGGTATCGCCGAAAGCGGCCGTAAGAGCCGCGAGATCGCCCGAGCCGGCGGCAAACGCGAGCTTGTCGTAGGCGGCCATCGACGCCTTGCTTGCGGCTTCGAAGCCCGCCCAATCGGTCCAGACCGCCGGCAAGGACTTGGTCTCGCCCTTGTCGGAGCCGGCAGGGAACATCTTCACGAAGGCGATCTCGAGCTCCTTGAGCTTGGCCGCCTGCTCGACCGCGCCCTTGGGGTCGCCCTTAGCGTCGATGATCCCCTTGATGGCGCGCATCGCGGCGCCGGCCGCCTTGCGGTTGTCCTGCCGCTGCTTGATGACGTCGGCCTGCGCGAAGGCAATCGTCGCTCCCCCTACCATCGCTCCCGCGGCGAGCGCGCTGATCGCGGCTACGACAACAATCCTCTTCATGGTGGCCATCCCCTTTGAAATCGTTACGACCGGCAGGCAAGCTGCATCCCGACGGGTCGATATTTGTTGCAGAGGTTGGCGTCAAAGCGAACAGGACAGGCGGCGGCCCGCCATCACGACTGCGTGTGGTCGGCGTTTTGGGGAGCGGATTCGATATGACCGACAGCAAGGCCAGCGACGCAAGGATCAAGGTATGGGACCTTCCGGTGCGCCTGTTCCACTGGACACTCGTGATCCTGATGATCGCGTCCTACTTCAGCGGGCGGGCCGGCGGCAGTTGGATGAAGCTGCATTTCTGGTCGGGCTACGCGATCCTGACCTTGCTGCTGTTTCGCATTGCCTGGGGCTTCGTCGGCAGCACGACGGCGCGCTTTTCCAATTTCGTGAAGGGGCCGATTGCAGGTCTCGCCTATCTCGGAAAGCTGGCGACGGGGCGGCCGACCTACGAGGCTGGCCACAACCCTGCCGGCGGGGCCATGGTGGTCGTCCTGATTTTTGCGGTCCTCGCCCAGGCGGTCGCCGGCCTGTTCGCGGCCGACACCGACCTCGGCACGGTGAACGGTCCGCTCGCCAACCTACTGGCCGACAAATGGGTCGATCGCCTGACGCATTTCCACAAATTCTGGGTCAAGGTGCTCCTGTGGCTGATCGGCCTGCATGTGCTGGCATCCCTTGTCTACCTCGTCTGGAAACGCCAGAACCTGATCGGCGCCATGCTGACTGGCCGTAAGCTGCGTGCCGACGTGGTGCCGCCGGGCCAACCGGCGCCAACCTTGACCTTCGTGTCTGGCCGGCTGGCTTTGTCGCTGATCGTGGCGGCAGCCGCTATCGTCTACTTCGTCGTGCGGTAGAGACCGGGGACGTGGCCTTGCTGCAAGGAAGGGCCGCCACTAGGGTGAATTTCAATCTCGTGAACTTGGATTTTGCACCATGAAATTTACAGGTACCGACTCCTATGTTGCCAGCGACGATCTGCGCGTGGCGGTGAATGCGTCGATTGCGCTGCAGCGGCCGTTGCTGATCAAGGGCGAGCCCGGCACCGGCAAGACGGTGCTGGCGCACGAGGTGGCGCGGGCGATCGACGCGCCGCTCATCGAATGGCACATCAAGTCGACGACCAAGGCCATGCAGGGCCTGTACGAGTACGATGCAGTCTCTCGCCTGCGCGACTCGCAGCTCGGCGACGAGCGCGTCAAGGACATCTCGAACTACATCAAGCGCGGTAAGCTGTGGGAGGCCTTCACCTCGGAGAAGCGGCCGGTGCTGCTGATCGACGAGATCGACAAGGCCGACATCGAGTTCCCCAACGACCTGCTGCTCGAGCTCGACCGCATGGAGTTCTACGTCTACGAGACCCAGCAGGTCGTGAAGGCATCGCAGCGGCCGGTGGTGATGATCACTTCCAACAACGAGAAGGAGCTGCCCGACGCCTTCCTGCGACGCTGCTTCTTCCACTACATCCGCTTCCCCGATCGCGAGACGATGACCCAGATCGTCGACGTTCACTATCCCGACCTGCAGCGCACCCTGCTGCGCGAGGCGCTGAACGTGTTCTACGACATCCGCGAAGTGCCCGGCCTCAAGAAGAAGCCGTCGACCTCCGAGCTGCTCGACTGGCTGAAGCTGCTGATGGTCGAGGACATGTCGCCCGACGCGCTGCGCTCCAAGGATTCCAAGCAGCTCATTCCGCCGCTGCACGGCGCGCTCCTGAAGAACGAGCAGGACGTCCACCTGTTCGAGCGCCTGGCCTTCATGGCGCGGAGAGAGCAGCGCCAGTAACCCGCCCGGGGAGATCGCGATGTTCGTGAACTTCTTTCTCGAATTGCGCCAGGCCAAGCTGCCGGTCTCGATCAAGGAATACCTGTCGCTGATGGACGCGATGGACAAGCGCGTCGCCGAGTACAACGTCGACGACTTCTACTACCTGTCGCGTGCGGCGTTGGTGAAGGACGAGCGCAACCTCGACAAGTTCGACCGCGTGTTCGGCCACGTCTTCAAGGGTCTCGAATCGCTGCCGGCGGAAGGCGTAACGGCGGAGATCCCCGAGGAGTGGCTGCGCAAGCTCGCCGAGAAGCTCCTGACCGAGGAGGAAAAGAAGCAGATCGAGGCGATGGGCGGCTGGGAGAAGCTCTTGGAGACGCTGAAGAAGCGCCTCGAGGAGCAGCAGAAGCGCCACCAGGGCGGCAGCAAGTGGATCGGCACCGCCGGCACCTCGCCGTTCGGCGCCTACGGATTCAATCCGGAGGGCGTGCGCATCGGCCAGGACAAGAACCGCGAGGGCCGCGCCGTCAAGGTGTGGGACAAGCGCGAGTACAAGAATCTCGACGACACGGTCGAGATCGGCACGCGCAACATCAAGATCGCGCTGCGCCGGCTGCGCAAGTTCGCGCGCGAGGGCGCCGAGGTCGAGCTCGACATGCCCGACACCATCCGCTCGACGGCACGCAACGCGGGCTATCTCGACATCAAGATGATTCCGGAGCGTCGCAACAAGGTGAAGCTCCTGCTGCTGTTCGACATCGGCGGCTCGATGGATGCGCACATCCGGGTCTGCGAGGAGCTGTTCTCGGCAGCGCGCACCGAGTTCAAGCATCTCGAATTCTTCTACTTCCACAATTGCCTGTACGAGAAGCTGTGGAAGGACAACCGGCGGCGCCATGTCGACACGTACCCGACAGCGCAACTGCTGCACACCTATCCACCCGACTACAAGATCATCTTCGTCGGCGATGCCTCGATGAGTCCCTACGAGATCGCCTATCCCGGCGGCTCGGTCGAGCATTGGAACGAGGAGGCGGGCCAGGTCTGGATTCAGCGCATGGCCGACACCTATCGCAGCATGGTGTGGCTCAATCCGGTGCCGGAGCGGCACTGGAGCTACACGCCGTCGATCCAGTTGCTGCAGCAGCTCTCGAGCAACCGCATGTTCCCGCTGACGCTGGGCGGCCTCGATAGTGCTATGAAGGAGCTGAACAAGTAGGCTGTCCCGCGGTCCCTTTGACGGCTGCGTAGGGGAGAAACGCTCATGAAAACCGGTCCGGCGATCGCCGATATTCTGAAGAAGGAAGGCGTCGAGTATCTCTTCGCCTATCCGGTCAACCATCTGATCGAAGCCTGCGCCGCGGTCGACATCCGCCCCATCATCGTCCGCCAGGAGCGCATCGGCCTGCACATGGCCGATGCCATGTCGCGACTCACCAAGGGTCGCAAGATGGGCGTGTTCTGCATGCAGAGCGGCCCTGGCTCGGAGAACGCCTATGGCGGTGTCGCCCAGGCGTTCGGCGAATCGGTGCCGCTGCTGGTCATCCCGCAGGGCTATCCGCGGCGCATCGCCCACGTACCGCCCAACTTCAACTCGACTCTCGCCATGGCGCACGTCGCCAAGCACGCCGAGCCGATCACCAACGGCAAGGAAATCGTCAACATCATGCGCCGCGCCTTCAGCCTGCTGCGCAACGGCCGCGGCTCGCCGGTGATCGTGGAGCTGCCGGCCGACGCCTATGGCGAGGACGCGCCCGACCCGCTGGATTACGAGCCCGTCGTCGTCACCAAGTACGGCCCCGACGCCCAGCAGGTGGCCGAAGCCGCCACGGTGCTTATGGCCGCTAAGCGCCCGGTGATCTATGCCGGCCAGGGCGTTCACTGGGCGGAGGCCTATGCCGAGCTGAAGGAACTGGCCGAGCTCTTGGCCATCCCGGTCTGCACCAGCCTCGAGGGCAAGAGCTGCTTCGACGAAACCCACCCGCTGGCGCTGGGCTCGGGCGGCCGCGCCTATCCGAAGGCGGTGCGCCAGTTCCTCGACCAGTCGGACGTGATCCTGGGGATCGGTTGCTCGTTCACCGAGACCAACTTCGGCATCGCCATGCCCAAGGGCAAGACCATCATCCATGCCACGCTCGACCCTGCCCACATCAACAAGGACGTGCCGGTCAAGTACGGTCTGGTCGGCGACGCCAAGCTGACGCTCTCCGCGCTGGTCGCGGCGTGCAAGGCGGCGGGTGCCACCAAGCGCGATGCCGGCCCGGTCGCCGCAGAGATCAAGGCGGTGGCCGACGAGTGGCTGAAGGAGTGGATGCCCAAGCTCACCAGCAACGACGCGCCGCTCAATCCCTACCGTGTGCTGTGGGATCTGCAGAATACAGTCGACATGGCCAATACCATCATCACCCACGATGCCGGCAGCCCGCGCGACCAGCTTTCGCCGTTCTGGAAGAACACGGCGCCGCACACCTACATCGGCTGGGGCAAGACCACGCAGTTGGGCTACGGGCTCGGCCTCGCCATGGGCGCCAAGCTCGCCTGCCCGGACAAGCTCTGCATTAACGTGTGGGGCGACGCGGCGATCGGTTTCACTGGCATGGACTTCGAGACGGCGGTGCGCGAGCGCATTCCGATCATGTCGGTGCTGCTCAACAATTTCTCGATGGCGATCGAGCTGCACATCATGAAGGTCTCGACCGAGAAGTATCGCTCGACCGACATCTCCGGCGACTACGCCGCGATGGCGCGCGCCTTCGGCGGCTACGGCGAACGCGTCACCAAGCCGGAGGACATCGTCCCGGCGATCAGGCGCGGTATCGAGCAGACCAAGAAGGGCGTGCCGGTGCTGCTCGAGTTCATCACCTCCAAGGAAACCACGATCTCGGTGCCGAAGTAGGCCCTACCGCCGTCGAGCAGCAAACCTGCGAGGGGAAGGGCCCAATAGGCGCTAAGTTAAGGAGAATCCTCACCCTGAGGAGCGGCCCGGAGGGCCGCGTCTCGAAGGGTTGGCAACGGTGGGGATGCTGCAACGTCGCTTTTCCAACGATTTCGCCTGTAGCCCATCCTTCGAGACGGCCGCTACGCGGCCTCCTCAGGAAGAGGTCTTTGTTGAACCTTCGACCTATCTTAACGCCTATGGGAAGGGCCCCCCTCGCGGAGGGGCATGGACGTATTGCCGAGCGCGCCAACCCAAGTTTGGCGCTGTGCCCCCGGGTCTCATTCCCATAGGAGGAGAAGCCAGAGCGCTTCAGCCTCTCAAGGCGCGCAGATTGACCACCGACACCGGGCGGGACATGCCGCGAATGGTCCGTTCGCCGAGATCCTCGATATCGGCGATGTCCTCGACCGCGGCGGCGAGCCGGCCGCTGACGAGGATCTGGCCGTCGCCGGCGTCGGCGCAAAGCCGGGCTGCGAGATTGATGACGGCGCCGATCGCCGTGTAGTCGAAGCGATCCTCGAAGCCGATGCGCCCGAGCGTGGCATAGCCTTGCGCCATGCCGAGACCGATTCCCAATCGATGCCCACGGCGCTTCCACGTCGGCACCAGGTCGGAGACGGCCGCTCGCATGCCGATCGCCAGGCGGGCCGCACGCTGCGGCCCATCCGCGCATGGCAAGGGATCGTTGAAGAACACCAGCATGCCGTCGCCGGTGAAACGATCGAGCGTGCCTTCGTGCTTGCGGATCAGAGGGCCCACCGCGCCGTGATACTCCGCCAGCACCGCCATGATGTCTTCCGGCTCGGCTGTCTCCGAGA
Source organism: Reyranellaceae bacterium (assembly GCA_046349335.1). Taxonomy (GTDB): domain Bacteria; phylum Pseudomonadota; class Alphaproteobacteria; order Reyranellales; family Reyranellaceae; genus Reyranella. Next base: position 154,285 of record JAXMCO010000011.1, read on the forward strand.
AGGCCGTGAAGCCGCGCAAGTCGCAGAACAGGGCGACGATCTCGCGGCGGTGATTTTCCAGCACCTTCTCGTCGCCGCCCGAGACGATGGCCTGGGCGAGCTGGGGCGCCAGGAAACGGCGCAGGCGTCCGACCCGTTCGAGCTCCTCGACCTGGGCTTTCACCTTGGCCTCGAGGCCGCGATTGAGGACCTGCACCTCGTCGTGCAACGCCTTGATGCGCAGCATGGCGCGCACCCGCGCGACCAGCGCACCATGATCGATCGGCTTGGTGAGATAGTCGTCGCCGCCGGAATCGAGCCCGGCCACCACGTCGGCTTGGCTGGCCCGCGCGGTCACCAGGATCACCGGGATGAAGGGCAGCGCCCCGTCCGCTTTCAGGCGGCGGACGACCTCCAGCCCGTCGACCTTGGGCATCATGATGTCGAGCAGGATCAGATCGGGCAGCAGCTCGGGCACGCGGGCCAGCGCCTCCTCGCCGTCGCCCGCCGTGACGACGTCGTAGCCCAGCGCCGTGAGACGCATGCGCAGGATCTCGACATTGTCGGCAACGTCGTCGACGACCAGGATCCGCGCAGGGCTGCGCATCAGCCGTTGCCCGTCGTGCAGATGCCTCGGAGCGAGGGGCTCATCCGACGATCCCCCGCACCTTGGCCAGCATCTGGCGTGGACTATAGGGCTTGGCGATGTAATCGTCGCAGCCGGCCGCCCGCGCCTTGTCCTCGTCGCCCGACAGGGCATAGGACGTGACGGCGATCACAGGGATCGCCTTCAGCGCGGGATCCGACTTGATGCGCCGGGTCGCCTCGTAGCCGTCCATGATCGGCATCTGGATATCCATGAGGATCAGGTCGGGCCGGTGCTCGGCGGCTTTGGCGACACCCTCTGCGCCGTCGTGCGCCTCGATCATGTCGTAGCCCGCCATGCCCAAGAGATCGCGCAGGATCTGGCGATTGTCCTCGGTATCCTCGACCACGAGTATCTTCTTGCTCATTCGGCGGCTTCCTTGACCGACTGGGCGTTGATGGGAAGAGAGATGATGAAGGTCGAGCCCTTACCGACCTCCGACTCGACCGTGATGCGGCCGCCGTGCAGCTCGACGATGCGTCGCGAGATCGAGAGGCCGAGCCCCGTGCCGCCTTTCTTGCGCGTGCTGGTGTTGTCGACCTGCTGGAACTCGTCGAAGATTCGCTTCTGATCCGCCGGTGCGATACCGGGGCCGCTATCGACGACGGCGATCTCGAAACGATCGGCGGCCTTCGCGGCGCGGATCTCGACACCGCCGCGATCGGTGAACTTGATGGCGTTGCCCACCAGATTGAGCAGCACCTGGGCGAGGCGACGGGCATCGCCGATGCCCGTCGGCAGCTCCGGCGCGACATTGGAGTAGAGTTCGAGGCCCTTCGTCCGCGCCAGAGACTCCGTGGCCGACAGCACGGTCGAGACCATGTCGGCGACGCTGTAATGCTCCATTGCCAGCACGAGCTGGCCGGCTTCGATCTTGGACAGATCGAGCACGTCGTTGATCAGCCCGAGCAGATGCTTGCCGTTGCTCTGCACACGCTCGAGCACGCCTTGTGCCTTCTCGCCGACATTGCCGTAAAGCCCGTCTACCATCATCTCGGTGTAGCCCAGGATGGCGTTGAGCGGCGTGCGCAGCTCGTGGCTCATGTTGGCCAGGAACTGCGACTTGTGCTGGCTGGCGATCTCGAGCTGGCGGCTCTTGTCGCGGATCTCGTTGATCAAACGCACGTTCTCGATGGCGATCACCGCCTGGTCGGCGAACACCTGGACGAGCTCGATCTGCTTGTCGCCGAACGCTTCGACCCGGTCACGGGCGAGCGCGATCACCCCGAACAGCTTGCCGTCGCGCAGCATCGGCACGCCGAGCATCGACCGCACGTTCTGGATACGCGCGGCCTCCTTGGGCATGTAGTCGGGATCGGCCTGGGCGTCGGCCAACCGGATCGCCTTGCCGGCCGCCGCCACGCGCCCCACCAGCGTGCCCGGTCCGGGCAGGATCGGCGTGCGGGCTTCGGCCTGCTGATAGAGTGGGTGAAGTCCGTATCCCACTTTCCAGCGGAAGGCGCCGTCCTCGAGCTGGAAGATGCTCGCCGTCTGCGCCCGGCACTGCCGGGCCGCCGTCTCCAGCACGATCCGAAGCACTGGCTCCAGGTCGAAGGTCGACCGGCTCATCACCTTCAGCACGTCGCTCATGGCGGTCTGGTACTCCAGCGACTCGCGCAGCTCGACGTTGCGGGAATCGAGCTCCTTGAACAGACGCACATTCTCGATGGCGATGACAGCCTGGGCGGCGAAGGTTTCGAGCAGCTCGATCTGGCGCGGCGTGAACGCACCCGGATCGGGGCGGCGCAACAACACGCACCCGATGGCGCCACCCTCGCGCAGCATCGGCGCGGCGAGCAGCGCGCGCACGTTGGTTCGCTTCGCCAGCTCGACGGTCTTGCCGTGCTCGGCCGGATCCAGCTCGGTAACATCGGGCACGTGAATGGTTAGTCCGTCGATAGCAGCGCGCCCGGTCGTCGAGCTGCGGTCGAGCGGGATGCGTTCGCCGAGCAGCGCCGGCATCGAGCCCTCGTGGGTCGCCATGAGCTGCTCGTCGCCTTCGCGCAGGACGATCATCGCATCGTCGGCGCCGCAGAATCGACGCGCCGCACCGACCACCGCCTTCAGCACCGGCTCGACATCGGTCGGCGACTGCGAGATGACGCGCAGCACCTCGGCGGTCGCTGTTTGCTGCTCGAGCGCTTCGCGCAGCTCGGCGGTGCGAAGCGCCACGCGCTTCTCGAGGTCGGCATAGGAAGTCTGCAGCGCCTCTGCCGTCCGGTTGAACTGATCGGCGAGCGATTCCAGCTCGTCGCCGGTCTTGATCGACAGGCGCTGGTCGAGCTCGCCGTCCCCGACCCGCCGGGCTCCGGCCTCCAGGGCGCGGATCGGCACGACCATGCGTCGCGCCAGCAGGGCGCCGGCGGCGCCGGCCATGACGACTCCCAGGATCAGCAGTGCGAGAGCCCGCAGGCCGGCGTCGATCACCGGCCGTTCGGCCTCGATCGTCGGCACCTCGACGAACACCAGCCAACCGAGCGCCGGGATGAGCGCATGCGCCGACAGCACCGAGACACCGTCCCGGTTGACGGCGCCGACGGCGCTGTTGCCTTCCTGGCCTGGTTGGTTCTTCAGGGCGGCCGCGACCTGCGCTAATCCACTCATATCGGTGCCGCGCAACACCAGAGAGATATCGGGATGTCCGATCAGCCGGCCACGCCGATCGACGACATAAACGTAGCCCTCGTTGCCGACCTTGATCTGCGAGATCGGGTCGAGAATGAACTTCAGGTTCACCTCGGCAATCGTAACGCCGCCTCTGGTGGCGGCGGTCCGGCCGCCATTGGCGATCGCCATCGTGAGGTAGGGCTCGCTTTCCCGCCGATACTCCACCGGGCTGAAATAGACCCGGTGGGCCATCGCCTCGACGAAGGCCGTCTCGTTGGACCGGTCGATGCCGCTGCCAATTACGGCGATGGACACGCGTGACTCGCGCAACTGTTCCCGGCCCAGCGGATCGAGCTGCACCAGCTCGGTGATCGCCGGCACCCGCTGCAGCAGGCGAGCATAGTCGAAGCGGCGCTGCTCGATCGACAGGCTCGCCCAATGTGCCTGGGTCACCCAGCCGAGCTGACGCTCGATCTCGCGGATGAACGACTCGATCTTCTGGGCTGCCGCCTCGGCCTTTTCCTGCTGCACCTCGATCGAGGCCCGGCGGTTGTCCTGGAAGACGAAGTACATGTCGAGCACGGCGTTGATCGCCAGCACGCCGGTGACCAGGCCGACGAACAGCACGACGTACTTCAGGAAAAGGCCGCGCTTCATCCGCCGCATTCAACCCCGTGGCGTGAGCTGGCAGACGGGCAGTCGGGCGGGAGCCATTGCCTCATCGATGGTTGGTATCCATCAGGTCTGGCACTGTAGTGCCATCGGTGGCCTTTTTCGAGGGCCGCGGTGGCTCGATCGGTGGGCGCCGCACGCCTGTCGCCGCTCGGGATACGCCGAAACGCTCACCGGTCCGCCGATCGTGGCGACATTCACCAGATTCAGGCCTCCGATAAGCCATCCGATTCGCCTGTACTGCAGGTTCAGTGCGTGCCACAATTGCTCGCAATGCGATTGTTGTCCGTCTTTCTCATGATGGGTCTCGTATCGCTGCCGCCATTCGACGCCATGGCGGGAGGGCGGGCTGAGCTTGCCGCCCTGTCTCGCGCTTTCGACGAAAGCGTGTTGCGTAACGACGACGACAACGCCAAGCCGGCCTCCGTGCGCAAATGGACCGGTCCGATCCGTCTGGCGTTCACCAATGCCAGCCGCGCGCCCGGCCTGGTCGACGCGACGCGCAAGGCGATCGGCTTGGTTGCCGCCGAGACGGCGACGATAACCGTCGTCGATGTCGCAGCCGATGACGGCTCGGCCAACTTCGTGGTGTCGTTCGACGAGAACGAATCGGCCTCCGGAAAGCGCAATTGCTTTGCGCGCGTCTGGTTCAAGAATTGGGCAATTCAGCGTGCCGAATTGAAGATCAATCCGGCCTACGGCACGTCGATCGATGGATGTATCATCCACGAGGGCACCCATGCCTTCGGGTTCCTGTCCCATCCCCACGGCGCCGACAGCGTGCTGAGCTATGTCTACAAGCGTCGCGCCCTCACGCCGGTCGACATTCTGCTGATACGCACCCTCTATAGCCCCAGGCTGCAGGTCGGCACCAAGCCCGCCGCCGCATCGCAGCTCGCCTGCCGTATCCTCGGCGAACTGACGCAAACGGCCGCTGCCGACATCGAGGCGGTGTGTGCCGATCGCAAGGGGCCGTCGATCTGACTTGCCAGAAGTGGGTCTACGTCAGCGCTGCCAGAATGACGTCCGGTGCGTCGGTAATGATGCAGTCGGCCCCCATGGCTAGCAGCGCGCGCGCCTCGACCGGATCGTTGATCGTGTAGACGCCGAGCAGGTAACCGGCGCGCTTGATCTCGTGTGCCCACAGGGCATCGAGCTTACGGCCATTGACGTTGAGTCCGATCGCGTCCACCGCCTGGGCCCGCGTGTGCCAGTCGGACACCTGTTCACCGAGCAGGAGTGCCCGCGCGAATTCGGGCGCGGCAGCACGGGCCGCGGCCAGCGACGCATCCTTGAAGCTCGACAATAGCGGCGCCGGCAGGTGCGTGGGCCAGCGCTGGCGCAGCGTCTCGACCGCTGCCCTGGCGGTCGTGGCCTCTCGGCCGGGGCAGGGCTTGATCTCGACGTTGCAGCCGAGACCGAGCTCATCCAGGCAGGCGATCGCCTCGGCGAAAGTGGGCACGCCGGCGGGCAGGTCGGCGCAGTCTGTGTCGATCACGAGACGGTCGACCCCCATCGTCCGCACCAGCGACTCGTCGTGCATGACGATGGGCACGCCATCCCGGGTCGTCTTGACATCGAGCTCGATCCAGGTCGCACCGCGCCGCCTGGCCTCGCGAAACGAGTCGAGGGTGTTCTCCGCCGCGTAGGCGGCCGCCCCACGATGACCGACGACATTCGGCAGTTGCAGCATTTGCCTATACACCGTTAAGTGAGCGTGTCGCGATAGACCATGACCTCCGCCCTGTCGACCTTCCCGAATCGTTTCCGTCTCGATGGCCGTACCGCCTTAGTGACCGGCTCGGCCCGCGGCCTGGGCTGGGAGATGGCCAAGGGTCTGGCCGAGGCGGGCGCCAGGGTGATTCTGCATGGTCGCTCGCGCGAGCGTTTGGCACCGCGCTTGGCCACGCTGCGGGATGCCGGACATGCCGGCTCGGCGGTCGTCTTCGATATGAGCGATCGTGCCGCCATGGCGGCCGAACTGTCGCGGGCCGGTGCGATCGACATCCTGATCCACAATGTCGGCGAGCGCGATCGCCGCTCCATTCAGGAGATCGAGCCCGAGGCCTTCGCCCGCCTGATCGATGTCGACCTGGTGGCGGCGCATGCCCTCGTACGGCTGGTCATGCCCGGCATGATCGAGAGCGGCTGGGGCCGGCTGATCCTCGTGACCTCGATCGTGGCACACCTCGCCAGCCCCGGCGGCGCTTCCTACGCGGCAGCCAAGGGCGGGCTGGCGGCGCTGACGCGCGCCTTGGCGACCGAGCTCGGCGCCACCGGCATCACGACCAATGCCATCTCGCCCGGCTTTTTCGCCACCGAGACCAACCTGACCCTGGCCAGCACGCCGGCCGGCGCCCGCCTGCGCGAACGCTGCCCGGCCAAGCGCTGGGCCGAGCCCTGGGAAATCGCCGGCGCCGCGATCTTCCTCGCCTCGCCGGCGGCGTCCTATGTCAACGGCCACACGCTCGTCGTCGACGGCGGTGTGTCGGCGAGCTACCTTTCCTGATGCACGGCCTCGAATCGACCCGCGACGCGCTCAGCCAAGGTATCGTGGCGGCGATCCTGGTCGGCATGTTCACGCTGCTCGCCGCCGACCGCGTGCATCGCGTGCTGGTTCCGATCGGCGCCGTTGCCGTGGTCTGGCTGATCTCCTACTTCACGCCGTTCCGCCTGATTTCCTTCGAGGCGGCCAAGCAAGCGGTCGATCTCAATGTCATTTTGCTGCTGTTCTCGATGATGGCGCTGGTCGGGGTGCTCAAGACCACCAACGTCTTCTCCTGGGCGGTCGATCGGTTGCTCGAACGCTCGCGCGGCAATCCGAGCCGGGCGGCACGGCTGATCATCTGGTTCACCGGAGTTCTGTCGGCCATCCTCGACAATGTCACCACGGTGATCTTCACCTATCCGATGGCCTCGGAGATGGCGCGACGCCTCAGGATCAACGGCGCGGCGTTTTTCCTGCCCATGGTGATGGCCGCCAACATCGGCGGCACCGCCACGCTGATCGGCGATCCACCCAACGTGCTGATCGGTGCCGATCCGCGCACCGGCCTGTCGTTCATGGATTTCGTCTACCATCTCGCGGTGCCGTGCACGGTCATGATGATCGCGCTGGTGTGGTACAGTCGCCGCTACTATCCCAACGATATCGGGCCGCCGGCCGACGCCGACCACGCCGGTGCGGCGATGCCGACCGGGGCGCGTCTGGTGAACGTGCCGCTGCTGCGCGTGACCTGCTGGATAACGGCGCTGATCTTCCTGGGCTTCATGACCCACACCTTCACCCACATGCCGGTGGCGGTGCCGGCGGTTATCGGTATCGCGGCAATTTTGCTCGCCCAGGACTATTACTATCTGAAGCAGCACAAGCCGACGGCCGAGGAGCGCCAGCACGGCGTGCTCTCCATCCTCGAACGCGATATCGAATGGCCGACTCTGGCCTTCTTCCTGTTCCTGTTCGTGCTGGTCGGCGCCGCGGTCGAGACCGGCCTGATCGAGACCCTGGCCCAGGCCCTCGCCTGGGTGATTGCCGGCGTATCGGCCGGGTTCGGCCTGTCTCCCAAGGCGACTATTCTGGTGGCGGCGTTGCTCATCCTCTGGGTGTCGGGATTCCTGTCGGCGGTGATCGACAACATCCCCTACACCGCCGTCACCATCCCGCTGGTGGCGAGCCTGCTCGGTCAGTTGCAAGCTGGACCCGACGGTCAGGTGCTGTGGTGGGCGCTGTCGCTCGGCGCCTGCCTCGGTGGCAACGGCACCCTGATCGGTGCCTCGGCCAACGTCACCGTCACCGGCCTCGCCGAGAAGGACGGCAAGCGGATCTCGTTCAACGAGTTCACGGCATTCGGCGCGCGCATCGCCGGGATCACGCTCCTGATGTCGTCGGTCTATCTCATGCTGTGGCTCTACGTCGGCTCGGTCCCGGTCAATATCGCGGGCGCAGCGCTCCTGCTCCTGTGGTTCGCCGCTCAACGCTTGCGAACCAACAGGTCGTCTTGACGGCCGGTGAAGACCTGCCGTGGCGCCCTAACAAATCGCACGATCAGAACCACACCTTGAGGCCGATGAGCGCGCGGAGATTCGATGTCGGACCACCTTCCGCGGCCACCAGCGATGCGGTGTTGCCAGTGAACTGCTCGAAGCTCACGCCGATATAGGGCGCGAACTCCTTGGCGAACTCGTAGCGCAGCCGCAGTCCGACCTCGTAGCGCGCCAGACCGCTGCCGAGCTGAATCGCCGGATCGTCCTTCGACGCCAGCATGGCCTCGATGCGCGGCTGGGCGATCAGCTTCTGCGACAGCATGATGTCGTACGATGCCTCGAGCCGGGCGCTGAACACGCCGGTCTGGCTGACGCCGAGCAGGGCATCGACCCGCACGCCGTAGGGTGCCAGGCCCTCGACACCCGCCACGAAGGCCGAACGCGTGATGCCCTGGTCGAAGATCGAGAGCTGCACGCCCGCCTTGGCGTCCCAATAGTCGGAGATCAGGCGGCTCACCAGGAAGCGATTGTCGATGCCCTTGGTGCCGCCCTCGTTGTCGATATGGCCGTTGTCGTCGATCACGCCGCCGTTGAACAGCCGGAGCTTGTAGGTGTCGTTGCCCAGCCACGCCGTGCCTTGCCATTCGGTGGCCGGCGCCACCGACGTCAGGCGCTTCTCCGCGAAGCCGTCGAAGCGCCACCACACGGCCTGATCGTCCATTGCCAGCGCCGGTCCGCCGATGCAGGCCGCCGACGCCGCAAGCGCGAGACCGCTAGTGATGCGCATGACTGCCTCCCGATGGTCCCGGCGCGGGCGCCGGCAGCGTCCCGCCCTTGGGATGGACCACGAACTCCCGGAACATGCCGGTCATCATGTGGAACAGCAGATGGCAGTGGAACGGCCAGCGGCCAATCTCGGTCATTTGCACGGTGACGGCGACCGTGCGGCCGGGCGGCACGATCACCACGTGCTTGCGCGGCCGCGCGTCGCCCTTGCCATTGTCGAGGTCCATCCACAGGCCGTGCAGGTGGATCGGATGATTCATCATCGTCTCGTTGCGAAAGATCAGCCGCACCGTCTCGCCTTCGGTGAAATTCATCACCGGGCTCTCCGAGTACTTGCGGTCGTCGAACGACCAGATGAACTTGTCCATATTGCCGGTCAGCCGGATGTCGACGGTGCGGCCGGGCGGCGGCAAGGCATAGGCCCGATCGAGGCGCTCGAGGTCGGCGTAGGACAAAACCTTGGCGCCGGCCGGCGCCGCCACCGGCGGCACGTGCACGAGGCCCGCGGAACCGTCGAATTGACCTTGTCCCATTGCCGCAGCCTCCATCTTCGAATGGTCCATTTTCGAGTGATCCATCGTCGAATGGTCCATGCTGCCATGGCCCATATCGGCATGCGTGAGCAGGCCAGGTGGACGCAGCACCGGCATTGGTCCGGCCATGCCATCACGCGGCGCCAGGGTGGCGCGGGCAAAGCCGCGGCGGTCGATAGACTGCGCCTCGATCGTGTAGGCCCGGTCCTCGTGCGGCTCGACGATCAAGTCGTAGGTCTCGCCGACGCCGATCCTGAGCTCGTCGACATCGACCGGCTTCACGTCGTTGCCGTCGGCTTGCACGACCCTGAGCCGCAGGCCGGGGATTCGGACATCGAAGATCGACATCGCCGCGCCGTTGATCAGACGCAGCCGGACCTTCTCGCCGGGCTTGAATAGGCCTGTCCAGTTGTCGGTCGGCCCGCGGCCATTGACCAGAAAGGTGTAGCCGGTGACATCGGCGAGATCGGTCGGATCCATGCGCATCTCGCCCCACGCCAACCGATCGGCGATGATCGCCTGCCGCTCGGCGCCGCTTTGCGCCGTGCCGAGATCGCGCATCAGCCCAGGCAGGGTGCGCTTGCGGTCGTTGAAGTAGCCGGGTTCCTGCTTCAGCTTGCGCAGGATGGCGCCAGCCGACATCCGATGCTGATCGCTCAGCATGACGACGTAGTCGCGGGCGACCTTGTAGCGCTCGCCTTTCGCCGGCTCGATCACGATGGGGGCATACATCCCCTCCTGCTCCTGGCCGCCGGAATGGCTGTGGTACCAGTAGGTGCCCGACTGACGAACCTTGAAGCGGTAGGTGAAGGTCTCGCCGGGCTTGATGCCGGAAAAGCTCACCATCGGCACGCCGTCCATCCGGTAGGGAAGCAAGATGCCGTGCCAGTGGATCGACGTATCCTCCTCAAGTCGGTTGACGACGTTGATCGTCACCTCCTCGCCTTCCTTCCAGCGCAGCGTCGGCCCCGCGATCTGGCCGTTGATCGAGAAGACGCGGCGCACCTCACCATCGATCACGACGGGGGTGCGATCGATCACCAGATCGTAGGTCGCGGCGAACGCCTGGATCGGTAGCAGCAAGCCGGCCACGAGGGCCGCACGAATGGACAATGTCATCGCAGCCTCCCTCATTTGACGAACCGGATTGGCCCCTTCATCCCGTCCTCGTAGTGGCCGGGAATGTTGCAGGCGAATTCGAGATCGGCGGTACGCGCGAAGGTCCAAACGAAGGTCGCCTTCTTGCCCGGGTCGACCCAGACGCCGCCCTCGTGTGCCATGTCGGCCATCGAATGCCCGGCATGGCCGCCCTTCTTCTGACGGTCCAGCATCTCTTTCATGTGACGGCGGTGCTCAGCATGCTCGGCGACCGTGCCAATGGTGAGTTCGTGTGGATCGATGCCGTCGTTGCGCACGACAAAGCGCACCGTCTCGCCATCGCGTACGTCGAGTGACTTCAAGCTGAAGGCATTGTCGATGCAGACGACTTCGATGGTGCGCGTGACCTTTGCCGGATCACCCGGCTTGCCGCCGCTGGGCTTTGGACCGTGCGCCGATGCCGGCGCAGCCGCAGCCAACGCCAGAACGCCGACGAGACGACGTCGGAACAACATTGTGCTTCTCCCGCATTTGAGGACGAACCGAAGGGGATCGTCTCAGGCGCGGGGTGGCGGCGGATCTTTCGTAAGATCGAGGCCGGCGAGGCTCGGTCCGAGTGCGGGGGCCGGCGGGTCGAGCGCGGTCGGACGCGCGATATCGTCGGCCGACGGCAGCACGGCGAGCGATCCCGTCATCGACGGACAGCACTCGCCGGCGGCGTGCTTGGCCGTATCCTTTGCCGGGCAGGGATCGGATGGCGGCGGTGCGTGCTCCGGGCAGTCGGCGGCGGCGCGCTCCTGCGCAGGTAGCCCGCCGCCAGCCATCGCTGGCGTCCCGAGCGAGGGCGCGAGGAAGGCGAGCAACGCGACCAGCCAGAGCAGGGATCGCCAGCGCAACATGGTGTTAGCGTTACCCCCGTAGGGTATAGGTTGGCAAGTCGGCTCAGTGCCGGCCGTGGTGGTGCGACGGCGCCGCGTTCTGGTAGCCACGCAGCTCGGCATAGCGCGCAAGCTGCTGTGGTGTCAGAATCTCCGTCATCGCGAGATGGTATTTGAGATGGGTCGCCCTGAGATCGCCCTGCAGGGATGCGACCTCGCGTACACCATCGTGAAGGCTGGGTTCGCTGATGCTTTTCGAGGCGAATTTCCGATCGAGCTCGCCTTCGGCGGCGATGATCCTGGCGCCCAGCGCACGCGCCTCGGCCTTCATGGCCTTGAACAGCGCCTGCGTCGTATCGCGCTGCGCCAGCGTGAGGCCGAGCGGCTCGGCAAGCTCGAGCACATGCAGCGGCCCTGGATAGCCGTTCAGCTCGGCGGCCAGCGCCAGGCCCATGCCCCGTCCTGCCTCGAGGTCGGCGACTTGCTGCTCCGAAAGGGCCTTGACCGGTCGCTTGCCCAATTCGGCATAAGGCTGCGCAACCTGTGCGCCGGCCATCCGTGGAACGACGAGAAGGGTAGCCGAAGCCGCCAACAGCCAGAATTTCATGGCAGTATTCCCTGATTGTCGCGCGGTCAGCGCCGGCGGCTGTCGAGCACTTCGAGAAGCTCGTCGATCTTGATCTGGCGGTCGCGCTCGCTGCCGGCGTGAAAGGCATGCGCGACGCAATGTTGCAGATGGCCGCCCAGGATCTGCTGCTCGACCTTGTCGAGTGCGGCCCGTACCGCGCGGATCTGGGTCAGCACGTCGATGCAGTAGCGATCTTCCTCGACCATCCGCGCAACGCCGCGCACCTGGCCCTCGATGCGGCCGAGGCGCGCGAGCTGCGACTTCTTCACTCTGTCGTCCATCATTGAACTATACCCCCGTAGGGTATAAGTAGCAAGCATGACCGACGTCGGGACCGCGCACTGCCACCATCACCACAGTCACCGCCACCGGCTTGACGGCGACACCGCCATCGATCCGGTCTGCGGCATGACGGTCAAGAAGGCCGGGGCCAAGAACACCACCGAGCACGATGGCCGCACTTGGTTTTTCTGCAGCCAGCGCTGTCTCGGTAAATTCACCGCCGAGCCGATGCGCTACCTGAAATCCACGCCGGCCGAGGCTGCAGTGGTGGCGCCGGCCGGTGCGATCTACACCTGTCCCATGCATCCGCAGATCCGTCAGCCCGGGCCGGGCAGTTGTCCGATCTGCGGCATGGCGCTCGAGCCGGAGATGGCATCGGCCGATGCCGGTCCCAACGCCGAACTCGCCCTGATGAAGCGGCGCTTCTGGATTTGCTCGATCCTCGCGGTGCCGA
>JAXMCO010000012.1:0-155921 GCA_046349335.1 Reyranellaceae bacterium
TGGTCGCGTCGCTGATTGAGACGTGCAAACTCCATGACGTCGAACCGCAGGCCTACCTCACGGACGTTCTGACCAAGCTCGTGGAAGGCTGGCCGATGCGGCGCATCGACGAACTGCTGCCTTGGGTCTCGGCGCAACGTGGCGATAGGCTGGCAGGCTGACCAAGCACGCCTTCGGCTACGACGACCCTCACCGCAGCAACTGTCGTAGCTGTCACGTGTGGCCCAATCACCGCTTACGACGATCAAGGAGATCAGCCGGGATCTCGGAATATCGCGGAACACAGTGCGCAAAGTGCTGCGCTCCGGGAAGACGGCGTTCCAGTACAAGCGAACGGTGCAGCCACGGCCGCGGCTGGGTCGATGGATGGCCGATCTTGCCGCGTCGCTGGAAGCCAACACGACCAAGCCGGCACGCGAGCAGCTGACGTTGATCCGGCTTTACGAGGAGCTACGCGGCCGCGGCTACGATGGTGGCTACGATGCAGTGCGCCGCTATGCCGGTCGGTGGACCAGGCAGCATGGTCACTCGACGGCCGCGGCCTTTGTGCCACTGAGTTTTGCGCCCGGGGAAGCCTACCAGTTCGACTGGAGCCACGAAGTCGTGCTGCTCGACGGCGTCACGGTGACCGTGAAGGTCGCCCATGTCCGGCTTTGCCACAGCCGCATGTTGTACGTCCGAGCCTATCCACGCGAAACGCAGGAGATGGTGTTCGATGCCCACGATCGGGCGTTCGCGCTGTTCAAAGGTACTTGTGGGCGCGGCATCTACGACAACATGAAGACTGCGGTAGAGACGGTCTTTGTCGGCAAGGCCCGCCTCTACAATCGCCGCTTCCTGCAGATGTCCAGTGACCGCAGCCGCTTGGCATCCGATACCTGCATCCCGCCGTACCGACTCCGCCAGTTGTACAGCGTCGCCTCGCTGATGCCGTGCTGGCGGCACAGATCGCCAGGCTTCCCTCCTGCCTGGTGCAGCCGAACAATCTCGATGATCTGCTCTTCGCTAAAACGCTTGCGCTTCATGTCCGTTCTCCTCGAACGGACTCAACCCTACTACGTGAGAGTTTCCAGGGAGCAGGTCACGCTGGGCCAGATCGGCCACCGTCGCCTGCTCGCGCAACGCCTCCAGCGCAATCTTCGCCTTCAACGACCCGTCGATCTTTCGTCTCGTTCTCTGTGCTATGCTTCGCTCCGTCTAGTACGGAACGGTGCAGACTCCAACTAAGCCGCTGGTCCCAATTTTGGGGCCCACTTCAACTTGTTCAGACGTTCTCTAGCTGAGCAATCCATCGACAAACCAAACTGATTGTCCGTCGGCGCCGAGTCATTGCTTGCGAACCTTTCACTGCTTCCATTGAAGACGTTGGTCGTCTCCGTTTTTGACCCTATGGGCAGATGGAGATAGAGTGAACCGATGCCTTGGTGGGCAAGAGTGGGGCTAGAAAATGGAGCAGAGGTGGGGAGGGCCCCTCGCGGGATTGATGCTTGCTGTGGCCCTGGGCGCCAGCTCGGTGGCGGTCGCTCAAGTGCCGGGTGCCGTGGGGCAGCCGACGCAGCGCCCCGAAAGACCCGACGACAGGCCGCCCGCAGCCGTCCGCCAAGCCGAGAATTATACGACGAAGGACATTCCGGTCGGCAGCTTTCGCCTCTATGCCGGTCTCGAAGCTGACCAGAGCTTCAACGACAATATCTATGCGACATCGCCCGCCACCGGAACCGTCCCGGCATTCATCGAGGTCATTAGTCCGTCATTCAGCCTAAAGTCGGACTGGAGCAATCATATGCTGAACCTGTTCGCTATGGGAAGGATTGGTCTCTACAGTATCGACTCGTCGCTCAACAACTATCAGGACGTTTCCGTCGGCGGCACCGGGCGATTCGACATCCAACGCAACTCGAACGTGTATGGCGGCGCGTCGTGGAATCGCATGCACGAGGTGATCGGCGCCCCGAACACGCCCACTGCCCCAGGTATTCCTGTAACAGTTTTCAATCTGACTAGTGCCAATGTTGGCTACTTCCAGAAGTTCAATCGGTTGAGCGCGAGACTTGACGGGCGTTTCGACAACTACGCCTACCAGGACAACGGCTTGGGACCAGCTCAGGGTGTTCTTCCCAATACTGATCGAAATCGCAGCGAATGGCGCGAGGCACTGAGGCTCGGCTACGAGTTTACTCACGGCTACGAAGTATGGGCACGCGGCAGCCTGAATCAGCGGCGCTACTTCCAGACCGATTCGACGGTTCTCGATCGCAGCTCCAATGGCTTCGACTTCGTCGCCGGCGTACTGCTTGACTTTGGCAGTATCACCTCGATGGAGCTATTCGCCGGCTACATGCAACAGAACTATGTCTCGGGACAGTTCGGCACGATCAGCGCGCCGACCTTCGGCCTGAGAGGCTATTGGAATCCGATGCATGATCTGATGGTGAAGCCCTTTGTGCGACGAGTCGTTGAAGACTCGGCTTTCATCAATTCAGCAGCGTTTATCAGCACGAGCGCCGGACTCGACATCAACTACCTGATGCGACCGAACATACAGATCGATAGCCACGCCTCCTATGCGATTGCTGACTATACCGCGACCTCCGGCGGTACTCCGGGAACACCCTACGAACAATACGTAACACTGCGTATTGGTGCGGTGTATTTCCCGACGGAGAACTTCTACGTAGGCCCTTCATACCAATTCATTCATCGGACCTCCAATCAGTTCAACAGCAACTACAATCAGAACCTGATAATGATTCGTATGGGTGCCCGCCTCTAGCAGGCTGCTGAAAAAGCAATTCTTTGCTTGTCCAGATATTCATTAGACGACACACTAGAAAAAGCGCTCTCTAATTTCAAGCGTATCTCCCGGACGGAGCATCGTGCCTGAATTCGCCGGGACGCGGACAATCTTGCCCTCTTTATTGAGGCGCTTAATGTAGAAGTCGTTCTTGCGCGCGCGATAGGTGAAGCCACCGGCCATGGCCACGGCGTTGAGAGCCGTGATACCGGTGACGAATGGATAGTCGCCGGGCTTCTGCACCTCGCCGATCACGTAGAAGGGACGACGCGTGACGACCTCGACGCTAACACTAGGGTTGACCAGATAATCTGGTGAGAGCTTGCGCGTTATTGTCTGCTGCAGTTCGGCGGTCGTCATGCCGCCGGCCGCAATGTTGCCGATCAGCGGATAGGACATCACCCCGTTGCCATCGACGCTGAACTCGCCACTCAACGTCGGCTGGCCGAACACGATGATGCGCACTCTGTCGTTCGAACCGAGCCTGTAGCCTGGTTCGCTCGCCACAGCAGAGCGGGCGACATTGGTGCCGTCGGCACCGCCGGCATTCGCGCCTTCGCCCGCCACCTCGACCGTCTCTTGAACGACTGGGGTCGTATCGATGTCACAGGCAGCCAGCGCGAATGCGGCTGCCAAGAGACGCCACCTTCGCAGAAAGGCAATTGGCCCTCTTGCCGACATGGATTCACCTCCACGAAAAGTCCAGTTTCTTTGCATATTCTCTGGAGCCCTCAATGTCACGAATTACGGCATTGGCGAAGAGTCTCTTCGTTTCCCCACCACCATAGGGCCAAAGTTGCGAAAGATGGCTTCAAGAACTCGGAAGAGACGGGCAACGGCCAGCACTCCAAGCTAAGGGCCCTTTCCGACTGTCCCCGCAACCGCATCATCCCCGGAGGACGCGTCCCGCGAAGGCCGTATTTTTTGGGAACAGATCGTGTCTCATTCCGTGGTGCAGGTGCCTGCTGAGGCGTAGCGTTTCTGGTTCTGAGCCGGATCAATCGGGCGTCCGCGTTTGGCAGCCCGAACAGGCCCGCGCGCAAGAAGCGTCGAGGCTGCTGGCGAGGTTGGCCAGGGCACATGGCGACCTTGCTGAGAGCGGAGCAAAGTCTGTGGCTGATCGCCAGCGGCCAAGCTTCCATCGACAGATAGTCCCCTAAGCTGAGTGCGACAAGGAACGGATTGCGCGGATCAGGCCGATGCGCGCGCGCTTCATCCGGCGCAGAGCTCGAACCAGGATCGGCTCGAAACCAAGTAGATGGAACTTCACGTCGACGACCAACAGATCGTCGGCAATCGAAAGAGTATGCAGTCCCTTGCAAGATCGCGAAATCGTTTCCGGGCGAATCGTAGCAACGACAGTCTCGTTGAAGCGCGTGACAGTCAAACACTGGATTCGATTGATCGAGAGTCCACTTCCGTAAGATCTCGAGCAATCCTGAGTGGGCCGGAAGAGTACGCCGTCGAGCGCAATGATTTGTCCGGCCGAACGGGATGACCGCACATCCGTCTTGACCGGGTTCAAGGGGTGGGGCGACCAGCTCCCACGCAGCGATTCCGAAAAAAACAAGTGCAAGTTGACTTGGTCGTTGTCATCCTCGAGGCTGCAAAATAGCCAGTAGCGTCGTTCGTGAAACAGTATCGTGCCGTCAGTCACTCGTGCGCCTGGGAGGAGGTCGGCGACAGCTGCGAGTTTGCCGGAATCGTAGCGGTAGAGGCGGTACCCGTTGCTCTGAGCGCATTCTGGGAGACAATAGGTAGCACCGTCCTCTCGGAACACGAACGGATAGGACAGATGGTGTCTGGATTCCAAGCAAACCTTCAGGCCGACCTCAGGCGTCCCGAATGGGTCCCGGACCGTCACTTCGGAGATCCGCCCCACGCCGAAATCGCTGAAGTCTTCGGCTAGCAGGGTCAGGATCGGCGTTGTCGACAAAATGAACGGGTCCGCGATATAACGGCCAAACTCACGCCGTGGTAGCAGCGCGACGTCCGACAAGGACGCACCCGCCAACAGGGTCCGGAAATTCATCCGGACAAAGCCGATGTTCCAGGTTTCGAGCACGAAGTAGGACGCCAGCTTCGAGGTCAAGTTCACCATGACCTCGCGAGACAACAGGGACAAAATCAGCGCGATGGCGTTCTTGTGTCCAGGGGAAATACCGGTGCCCTCCTCGGAGCGAGGCAGGTCGCCGTTGAGCAGGACATGCTTCAGGACGAGGAGAGGCCACCGGCTCGCTTCGGAAAGGACTTGGCGGGCGACAGATCGGTTGCACTCACCCCGTGCGCGGAAGTGCCCATCCCGCAGAACGCGACGGCGGTCTCCCTGCTCCGAGATCTGCTCAAGTCCGAAGCTCACGGTATCGTCTCTCCGGGCGAGGCCGTCGATGAACGGATATTGCTTAACGGATCCCGACGATTTGGTGAATCGCCAAACGCCAAGCTCCGCGCATGCGGCCAACCCGCTCGGAACCTCTCCTGCACCAAAAAACAAGATGAATTTCAACCCACGGTCCGCGATACGCAGACGCTGCGTCGAATCGAGGGTCGGCTTGCGCGCGTCCGGACGCTCGACGGAAACCGTCAGCGATGGCTGAAACTGCAGAAGATCCTGGTCTTCCGTGCGGGATTTGGCAGGCAGCCCTGCGATCCAAAGGACCAGGCCATCAAGAGCCCCTGCAATGCGCCCACGCGGCAGCGAGACCGGCGGCGAGAATATGAACAAACACTCCGGGCCAGCAGCACGTAGCAGCTCTATGGCCCTCCACTCCCATTCCTCTAAGGCTCGACCCTGCACGAACACGCCGAACCGGACAGTCTTGATATCGTCGAGGCTCATTCACCGATCAAAGAAGGAATCATGGCATCGTCGCCACGCAAATAGGTGACATTCACGGAACCGGCCGGTATCGGCAGGCCATTGAACCCGACCATGACTGCCGAACTCGAGGTCGGGTGGAAGCGAAGAGACATAAGCGCGTCTTTGGTGACCGGGCAGGACGACCTGCAATGGAAGCTCTCGGCGTCGAGTTCGATGGCCCGATGGACATTCTCGGCGATCATCCACCGCAACCTCTTCACATCTGGCTCGGATGCCTGAACGTGGATCAGCCTGGCCTTTCGCCCGACCTTACTCGCTTCGATTCGGCAGATTGACATCCCAACCAGCGCCCCCTTTACGCGGAATGCCAGACAAAAGACCTTACCAAGCGAAGCAGGACCGGATTTCAGCCATTGGCTGTAACTCGCGGTAACGATCGGCGCAATCGCATATCCCTCCCCACCATCCACGCTCGCCCCCCCCTTCGCGGTCCATTCCTCCCGGGTAACATCCTCCACCTCGCCATCCATCTCCCTATGCCGCGTCCATATGGAGCTTGGCCGCAGGCGTATCCCGCGCGGAAGGTATCTCGCAACCGCGCCATCGCCAAGCCTTGCTCTCCGAAGAATTGCACCAGCCAACCGGCGCGCGGTAATCGGCAACAGAAAGTCCTGAGCATCGAGCAAGTGTGTCCAATTCAGGCGCGGCGCGATTGCGATCGCCGCTTTTGGAAGGCCCACTCCCAACAGTGGCTCCCCTTGCGCGATGAGATATTTCATAAGTCGCATGCCGACGCCGCGATTGCCTGGCAGGCAATACCAATCGCAAGGTTCACGAACCAGCACTTCCTCCCCGCCAATCCGATAAGGACGGATGAAGGTGTCCACCAATCCGATACACTTGGATCCTGACATCGCGATCAACGTCTCTCCATCGGTCCGACGTGCATATCGCCAGTCGAGAAACTCTCGCTGAAACTCTTCCTCCCAACGCTGACTCCAAAACATCAGCAACGTTTCATAGAACGCTGGTCTGGTCGATGCCTCCACTTTGGTGAACTCGATAGACATAATCGTTCGCTTCGAACATCCGACTACTGAGGCCGCGGTGACGCTCGGAACCTATTGGCAATGCACCTGATTCAGGAGCTACCTTGCACTGGCAATCTTTCCACCCCCGACCCTTCGCTGCAACCGTCACCCCAGAGGCCATCCATCTTACCGACCATGCCGCGTTGTTGCAACGTAGCCCATGCGCCGTCGGTTCGGCTACCGGTGACCTGCAGGTCTCTCTTCAACGAGAACTCCTACTGTTCAAGGGCCCGTCAGGGGATCCCTCTCCCCGCTTGACATTGACTGCGCGCGCCGTAGAACTTTTCTCGGGCTTCGACCTAAGAATCATTTCCTATCGCTCTACTGGAATTCTGGGGTCGGACTGGGGCCGGAAGAGATGCAAGATTTCCCTCGTCGGGTCGCAATTGTCCATGATTGGCTCGATAAGGTGGGTGGGGCTGAGCGTGTCCTGCACGAGATGATCGTTTGCTTTCCCGACGCCGACTTGTTTGCGGTCGTCGACATGCTTTCCGATGGCGATCGGAGCATTGTTCTGAACAAGGCTGTAACGACAACATTCATTCAGAAGTTGCCGGGCGCTCGCAAGCATTTCCGCCACTATCTTCCACTGATGCCGGTGGCGATTGAGCAGATGGACTTGTCGAAATACGATCTGGTCATATCGAGCAGCTGGGCGGTCGCCAAAGGCGTAATCACCGGCCCAGATCAGCTACATATTGCGTACATTCATACTCCAATACGCTATGCTTGGGATCAGCAACATACCTATCTTCGGCTCGGGCACTTAGATCGCGGCCTGAAGGGTGCGCTCGCGCGATTGGCTCTTCATTGGCTCAGGCTGTGGGATCTCCGAACTGCGAATCTCGTAGACGTCTGGCTCGCGAATTCGAGCAATGTGGCGCGTCGCATACGTAAGACTTACGGTCGACAGGCAGAAGTACTCCACCCGCCTGTTCGGATCGAGGACTTTACATACACTGCCAAGAAAAAAAACTATTACATCACATGTTCTCGCCTTGTGCAATACAAGCGGGTCGACCTGTTGGTGGACGCGTTCCTGAACAGACCGGGAAGTGAGCTGGTGATTGCGGGCGATGGTCCCGAACTATCCTCGCTGATGGCACGGGCACGCCAAGCCTCCAACATTCGCTTCCTCGGCCGCAGGACAGACGGCGAGGTCCGTGAGTTCCTGCGGCACGCACGCGCTTTCGTCTTCGCAGCGAACGAGGATTTCGGGATTGCGCCGATCGAAGCGCAGGCTTGTGGGACGCCCGTGATCGCGTTCGGACGAGGAGGGGCGCTTGAAACCGTGCGGGGTTTGGGCGTGCAACGGCCCACAGGCTGCTTTTTCGACCAGCAGACACCGGCTTCGATCCTGGAGGCAATCGAGCGTTTCGAGAATCTCGCGGTCCCGATCGAGCCTGGGGACTGTCGGGCAAACGCCTTCAAGTTTTGCTCCGAGCGCTTCCGGGAGCGTCTTCACGGCATTGTCAGGTACAATTGGATGAGGTTTGGTCAGACCACACAATCCGATACCGAGCCAGACAGTCTGGCGCGGAGTGTGACACTCTAGCGCAGCTCTACGAGCTGCAACCGGCTAGTGGACTTTCGTAGAGGATAGTGCTCTGGGAAGCTACACGTTTTCTTATTGGCACAAGCCACTCGTCTGGTGTTTTGCGTTTGGTTACTTTTTGTGCCTTTGAGGTAGTCTCGTAAGGGAAAAAATGAGTGGTTCCAGTTTGATTGCCCCATGTGAATTTCGTGTTCAGGAGCAAGGCTTGCTCGAACGATGAGTGGAGCAGAGTGTGATTGAGCCGGGAAAAGCCGCACGTATCGATCACCAGCCGCATCTCGACTACCGGCCGTATAACGAATATCGGCCGTATGTCGATGGGGGCGGCGGCTTCGGGGTATCGACTGCGCTCGTCTGGGCCAAGATCCGGCGGCGGAAATGGCTGATTGCGGTCTTGAGCATCGTCCTGTTCGGGTTGATGTCGTGCATCGTCGCCCTTTTGCCGGTGTCGTACACGAGTTCAACCGAGATCGTGGTAGAACAAAGAAACCAGGGAGTGGACCTTGCGGCGGTCCTGTCCCGCCTTCCGACCGATTCCCCCGCGATCCTTACGGAAGCAGAGTCGCTGCGCTCGAGGGCGCTCGTCCAACGGACGATTTACCAGCTCGGCCTGCTCTCAAACCCGGAGTTCAATACGCGTATCATCCCGCAGGACGGCTCGCTGCGGTCACGGTGGCGAGAAGCGAAGGTAGCCACCATCGCGTTCATCGAGTCTTTGCTGCCCAAACACGAACGCGCCAGCTCAGGCGATCCAGTTCTCAACGAGGCGACCGCCATCTTTCTGAAGAATCTTCGGGTCGCGCAGATTGGCCGCTCACAAGTATTGAAGGCCACCTTCACTTCCGAGAGCCCGGAGCTCGCGAGTGAGATTCTGAACGTGCTCGTCGGCCTTTATCTGAAAGCCCAGATGGAGAACCGCGTAGCCGTACCTGCCAAGGTCAGCGACTTCATGAAGGGGGAACTCGACCGGCTGCAAGCGAAGGTCCGAGAGTCCAACGACGCTGTCGAGCGCTACAGGAACCAGGAGAAGCTCCAGCAGGGGATTGTCCAAGGCCGCGAGACTCTCCTGTATACGCAGGAGTTGAGCCAAGCAAACGCCGATCTCATCACGGTGCGGATCAAGCGCCAGGATGCCGAGGCGCGTCTGACCGAGGTACGGTCCAATCCCGACTCGTTTCCCGACGTGTTGGCGAGCCCTGTGATTCAGCAGTTGCGCAAGCAACAATCCTTGCTGAGGGAGGAACGTTCTCAACTGATCGCCATTCACGGACCGTCCTACCCGAGGGTGCAGCAGATTGAGGCTAGCATAGCCGATGGGGAGCGGCGGCTCAAAGCGGATATCGCCAGCGTCGCGCGCTCGATTGCGAGCGACGTCGCGATCCTGGCGCAACGCGAAGCCCAGCTAGTGGAGTCGGTAGCCAAGCTGAAGGAACAGATTCAGGACGCAGGCCATGCACGGGTCACCCTTGCGTCACTGGAACAGGAAGCCGAGGTAAATCGAACCATCCTCACCGCATTCCTCACGCAGTACAATCAACTTTCATCCCAGCGTGCCTTGCAGGTCGCCGACTCCTACGTCATTGCGCGGGCGGACGTCCCGACCGAGAAATCATTTCCTCCAGTGCTGCCGTTCCTCGGACTTGCTTTCATTGTTTCGGTCGCACTGGCCGCGTTCTCCGCGTTGCTCCTCGAGCGGACAGGCAAGACCATACGCAGTTCGCTCGAGGTGCGGCCGCTCCTCACTTCCCGGTCACTCGGCATTGTCCCGAAGCTCGAAGGGATGACTGCGCTCGCGTCACAGGTGCTCGACAGTCCGCAATCACAGTTCACGGAGGCGATACGGAACGTCCTGTCTCTCTTCATGGCCCCGAGTGATTTGGGACGAGTCGTGCTGCTTGCGTCGGCTCAGCGCGGGGAGGGACGCACCTCCCTTGCGGTATCGCTAGCCCGGTTAGCAGCGATTTCCGGCAGGCGCGCTATCCTTGTCGACTGTGACCTGCGTCACCCGGCAGTGCACAACCTGTTGGGGGCCAACATGGGTCAAGGGTTGACCGATTTGCTTCAGAACCGGCTTTTACCTAGCCAAGCAATACGAAAAGACAAGCTCACCTCGCTCGACTACATCACGGGCGGGCAACTCGTGCCCGGCGCCGCGAACCTGCTTTGCGCTCCGGAAATGGCCGAGTTGCTGGCGAAACTCCGCACGAAGTATGATCTTGTGATCCTGGATTCGCCGCCGAGCATAACCGTGGCCGATGCAAGATTCGTAGCGCAAATGGCGGACGAGTGCCTGTTCGTCGTGAGTTGGAACAAAACGCCATGGAGGCTCGTCCGCCTGCAGATGGAGGAGCTTTCACAGCACTGCAATATAACCGGAGTAGTCCTCAACCAAGTCGATATTCGAAAGCATACGAAATACAACGCTACTCACATCGAGCTAGCTCACGCGCCCGCGCTGACTGGGCCGGCCGGCTAGGGTGGGCCCTGCAGTGTGGAGAGGCCAGACTGGCGCGGCAACCCTTGGGCCATGGGGCGTCTTGCTGGCGGGCGTCTGTGTCACCTTTCCCAGTACCATGCCGGGCAGTATCGAAAGCTTTCCGCGCACCACCGACGTGCTGAACTTGGTCAGCGCTGGGTTGCTTTTTTCGGCCCTGTTCATGTCCTCCCTGCTACATAGGGCCGTCTACGGTATCCTACTAGTTTGGGTAATGACCCTACCGTGGGTGTTCATGGAGATCTGCGCGCTCGCCGGTGCCCCCGATCCCCCCGTGCAGCGGCTTCTCATTCGCTGGATCCTTTGCGGCTTCTCGGCCTATCTGATTACGGCAGTCGCCGAGAAGCCGGTGCTGCGGGCTTACTTCCTGTACGGTCTCCTGGCGGGTGTCATTTTTTCGTTGCTGACCGTGTTCTACGACTTCCTGACATTCTCGCCGGCAAACCTGCCGATCGAGGAACTCGTAAACCTCGCCATTACCAACGACAGCAAGGACATCTACGACTTCGCCTGGAGAGCCTATGGGATCTTCGGGCATCCAAATGGGGCAGCTGGTTGCGTGTTGGTCGGCGTCCCTCTCATCATCGGCGCGATCCAGGAAGGAAGATTGCCGCGCTGGTCCATGCTGTTCGCTCTGGCACTCATGGTGAGCGTATTCTACCTTACGAAATCGCGAGGCCCGTTGGTCGTGTCGGTTGCGCTCATCGCATTTTGGATCTGGTCCCAAACTGCCGGCCTTCGCCTTCTGATCGTTTTCGCCGGACTGGTGGCGATGCTGGGTGTCCTTGCGGCTGGCGGACTCAGGACGGGTTGGAGTGGGAACGACGGCGTCTTGCTCGCACGATTCCTCGACCTCGATAGCATATCCATCAATGTCGGCGATCGATGGTGGACCATCGCGACGAGTCTCGACCTCATGTTGCGGAATCCCCTCGGGATGGGCTCCGCCTACATTGAGCCGCTCGAGATTGCGACCGGCACGAGGGCCACGCATCTTGCCTACTTTGAGCTTGCCTTGATGGGCGGCATCGCCCTGATGGCATTCGTCGTGATTCGCCTCGTCGGGGCAGCCACGCTCTTGCTCACGCCATGGCGGCCTGTCGAGGCTTGGCTGGCCGCATATCTTCTCGGAATCTTCGCGTTCGAATCTTATTTCCTCCAGGTCAACATCCAGCTGATGACACTCTGGCTCGTGATATCACCGCTGCGGTCGTCCATCGCAAGCCAGGCCGCATCTCGAGCCGGAACGCCGGGGAAGTCCCTCCGGGGTCAGGGCTCGGCCGTGAAATCCGCCGTGAGAGGCTCCGCGCGATGAAGCTCTGCATGGTTGCCGCATCGCTCGCCGGAGGCGGGGCGGAGCGGGCGTTGCTCGACACAGCAGAGCTTCTGACGTCTCGCGGTCACCACATTACCGTGCTGACCTTCGAGAGCGTGGCGTCCGACGTTTACCCAGTGCCGGCCTATCTTTCCAGGGTCGCTCTCGGCGTCCCGGGGCTTTCCGGGAACCGCTTGCGGGGCATTCTGAGCAATCTCCGTCGCATCGTCAGCCTGCGGGCCGAAATCCGCCGGCTCCGGCCCGATGTGATCATCTCCTACCTGACCCGGACCAACATCATCTGCTGGATTGCATCACTGGGAACGGGCCGGCCTGTAGTGGCTACGGAACACAACGTCGCCACGCTCAACGACTCACCGATGCAGACCTTGTGGCGCGTGCTGCGGCGGCTTCTTTACCCGTGGATGGCTCAAGTCGTGATTGTCAGCAGGGGTATGGCCCGGCAGTATTCGTGGCTGCCGGCAAGAAAGCTCAGCGTGATCCCCAACTTTCTACCGGCGCATCGCGGTTCGGAGCCGGAAACCTTTGCATTCCTGTCGGACGACGTTCGCTACATCGTCGGCATGGGGCGGCTGTCGCCTGAGAAGGGCTTCGATCGGCTGATCGAGGCGTTCCATCTTGTCGCGAAAGACTGCCCGGGCTGGAAGTTGCTCATCGTTGGCGAGGGCCCCCTCCGTACGCACCTTACCCGTCTCGTTGCATCTCTCGGCCTGGAGGATCGGGTCGTGCTACCGGGCCGGGTTAGCAACCCGCGCACTCTGTTCCGACAGTGTGCCCTCTTTGCCCTTTCATCGGAAAGCGAGGGTTTCGCGATGGTTCTCATCGAGGCGATGTCCGCGGGACTTCCGGTGGTCAGCTTCGACTGCGACTTCGGCCCACGCGAGATCATCACGCCCGACATATCCGGCGTCCTGGTGCCTCCCGGGGACATTCCGGCGTTCTCCAGGGCGATTGGTAACCTCGTCAAGGATGCCGCGCTGCGGGCCCGCCTGGCGCAGAGAGGGCTCGAGTCGATCGGCCGCTTTGCCCCGGACGAGATCCTGGATCGATGGGAAGTCCTCCTTCAGGAGGTCGCTGACCGCTCGATCGCGCGCTCTGAAGGTTACGCACCCAAGCCGGCTGCAGAGAGCCCATGAGCCGGGGAGTCCCGACTATCGTTGACCGTTTTCAGAGATTGTTGCGTCAGCAGGTGGCAGTTATCTACGGCATGATCGGCAGACTGTGGCTCGTTCTGAGCGGGCCAGTTACGATCATTTTCCTGACCGTGTACTTCACGGCGGATGAACAAGGCTACTTCGTTACCTTTATCACCTTGGCCGCCGCCCGGACTACGGCGGAGTTGGGTCTTGGACAGGTGATTATCGTGAAGATTGCGCAGCTTCACTCGCCTATGGCCAAGACTGCCGATGTAGTCACGCCGCGTATGGCGGGCTTCATTCGTTTCACAGCGATGTGGTTTGCGGGTGCTGGCTTCGTCATCGGTGCTGTGCTCTGCGTGGGCGGTACGGTTTTGCTCGGAGCAGGCGACCACCTGCCCCTGACCAAATGGCTACTGCCCTGGATTGTTCTTAGTTGGCTAGTAGGCATCGACGTAATGCTGACGGGCCTGCTGTATCCGCTGGAGGGCGCGGGACTCGTTGAGTCCGTTTACTTTTGCCGCATGGTAAGGAGTTTCGTGAACAGCCTTGTACTGTGGCTGTCAATCCTGCTGGGCTTGCAGCTTTGGTCGATTAGCATTGCCTTGGCTTGCAGCCTCGTTTGGACTGCTTTTTTCATCTTCTTCAGAAGCAAGATGATTGTCGCTGCGCTTCGGCTCGATGCGCCTGTGGCGAAAGTCCACTGGCGTTCAGAAGTGTTCCCGGCTCAATGGCGCTTGGCGCTGTCGAGCCTCGCAGAGTACATGAGCTTCTACACGATCATACCGCTGATGTACGTGATGCATGGGGCGGTGATCGCAGGTCAACTCGGCGTCACATGGCAGCTTGCTCTCGCCGTCTCGTCAATCGCTGGGGCGATCGTCCTCACTCGTTTCCCAGAGTTCAGTCGCCTTGCTGCGGCGCGGTCCGTACGGGAGTTGGACAGATTGCTTCTTTCTACATCACTGATCTCGATGGCGATCTGCTCTCTGGGTGCTGTCGGCGTCGGCCTCGTCGTGCTTTTCCTCCAGGAGAACCACCTACAAATCGCCTCGCGTTTGCTTCCGTTCGGCGCGGTGTCCATCCTCATGCTCGGGGTCCTGATTTGGCACTCCAATCTGGCGATCGCCTCGTACCTTCGGGCGCATGGCGGAGATCCATACCTTCCGGCAAGCCTTACCGGCGCTGCAATGCTGTTCGCGGCGAATGTCACTTTAGGGAGGTGGTTCGGACCGGAAGGGTTGATCTGGGGGTACGTTGTAACGGGGGCATTCGTGATGATGCCTTTCGGCCTTTTCCTTCTGCAGCGAATGCGTCGTTCGTGCGGATACCCTCCGTTCAAGGTCTAAGGTTTAACCTAGCCGCGTTCGAGCGGCCGCCTGTCCCTGCCGAAAATCAGATCCGGCAATATTGGTGATGAAGTCCACCGAGGATCGGCCTCGTGACAACTGATCCAAGTCGTTGAACGGGACGATGAGCCGGCGCGTCCTTGCCCAGCGCCAGGTGCGTTCGCAATCCGTCGTAGTAGGTCGTAAGCATACGAGGAAGGCCGCAGGGGAGCGCGACGATCGGGGAGGTCAGCCTATACGATGTAAGCATACGAGGAAGGCCGCAGGGGAGCGCGACGATCGGGGAGGTCAGCCTATACGATCGATTTGGTCGCTGATGATCTCACGTAAGTTTTGAAGACCGAACTCGGTGAAGGCCATGGTCTCAAGACCGCCAACGTCCTGGATCCAGAGCATTCCGTCTTCGGGTTCGAGCTGATCGGACAGATCCCACAACAGGTTCTCGGTTCTGCCGAGAATCTCGGCGGCCATTCGGATTGTGTAGACGCGAGTGATGGCGGCCACGATCAGGCTGCCGCTGCCAGCGGTTGAAGCTTCTTCCATTCCCACGGCAGCAGTTCGTGCAGGCGGCTCTGCGGCAGCGAGGCGATGCGGGCGAAGACATCAGCCAGCCAGACCTGCGGATCAACGTCGTTCAGCTTTGCCGTCATGATCAGCGTGAACATTACCGCCGCTCGATCGGCGCCACGATCGGAACCGGCGAACAGCCATGCCTTTCTGCCGAGGGCCAGGCCTCGCAGAGCACGTTCCGCAGCGTTGTTCGTCAGGCAGGTCCGACCGTCTTCAATGAATCGGCCGAAGTCACTCCAACGCTTGAGCATGTAGTCTATTGGCTTGGTTACGTGGGCCGAGCGGGACAGTCTCGACCGCTGCTCGCGCAGCCACGCTTCCAGTTCGACCAACAGCGGCGAACTCTTCTGCTGCCGCACCTGCCGACGCTCGTCAGCACTCAATCCATTGATCGTGCGTTCGATGTCGAACAGGGCATCAATCCGCTGGACAGCCGCCAGCGCGATCGGCGAGATCGCCGTTGCCGACCGCCCCCGGCGGGCATTCTTCGCAATATCGGCCAACTCGAAGAACTGCCGTCTGGCGTGTGCCCAGCACAGAGCCGGTGTGATGGGCTTGGGCTTGCGCGCGCCAGCGTACAGGCCGTTGAAGCCGCTATAGGCATCGGCCTGAAGGATGCCCGTGTAGCTCGCCAGATGATCGGCTGGGTGCTCGCCGCGCCGGTCCCGTGAGGCGTAGTAGACGGCCGCCGGCGGAGCTCGACCGGCGAACGGTCGATCGTCCCGGACGTAGGTCCAGATGTGGCCAGTCACCGTCTTGCCTTTGGCCAGGATCGGCACCGTCGTGTCGTCGCCATGCAGACGATCGGCTGCCAGAACATGTGCCTCGATCAGGCGATATAGCGGCAAGGCGGCGAACACCCCGGCCCCGACCTGGTCGGCCAGCGTCGAAACACTCAGGTCAATGCCCTCGCGCCTGAAGCGCTCGCTCTGCCGATTCAACGGCAGATGCTGGCCAAACTTGTCGAACAGGATCGTCGCCAGAAGCGTCGGCCCGATGAAGCCGCGCGGCGTGGCATGGAACGGCGCCGGCGGCTGCGCAATCGTCTGGCAGGCGCGGCACGAGAACTTCTCGCGCACCGTCTCGATCAGCTTCCAGCGCCGCGGGATTATCTCCAGAGTCTCGGTCACGTCCTCGCCAAGCTTCGACAAGTTGGCCGATCCGCAGCACGGACAGCCCGTCGGGGCGGCAAGGACAATCCGCTCGCGTTCAATATTCTCCGGGAAGGGCTTGCGCACCGGCCGACGACGCGTGAACGATCGAACCGTCTGTGTCGGCTTGGCCGCCGCCTCGGCCGCCAGTTCGTTTTCTGTCGCCGACGCTTCCAGCTCCTCCAGCTGCAGCTCGAGCTGGTCGAGCAGCCGCTCCTTGCGCTCCGCACGTTGGCCGTAAAGCTGACGGCGTAACTTCTCGATCTCCAGCTTCAGATGCGCGATCAAGGCTTCATGGCTGGACCGATCTGCCACGGCATTGGCTGCCTCGGCTTTGGCCTGCGCCGCTGCCGCTTCCGCCTCCTGTCGGGCGGCGCGCTCCGCAACCAGTAGCGCGCGCACTGCAGCAGGGTCGGAAGGAAGTGCCTCGAACGCCGAACTCACGCGATAACTGAATCACATTCTCTCTTCGACTCAAAGGCAAATCCTCATCCCACCGAACTCGGCCGCCATGTCTCCTGGGGATGACGCCAATCGATGCCCGACAGGAGGTAGCCAAGCTGGGCCGGCGAGATCGTCACCACTCCATCGGCCACGCTCGGCCACACAAAGCGCCCTCGCTCCAGCCGCTTCGTGAACAGGCAAGCGCCTTGCCCGTCGTGCCAGATCACCTTCAACAGATCGCCTCGCCGTCCACGGAAGCAGAACAGATGACCGCTCAGCGGGTCACGCCGCAGCACCTCCTGCACCTGCAGCGCCAAGGACGGGAAGCCCTTCCTCATGTCGGTGTAACCGGTCGCCAGCCACACCCGAATGCCTGCCTGCAGCGAGATCATCGAGCCAGCAGCACCTTGATCACCCGACCCAGCACCGCCGTGTCAACGTCACTCCCCGCGATCAATCGATACCCACCCGGCAACTCAAGTTCTATCCGGCCCACAATCGACCCGGTCACCGCCTCCATTGGCCCACCTGCTGGTGCCACTGCATCGTTCGCTATCACCGCCGGCACCAACGTCGTCGAGCCAGCGCCATTCTCGCCGCCCGATCCGTACCGACGGCGCCATATAAACAGCAGGTTCGTATTCAGGTCATGACGCCGGGCAACCACCGAAACCGATGCACCAGGCTCAAAACTCTCCGCTACGATCCGGCGCTTTTCTTCTTCCGACCGACGACGCCGTCTCCCCCCTTCAACCTCAGCCTCTCCCGACATCTCAAGTGTCCATCTTCTGTTAAGTGGACACTTAGAATCTCACCTACTCGTATCCAAGGCCACGCGGCCCCCCTCGGATGGATACTTTATCCCAGAATATTCTGGGAAACGCGGTAAGTGTCGCCGATGCGCCTCTGCGAATCATGCGATAGCATACGAACGTTCGCACGTTCGCGCGTTCGCTAAAGCTGAAATTATTTGAGAGTTCTTACTTTTCTGAACCGTACTTTTTCTTGTACTTTTTCGTGATGCGCCGAATCTTAGCTTCGGGAGTGTGTCCCGCTAAGTCATCGGCGCGATCCAAGATTGCTCGACGGAGTGATCGAGAGGGGTCGTGTTCGATTTCTAGTCGCAGCTCCATTAACACAGGCTCGTCATCGATTTTCTGGTACCCGCCCCTGCGTGCCGGATGACGCCGCAAAGTCTCGGATTGCGCTTGTGCTTCGCGCGCGTGTTGGGGAAATTCTTCCAGAAAGGCAGTCTCGAAGGCTTCCTTATCGACAGTGTCGCCGTCGTGTCCTCTCCTGATGGGGATGTTCCGTATCTCCAGCCAGCTTTGTAGCTCCCCTCTCTGCCACTCCATAAAGTGTAGGCGTGACATGGCCGCGCCGAGCTGGAGGCGGGTAGCAGGTTGGTCGGGCAAACCATTCGTTTTGAAGTACTCACCGATGTGGAGAGGAGGAGGATCAGGTGATCCCCATCCGAACTGCTCCAATATCCAAACTTCTTGCGCTCTGAGCTTTTCGATCCACTCGGCAGGAAAAAGAGCAGGACCCAGTAGTTTCAATACTGTCTCATAGCGCAGATATTTGGGACTTGTTGACCCAGCCACAACGTCCTCCGTACAGGCCTACCGTAGTCAAAATTGTCGGCGCGGCAGCCCTGTACGGTCAGGGTGTTTGACGGCCAAGCCTAGCCGCGCCGACCTGAATTAGACCCGGCAGACGGTCCGCTGACAATGCGTACGCGAAGACGGTGCCGACGGGCCGACAAAGCTCTCGGCTGCACGCCATGGGTTTTGGGTCGGTGACCAGCGATCAAGTGGTAACGTCTCCGGACGTGGTGTGGCGGAAGGCGCTACCCGCACAGCTGAAGCACACGTACCCTTTGCGATCTCTTGTTCGGGGCGAGGGCGCGGGCTCACCTGTCATCGCCTCCGCGATGGTACCGGACGCACGGTCAGTGCACACCTCCGAGCTTCACCTTAATTTTCGAGGTGCGCGATTAACGCCCTGCCAGTATTCTTCGAGTATCGTCGTGCTTGCCGGTAACTGCAGCTCACGGACTAGCGCGACTTCTGCGGGAGTGGGACGGCATTCGCGGAGGCTGGCCTAGCGTCCAACGCATCGGCCAAGTGTCGTGCCGTCTGATCCGCCACCGCTCTGACCGGATCAATGTTCAAGTGGGCATATCGCGCCGTGGTCTCAGCCCGAGTATGCCCGAGCACCTTGCCAACCAGATAGAGTGACACGCCGTTTGCCACGGCCGCAGAAGCAAATCCATGCCGGAGGTCGTGCAGCCTCACTCCCGATAGACCAGCAAGCTTGGCGACCTGCCGCCAGATTTTAGAGAGGCCAGAGAAATGGCCCTCTCCGCGTTCGGCCGGGAATACCCACGCCACCCCTTCTTTCCGCGTAATCGCCGACAGCACCGACAAAGCCGGCGCGCCCAGGGGAACGGACTTGGCGTCAGTCTTGGAGTCCGGCAATCGGGCAACACCTCGATCCCGATGGATGTGATCCCATTGCAGCGTCTCGATCTCGTTCCGACGGGCCCCCGTCAACAGGAGGAGGCGAATGATCGACAGCCCCTGTCGATTGATGCCCTGTGCTTCCGCCACCTGGAACGCTTCTCCCAGCTGCGCCAGTTCGTCGGCGGACAGGAAGCGTTCCCGTTTTCTAAGCTTGTTGAGACGGACACCCTTAGCCGGATTGTCGGACCGGTAACCCTGATCCGCGGCCCACTGAAGCATGGCCGACAATACAGCCGTTGTTCGGGCGGCGGTCCCCGGCCCACCTTCAACGATTGCACGGCCGCGCTTGCCTGTACGGACATCGGCCTTGGTCTTTCCTTGCGTGACGTCACGCTGGAAGCGCTGAACATCTACTTGGCTAATCGTCGCCAGGTGACGACGGCCCAACAGAGGCGCAACATGTCGGCGCAGGTTGCTGGCGTCTGTCGCCCAGCTGGACGCCTTCTTGCCTGGCTTGGCTGCGGGGCCGTCGGTCAGGTAAGTCTCGATCAGGTCAGCTATGAGGATATCGTCGCGCTTGGCCTGCCGCTCCGCCGAAGGATCGATTCCATCTTTGATTGCGGCTCTCAGCTTCAGCGCCTTCGACCTGGCCTCGTCCGCCGTCAGCTCGCCCATCCGACCAAGGGCGATCTTACGAGTGCGTCCCTGGCCATTGCGGTACTGCAGCACAAACGTCTTGACCCCCGACGGCAGAACGCGAAGGCCGAACCGTTTGACCTCTGTATCCCAGAAGACCTGATCGCTGCCGTTTGCTTGCACGCTGTCCACGAATCGCTTGGTGATCTTGGGCATCTGACCTCGCCAGCCGCGGAACCACCACGGAACCACAAAGTAGGAATTACGGGCACAATGTGGTAATTTCCAGCACACTCTCAAGTGCCTTAAATCGACGATTTCCTCAACAAAATCGATCGTCATCCCTCTTGGGACACGAGGAGCAATGCTGCGATCATTACAATGGCATTGTAGAGGTCAGGGGTTCGATCCCCCTTGGCTCCACCAAACAAGTCAAAGGGTTAGCCCGCAAGGGCTAACCCTTTGATTTTGTGTGGAAGCAGCAGGGAAGAAAGGGGAGAAGGTTCGTCACCCGATCGCGACGCTCCGAATGCAGAGGGGAAATCGAGTATCGCCGGCTTCTCGACCGTCATCACCCCGCCGCGCCAGGCACCGCCGGCTGCCACGACCGCATGGCCTCGGTCCTCGAAGACAGCCAGCTTGGGGGCACGATGCGCGGGCCGCCTGAATTGGGGGTCGACGTGACGGTTGGCGGAACGCGCCACGATCCGCCCGAGCAAGTGGACCGCACCGCGGCTGTCGTTGGCGGCATTGTAGGCAGCGGGCGAAGACGGGGCCGGCCAGCACCAGAGCAGCACCGACCTGCGACCTGAGCGGCGCCGCTCACCAAGAGCACACAGTATCGATCGCCGACGCAAAGCTAGGTCGTGGTCGGGCGAGGAGCGGACGGATGACCGATGGGGGCTATCCAGGCTAGTGTCGTGACACCTTGCCGTTTCAGGACTTCGGACGATGGGCCAGCTAGACGAACCCTCTGGCGATTCCCGCACCCTCGATGAGCTGCTCGATCGCAATGTCCTGTGGGCGCAGCGCAAGAGACAGGACGATCCGACCTATTTCGTGCGCATGGCCGAGTTGCAGACTCCAAGATATTTATGGATCGGCTGCTCCGACAGCCGGGTGACCGCCAATGACGTGCTCGATCTCGACCCCGGCGCCGTGTTCGTCCATCGCAACATCGCCAATGTCGCCCATACCAGCGACCTCAACTTGCTGGCGGTGCTGGAATACGCCATCGAGGTGCTTCGGGTCGAGCACGTGATCGTGTGCGGCCACTACGGTTGCGGTGGCATCCTGCGCGCCCTTGGCGAAGAACGCGCGGCGTTGGTCGATTATTGGCTGCAACCCCTGGTGATGTTCTACCGCAAGCACCACGCCGTGTTCGACGCCCTGCCGAATCTCAAGGCGCGCCACGACCGGATGTGCGAGGTCAACGTCGAGATGCAAGTCCGCCGGGTGGCCGCCACGCCGATCGTCGAGAATGCCTGGGTGCGTGGCCGTCGCCTGAATCTGCATGGCTGGATTTACGGCATGGAGGACGGCCTGTTGCGCGACCTTGGCCCGACACTGTCCTCGCTCGCCGAGCGCGATTCGCTGTTGAGCCTCGACGATCGCGTGCGGAAGCCCGTCGAACCGGTGAGCGGCTTGCGTCGCCACGCGATGGCCGCCTTCGCCAACCTTACCGACTAGTCTGACGTATCGGTCGATCAGCGTGTCGGCCGACACGAGCAGCCGCCGCAGCATCGATCAGGGGTATATCGCGGGGAACAGCACGAAGACCGATCCCGAACATCGCTCCGATCGGCATTCTATCCATCTTGACACGAGTCCGAAGCCTCATCCAGCCGTGGCCTGGATCTGTTCGTCGGCGTACCGAAATGGCCGTCGCGGTCTGCCTCGAATTCGGCCAGGACGTCGAGCCCGCCAGCGAGGGAAGAAAGCAGACCAGGAGAAGGAGGGGGGCGCTAGCCCTCAGTCGCCGCGGTGACGCGACGATTGCGAGCCTCGTCCTCGACGTCTCGAGCTTCGAGCCCTTCGGCCGCCGAGCAATCGCGGATACAAAAGAGCCCCGCCCGGCGAACCGGACGGGGCTCGAGTCGAGGGAGGAAGCAACGCCCTGGGATGGGGGCGTTATCACCGAGGGATGAGGCTCGGCGATGCCGCAGTATCGCCCAGCGCCGTGACCCGACCGTTAGCCCGCCGTTATTTCGGCGTCCTTGGCCTCCTCTATTTCGACATGCCGGCTGCGCGGCAGACGCCGAGCTGAACGAACGACACGCCGCGAAGCACTGGCCGTGCGCCATCATCGGCCGGCGAGTGTCGACGTCCAGCCCGTCCTCGCTATCGACACCCTCATGGTCCGCGTCCGGCTCTTGCAAGACATCGGGCTCGATGTCCTCTCGCTCGACCTCGAACGCCGTCGTCTTTACGAGCGAGCATGACGCGCCCGGCCGGGCGCGCGACTTACGACCAGCCCCACGGCTGATTCTCCGTTTGCGGAGCGAAGATGTAGCGGAAGGAGGTGACGCCTGGCTTGGCGTTGCTCGGAGTCGCCCAACCAATCCCCAATGAGCCGATCGGACCGCGTGTGATGGCGTGCGTGCTTTCCCTGTAGTGAACGTCCTCGCCGCCGTACCATCCCCATTCGCAGATCTTGACCCGCGCGCTCGAGCCGCTGGGTATCCATTCCTCGATCAATCCGACATGCTCGTAAGGAGCCTCCGGGCAATGCGTGACGATGGCATCGCCCTGGCGCACGTCGGCTATGGTGGTCCGGCGGCGTTGAGGTGACGCATAGACGGAGATGTGCGCATCGGGATTCGCACCGTAGAAATTGCCGACCAGGCAATTGCAATCCAGCGTCATGAAGTCGCGCGCGTACTGCTGCACGGTCATCCGCGCCGGCAGCATTCCGTTGAGGTCGCGCTCGGTGCCGATCCGACCCACGGCGAGCGCCAGCCGCAGGGCATCGGTGATCTCGTCTGGGCTACCTTTGCCGACATAGGCGCGGACGAGACTGTCCGAGTAAAATTCCTCGAGCCGCGAGATCCGGGCAAGCGGCTTTTCGGAAAAGTAGAATTGAGGGCCGCATGGCGTCAGGGCGTTGCCGTGGTGCGCCTTGCGCAGCGCGTCGCGGAACACCGCGTACTCGTGCTGGATGGCGATGCCCGCTCCGGCCTTGCCATTGCGGAAATTCCAGCCCGAACCGTAGCCGGTAAGCCCGCAGTTCAGCAGCATGCCGTCGAAAGGGCTGGGAATGGAGAGATATGTGTAGCGATCGAGATACATCTTTGGCGTCATATCCAGACCTCCAGGGACAAGGACGCCTGCAGCAACGGTCGCAGGCGCAAGCAAAATCGTTGCGCGACAATCTGGAGAAGTGGCGGCCAATTGATGAGATGATTGTGTCGGAGAGCAACCCGTCTCACCGGCTACGCACATCTTCGCGAGAAGGCTGTTTAGCGCACAAACCGTTGTCCATGACGTTTGGCACACTCCGGCAGGGCCTCCTGGAGGACACCAAGGAGGCCGCGAGCGGGTAAGATGTCGGTGGTGGATCGCGCGAGCAAATCGGCGCGCGAGGCTGTCGGTCCACGCCGATGGCGGCAATGTTCGAGGGGCTTGTAGACCATGTTCGAGAATGCCCATTGGGAGGATCTCGTCGGCCAGGGCTACACGGTGGTCTCTGGCGCGATCGACTCGCGGCGTCTTCGCGCGGCGCAGGCGGCAGCGCGGCATCTCAACGAGATCCATCCGGACGGCTGGGAGCGGACGCGCAACGAGTCGTGGCGCGAGGTGCGGTACTGTCGCCACCCCGACTTCATGGCGATCGTGTCGACCGTGCTCGATCCACTGGCGCTCGAGATTCTGGAGAGCGCGCCGACGAGCGATTTCGTGCAGCTCGCCTCGACGATGCCGGGCTTTGCGACCAAAGGCGGGATCGGCCGGAATTTCCATATCGACGGCGGCACGGAGCAAGCACTCGGCGTGTTCAACATCCTGCTCGGCATTGCACTGACCAACGTCGCCTCGGAGTCGGTGGGTGGCTTTCACGTCCTGCCGGGTTCGCACGAGGAGTTCGCCGAGGATTTCAGGCGCCAGCCAACCGACGCACCGGTGCATTGGGGCAACGTCAAGGTGGAGACCCAACGCCGGCTGCTGCCCGGGGCGCGCATGGTGGTGCCGAGGCTCGCCGCCGGCGATATCGTCGTGGCGCATTCCTTCCTGGCGCACGGCACCTCGGCCAACACGTCCGACGTGCGTCGCGACATGATCTTCCAGCGTCGCGCCGGTGCCCCGCTGTGGGACCCGGCAACCCAGGCCGGCGCACGGGAGCAATTCATGCGCGAACCTTGGCTCCTGTTCAGACGGCCTCGTCGTTAGGGCTCGGCACTGTATTTCCATCGCCTGCGACGGCAGCGAATACCGGAACAGGCTGGTCGAATCCCTTCAAGGTGCGCGGCTCGAGCTCGACGAGAGGTACCTTCGATGCAACCGCGCAAGCTGCGGCGCTATCGACGAGGATCTCGCCGTCGTCTGCGCTCGCGCACAAGCGCGACGCGAGATTCACGACATTGCCGATCGCCGTGTAGTGGACGCGGCCTTCGGAGCCGATCCGCCCGACCGTGGCGGGTCCCATCGCTAAGCCGACGCCGAAGCCGAGCCGGGCGTCCAGCGCACGCCAACCGGTCAGGAGCTTCTGCACGCTCGCTTGCATGTCGTTCGCCAAGTCGACCGCCCGCAAGGCCGGGTCGAGACAGGAAACCGGCGCGTTGACGAGCACCATCACACCGTCGCCGAAAAAATTTATCAGCGTCGCCTCGCGGGCGCTGACCGCCCTTTCGAGCGCATCGTAGTAATCGCGCAACACACCGATGACCGTTTCCGCTTCGGCATGTGCCGAGAAGGCGGTGAAGCCCCGCAGATCGCAAAAGATCACGACGACCTCGACACGCCGGCCATCGAGAACGTGGTCGTCGCCCGTCCGATCGATCAGCTCGGCCACTTGCGGAGCGAGAAAGCGCTTGAGTCGCCCAATGCGTTCCGAGCGTTCCTGCGACAGCGAAAGCTCGACGGCCATCTCGTTGAATCGGCTCGCGAGCCCCTCGAACTCGTCACTCGTCGTAAGGCGGATCCGGTGCTCGAACTGCCCCGCGCCGATCCGCGCGACCCCGTCCTCCAGCACACGTATGGGCTCGATCATGCGCTGGGTCAGCCAATAGGCGAGCCCGGCCGCCAGGGCGGCACCGGCGACGAGCAAGGCTCCGGTGCGCCATAGGGCAGTGTAGATCGGCCCGAACGCCTCGGCGATGGGTTGCGCAACAATGACGCTCCAATTCACGCCGGGGATCGGCGCCATTGCCGCCAACACCCGATTGCCCGCCATGTCGCGGCCGGCGGCGGCTTGTCCGGAGCGGGCGAGAATCGCTGCCCGCAAGGCCTGCAGCGGTCTTTGTGCTGCTTCGTCGGCGCGCAGCACCAGGCTGATGTCGGGATGGGCGACGAGGCGCCCCGGCTGGTCGAGCACGAACGCTTCGCCGGTGCGCCCCACCCGGATATCGGAGACCACCTCCCAGATGAACTTGAGGTTGACCTCGGCGATGGCCACCCCATCCGCCGCGCGACTACCCGAGATTGCGACGGTCACGAAGGGTTCCGAGCCGTCGTGGAAGGTGACCGGGCCGAACCAAATCCGGTCCGAACGGGCTCCCTCCACGGCGGGCTTCGCGGAAAGATCGTCACCTCCCTCGAGCCGATTGAGGCCGATGCGCGACACGAACAGGCGCTCCCGGCCGCTGCCATCGACCAGAGTGAGACTCTCGATGGCCGGCGCCTGGCGCAGCACGCGCAACGCGTCGAGCCGACGTCGGCTGCCGGAATCTTCGGACCAGGGCAACTGCACCGTCCAGCCCAACTGCTCGCGGATCCCGTCGATGAAGTCCGCGATCTTCACGGCCGCCAACCGGGCTTCTGCGTCCAGGAGGTCGTTCAGCCTGGCGCGCTGGTCGTAGTAACCGAACCACGCTTCGCTCCCGCCGGCGATGAGAAGAGGTGCCACGACCGCCGCAAACAGGGCTCGAAAGTACTTCCTGAAGAGGGTCGCGCGGGGAGAGGCGACGGAATCGGACATCTCATCAGCTCGCGCGACGACGGGCCGAGCGACTCATTCGATGACCCGGTCGGCGCTGCTCAAGAGCGATGCCGGGAAGGAAATGCCCAGAGTGTCGGCGGCCTTCAGATTGATGAACAGCTCGACCTTGGTGACTCGCTGCACCGGCAAATTGGCAGGCTTCTCGCCCTTGAGGATACGTCCGGCATACATCCCGGCATTGCGGTGAGACTGATGGAAATCTCCGCCGTAGCTCATCAGCCCGCCAGCGAGCGGAAAGTCGCGTGATTGAGTAATTGCCGGCACGCCATGGCGAACCGCGAGTTCGGCTAGCTGCCGGCTGCGGTAAGCGAAATAGGGATCCGAGCTGAAGATCAGCCCGCCTGCCCGCATCTCGCGCACGGCGCCGAACATGGCGTCGAACTCGGACTCGGAACTCGCCTTCAAAACGCGGAGATTCAAGCCGAGGCTCTCCGCCGCAGCCTGGAGATTTTTCAGTTGGGAGTTCGCCGTCGGACTTGCCGGATTGATGGCGATGGCGAACACCTTGCTGTCTGCACGCACCTCGTACATGAACTCCAGGCGCTTGCGCGAGACCTCGACGCTCAAGCTCGACACGCCGGTCAGATTGCCGCCCGGCCGGGACAGGCTGTCGACCACGCCGAGGGCAATGGGATCGCCGCCCATCTCGAACACAATCGGGATCGACGTCGTCGCCGATTTTGCCGCGAGCGCGACCTCGGCGCCGCCCGCCGCGACCATGGCCGTCACCTGACGGTCGGCGAGGTCCTTCGCGAGTGCGGGAAGTTGGCCATATTGACCTTCCGCCCATCGAAATTGAATGGTGACCGTGCGTCCCTCTGTGAAGCCGGACTGTCCCAGACCTTCGCGAAAGGCGCTGAGGCGACTGCCGTAGCGCTCCGGGGTCTCGGAACCGAGATAGCCGATGACCGGCATGGTCTGCGCATGGGCGGCTCGGGCGACGGGCCACGCCGCTGCTCCACCCACAAGCGCAACGAAGTCGCGACGCCTCATTCCAGCCGTGGCTGCAACAGGAGCACGGGGCACGAAACGCACGGTGGTCTCCTCCCAGTCATGATCGTGCGGTCACTCGACCGCAGCAGTGTGTCCGAAATTGGCCTGCAGCGCAGTCGTTCGGCGGCTGGAGCGAGCCGCTAAAGCACGCGAAGCGATGACGGTTTGTGCGCACGCGGCGGGCGACTCCGCGCCCGTCGACCGGATCAGCTACGCGACAGCAAGGCGCCTGACAAGGGCACTACGGCGACAAGCAGGCCCTCGCAAATGGAATTCTCGGCACCCCGTCGCTCGACGACCGAGCGATGGCAGGCCGTGCGCCGATCGCACAGCAGCCGAGTTCTTGCGCCAAGCGATGCCGGCAGGGCGGGATACCGTCAGTCCGCACGCACTGCGGCGCCTACCCCGCGTGGGCGATCACCGTCTTCCACTTCGCCTTCCCGGCGGCGATACGGGCCACGAGATCTTCCGGACAACTCGACACCTCGAAGTCACCGACGTTGCCGATCTTACGCACCATCGCCTCCGACCGGAGACCGCCCACGACAGCAAACGCAGGCTTGTCGACGAGGTCGCGGCGCGTACCTGCCGGCGCCGCGAGATACCATCAGAGCGTCGCATCGAAGTCGGGATAGCCCTGCTCGGCCACGGTAGGGATGTCGGGGGCGGCGAACCGGTGTGAGTGCGGTGCCCATTTGCTGCGGTTTGGGAAGGAGGTACGTGGAGGAAGGAGATGTCTATATCCTGTTCACCGATCACGATTTTCTCGGTTATGGCCTCGACGATCTGTCGGCGTTCCTCAAACGGCAGTTTGGGCCAGCGGTCGTAGAGGTTCGAGGCGGCGGAGCGGACCTCTTCCTCGGATAGCTGGTTGATTTTCATGACATCGATCGATGCCCGGATGGCCGGGAGTTCGTCGTCGAGCTGCCGGAGGCGTTCCTTGAGTGGCTGGTATCGCCGACCAAAGCCCTCAGCGTCGAGCTGCTTGGCTTGGTAGAGGGAGAAGAGGCTGTCTTCCTCCTCTTTCAGCTTCTCGTATTCCCGCTGCATCACCGAGAGGAGCCGCTCTTTCTCATGGAGCGCCTCATGGGCAGTCTCGACGTGCTTGCGGAGTTCATCTGGCTCCAGAGCGAACTGCCGGAGCTGTTCGTGATACACGCCTTCGAGGTCGATGATGGGAATCTTCCCCTTCCGGCAGGCGGCGCAGGTGTATCTGGTCTTGGAGCTTGAGGTCACATACATCTTCCCGCCGCATGCGCAGAATGCATAGCCCGCGAAGAGATGCATGGGTTTCTTGGTCGGCTTTTTGTGGTTCTTCCGGGACGCGGTGAGGAGGGCGTTGCACTCGTCCCAGAGTTCCTCGGAGACGATCGGCTCGACCTGGTGATACACCCAATCTTCTTGTGGTTTCTCGGCAATGGGCCGGTGTTTGCCTTGGTTGCGGTATCGGTTGGCGATGCGGACGCCCTTCGCGGTCGGGTCGGCGAGGACCCTGTTCACCGTCGTCATGGAGAAGCCGCTCTTGGTTCTTGCTCGGTATCCTCGTTCATTGAGGATGCGGGCGACCGTCCGCTTCCGTTTGTGCTCGCGATAGAGCTCGTACATGAGTCGTCGGATCGGAGCCTCCTCAGGGTGTGGGACGAGCTTTCCTTCGACCCAGTGGTATCCATACGGGGCGGAGCCGCCGAGGGGCTTGCCGAGCTTGGCGCGGATCGGGACCGAGGCCCGGACCCGGGAGGCGATCTCCTCCCGTTCGAACTCAGCCAGGGCGCCGATCATCATGAAGAGGAGGCGGCCAGCGGGCGATGAGGTGTCGAGGCTTTCGTCGAGGGAGATGAGGTCCGCGCCATGCGCCCGGAAGATGTCGGCGAACTCCAGGAGTTCGCGGGTGTTCCGGGCCAGGCGGGCGAGCTTGCTGAAGATGAGCCCGGTGATCCGGCCCTTCCGCACGTCCCCGAGCATCCGCTTGGTCTCGGGGTGATCCATGACCGACTTCCCGGAGACAGCGTCGAGACGATAGACCTCGCGGACATCCCAGCCTTTGGCTTCGGCATACAGCCGGGCGCGGCGCTCGTGGTGTTCTGGTGCGTCAGAGGCCGCCTGCATCTCGGTTGAGACGCGGAGCCAGATGGCGACGCTCTTCAGGTGATCGAGGTTGTGAGGCCGGTCCTTCATCGCTCGCTCCGTGTCGCTCGCAAAAACTTCGAGTTGGTCGATGAGGGGCATTGTAGTAGATTGATGGACGCATGCCACAACCAGTAGGCGTAGGTTTGCGTGCGCGGCAGAGTGCCGGCTGGCTGCTCCGGCTGCAGAAAGTACCCCCCAATGAGCTACTGCCACCACCTCTCCGAACTGATCCGCTTCCGGCTGAAACATGTGGACCTGTTGTTCGACCGGGCAAATGATAACCAGCGGGCCGGTACACCGGGTGCTGTCACTTCTTCCTTTGGGTTATCTTTGATGCCGTCGCTCGCTTGGGCGGAAGACTTGGCCGAGGGGATGTCGGCCCCTGTTTCACCGTCAGTTCCCCAAACCAGTCTTTGACTGCATACCGTATTTGATGATCGCTTTAGCTTCCTGCGGACTCTTGGCCGACTCCTCGACAGTCAAGGCTGGACCGCCGCAAGTTGGCTGCCTTTGCTATCTGATGGAGAAACGGCACAGCACGACAGTGGTTTGCCGAAAATCCAGCAGAATGCTAGCCTTTGCGCAGTTCCAAGCGTTCATCCGGGGAATGTCGGTCGAAATGTCTTCGAGTCTGCAGTTCACGGGCTGGTTCGGCGAACTCAAGACCGTCATTGCGAAGAAGCTCTTTCTGCGGTCATCCGATTACGTTGATATAAATAACGTAACGATAAGGACCCGTCGAGGCACGACGCAGATCGATCATGTAATCATCTCTCGCTACGGCGTGTTCGTAGTGGAGACCAAAAACATGAGCGGATGGATATTCGGGGGTAAGGACGATCCCTTTTGGATAAAGACAAACAGGGGGAACAAGCTCAAGTTTCAGAATCCCCTGCATCAAAACGAAAGTCACATCAGGGCGCTTTCAAACTTGGCTAGAATCGCGCCCGAGAGGATGCATTCCGTCGTCGTGTTTCGGGGCAATTGCAGTCTGAGGACCGAAATGCCTCCAAACGTCTTAACTGGCGGCTACATTACTTACGTCAAGAGCAAGAGGCAGGTACTCTTCACCGAGGCTGAGGTGAAGCTGATAGGGGCGACCATCAAAGCAGAAATGCTGCCGAAGACGCGCGCTACACACTTGAAGCACGTTGATTACTTGAAGCAACGCTTCGAGAGCACCACGACCTGTGGCAGGTGCGGCAACCCGCTGGTCCTTAGGACGGCCAGGTCCGGCAACAATGCAGGAAGCCAGTTCTTGGGCTGCAGCCGGTATCCGTCGTGCCGGTATGTCCGGGAGGTCGAATAACAGACCGAACTACCGACGGCTATTATCCTTTGGGTCTTCGGGGAATCGAGTGGGAGCCGTCTGCCGGAGAGCATTCAGTGAGTGCGGCGTGTAGTTTGTTGCCGACCTTTAAAAGGAATGGTGCGTCCGCGGCGGGCGCCGAGAATACCCTCTGATGCCAGAAAAAAGCCCCGCAAAGCGGGGCCTGGTCCTAATTGGACAAGAGGAACTCGACCGCCTGATTGGCATGAGTCGAAGCCGCAAGGATCGCTCGCTTGTCTCCTTTGAGGACAGTGAGCCAGTTCGCGATGTATGCGGCATGGTCGGGCCGGGGGACGTTCGCCACCCCGAACTCCATGCAAAGGTACGCGGCGCCGAGTTCGGCGACGAGCTCCTCCATGGCGTAGGCTTCGGAACGGTACCGGCCCGAGAGGTCGCGAGAGAGCCTCAGGTGGTGTCCCGTCCAATGGACCAGCTCATGGAAGACGGTGGCGTAGTAGCCTTCGGTTGCCGAGCTGGTTGGTGATCCCCGGAACCGGATGCGATCCGGGATGAAGATGCAGTTGCCCATGCGATCGAAGTACGCCTTGTCGCCCGCAGACCAGATGTCCGCACCGGTCGCATCGATGAAGTCCTCGATGACGCGGTGCGTCTCGACGATGTCGACCGGCTCAGGGTCCCACGGCTTCCAACCATCGACCTGCGCACCGTTGAAGACGGTGAACGCGCGAGCGATGAGCCGGTAGTCTCGGACGATCTCGCCGGTTTCCGCGTCCTCTGCTTCTAGGGGGAGCTGTTTGTAGTAGAGGACGGTGGTGCCGCGCTCGCCCTTGCGGACCTGGGCGCCAAGCTCCTGCCACTGACGGTACGTGGCCCAGAGGCCGGTTCCGAAGTTGCGGAGTTGGCCCTCTGCCCATAGCACCAGGATGT
This sequence comes from Reyranellaceae bacterium, assembly GCA_046349335.1. Taxonomy (GTDB): domain Bacteria; phylum Pseudomonadota; class Alphaproteobacteria; order Reyranellales; family Reyranellaceae; genus Reyranella. Next base: position 31,332 of record JAXMCO010000012.1, read on the forward strand.
TGACCCCCTTGTACGGCAGTCCAGAGACGACATTCCGCGGCCTGTGGAGCGGAGCGTCCGATGAATGCCAAGGCATGTGCCAGGTGCCGGCACCTGCCTCGATCGCGGCGATGATCGTCGACGTGATCGTTTCGTATACGTCATGGCGTCCTGTACCCTTTGCCTTTGAAAGAACAGTGTCCATGCGTGCCTCCTCGGGACGTGGGAAGCGCCGGACCTATTCCGGAGCTTCCCGGCGCCGCGGAGGCGGCGCAGTCAGGGGCAGAGGCGGAAGTTCGCGTCACGGGAGAAGTACGTCAGTGCGAGTGCTGCAGCGTCGAAGAGGAAGAGCCGCCGGTGTTCGGCTTTCCACCACGCCCGCTTCGGGGGTAACCGGTGGAGCGCATGGATTTGCCCTGCGATCACCTGCGCGATCTCCCGCCTTGTGATGGCGCCAGCGTCAGCAAAGCAGGCGCGAACGTCGGCGCGGCTGTATGCATACACGTCGAGGGCGCGGCCCTCCGCATACGTGCCGATCATCCGCTGGAAGCGCTTTCGCGTGCGAAGCTGGTCGTTCGGCGAAGCGAGCTTGTCCTCGATCACGAGAACATCAGGCTCGTACCTTGCGATGAGATCGACTGCCGCTTGGAAGGACTGCGAGAGCCGCCGCGGTCCTCGTATGTCTTTCATCTCCCATGCGAGCGGGGAGAGCGGACCTTCAAAGAGGACATAGGCCAGGCCACGGGAGGATGGCTGGAACGCGAGGACCAGCTCGCGGCCGCGGGTATACGGCCTCATACAGGGAGGTCGCTATCCCCGAAACGTGCCGCGTTCTTCGGGAGCTGCTCCAGAAGCTCCCGCTTTGACCGGGCTTCTTGCGACGGATCATCCTTGAGGCACTCATACAGGGCGAGGGCGTTCCGCATGACCACATCCTCGATCTCCTCGGCGTACTTCGGGAAGATGCGGTGCGGCGCCGCGCCAAAAATGAGCCGATATGCTAGGGCCTGTCCTCAATTGAGCCAAATGGTAGCCGCCGCGAGGTGGATAGCGGCGAGGAAATTGGTAGCGGTCTTATCGTAGCGAGTTGCGATGGCCCTGAAGCGCTTGAGGCTACAGTAGAAGTTCTCGATGAGATGGCGGGCCTTGTAGATCTGTTTGTCGTAAGGGCGGGGCTTTTTGCGGTTGCTCTTCGAGGGGATGACGCAGGTCTTGCCGGCGGCCTCGAGAGGTTCGATGAGGCGCTGGTCGGCATCGAAGGCTTTGTCGGCCAGCAGGGTGTCAGCCTTCATGTCAGGCAACAGGGCGTCGGCGCCCTGCAGGTCGTGGGCCTGGCCCGGCGTCAGGAAGAAGCGGACAGGATTGCCCAGAGCATCGACCAGGGTATGGATCTTGGTGCTCAGCCCGCCTTTGCTTCGGCCGATCGCTTGATCTTCGCCGTCTTTTTTTTGGCGCCGGCGCTATGCTGATGAGCGCGCACGATGGTGCTGTCGATCATGGCGTATTCGTTGTCCGCATCGGCCGCAAGAAGCTCGAACAGCCTGCGCCATACACCGCTCTTTGCCCATCGGCTGAAGCGGGTATGGACAGCCTTCCAAGCGCCGAAGCGCTCGGGCAGGTCGCGCCATGGGATGCCAGCTCGATAGCGGTAGATCACGGCATCGACGAACAGACGATTGTCCCTGGCGGTCGCGCCAACGTGACCCTCGCGTCCCGGTAGAATGTCCTTGATCCGATCCCATTGGTCGTCGCGAAGGGCGTAACGGCGCATCAGTCAGCTCCCAGTGGCCGACTGGCAAGGAGCATGTCGCGGGTCGATTGGGTAGCTCAGGCCTTGGAAAAAGTAGCCTCGACGACAACAACGCAAGATCGATTCAAAATTCCTGCTCTTTTGATTCCATTATTACGCGAATTTCTTCTTCAATAGAGGACAGGCCCTAGTATCTCCTCCGCGTTGGGTGCGGCCTTGCCGGACTCAACGTCTGAGACGCGGTTCCTGCTGCCGCGCGGCAAAAGCGCGGCGAGTTCTTCCTGCGACAAATCCCACTCCTTCCTCAAGGGAGCGAGATGACACGGAAAACGTGTTGACATAGTGCTCTCGACGGCCGGGGTCTTAGCAATTCCAACCGACGATTGTCTCTATGGTCGCGTCTCGCTTCATTTCGTGGAAGTGACGGTACTGCACGACTTTCCGTGCATCACACGGGAACCCTGGTGGACATGGGGACGTGGGGACGTAGCTATCGGGGTCTAGGCCACTCCGCTTTAGGCGCCGTATGGCTCAAACGACACAAGGGTATCCGGTCACGGATACCCTTTGTCGTACGTCCCCACGTCCCCATGTCCACCCGAATTGATCAGCTTGGCACTTCTCCACTCTCAGTCCCCACGGTGTCCACAATGCCAAATCGTCGATACAGCGCGGCGAGGCGCTCGTTGCCCGCTACCGCAAGCACATAGGTGCCATGGGACTTGAATGGTTGGAGCCCGAGGCGACGGATCACTGAGCCGACATATCGGTTGGTGATCGGACGCTCGTATTCACCGGCGTATGCGTCCCGGAAGGCTGTTGCGATCGCAGAAAGGGGCACTGGCGTACTGTCCTTCTCCACCGCAAGGCCATGAATGACCCCAAGCACATGCCCCTCTACGGTGTCACCGCGATCGGCGACGGTGCGGTTCTGGTGGCGCTCGGCATGCCGGAGGATGGCGTCTCGATATGCTCCTGGCGGTACGACCGAGAGGAGCGGTATGAGTATCTGGTTCATCCGCGGCTCAAGGGCCGGAACGGCGAGCGAGTCGTATAGGCGAGTCGAGAGTCGCTCGCGCAGACGGAATGACAGGAGCTGGTTGCGGAGGGCAAGCCCATCCTCCCCATGCGCGTCCGGCAAGTTGATCGGCGCTCCCCCGCACGCCGACGGCTCCATGTCGATGGAGAGGAAGCGGCTCTCGAGGGCTCGGTCGTCATAGTGGCCGCGCATGGCGACAATCTTGGGGCCAAAGACATGGAAGGCACGCGGCTCGAACTCCTTCTGAGGCGTGACCTGCGACCGCAGCACCGGAAACCCCTCGACGTTTCCGTTGTTGAGAATCTTTACCAACTCCGCCTTTTCATCGGAGAAGCGGAAGTCGGCTTCGTCGAAGATGAGCGTTCCCTTGAACGTATCGATCGTGTGGAAGATCGGCGATACGGTCGAAGCACCCGAGGCGAAGAAAGGCTTGTATGCGATCGACCCGACCACGATGAGCGCTCGAGTCTTGCCCGTGCCGTATTCGCCGCGAAAGCGGAGGTACGGAACTTCGCGGAAGGCATCATACAGCCAGGTGAGGACAACGTACGCGGCGCTGAGCTTCCTGGCGTCGTCTGAGAGCGACACGTATTGAGCGATGTACGCCTCGATCTCGCCGAGCAGCTGCTCGCCGGTACCGCATGGGGCCGGCGCCGAGGGAAACAGCAGCGCCCTGTGCTTGAGGAGATCGTTGCCCGGGCGAACCGGTACGCAGGTACGGCCATCGCGATCGATGGTGGCAACACGCTCAAGTCCACTGGCACTCTGCCGCACAAAGCTGGTCGTGCCGTCCGATGCAATGAAGACAGTCTCAACAAGCGTGCCGTCGGCGTCGACTGACGACACGAGCAGTTCCTTCCGTACCTTTCCGTCTGCATTCATATTGAGAGTGTACGGCGCGCTGCATGAACCGACCTAGACAACGTGATGCACGGATATCGTGCATCACCGGTACTTTCGTCGTCTTACCTTTTGGGAATACTATCTGCCCGAGGCTATCGCGCGCTGGCGCAGCGCCGTATCGTTCTTCCAGTCGAGCACGGTGACAGCCTCGCCGTCTCAGACGACAACGGCGTCCATGCGGGCTGCTATGGCAGTCGGTCTTACGATCCCTTGAGATCGGCAGCTCCTCGGATCGCTGGCGGTCAACGGTCCAGGCGAGGGTGTATCGGTCTCGCGCCGGGTCACTGGAGGCAGTTTCGCCCGGTAGCTTTCAGGCGTCTTCCGGGTTACTGAACTGACGCACTTGATAGCGAACCGACTTACCATGGTGCGTCGGTTGGGCTACACTGCGAGCATCAACTCCGCGGGAGATGGCCGATATGATGGGAGATCCGCAGAACTCTGGATCCGAGCAAGGCTCGTCCGCTCCTAGTCCAGGTGATTCACAACCAACGAGTGGTGGTGGAGGTACGTCGACAACATCCGACGACAATGGATTTCGGCCAGGTCCCGATCCTAATAATGTCGATCTTCGGAAGAGCGTGGACCCGACACCGCTGTCTCCGAGGACGGCTAGGTAAGATATCTTCGGTCAGATAGCGATCCACTGGGCACTGCTTCCGTTCATTGCCCAGGCGACGTTGGCGAGAAAAGGGACTGACGCGATAATCAAGAGCGCCGGTGACACAAGTGCGGCCGAAGAACCTATTAAAATGTAGCGCGACTTCCTTCTGTTGGAGGCAAACGCCTTATCCAGCCGTTCTTGTGTGTCCCACGCGATTGTCGCTTGCATACGGGAAACCAAGCTTGTCTTCGCGTCGATGAACTTGTCGCGCAACCACATCGACGGCTCAGTGCCCAAGTTTCCGTATTCACCGGGCTGCATTACTTGAATCATACACCAAGCAGAGAAAACGAGCGGGATTGAAGACAAGAAGAGGACAGTTGGCAGGTAGGGTCCATATTCCGCACGCAGAACACCATTGGTGAGGAAGGCCCCGGCCGCCCCAATGAGTGCCAAAGCCAGGGTCATAAAGGCAGTGAGAAGACTAGCTCCTCGGGCCTCAAAGCTCTTCTTGGAGTCCAAGAGATCGGCAAGCCTCTTCTCGGCTTGCGCCAAGACCTCTTTTGCCGCTTCCGGATTGATATCGCGTTTCCAAATCTCTTCTCTGTCAATCATACCTAGGTCTCCAATTTGAAGGTGTCAGTACCGCCCGCTCGAACACTGCGGAATGCCAATGCGTTGGGCAAGGCCCGCCGCCCTTGCCGTTCCCGTCGCTGACGACACGAGCAGCTCCTGTCGTGGCCGGACGCCCTGGCTTCATCCAGGCAGCGTATCCGGCGCGCCGCTCACCCACGTAGGCGGCGTGATGCACGGATTTACGATGGATACGGTGGCGGGCATGAGCGGCGGCCTCCTCTTCACCACAATTCGCGGCGACCGCACGTGGTCGGCGTGCACATCAACGGAAGTTCCAACACAGCCGTCCGCGTTACGGAGGGCGATGCGTCTGGCTCAATTCGGGTAGGCTCTCTTCCTGACGTGTTGATGGAGCGAACGTGGCACTACAATCGGAGTCACCGCGTCGCCGCTGATCAATGCGTGCACGACCGGGTCTTTCGCTGGTACCGCGAACGCCGATACTCTTGCACCATGAAACTGCCAACACATTCGGCACTCGTCGACCTAGTGATACCGGAGGCATCCGACGAGGAGCGTGCTGATGCCACGCAGCATTGGTTCGCCCTGTTGTCCGTCCTCGTCCGAATCGTGGACAAAGAGGAGCGGAAGCGTCACGATTCGCGCGAATCGGACGCGGATGCTAGAGTCCAAACTGTATCCACGTCTGTATGAAAAAATACTTCGCGTACATCAGGGTATCGACAACAAAGCAAGGTGAACAGGGATCGAGCCTCCAAGAGCAGCGCTCCGCGATCGAGGCATACGCTGCGCGGCACAATCTCAGGATCATCGACTGGTTCGAGGAGCAGGAAACAGCCGCAAGCCAAGGTCGGCCCATCTTCGGCACGATGCTGAAAGCAATCGAACGCAAGGTCGCCGACGGAGTGATCACCCACAAGATCGATCGGAGTGCTCGCAACCTCCGGGATTGGGCGAGGATCGGTGAACTCATCGACCGTGGTGTCGAGATGCACTTCGCCCACGAGAGCATCGACCTCACCTCCCGTGGTGGTCGTCTCTCCGCCGACATCCTCGCCGTCGTCGCCTCTGACTACATCCGTAATCTCCGTGACGAAGTTCGCAAAGGTTTCTATGGCCGCCTAAAGCAAGGCCTGTATCCCTTAGGTGCACCCTTGGGATACCTTGACCAAGGAGGCGGGAAGCCGAAGACCATCGATCCCATCCGTGGTGCACTGATCAAGCAGGCCTTCGAGCTCTACGCGACCGGCCTCTGGACACTGCACACACTGAGGGATGCACTTCATGCCCGAGGCCTCAGGAACCGCCGAGGCGGCAGGGTGACCATTACCGGCCTTTCGACCATCCTCAACAACCCCTTCTACACGGGCATCATCAAACTGCGGAAAACGCGCCAGGTCTTCGAGGGTGTGCACGAACCGCTCATCGAGCCGAAGCTCTTTGAGGAGGTCGCGGATGTCCTCACCGGACGGACACCGAAGCGCGGCCCTCGCAACCGCTACCGGTACCAGCGCATGCTTCGCTGCCAGGCCTGCGGCTACGCCCTCACCGCCGAACGCCAGAAGGGCCACCTCTACTACCGCTGTCACACGCGAGGGTGCACTGGAGCTTGCGTACGGGAGGAGCAGATTAATGCTGCTGTCTTTGGGGATGCAGCTCGTCTCAGCCTCACCCCTGAACAGTGGAAGGCGATTGAACGCGATGTCGATGCACTGCTTGAGGCCCGCGCATCAGATGCGCCGCGTGAACGGGAGAGGATCACCTTGCAGCTTGCGGCACTCGAGGACCGCATCACCCGGACAACGGACGCGTTCGTCGACAATGTGCTAGACAAGGAGACCTATGCCACACGGAAGGAGCAACTCTTCTCAGAGCGTCTCAAGCTACGGGCGGCGCTCGGCAACGTGGATGCCGGCCATCTATCGGAGCGACAGTATCTCCGAAAAATCTTCGAACTCGGAATCGCGTTGCATTCCTTCACTGAATCAGCGCACGACGACAAAATCCGTGAAGTTCTCGGAGAGGCCACTTCGAACCTAGTCGTGGCTGGAAAAAACGTTGTGATCTATTGGCGGAAACCGCTTCAACAGATGCTTGCGGTGCCGTCATTCTTCTTGGGTGGACCCAATCGGGGCGATCTTCGAACAAAGGACTTGGCGAAGATCATCAGTGATCTGGCCGTGGAATCGCGAATGCAAGACGGTACCCAGGTTAATGACCGCATGCCTTCCCGGGAACTACCGCGCCCTGACGATAACGATGATCCGTGGCCTTATGACCTCGATCGGTCACACCACGCATAAAGCCGCGATGTCAGTGTCGCCGACGACATGACACTCGGCAAGAGGGCGTAATGCAAAAACCTCACACCGCCCGTGGGTTATAGTCGCGTCGACGTGTTAAGTAGACGTTGTTGTGCATGACAGATCGGTTTGCACCACCGTCATATAGACCGAAGGTGCAGCCACATAGATTGGCGGCAACCTAGGCGGGGCGGCGTAAGGCACGCCGCATCCAGATACTATCCTTCAGTCGACTGCTGTACGGTCCTTTCACACCACGTCGGAGGATATTGCCCTTCTCATCAAAACGAATAGCATATAAATAGAAAAAGTAGCCTTCTTCATCCTCTCCAGAGTATTCAACAAATACCTCACCTTGGTTGCAGGCCTGTCCAAATTCATGAAGAAACGCCACTAACCGCTTTACATTTGCACGAAAGAGGTCTGGTCGTCGGATATAAGCGTAAATAACAACAGTACTTTCGTTCGTTGTTTGCGGCGGCTTGCCGGGCTCTTTACTACTTTCATCAACCCAGCCTCCCTTCGCCGCAGGAAGCTTGGTGACGCCTAAGCATGATTCAAGCAATATTGCCATGCCCGCATTGACTTGGCCTTCCAGAAGCTTTTCGTCAATTGGTTGATCTTTCCGATCCTTATCTGGAAGATAGATTGCAATTCTGTCCGAAGTGCGAGGCTCATAAGCCTGCAAGATCTCTTCCAGGTCGAATTCTTGTACTCGCCGCATAGGTCCCCCCTACGCCGAAATCATAAGTAGTGTCCCGGCATAAGAAAAGGGCCCACTTGCGAGGAGCCCAGAAGAACTCTATGGCTTTCGCCGTCGACGCATACTCAGCGGCGCTGATTTGTCAGTCGCACGGAGTGAGATCGCCGGGCTTCCGTCAGTCGGACGGAGTCCACCGCGGCCTGTAGGTTGTTGGTCAGGTACCGCCACGAACGGTCCCGCAATCCGATCGATCTTTGCAAGGATGCGGCGTGCCTCATCCGACGGCGGCGGGAGTTCACCAGGTCTGTAGGTACCTGGGGGAATTCGCATGATTGAAGACTTCGCCTCTTCCTCGGGAACCTGTGCCATATCTGTTACCTCCGGTTTCGGATCATGAGGTTCGGACTGACTCCGGACCTCATCGCCAAAACCGGAGAATTCCCTGCAAGGAATTTCCAAAAAACTGGTTTTTGAAGGAGTAGACGAGCTCGCAGCTCCTCTCGACTCCTCTTCTAACAGAGCGGCTTGTCGCTTGCAGTCCTCCCTGTACCAAGCCAGGCGTTCAGGTGGTATTCGCTCTAGTGCGGCATCCAAATCGCTTGGCGTAAGTGGCAAGAGTCGGAATCCGCCCTCTTTTTGAATCCGTCTCGTAATATCACTCGCGGCGGAGAAACTAAGTTTCAACAGACTTCCAAGAACATTCCCGCGCTTAAGCTGAGGCACTATCTCATCGATGGAGAGTCCGGCAGCCAAGAAGTCGCCTACGATCTTCTCGGGACTGTTCGCTCGAAACGGAAGCCATCGCGTTATGATGGCAGATGCCCGCTGAGCCCTTTCTGCCTCCAAATGGACCACCGACTCATCATTGCGATCAGACGCCGAGCGCCAAAATCCTTCTGCTTCGGCAGTTAATCCGAAACGAGGATCCGTCGCGTGGTGAGCTGAAACCGCACGCTGAAAATCTAGCGGGTCAAAGCTAAATTCTTTGAATAGTATGCGTGTTCTTTCGGCAAAGTCAGGTGAGCGGAACATTGAGGACTCAGATAATCTCTCGCTCATGTATCCCGATTCGAGTCTAACCCTAATGATATAGTCCAAAACGCGTCGGGGGAATAGGTCGAGGCGGTTGTGTCCCAAGAACAACTGGAGCATCTCTGGGAGAGCACCGTAAAAGCCCCTTCGCTCATCGAAAATTGCGGAAAGTTCAGAGAACCAATATGATCTTCGAGCGTCAGCACTGCTTTCCAAGGCGGACACAATATGTTCTGCTGCTCGGTGTTGCTCCGAAGAAGGCCTGTCCCGAAGTGCATTTCTGTATGTTAGCAAAAACTGCCACGCCGCTATTGCTGCGTGAAAGAAGCGCAATGTGCCGGCAAGAAATTCACCGCAAAGGGTCGCCGCGTCTTCAAGAAAGATTTCATCAAACTCAACTGCTAACCACGTTACTTCGTCGCGCACCAGCGCAGCGGTTGCCGCTTGAAAGGGTATGTCCAATCCCCCGCTTGGTGGCCGACCTGCGCTTGCCGCCAGTGCGCGTTGGTAGGAGTCGTGAATGTTCTGCCGATACTGCGCGGCGATGTCGGGTGGAACATATGGGAGGGCGTGAAGCTTCAGGATTGACGGAAGCGAATTGATTCGATTCTGGCGGCGAGGAGTTGTTTGGTTCGGTAGTTCTTTCCGACAATAGTCTTCAATGTCAGATATGCGGTCTTTATCTAGGTAGACTGGCCAGGGATTTTGATACCAATAGGCTAACTCTCCTGAAAGCGCGCCCAGAAACGTCGTTACCAGTTCCTTGGGAGACGTGTCAAAATGCTTCGTGACGGTTGTCAAATAGTTTCCAAGCTCTGAAGGCGCATCGGCAGCGATCTTGTCGAGCGTCGTGTCGTGAGCAAACTGCGCTGCCTGACACGGACCAAATGCCAGCAGCCCTTGCGTGCGTGTTCGTAACCGACGTGATTGCCAGTTCATGGATCACCTCTAGAGTCGCGATCATCCTGACAGAAAGACACTAGCTTCCGACCCGAAGCTCATGTCGTCAACTGGAAAAGGGCTCACTTGGGAGGCGCCCACAGCCGCAACGCAGCAGGAAGGGTCTGCCACGAACTAAACCACTCTGCACTGAAAGTGCAGAGGTTTCTCCTGGACTGAAAGTCCAGAATGTCCGTCATTCGAGAATCATGTTGCCCGTCTTCTCGTTGCCGGGGGTACGATGGTGTTCAAGGTATTCTTGTACCAACTCCTCGGTGATGTTGCCGGTACTCCATGCACCATAGCCAATCGCCCAGAAATGCTTGCCCCAGTAGCGCTTGCGGAGTTGAGGGAATTCGAGCTGGAGAAGACGGGACGTGCGTCCTTTGAGACGCTTCATGAGTTCACTGATGGCAAGACGGGTGGGGTATTCGATATGCATATGGACATGATCTTTGCTGACTACTCCCTTGAGAATTTTGACGTCGTCGGTGTCACAGATCTGCACGATTAGGGAGCGACACCGTCTCTGGATATCTCCATGGAGGATCGGGTAACGGTACTTGGTGACCCAGACGAGATGCACGGTCATACGGGTGACGGTGTGCGCTCCTGATCGTTGCTCGTGCATAGACCTCCATTATAGGAGGAGACTGGAAGTCTTGCACTAAAGTGCATAGTTTAGGACTAGCGGGGTGGGACAATAAATGCTCCAGTTTGTCCAAGAAATGGACCGAGTATCCTGCACTATTCGTATGATCTTGGACTCGATTACTTCGTGACAGGCTCTAAGTCGTGACTTCCTCGCCTCTTCGCCAACGTCTGCTTCAGTGGGTACCAGCCTCGCATTCTGGGGAACGTCTATGGAGCGGAGTCGTGCGACCAAGCCGCCTCATTTCACTTTCGCCTGGGTGGCCAGGCGCGCAAGCCATATGTATAACGACCAGGATGGAGCAGTTCTGACGGCCGTTCTCTCGCGCCGCGGCAGCTCAGAGTGGGGGGCTTCGGCCGTGCCGCTCATGCACTCGCTCGCTCCGAGAGCCTCGACTAGCGGACACCTGCGCTACACAATCAGGCGCCCAAGACTTCTGCTCTCTCTCGCCGACGTGAACGTCCACCACCCCTTCTTGAACGGCTCTCTCACAACGTTCGTTCCGCAATGAATCTCGCCCAATTGAAGGAAGTAACCCTCATACGTATCCACGTAGTGGCTGGATAACCGAAGCTCACCAAACATCTGCGTAGCGACCTTCTCAAAGATGCAGGTTCCATCTTCGAGGGGACCGAATGGCTTTGGGATGGCCAGATGTGAGTTAATCACCTGCAAATTGACCATATTGGGGAAGAGGGCGCCCGCTCGCCCGCGCTCGTTCTTGTACAAGGCCGGGAGTTCAAGGATCGAGTGGGGCTTCAGTCCCATCTCTTCAACGAGACGGTTGCGATTCCAGTCGATGTGCTGCTGGTACTGTTCGTTGAGCGCCACGAGCGTCTTGTCGCCGACAATCTCAGCGATGGTGGACTCGGTTGGCTTTCCTTCCATGAGCTTCTGCGCTCCTTGCCCCTTTGAGGCACGACTGCGCAGCATTGCCATCGCCAGCTTCGGGCTAGCCAGCACCAGTCGGAACCCCGTCTCATCAGGAGCAGGCACGAAACTCATGAACTCGTCTATATGCCCAACCAAAAGCCAGTCGGAGTAGAGCTCGATTGGGGCCTGCACCTGCTGCGCATATACAAAGTCTCTGACGACCTTCATCATGCGCCGACCCTGCGTGCCCCCTGGCGCAGCCCCTCCGAACAGTATCCGGCCGAAGGGATAGTCCCCTGAAGATCCGCGATATGGCGGTGTGCAGTCCAGGTTCCCGAACGAGTCGAGCGAGCTTGCCTGCCGGTCGTTTCCCCGCGTCACGTACCCGAAATCAGGCCCGAGGAGCATCTCCTCCGGGAACTGATCGAGTTCGCGGTTGCGCGGCGAATCGAGCACGACGGGGATGGCCTTCGCGGGGGTCGCAGCGTACCCGATCTCAATCTCATCCTGCAGCCAGCGATCGTTCCTGTTGATCTTCGGCGGTACGGTAATGAGTGGCACGCCAGCCGCGCCGGTCACCGTGCGCAGATCGCGGATGGCCGCCGTGTTCGAGCCGTCTTCCATCTCGGCGATGTACACTTTCGTGACGGGCTGCGTGTTCGGCAGGGCAAGCCATGGCGCGACGCGGAGCACTATCCCCGTGCCGCCTAAGATCACCCCATTGCACTCCACATCGGCCGAAACGCTGATGATGCCGCTGAAGCCTGCATCCGGATAGTCGAGACCCTCCAGTGCGAGCTCTCGGGTGCCGAGAGGAGCTGGAAACACGGCTGTGGGAACGCCGGGTCCGATGACCGCCTCGGGGACCACACGAGAGATGTCGAAGACGCGCAGCCGCGATGCCGCCGCGTCCGAGACATGCACGCGAATGGTGCAGTCCGAGAGATGCGCCCCTTGCGGGCCCACAAGAGAAATCGCGACCTTGGTCATGTCCTCGAGATCAAGTGGTCCATTGACAACCCGATCAAGGCGGTCGCGAAAGTTGGGGTTTGGATACGCGCCGTCGCGGTCGCTATTCACGAGGACAATTGCGCCGCTCCCCGCTTCACCCCAGGTCCAGTCGTCTGAATTGGGCTGCGCCGTGTCGAGCTTTCCATCTCGATCGAAGTCCGCAAGAAAATCGAGTTGGAATGCATCGAAGGTCGCCTTGAGGCCCCAGGTGCGCTGCCCGTCGCTCGAGACGAAATCGAGTGCAATGTATTCATCGCCCGGTGCGGTGGAGGCCTTCCTCGCAAACACCGCGATGACCTCGAACTCGTCAACATCGAACTCTGATTTCGTGATCTCTTTCTTGCTTGCGAAGTCATAGAGGCCGATGTTCGGTGACTTGTGGACGCGAACCTTCCGGGTTCCATCCTCTGCAAGCCACGCCGGGTCAAAGTACAGCGCGGCGGTGAATGCGATGATGCGCCCCTTGAGTTCCAGAACCCCGCCCTTGGCCGCCTCGCGATCCTTCGATGTGAAAAGCTCTGGCATCGTATCCCCCCTGGTACCGGCAAAAGTAAAAGTCTAGCAGATCATCCAAAGACTCCCGCCCTGGCTTTTGCTTGCCAATTTGTGAGTTTAGTCACAGACTGAAAGATGCGTTCTGTCGGGCGAAGAGGGGTCGATGCGATCTTCTGCTTTAGTCCTCCTCGCTATGAGCATAAGCCCAGGGCGGAGGATACTCGTCAGGGTCCTCCCATGGCGCGAGCGTCGGCTTTCGATGGTCGTAGAACCAATGCCAGTGCTCCCGCTTTGCCCAGCTCACGAATAGCTCTGCGACGTCGAAGTGTCCGGCGTCAATGGGTGGGAGATACTTCTGCAACGTGAGCTGCGCTGCGGTGTGGCATTGCGACAGTGAGCCGTTCTCAAGACTGCGCCGGCGGTATGCCTGCACGACGCGCCGGAGCGCGCCGGTGCGAACACCCCATCGGATTGCCAACTGCTCGAAGGCTGCGCGCTCTTCCTGGCTTGGACCGAACAGGGGGGCAGGCCGTTCCGCGAACCGCTCGTGCCTGGCCCAGAGTTCCACTGTCCTCGCCTGATGCGCCTCGGCGAAGTGGACGACATACACATCCCGATCATTCCGCCACTGCGTGGTGATCCAAAACTCCTGCCCGTTCGTGTTGCGTCGGCACTGTTCCTTGAGCTCCTGTAGGTCCTCACGCCGGAAGGGTGCGGATCGCTCGATCACCGCCACATGCGGCAGGCGCCGCCGCTTTCTAGCGGGTGTGTCTTCCCCCTTTCGTCTGCCCATCGTCTGCTGCTCCCCGGGCGCCAAAATAGTCCTTGCATCGAAGAGAACAAAGAGAGAACATTCAGTGAGATCGGATTTCAGTGGGAGGAGGATGCTGACGATGATCGCACGGCATGATTTCACCGCAGCGCTCAACGGAATCTTGGCAGGCCTTTCAAAGGAAGAGGGCCGGCTAGGCGAAGTGAAGAGTGCCCTGTACGGCCACTACTTCGCATCCACCTTGGCGATACTTGAGGCGGCGCATGATGCGGTCTTCAGGTGGTATGACATTGCCGAGGTGTCCGCTGCATGGAGCAGCGCCGGCGAAGACATTTGGCGCGCTGGATTTGTCGTCGCGCTGCATGACGGGCGCCGCGCATACATCGATGCTTTTCTCGGGGTGGAGAGCGGAGTCTTTGAGCGCGTGGATGGCAAGGTATACGAGGAGCCCGCCAGCATCACGACCACGTGGCTCAAAGAGAGGCAGCAGTACCCTGACCTTCCCGCCAACCACTATCACCAACTGTTCGGCTGGAGCGACGCACCAGGTCTTGAGGCGTTCGTCGCTCGCCTAGCAGGCTGCTGAAAAACTCTCAGCTGGCGAGTGATGTGATAGAATGCATTTGAGTGGAGGTCATATTCGATGCGTGGTTCGGATGAGCGTACGGGAGCGCTGTTTTCCTACGTGGACATGGAACAGCGCGTTCCGGTGAACCACCCGCTACGAGCGATCCGGTCAATCGTGAACGAGGTTCTTGGAGCACTCGACGGGGAGTTTGCAGCGCTCTACGCGGATACGGGCCGACCGTCGATTGCGCCGGAGCGGCTGTTGCGGGCGCTGTTGTTACAGACGTTCTACACGATCCGCTCGGAGCGTCAGCTGATGGAGCAACTGCACTACAACCTGCTTTACCGGTGGTTTGTGGGTTTGGGTGTCGACGAGGCGGTGTGGGTGCCGACGGTGTTTACGAAGAACCGCGATCGGTTGCTGGAGGCCGATGTTGCGCGCAAGTTTCTGGCTGAGCTTCTGGGTCATGAACAGGAGCTATGGCCGAAAGTTGGTGACGGTTTAGGTCAGGAAGGCGGCATATCGTGGGGTAGTTGAAGCCTCCACTTCTCCATCGAAGGAGTGATATGCCGTGTCGAATTCTAACGTCGTCAAACTGGTTCAGCCAGGCACTTTCAGCGATCAACTCACCGAAGTGTTGCGCCGTGGTGCGCGTTCCTTGCTTTCCCAGGCAGTCGAGGCGGAGGTCGCGGACTTTCTCGTCGGGCATGGCGAGCTCAAGACCTTGGATGGGCGCCAACGCGTCGTCCGCCACGGCCATCTGCCTGAGCGAGAGGTGCTGACGGGGATTGGCCCTGTCGCGCTTCGCCAACCGCGCGTGCGTGACCGCGCGGCGGCAGCTGATGATCGCGGCCGCATCCGCTTCTCGTCAATGATCTTGCCGCCCTACATGCGGCGCTCGAAATCGATCGAGACGCTGCTGCCGATCCTGTACCTCAAGGGCATCTCGACCGGCGACTTCTCCGAGGCGCTGGCGGCCCTGCTCGGCAAGGATGCGCCAGGACTTTCGGCGTCTGCGATCGGTCGGTTGAAAGAGGGTTGGCACGACGATCATGCGGCTTGGGCCAGGCGCGAGCTCTCCGCCAAGCGCTATGTCTACATATGGGCCGATGGCATCCATCTGCAGGCGCGTCTGGAAGACGAGGCGCAGTGCATTCTCGTCATCATCGGCGCGACACCGGAAGGCACGAAGGAACTGATCGGCTTCACCGACGGCACCCGCGAAAGTGCGCACGATTGGCGCGTGCTGCTGCTCGATCTCAAACGTCGCGGGCTAACCATCGCGCCGGAACTGGCGGTCGCCGACGGGGCGCTCGGCTTCTGGAAGGCGCTCGGCGAGGTCTGGCCGAAAACCCGCGAGCAGCGATGCTGGGTCCACAAGACTGCAAACGTGCTGGCCAAGTTGCCGAAGAGCCAACACCCGAAAGCCAAGCGTGCGTTGCAGGCCATCTGGATGGCCGAAACGAAAGCCGATGCCGAGACCGCATTCGACACCTTCATCGAAGGCTACGCGGTCAAGTACGAGAAGGCTGCCGAATGCCTGCGCAAGGATCGCGGAGCGCTGCTGGCATTCTATGACTTCCCTGCCGAGCATTGGAAACACCTGCGAACGACCAACCCGATCGAGAGCACGTTCGCGACCGTCCGCCACCGAACCATCCGATCGAAAGGCTGCCTCTCGAACAAGACGGCGCTCGCCATGGTGTTCAAGCTGGTCGAGGGCGCGCAGAAGACGTGGCGCCGCCTCGATGGCCACGCCCTCTTGCCAAAACTTATCCTGGGGGTGAGATTCTCCAACGGGCTGGAGGTCATCGCCAAGGCGAACGACCTTCAGACCGCAACCGCCGCCGCCTGACAGATCAGGCCGTCACCAACTTTCGGCGATAGCTCCATGAACAGGTGCGCAAGCTTCTGTCGGACGAGCACTTTTCGGTGGACGGGACACAGGTTCAGGCATGGGCATCGATGAAGAGCTTCCGGGCGAAGGACGGGTCGGATGAACCGCCTGGTCCGGGGCGCAATGGCGAGCGCGACTTCCACGGAGAGAAGCGCAGTAATGAGACGCATGTCTCGACGACCGATCCGCAGGCGCAGCTGCATCGCAAGGGCGCCGGCAAGGAAGCCAAGCTCGCCTTCCTGGGCCATGCGCTGATGGAGAACCGCAACGGGCTGATCGTCGATGCCGACCTGACGCAGGCCAACGGCATGGCGGAGCGTCAGGCTGCTCAGCGAATGATCGTGCGCCACTCGCCGGACGCACGACGCCTGACGCTCGGCGCCGACAAGGCCTACGACACAAGCGACTTCGTTGCCCATCTGCGGCAGCTCAACGTCACGCCGCACGTGGCGCAGAACGACACCAATCGGCGCTCCGCCATCGACGGGCGCACCACGCGACATGCCGGCTATGCGGTAAGCCAGCAGAAGCGAAAGCGCATCGAAGAGTCATTTGGTTGGGGCAAGACGATCGGCGGGCTGGCGCGGCCAATGCTGAGAGGGGTGAATAAGCTTCGCTTCAAATTCACTTTGACCATGGCCGGCTACAACTTGATCCGCATACCCAAGCTGCTTGCTGCTGCACCCTGACCCCCTCGATTGGAGAGCTGGCTCAGGCTTTGCTTCTCCATCCTCTTGCCGCGAGCAGCCTCGTTCTCATCGACACATAGTGTCCCCAATGAAAGCCGACCTTCATCCGATGCCATTTTCAGCAGCCTGCTAGAGATGCTTGCTGCAACTGCGGCCGTCCCCTCCGCCGCGTAGCACGCAGTGCAGCTGCCCCTCCGCCGCGACGGAGCCCCAGTCCCCCTTGCAACGTCGCGGCAGGAATGCCACCAGAGCCACTATGTGCGGCCGCTACACATACAAGCTGACCTGGCAAGAGATCGTCCGTCTATATCGACTGACCCTGCCCGACGAACCTCCGGAAAAGCTCCGTGAGAGCTACAACGTCGCGCCGACACACGTCATGCCCATCATCCGGCCGTCAGGGAATGGGCGCGAACTCGTCATGGCTGGCTGGGGCCTAGTACCCTTCTGGTTGAAGGCTGACCAGCTCAGCAAGCAGCCCTATGCAACGATCAATGCGCGGTCTGACCGGATTCAGACGGCGCCGACGTATCGTGAGCCGTTCCGCAAGCGCCGATGTCTTGTGCCAGCGACTGGCTGGTACGAATGGCAGCGGATCAACGCCAAGACCAAGCGACCTTTCCATTTTCGTCCCACGTCCAAGCCCTTCGCCTTTGCTGGTGTGTATGACGTATGGAAGGGTGACGGTGCCGCTGCGATTACGAGCTTTTCGATCGTCACCACCGACGCAGCACCCTCAACCACCGCGTATCACGACCGCATGCCGCTCATCCTGGAGGACAGCCAATTCGAGGACTGGCTGCGCGGGCCGACTGAGCTTGCTGCTCAAATGATGAAGCCGTATGGCGGCACGATCGAGGCATGGGAGGTAGGCGCTGCCGTCGGCAATGTGCGGAACAACCGACCGGAACTCATGGATCGAGTGGGGCTACTCTAGCAGCCACCCCCGCCCTCTGCGCAGCTGAGACCAAGACCCTTCGAGATCGATGACCCAACAGAAAAAGCCGCACCATGATGGTGCGGCGTCGTGGTTATTGGCTGGTCACGTTTGCCTTCTCCAGCTTGAGCGGAACCAACCGCATGCACTCGGGCAGCCAGGTACGGCCCTTGGTGTCGTGCTCGTCGAGCGTGGCCTTCGGATCGGCGGTGCGCTTGAAGTAGCTTGCGAGCGTCACCACGAGTTCCTTCTTGGTGGCCTTGCCGAGACCCGGATGCTTGCGGGTGGCCCCGCACTCGAGAGCAATCTTCATCAGGTTGTCTCGCGACAAGCCGGAAAGGAAGACCGCATCCGGCGTCCAGACTGCCCGCATGTCGAGGGCCAGGTCCGCTGCCAGTTCCGAGAAGAGGCTGTCCGCAGGTTCGGCATGCTCCAAGCTCCGCATCCCGAAGCACAGGATGAGGAGGAGTGACAGGAGGCGGTCGAGTGCGCTCTCGTCGAGCAAGCGAACGGCAGGCAGAAGCTTGTTCCAGTCCAGGCGAACGTTGAGCACGTGCTCCCAGCTCGGCCGTTCAGGTGTACCCCGGTGCTCGATGCCGAGCGACCGGAGACACGTTTGTGCCGTCTTCTCGATCGCAGCAAGTGCACTCGATTCGGCCAGACGCCGGGGAAGCTCGCGGAGCGCCTCGTGTGCCCGCAGTGACACGCCGACGCTCGCGGAGCTCGACCCCAGGAGCAGCATCACTGCCGCTTCCTTGGCTTTCCGCGGGTTGGCCATGAGCGCCATCTGCACCGCGAGGGTCTTGTGTGCATTGGCATACCGGACAGTTGCCCGCGAGTACGCCGGACGGTCCTTCGCTTTCTCCTTCTTCCGAACCGGTTCCACCGCAGCCTTGTCAACTTCGTGCTTCACCAGGCCCTTGCGGACTTCCACACGACCAGTGGGTGCCGCATGGATGACCGCGCCTTTCGGCTCCTTGCCCTTGGCCTCCCGGTACTGCCACCAAGGGACCGTGTGCTCGGTTGCCAGCTCCACCCAGGCGAACTCCTTGCGGAGTGCTTCCGCCTGTGCGTCCACGGCCTCCTTCTGGAGTGCCATGAACTGTCCGCGGTCATCGAAGTACGTGGTCTCCTTCTCCGCGAAGAGATCCTTGGTGAAGGTGCCCTTGTACTGCTCGACCGGAAAGATTGCGATCGCGACCGAGGGTTTCTCGCCGACGATGTGCTCGCGGAGCTGCCGGGCATCAATGCGGCCGGACCGCTTGATCTCCCGGAGGAGTCCCTTTTGCTCGGCCTGCGGCGCAAGTGTGAGCGCTTCTGCAAGCGAAAGCGGGAGCGCCTTGGCTCGGACTGCTTCCTTGACCTCGGGCGCAAGGGCCGCAAGCGCCAGGCGCCGGCGGATTGTCGGAACCGAGACGCCGGTCTCGGCCGAGATGTCCTCGATCTTGGCGCCCTTGACGAGAAGCCGGGCAAAGGATTCCGCCTCGTCGATGGGATCGAGCGGTTCTCGCTGGACGTTCTCGACGGTCGCCATGCGGTCGAGGTCGGCCTTCGACGCGTCCCGCCGGAGCCCGATGGGCACGCGGTACGCGTCATCAATCTCTCCACGCTCCCTGAGGAGCTTGAGCGCGAGGTACCTCCGCTTGCCGATGACGACGCGATAGGTGCCCTTGCCCTCGGGGCGGACGACGAGGTTCTGAAGAACGCCGTCCTTCTTGATACTTTGAGCAAAGCCTTCGATAGCTGTCTTGTCGTATGCGCGACGAGGATTGCCCTTCGGCGCGAGAAGCGCCGAGAACGGGATGCTGGTGGTCATGGATTGTCTCCGGAGTGTGCGTGCACGATTCGATCCTGGAGTGGAATTCGAGGCGGCACGCCGTGGCGATGTCCGCGCATGCGGACAGGTCTCAAAGAACTGAGGACCTGCACTCAAGTGTATGAACGGTGCGGAATCCCACTAGGCACGGTGCTGCACGCCATTCCGTGCATTTCGAAGACGCGTGCAGGACGCCGTCATGCACGCAGCCTATCGAGCCGATATCGTATCGGCATATGGAGAAGAGGAACGACGTATCCGAAATCGGCCATGTGCTCTTCCGGAATGACCGGCGGTCGTTTGGCATCCGGCAAGCCGATCGGCTGATGCACCTGTATGTCATCGGACAGACGGGCACTGGGAAATCGACGCTCCTGGCCTCACTCGCTCGGCAAGACCTCCTTGCCGGCCGCGGCTTCTGCTTCATCGACCCCCATGGCGACGTGGTCGAGCGCTTAGCCGTGGACGCTGGCCAGTCTGGCCGCTCCGACGTCACCTATTGGAACGTCCCCGATCTCACGACCCCATATGGATACAACCCGCTCCGCCACGTCCGGAAGGACAAGATCCCGCTCGCAGTCTCCGGCGTCCTCGAGGCGATGCGGAAGCTCTGGAGCGACGCCTGGGGCGTGCGCATGGAGCATATTCTCCGAAATGCCCTCTATGCGCTGTTTGAGCGACCGGGAAGTACGCTCGCCGACGTCCTGCGGCTCCTCGGGGAAGAAAGCTTCCGGAAGGACGTGGCTGGAAAACTGACGAACGAACCGGTCAAGCAATTCTGGCTCAAGGAGTTCAGCCGCTACTCTTTTGGCTACCGATCTGACGGCATCGCGCCGGTGCAGAACAAGATAGGGGCGTTCCTCGCTGATCCGTTGCTCCGCCGCATCCTGACCGAACCGCAACAAGACCTTCACCTCCGCGCGATCATGGACGCGGGCGGCGTGCTGCTCGTCAATCTTTCCAAGGGGCGGATCGGGGAGGACAGTGCAAATTTGCTCGGGAGCCTGCTCGTGTCGACTATTGGGCTTGCCGCCTTCAGCAGGGCTGATGCGCCGGCCGCCGGGCGGCTACCGTTCGCGCTCTTCCTGGATGAGTTCCAGAACTTCACCACGCTCTCGATCGCCACGATGGCGTCGGAGCTGCGAAAGTATGGCGTGTCGCTCACCTTGGCCCACCAGCACCTCGACCAGCTTGAGCCTGATGTGCGGCATGCGGTCCTCGGAAATGCCGGCACCCTCATTACCTTCCGGACAGGAGCAGAAGATGCCCTCCACCTTGCCAAGGAGTTTTCGCCAATCTTCGATGCAGACGACCTGATCGCGCTCCCCAACTACCACATCTTCCTCAAGTTGATGATCGACGGGACGCCGAGCAGGCCGTTCAGTGCGGTCACTCGCATAGTTCACTAGCGATCGATGCTTGTTGCGATTCGTACCGATCGCCACCCCTAGTCGATTGCATCCGAGGCGGCTGTTGCCATGTCAACGCCGGACTAAAAATGCATCGGCGGGCCGGAGCAAAAATGCATCAGCGAGTATCGGCATTGTCGGCACGGGACGGAGGCTTGTGCCGGTAGTCCACAGGACAGCCCCGCGCGCTGCGGAGTGCCCTTCGAGAGGCTGACGTAGCAGCGCGCGGGGCTGTCCTGTGGACCCACCGGTGCAAGCCGTGACGGTAAGTTTGATTGGCGGAGGGTGTGATGCGGCGGCCGAGGGCGGCCCTGCTTCACGTGTCGTCGGCGTTGCCCCTGATTTCGGGCGATCGCATGCCACGCTGACGCCGTTTGCTTTGTTTCAACCGGTAGCTATCGCCGTTCATCTCGAGGATATGAACGTGGTGGGTCAGCCGGTCGAGCAGCGCACCGGTGAGACGTTCGGACGCGAACACGCTGGTCCATTCGTCGAACGGCAGATTGCTGGTAACGATAGTCGAGCCGCGTTCGTAGCGCTGGCTGAACACCTCGAACAGCAGCTCGGCGCCGGTCTGGGATAGCGGCACGTAACCGAGCTCGTCGATCACCAGGAGCTTGTAGGCGGCAAGCTGGCGCTGCAGCCTCAGCAGCCGCTTCTCGTCGCGTGCCTCGAGCAACTCGTTGACCAGGGCGGCTGCCGTGGTGAAGCCGACCGACAGGCCTTTCTGGCAGGCTGCTAGCCCCAGGCCGAGCGCCACGTGGCTTTTTCCGGTGCCGCTGTTGCCAACCGCGATCACGTTCTCGCGGCGAAGCACGTACTCGCAGCGCGCCAGTTCGAGCACCAATGTCTTGTTGAGCGACGGCAGCGCCAGGAAGTCGAAGCTGTCGAGGCTCTTGACCGCCGGGAACCGCGCTTCTCTGATCCGCCGCTCGACCATCCGCCGTTCGCGCTCGATCAGCTCGAGTTCGGCCAGGCGCAACAGGTAGCCTGTATGCTCGACACCCTCGGCGGCGCACTGCCGGGCGAGCTTGTCATGCTCGCGCAGGAATGCCGGCAGCTTGAGCACCTTGAGGTGATGGCCAAGCAGAAGCTGTGGCGTGTCGGTCATGACGTCACCCCGGCGAGCAAGTCCATGTATGTTCTGGCCGAGGTTGTCGCCACGTTGGCATGCGGCAGGTAAGGATACACCGTCATGTCGAGGCGTAGCGGCCGGCGCTCGATCCGGCACAACACCAGATGCTTCACCGCATCGAAGCCGATCACCCCGCGATCGATGGCATCGCGCACGCCGGCGGCGACGTCATCGATCCTGAACACTTCCATCAGCCGCAGAACCTGCACGAACTCGCGTTTGCCTTGCTTGCCCATGCGCGCCTCGAGCAGGCGACGCAGCGTGGCGAACGCTTCGGGCAGCTCCCAACCGGCCAAGGGGGCCGCCTGGTCGAGCGCCCCGATCTTGCGCTCGAGCAGCGCCAGGTAATGCAGCGGGTCGAACACGAAGTCTTCCCGCTCGTAGGATCGGACGTGCCGGGCGATGATCTCGGCGCCGCACGAGATCACCACCTCGTGGACGTAGCCACGGATCACGACCTCGCGATGACCCCAGGCGGTCGGCACCGAGTAGTCGGTGCCGCGATAGCGCACCAGCGACAGCGAGCTGACCCGACCAGCCTGCTTCTCGCAGGCGTCATAGGGCGTCGGGGGCAGATCGTGGAACGCCGCCAGGTCGCGCGCCATCCGCTCCCCGATCGTCTCGTCGTGACCGCGCAGCCGATCACCAAGACGGCGCCGACAAGCTTCCAGCAGTTGCTCGTTCAGTGCGTCAAAGCTGACGGCATGCGGCAGCGGCACCAGCAGGTTCCGCCGGACCCACCCGACCAGACCCTCGACCTTGCCTTTGTCGTTGCCCTTGCCCGGCCGGCCGAACCGGTCGGCGAACAGGTAGTGCGACTGCAGCTCGTTGAACACCCGCGTCCGCTGGCGCGTCCCATCACCCAGGATCCGCGCCACCGCCAGCCTGGTGTTGTCGTACAGGATCGATTGCGGCACCTTGCCGAAGAAGTCGAACGCCGCCACATGACCGGCGCAGAACGCCTCCGTGGTCTCCGCCGGATAGGCCTGCACGAAGCCCGCGTCACTGTGCGCCAGGTCCATCACGAAGAAGTGGATCTTCCGTTCCACCCCGCCGATCACCGCCAGCGCTTCGCCGAAGTCGGCCTGCGCGTGCCCGGGATCGTGCCGCAGCGGCACGAACATCTCGCGCTGCCGCTGACGCTGCCCCAACACGTAATCCTTCACGATCGTCAGGCCGCCGCCGTAACCGTGCTCGTCGCGCAGCCGCTCGAAGATTCGCTTCGACGTGTGCCGCTGCTTCGCCGGACGACCTTTATCATCCTCCAGAATCTGATCGATGATACCGACGAAGGGGTCCAGCTTCGGCCGCGCCGGCGACCGGCTCCGCCGGTATCCCGGCGGCACCGAGAACATCAGCATCTTGGCCACCGTCCGCGGGTCGATCCCGAACCGCCGCGCAGCCTCGCGACGGCTCACACCCTCAATCCGCACCGCATGGCGGACCCGTCCATACAACTCCACGCCCTTCATCCCCCCGCCCTCTGCACGCCGCGCAAAGAGCTAACTGCCGGTGCATTTTTACTCCGGCGCAACCAGACCTTCTGGCCGCTTCAATGAGGGATTTTGTCTCCGGCGCTTACAGGCGGGATCGAGCTGCTCGGAGCGCGCCCCGAAGCGATGCCGTTGCAGCGCCTTGATGATCGCCGACAGCCGATCGATCTCCTGGTCGCGTGCCTCGACCATTGCCGCGAGCCGTTGCCGCTCCGCCTGCAGCAGCTGCTGCAGTTCCTCGATGTCGGCGGGAAGCGGCTCGTTCATGGCTCCAATACACCACATCTTGCGGTTGCTGTCGCGAGCCAAGCACAAGGTGAGTCAACTTGTCGCTGCTCACGACACCGCGCTCGGCGTGCGCACCCGCACTGGCCTCACCCGAGTCCAGTCGAGGCCCTCCAGCAACGCCGACAACTGCGACGCCGAAAGCCGCATCACGCCGTCGCCGATCGACGGCCAGCGGAACGAGCCCTGCTCCAGCCGCTTGCTCAGCAGCACCACGCCGCTGCCGTCCCACAGCAGCAGCTTCAGCCGATCGGCCCGCTTGCTGCGGAACACATGGATCACCCCGCTGAACGGATCGCTCGACAGACGCTCGCGAACCAGCGCTGCCAGGCCATCCATGCCTTTGCGAAAGTCTATCGGCTGCGTCGCCACCAGCACCCGCACCGCTCCAGACGGGACGATCACGACACCGCCTTCGCTGCCTGAAGCACCGCTCGCAGCGTCGCCTCGTCACTGCCTGGCGCCACCCGGATCGTCATCCCGCAAAGATCGATCTCGATCGCCGACCGCGACACCAGCACCGCCGCGAAGCCCAGAGCCTCGCCGACCGGCCGATCGGTCCCAGCCCGCCGACGCCATCCGTACAGCTGCTGCGCCGTCACCCCGTGGCGCCGCGCCACCGTGCTCACCGACTCCTCGCCCGACAAGGTCTCCCCGACGATCCGAGCCTTCTCCTCGGCGCTCCATGACCGCCGACGGCCGACGGTCGCGACCACCTCTTGCCGCCTCTCCGGCTCCGGCATCGACGAAAGCTCTGTGTCCGACATGATGCCAACTCCGCTCGTTGCCTGGGAGCGGACGATGAACAATCACCGGCTGGTTAGGAAGATGGGATCAAAACACCGCTTACCTCGCAGGATGTTCTGGGGGAGACACTTGGGCGGATACTGGACGAACCTGGCGCGCTGAAGCCGAAGGCCCCTGTACTTGGTGCGCTCGATCTCAGCCATGGGTCGAAACGTCTCCGGAGCCACAAGGACGCACTTCTATGCGATGGGTGCTCGCGCACTAGTGGATTGGTAGTTCGTAGTTAAGGACAACGCGAGCAAGGGGCACGCCAAGGGGTCCCACTCTCTGATATTGCAACTGGTAGTCGACAACCTGTCCCTCTTCCTCCGTCTTAATCAAGAAAACCGCTACGTCGTATCTCAAATTGAGTATGTAGCTTGCGGAACGAGCGCGCTCTGCGATTGCAGCCGCAACAGGATCAAACTCTGGGTGCCGCGCGATTCCAGCGGACTCGCCTACCTCCCAAACTCGCCGCGGGTTCAACTGGCGGCGCTGCTCCGCTAGACCGTGAACCGCAACTCGGGCGAGCATCCAATCCGGCCTGCCTGCTGTTGCCGCCTCTTGACGCCGTAAGCTGTTTCCCAGGTCGGCCGTAACGGCAATTCTTTGCAGGGCATTGTGGCGCCCCAGATTCGCTTCATTGCCTGCTAACGCGGCGCCTCGCTCTAGTGCCCTAAGGGCACCGGAAAGATCAAGTTCGGCTTCAGCCTCAAACTCCAAGGCTTCGGGCTGCGTGTGGTCGTTCACTTTGACGTGGAAACGGCGCGCACCGACAAGAGCGAAGGTAATCTGCACGTTCGGACCACGCCACGTGCCGACAAATACACTCGGGGCCGGATTGGTCTCCACGCCAGTAGTCTTTGGCCTTGGTCCTGGGAAGACCATTGGAGGAGGGGCTGTACTACGAAGTCGATAGCTCACTTCCATGCGCTCCCAAACGCCACTGGTGAGCAACCGAAGAGGAGCTGGGTCAGGGCGAAGATAATCCTCTAGATCCTCATAGGAGGCCGGGTCGCCATTGATCCCGACGCTGGTGACATCGAGGAAAAGACTACTCGGGCGTGCGTTCTCGCCATCCGCAACCCACCTGTCCGGCTCACCATTCCCATCGACGAGAGCAGAATGCCCGTAAATGGCGCGATGCTCGTGAGTCACCCCAATATATGGATTCGTCCAGTATATGACTACTAGTCCCACCGCTCCGCCATCAGCATCTTGCTTGATGCGGTACTGGACCCATCCAGATGTGCCTGACATGAACCAGTCATTCTGTGTCTGCCAGTGGCCGGTTTGGCCGGACGCTATTGACTCCGGCGGTTGCCATCCTCCGGGCGACCAACTTCCATGGGGCGGATCAGCTTTCTTTTCCAACTGTAGTGAATAACCCTGCATGGCGTTTTCAAGGTGGCATCGAAAAAAACGAGGCATGACGCTCCCTCTTCTATTCGTCATAGAGCGTTGGAGAACGAGGGCGCCCTGTGTGTGAGAAGCTCGATCTCGCGCCTTCATTCCCTGGCCGAAGCCCACCGGTTACCGCTGACATACAACGCCAAAGCGCACATTGACGGGCCATCCGTTCGCATCCAGGCGATCCTGAGCTTGGTGGCCGTTCATGAAGCCGCCAGAAAAATTGTGTAATCTGCAGAACCCCGTTGCCGCACGCGCCGCCTGCGCCCACGACGTTTTGTCTATTGTCGGCACAGAAAACCCGAAACCAGTCCTGCCGAGATCAACGCCACTCGCGTCGAACCACTGGGCACCATCGCGGTAGCAGACTAACCCTGCAATTACGTTACCGTTGGGATCGCGAGTTTGATGTCCAGTAAAGTGGCCACCCGCGAATCCTTGATTGGCTGTCGCGCATAGACGTTCTGCAGCTCGATTGGCCTGGGCCCATGGCACTGCATTGAGGTCAGAAAAGCCCCAGCCGGCCGGGATATCGCTCAGCTTGATATCTCGCCATACCGTGCCTGCCCCAGAGCATTGGAGACCAAAACTGTGGTCGACTGCGGCTGAAACCAAGTTCTGGTGTCCGTCGAAATGACCTGCAGAGAAGCCGCGATTATAGCAAAGTTTGTTTGCCACCACTGCCGACCGTGTCCAAGAAGTCTCGTCCATGTTTGATATCGGAGCTATGAGTGTGATCTCTGGCGAATAGACCAATACCGTCTGCGACGTAAGCCGGGCATTCCAGGAGCTTTTCAAAATTGCCTGGACAGCGTGTCTGACGGCAGAAGATGCTATCGCTGTGTCGACGGCTCCGGAGATAGCATAGATCGACGCCTTGCAATTCGCGTCTATCTGAGCCGGCGTAATTCCCGCCCTGTTAAAGCACTCAACAGCGCCGGGGGCTCCGCTGCGCGTTATCCCCACGAGAAACGCCGTACCATTCTCCCAGACTATTCCCGGGCCTCCGCTGTCGCCCGGCATCAGGATTTGCCCAGCTTGATTCCGCTCGTAAGTGATAGAGAAGTCCATGTCAGATGCGAATTTAACAACGAGATTGGCTGCACGGTACGGTCCGGCCCCGCCAGGGCCGACAGGAGCGCCGCTGGTCGGATTGTTGTCAGCGAGGGTGGATACCCCCCGGCCGTACTTAACGACCGTTTTTCCCATCAGCGAACCAGCGGTGTCGGCATACAGCTGCATGCGGTAATCGGCGGCAATACCTGGGACCGGAACGGATAGGTGGATCAGCGAAAATTCGGGCCCCGGATTCGTCGACTGGTCCGCATTTGCGGATTGGTACATGGCGTCGCTCGGGAAATTGCGGCCGGGTGCCCATGCTACTGTGACGCTCGGTAGTGCTGGGTTTGGACGATCTACAGGCAAACAGTGCCCGGCCGTCATGACCCAGTCGCTCGATAATAAAATACCAGAGCAACCCCTTCGGATCGTCACCAAGCCTCGCTGCTGCTCTTCCGTTGAATTGACTTCAGTTCCGTTAATGATCGCCATTGCTGGTTCGACCGCAGCCATAGCCGCGAAACCGCAAGCTAAACCGAGAGCGGACAGGAGAACTTTCCCCCGCGTTGTGCCCACCAGAGAGGTAGTCATACTTGGGCGATCGGTAGGCATTTGTACCTCACCTTCTTAAGGTGCGACCTGCACGATAAGCCAGGTCGACGTGGATTGGTTCAGTGGCTGTGATGGCGACGAGTTTTCCGTGACTGACAGCGCGCGAAGGCGACCGCTTCCGCGACACGATGGCTGACTCTTTTCAACATCGCTTCGCCCTGCCGATCCAGACGAGAAAACCAGTCTACAACCCATAGTCGCAGCTGCAAGTGATGCTCGTTACACACTGGAAGGTATGCGCGAATGCATAGCTCGGTAGGAACGGTCGTGCCTAACCGCATCATCGTTGCCGCCAAAATTTGTAGCTGCTCGGCAAGTCGCCCAGGCCGCCATCGATCGGCGTCTCCGATTTGCAGAGCTTCTGCAACGTCGCCTCGCGTCATGGAGCTCCCTTAGGGCAGGTGTAGCAGCGGCGAGGAAGGCCTCCAGGGAGGCTCGCCGATTCGGTGACATCCGCCACGTGCCATTTGAGAAGTGCTGCAGGCTGCTGGGATCCCAACGGAGTACGAACGATCTGGGCCAGGGTTACTCCAAGCCGTCGCTGTTTGGGGGTCACTCGTTCGCTTTGCACCCCAGAAGCCCCCTGTCTCCCTGTCTCGGCGGTAGGCAAGGCTCAGCCCTTTGTCGTCTGGTGCCGCCGGGGCATCCGGTGAATGACCTCAGGATTGGCTTTCCCCTCAGTGAGGAATGCCTCAAGTGCCAGCGCTCGGTCAGGTGGCATCTGCCACGTGCCATTCAGATAGCGAGTGAGGGTGCCGTCATTCCAGCCGAGGTACTGAGCGACCTGCGAGAAGGTCACCCCAAGTGCCCGCCGCTTCGCTTGCAGTCTGTCTGCAAGGGCGTTTGATGTGGGTGTCGGGTCATAGCCGAGGAAGTCCAGCGCTGGCCGGAATCGGGCAGGTGCGGGTGTGGTCTTGCCATTTTCCCAGTTCACGATGGTTGCTTTGGAAACCCCCATCACCTTGGCCACTTCTCGCTGCAGCAGGCCGAGTTCGCGGCGTCGCTTCTTGAGGTGCTGGCCGAACGTCAGTGGTTCATCGACAAAATCCTTAGGTTTCAGTGCCTTAGCCTCATGGCGGGTCCCATAGCAAAATGGCACCGCACAACTGCCGGTTCGAACCCACCGCCAAGGCGCACAGCGCTCCTGAAGGGATGTGCGGCGGGCATACCGGCAGGTTGTCCATGGCGACAGGCACGTTGCCGGCAACGACATCCGCCAACATACGCAACCCGCCGATCGAGCAGCGGCCGGTCTTCGAGCGCGCCGTCAACCTGAACACGGCCGTGGCGCCGGGCCTCGCTCTGACACCACGTCTGCTCGTCGACGCCAACGCTGTCATCGATTGACGGCCCCGCCCCTCGGCCCCTGGATATATGCCGACATGTGCACAATTTTGTCGCGATCCGATGGGACAGTGGCCGCCCGTGCAGTACATTCCCGCCGCGATTTTGCCCGGCGAACGAGTTACAATGGATAATTGGTTGGTGTGGATGGGGAGCGGCCGCCCATGGGGCGCGTGAGAAAATTCCTGGCGATCATAGGGGTAGCGACGATCGGCGTGATCGCCTGCTTCGCTGCCTGGTTCGCGCCGAGCCTTCCGACCGGCATTGCCCAGGATTCGACGCGACCCAACCTGCAGCCGCTGATCTCGCGCGGCTACACCGACGCACCGGGCGGCACGGTGACGGTCGCCGGCGATCCGCTGGGCGGCGCCACGCTGATCGAGCTGCGTATCAAGGACGGCCAGACCGTCAAGGAAGGCGAGATCATCGGCGTGCTGTCGGAACACCCGCGGGCCGACATTGCCGTGCGCACGGCCCAGGCGAGCCTCGAGAAGCTGCTGCAGATGCGCGAGACCATGACCAAGGGGTCACGGGTCACCGAAATCGCCATGGCGGAAGACAACATTGCGCAGACGATCGAGCGCAATAGGCTCAAGGTGCTGGAGCTGCAGCGCTCGGGCAAGCCGCCCGACCAGAAGGAAATCGAGCTCAGCCTCGCCGAACAGAACCTGGAAAAGCAGAAGACCAACCTGGTCCTGCAGAAGCAGACATTGGCGTCGGACCTGACGATCAACGCGCTCGACATCGCCAACGCCAAGGCGGCCCTCGACCGGGCGCTGACGAATCGCGAGTCGGCGCTGGTGCGCTCGCCGATCGACGGCGTGGTGGTGCAGATATTCACGCGCCAGGGCGAGCGCGTCAGCCACTACGGCATCGCCAAGATCGTCGACATGCGCAAGCTGCGGGTGCTGGCGGAGGTCGACGAGTTGCATCTCGACCGCCTGGTTCCCGGTGCCAAGGTCGAGATCACCTTCCGCGGCAGCCCGACCGTCTATACAGGCAAGGTGGTGCGCTCGCCGATGACGGTGACTCGCGTGAAGCGCAGCAAGGCCGATCTCGGCGAAGGCAGCGCCCATCAGGTCGAGGCCGAGATCGAATTCGACGACCCGACCAAGATCCCGCAGATGCTCGAACGCGAGACTCGCGTCGTCTTCCTGTGACGGAACGGTCCGCGGAGTCGCCGGTCAAGGCTCTGCGCGGACCGACGCTGCCTTTCTCCGACGATCCCTTTCGCGACGGACTCGAGCACGCCATGATGCACGAACCCGACGTCATTGTTGCCGTCCAGGATGGCCTTATCGTCCATTTCGGCCCGGCCGACGGGATTCGCCGTCTGTTGCCGCCCGGCATCGAGATCCGGGACTAGAGCGGCGACCTATATCGCCGGCCGTCTCGCCTACAGCCCAACCCCCTCTCCCTTGTGTGAAATTTGAGTTGCGGCCCATAAATATTGTGGCCGGTTCGCCCTATTCACGGTACGCTTGATACAGTCACTGAAGGAGGTCGCCTATCCGGTCGAGGACGTTGTGCCCGACGGACTATGGGTCACCGGTGGATAATCCACCGAGTGCTTTGGCAACCGCACCTTCACGACTGCCGATCGCCGACGCCTCCGCTTGCGGGGGCGTTTTTCTTTTGGCGGTAGGCCCCCTTCCGTTCCTTGCTCCGGAGTACGCCAATGGCCAAACGCGCCACTCGCCGCGCCAAGCTGCACGCCGTCGACACGGGTCGTATTCATAATCTCGTCTTCGAGCCCGCGCCGGCCAACGATCGGGAGCAAAGTTACGTCCGCAAGATCCGGCCGCGCAGCGATAACCAGCGCATCCTGATGGAAGCGATCGACACGACCCCGCTTACCATCGCCATGGGTCCCGCGGGGACCGGAAAGACCTATCTGGCGATCTCCGCCGCCGTCGAGGCCCTCGAGTCCGGCAGCGTCACGCGCATCGTGCTGTCCCGGCCGGCCGTCGAAGCCGGCGAAAATCTGGGCTTCCTGCCGGGCGACATGCGCGAAAAGCTCGATCCCTACCTGCGGCCGCTCTACGACGCCTTGAACGACCGGATGGGCCCCAAGCGGCTACGCCAGAGCCTGGACGACGGAACCATCGAGATCGCCCCTGTCGCCTTCATGCGCGGCCGCACTCTGAACAACAGTTTCGTGCTGATCGACGAGGCGCAGAACTGCACCTACGGCCAGCTCAAGATGCTGCTGACCCGGTTGGGCTGGCATTCCACCATGGTGATCACCGGCGACCCCGACCAGACCGACCTGCTGCCCGAGTTGTCCGGCCTGGGCCAGATCGGCCAGAGGCTGGACGGCCTCGACGACGTCGCCGTCGTCCGCCTGACCGACAAGGACGTCGTCCGCCATCCCCTGGTCGGCCGCATGCTGTCGGTGCTGTAGGCCCCGAAAGCCGCCAACGAACGACAGGCATGGGCAAGCCACCCCAACGAGCCCTGGCGGCTTTCCTGCTGGTGAACATCGGCACACAAATCGGCTTTGGCATCGGCTCTTTGGTCCAGGTCTCATACCGGCCGGACATGCATATCGCCCTGAGCTTGGTCGCCCTGGGCGCGGACCTCATCTCCGCTTTCTTCGCGTTGTTGTTCCAGGCCTGTTTCAGAGAGGAGGGAGTGAACCCTCGGCTCTGCCTATTGAGGTTGAAGCGTGAGGTGTAACATTGGGAATTACCCACCGAACGCAGCGCGACTGACAATCGGATCAAACCAGGAACATTTCCTACGGCCAGACCTTTCTGAGAGCTGTCCCCAAATCAAAAACTATTAAAAATCAATCCTTTAGCATTGAATTGCCGGCGACTGCCACCGTGGCTACTTCAAGTCAATACAGTGACGCTGACGCATCGGCCCATCAGGAGATCGTTTGTTCACAGACTTTCCCACACGGACCAACTGTCGGGAGAAAATGCTTCGACCTGCCCATATAAGAAGCCTGTGACAGGGATCCCCGTGAGCGACGACGCCGACATCATTACCGATCAGAAACCAAGCGAGGGCTCGCTCGCCGATGGCATGCGAACCATCGCCGAGCTCGTGCGCACCCTGCCGCGCAAGCCCGGGGTCTATCGCATGATCGCGGCCGACGGCGAGGTGCTCTATGTCGGCAAGGCCCGGTCCTTGCGCAGTCGGGTCGCCGCCTACACCCAACCGACCCGGCTGGCCACCCGCCTGATGCTCATGGTGTCGGCGACCCGGACCATGGAGTTCGCTGTCACCGGCAGCGAGGCCGAGGCCTTGCTGCTCGAAAACAACCTGATCAAGCGTTTCCGGCCACGCTTCAACGTGCTGCTGCGCGACGACAAGTCGTTCCCCTACATCGTCATCCGGCGCGACACCGAATGGCCGCAGCTCGCCAAGCACCGCGGCACGCGCGAGCCGGACAACGAGTATTTCGGGCCGTTCGCCTCGGCGACCGCGGTCAACCGGACGCTCTACGCCCTGCAGCGCGCTTTCCCGCTGCGCTCGTGCTCGGACGGCGTATTCTCGACGCGCACCCGGCCCTGCCTGCAGTACCAGATCAAGCGTTGCACGGCGCCCTGTGTCGGGCGCATCGACCGAACCGAATACGGGGCGATCGTCGACGAGGTGCGCGATTTCCTGGGCGGGCGGAACCGCGAGGTCCAGCAAGCCCTGTCGCAGCGCATGGACCAGGCCTCGGCGGGTCTGGAATTCGAGCGCGCGGCCGTGCTGCGCGATCGTATCCGCGCCCTGGCGCACATCCAGTCGCACCAGTCGATCAGCCTGCATTCGATCGACGAGGCGGACATCTTCGCCGCCCACGCCGAGGGCGGGCAGATCTGCGTCCAGGTGTTCTTCCTGCGCGCCGGCCAGAACCTCGGCAATCGCGCCTATTTCCCCGCCCACACCAAGGATCTCGACGAGCCGGCCGTCCTGTCGGCCTTCATCGGCCAGTTCTACGAGGCGCGCCCGGCGCCGCGCCTGATCCTGACCAGCCACGACGTCACCGAGGCCGACCTGCTGGAAAGCGCGTTGGCCATGACCGCCGGCCACAAGGTGGAGATCCGCTACCCGAAGCGCGGCGAGCAGAAGGACGCGCTCGACCAGGCGGTGTCCAACGCCCGCGAGGCACTAGCGCGGCGCCTGGCCGAGCGCGGCACGCAGCGCCAGTTGCTCGATGGCGTGGCGCGCGTGTTCGGCCTCGACGGCCCGCCCGAGCGCATCGAGGTCTACGACAACAGCCACATCCAAGGCAGCGCCCCGATCGGCGCCATGGTCGTCGCCGGACCGGAAGGCTTCATCAAGAATTCATATCGAAAGTTCAACATCAAGAGCGAGGGTGCGGCCGGCGACGATTTCGCCATGATGCGCGAGGTGCTGTCGCGGCGCTTCGGCCGGGCGCTGCGCGAGGATCCCGAGCGCAACGAGGAGCACTGGCCCGACTTGGTGCTGATCGATGGCGGCCAGGGGCAGCTCGAGGTCGCGCGCGGCGTGCTGACCGAGCTTGGCCTGGAGGACATCGCCGTGGTCGGCATCGCCAAAGGTCCCGACCGCGATGCCGGCCGCGAGCGCTTCTTCATGCCGGGCCGGCCACCGTTCTCGCTCGAGCCGCGCGATCCGGTGCTCTATTTCCTGCAGCGCCTGCGCGACGAGGCGCACCGCTTCGCCATCGGCACGCATCGCGCGCGGCGGGCTGGCGACCTCACGCGCTCGGCACTCGACGAGGTTCCCGGCATCGGCGCCGGCCGCAAGCGCGCCCTGCTGCATCATTTCGGCAGCGCCCGCGCCGTCGCCATGGCGACGCTCGAGGACATCAAGGCCGTCGACGGCATCTCCGATGCCCTCGCCCAGAAGATCCATGCTCACTTTCGGGGTGGGCAATGATGCGCTCATGCTCTGGCGGACCGCGGGCCGCCTGGCCGCTGTCCCCATGAGCGCCACGAAGAAGCGCGCTCCCGGCACACCCCGGTGGCGGCTATTTCGGGCTCCTCCCCGGCAAAGCCGGGGAGAAGAGGCCCCTCCGGGTGACAGCCCCCCTCCAAATGGGCTTTAACCGTCGACAATGCTCAACCTGCCCAACCTGCTCACGCTGTCGCGCATTGCGGCGATCCCGCTGGTGGTCGCCTGCCTGTGGTTCGACCGCGGTTGGATGCAATGGGCAGCCATGAGCCTGTTCGTGATCGCCTGCGTCACCGACTGGTTCGATGGCTACTTCGCCCGCCGCTATCATCAGATCTCGCGACTCGGCCGCTTCCTCGATCCGATCGCCGACAAGTTGCTCGTCGCGGCGACCCTGCTGATGCTGGTCTACAACGGTGCGCTGCACGGCATCCACGTGATCGCCGCACTGGTCATCCTGATGCGCGAAATCCTGGTCTCCGGCCTGCGCGAATTCCTCGCCGAATTGCGCGTCGGCATGCCGGTGAGCCAGCTTGCCAAATGGAAGACCGGAGCCCAGATGGTGGCCATCGCCTTTCTGCTGGTGCGCGACGCCACGCCGCCGATCGTCACCGACACCGGGCTGGCGCTGATCTGGATCGCCGCCGGCCTGACCTTGATCACGGGCTACGACTACCTGAGGACGGGATTGCGCCACATGGCCGAGGACCAGCCGAGCCCCGGAGGTGCCGAGTGAAGGTCCGCTATTTCGCCTGGATGAAACGCCACGTCGGCCTCGGCGAGGAGGAGGTGACGCCGCCTTCGACCGTCGCCACCGTAGCCGATCTCGTCGCCTGGCTGCGCACGCGCAGTCCTGGCCATGCCGAGGCGCTGGCCGAGGGCGCGGCGTTCGGCGCCGCCGTCGATCAGCGCACGGCGCCGTTCGACACGCCGATCGCCGGAGCCCGCGAAGTCGCGTTCTTTCCTCCTTTCACGGGTGGGCGCTGACATGAGCGTGCGTGTCCAGGAGAGCGACTTCGACGTCGGTGCCGAGCTCGATCGGCTGACTCAAGGCAACAAGCGCATCGGTGGGCTCGCGGTGTTCGTCGGCCTGGTGCGCGAGATGCATGTCCGCGAAGGGCTTCACCGCGAGCGCATCGATTCGCTGACGCTCGAGCACTATCCCGGCATGACCGAGAAAGCGCTCGAGGACATCGAGGCCGAAGCGCACCGCCGCTGGCCGCTCGAAGCGAGCCTGATCGTTCATCGCTACGGCAAGATGTCCTCCGGCGAGCGGATCGTTCTGGTGGCGGTGGGCTCGCCGCACCGCGAGGCCGCCTTCGAGGCCTGCGAGTTCCTGGTCGATTGGCTGAAGACCAAGGCGCCGTTCTGGAAGCTCGAGGAAACGCCGGCCGGCGACAAGTGGGTCGGCGCCCACGAGGGCGACGACGCGGCCGCCGCCCGCTGGGAACGCAATCGCGGCTAGTTTTCCTACCGCCGCTTCCAGCGCTTTCCGACGGCATGCTTCCTTGGTAGAATTTCGCAAAATAATTCGACAACCAACGGGAGTAACGCTCATGAGCTCATCGGAGAGATTCGAGAGGCGAGCAGTCATGTCTCGCCGCGCATTGGTCGGAGCGGCCGGCGCGACAGCCGCGACGTTGGCCGCCGGAAAGGCCTTCGCGCAGACGCCGGCGGGGCCGGTTGCCCCGCCGTCGACGGTCACCACGCCGCCGCGTGATTTCAGTCGCAACGGCGCGCCGACCACCTACTTCACCGACCCCGACATCCTGACGATCGATCCGAGCTTCAATGCGCTCAGGCAGCCCAACGCCGCGATCCAGCGACTTTGGACCGGCGCGCTTTGGATGGAGGGCCCGGCCTGGAATTCCCAGGGCCGCTACCTCGTCTGGAGCGACATTCCCAACAACCGGCAACTGCGCTGGATCGAGGACGATGGCCGGGTCAGCGTCTTCCGCAGCCCGTCGAACAACAGCAACGGCAACACATTCGACTTCCAAGGGCGCCAGCTCTCGTG
Source organism: Reyranellaceae bacterium (assembly GCA_046349335.1). Lineage (GTDB taxonomy): Bacteria > Pseudomonadota > Alphaproteobacteria > Reyranellales > Reyranellaceae > Reyranella. Next base: position 67,319 of record JAXMCO010000012.1, read on the forward strand.
CGAGCACCTGACGCGGCGCGTCGTGCGCTACGAGCTCGACGGCTCCGCGACGGTGCTGGCAGACGCCTTCGACGGCAAGAGGCTGAACTCGCCCAACGATGTCGTGCCGCATCCAGACGGCAGCTACTGGTTCACCGATCCGCCCTACGGCGGGCAGCTTTACGAAGGTACGCCCGACGTGGCGGGCGGGCCCAGCAACGCCGCCGGCAAGCTCAATCCGCGTCTCGGCCAGCCACCCGGCATCGGCACCGCCAAGCGCGAGTTGCCGACGAACTGTTATCGCATCGATCCCAGCGGTCGCATCGACCTCGTGATCACGGAGGAGCAGGTGCCCGATCCCAACGGGCTCTGCTTCTCGCCCGACTACAAGACGCTCTACGTCGCCAGCACCGGCAAGGGACCCGGCGACACCGGCCCAGGCGGCAAGGGCGAGGTCTATTCCTTCACCGTGGGATCGGACAACAAGCTCTCCAATCGCAAGCTGTTCAGCGACTTCATGATCGATGGCGTCAAGTGCGGACCGGATGGCCTGCGTTGCGATGTCTACGGCAACCTCTGGATTTCGAGCAACGCCGGCCGCTCGGTCGGCTACAGCGGCGTCACGGTCTGGAACCCGGAAGGCAAGCTGATCGGACGTATCCGGTTGCCCGAAGTCTGCGGCAACATCTGCTTCGGCGGCCCCAAGCGAAACCGCCTGTTCATGGCGGCAAGCCAGTCGCTCTATGCCGTCTACCTCGGCGTCCAGGGTGCCGCGCCGGGCTGAAACGCCTCAAATCCTCGTCAATTCATACTCCTCTCCCCCGCTTGGGGGAGAGGTTGGGTGAGGGGGTTGCAGGTGATCTGACAACCTCGTAGCCCCCTCACCTAGCCTCTCTCCCTTATGTGCGGCTCGGCGAAGCCGAACGCGCTCATGAGGGCGGGGGAGAGGAACATGAGCTGCTGTCGCGGCGGGCGACTTCTGGGTACGCTGGCCAGTCCTGTCCAGCTCCGTCGCGTAACCTTCGAGAAAGCACCCCATGACCGATCGCCCGACACCCAGCGACACCCTGCCCGGCGACGAGCTGGCGGTGACCCGCGCGAAGGCGGGCCAGCCCGTGGTCGCGCCGGCACGCCAGCGCGACCGGGGAATCGGCCCATTCAAGCGTCTCGTGCTACGCAACGCGACAGTGATCGACGGCACCGGCGCGCCGCCAATCGGGCCGACCGACATCGTGATCGAGAACAACCGAATCGCGCTCCTGAAGAAGGTCACGGGCAATCTCGCGACTGCGGCCAACCGGCCGGCCGGAGGCGATCACGAGATCGACTGCCGCGGCAAGTGGGTGACGCCGGGCTTCATCGATTGCCACGCCCATGCCGGTGTCGCCTACCACTCGGCCAACGGCTGGGTCCCGCCCGTCGACTATGTCTACAAGCTCTGGCTGGCGCACGGCGTCACCACGGTGCGCGAGATGGGTTCGATGAACGGGTTGGGCTGGATGCTCGACCAGAAAAAGCGCTCGGCCGAGAACAGCATCGCCGCCCCTCGCCTGCTCGCCTATGCCTACTTCCCGGCGGTCAACGACATGCTGAAGGTCCTACATTCGCCCGACGAAGGGCGGGCCTGGTTGCGCCGGCTCAAGGAACGCGGTGCCGACGGCGTGAAATTCTTCGGCGCGCCGCCCGCCATCATGGAAGCGGCCCTCGACGAGTGCCGCAAGCTCGGTCTGCGGTCGGGCTGTCATCACGCCCAGATGTCGGTCACCCGCATGAACGCCCTCACCACGGCGCGCTGGGGGCTGACGAGCGCCGAGCATTACTACGGACTGCCCGAAGCCCTGTTCGAGGACCGCGTGGTCCAGAATTTCCCGCTCGACTACGACTACAACGACGAATATTTCCGCTTCTCCGTCTCCGGTCAGATGTTCAAGCAGGGCGCCAAGCCCGGCTCGGCCAAGTGGAACGAGGTGCTGGAGCAGTTCCTCGCGCTCGGCTTCACCTTCGTGCCGACCTTCACGATCTACGACGCCAATCGCGACCTGATGCGCGCGCGGCAGGCCGACTGGCACAAGGAGTACACCTGGAAGTCGATGTGGGACTACTTCACCCCGCAGCGCGGCGGGCATGGCTCCTACTGGTATCGCTGGTCGACCCAGAACGAGATCGAGTGGAAGGAGAATTATCGCCTGTGGATGGCGTTCATCAACGAGTACAAGAATCGCGGCGGACGTGTCTGCACCGGGAGCGACTCGGGTTTCATCTATCAAATATTCGGCTTCGGCTTCATCCGCGAGCTCGAGCTCCTGCAGGAGGCGGGCTTCCATCCGCTCGAGGTCATCCGTTCGGCGACGTCGCAGGGCGCGGCCCTGTGCGGCCTCCAGGACGATTTGGGAACCTTGGAGGTCGGCAAGTATGCCGACCTGCTGGTGCATGATCACAACCCGCTCAGCGACTTCAAGCTGCTCTACGGCACCGGCGCGATGCGGCTCAACGAGGCGACGAATCGTGTCGAATGGCATCGCGGCCTCAAATATACGATCAAAGACGGCGTGATCTTCGACACCGCCGAGCTGCTTGCCGACGTCCGCGAGCTGGTCAAGGAAACGTGGGCGGAAGATGTCCCGGCGCGCTACCGGCAACGGCAAGAGGCGGCGCAGTGAGCGGTGCCGCGGCAAGCCGATTCGACGGGCCGGATTTCGTCGTCCTGACGGGGTTCCTCGGATCGGGAAAGACCACCCTGCTGCGCGATTTTCTCGAGCTTCCCCAGGGTGCCGACACCGCCGTGATCGTGAACGAGGTGGGGGAGATCGGCCTCGACGGTGCGATCCTGCGCGAAAGCGGCGCGGGCACGCCTATCGCCATGCTGTCGAACGGCTGCATCTGCTGCCAGGCGGGCAGCGACCTCGCCCACACGGTCGATGCCCTGCTCGCCGTCGAACGGCCGGGCGCCCAAGGCCCGCTGCGGCGGATCGTCCTGGAGACCAGCGGGCTTTCGAAGCCGGGGCCGGTCCTGCGCCAGCTCGCGAGCCTCGCCGAGCACCGCGTGAAGGTGAGCGTGGTGTCCACGTTCGATGCTACCTGCGGGATGCGGCCGGCGGTATTCGAGGAAGCGGCCGCGCAATGGGCGGCCGCCCATCGCATCGTCGTCACCAAGGCCGACGCGCTGTCCGAAGGAGCCCTCGCGCGATCGAGAGACGAGGCCCAGGCCCTCAATCCCTTGGCGGAGATCGTGGCGACCGCGTCGCGCGACGCGGCGGTCGCGGCGGCCTTCGCGCCACTGGCCCGCGCGGCGGCGACGCCGGCCCTGCCGCCTGTCGTCACCGCGGCCCCGCATCCGCGCATCGCCGTGCGGCTTGCGCAGCCAGCCGGTGTCCTGGCCTACGACGCTCTGGCCGCCTGGCTCGACAATCTCGCCGGGGCTCTGGGCGACCGGCTGCTGCGGCTGAAGGGACTGATCCGTGTGGTAGAGAGTCCGCGGCCCGTCCTGGTGCAAAGCGTCGGGACCGCGTTCTCGCCGCCGCGTCCGTTCGGCACGCCGGAGTCCGATATGCCGCTCTTTCTCGTGGCCATTTTCCGCGACCTCGAGGACGGCGAGGTCGAGGCCGTCGAGCCGACCGGCCTGTTCGCCTTCACGTCCTCGACGACGCAAAGAACCGCCGCTCGGGCAGGCTCGCTCCGATCCGCGGTCGTCGACTGGCTGTGATGCCGCGCGGCCCTGTTCGCGTTCTCCTCCCCAACGACGTCAGGGAGGAGAACGATCGTCGCGGCCGGACCTGACAGGACGCTGCTTTAGAACACCTTGTGGACCCAGCCGTGCGTGTCCTGGGTGCGGCAGCGCTGAATGTCGATCAGGGCGCCCTTAAGCTTCTCGGTCTGCGCACCGGAGCCGCCGTTGCCGATGACGAAATCGCCATCCCTGGACTTGACCGTGCCGATCGGCGTCAGCACCGCGGCGGTGCCGCAGGCGAAAGTCTCGCGCAGCCGGCCGCTGGCGGCATCGGCGCGCCACTGGTCGATCGCGTAGGGCTCCTCGCGCACGGAAATCTTCATGTCCTTGGCCAGGGTCAGGATCGAGGCGCGCGTGATGCCTGGCAGGATGGTGCCGCCGAGCGGCGGCGTCACCATCGAGCTGTCGTCGAAGACGAAGAAGATGTTCATGCCGCCCAGCTCCTCGACCCAGCGGCGCTCGACGGCATCGAGGAACACCACCTGCTCGCAGCCGTGCTTGTAGGCGTCCATCTGGGCCATCAGGCTGGCGGCATAGTTGCCGCCGCACTTGGCGGCGCCGGTGCCGCCCGGTGCGGCACGCGTCAGCTCCTGCTCGACCCAGACCGAGACGGCGCTGTCCTTCGACTTGAAGTAGGAGCCGACGGGCGAGGCGATCACGATGAACAGATATTCCGACGACGGCTTGACGCCGAGGAAGACCTCGTTGGCGAACATGAAAGGCCGCAGGTAGAGACTGCCCTCGCCTTCGGGAATCCAGTCCCGATCGATCGCGACCAGCCGGTCGAGCGCCTCCACGAACACCGCTTCGGGCAGGCTCGGCATGGCCAGCCGCTCAGCCGACTTGTTGAAACGGCGCGCATTCTCCTCGGGACGAAACATCACCGCCCCGCCGTTCGCAGTGCGATAGGCTTTCAGCCCCTCGAAAATCTCCTGGCTGTAGTGCAGCACCGCCGACGCCGGATCCATGGCGATCGGCTCGCGCGGCCCGATCTTGGCGTCGTGCCAGCCTTTGCCTTCGCTGTAGCGGATGGTGACCATGTGATCGGTGAAGGCACGGCCAAACCCCGGATCGCGCAGGATAGCGGCCCGCTTCTCCGGCGCGGTCGGCGCGGGATGCGGCTGGTGAGCGAATTCGATAGGCAAGGTCTGGGGCATGGCGCTCTCGTGTGTTGGTCATTTCTATCGCGATTGGCGACAAAATGAAGCCCCGATTAAGGGTTGCACCGATCTGGCCAAGGTCTGCTCAGATCCCGCAGGCCGGATACAAATCGAATGCGCCTCCCAACCATGGGAAGAGGGCACGCGGTCTAGCCCAGCGCGACAAGGGCCAAATTGTCATAGCCACGGTTGCGCAGGCGATCGGCGGCGGCGAGCGCGCGCTGCCCACTGCGGCAACACAGCACGATGCGCCGCGACGGTGCCGCGGACAGAGCCTCGATGTGATCGACGTCGAGACGCACCGCACGGGCGAACGGCGATTGCGGTGCTTCGTCCAGGCTGCGCAAATCGACCACCACGTCGTCGTCGTTCACGGCGGTCGGCGCGATGAACGGCACGACGCGCACAGGCTCGGCGCTGCCAGTGAAGTCGAAGCCGCCGAACCCGGGACGCCGCGCGTCGAATGTGAACACGCGACCGAGGACGCTGGGCTCCAGCCCGAGCAACAGATGCAAGGCGAGATGGGCCTGCAGCCCGCCGACCACCGCAACCGCGGTGCCCAGCACGCCGATGGTGGCGCAGGTGCCGCCCTCCGATGCGATCTCTGGGAAGACCGCGCGGTAGCTCGGACCGCCGCCGCAGAAGGCGCCGGCATAGCCGCTGAGGCCGACGATCGAGGCGCTGACCAGCGGCTTGGCCGCGTCGCGACAGGCGTCGCTCAGGATGTAGGTGACGGCGAAGCTGTCGGCGGCATCGACCACGAGATCGGCCTCGGCAACGAGCGCCGCCGCGTTCTGCGGCGTCAGCCGCTCGGCCACTGCGCGCACAGCGACGGTCGGATTTAAGCGCCGGAGGGCAGTGCAGGCGCGCTCCGCCTTGAGCTGGCCCAGATCACTCATCGAATAGAGCGGTTGGCGATGCAGATTGGTCTCTTCCACCCGGTCGTGATCGACGACGGTCAAGCGCCCGACACCGGCGCCGGCAAGATACTGCAGCACCGGGCAGCCCAGCCCACCGGCGCCGACTACGAGCACCTGAGCCGCAGCGAGCCGCGTCTGCCCATCGGGGCCGACATCGGCGAGAACCATCTGGCGGGCGTAACGGTCGGTCATGGCGCGGCCCGCGTCGCGGCAATCCAGACGCGTGCCTGGCCGAGCGGATCGGCGTGATTGACTATGTCGCCGACGACGGCGGCGCTGTCGGCGCCCGCCGCCAGGCAGAGCAACGCGCGTTCGAGCGTTAGTCCGCCGATCGCCACCAGCGGCCGCTTGCCGATCAGGCGTTTCCATTCCCTCAGGCGTTCTGTTCCCTGCGGCGCCCACGGCATCTGCTTGAGCTTGGTCGGATAGATCGGCCCCAACGCCACGTAGTCGGGATCGATGGCGAGCCCTTTCTCCAGCTCGGCGTGATCGTGCGTGCTGACGCCGATGCGCAGGCCGGCCTTGCGCAGCGCCTCGATGTCGGCGTCGAGCAGATCCTCCTGGCCGAGATGGACGTAGTCGCAACCTTCGTCGATCGCCGCCTGCCAGTAATCGTTGACGATGAGCTGGGCGCCGGCAGCGGCACACGCGGATCTGGCCTGCCTGAGCTGGCGACGGATCTCCTCGACCGGCTGATCCTTGATGCGAAGCTGGATCAGGCGCGTGCCGACGGAGACCAGACGCACCACCCAGCCGGCGTCCGGCACGACGGGATAGAAACGGTCGAGCATGTTCAGCCTCCCAGTACGGCCCTGCCGACCACCGGCGTCGACGGCTGGGCCATGTCGCGCGGCTCGAGCGGTTGAGCGAGAAAGGCGGCGCGGCCCGCCTCGACGGCGAGTGCGAAAGCGCGCGCCATCGCGACCGGATCGCCGGCCTCGGCCACGGCGGTGTTGAGCAGCACGGCGTCATAGCCCAGCTCCATGGCGGCCGCCGCGTGCGAGGGCACGCCCAGCCCGGCATCGACCACCAGCGGAATGTCGGGAAAGTGCGCGCGCAAGGAGCGCAGCCCATAGACATTGTTGAGGCCGCGCGCCGAGCCGATCGGCGCCCCCCACGGCATCAGCACGCGGCACCCCGCCTCGATCAGGCGGTCGGCCACGACGAGATCCTCGGTCGTGTAGGGAAACACCTCGAAGCCGTCCTGCGCCAAGATACGCGCCGCCTCGACCAGGCCGAAGACATCGGGTTGCAACGTGTCGGCATCGCCGATCACCTCGAGCTTGATCCATTTGGTGTCGAACAGCTCGCGTGCCATGTGCGCGGTGGTCACCGCTTCCTGCACCGAATGGCAGCCCGCCGTGTTGGGCAGCACGCGCAGGCCGAGCGATTGGACGAACGACCAGAATCTCTGGCCAGCGCGGCTGGTGCCGCCTTCGCGACGCAATGACACGGTAACGATCTCGGCGCCCGAGGCCTTGATCGCCCGTTCGAGGACAACCGGCGAGGGATAGCGCGCCGTGCCGAGCAGCAGGCGCGAGGAAACGTCGACGCCGTAGAACATGGTCAGCCTCCCTGCATCGGCGCCACGACCTCGATGCGATCGCCATCGGCGAGCTTCGTCGCGGGCCGCGCGGCGGCGGCAACGAAGCGCCCGTTCACCGCCGTCGCGATCTTGCGCCCGCCGAATCCCAGCGCCTCCAGCGCAGCGGCCAAGGTCGGCTGATCGATCTCATGCGCGTTGTCGTTGAGGAAAATCCGCATGACTGACCTCCGAGTCGAAATCCTCTCGCGTGACGGCGTCGGCGACCCAGCCCGCCAAGGTCGGCGCGAGCAGGAAGCCGTGGCGAAACAGCCCGTTGGCGTGCAGCACGCGGCCGCTGCGCTCTAGTCGCGGCAGGTTGTCGGGAAAGGCCGGGCGCAGGTCGGCGCCCAGCTCGACGATTTCCGCTTCGCCGAAAGCAGGATGCAGCGCGTAAGCGGCGCTGAGCAGCTCCATCGCCGAGCGCACGGTGACCGGGCCGCGCCGTTCGCTTTCGATCATGGTCGCGCCGATCATGAACAGTCCGTTCCCGCGCGGCACGACATAGAGCGGCAGGCGTGGATGCAGCAGCCGCACCGGCCGCGACAGCGCTACATCGGGCGAGTGCACGACCATCATCTCGCCGCGCACGCCGCGGAGATCGGACAGGACATCGCGCGCGGCATAGCCGCGACAATCGACGACGATCTCGTCGCCGATGGCGTGCGCCGGTCGCTCGACACCGAATTGGATCACAACGCCACGACGGCCGAGCTCGGCGGCGAGCGCGGCCAGCGCCTGGCGCGGATCGAGATGCGCCTCGTCGGGAAAAAAAAGGACACGGCGGAACCGGCCCGCCAGGGCGGGCTCGAGGCCGGCGAGGCCATCGGCATCGATCCATCGAAAGCGCTGGGTACGCTGAGCGAAGCGCGCGAGGTCGGCCGCGTCGCGCGGCTGCGCGACGACCAAGCTGCCGCGGCGCTCGGTGCCGGCGTCGCGCCGCGACCACCAGTCGATCGAGGCGGCGCCCCAGGCAGCGACCTCCGGCTCGGTGGTGGCGCGCTCGCACCACGGCGCCAGCATGCCGCCTGCCATCCACGAGCAGCAGCCATCGCCGAGCGTCTGGCCGCGCTCGACGACACTGACGTTGACGCCGCTTTGGGCGAGCTCGAGTGCGGACGCGAGACCGGCAACCCCGGCACCAATGACGACAACGGATGATCGGGCCAATCGATGAACTCCCGTTCCTTCGCCGGCATGACCCGGATCAGGTTCAAAGGGTTCAGCCCATCGGCTGTCTCAGCCCGGTCTCCTCATGGGAGTCCGGACACCCCTCGGACGTCATCGAAGCAAAGTGCAGTGCACCTGCTCTGTCAAGCGGCGAGCGATGCGCCCGACGGTGCGAGATGCGTGGATTCGCCGAAGCCTTCGCAGTCCGGCTGGCGCACCAGCTTCTGGAAATCCGCCATCAAGGTGCGGGCGTAAGGGCCGGACTGGTAGTGGTGACCATCGACCGAGCCCACCGGCACGATCTCGGCAGCCGTGCCGCAGAGGAATACCTCGCTGGCGTTGGCCAGCTCCTGCGGCTTCACCGGGCGCTCCTCGACCGCCCAGCCGCGCTTCCGCGCCATGCCCATGACGGCGCGGCGGGTGATGCCGTCGAGAAAGTTTTCCGCGGTCGGGGTCACCAGCGTACCGTCGATCACCAGGAAGATGTTGGCGCCGGTCGATTCGGCCAGGTCGCCTTTCCAGTCGAGCATCAGCGCATCGTCGAAGCCGGCCCTGAGCGCGCGATCCTTCTCGATGCCGCAGATGATGTAGAGGCCGGCGACCTTGGCATGGCCCGGCGCGAAATCGGCCGACGGGCGGCGATACTTGGCCATAGTGACGTTGATGCCGGAGTCGCGCGCCTGCACCGACAGCCTGCCCTCCTGGGCCCACGGCGCGATGGCGAGATGGACCGACGTGCCGATGCCCGACACACCCAGCACTTCGGTGCCGCGCCAGGCGATCGGCCGGATGTAGCCGGCCTGCAAGCCGTTCGCCCTGACCACCTCGCGCGTCGCCGCCTCGATCTGCTCGCGAGTCCAGGGGATCTCGTAGTCGAGCAGGCGGGCCGAGTTGATCAGCCGTGCACTGTGTGCCGCCAACCGGAAGACCCGGCCGTCATAGATGCGCTCGCCCTCGAACACAGCGGAGCCGTAGTGCAGCGCATGCGTCAGCACATGCATGCGGCTTTCGCGCCATGGCACGAGCTTACCGTCCAGCCAGATAAAGCCGTCGCGGTCTTCCATCGATAAGGACATTGCTCTCCTTCCCGGAAAAGGATTCCAAAGCGATCGTTCGGAGTCACTGTATGGCAACCTTCTGTCTAATTAGGTCAGTATTACTGACCTTGTCAATATCTGTGTCTCAAATGCTCGATCGGTAATCGAAATGAAGAAAAAACGACCAGTCCCCTTCCTCATCCTGAGGAGCCGCGCGCAGCGCGGCGTCTCGAAGGATGGGCCTCAAACACGGTGCCTGTTGCCCATGCATCGAGATGCTCGCTGCGCTCGCTCCTCAGCATGAGGTGTTGTGGGCTGCCTGATTCAGTAGACTCGGCCACTCGTCGTCACTCGCTGCAGCCTTGTGCGTCCGCACAGTCGCGGTGACATCGACCCCACGGGGTGTCAACGGAACGCGCCGCCTCTATAGTTCTTGTTTACGATCAGAACCGACACAAATCGGCGCAGTGCTGCATGGTAGACTCCAAACCGCCCGCTAATCCGTTGTTCCTCCGCGACGAGGAGCTGCGCCAAGGCATCGAGCTGATGTTCTATGCCTACCGCGACTTCACGTTCGAGTCCGACCAGCAGCTCAAGCGCTACCAGCTCGGCCGGGCGCACCACCGCGCGCTCTACTTCATCGGCCGTCACCCCGGTCAGACGGTCGGCCATCTGCTGTCGATCCTCAAGGTCACCAAGCAATCGATCTCGCGAGTGCTGAAGGATCTGATCGGTCAGGCCTATGTCGAGCAGAAGAGCGGCGCGCGCGACCGTCGCGAGCGCCTGCTGTGGCTCACGGAGAAAGGCCAAAAGCTCGAACGCGAGCTGACCGACCGCCAGAGCCAGCGCTTCGCCCGTGCCTACCGCGAGACCGGTGCCGAGGCGGTCGACGGGTTCCGCAAGGTCCTGCTCGGCCTGCTCGACCCGCCGGAGCGCGCCATCGTCGACAAGCGCCTCCGGAGCGGCCGATGAGCCTGGTCGATGCCGCCGTCGACAAGCCGCATGTCCTGGTGGTCGACGACGACACGCGGCTGCGCGAGCTTCTGAAATCGTTCCTGTCGCGCAACGGCTTTCGCGTCAGCACGGCGGGCAGCGCCGCCGAGGCGCGCCAGCGTCTGACGGCGCTCGACTTCGACGTCATCGTGCTCGATGTCATGATGCCGGGCGAGACCGGACTCGAGTTCGCTGGCGAGCTGCGCCGCACCGACGATGTGCCGATTCTGATGCTAACCGCCATGGGCGAGGCCAAGGACCGCATCGCCGGCCTGGAGAAGGGCGTCGACGACTATCTCGGCAAGCCGTTCGAACCGCGCGAGCTCCTGCTGCGCATCCAGAACGTTCTGCGACGCAACAAGCCCGCGCCGAGCTCGGGCGCCGACATGGCGCGCCAGGTCACGTTCGGTCCCTTCCAGTTCGACCTCGAGGTCGGCGAGCTCGCCCAGGACGGCAAGCGGATGGCGCTGACCGAGACCGAGACAGCCTTGTTGCGCGCGCTCGCCGCGCGGATGGGCGAGGCGGTGAGTCGCGAGGCGCTGTGCAAGATCGTCGGCAGCGCCGTCAACGAGCGCGCCATCGACGTGCAGGTCACCCGGCTCAGGCGCAAGATCGAGCCCGATCCGTCGTTTCCGCGCTACCTGCGCACCGTTCGCGGCCAGGGCTATCGGCTGGTCGACGCATGACCCTGGGCGCGGTCCGCGACGCCTTCGAACGCATTGCCCGCTTCGCCGACCGGCATTCCCCCCAGACGCTGTTCGCGCGCGCACTGATCATCATCGTCGTGCCCATGCTGCTGCTGCAGGCGTTGTCGGCCTGGTGGTTCTACAGCCAGCGCGGCGACAACGTGACCAACCGCCTGGCCATCCTGCTGGTGCGCGACCTGCGCCTGCTGATCGCGCTGCGCTCGGACTTCCCCGACGATGCCCATCGTGCCTGGATCCTGAGCCGATCGGCCCAGGACCTGCTGCTGTTCGTCAGCTTCCGCAAGGGCACCATACGGCCGTTCAAGGAACCGGAGTATTTCGACATCGCCGCCCGCGAGGTGCAGGGCGCGCTCGACGCCGATCTCAAGCGGCCGTTCTTCATCGACAACACCGTCGGCGGCGGCCAGATGCTGATCGAGATCCAGCTCAACGACGGCGAGGTCATGGACGTGCTGGTGCCGCATGTGCGCCTGACGTTCGGCTCGAGCTTCGCGTACGTGATCGCCCAGCTCGGCCTGGCGCTGGTGCTGTTCGGTCTGGCGATCTGGTTCATGCATCGCGAGCTGGTGCCGATCCAGCATCTCGGCGTCGCCGCCGATGCGCTCGGCAAGGGCCGCGACATCCCGGATTTCGCCTTCGCTGGCGGCACCCGCGAAGTGCGCAACGCCGCCACCGCCTTCCATACCATGCGCATCCGCCTGCGCCGATCGATCCAGCAACGCACCGAGATGCTGGCCGGCGTCAGCCATGACCTGCGCACCCCGCTCACCCGCATGAAGCTATCGCTCGCCTTGCTGCCCGAATCGCCAGAAACCAAGGAGCTGGCCGACGACGTGCTCGACATGGAGCGGATGATCGAAGGCTATCTGGCCTTTGCCCGCGGCGAGGGCGACGAGGAACCCGCTCCGGTCGATCTGTCGGAAATCCTCGAGGACGTGGCAGCCGGCGCCCGGCGCAACAATGCCGACGTCGAGGTCGCCTGGCAGGGCGACATGAATGTCGAGCTGCGCGAGCTCGCCATCAAGCGCTGCCTCACCAATCTCGTGTCCAACGCCCTACGCTATGGCACCAAGGTCCGTCTCGAAGCCGTGCGCGGCCGCACCTCGATTGAGATCACGATCGACGACGACGGTCCCGGCATTCCGCCCGACAAGCACGAAGACGTATTCCGCCCGTTCTTCCGGCTCGACGAATCGCGCAACGTCGACACCGGCGGCGTCGGCCTCGGTCTCACCATCGCGCGCGACGTCGCGCGCAGCCACGGCGGCGACGTGGCCCTCGACGCCTCCCCGCTCGGCGGCCTGCGCGTGATCGTGCGGATTCCGGTGTAAACGATCCTCTTCGCCGCCCCATCGTCGGCTATGGCATCTACACATCTCGAATCCTCCCCCGTCATCGGGGGAGGTGCCCCCGCAAGGGGGCGGAGGGGGAAAGCCGCGATCGAGATTCCTCCGAGTCCGACGTCGGAATCCGAGGCACCTCGCCTGCGGCCTTCCCCCTCCGCCCCGTATGACGGCGCACCTCCCCCGATGACGGGGGAGGATTCGAGATGTGTAGACGCCATAACCGGCGACGAGGGAGGCGAATGCCGTCAGCGAAACACGTCCTTACGATGCCGGACCTCGGCGAAAACGGCGACCGGGTCGCCGTCTGAAAGTCCGACCGCGCGCTGCACGGCGGCCACGTCGGCGCGCAGGAACGGGTTAGTGGCCTTCTCCTCGCCGAGCAGCGACGGCACCGTCGCCTCGCCGCGTGCCCGCGCGGCATCGATGGCGGCCGACCGTTCCTGCAATTTCGTGTTGTCGGTCTCAACGGTCAGGGCAAAGCGTGCATTGGATTGCGTGTATTCATGGGCGCAGTAGACCCGCATGTCGTCGGGCAGGTTGCGCAGACGGCTGAGCGACGTCCACATCTGGGCGGGCGTTCCCTCGAACACGCGGCCACAGCCCAGCGCGAACAGCGTGTCGCCGCAGAACAGCGCCTTCTGCTCGCGGAAGGCATAAGCGATGTGGCCGCTGGTGTGGCCGGGCACGAAGAACACGTCGGCTTCAGCCTCGCCGAAGCGATAGCGATCTCCGTCGTCGACCTCGACGTCGATGCCGGGAATGCGCGCCCGATCCCGGCGCGCGCCGACAATGGTGCAGCCGGTCGCGTCCTTGATCTCGCGGTTGCCGCCGACATGGTCGCCATGGTGATGGGTGTTGAGGATATGCGTGATCTTCCAGCGCCGTCTGGCCGCCTCGGCGAGGACCGGTCCGGCCACGGCCGGGTCGATCACGCCGACGGCGCCGCTCTGCGGCTCGCGCATCAACCACACGTAATTGTCGTTGAGGACGGGGATACGGACGATGTCTAGTGTTGTGCTCATGATGGACAACGCTAGCAAAGCTTCCTCGCGGTCGCCATGGCCGTCGGGGCGTGGAGTCTGCTAAAGTTGTCCCATGTGGACGGATGTCCTCGATCTCAACGACTTCTACCGCAGCACGCTCGGCCAGATGACCTGCCGCCTGCTGCGCGCTCGGCTGCGCGAAGTATGGCCCAATGTGCGCGGCGAGAGCGTGCTCGGCCTCGGCTACGCGACGCCGTTCCTGCGGCCGTTCGCCGAGGAGGCGGCCCGCACCATCGCCTTCATGCCGGCAGCGCAGGGCGTGACCCGCTGGCCGCGCGAGGGCCGCAACCTCACCGCCCTGGTCGACGAGATGGACCTGCCGCTCGCCGACCGCTCGATCGACCGGATCGTGCTGGTCCACGCGATCGAGTGCACCGAGCGGGTGCGACCGATGCTGCGCGAGATCTGGCGCGTGATGGCCGATGGCGGCCGCCTGCTGGTCGTCACGCCGACACGCGCCGGCCTGTGGTCGCAGATCGATCGATCGCCGTTCTACCAGGGGCATCCCTATTCGGCCGGCCAGCTCGCCGGGCTGTTGCGCGCCAACATGTTCGCGCCGATGCAGCAGACGCGCGCGCTGTTCATGCCACCCACTCACTCCCGGCTGGCGCTGCGTATGGCGCCGACCGTCGAACGATTCGGCCGGCGCTGGCTCGGCCGCTTCGCTGGCGTCAGCGTCATCGAGGCCGGCAAGCAGCTCTATGCCGGCATCGCCGAACGCAACCAATCCGCCGAACGTGCCGTGGTGCGACCGAAGCTGCGCATCGCCAGCTCGCGCGACACCCAGGCAGCCCGCAACTCGGGCGACGGTGAAGCGCCGGCTTCCTGAGATCACCCTCAACTTCTTGACGAGAGCATTTGCATGTCGCTGTCTCCGCGCGTGATCGCGCTGTTGGGCTTTGGCGAAGCCGGATCGGCGATCGCCCGTGGGCTGTGCGCCGCAGAGGGCTGGCGAGGCCCTTCTCGGCCGGGCGACAATGCCCCGCGCCGAGTCATCGCCATCGACCCCGCGCTCGACAAGGATGCGCGCGGCGCGGCACTCGGCAAGGAAGCGCGCCGCCTCGATGTGGCGATCGAAGACCGTTACACGGCAGCACTCAGCGAAGCCGACCTGGTGATCTGCGCCGTCCAGGGGGAGCATGCGCTGGAAGCGGCAGAGGCCGCCGCGCCGCTGCTCAAGAAAGGCGCACACTATCTCGACCTCTGCACGGTGACCGGTCGCATGTCCGACGAGGATCGCGCGCCGATCGAGGCCGCGGGCGGACGCTATATCGACATCGCCGTCATGGGCGGCTTCTTCAAGCTGGGCATCAAGGCGCCCATGCTGGCCGCCGGAGCGGACGTGGACGCCACTGTCGCCTGGATGAACGCCAGCGGCTTCGACGCCAAGGTGCTGGGGACGAAGCCCGGCAGCGCCTCGTCGGTGAAGATGATCCGCAGCGTGCTGATCAAGGGCGTCGAGGCGCTGGGCGTGGAAGCCTACGTCACAGCCGAGCGCCAAGGCATCCTCAAGGAAGTCATGGGTTGCATGGGCGACGTCGACAAGACCGGCTTCGCCAATTTCGTCGGCACGCTGGTGCAGACCCATGTCGTGCATGCGCACCGTCGCTGGGAAGAGATGGGGCTGGTCGGCAAGACCCTGCGCGAAACCGGCGTCGATCCGCTGATGACCACGTCGACCGAGCGCAGCCTGCGGCGCACCGTCGATGCCGGCATCGCACCCGCCGACGGCAAGGTGCCGAGCCTGGACGAAGCCCTGAAGATCCTGTCGGAGAAGGTCATCCGTGGCCGCTGATGTATTCGACCGCCTGGTCGACCTGTTGAACAACGCCAAGGCGCGATTTCGCGTCATCGAGCACGAGCCCGAGGGTCGCTCGGAGGCGATCAGCGTCATCCGCGGCAACCGACCGGACCAGGCCGCCAAGGCGATGGTGCTCGATCTGCGCGGCGGCGGCAGTGGCAAGCGCCACGTGCTCGCCATCCTTCCGGGCAACCGCAAGCTCGATTTCAGTGCGGTCGCGACCCTGTTCGAGGCGCGCAAGTGCGGCTTTGCCTCACCCGACACGGCTCAGGCGCTCACCGGCTGCGTCATGGGCTCGGTGCCACCCTTCTCGCTCGATCCCGCCCTGGCGATCGTCGTCGATCAGGACTTGCTGGCCAACGGCACGCTGTTCTTCAACGCCGGCCGCCTCGACCGCTCGATGGAGCTCGACACCAAGGATTGGCTGGCCGTGGCGCAGCCGCGCATCGCCAAGATCGCCGCCGATGCCTGAGGCCTGGCAGTTCGCGCCGCCGAGCGAGGCGGATTTCGAGCCGCTGTTGACGCTGCGCATCGAGGTGATGCGCGAGCATCTCGAACGCGTTTTCCGATACGAGCCGTCGCGCGCGCGCCGCGTTTTCCGCGAGTCGTTCGACGAACCCGGTCTGCGCCTGATCGTGCTCGGCGAGGAGCGTGTCGGCTGCGTCGGCTTTCGCATCGGCGAAAGCGCGATCAAGCTCGATTCGTTCTATCTGGCGAAGCACCTGCACAATGGCGGCCTCGGAACGCGCATCCTCGAGGTCCTTCTGGCCGAAGCCGATTCGCTCGGCCTGCCGATCCGCCTCGACGTGCTGCGCGGCAGTCCCGCCGCCCGCTTTTACCTGCGCCACGGCTTCGTGAAGATCGGCGAAGACGACATCGAGGCCGAGTTTGAGCGGGCCGTGCGCTAGCCGGCTTGGATCGCTATATTGGTAGGAATGGCGGAGCTATCATGCGCACAATGACGGTAAAGGAAGCTCGGGAATCGTTCGACCGAATGCTGGAGGCGGCCAAGCAGGAGGGCGTCATCCTGCGTGACAAGGAGATCGACGTCGCGATGATCCTCTCACCCGACGAGTACGAGCGATTCCGACGGTGGCGGGTAGAAGGCCTGCTGAAGTCCATGAACGATCTTGCGGCGGAGGCCGCCGCCAACGGCTTGACAGAAGAGAAATTGGCAGAGTTGCTCGAGCAACCTGATTGACGTTGCAGGCAAAGCGACGTGGCCGTCGTCTTCGACACCAATGTCCTGATCAGCGCAGCATTCTTTGCTCGATCGAAGCCCTCATTTGCTGTCCGCTGGGCGGCCCAGCACGATATGATTCTGTTGTCGGCGGTCACCTTGACCGAGCTCGCTTCGACGATCGGACGATCGAAATTCGACCGCTATGCCAGTCTGGACAGCCGTCGCGAGTTCGTTGCCTTCGTCTCCTCGATCGGACATTTCGTGACTATTCGGCGGACCGTCAGAGCATGCAGAGACGTCGAGGATGACAAGTTCCTCGACGTCGCGATCAATGGCACAGCGCGATTCGTTGTCACCGGAGACGCCGACTTGCTGTCTCTCGGCTCATTTGAAGCAATTCCGATCATTTCGCCGGCAGATTACATCGCTCGGGTCGAATGCTGATCAATCCCGCCGCAGCATGAATACCGCCTGCTCGCCGAGCAGGTTGGCGGCCAACGGAGGGAGGTTGATCGGCTTGCTGTTGCGGTCGAGCACGATGGCGCGCTCGATGCGCACGCCCATGTCGGCGCACAGCGCGCGGAAATCGTCGATGCTGCAGAGATGGATGTTGGGCGTGTCGTACCATTTGTAGGGCAGCGACGGCGTCTCCGGCATGCGGCCGCCGAACACCATGCGCAGGCGCACCTGCCAGTGCGCGAAGTTGGGGAACGACACGATGGCGCGCTTGCCGACCCGCAGCATCTGGCGCAGCACCTGGCGCGGCTCGCGCGTGGCCTGCAGGGTCTGGCTCAGGATGACGTAGTCGAAGGCGTCGTCGGGATAGTGCCCGAGGTCGGTGTCGGCATCGCCCTGGATCACCGACAGGCCGTTGGCGACGCAGGCATTCACGCCGGCCTGGCTGAGCTCCAGGCCGCGCGCATCGACCCGCTTGAAGTTCACCAGGTAGGCGAGCAGCGATCCGTCGCCGCAGCCGATATCGAGCGCCCGCGTCGCCGGGTCGACCATGTCGGCGATGAGCTGCAGGTCGACGCGAATGGCGGCGGCGGTCACGGCACTCCCCTCAGGCCGCGCACCGTGGCCGCCCCCTTGAGGAAACCGGCCAGCGTGCGGAACATCTCCGGCTCGTCGAGCAGGAAGGCGTCGTGGCCCTTGTCGCTCTCGATCTCGACGAACGAGACGTTGGCCGCGGCAGCATTGAGGGCATGGACGATGTCGCGGCTCTCGTGCGTCGGGAACAGCCAGTCGCTGGTGAACGACATCAGGCAGAAGCGCGTCAGCGAGCTGCGGAAGGCATTGGCCAGCACGCCGCCATGGGCATCGGCGAGATCGAAATAGTCCATGGCCCGCGTGATGTAGAGGTAGCTGTTGGCGTCGAAGCGCTCGACGAAGGTCGAGCCCTGGTAGCGCAGATAGCTCTCGACCTGGAAGTCGGCGTCGAAGCCGAAGCCGAGCGCATTACGGTTCTGCAGCGAGCGGCCGAACTTGCGCTGCAGCGCCTGCTCGGAGAGGTAGGTGATGTGCGCGGTCATGCGGGCGACCGCCAGCCCGCGCGCCGGCACCGTCTTGTGCAGGCGATAGTCTCCGCCCTTCCACTCGGGGTCGGCCATGATCGCCTGCCGGCCGACCTCGTGGAAGGCGATGTTCTGCGCCGAGTGGCGCGCGGCGCAGGCGATCGGCACGGCCGAGAACACCCGCCCGGGAAAGCTCGCCGCCCATTGCAGAACCTGCATGCCGCCCATCGAGCCGCCGATGACGCAGAACAGGTCTGCAATGCCGAGATGGTCGAGCAGCGCCGCCTGGGCACGCACCATGTCGGCAATGGTCACAACCGGGAACCGCAGGTTCCATGGCTTGCCATTTGAAGGATCGCTGGCCAGCGGCCCGGTCGTGCCCATGCAGCCGCCCAGCACATTGCCGCAGATGATGTAGTAGTGCGCCGGATCGAGGACCTTGCCCGGCCCGACCATGCTGTCCCACCAGCCGTCCTTGCCGGTCACCGGATGGCGCTCGCCGACGAACTGGTCGCCGGTCAGGGCATGGCAGATCAGCACCGCGTTGGACTTTTCGGCATTGAGCGTGCCGTAGGTCTGGTAGGCCACACGGTAGGGCCCGAGATCGACGCCGCAATCGAGATGCAGCGGGCGGTCGGCCCCCAGGATTGCATGGTGGCACTGGCCGAGCGCCTTGCGTTCTGCATCGGCGAGGTCGTCGAGCAGCAACTGACCGATCGTCCCCTCCATGTGCACTCCCCCGGCCGCCCGCGCGGCCACGAAAAAGCCCCCGACCGGCGAAGGACGGGGGCTTTTGCGAGCGCTCCGACCTTTTAGCGATGTTTAACGTGGTCGCAAGCCGGTCGGCTCAAATTCCACGGGAGGCCCTCTATACGGATGCCATCGGCGATGTGCAAGAGTTTCTCGCCTTTACGCGGGCCAGCTTAACGTAGTATCGCCGCTTCCGCACAGGAACCACCGGCCTAATGGATTCTCCCACCCTCGACCGATTGCGCCAGGAAATCGACTCCATCGACAGCGACTTGCACGGTTTGATCGAGCGGCGGGCGGATCTGGTCGATCGGATTGCCGCGTCCAAGACTGGCGCCGGCCTCGCCTTGCGGCCAGGGCGCGAGGCTCGTGTCATGCGCAAGCGCCTGGCCATGCACAAGGGGCCGTTCCCGGCCGCCGCCGTGTGGCGCATGTGGCGCGAGATGATGTGCGCCTTCACCCTGATGCAAACGCCCGACCTCAAGATCGCGATCTGCCGGCCGAACGATCAGCCGGGGTACTGGGATCTCGCGCGCGACCATTTCGGCTGCCAGATCCCGCTGGTCGCCCACGACACGCCAGCCCAGGTGCTGGCGGCAGTGCGCGCCAGCCCGACGACGCTGGGTGTCGTACCGGCGCCGATCGAGGCCGATACCGCACCGTGGTGGCCGTTGCTGACTGGCCGTGATGCCAGCCTGCCCAACGTCGTGACCCGCCTGCCCTTCCTGATGATGCCCAATGCGCGCGCTCGCGGCATCTCCGCCTTCGTGCTGGCACGCATGGAACCTGAAGAGTCGGGTGACGACCGGGCGCTGATCGCGCTCGAAGCCGACACCGGCCTCAGCCGGAATCGCATCGCCAGTGCCCTGGAAAAGGTCGGTCTGCCGGCCTTCACCTCCGCACTGGACCAGGTTGTCGGCGGCGTGCATCACTATCTCGTCGAATTGCCTGGCATGATTGTCGAGTCCGATCCACGGCTCGGCGAGCTCGGCGCAGCCCTCGGACTGCAGAGTGGTCGTGTCGCCGCCATCGGCGCCTACGCCGCCCCCGCCGCGGCGCGGGCCTAGCGGCGCGGGCTCCCTCAACCTGAACAGGAGACAGCCATGAGCGCGCTCACTCCGCGGCCGGGCATCATGAAGATCGCGCCTTACGTTCCAGGCAAGGATTCCATCGAGGGCAAGAAGACGATCGCCAAGCTGTCGTCGAACGAGGGCGCGCTGGGACCGAGCCCGCGCGCGATGGCGGCCTACGCCAAGATCGCCGCCGAGTTGCACCGCTATCCCGACGGAGACACCGCCCAACTGCGTGCGGCGATCGGCCGTCACTACGGGCTCGATGCGGCGCGCATCGTCTGCGGCGCCGGTTCCGACGAGCTTCTCAATCTTCTGGTGCGCGCCTACTGCGGGCCCGGCGACGAGCTGATCTACAGCCAGTTCGGCTTCCTGATGTACCCCATCAACGCGTTGGGGGTCGGCGCGACACCCGTCGCGGCACCCGAGACGGACTACCGCGCCGATGTCGATGCCATGCTGGCCAAGGTCACCAGCAAGACCCGCGTCGTCTGCCTCGCCAACCCGAACAACCCCACCGGCACCTACATCACCAAGGACGAGGTGCGCCGCCTGCACGCCGGTCTCCCTGCGAACGTGTTGCTGGTGATCGATGCCGCCTATGCCGAGTACGTCAGCCGCAACGACTACGAATCGGGTGTCGAGCTGGTCGATCAGGCTGACAACGTCGTGATGACGCGCACCTTCTCCAAGATCTACGGCCTCGGCGGAATGCGCCTCGGCTGGATGTACGCACCGGCCGGAATCGTCGATGTGATGAGCCGGCTGCGCCAGCCATTCAACGTCAACCTCGCGGCACAGGCGGCCGGCGTCGCGGCCCTTTCCGACATCGCCCATACAGATGCCAGCCGCACCAACAACGACATCTGGCTGCCTTGGCTCAGCGCCGAGCTGACCAAGCTCGGCCTCGCGCCGCTGCCCAGCGTCGGCAACTTCGTGACAGTGGGATTCGGCTCGAAGGAACGAGCCGCCGCCGCCAACGACTGGCTGATGAACGACGGGCTGATCCCACGCATGATCGCGGGCTACGGCCTGGCCGAGCATCTGCGCATCACCATCGGCACCGAGGCCGAGGTCAAGGCGGTGCAGGCCTCGCTCGCCCGCTTCGTTGCCCAGCGATGAGCACGCCCTCCGTCGACAAGCCCCCGTTCGGCAAGCCGCTTTTCGGCAAGATCGCGCTGATCGGCATCGGCCTGATCGGCGGCTCGATCGCGCTCGCCGCCCGCCGGGCTGGCCTGGCGGGCACGATCGTCGCCGCCACCCGGCGCGCCGAAACCGCCGAAACGGCCAACCAGCTCGAGCTGGTCGATCATTGCGGCACCGACCTCGCCGCCGCCTGCGACGATGCCGACCTGGTGATCGTCTGCACGCCGGTCGGATCCTGTGGCGAGGCAACCCGCACGATCGCCCCCAACCTCAAGCCGGGCTGCATCGTGTCCGACGTCGGCTCGGTGAAGCAGGCGGTGATCGACGCCATGGCGCCGCACCTGCCGCCTCACGTGCACTTCGTGCCGGCCCATCCCGTGGCCGGTACCGAGAATTCCGGTCCGACGGCCGGCTTTGCCGAGCTGTTCGATGGACGCTGGTGCATCCTGACGCCGCTGCCGGGGGGCGATCCCGCGGCGGCCGACAAGCTCGAAGCCTTCTGGCGCGGGTTGGGCAGCGAGGTCGAGCGACTCGATCCAGCCGACCACGATCGCATCCTCGCCATCACCTCGCATCTGCCGCACCTGATCGCCTACACGATCGTCGGTACGGCCGACGATCTCGCCGGCCATCTCAACAGCGAGGTGCTGCGCTTCGCCGCCGGCGGCTTCCGCGACTTCACGCGCATCGCCGCCTCCGATCCGACGATGTGGCGAGACGTCTTCCTGAACAACCGCGAGGCTGTTCTCGAAGTGCTTGCGCGCTTTCAGGAAGACCTGTTCTACCTGCAGCGCGCCATTCGCTGGGGCGAGGGCGACAAGCTGTTCGACCTGTTCACGCGCACGCGCGAGATCCGTCGCGCGCTGATCCACCTCCACCAGGCGTGACCACGCCGGACGACGGCACGGAGACCCGGCCGCTTTGGGTCTTCGGCTACGGCTCGCTGATGTGGAATCCGGGCTTCGTCACACCTGAGACCCGGTCGGCACGCCTGCAAGGCTGGCACCGCGCCTTCTGCATCTACTCGG
Organism: Reyranellaceae bacterium; assembly: GCA_046349335.1. GTDB lineage: Bacteria > Pseudomonadota > Alphaproteobacteria > Reyranellales > Reyranellaceae > Reyranella. Next base: position 89,475 of record JAXMCO010000012.1, read on the forward strand.
AGCACTATCGCGGCACGCCGCAGCAACCCGGCCTCATCCTCGGGCTTCTGCCGGGCGGCGCCTGCCGCGGCCTCGCCCACCGGTTGCCGGCCGGAGATTACGACGCGGTGCGCCGCTACCTGGTTCATCGCGAGATCGACAACGACGGCGTCTATCGCGAAGTCGTCCGTCCGATCCATCTCGACGACGGTCGCATCGTGCCGTCGCTGGTCTATCTTGCCGATCGTCGACACCGCCAGTTCGCCGGCAAGCTGCCGATCGACACGGCCGTGTCGCTGGTGCGCCGCGGGCGCGGCGCCACCGGCACCAACCTCGACTACGTCGAGAATACCGTGAAGCACCTCGAGGAACTCGGCCTACGCGACCGGACACTCGAGGAACTGGCGCGGCGAGCAACCATGCCGTAGGCGCTCATTGGACCGCGGGCGTCCCGCCCGCTCAGGATCCATGAGCGGGCGGGACGCCCGCGGTCCGAATGAATGTGCGCTCAAGTCCTTCCGGCTCTACTGACGCGCGCTGCCGTCGGCAAAGACGGCTCGGCTGATGAAGCGCAGCTCGTCGCGGGCTTGATCGATCGACAGGCCGAGGCGACTGCGCAGCACGACCCAGCTCTCCGGCGCACATGCCATCGCCAGCGCATTCAAGGTCCGCTCGCGCGGCTCGAGTGGCATCGCTGTCAGCTCGCGATCGAACCAGATCGCCAGTTGCTGGCGATTGGAGTTGTACATCTGCACCACCATGTCCGAGGCGTCGGACGAGCGGCGTTGCAAGGTCTCGACGAAGGTCCACATCGGCAGCAGACGCTCGCAACGGTCGCTGCACTGTGTGGTGATCGCCGCAATTCTCTCGTCGATCGACCACGCTGCACCGAGTTCGGGAATGTCGCCGACCACGGCGGCGAGCATGCGACCAAGCACGGCGACATAAAGCTCGGCCGTATCGGAGAAATGCTGGAACACCGTACGCGCCGAGACGCCCGCCGTCTTGGCAATGTCGCGCACGATCGGTGCCACCTCACCGGCCAAGGCTAGTGCCAATGCCGACGAGATGATTGCCTCGCGCGTGCGAGCCACACGATCGCCGCGACCGGCGGACGACATCTGTGGCGGGCGGCTGGAAGCGACGAAGTTCATGCACCAATCTCCCGAATGCTGGTCGCGACAAAAAGGGCTACGAAATTCGCGACGCTCGCCGTTCCGACACATGTTTCGGAATTGCGACGCGGCCGGATAGTAATGCATCTACGAGGGAAGTGCGACGATGCGCTATGAAAGCGCGTTTAGTGTAAGCAACCCGTAAGGTCACGGAACTCCGAAATGAACGAGAAGAATCTCTCCGCCGCATCGCTCGCCGCTCAGGCGATGGGCTGGATCGATCCGGTGACGAAGGCCGTCGTGCCGCCGATCCACATGGCGAGCACTTATGTGCGAGACGAGGACAACGCCTACCGATCGGGTCGCATCTATGCGCGCGCCGACAACCCGACATTCGACCAAGCCGAAGCGACGCTCGCCGCTCTCGAACGCGGCCCGAAAGCGTTGATTTTCTCGTCGGGCATGAGCGCTGCCACCGCCTGTTTCCTCGCGCTGGCTCCGGGCGATCATGTCATTGCTCCCAAGGTGATGTATTGGGCGCTGCGCAACTGGCTGGCGACGTTTGCAACTGCCTGGGGGCTCGAGGTCGACTTCGTCGATGCCGACCGAACCGACGCGATCGCCGACGCCGTTCGACCGGGCACCACCAAGCTGATCTGGATCGAGACACCAGCCAACCCGACCTGGTGCATCACCGACATCGCCGCGGCAGCCGACATCGCTCATCGCGCCGGCGCGCTTCTCGCCGTCGACTCGACGGTGGCAACGCCGGTGCTGACACGGCCGATCGAGCATGGCGCCGACATCGTCATGCATTCGGCGACCAAGTACCTCAACGGCCACTCCGACATCATTGCCGGCGCGCTGGTCGGCGCGCGCGACGACGCCTACTGGGCGAAGCTGCGCACGCTGCGCGCGCAGCTCGGCACGATCCTCGGCCAGACCGAGGCATGGTTGCTGATGCGCGGCATGCGCACGCTGTTCCCGCGCGTCGCCTGGGCCTGTCGCTCGGCCGAGGCGCTGGCCGAACGCTTCGCCGCTCATCCGATGGTAGCCGAGGTTCTCTATCCCGGCCTGCCGGGCTTCGCCGGACACACTGTCGCCAAGGCGCAGATGACGGGTGGCTTCAGCGGCATGCTGTCGGTGCGCATCAAAGGCGGCGAGCGCGCGGCGATCGCCACCGCGGCGCGGGTCGCGCTGTGGAAGCGCGCGACGTCGCTGGGGGGCGTCGAAAGCCTGATCGAGCACCGCGCCAGCATCGAAGGGCCAGGAACGCCCTGCCCGACCGACCTGCTGCGCCTGTCGGTCGGCGTCGAGGACGCAGGCGATCTGTTCGACGACCTCGACCAGGCCCTGCGCCGCGCCCACAACGCGTGAGAGCACCCACCCCATTCTCGCCCTCTGGCTTTGCCGCCGCGGAGTGACACATCTTCTATTCCTGCCCCGTCATCGGGAGAGGTGGCCCGCAGGGCCGGAGCCGGAGAACCTCAGGCGAGGTCCATGAATTTCCGACGTCAGACCCGGAAGGATCTCGACTGCGGCCTTCTCCCGCCCCGAATGACGGGGTTCCTCCCCATAGACGTTAAGCTAAGGTGGAAAGCTCAACATGGTCCTCATCCTGAGGAGGTCGCGCAGCGGCCGTCTCGAAGGATCGGCCGCACCGGTAGTCGTTGAAGTTGCGGTGTCGCGGCACCCTCTCTGTTGCCGACAAGGGGCGAAGGTTACTTCGCCCTATTCGAGACGCGACCCTTCGGGCCGCTCCTCAGTGAGGATTGTCCTTAACTCAACGCCTATGGGCCACCTCCCTCGGGTGACGGGGGAGACGAGCAAGACGTATTCATTCCGTAGCAGCTTCGCTGGGGAGGAAAATGAAGGCGCCGCCCTTCTACAAACCCAGGCTGAAGCCCTCACGCAACGGGTCGGCCGCGTCGAACCGGAAGCGCGCTTCGCCGGTCTGATAGGCGTGACCGCCGACCTCGACGATCACCGCTTTGCGGCCGCCGACCGGCGGTGCGTCGCGCAGGATCTTCCCCGTGAACACCGCGTCCGTGCAGCTCTCGAACAGGCGTTCTTCACCCGGCCTCACCTGTCGCCGTGCCGCCTGCAAGGCCATGCGGGCCGTCGCGCCGCTGCCGGTCGGGCTGCGATCGATCTGCCGGCCAGCGAAGATGCAGACGTTGCGGCTCGGTCGACCCGCGGCACCATCGCCGCCGTCGGTCAGGATCGTGCCGTAAAGAAACGCGAGATCGGGCTCGTCCGGATGGTCGATCGCGATCGCCTTCGCGACAGCAAGCGCGATCTCCTCGCCGGCATCGACGATGCTGCGCATCGGCGAGGCGCCGAGGTCGAGCCCGATCGAATCGGCCGCGAGGAAGGCATAGAAGGCGCCGCCATAAGCGATATCGACCGACACAGGCCCCCAGGTCCGCGTCGGTGCGATGCGATCGAGCGCGTAGGCGAAGGCCGGCACGCTCTCGAAGCGCACCATGCCGTCGGCCGCGACCCGCGCCGTCACCAGGCCGCACGGGCATTGCAGGCGGACGATCGTTTCCGGCTGCTGCCGGCCGACCCGTCCGCTGTCGACCGCCCAGCGCGCCAGCGCAACCGTGGCGTGGCCGCACATCGTGCTGTAGCCCTCGTTGTGCATGAACAGCACGGCGAAATCGGCCTCCGGATGATCGGGCTCGACGAGCAGCGCGCCGTACATGCCGTCATGACCGCGCGGCTCCAGCATCAAGCCGCGCCGCAAATGGTCGAAGCGCTCCTTGGCCTCGCGTCGCTTGTCGAGCAGCGTGCGCCCCGCGAAGGCCGGCCAGCCGTCGACGATGATGCGGGTCGGCTCGCCGCCGGTGTGCATCTCGACGGTCGAGACGATCATCGGGATATTTGGCCCCCGAACACCTGGGGCAGGGCGACGCCGATGCGCTCGTTCATCATCTCGATCGAGCCGTCCGTGTAGGCGGCGATCTTGGCGCAGGCGAGGTGGCGGGCGAGCGGATGCTCTGCGCGCAACCCGTTGGCGCCCATCGCCTGGATGCAGTCGGCGATACGCCGCACCGCCATCTCGGTGGCGAACTTCTTGGCGTGCGCCGCCGGCAGCACGGCGTCGCCCGCCTCGTCGATCAGCCGCGCCGCGCGATAGGTGAGAAGCCGCGCCGCCTCGAGATCGGTCGCCGCATCGACCAGCTTCCAGCGCACGCCCTGGTGATCGAGCACCGGCTGGCCGAACGTCTTGCGCTGCTGCGTGTAGCGCACCGCCGTTTCCAGCGAGGCCTGCAGCATGCCGCAGCACATGGCGGCGACGTAGGCGCGCGCACCGTTGATACCGGCCAGGGCTGCCTTGAAGGCGCGGCCCGGCGGGTGCAGCACCGCCTCGTCCGGTGCGACGTAGTCGACCAGGCGGAAGCCACCGACACCGATGGCATGGCCGCCATGCAGCTCGAACGGTGGCTCGCGGTAAAAGCCGGGACGGTCGGCCTCGATGGCAAAGCAGGCGATGCCACGATAGCCTTGCGCCTTGTCGGTCTGCGCGTAGGCGACCGAGAGGCCGGCCACCGCCGCGTTGGTGATCCATGCCTTGGCGCCGTTCAGCTTCCAGCCGCCGTCGACCCGCGCGGCCATCATCTCGAGACCGCCGAAGTCGCTGCCGACACCGGGCTCGCTCAAGCCGGCGCAACCGATCACCTCGCCGGCGATCATGCGCGGCAGCAGGCGCGCCACGTGCGCCGGCTGACCGTCGCGGGCGAAGCGCGCCACCGCGTTGTGATGGTTGATCAGGGCGAAGGCGAACGCGAAATCGTGCCGGGCGATCTCCTCGAACGCGCGGAGCTTGCAGGAGAACGACAGGCCTTGCCCGCCATGCTTGGCGGCAAGCTCGATCGTGTGCAGGTTGGCGGCGCAGGCCAACCTGATGGTCTCGATCGGATAGCGCCGCTCCCATTCCCAGCGCGCCGCGTTGGGCGCCACGTGCTCCTCGGCGAAGGCCTTGGCGCGGGCCACGACCGAGCGTTCTTCGGGTGTCAGGATTTCGTCCAGCATCGGTCTCTAATGGCACAAACCGGCGTCCAGATCACGGCGCCCCCTTCTCCTCCCCAGCGCATCGCCAGAGAATAGAACGAGGTGTGTCGGGAGCAGAACGAGGTGTTGGACCTCGGCCGCACTCACGCGCTAGAATAATCTTCAAGCGGGTGTAGCTCAGGGGTAGAGCGTCGGCTTCCCAAGCCGTAGGTCGCGGGTTCAAATCCCGTCGCCCGCTCCAACGCTCCCAGCACGGGCAGGAAACGACAGCAATGGATTCGGTCGTATCGCCCCCGGTCGCGGCTAGCGGCGACTTTGCGGCCGATCGGGCCGCGTTCTCGGCCTACTGGCGTGGTACCGCCGAGCAGTTGGCACGGCTGCCGGCCAAGCCGCAGCGCGACGCGGCGACCCATCAGGCAGCCGAGGCCCTCAAGCAGGCGGCGCGCGAAGCGCGGTTCGCCTTCCTGCGTCGCCACGCCGTGACGCTCTATGACACGCTGACAGACGGCCGGCGAAAGTTCGTGCGCGTCGAGCGCCTGGTCTACGACGCCGCCAGCCTGATACCAGGCCTCGCGCCGACGCGCGCCGAGGTCGCCGCCGAAGCCGAGCTGCGCCAGGCCGACAAGGACGGCTGCGAGATCGACCAGGGCATCCTCTGCAACCAAATCCTGGCCGATCCGGCATGCGGCCTGCATCTCTGCCACGCCATGCTGCTGCCGCGCGAGGAATCGGCCGAGGCGCTGGCCAAGTTCCAGCGCGACGGCCGGCTCGATCTCGGCTTCGCCAAGGTCGAGCGCCGCGGCAAGGCGGCCGAGCTGCTGCTCGCCAACCCGCGCTTCCTGAACTCGGAGGACCACGCCACCCAGGCCGCGACAGAGATTGCAGCCGACGTCTGCATTCTCGATCCGCATAGCCAGGTCGCAGTGCTGCGCGGCGACATTGTTCCCGGCGGCAAGTATGCCGGCCGGCGCGTCTACAACGCCGGCATCAACCTGACGCACCTCTACCACGGCAAGATCCCATTCCTGTGGTTCCTGGTGCGCGACCTGGGCTTCGTGAACAAGCTGTTGCGCGGGCTGGCCAAACCCGATCTGCCGCCCGACGAGGTCGTCGGCGATTCGATCGAGAAGCTCTGGATATCGGCGGTCGAGACGTTCGCCATCGGCGGCGGCTGCCAGATCCTGCTCGCCACCGATTTCAACATCGCCGAACGCGGCGCCTATCTCACCTTGCCGGCACGCAAGGAAGGCATCATCCCGGCGATGGCCAATCTCCGCCTGCCGCGCTTCGTCGGCGACCGCATCGCGCGCCAGGCGATCATGTACGAGCGCCGCATCGAGTGCGATTCGGAGGTCGGCCGCATGATCTGCGACGAGATCATCGAGCCCGGTGCGATGGACGACACGATTGGCCATGTGATCGATCGCCTGACCGGCTCGGGCATGGTCGGCGCGATCGGCAATCGCCGTGCGCTGAGGTTCTCCGCCGAGCCGATCGACACCTTCCGGCGCTACGCCGCACTCTACGCCCGCGAGCAGGCACTCTGCCATTTCAGCCCAGCCCTGATCGCCAATCTCGAGCAGTTCTGGAACGCCCAGAATCGGCGAGCGTAAATCCTCCTCCCCAGCTCTGCTGGAGAGGAGGATCAGCCGCCGGCCATCAGATCGGCGAGCGTTGGATCGGCGGCGAGGTCTGCCGCGAGGCCCTGGCGCACGATCCGGCCGCGACTGAGCACGACACCGCGGCGCGCCACACGCAAAGCCTGGCTGGCGCGCTGCTCGGCCAGCACGATCGCAAGACCGTCGGCGGCCATCGCCGATAACCGCTGCAGCAGATCGCCGACGATCACCGGCGCCAGCCCAAGGGTCGGTTCGTCGAGCAGCAGCAGACGCGGCCGGTTCATCAGCGCGCGCGCCAGCGCCAGCATCTGCTGCTGGCCGCCCGACAGCAGCCACGCCCGCGCCTGCGGCCGTTCGCCCAGCATGGGAAAGAGCGCCATCATGTCGGCCGCCCTGCGCCGGCGCTCTGCGGTCGGCAGCGACGACGAGGCCTCGAGATTCTCTCGAACGGTGAGGCCTGCGAACACGCGGCGTCGCTCGGGCACGTAGCCCACGCCCATCAGCACGCGCTGCTCGACGGCGAGGGCCGTCACGTCTCTTCCGAACAGGCGTACAGCCCCCGGCCGGAAGCCGAGGATGGTCTCCATCAGGCTGGTCTTGCCGGCGCCGTTGCCGCCCAGCACGGCGACGATCTCGCCCGTCTCGACCGAGAGGTCGCCGACCTCGAGCACCGCACTCATGGCATCGCACTCATGCCGCCTCGTCGAGGCCGAGGAAGCTCGCCCGCACGCGCGGATCGGCGCGCACATCGGCCGGTCGGCCAACGGCCAGCACCCGGCCCCGGTCGAGGCAGACCAGGCGATCGCACAGGCGCGACAGCAGCTCGATGTCGTGATCGATGACCAGCAACCCGAGCCCGGCGTCACGTAACCGGCGCAGCGTTTCGACCAGCTCGGCGCGCTCGCGGTCGGTCGCCGCGGCCGCCGGCTCGTCGAGCAGCAGGAACGCAGGCGCGTTCGACAGCGCGCGCGCCAGCTCGTCGCGTCGTGTCTCGCCTTCGAGCATATGTGCCTGGAACGTGCGGCCCACCCCCGATTGCGCAATGGCATGGGCCGGCAAATGCCCGATCGGTCGCTCGTCGAGCGCGATCCTGCCGAGGTCTGCTCGTTCAAGTCCGCAGATCACGTTCAGCAGCGTCGTCTTGCCCGATCCGTTGGGTCCGATCAGTCCGACGATCTCGCCGCGCGCCACCATGAAGGAGATGCCGGCCAACGCCTCGACGCCGCCGAAGCACTTGACCACCCGATCGACGCCGAGCTGGCGCGGCCCCTCCGTCGGCGCCAATACGGCAGGCCAGGCCGGCGGCTCCTTCCGGTCGCGTGGCGCGCGACGCAGGCGATCGACCATGCCAGCCAGACCTTCGGGTGCCCACAAGACGACAGCGAGCGTGGCGATGGCGTAGGCGAGCAACCATGCGCCCTGGAAGTCGCGCAACAGCTCCGGCAGGCCGACCGCGAGCGCGGCACCCAGCACCGCCCCCATGGGATGGCGCGTGCCACCTAGCACGACCGAGGTGAGGCAGAGCACCATGATCGAAAAGCCCGTCGTCTCGGGCGAGACCACACCGCTCAACGCGGCGGAAAAGCCGCCGGCGAGACCGGCCAGCGCACCACCGATTACGAAGGCCGCAAGGCGCCAGCGGCCACCATCGATCCCCAGCGTCGCGGCAAGAAGCGGCGCCTGTCGCAACAGCCGCGCCCGCTCGCCGGCCCGGCTCCGCGAAAGATGCGCGTAGATCAGCACCAGGGCGATGAGACAGGCCCACACCACGGCAAGCAGCAGGGGCCCGCGCGGCAGCGCACGCGCGAAGCCCGCGAGACCGTTGGCGCCCCCGGTCGAGGCTTCGGCATGCACGGCCACGAGGTTGACGATCGAGGCCAGCGCGAGCGTGGCCAACGCGTAATAGTGCGACTGCAGGCGAAGCAGCGGCCCGCCCACGATTGCCGCGAGGCCGCCGGCGGCAATAAGCGCCGCAAGAAGCGCCAATCCACCCAATGCGGGCGCAAGCAGTGCCGTGGCGTAGGCGCCGACGCCGAACAGGGCACCCTGCGCAAGATTGAGCGCCCCGAGCTGACCGAAGACCAACTGATAGCCAAGCCCCATCAGGGCATAGACGCCGGCCAGGGTGACCATACGCTGACCGAAGGGCGCCAGCCCGGTCAGAGCCACGATGGGAGGCAAGACGAGAACGACCAGCCAGAAGACACCGAGGGGCCGCATGTCAGGCGCGACGGCCGACCGGCTCGCCGAACAGGCCCTGCGGCCGGATCGCCAGGACGACGAGCACGCTGACGTAGAGGGCCGCCGACGCCCAGGCATCGCCGAAGCCGGCCGATACGAATGTCTCGAACGCGCCGATGCCCAGCGCGCCCACGAGCGCGCCCGGCACGCTGCCCCAGCCGCCGAGCGCCACCGCGATATAGGCTTTCAGCATGTAGCCCGCACCCTGGGTCGGGGCGACCAGGAACTGGTGGCCGAGCAGCAGGCCCGCGACGCCAGCCAGAGCCCCGGCCAGGGCAAGCGACAGCAGGATGTAGCGACCGACCGGAATGCCGACGGCACGTGCCATGTAACGATCGGCCGACACGGCACGCATACGCCGGCCAGTCTGTGTGCGCTCGAGCAGGAACCAGATCGCCAGCACCAGAACGCTGCCCAGCCCGATGATGGCGATCGGCTGACGGCCGAACGCCAGGCCGGCGAGCGCGAACGAGCCGCTGCCGGCAAGGGCGGGTGCCGTCCGCGGCGCCGTGCCCATCTCCACGGCCAGCCCCTGCTCGATAACGGCGGCGAGCGCGATGGTGGCGACGAAGGTTGCTTCGGGCGGACGTGTGGCCAGGGGCAGGATCGCCACGCGGGCGGCGGCGACTCCAGCGATCGCCAGGGCGGCTGCGACCAGCGGCAGGAGAGCTGCGCCGGGCAGGCCTGTCCAGGTGCCGGCCGCCACGGCGACGGCACCGCCCAGCACCACCAGATCGCCGTGGGCGAAATTGACCGCGCCGGCCGCGTTGAGCGCCAGCACGAAGCCCAGCGCCACCAGCGCATAGGCCATGCCCAGCGCCAGTGCGTTGACCAGAAGCTGGACGGTGATCAGTGCTCGCGCGGCGCGTGCTTGCCGAGAATGCGCTGCAAGGTGCGCCGATGCATGTTGAGACGGCGCGCCGTCTCCGAGACATTGCGGTCGCACTGCTCGAAGACGCGCTGGATGTGCTCCCAGCGCACGCGATCGGCCGACATCGGGTTGCTGGGCGGCGGCGGCAGCTTGCGCCCCTGTGAGGTCAAGGCCTGCTCGATGGCGTCGGCGTCGGCCGGCTTGGCGAGATAGTCGATGGCGCCCTCTTTCACCGCTGCCACGGCGGTGGCGATGTTGCCGTAGCCGGTCAGCACGACGATGCGGATATCGGGTCGCGCCTGGCGCAGCGGCCCTACCAGCTCCAGCCCGTTGCCGTCGCCCAGCCGCAGATCGATCACGGCAAAAGCGGGCGGCCGCGCGGTCTGCGCCAGCGCCTCGGCGACCGATCCGACGGCCGAGACGATGAAGCCGCGCTGCTCGAAGGCCCGGGCGGTCCGGTTGCGAAAGGCCGCATCGTCATCGACGATCAGCAACGTGCGGTCCTTGTTCGCCGTCGCGCCGTCGATTGCGGGCGACACGGGTCGACCCGCGCCTGTGTCCTGGCTCATGGCGACTCCTTCGACATCGGCCGCTATGTAGCCTTGAAGACCGGGTTTGGCCAGCGCACCGATACTGCAGCACCGGTGCCATGGCTGCGATTGCCGAAGGTCACGGTCGCGCCGGTCCGTTCCAATAGCGTCTTGGCGATGAAAACACCCAATCCCATGTGTCCTTCCTCACCCTGCCGGGTCGAAATGAAAGGGGTTCCCAGCTCGTCCAGCAGGGCCTCGGAGAAGCCCGGACCGTCGTCGGACACCTCGACCTCCGACCATTCCGTGGTCCAGCGCGACGAAATCCTGATTTCGCTGCGCGCGAACGAAACGGCATTCTGAACAATATTGCCTATACCCTGCATGAGCTCGGGGCTGCGCACCTGGATCGGCGCCGTGGTCGGGACGCCCTCGCCGAGCGGGCCGGCTTCGAATTCGATGGCGATGCCCTCGCGTCTGTAGGGCTGCGCCGCCGCCTCGATCAGGGCCGGCAGCGGCACCAGGATATAGGCATCCGACACATCGCCCGCCGGATCGACCGACAGCCGGGCCAGGATGGTACGGCAACGCTCGGACTCGGCGGACAGGAGCTCGACATCCTCGCGCAGCGGATCGTCCTCCTCGACCTCGCGCAGCATCTCCTTGGTCACGACAGCGATGGTCGACAGCGGCGTGCCGAGCTCGTGCGCAGCGGCGGCCGCGAGCGCGCCCAGCGCCGACAGGCGCTGCTCGCGGGCAAGCGCCGCCTGCGCCGCGGCGAGGGCATCGGCCATCTGCCGGCCCTCCTCCGCCAGCCGCCAGCCATAGAGCGTGGTCAGAAGCGTCGTGAGGGTGAGGCCGGCCCACACGCCGGCGCGATAGATATCGGGCAACTCGGGCGGCGGGCCGCGCCACGGCAATGGCTGATGGAACAAGCCGAGCAGCCCGATGCACAGGATGGTGAGCATCGACAGGGCGATGTTGCTGGCGAGCGACAGGATGGTGGCGCCGATGGCGACCGGAGCCAGCAGCAGCAGCACGAAGGGATTGGTCAACCCACCGGTGAGATAGAGCAGGACGGCGAGCTGCAGCACGTCGAAGGCGAGGAAGACCGCCGCCTCGCGATCGTCGACACGCGCCGAGGCTGGCCGGCCGATGCTGACGGTGAGGTTGAGCAGCGCCGACAGCGCGATCGCGCCGAACACCGCCAGGAGCGGCAAGCTGAAGCCAAGCCCCCACTGAACAACCGATACGGTGAAGAATTGGCCGGCCACGGCGGCCCAGCGGATGAGGACCAGCGCGCGCAGCCGCACGCCGCCGCGCGTCGGCAGGCTGGGGCTCGCGGGGGCCGGCGACAACGGGCCGGGAGCAGCACCGCTCGTGGATGGCGAAGCGGTCCCGACACCTGCCCCGACCTTGGCCATGCGGCTATTCCTCGAGCATCAAGTGCTTGCGATGAACCGTCGTGAAAAGCGGGATCTTGCGCTGCTTGCTGCGGTTCGGCGGCTCCTTCACCAGGCGTCCGACCTCCCCCAGGATCAGGCCGGTGATGGTCGGCAGCGGCAGCTCGCGCGCCTCGTCGAGCTTGACCCAGCGAATGTCGCCGAGCTCGCTCGAATGGCGGATCTCGCCCGACGCGTCCTCGGCGCGGGCCATGAAGAAGCGGGCATTGAAGCGGCGCGGCCGGCCCGGCGGTGTCACGGCGCGCGCGATCAGGTCGAGGCAATCGAGCGCCGGCGCAAACCCCTTGTCGAGGAAGCCGCGCCAATGCTCGCCGAAATCCTCTTCCGGCGGCCCATTCTTCAATGGCTTGCCGAGCATGAGGCCAGTTTCCTCGAACGTCTCGCGCACGGCGGCAACGGCCAGCGCGCGCGCCCGTTGCGCCGTTGCTGCCTTGCGCAGCCGCTCGTCGACGAAGCGGTCGAGCGGCGTCGCCACCGGCACGCGCGCATCGTCTGGATCGACCCGGCCGCCGGGAAACACGTAGCGGTTGGGCATGAAGGCGTGCTTGGCGTCGCGACAGCCCAGCAGCACCTCCGGAATGGTGCCGTGCTGGCGCACCAGGATCAGCGTCGCCGCATCGCGCGGCCGCAGGTAAGGATATTTCTTGTCCTCGTGAGTGGGATCGACCGGCCGCTCGCTGCCCGGCTTGGGCGCTGCGTGGTCGTAGCCTTTGTCGGTGCCGCGCACGACCGCGCCGGCGGGGATGCTTCGTTTGCTCATTACACGACGATAGACGGTGAGAACGCGGGGCTCCAGCGGGACGCGGGGTTCGAGCTCTTCAGGACCGGAGAAAACGATCGCAAAGTCCGCATAAATGGCGGCAGATCGGGCTCTTTCGTGCTCTCGACGAAGCGAAACAGGGAATTTCGCGTACGAGAACTTCCTGACATAATGGCCGCCACAGGAGCGACGGGATGATGGAGATCATTTTTGTGGTCGAGGAGGCCCCGGAAGGGGGATACTCGGCGCGTGCCATAGGCGAGTCGATCTTCACGCAAGCAGACACTGTAGCTGAACTGCATGAGCGCGTACGAGATGCCGTCCAGTGCCATTTCGATCTTGGCACCGCACCCAAATTGATCAGACTGCACTTTGTGAGGGATGAAGTTATCGCCGCATGAAGTTGCCGCGCGATCTGTCCGGTTCGGACCTGGCAAAGGCGCTCGGACGACTGGGCTACGGAGTAGTCCGCCAAACTGGGAGCCATGTGAGACTAACGCGCGGCGGACCGAAGCAGCATCACATCACCGTTCCAGCGCAACATCCTCTGAAGCTCGGCACGCTCGCCGCGATCTTGAACGAGGTTGCGGCTCAACAGAAAATGGATCGCGACGAGTTGCTCAGGCGTCTATTCGATTGAAGGTGGCCGTCACGGACGTACGTGTCCGTTCAACTACGTGCTACGCCGCCTCGCGGACCTTCACTCGCGGGATGATCTCGGCGGCGAAGCGGCGCATCTCGCGCTCGAAGGGCTGGAACTGCAGCAGCAAGGTCTCGATGCCGGCCTGGTGGAACTGCCGGATGCGCTCGGCGACCGTGTCGTAGCTGCCGACCAGGCCAGCGGCGGTGCCGCCATTGGTGCCGACCTTCTCGAACTTCGCCATGGTCTGCTTCATGACGACCTTGGAGTCCGTGTTGTGCTCCTGGATCGCGCGCGCGTCGGCGTCGAGGGCGGCCAGCGCGAGAAGGCGTTGGAACTCCGCCTGCGCCTCCGCCTCGGTCGGGCGGGCAATGACGAAGGCGGAGAGGCCGAAGCGCAGCGGCGCACCGGCCCGCGGCCGCCGCGCGACGTCGGCGATCAGGCGGGCGACATCGGCGAGCGGCTGGCCGTTGATGAACCATACGTCTCCCATGTCGGCCACGAGTTGGCGCGCCGGCTCCGACTCGCCGCCGACATAGATCCGCGGCCGTAGGCGAAAGGTGCGGTGGGGGCGCAGGATATAGTCGCTGATATCGAAGTACTTGCCCTTCCAGGTCACCCGTTCGCCGCGCATCAGTGGCTCGACTACGGAGAGCCATTCGCGGCCGTAGGCATAGCGCTCGTCGTGCTCGAGGAACGGGATGCCGGCCTTCTCGATCTCTGCCCGGTTCCAGGCATTCACCAGATTTATGGCGAACCGGCCGCGCGCGATGTGCTCGATTTGCAGCGCCATCTTCGCCAGCACCACCGGGTGGTAGAGCATCGGCTTGATCGCCGTGATGATCTCGATTCGCGAGGTGAGCGCCGCCAGCGCCGCCGACGACGTCCACGCCTCGAGCTGGTCGAGGTCCTCGCGGTGAGGATTGGCGGTGTGCTGGGCGACCAGCGTGCAGTCGTAGCCGAGCTGTTCGGCTTCCAGGATGAGCTTGCGGTTTCGCTCCCAGGACGCGTCGTAGGGCTCCTCCGGATCCTGCAGAGCGGCTCGGTTGCCATGAACCAGGGCCCAGACGCCAAACCTCAGAGGATGTTGCATGACGTTTTGCCCGTATCTTCCGGCCCAACCGTCAGTAGGACCAATCGACCGGCGTATCCGGCCGGAACACGACGACGCTCTTGCCTCCGTTCGCGACATCAATGCGCTCCGGCGCGACCAGCGGCGCGGCGTGCAAGGTCACGCGTTGCTCGTTCGGCGGCAAGCCGTAGAACCGCGGCCCGTTCAGCGAGGCGAAGGCCTCCAGCCGGTCGAGCGCCCCCTCCTCGGCGAAGATCTGGGCATAGACCTGCATGGCCACCGGGGCGTTGAAGATGCCGGCGCAGCCGCAGGCGCATTCCTTGGTGTCGGCGGTGTGCGGCGCGGTGTCGGTGCCGAGGAAGAATTGCGTCTGGCCGGGCGCCGTGGCGGCGCGCCGCAGCGCCAGGCGGTGCTCCTCGGCCTTGGCGATCGGCAGGCAGTAGAGGTGCGGGCGGATGCCGCCCTTGAACAGGGCATTGCGGTTGTAGCTGAGATGGTGCGGCGTGATCGTGCCGCCGACACACGCCCCGCCGGCCTCGACGAAGGCGACGCCCTCCCTCGTGGTGATGTGCTCGAGCACCACCTTCAGCCCCTGATGGCGCTGCAGCAGCGGCGTCAGCACGCGGTCGAGGAACACCGCCTCGCGATCGAAGATGTCGACCTCGGGATCGGTCACCTCGCCATGGACCAGAAGCGGCATGCCGGCCTTCTCCATCGCCTCCAGCGCCGGCGCGATGCGCTCCATCGAGGTGACGCCGTGCGCCGAGTTGGTGGTGGCGTGCGCCGGATAGAGCTTGGCCGCGACCCACACGCCTTCGCGCTTGCCGCGCGCGAGCTCGGCCGGATCGGCGCCGTCGGTCAGATAGCAGGTCATCAGCGGGTCGAAGGCGAGACCGGCCGGAACCGCACTGCGAATTCGGTCACGATACGAGGCCGCCTCGGCCACTGTCGTCACCGGCGGCACCAGGTTGGGCATGATGATCGCGCGGGCGAACTGGCGCGCGGTATGGACCGCGCAGGCCTGCAGCATCGGCCCGTCGCGCAAGTGGGCGTGCCAATCGTCGGGTCGGCGGAGGGTGATCGAAGTCGGGGCGGCCATGCGCGTTTCTACGCTTGCTCCCGGGCAGCCTCCAATGTTGATTGCGGGCATGAAGGACCTGAAAGACGCGATCGCGTTCGCCAAATCGGCCGAATCCAAGTGGCCCGCCAGCATGCGGATGCCCGACGGCCAGTTCGTGATGACCTACGATTCGGGCGAGAAGGCGCCGGACAACGAGGTGCTGGGGCCGGTGACGCCGCGCGGCGGCCACTCCGGCATTGTCTACCGCGGCGGCAAGCTCTTGGCCGAATGGGGCGATGTCGGTCGCGCCGACATGACCTTCAGCGTCGCCAAGAGCTTCCTCGCCCTGCTGGCCGGCCTCGCCGTCGGCGACGGGCTGATCAAGAGCCTCGACGACAAGGTCGCAAGCTACGCGCTCGATGACGGCTTCGAGAGCGACCAGAACAAGGACATCACCTGGCGCCACCTCCTGACCCAGACCAGCGAATGGCAGGGCACGCTGTTCGGCAAGGAGGACCGCATCGACCACAACCGCGTGGTCGGCATCGCCGTCGCCGAAGCGCCCAAGGGCACGCGCCGCCCGCTCAAGCCGCCCGGCACCTTCTACGAGTACAACGACGTGCGCGTGAATCGCCTGTCACTCTGCCTGCTGCGGCTCTTCAAGGAGCCGCTGCCCTCGGTGCTGAAGCGCCGCATCATGGATCCGATCGGTGCCTCGTCGACCTGGAAGTGGGACGGCTATCGCAACTCGACCGTGGCGGTCGACGGCAAGGAGATGGTGTCGGTGCCGGGCGGCGGCCATTGGGGCGGCGGCATCGTGATCTCGGCGCGCGACCTCGCCCTGATGGGCCTGCTGGTGGCGCGGGGCGGCACATGGGACGGCAAGGAGATCCTGCACCCGGGCTGGACCGACGAGTTGATGAAGCCCTGCCCGGTGGCGCCGTTCTACGGCCTGATGTGGTGGCTCAACACCGACAAGCAGCAGTTCGCGGCGGCGTCGGAGCGCAGTTCCTTCGCGCTCGGCTGGGGCAGCCACATCGTGTGGATCGATCCCGACAACGATCTGGTCACCGTGCTGCGCTGGATCGACCGCAAGCAGGCACCACAATTCGTCGAACGGCTGCTGGGAGCGCTCGGCTGATGGAACTGGACTACTCCGCCGTCCCGCGCATGCCGGACGGCCGCACCGCCGCCGAGCACATCCAGGAAATCGAGGCGACCGCCCGGGCGGTGCGCGTGCCGATGGGCAATGGCGGCCGCATGATGTGGCACATCTGGGGCGAAGGTTCGGGCAAGCCGATCCTGCTGCTGTTCCACGGCGGCTCCGGATCGTGGATCCACTGGATCCGCAATGTCCAGCCGCTCGCGCAGCACTTCACGGTTTATGCCGCCGACATGCCGGGCCTCGGAGACAGCGACCCGCCCGACGACGTGCGCGACATCTGGTCGGTGACGCATTGCGTGCAGGCCGCGATGCAAGAGCTGCTGCCGCCCGAGGAAGAATTCGCCATCACCGGCTTCTCGTTCGGCGGCATGGTGGCCGGCCACATCGCTGTGCTGTTCTCCCAGCGCATCCGCCGCATCGTCATGGTGGGCGCCGGCGGGCTGAAGGCGACGCGCAAGCCCGGCCCGAAGCTGCGTAAGCTCTTGCCGGAGATGCCGGCCGAGACGCTGGCGGCGGAAGCGCGGCGCAATCTCGAGATCCTGATGCTGCACGACCCTGCCAAGGTCGACGGAGTGGCGATCCACATGCAGATCATGAACACGACCCGCGCCAAGACGCGCAGCCGCGACATGGGCCAGGCCTTCAAGCTCAGCGAGGTGCTGCCGCGCGTGAAGGTGCCGCTCACCGGCATCTGGGGCGAATTCGATTCGACGACCTATCCGCACATCCAGGAACGCATCGATCTGTTCCGCTTGCGCCAGCCCGACTTCGAGATGAATGTCATCCCGGGTGCCGGCCATTGGGTCGCCTACGAGGCGGCCGACGCGTTCAATGCCAAGCTGATCGACATTCTCGGGAGGACGCCGTGAAAACCGAGGTCTCCGAAATCGCCGACAGGATCTATCGCCTGTCGACCTTCGTGCCCGCCGTCGGCCCGACAGGCCTCACCTTCAACCAGTTCCTGATCGACGCCGACGAGCCGCTGCTGTTCCACTATGGCCAGCGCTCGCTGTTTCCGCTGATCTCCGCCGCGGTCAAGAGCGTGATCCCGCTCGACAAGCTGCGCTGGACGACCTGCAGCCATGTCGAGGCCGACGAATCGGGCGCCTTGAACCAGTGGCTCGCCGCCGCGCCCAAGGCGACACCGGCGCACGGCCAGGTCGGCTGCAACATCTGGCTGCGCGACATGGCCGACCGCGATCCGCGCGTGCTCGCCAACGACGAGGTGATCGACCTCGGCGGCAAGCGCGTGCGCTGGCTCGACACGCCGCACGTGCCCCACAATTGGGACGCCGGCGTGATCTACGAGGAGACGACGGGCACGCTGTTCTGCAGCGACCTGTTCACCCAGTTCGGCCCGGCCACGCCGACGACCGAATCCGACATCGTCGGCCCCGCGATCGCGACCGAGCAGGCCGTGCCCTACATGCCGGTGACGAAGCTCACCGAGCCGACGCTGCGGCGCCTGGCGGGGCTGAAGCCCACGACCATCGCCCTGATGCACGGCCCGGCCTTCAAAGGCGACGGCGCCGCCGCGCTGACGGGGCTGGCCGATCACTATCGCAATCGGTTGGCAAGCTGACGTATCACCTCCCCACTTCGTGGGGAGGAGACTGGTAGAAGGGACACCACATGGCGCATACGCGGCTTCGCAAGTTCAATACCAAGGACACCTACCCGGAGCAGAGGCTCGACAACGATCTTTGCCAGGTCGTCGTCGCGGAGGGGAAGTTCGTGTTCGTGCGTGGGCAGATCGGGCAGAACCTCGACACGTCGGAGAGCGTTGGCACGGGCGATGTCGCAGCACAGACCGAGCAGGCAATGGCGAACATCAAGATGCTGCTCGAGGAGGCCGGCTCGAAGCTCGAGCATGTCTGCAAGATCACGATCTACATCGTCGATCCACGCTACCGTGAGACCGTCTATCGCGTCGCCGGCAAGTGGCTGAAGGGCGTGTTCCCGGTCTCGACCGGGATCGTCGTCTCGGCCCTCGCCCGGCCGGAATGGCTGGTCGAGATCGACGCCATCGCGGTCATCCCGCCCGGCCGCTCATGACCTTCTCGATCACCGCGCGCTGCCCGGCGAGCGGGATGTTCGGCATCGCCATCTCCTCGTCGTCGCCGGCGGTCGCGGCACGCTGTGCTCATCTGCGTGCCGGCGTGGGCGCGGTCGCCAGCCAGAACATCACCGACCCGCGGCTCGGCAAGCGCGGGCTCGATCTGATGGCGGCGGGCGCCTCGGCGCATGCGGCGCTCGAGAGCTTGCGTGCTTCCCCGTTCATCGACTTCCGCCAGCTCGCGCTGGTCGATGCGGCAGGTCGGACCGCGGCGCTTTCCGGCGCGGGCGCGCTCGGCATCCACTCGATTGTCGAGGGCGACGGCGTCGTGTGCGCCGGCAACCTGCTAGCCGGTCACGACGTCCCGCGGGCCATGATGGCGGCATTCGAGGCCGCACCATCGGATTTTCCGGCTCGCCTGCTCGCCGCCCTCGAAGCCGGGCTCGCAGCGGGCGGCGAAGCCGGTCCTGTCCATTCCGCCGGGCTCGTCGTGGTCCGCGACGTCGACTGGCCGATCGTCGATCTCCGGGTCGACTGGAGCGACACGCCCATCGCCGATTTGCGCCGCGTGTGGGAGCTCTATGCGCCGCAGATCGAGGACTACGTGTGGCGCGCCCTCGAACCGACGAGGGCGGCGAAGTTCGACGTGCCTGGGGAACGGTAGTCGTATTCCTCCCCCGTCATCGGGGGAGGTGGCCCAAAGGGCCGGAGGGGGAGGGCCACAGCCGAGATTCCTCCGATTCCGACGTCAGACTCGGAAGGATCTCGTCTAAGGCCTGCCCCTTCTGCCCGCGTTCGGGGGCACCTCCCCCGTAGGGCGGGGGAGGCGAACGACGTTCACGGCGCCGACTTCAAGCCGAGCGACTGCAGGTAGCTCCAACGCACCACACCGTTGGCGAACTCGATGCCCTTTAGGTACTCGGCGATGGCACGATCGATCACCGCCTGCGCGGGCTTGTCCTCCCGCGTGCCGTCGGCGAAGGCCACGATCTCGTTCCAGCCGTCGGGGCGCGGGATCGAGACCACGGTCGAAGGCGTGTCGAGATTCTTGTACGTCCAGAACGACCAGCCGATGCCGTGCGTCTCGTGCAGCAGGCGAAAGCGCTCGTTCCATTCATCGGTCAACTCGCCGGTCTCGCCGAGGAACAGCGGCACGTCATGGAGGTTGGCGAAGTTGAGATGGCGCTGGATCGAGTCTCGCTTCGTGCTCGCCCAGAACGAATGGTAGGTGTAGGCGAGGTTGGGCGCGAAGGGCGGGCCGAACATGTCGAAGCTCGAGCTCCACTGCCCAGCCGCCAGGATGACGATTCGGCCGGGATCGACCTCGCGGATTGCCGCCGTGACCTGACGGTAGAACGGCTCGAGCCGCGCATTGAGCGTCACCACGTCGTGATAGGGCGCGATCGGCTCGTTCAGGATGTCGTAGCCCAGGATCGCCGGATTGCCGCGATAGCGCTCGGCGATGGCGCGCCACAGCTTGACCGTCAACGCGCGATCGCGCGGCACGTAGAACATCAGCGGATAGCCCGGCCCGTCGTCGTGATTGATGCCGGTCTGCCCGCCCGGCGCGGCATGAAGATCGAGGATGGCGAGCAGGCCGGCATCGCGCACCCACCCCAGCACACGATCGAGCAACGCCCAGCCGTCTCCCGTGATCTCGCCCCGATCGGTCATGAACAGGCGGTAGTGCAGCGGGATGCGCACTGTGTTGAAGCCAACCGAGCGGATGAAGCGGATGTCGGCCTCGCCGACATAGCGGTCGCGATAGAGCCGCCAGAACTCGGCTGCCCTTTCGCTGCCGAGCAGGCGGTCGAACGCGCCGTAGATCTGGCGCGGCGCCTTGGCGACCTCGAACTTGAACATATAGCCTTCGGGCATCAGCCAGTTGCCGAGGCTGATCCCCTTGATCTGCAAGATGCGACCGTCGGCCGTTAGGAAATTCTTGCCCTCGATCCGCACCAGGCCGGTGTCGGCGCGTGCCGGCAGAACCCACAGGATTATCGACAGCAGGGCGACCAGCAGGCGCATGACGTCACTTTAGCAGGCGACTAAGGTCGCGCCCCATGTTTCTCGCTTCCCTCCTCGTGCCGATCGCCGTCCTGGCCATCGTCCTGCTGGTCCAGCGCCTGCGGCTCCCCGCCTTCCTCGCCCTCATGGCGACGATCGTGGTCTACGGGATCGCCGCCGACATGACCTTCCAGTCGGTCGGCAAGGCCTTCGGTCTGGGCTTCTCGTCGGCGATCGAGCAGGTCGGCCTGCTGGTGGTCGCCGGCGCCCTGGCAGGCGCACTGGCCTTGCGTCAGCCGCTCGGCACCGGCACCGCCGCCGCCGTCGGCGCGCTGGCCGGACTCGGCAGCTCGGCGACCGGCGGACTCGCCCTGCTGCAGGCGGCCGGACAGGATGCGCCGCGCCGGGCGCTCGGCCTCGCTCTCACCTTGCTCGCCTTCAGTGCCCTCGTGGCCCCCTCGCCGCTCGCCGTCGCCGCCGCGTCGGTGATGAAGACGACATCCTCGACCATGCTGATGGCTGCGCTGCCGGTCGCCGTGATCGCGGCGGCGCTCGGCTGGTGGCATGTGGCGCGGCAGATGCCAGCCGCCGACGGCCAAGCCGCCGTGCCGGCCGGCCGGCTGAGCTGGGCATGGCTCGCCGTGCTGCTGCCGGTCGCGCTGCTCGTCGTGCAATCGGTAGCGCAGATGCCGAGCGAGCCCTTGGGCAAGGGCGGCGCGCGCGAATTCTATATCGGCATCAGCAAGCCTCTGATGCTGGCCGCATTCGCCATCACCTTGGCCGTGTTGTTCGCCGGGCGCTGGCAGCCGTCGGCGCTGTCTGGCCGCGGCTGGGCGCCCTTGCTGCTCACGGTGGGCGCGGCCGGCGGCCTTGCCCGCGTGTTCGACGAGACCGGCATGGCCGAGCTGCTGGCCGAGCACGCGCTCCATCCGCGCTTCGGCCTGCTGACGCCCTTTCTCGCCGCGGCGATCGTCAAGACCATGCAAGGCAATTCGCTGACCGCCGTGCTCACTGCCTCCGGCATGGTCGAGCCGATGCTGCCGGCGCTCGGCCTCGACAGCGCCTCGGGCCGCGCGCTCGCCGCAGCGGCCGTCGGCGCGGGCTCGATGGCGATCTGCCACGTCAACGATCCATTCTTCTGGATCGCCGCCAGCATGGGCCGCCTGACACCGGGACGCGCGCTGATGGTGGTCTCGCTGGGCAGCGCCGTCATGGCGATCGGCGCGCTGGTCGTGCTGGCGGCCGTGAAGCAGTTCTTGTAGCAGGAGCGCATACACATGAGAGGCTGTAACGGCTTGGGATTCTCCCTCCTCCGTATCGGTCATTACCCTATTCGATGACCTCGTCAGCGTTGGCAAGAATGGACAACGGCACTTCCAGGCCAATTGCCTTGGCAGTGTTGAGATTGATCACGAACTCGAACTTCATCGGCTGCTCGACAGGCAAATCGGCCGGACTGGCACCGCGCAAGATCTTCGCGACCTGTCGGGCAAGCTGGCGATATACAGTCGTGAAGCGAGGTCCGTAGGCCGCCAGGCCACCCTCTTGGCACCACTCCGGCCACTGGTAGATCGCGGGTAGGCGAGCGTTGCCGATTTCCTTCAGGATCTCGCCACGATTGACGTTGAAGAGCTGGGATGCAAGCACATTGATCGCCTGAGCTTGGGCCGCCCATGCGACCGAAATAGCAGGTACGATCTCTTCGCGCTTGTCTGCAGCACACAGCGTAAGGGAAACGCCGCGCTCTTGCGCAGCCTTCTGCAGTTGCTCGACCTCGGGCATGGGCGTCGATGCAGGATCAGCCAGCGCCGCTATCCTCAGGATGCCTGGGACGAGGTCCAGCAGCAATTGCTGTCGTTTGCCATTGAGTTCCGGTCCGAAGATGCTCACGCCCGTCACGTTGCCACCCGGACGCGAGATGGAACTCGCGAACTTCTGACCCACAAAGTCGTCGAGCGCCGTCAATATCGGGATGGATGTCGTGGCATTCTGGGCTGCCCGCGTAGGGCCCGTTCCCCCGCACACGATCACGTCAACCCCGGCCTTCACCATGTCCGCTGCGGCCGACTCGAGGCCATTCGGCGCGATGGAAAAGCCCATAACCTCGAGATTGTGCCCTTGAACGATCCCGTGCCGGCGTAGTTCGTCGAAGAAGGCCACCCAATGAACAGCCGTCCGGGGAATTGGGGTCAGACCGGCGATTCGAAACCGACGTCCGACATCTTGCGCACGGGCGGGCCCACTTGTGATTGGCGCCAGACTTGCCAGGGTGGAGAGAAGCCATTTTCATCTTCTCATGAGACACCCCCCAACTTCAACGGATCAATGCGCTCACGATGACAAGAAGTCGCCCGCGCTGCCATCAATCCAGCCTGACCCCCGAGGCCTTCACGGCGGGTGTCCAGAGGCGGCGGTCCTCGGCGAGGAAGGCGTCGAAGCCCTTGCGGCCGACCGGCGGCATGTCGAGGCCAAGATCGGTCTCCCAGCGCTTGCGGATGTCGGGCTCGGCCAGCGCCTCGATGATCGCCGTCTCGAGGCGGGCCAGGATCGGCTCCGGGGTCCGGGCCGGCGCGCCGGCGCCGTACCACGACGTCGCGACGAAGCCCGGCAGGGTCTCGGCGATGGCTGGCAGCTCGGGCGCCGCCCATGAGCGCTCGCGCGAGGTCACGCCCAACCCCTTGACCCGGCCGTTGCGCACCTGCGGCAGCATCGACGGCATGTTGGCGAACATCATGGTGATCGTGCCGGACATCAGATCGTTGTAGGCCGGACCGGCGCCCTTGTAGGGGATGTGCAGGATGTCGACACCCGCCATCACCTTGAAGAGCTCGCCACTGAGATGCAGCGACGATCCGGGCCCCGACGAGGCGAAGGAGTACTTGCCGGGGCTGGCCTTGCAAAGGGCGATCAGCTCGGCGACCGAGTTCGCCGGCAGGGACGGCGTGACGCCGAGCAGATTCGACAGGATGGCCAGCCGCGAGATGCCGACAACGTCCTTGTCCGCATCATAGGGCAGCTTGGTGTAGAGCATCGGGTTCAGGGTATGGCTGGCCACCGTGATCAGGCCGAGCGTGTAGCCGTCGGGCGCCGCGCGGGCGAGCTCGGCCATGCCGATATTGCCGCCCGCGCCGCTCTTGTTGTCGACCACGAACTGCTGGCCGAAGCGCCGTGCGAGCTGGTCGCAGATCAGGCGGCTCACCGTGTCGGTGCCGCCACCCGGCGCGAAGGGGCAGATGAAGCGCACGGTCTTGGTCGGCCACGCGGCGACATCGGCGCGCGCGACCGCCGGCGCCGCGAGGCTCGCGGCAAGCAAGGTACGACGTTTCATCATGGCGCTTCCCCGGGCGGGCATGGGCTTCGGACTTTCCGGCCGCCGCCTGTGACGTTAGCGTCGTCGGCAATGAATTCAACGGAGGAACGCGACCGCCCGGTCCGCGAGCTGCTGGGTGTGCCAGACTTTCTGCGGCTATGGCTGGCCGGCGGCGCCGCCAATGCCATGCGCTGGCTGGAGCTGCTGGCCTCCGGGCTGTTCGCCTTCGAGGCCACCGGCTCGGCCCTGGCGGTTGCCGGCGTCGTGGCCATCCGTCAGTTCCCGCAATTCGCCTTCGGCGCCTTCGCCGGCGCGGTGTCGGAGGCGATCAATCGCAAGCTCGTCGTCACCCTGGCCATGGCGGTGCCGGCGACCGTCTCGGCGGTGGTCGCCCTGCTCGCCGCCACCGGCCATTTGACATTGTGGCACATCGCCGTGGCGAACCTGGTGTCGGGCGTCATGTGGGCCACCGAGATGTCGACCCGCCGGCGCATGGTCGGCGAGGTCGCCGGGGCGCACCGCATCGTCAACGCGATCGCCCTCGATTCGGCGACCAATGCGGCCACACGCATGATCGGCCCGCTGCTGGGCGGCATCGCCTTCGAGTGGCTGGGCATGCAGGGCGCCTACGCCGTCACTGCGCTGGTGCAGGCCGCCGGCGCCGTTACCATGACGAGATTGACTCATTCGCAGGTCACGCGACGTCTCGCCTTGGCAGGGATTGCCGCGGACATCGCCGAGGGCCTGCGCTTCGCGCGCACCAGGCCGGTCATCCGGCTGGTCTTCGGGATCACCATCGTGGTCAACGCCTTCGCCTTCTCCTACTCGGGCCTGGTGTCGCCGCTGGGGCTCGGCGTGTTCCAGGTCTCGCCGGCGCTGGTCGGCCTGCTGGCCGCCGGCGAGCCGCTCGGCGCCTTCCTCGGCGGGGTGCTGATGGCGGCGGGCGCGCTTCGCGCCGACCGCCGCCTGCTGTTCGCCGGCGGCGCCACGCTGTTCCTGGCGGCGTTGATCGTGATGGCCCTGTCGCCGTCCTATTGGCTGGCGCTCGCCGCTCTGATCGTCGGCGGCTTCGGCACGGCGGGATTCAGCAACATGCAGACGACCCTGATCCTGATCGAGGCGCCGCCCGCCATGCGCTCGCGCCTGATGGGTATCGTCACGGTCTGCATCGGCACCGGGCCGCTCGGGGTGCTGGCGGCCGGGGCGCTGGCACGCGAGCTGGGGCCGCGCGATGCCGTGCTGACCATGGCGATCCTGGGGCTGCTCGCCACCGCGTCGCTCAGCCTGATCTTGCGTCGACGCTGAGCGGCGGTCCGTCGCCTCGTTTGGACAGCGCCGCCGTGCTGGTATGGTGACGCGGGGCCAAGGGCACGATCCGTGAGGAGAAGGGATGCTGACCGACGAAGACCGCGCACGCATCGAGGCCGACGAGCGTTTGCGCCACGCCGTCCGCCAAAGCATGCAGGCGCCGGCCGAGCCTGCCGCACCGCCACCTCCACCGACCAAGCCCGGGTTCGGTCAGCGCCTGTATCATTTCCTCAACAGCTCGGTCGGCATGTGGCTGCTGTCGTCCGTCCTGCTGACCGGCGGCGCGGCAGTGCTGCAGCAGATCCAGCACGAGCACGAGATCGCGCTGAAGAATCAGCAGGACCTGACGACGCTACGCTTCGAGGTCGAGCATCGACTCGGCAACATGGCTTTCCTGCTGCGCCGCGCCAAGACGAACGGTGCCGCCAAGGCAGCCCTCGACGGCGTGTTCAAGAGCCCGATCCCGCTGTCGCCCGAGCTGCAGAACCGCAGCCTTTCGTCGCTCTTCCTCGCCGCCTATTCGATCCTTCCCAAGAACAAGCAGCACGACGTGCGCCAGGCGATCAAGCTGGTGAAGCAACTGGAAGAGGACGAGCTGCTGCTGCGCACGCTGCCCGACGACCAGCCGCTGAGCGAGACGCAGCGCGAGAAGTACGGCAAGACAATCACGTCGATCCAGCAACTGCATCTTTCCGATAGCTGATCCCGGCAACGCACGAACCGACCATGAAGATCGCCATCCTCGACGACTATTTCGACACGCTGCGCACGCTGCCGTGCTTCGGCAAGCTCGCCGGCCACGACGTCACGATCTGGAACGACCATCTGCAGGACGTCGACAATCTTGCCCAGCGCCTCGCCGACACCGAGGTGCTGGTGTTGTTCCGCGAGCGCACCAAGATCCGCACGCCGTTGCTCGAGCGCCTGCCGCGCCTGCGCCTGATCAGCCAGCGCAGCGTCTACCCCCACATCGACATCGACACCTGCACGCGGCTGGGCATCGTCGTATCGTCGAGCCAGCACGCCGGCACGCCGTCCTATGCCGCGGCCGAGCTGACCTGGGGCTTGGTGCTGGCGGCGATGCGCCAGATCCCGCAGCAGGCCGAGGCGCTGAAGGCGGGCCGCTGGCAGATGGGGGTCGGCACCAGCCTGCGCGGCAAGACGCTGGGCATCTGGGGCTACGGCCGCATCGGCGCCGTCGTGGCGGGCTACGGCCGGCAATTCGGCATGCGCGTGGTGGCATGGGCGCGCGAGGCGGCGCGCGCGCAGGCCGTCGCCGACGGCTACGAGGCGGCGGCGAGCAAGGAGGCGTTCCTCGCCGCGTGCGACGTGATCACGCTGCACATGCGCCTGGTCGACGCCACGCGCGGCATCGTGAGCGAAGCCGATCTTCTGCGCATGAAACCCACGGCGCTGCTGGTCAACACCAGCCGCGCGCCGCTGATCCAGCCGGGCGCGCTGGTCAACGCGCTGCGCGCCGGCCGTCCCGGCATGGCGGCCGTCGACGTCTACGAGGACGAACCGCTCGTCGATCCGAGCCACCCGTTACTCAACATGCCCAATGTCGTGTGCACGCCGCACATCGGCTACGTCTCGCGCGACGAGTACGAGGTGCAGTTCACCGACATCTTCGACCAGATCGTGGCTTACGCCGCCGGCACGCCGACCCACGTCGTCAATCCGGATGTGCTGGCGCACGCGCGACGAAGCGCGGCCGTGTAGCTCTCCCCTCCGCATGATCGCTACGGGGTGGCCCCATCTTCTATTCCTCCCCCGTAATCGGGGGAGGTGCGCCGTCATACGGGGCGGAGGGGGAAAGCCACAGTCGAGATGCTTACGATCCCGACATTGGAATCTCGCGCTCTCGTTTGAGGCTTTCCCCCTCCGACCCTCCGGGCCACCTACCCCCAACTACGGGGGAGGAATAGAAGATGCCTTCAGCAGCAATTTGCCGGCGACGTGGCGACCTTCCAGTCGACGGTGCATGTCGGCGGCCTGGTCGAGGGTGAACACGCCTTCGATCGGCACTTTCAGCCAGCCCTCGGTGATTCCGGCGAGCACATGCGCGATGCCGGCTTTCCATTGGGGCGATGCCTGGTCGACATGGCCGAGGTGCAGGCGCGTAAAGGTCTGCGAGCGCGGCAGAATGCGCTCGCGGATGTTCTTGAAGGGCTGACCCTCGGCCTCGCCGATGCTGATGACGTGACCCAACATGCGCACCACGTTGAAGGTGCGATCGAGCATGGTGGCGCCGTAGGAGTCGATCGCGAGATCGACGCCCTTGCCGGCGGTGAAGTCGAGCACTGCCTTCTCGAAATCCTCGGCGCTGGTCACCACCACACGCTCGGCGCCATACTGCAACGCGCGCGTCTCCTTGCCCGGCGTGCCGACCGTACCGATCACGCGCGCGCCGGCATGGACGGCAAGCTGCGTGCAGGCGAGCCCGACGCCGCCGCCGATCGCGTTGACCAGCACGGTATCGCCGCGCTCCAGCCCGTAGATCGTATAGAGCATGTGATAGGCGGTGAGCGCCTGGATTGGGAATGCCGCTCCGACATCGAGGCCGACCGCCGGCGGCAGCCCGATGAGGCCGGCCGCCGAGGCGATGCATTTCTCGGCATAGGCGCCGCCCTTGTCGGGAAACGTCGAGACGCGATCGCCGACCGCGACGCCGGTCACGCCCGGCCCCAACGCCGCGACCGTCCCCGAGACCTCGAAGCCCAACACCATAGGATAGGTCATGGGATGCGGATAGATGCCGACCCGGACCTGCGTGTCGGCCCAGTTGCAGCCGGCATAGGCGACGTCGATCAGCACCTCGCCGGGACCTGGCACCGGATCGGGCATGTCGGCCACGGTGAGCCGCTCGGGCCCGCCCGTGGCATGGATGACGACTGCTTTCATGCCGCTCTCCCTGAGGCCTATTCGAGCACGATGCGCGGGAAGTAGAACGAGACGACCCAGTTCGGCATGTCGACGATCGAGCTGATGCGCAGGTCGGCGCAGACACTGCACAGCAAGTAGGCGT
The DNA here is from genome assembly GCA_046349335.1 of Reyranellaceae bacterium. Lineage (GTDB taxonomy): Bacteria > Pseudomonadota > Alphaproteobacteria > Reyranellales > Reyranellaceae > Reyranella. The sequence goes on from JAXMCO010000012.1 coordinate 117,716, forward strand.
CGATCGGCGCATAGCCGAAGCGCCTGCTCAAGAGATCGACCATCTCCGACACGGCAGCCCGGGCGCCGGCCATCAGGTCGGGGCCGATGCCGGTCGTGACCTCGTAGCCCTTCTTGTCGAAATGGTCGGTCACAGGACCCGGCGTGACGTAGCGCGGGAAGCGGAGCCGGGCATCCTTCACCAGCTCGAACTTCAAGGCGACATCGATCGGGCTTTCGATCGCCGTGCCGCAGACCTCGCCATCGCCTTGCGCGGCATGGGTGTCGCCGACCGAGAACAGCGCGCCGTCGACCTCGATCGGCAAATAGAGCTCGGTGCCGGCCGTGATGTCGCGCACGTCCATGTTGCCGCCGACATTGCGCGGCGGGACGATGCTGTGCAGGCCGGGCGCGGCTGGCGCCACGCCGATCGTGCCGGGAAACGGCCGCAGCGGCACGCGACCGCCGGGCCCGTACATCGCCGGCGTCAGGCCCGGATCGTAGTTCCAGTGATGGAGATGCGCGTCGGGGAACTGGTCGGTGAGCAAGCCGAAGCCCGGGATATTGCCGGTCCAGCCCCAGCCCGAGGGACGCAACGACAACACGGTGACCTTGAGCGCATCGCCTGGCTTGGCCCCGTCGATGCGAATCGGGCCGGTCACCGGATTGACGAAGACGAGATCGAGCTTCTTCAACGCTTCGGCCGTCGAGGTCCGCGACAGTTGGCCGGACGAGGCGTCGAGGGTCTCGAACTCGACGCTCTCGCCCGGTGCGATGGTGAGCTTGGGCGGGAACGCGTTGTTCCAGCCGTGATGGGTGTGGCCCTTGTGGATGGTGTGCTTGGCGTGACTGTGCATCGACCTGCCCCTACACCGCGACCGTCAGGGCGCCGTCGATCACCAGGTTGGTGCCGGAGATGCGGCTCGCCATCGGGCTCGACAGGAAGACGACCCCCGTCGCCACCTCCTCTGCCGTGCCGAACTTGCCGGTGGGGTTGACCTTGAGCGTCGAGGCGAACAGGTCCGGCATGTTCTTCTCGATGTTCTGCCAGATGCCGCCATCGAAGTAGGTGTTACCGGGCGACACGCAATTGACGCGAATTCCCTTGCCGACCAGTTGGCGGCTCAGCCCCTTGGCATAGTGGATCAGCGCCGCCTTGATCGCGCCGTAGGAACCGGCGGCGAAATCGACCTCGAAGCCCGAGACGCTCGAGATCAGCACGATCGACGGAGCCGAGGATTTCTCGAGGAACGGCACGGCGGCGGCGACGGCGTTGACCGTGTGCATCATGTCGGTGCGGAAGGACTTCTCCCAGCTCTCCACCGAATCGCCCACGGCGAGCGCGCTGACGTTGCACACCAGCGCATCGAGGCCGCCCAGCTCCGCGGCCGCGCCGGCGATCCACTCCTTGAGGGCCGGCCCGTCGGCGACGTCGAGTGCCTTGCCCGATGCCTTCACGCCCTTGCCTTTTAGCGAGGCGACGGTTGCCGCCACGTCGTCGGCATTGCGGGCGCAGATCGCGACGTCGGCGCCTTCGGCCGCAAACCCTTCGGCGATCGCCCGGCCGATGCCCTTGCTGCCGCCGGTGATGGCGACGCGCTTTCCCTTCAAGCCAAGATCCATGACAAATCCCTCCGCTTCGGCCCGTCAGCCGAAATCGTCGACATCATTGCGCAGCTTGCTACCAGCGCGCCAGCGCGCGAGGTTGTCGAGGAAGATATCGAAGATCGCCTCGTTCTGCCCCTGCGAATGGCTCGCGGTGTGCGGCGAAACGAGCACGTTGGGCATGTCCCACAGCGGCGAGCCTGGATCGAGCGGCTCGCGCTCGAAGACGTCGAGATAGGCGCCGGCCAGATGGCCGCTCACCAGCGCAGCGATGACATCCTTCTCGACCGCGACCTCGCCGCGCGCGACGTTGATGAAATGGCTGCCCGCGGGCATGGCGGCGAAGGCCGCCGCATTGGCGATGCCGCGTGTCAGCGGCGAGGCCGGGCAACACAGGATCAGCCAGTCGGCACCCGGCAGCACCTCGTGCATTTGTTCGTAGGCGATGGTGCGGTCGCACGGCTCGACCGGCTCGGCGGTGCGACGCACGCCGATCGCCGTCATGCCGAGCATTTTCAGGAACGAGGCGATGTGGCGGCCGATCGGCCCTAGACCGACAATGACGGCGCACTGGCCCTTGAGATCGCGCGGCGAGCGCTCGCCGAGGCGCGGCTCCCAGGCGTGCCGGCGCTGTGCGTCGGCAAGCAACGGAAAGCGCCGGTTGAGCGCGATCACGGCGCCGAGCGTGCTGTGCGCCACGGTGACGCCGGTCGCCCCCGAGGCGGTCGTCACCTTGACGCCGCGATCGCGCAGTTCGCGATAGATCGGCCGCTCGGCACCCGCCGGATGGATCTGCAGCCATTTGAGTTGCGGCGACTTGCGCAGCACGGCCTCGAAGCCTTGCAGCTCTGGAGTCTTCCTGTCTTTGCTCGACGAGCCGGTGACCTCACGGGTCATGAAGGCAATGTCGGCCGCGCAGGGACCGTCATCGGCCAACGCCTCCTCGGCGGTAACGAAGGCGAGGCCGCCGGCGGGAACGGCAGCGGCCGTTCTCGCTCCCCAGACCTTGTGAGCGTGAGCCGACAGCAGCAGCGTGAGCGGGCGAGACATGGGGACAGAGACTAGAGCAAAAGACGCAACGCCCGATACTCATTCTCCTCCCCACGCCATGCGTGGGGAGGTGTCGGCGTCTTCGCCGGCGGAGGGGTCATGAGCCTCAGGCTAAGCAGTCTCCCATGACTCATGACCCCTCCGTCGCGTATGACGCGACACCTCCCCAAGCGAAGCTTGAGGAGGAGCATGATCTACGCCGCCAGGAACTCGTTCCACTTCTCGGTGTAATATTCGAGGATCTTCGGGCGCGTGTTCCAGACGAACACCCGCTGGGCGCGGTCGGCCAGCGAGCCGCCGTCGCGGCCCTCGCCGCCGTAGACCTCCTTCACCAGCTTGGGATCGAGGTACTTCTCGTAATTGTCGACGGTCGAGAAGTAGCCGATCTCCGATTGACGGGCGCCCGGGTAGCCCTCCATCCAGTAGTTCAGCCATTCGTAGCAGACATCGAGATTCTTGGTGCTGGCGGAGATGGCGTAGCCGTTGCACCACGCGCGATAGCCTTCCTTGGCGACGGCGTAGTGCACCGGGATGCCCTTGCTCGCGACCTCGACCACCACCGGCCACCAGGCGTCGGCGATCCACACTTCCTCCGAAGCCATCAGGTTCACCAGCTCGCCATAGGCTTTCCACATGGCGCGGAAATGACCCTCCTTCTTCTTCTCCTTGAGGAAGGCCACGACGGTGTCGACTTCTTTCTCGGTCATGCTGCTGACGTCCACCGGGTCGAGCAGACCCAGCGCGCGCATGCCCATGGCGGCGTTCAGCATGCCGAGCCAGTCGATGCCGAACATCGCCACCTTGCCGCGCCACTTGGGATTGAACAGCTCGCCCCACGACAGCTCGTTTTTCTCGGCTGGAATCTTGCTGGCGTTGTAGCCGATCGAATCCATCTGGAAGAACATCGGCGCGAACGACACCTTGGTCCGCGCCTCGTCGAGATACATCATGCGGCCTGGATTGGCGCCGAAGCCGAGCGGCGCGGTCGGCGTCGCCCGACCGTCCTTGAGCAGCGGATGCAGCTTCGACCAGTTCGGCAGGCGCGACACGTCGATGGGCTGCGTGAGCTTCTCGCTGTTGGCGTAAGCCCCGAACGGCGCATCGGTCAGCACGACGTCGACGGGCGCGGTGCGCAGCCGGTCGATTCGGACCTGGGTCGACGGATTGACGAAGGGTCGCGGCGTGATTCCCGTGCGCTTGCCGAACTCGCCCAGAATCGCCTCGCGCATGTCGTAGCTGGCGCCCGCGAGATTGATCTGCTTGGCTTGGGCGTGCACCGCCGGTGCACCGAGGGTCGTGGCCGCGGCAGCGGCAATCAGGGAACGACGTCGGATCAGCATACTCAGCTCCTCCTTGGGTTGGTCGATCGCCCAGCCCCCATCGGGCGCTTCATGGCCCAGAAGGCGAAGGTGAAGATCGTGATGGCGATCAGAGAAAGCAGGGTCGTCGTCGTGCCGACGGCGTAGATCTCCGGCGTGAGCTGCCGGTCGAGCTGGGCCATCACGGCGAGCGGCAGGGTGGCGTCCGGCCCGGTCGTGAACATGCTGCGCGCGTACTCGTCGTAGCTCAGCGAGAAGCCGAACAGGCCGGCGCCGATCACGCCCGGCAGGACCAAGGGCAGCGTCACCCGTCGAAACGCCGTGATGCGCGAGGCGCCGAGGGTCAGCGCGGCCTCCTCGACCTTCTTGTCGAAGCGGTTGAACACCGCGAGCATCGTCAGGAAGCCGAACGGCAACGTCCACGACACCTGGACCAGGAACGTCGTCGTGTCCCAGGAGAGCTCGACGCCCATCAGCCGCATCATGATGGCAAAGCCAAAGCCCACCAGGATGCCGGGAGCCATGATGCCGAGCAGCATCAGATAGAAGAACCAGCCGTTGCCGCGGAACTGGCCGCGCATCGCCTGGGCCGCCATGATCGACAGCACGATCGTCGTCGCCGAGCAGGCGAGCGCCAGCAACGAGGAGCGCAGCAAGGGTGGCTTGAAATCGTTCATGACCGTGGCCCGCCACACTTCCTGGTACCAGTGCAACGATGTGCCGTTCATCGGGAAGGTCGTGCCGCCGGTCGGGCCGCTGAACGACAGCAGGCCCAGCGTGAAGATGGGCAGCCACTGGTAGGCGAGGAAGAAGAGCGTGACGGCACCCAGGATCCAGCCAGTCAGGCTCAGGCGAAAGCGCCAGCCGGTCATCGATCGGCTCCCAGCCGCCTGATGTCGACGACACGCAGCGCGATCACCACGCCCACCAGCATGCAGATCATCAGCAGCACGGCCACCACGGAGGCAGCGCGGTGCTGCGAGCTTTCGTAGAACAGCAGCACCAGGTTGGGCAGCAGGGCATGCTTGTTGCCGCCGATCGTCGCCACGGTGGCGAAGTCCGACATGACGTTGAGGAAGACCAGCACCTGGCCGATCACCACGCCCGGCAAGGTGAGCGGAAAGACGACGCGCCAGAACACCGTGAACGGCGTCGCCTTCAAAGTCATCGCCGCCTCGCGCCATTGCGGGGCGATCGAGTTCAGCATGTAGACGACCGGCCCTGCCGCCATCATGGTGTAGAGCGACACCTGCGCCATGGTGATGCCGGTGCGCGAATAGAGGAACGCCTCGATCGGCGATTGCGTGGCGCCGAGGAACATCAGAGTCTGGTTGATGACGCCGTTGACGCCGAGGAACGGCACCCAGGCGATCGCCCGGATCAAGGTGCTGGTCCAGAACGGAATGATGAAGGCGAGGAACAGCGCCGTCCGCCAGAACGGGCTCCTGACCTTCATCGTCAGGAAGTAGGCGATGCAGTAGCCCAGCACGCCGGTGATCGCCATCAGCGCCACGGTGTGCAGGATGGTGGTGAAGACCAGCTTGACGTAGATCGGGTTGGCGAAGAAGCGCGCGTAATTGTCGATGGTGAGTGGGCTCGAGGTCGAGAAGGCCCGACCGCCCCAGAACGACACCCAGACCAGGAGCACGATCGGGACCACGACGACGCCCAACATCCACAGCGTCGCCGGCAGGGCGAGCCAGTAGCTGGCCGGCGAGCGAACGCGGATGGTGCTCACGCCGGCGGTCCCGCGTGCAGGACGCTCGCGTGCTCCGTCCAGCCGAGCTGCACGGTCTGCCCGGGCGCGATGCGTGCGGCCTGGGCGCCGAACTGGTCGTACTTCAGCACCTCGCCGTCGGCACGCGCGAAGATGTGGCGGCGCACCGCGCCGAAATACTCGACGGCGGTGCATACGGCGGACAGCCGGTTGGCGTAGCGCTCCGTCGGCGCGTCGGCAATCAGCTCGGCGCGCACCGAGAAGGACACCGTCGCACCCGGCGTCGGCGGCGGACCCGCCATCGGTCGCGGCACCAGGAACGTGCCCACCGCGGTCTCGACGGCGAGGGCGCCGGCGAGGACGTCCTTCACGATGCCGTGGAAGACATTGTTGCCCTGCACGAAGCTCGCGACGAAGGCGGTCGCCGGGCGCTGCAGGATCTCTTCCGGCGGACCCTGCTGCTCGATTCGCGCATGGTTCATCACCACCACCAGATCACCGAGCGAGAAGGCCTCGTTCTGATCGTGCGTCACCCAGATGAAGGAGATGCCGGTGCGCTGCTGCAGGAGCTTCAGCTCCAGCATCACGGTCTCGCGCAGCGAGTAGTCGAGCGCGCCGATCGGCTCGTCGAGCAGCAGGATGCGCGGCTCGGTGATCATGGCGCGGGCGAGCGCCACGCGTTGGCGCTGGCCGCCCGACAGGCTGGCCGGCTTGCGATCCGCCAGAGCCGCGATCTCAAACGAGGTCAGCACCTGGTTGACGCGTTGGGCGATCTCCGCCTTGGGCTTCTTCAGCATTTCCAGCCCGAAGCCCACCTGCTTGGCCACCGTCATGTGGGGGAACAGCGCGAAATCCTGGAACATCATGGCGATGTCGCGCTGCCACGGCGGATCGCGCGTCGCCTCCTTGCCGCCGATCAGGATGTCGCCGCCGTCCGGCTCCTCGAGCCCGGCGACGCAGCGCAAGGTCGTGGTCTTGCCGCAGCCCGACGGCCCCAGCAGGCAGACGAACTGCCCTTTCTCGACTTGCAGCGAGACGCCATCGACCGCAGTGAAGCTGCCGTAGCGCTTGCGGATGTCGCGCAGCTCGAGGTCGAGCTCCCGCTTGGGGCGCGCCGGCGCAACGGCTTCCTCGGCGTTCGGCTCGTAAGCCAGCGTATCCACTCAAGCCGCCACGGCGAGATTGCGCCGGCTCTTCATCAGCGGCTGGATGCGCTGGCCGAACTGCTCGACGCCGATCACGAAGTCGTCGAAGGTCAGCATGACGCCGGCGAGGCCGGGGATCTCCGCCATCTCGTCGAGCATGCGCGCGACGCTGGCGTAGGAGCCGATCAGCCGCGAGCCGCTGAACGGCAGCGCCTCGCGTCGGCGGATGCGGCCGGCCGTCGAGTTGTCGGCGGCGTATTTGTCGGCGCCGGCCTGGGCACGGCTCCAGGCGAGAGCGTCGAGATCGACGCCTGCCTTGTAGTGCTCCCACTTGGCCGTGGCGGCCGCATCGGTCTCGTCGGCGATGATCATGGTGAGGGCGAGCGCGCGCGTGTCGGTGCCCGCGGCCGAGGTGCAGACATTGAGGCGCGACACCGAGTCGGCGCAGTCGCGCGGGTCGTTCATCTCGCCGTTTCCGCTGCAGAAATTGTAGGCACAGTGCTTGGCGGCGAAGGCCATGCCAGCGTCGCTGGTGCCGGCGCAGATCAGCGGAATCGGCCGCGACGGCAACGGTCCCAGCCGGCAATCGTTCATGGTGTAGAACTTGCCCTTGAGGTCCGAGCGCCCGGTGCGCCATAGCTCCGACATCACGGTTGCGTACTCGTCGAGCAGGTCGTAGCGCGACTTGAAGTGCTCGTCGCCCGGCCACAGCCCCATCTGGTCGTACTCGGCCTTCTGCCAGCCGGTGACGAGATTGACGCCGAAGCGGCCGTGCGAGATCGAATCGATGGTCATCGCCATGCGCGCGGTCAGCGCGGGCGGCAAGGTGAGCACGGCGACGGTGGCGTAGAGCTCGATACGTGTCGTGATCGACGCGAGCCCAGCCATCAGCGTGAAGGACTCCAGATTGTCGTCCCAGTAGCGCGACTTGCCGCCGAAGCCGCGCAGCTTGATCATCGACAACGCGAAGTCGAAGCCGTAACGCTCGGCGCGCAGCACGACCTCGCGATTGAGATCGAAGCTCGGCGTGTATTGCGGCGAGGTCGACGAAATCAGCCAGCCGTTGTTCCCGATCGGAATGAACACGCCGATATCCATCGTCCCTCCGCACAGGTGTGGTTCGTGCTGCAACGCAGCAACTCCCATGCCACCGATGGAAAGCGCGGATTGACTGGAGAATCGGCGATGGCGCCGTCACACGGCGCGCGCGGTCGTGCTCATTGCAAGGCAAACTGCCCGGACATGCTCTTCTGGACCGCGCGCGTCCCGCCCGCTCATGAAGCTGAGCCCGCGGGACGCTCGCGGTCCGAAAGACGCACGAATCTACTGTGCGGCTTCCACCGCACCGCTCGTGTGAAATCGGCTGCGCGGCATCGGCAGGCCGAGATTGCCACGCAAGGTCGTCGCCTCGTATTCGGTGCGGAACAGGCCGCGGCGCTGCAGCTCGGGGATCACCAGGTCGACGAAATCGGCGAGCGAGCCGGGCAGCCAGGCCGGCATGACGTTGAAGCCGTCGGCGGCGTGGTTCACGAACCACTCTTCCATCACGTCGGCGACCTGCCGGGGCGTGCCGATCGCCAGCACATGGCCACGCGGACCGGCATTGAGCAGGCAGAGCTCCCACAGCGTGAGCTTGTCGCGTCGCGCCGCCTCGAGCAGCAGGCGCTGGCGGCTGAGCGGACCGTTGGTGTCGGCCATCTCCGGCACCGGCCCGTGCAGCGGCAGCTTGTCGAGCCCGTGCACGCCGATCGTATGTTCGAGGATGGCAAGCCCGACCGACGGCTGGATGAGCGACTGCAGGTAGTCGAACTTCTCCTTGGCCTCGGCTTCCGTGCGGCCGACCACCGGGTAGAAGCCCGGCATCACCTTCACCTCTTGCGGCGTGCGCCCGAACTTGGGCAGGCGCGCCATGACGTCGGAATAGAATTCCTTGCCCTGCTCGATCGTGGTCTGGGCCGTGAACACCAGCTCGGCCAGCCGTGCCGCGACATCGCGGCCGGTGCCCGAGGCGCCGGCCTGCACCAGCACGGGGCGTCCCTGCGGCGAGCGCGCGACGTTCAGCGGGCCGCGCACCTTGAAGTGCTTGCCCTTGTGATCGAGCACATGGACCTTCGACGGATCGAAGAACACGCCCGACTCCTTGTCGCGCAGAAACGCGTCCGGGTCCCAGCAGTCCCACAGGCCGTTGACCACGTCGGCGAACTCGTTCGCCCGCTCGTAGCGATCGGCGTGCGCCAGATGCTCGTCCCTGCTGTAGTTCAGCGCGTCGGCCTCGTTGTTCGAGGTGACGAGGTTCCAGCCGGAGCGACCGCCGCTGATCTGGTCGAGCGAGGCGAACTGGCGGGCAAGCGTGTAGGGCTCGTTGTAGGTCGTGGTCGAGGTGGCGACGAGGCCGAGGTTCTTCGTCACCGCGGCCAGGGCCGACAGGATGGTCATCGGCTCGAACTTCACTACCTTGCCCATGCGACCACGCGCATCGGCGCTGCCGGCGAGACTGACGGCCGCGCTGTCGGCCAGGAACAGCAGATCGAACTTGCCACGCTCGGCGAGCCGGGCGGTCTCGACCATCTGCGCGAAGCTCACGCCCGACTCGGTGTGCGCCTCGGGATGCCGCCAGGCGGCGACGTGCTGGCCTGTCTCGTGCACGAATGCGCCGAGGCGCATCATCCGGCGTTGCTTCATGGTGCCCTGTACTCCGGTACTCGATCCGGCGAAGGCTCCCTCTCTTCGCGCGCGATGACAAGAGTGTTGTCATCGCGCGCGAAGAGAGAGACCTTTCGGTCAAGACAAGAGGACTGCCGATGCTCACACTTTATTTCGCGCCTGGGGCCAGCTCGATGGCCCCGCACATTGCCCTGCACGAGGTCGGCGCGACCTTCGAGGGCAAGCCGGTGTCGCTCGCCACCAAGGACACGCATACGCCCGAGTTCCTGGCCATCAATCCCGAAGGCAAGGTGCCGACCCTGCTGATCGACGGAAGGCGGCTCACCGAGGTGGCAGGCATCCTGTTCTATCTGGCGCGCCGCCATCCCGAAGCCGGGTTGCTGCCCACCGGCGACACCGAGGCCGAGGCGCAGGTCGTCTCTTGGATGTCGTTCATCGCCTCGACCATCCATCCGGCCCGCCGCCAGGGGATCGAGCATGCGCGCGGCGTCTACAAGCTCGCCGATCAGCGGCTCGGCAGGAACGACTGGGCGGTCGGCGGCCGGTTCTCGATCGCCGACATTCACCTGTTCCGGCTGTTCTGGCGCTTCCGCGGCTCGCTCAACCCCGAGCCCGGCGACTTTCCCAACATCGAGGCGCACTACGCACGCATGATGGAACGGCCTGCCGTGAAGAAGACGATCGAGATCGAATCGAAGATCGGCTACGCCCTGCCGGCGTGACTCATCCTCCTCCCCAGCGAAGCTGGGGAGGTGTCCGCGTCTTCGCGGACGGAGGGGTCATGGTTCGCGAGACTCATGACCCCTCTGTCGCCGTAAGATGGCGACACCTCCCCAGCTTCGCTGGGGAGGAGGATGACAGAGACTCTCTCAAAACAGCTTGCCGCCGTTCGGGACCGCCTTGTCCGGCACGACGAGGACGACGCTGCCGTCGGCCATGGGAAAACCCAGTGTCAGGACCTCGGACATGAACTTGCCGATCTGGCGCGGCGGGAAATTGACCACTGCCGCGACCTGACGGCCGACCAGCGCTTCGGGCGCGTAGTGAACGGTGAGCTGGGCCGAGGATTTCTTGATGCCGATCTCCGGCCCGAAATCGATCGACAGCTTTATGGCGGGCTTGCGCACGCCTTCCAGGGTTGCCGCGTCGACAATAGTGCCGACGCGGATGTCGACCTTGGAAAAGTCTTCGTAAGTGATCGTGGTCATGGCCCAGCTTAGCCTCGCCGGGCCGGCGACGGAGAGACTTACTTCTTGGCGATCGCCGCCTTCACTTCGTCGGAGATCTCGCTGACGCGCTGGGTGAGCGCGGCCAACGCATCCGACTGGGCCTTGCCGTAGAGGTCGGCCAGTTCCTTGGTGTTGGCGACGGCCAGCTCGTAGCTCTTCTTGGCGAAATCGATCTGCTTGATCGCCTTCTCCTCGAAGGTGGCCGCGGCGAGCACTTCGCTGCCATGCTTCGACAGGTCTTCCATCACGGCGCGGACCATGTCGCCCTGACGCTGGGCAATCGTCTTCAGCGTCTCGACGGCGGCGGTGTTGACGCTGGTCATCGCGGCGAAATTCTTGCGCGTCGCCTCGACCATCGTCTCGACATTGACGACCGGCATCTTGAAGTCGGCCGTGAACTTGGTGAAGTCGAAGTCGGCGAAGGGATTCTTGAAAGCGCCGTTGGCGTACATGGGCGGGCTCCTGGGGCGAATACGGGGCGTTCAGACGAAAAAGGAACCGCGATTGCTGCGGTGCACAACGAGGGTCAATCTAAGGCGCCGCCGAGCCAAGTCAAGAACTGATTTTGTGCACTGCACAAATAATTCATGCAGCGGTAATCTCCGAGGCCGTCTCCGGCCTCTTCGCCTCAGGTCTTTTCATATATTTATCAAATAGTTGTATCCAGCGCTCGGCGCGCTTGAGGCGATCGTCCAGGGCCGCCATCGTCTTTGACGCATCCGCGGTCTCGTCGCGCTCGAAGACTTGCCATACGGCTTGGTAAACGGCCAGCAGCCCACTCTGCCGCAGCGCACCAGCGACGCCGTCGCTCGGCACGCCGGCCGCCTCCAGCATGGCCCCCATCGACCGTCGGATCGCCGGCGCCAGGGAGAGCGCCAGCAGCGGATCGCTGAGGCTGGCGCGACGGACGGCCTGCACCGCCGCTCGATGCGGGCGGAGCGCGTCGAAACGGCGCATCAGCACGTCGAACAGCCGATCGCGCACCGTCTCCTCAGGGTCACTGGTGGCGGGGGTGCCGGCAACCACCTCGGCATCGATGCGGGCCAGGAAGCCAGCAACCAGCGCAGACTTGTCGGGATAGCGGCGATAGAGCTCGGCAAGGCCGAGGCCCGCGCGCTGAGCGACGTCGCGCAGCGCTACGGCCGCATAGCCCCTCTCGGCAACCAAGCCGAGGAAGCCATCGAGCGCGGCGTCGGGCGCATCGGTCATCCGGCAAGCTCCTTGGAGCGGCGCGAGGCTGCCGCCAGCGCCTTGTCGAACACCGGCTGGATTCCCTCGGGCGCCATCAGCACCTCGAGCGCCTCGGCAGTGGTGCCGCCGGGGCTGGTCACGTTGATGCGGAGCTGCGAGGCGGGCTCGCTCGACCGGCGCAGGAGCTCGCCGCTGCCGGCGACGGTGGCGCGGGCGAGCTGCATCGCCATGTCGGGCGCGAGCCCGAGCTTGGCGCCGGCCGCCGCCATCGCCTCGACCAGCAGGAAAACATAGGCCGGTCCGCTGCCCGAGAGCGCGGTCACCGGATCCATCAGCGCCTCGTCGTCGACCCACAGCACTTGGCCCACGGCTTCGAGAAGATCGTGGCAGCGCTTCTTCTCGGCTGCCGATACGCCGCCGACCGCCGTCGCGACGGTGATGCCTTGGCGCACCGCCGCCGGCGTGTTGGGCATCGAGCGCACGATCTTGGCCGCGCCGCCGAGATGCGCGGCGAAGTATTTCACCGTCTTGCCGGCGGCGATCGACAGGAACACCGCGCCGTCATCGGCGAAGCGCCGCAGGTCGGGCAGCACGCCGTCCATCGACTGCGGCTTGACGGCGAGCACGACGATTTCCGGCGTCTCGGCGATCTCCGAGGTCGAGGCGACGCAGCGCATGCCGTCGCGCTTGGGTCGCAGCGCCTCGACCGGCTCGGCGACGACGATATCCTCGGGGCTGAGCCCACGCGCCAACCAGCCTTCCAGCATGGCGCCGCCCATCTTGCCGCATCCGACCAGCATCAGCTTGCCCATGGCCAATCCCCCCTGCCTGTCGCCCGTGCCCCTATCGGCCCTTGAAGCGCGCCGGGCGCTTTTCGCGGAAAGCGGCAGCGCCCTCCTTGCGATCCTCGCTGTTGGCAATGCGCTCGAGCTTGTAGCGCTCCGGCACGAAGATCTCGGCGGGCCCGCGCGGCAGCGTCTGGTTGGCGAAATCGCGCAAGGTGCGGATCACCAGCGGCGCCGAATCGGCGATGATCTTGGCCATGCGGCGCGCCTCCTGCCGCTCCTCGCCGAGCGGCACGACCTTGTTGACGAAGCCGACATCGTAGGCGCGCTTGACCGAGATCTCCTCGCCCAGCAGCAAGAGCTCCATCGCCACCTTGTGCGGCATGCGCGAGACGATGCCCGGCATCAGCCCGCCGAACACGCCGACCTTGGCCTCGGGATACATGAACTTGGTGGTGTCGGCCGAGACCATGAGATCGCAGGTCATGACCATGCAGATCGCGCCGCCGATCACCCAGCCCTGGGTGCAGGCGATCACCGGCTTGGTGAGCTTGTGGCTGACGTCGGGCACGGCCTTCCACATCGCCGACGGCGGCTCCTTGAGGTCGGCGCCGACACAGAAGGCCGGCCCGTCGGCTTGCAGGACGGCAACCTGATCGTCCCCTGCCTCGAAGGCGCAGTAGGCATCGTAGAGGGCATCGCACAGGCCCTGGTTCAGCGCGTTGCGCTTGTCGGCCCGCGTCATGGTTATGGTGGTGATGCCTTCGCTCGATTCGACTTTGACCAGGCCCACGGCGCCCTCCGGTGAATGTTGCGCCGGATGCTAGCAGCCGACCATACTCGCCGCACCAGGAGACAATTCATGCAGACCCGCAATCCCTTCATCGACGACCTGACCAAGATGGCCAACGGCGCCGTGGGCGCATTGACTGGCATGAAGGACGAGGTCGAAGCCCGCTTCCGCGACCAGATCGCCAAGATCCTCGACGGCATGGACATTCCGCGCCGCGACGAGTTCGACGCCGTGAAGGCGATGGCCGCCAAGGCGAGGGAAGAGAACGAGGAACTCAAGAAGCAGATCGCCGAGGTTCAGGCGACGCTGGCGGGCGGCGGCGGCGCATCAGAGACCCCGCCTTCAGGGGCAGGAACTTCGCCGGAGGTGTAAAGATCATCCTCCTCTCCAGCTTCGCTGGGGAGGACCAACCAACAGTCGACTGGCATACGCGCTCACACCCCCGTAGCATGCCGCTTCAGGGAGGGCGTTCAGCATGCGCGTTGGTGTCGAGGTCGGGGGGACATTCACCGATCTGGTGGCGGTCGAGGATGGCCGCGTGGTCGTCACCAAGGTGCCGAGCACGCCGCGCAGCCCCGACGTCGGGGCGTTCGCCGCGCTGACGGCTGCCGGCATCGACCTCTCGCGCATCGAGGATCTCGGCCACGGCTCGACGGTGGCGACCAACGCAGTGCTGGAGCGCAAGGGTGCGTCCGTAGCCTTCATCGCCACGCGCGGCTTCCGCGACCTGCTGTTCATGCAGCGCCACGACCGGCGCAACATCTACGACCTGTTTTATGCCAAGCCGACGCCGCCGGTACGCCGCAAGGATTGCTTCGAGGTGCCGGAGCGGATCGGTGCCGACGGCACGATCAACACGCCGCTCGACGAGGCGACCGTCCGGAACGAGCTCATTCCGGCGTTAAGGGCCGGCGGCTATCGCGCCGTCGCGATCTGCCTGCTCAACGCTTACGCCAATCCGGCCCACGAGCAGCGACTCGCCCAGTTGATCGGCGAGGCGATGCCGGATGTGCTGGTGACAGCGAGCCACCAGGTCGCGCGCGAGTTCCGCGAGTTCGAGCGCGCCTCGACGACGCTGCTCTCGGCCTACGTCCAGCCGGTGATCGACGGCTACCTGCACCGCTTCGAGAGCAAGCTCGCCCAGTCGGGCTTCCGCGGCCGCTTCACGGTGATGCAGTCCAACGGCGGGCGCCTGCCGGCCGAGGCGATGCGCCAGAGCGCCATCACCGCGCTCTATTCTGGCCCGGCCGCCGGCGTCGTGGGCGCGACGCGCCAGGCGGCGCGCTCGGGCTTCGACAATCTGATCACCTTCGACATGGGCGGCACCTCGACCGATGTCTGCCTGGTGCAGGAGGGCCGGCCCTCGCTCGCCTCGGAAAGCGAGATCGACGGCCTGCCGATCCGCACGCCGGTGCTCGACATCGTCTCGGTCGGCGCCGGTGGCGGCTCGATCGCCTGGGTCGACGACGGTGGCATGCTGCGCGTCGGGCCGCAGAGCGCCGGTGCCGATCCCGGCCCGGCCTGCTACGGCAAAGGCGGCACCGAACCGACCACGACCGACGCCCACATCGTCATCGGCACGATCCGGCCCGGCGCCTTCCTGGGCGGCCGCATGACCCTCGACGGCGAGGCGGCGCGGGGCGCCTTCGAGCCGCTGGCGACCCGCTTCGGACTCGGCATCGAGCAGGCCGCCGCGCAGGCCCTGCAGCTCGCCGACGCCAACATCGTGCGCGCCATCCAGCTCGTGTCGACCGAGCGCGGCCGCGATCCGCGCGACTACGCGCTGGTACCGTTCGGCGGCGCCGGTCCGCTGCACGCCGCGCGCATCGCCGAGGAGCTCGGCATCTCGACCATTGTCGTGCCACCCAGCGCCGGCGTGATCTCGGCCTACGGGCTGGTGGCGTCGGACTACACCAAGTTCGATGCCGTGACGCGCAAGATGAAGCTCGACGATGCCGCCGCGGCGGAGGCCGGCCGGCTGTTCGGCGAGATGCGGGCGCGGCTCGCCCAGCAGTTCGCCGACATGAAGCTGCCGGGCGAGCTCGTCTACACCCACACGCTCGACATGCGCTTCGTCGGGCAGGCCTTCGAGGTCGGCGTCGAGATCCCGGCAAGCCGGCTCGGCGCCCTCGATGCCGCCTATCTCGCCGGCCTGTTCGCCGATGCCCACCACCGCACCTTCATGCATGGCGCTACGCTCGACCGGCCGGTCGAGATCGTGACCCTGCGCGTCGGCGCCACCCTGCCGATCGGCACCGCACCGCGTCTCGATCGCGAAACCCAGTCGAGCCGTGCCGCCGAGGCCACGCAGATCTTCCACGGCGAGAGCTGGATCGACTGCGCCCGCTATAGCGCCGAGGCGCTCGGCCCCGGCCAGGCCCTCTCCGGGCCGGCCGTGGTCGAGGGCTACACCGCCACCACCTGGGTGCCGCCTGGATGGACAGCGACCCTCGATGAAGCGGACAATATGATCCTGCGGAGATCGCAATGAGCCAGCTCAGCCCCATCGACTATGCCGTCATCAGCCAGGCGCTGATCGCCGCCGCCCGCGAGATGGGCGTGAAGCTGATCCGCTCGGCCTACTCGACCATCCTGCGCGAGGCGCGCGATGGCTCGGCCGGCCTGATGGATCGACACGGCAACACCGTGGCGCAGGCCGAGCTGATCCCCATGCAGCTCGGCCCGATCGGCGAGACCTTGCGCGCCTGCCTGAAACGCCATCCGGTCGACACGCTCCAGGAAGGCGATTTCCTGATCAACAACGATCCGTTCGAGGGCGGCCAACACATCCCCGACGTGTTCATCTTCACGCCGATCTTCGTCGGCGGCCGCGTGGTGGGCTTCGGCGCCTCGGTGGCGCACCATCTCGACCTCGGCGGCGGCGCGCCGGGCCTCAACATTCACGCCTCCGACGTCTACCAGGAAGGCCTGCGCTTCCCGCCCAGCAAGTACGATTTTCAACGCGACTGGAACGGCGGCAGCTTCGAGCGCCTGGTGACAGCCAACGTGCGCGTGCCCGACCTGACGATCGGCGACTTCAACGCCCAGTTCGCCGCCAATGCGATCGGCGTGTTGCGGGTGAAGCAGCTCTGCGAACGCTACGGCGCCGACAAGATCGAAGCGGCGATGCGCGAGATGCAGGACTATTCCGAGCGCCGCGTGCGTGCCGCCATCGTCCAGGCGCCCAAGGGCACGTTCTACGGCGAGGACGCGGTCGACGACGACGGCCTCACCGACGAGCCGCTGGTGGTCAAGGCCAAGGTCACGATCAGCGACGCCGAGGTCGAGATCGACTTCGAGGGCACCTGCAAGCAGGTCAAGCGCAACCTCAACTGCCCCTATTCGAGCACCCTGTCGGCGGCCCTGTCGTGCGTGAAGTCGGTGCTGACCAGCCCGGACATCCCGTACAACGAGGGCATGGCGCGGCCGATCCGCATCAAGGTGCCCTATGGCTCGCTGCTCAACCCCAGGCCGCCGGCGCCGGTAAGAGCGCGCATGATCCCGGCCTATCGCGCCTTCAACGCGGTGATGAAGGCGATGGCGCAGGCGCTGCCCGACAAGGTGATCGCCACCGGCTTCGACAGCACGACGGCGTTCTGCCTCTCCCATCTCGGCGAGAGAGGCTACAGCGTCTATCTGGAGATTTTCGGCGGCGGCTACGGCGCCTCGAAGGAGACCGACGGCTGCGATGCGGTCGATTCGCCGCTCAGCAACTGCTCGAACGCGCCGGTCGAATCGCTCGACATCGACTACGATTTCTTCCGCATCGTCGGCTACGAGCTGGCCCCCGACTCGTTTGGCCTGGGCGCGCGGCGCGGCGGCGCGGGCTTCATCCGCCGCTGCGAAATCCTGAAGGACGACGTTCAGCTCGCCATTTACTCCGACCGCTTCCGCCTGGCACCCGAGGGCCTGCAAGGCGGCGAGCCCGGCCAGCGCGGCTACTGCCGCGTGCGGCGCGCCAACGGCACGGTCGAGGAGCTGCGCAGCAAGGCCGCCGTCGATCTCGCCAAGGGCGACCAGGTCGAGATGTTCGTGGGCGGCGGCGGCGGCTTCGGCCGCATCGCCGAACGGCCGGATGCCCTGATCGAGCGCGACCTTGCAGACGGCATGATGACGCGCGATCCACGGGCGGCGCGAAAGCTCGCGGCGGAATAGACATGGCCCCGGGCACGACGCGCCGCACCGACCTTCTCGCACTGCGCGTCGATCAGGTCGGCAGCCTGCTGCGCCCGTCGTCTCTCAAGGACGCGTTCCTCGCCTGCGCTAAGAGCGAGCTTACGCGCGACGCCCTCGACCGGCTGGTCGAGCAGGCCGTGCGTGACGTCGTGGCCAGGCAGCAGGCGATCGGCTACCCGATCGTGACCGACGGCGAGTTCGGCCGCATCAACTGGCATGTGAGCTTCAGCAAGATCGACGGCTGGGCGCTCGACGAAGCATCGTGGCGCTCGTTTCTCGCCAATCCGTCGATGCGCCACGAGCACGAGCGCGCCAACACGATGGGCGGCGATGCGGTCGAAAGCTACAAGACGCCGGCCACCGCCCGGCTGCGGCTGCTGAGCAACTTTCCGCTCGGCGAATACCGCCGCCTCGCCGCTGCAGCCACGTCGCCGGGCAAGGCGATGCTGATGGGCCCCGACCGCGTGTCGCAGATGTGCGACCTGCCCGCCTCCAAGGCCATCTACGACAGCGCCGATGCCTTCCTGGCCGACGTCGTCGCCGTGCAGAGCCGCATGGTCGGCGAGCTGATCGACGCAGGCTGCCCTTACGTGCAGCTCGATGAGCCGAGCTACACCGGCTATGTCGACCGGGCGACGCTCGAGCGCATGCGCGCCCGCGGCGAGGATCCGATGGCCAACCTGCGGCGCGCCGTCGGTGCCTCGAACGCCGTGGTTGCGGCTCACGCCGGCAAGGCGGTGTTCGGCATCCATGTCTGCCGCGGCAACCGCGCCAGCATGTGGCACCGCGAGGGCACCTACGACGGCATCGCCGAGGAGCTGTTCTCGACCCTGCGCTTCGACCGTCTCCTGCTGGAGTACGACACCGCGCGCGCCGGCGGCTTCGAGCCGCTGCGCTTCGTGCCCAAGGGTCCGGTCGGCACGGCGCCGGTCGTCGTGCTGGGCCTGGTCACGACCAAGACCGGCGAGGTCGAGACGGTCGACGCCCTGCTACGCCGTATCGAGGACGCGAGCCGGTTCATCGACATCGCCCAACTCGCCCTCAGCCCGCAATGCGGCTTCGCCTCGGGCATGTCCGGCAATGACCTCAGCCACGACCAGCAATGGCGCAAGCTCGAGGTGATCCTGGAGACCGCGCGGCGCGTCTGGCGCTGACAGGCCAAGGGCCGTCACGGCGCCGCCTCTGCGCCGCTCCGGGTCGCGCGTGCTGCGGGCCTCTGTTCGATGGCGTGGCCCCTCATAATTGCCCAAGTGTTGGGCATTGCTCGCAGGTCCGCCTCTCGGAATAACGCCTGACTTGCGTTAACTCTGGGGATTAAATTTCTGGAATCGCTTGCTTTTTCCCCATTTAGGCCGTTATTTTCGATTGCATCGAATTGTCGGCTTATGGCAGGCTACCGCTTGTAGGTGGCTTGATCTCCACCAACGATATGTCGACCACCCGTCGAAGAAAAGGTCCATCAGGAACCGCAAGACGGAATAGTTGGGGGAATGGGGTCGATGGCGTTATCGCGACAAGAAAGAACCAGGCGAAAAGCCGATCTCAATCCATTGAAACTGATCGAGAAAATCATCTCGGCTAATGACTGGCCGTTCGACCGCACGTCGGATCAGGAAATTGCCGTCGAAGTGGCCGGCCGGTGGTGCGACTACCGGATGTTTTTCAGTTGGCGCGAGGATGTCGAGGCCTTGCATTTCACCTGTGCCTACGATGTCCGTATCCCGAGCGAGCGCCATCGCGACATTCATGTGCTGCTCGCCCTGATCAACGAAAAGATGTGGCTGGGTCACTTCGATCTGTGGAGCGAGGAAGGCCTGCCGATGTTCCGGCACGCCATCCCCCTGCGCGGCACCAACGGCCTGATGCCCGAGCAGCTCAACGACCTGGTCGAGATCGCCATCAACGAAAGCGAGCGCTTCTACCCGGCTTTTCAGTACGTCGTGTGGGCCGGCAAGACGCCCATCGACGCCCTCACCGCCTCGATCCTGGAAACGGTCGGAGAAGCCTGACCGGAAACGGGAAGCGCCGCCAACCGAGTACGGAAATCTTCGCCAACCCCAAACGAGAACGACCGACGCCCCCTCTCTCGATAAAAAAAGCAAAACAGTTCGGATCGTTTTCGGCGGCGCCGACCCTCGGGGTCGGCGCCGCAACCATTCTACGGTCACGATTGGCCGGTTATAACGCCCGGCAATGAATCCCCTCGTCATCCCTTACCCCGACATCCATCCGGTCCTGATCGAGATCGGGCCGTTCGCGATCCGCTGGTATGCGCTCGCCTACATCGCCGGCCTGGTCATCGGCTGGCAGATCATGCGCCGCGTCTGCACGCAGCCGCCGACGCTGCTGACGCCGATCAAGATCGACGACTTCCTGATGTGGGCGGCGCTGGGCGTCATTCTGGGCGGCCGGCTGGGCTACGTGCTATTTTACAAGCTGGGCTTCTACCTCGCCAATCCGCTCGCCATCCTGACCCTGTGGGAGGGCGGCATGTCGTTCCATGGCGGCCTGCTGGGCGTGATCGCCGCGATCCTGGGCTTCGGCCTCCGCAACAAGGTCGACCCCTTCATGCTGTCGGACCTGGTGGCGATCGTGACGCCGATCGGCCTGTTCTTCGGCCGCCTGGCCAACTTCATCAACGGCGAGCTGTGGGGCCGCACGACCGACGTCGCATGGGCAATGATCTTCCCGCACGGCGGCCCGTTGCCGCGCCATCCCAGCCAGCTCTACCAGGCCTTCTTCGAGGGCGTGGTGCTGTTCGCGGTTGTTTTCGCGGTGTGGCGCTGGACCGACGGACGGCGCCGACCCGGCCTGCTGACCGGCACGTTCTGCGCCGGCTACGGCGTGGCCCGCATCGTCGGCGAGGTGTTCCGCGAGCCCGACGCTCACCTCGGATTCCTGTGGGGGCCGCTCACCATGGGCATGCTGCTGTCGGTGCCGATGCTGGCCTTCGGGGTCTGGCTGATCCTGCGCGCCCAGCGGCGGCCCGCCCTGGCGTGACCACGGAACTCGGCCGCCTGCTCGCCCGTCGCATCGCGCTCACGGGACCGATTTCGATCGCCGACTTCATGGCCGAGGCGCTCGGCCACCCGCGTTTGGGCTACTACCGCACGGCCATGCCGCTCGGCACCGCTGGCGATTTCACCACGGCGCCCGAGATCTCCCAGATGTTCGGCGAGCTCTTGGGCGCCTGGCTCGCCGAACGCTGGCTGGCGATGGGATGCCCCCAGCCTGTGCGCCTGGTCGAGTTGGGGCCTGGTCGCGGCACCCTGATGGCCGATGCGCTGCGCGCCACCCGCGGCGTCGAAGGCTTCCACGCCGCGCTCGAGCTGCATCTGGTCGACGTCAACGAGCGGCTGCGCGCGGCGCAAGCCGTGGCGCTCGCCGGGTTCGAGCCGACCTGGCACGAGCGCTTCGAGGACGTGCCGGACGGACCGCTCCTGCTGGTCGCCAACGAATTTTTCGACGCTCTGCCGGTCCGGCAGTTCGTCTGCATGCCGCACGGCTGGGTCGAGCGCATGGTCGGCCTCGCCGACGACGGCGAGACGTTGCGGCTCGCCCTCGCGCCCGGCCGCACCCCCTTCGCGGCGGCACTGCCTGCGGCGACGCCCGGCCGCGAGGCCGAGCTCGGCGAGGCGGGCCTCACCCTTGCCGGCGTCCTCGGCGCACGCCTGCGGCGCGGCGGCGGCTGGGCCTTGATCGTCGACTACGGCTTCGAGGGGCAAGGCGGCCTCACGCTGCAAGCCGTCCGCCGGCACCGCGGCACCGACATCCTAGACCGGCCGGGCGAGACCGACCTCAGCGCTTACGTCGATTTTTCCGCCCTCGCCCGCGCGACCGGCATGCCCTGCTTCGGCCCGGTCGGCCAGGGAGACTTCCTGCGCCGGCTTGGAGTCGTGCAACGTGCAGAGGCCCTGAAGGCGCGCGCGACCCTGTCGCAACGCCACGCCATCGACGCGGCGCTGGCGCGCTTGATCGAACCTACTCAAATGGGCAGGTTGTTTCGCGTTTTGGCAGTGGGCGACACCCCAGAGAGCGAACCACCCGGCTTTTCCGACAGCTTCCCGAGTACGACATGATTCAGGCCAAGGCGCTTGCCGAGCTCGACGGCGTGCAGCATCGATTTTTCACCCGCCGTGGCGGCGTGAGCGACGGCCTCTACAGCTCGCTCAATTGCGGCTACGGATCGGCCGACCCACCGGAGAACGTGCGCGAGAACCGCCGCCGCGTCGCCCTCGCCTTCGATCGCGCCGAACCGGACCTGCTGACCCTGCACCAAGTTCATTCGACCGAGGTGCTGACCGTCGGCGCGGATCGCTGGACGTCGCCCGGCGCGCCCAAGGCCGACGGGCTGGTAACCGACCGGCCCGGCGTCGTGCTGGGCGTGCTCGCCGCCGATTGCGCCCCAGTCCTGCTCGCCGATCCCGCCGCCCAGGTAGTTGGCGCCGCCCACGCGGGATGGCGCGGCGCCCTGACGGGTGTCGTCGAGGCGACGATCGCCGCCATGGAGCGGCTCGGCGCCCGGCGCGACCGCCTGCAGGCCGCCATCGGCCCCTGCATCGGCCGCGAGTCGTACGAGGTTGGCCCGGAATTTCCGGCCCCCTTCCTGGCCCAGGATCCAGCGAACGCGACTTTCTTCCGCAACGCCCCGCGTGCCGGCCATTTCCTGTTCGACCTGGCAGGCTATCTGGTGCGTCGCATCGGGCTTGCCGGCGTGGCCGCCACGGCGACCGGCCACGATACGCTGGCGGCCGGGGACGATTTCTTCAGCTATCGCCGTAATACGCTCCAGGGGGTGCGCGACTACGGCCGGGGTCTGTCGGCCATCGCCCTGCGACGGTGACATGCCTTATCTCATCATCCTGATGTTCTGCTGCCTGCTCGGGGTCGTCGCGACATGCGCCATGTTGTGACGCTCGTCTGCCTGCTGCTGGTGGCGGCCTGCGCGGCGCCGCCGCGCCCCTTCGAGCGCGACGACTCCGACGCGCCGGTGCGCCCGCTGCCGCGCGACAAGACCGAGGTCGCGATCGCCCTGCCCAGGAACATGCCACCGGACATGGCCCGGCGTGTCGCCGCATCGCTGGCGCTGGAGCTACAATCCTACGGCGTTGTCGCGGCCGTGCAGCCAGCGCAGGCGCCGATCCAGATCAGCAGCACCATGAGCACGCGCGATGCCGGCGAAACGGCGATCGAGATCCAGGTCGACTGGAAGATCGAGGGTGCGCCGAATCCGCAGGAATCGACGACCAAGACCTTGGCGCGACCGGAAGACTATGCCGAGGCGACCGAGCGGCTGGTCTCCCGGATCGCCTATCAGGCGGCGCCCCGGGTCGCGACCATGATCGGCCGGCCGCCCAACTTCAAGCCGCGCTCGCCCGGCCAGGTCGCGGCCGGCGTCACCGTTCCCGAGGAGCCGCCACCCGACCTCACCGTGCCGCCGGTCGCCGGGCTGGC
Source organism: Reyranellaceae bacterium (assembly GCA_046349335.1). Classification (GTDB taxonomy): domain Bacteria; phylum Pseudomonadota; class Alphaproteobacteria; order Reyranellales; family Reyranellaceae; genus Reyranella. The sequence continues at coordinate 140,822 of JAXMCO010000012.1, forward strand.
GCCGGTGACGGCCACCGGCCCGCCAACCCCCGCCCTGCCAGGCCAGCCGCAAACGCAAGAGGTCAGGGTCAAGGTGCTGGTCGCCCCGGTGACCGGCGCGCCGTCGGACGGCAATCGCCAGCTCTACTCCGGCATGCGCCGCGCCCTGGGCTCGAGCAAGATCATCGTCGTCGATGCCGAAGCGCCTGATGCCTTTACGGTGGTCGGGACGGTGACGGTGTCGCCGGTCGACGAGCGCACGGTGCAGCTCGTCATCAAGTGGATCGTCAAGGACCCCTCGGGCAAGACCATCGGCGACCTCGAACAGGCCAACCCGGTGCCGGCGGCCGCGACCAAAGGCTCGTGGGCGGGCTTCGGCGACATCGTCGCGACTGCGGCGTCGGAAGGTGTGCTCGAGCTCCTGGAAAAGGCGATCAACCGCCCACGCTGAGACTACTCATGTTCCTCTCCCCCGCTAGGGGGAGAGGAACATGACAATGAGATCGCGAAGGACCTCTGCCAGCCTGTGAAATCGGCTTGGCGCAATGGGGGGCCGGGCTGCTAGTGTTCCCGGCAGCGGCTCGATTCTTGCAGAGAAGCCAGCAATAAGGGAGGCGGTAGCCTATGTTCAGTTTGAGAAAGTCGCTTGCGACCTTGGTCGCGGCTGCCAGCGTGACCGGCCTGATGGGTGCCGCATCGGCCGGCGCGCAGACCACCTTCAAGGTGGTGATGCACTCGGATCTCAAGATCCTCGATCCGATCTGGACCACCGCATATATCGTGCGCAATCACGGCTATCTCGTCTGGGACACGCTGTTCGCGATGGACGAGAAGTTCGACGTAAAGCCGCAGATGGTCGACAAGTACGATGTCTCGGCCGACAAGCTCGTGTGGACCTTCACCCTGCGCGACGGCCTCGAATGGCACGACGGCAAGCCAGTCACCTCGGAAGACTGCATTGCCTCGATCAAGCGCTGGGCGGCACGCGATTCGATGGGCCAAAAGATGCTGGCCTCGGTCGACGGCTTCGAGGCGGTCGACGGCAAGACGTTCAAGATGAAGATGAAGGAGCCGTATGGCCTGGTGCTGGAGTCGCTCGGCAAGCCCTCGTCGAACGTGCCCTTCATGATGCCCGCCCGCGTCGCGGCGACCGACCCGAACACCCAGATCAAGGCCGAGGACGTGATCGGATCCGGCCCGTTCATCTTTGCCCGCGACCAGTGGAAGCCCGGCGAAAAGACGGTCTACCTCAAGAACCCCAAGTACAAGCCGCGCAGCGAACCGGCCAGCGGTCTGGCGGGCGGCAAGGTCGCCAAGATCGACCGGGTCGAGTGGCTCTGGATTCCCGATGCGCAAACCCAGGTTGGCGCTCTCCAGAACGGCGAAATCGACATGATCGAGGCTCCTAGCCACGACCTGCTGCCGCTCCTGGCCAAGGACAAGAACATCAAGCTGTTCAACGGCAACCCGACGGGTAACCAGTACACGTTCCGCTTCAACAGCACGGCCAAGCCGTTCGACAATCCCAAGGTCCGCCACGCGGTGTTCGTGGCCTTCGGCCAGGAGGACTTCCTCAAGGCGACGATCGGCGACCCGGCCTACTTCAAAGTGTGCAAGGCGCCGTTCGTCTGCGGCACACCGCTTGCCAGCGACGCCGGCATGGCCGATGTCCTGAACGCCAACGCCGCCAAGGCCAAGCAACTCCTGACCGAGGCCGGCTACGACGGCACACCGATCGTGCTCATGCAGTCGACCGACCTGCCGGTGCTGACCAATCTCGCCCCGGTCGCCAAGTCGCTGATGGAACGCGCCGGCTTCAAGGTCGACATGGTGTCGATGGACTGGCAAACGCTGGTCGCCCGCCGCACCAAGAAGGATCCGCCCGCCGCCGGCGGCTGGCATGCCTTCCTGACCTCGTGGGTGGCCGCCGACATCCTCAATCCGGTGATGGCCGGCTTCTTCAACGCGTCGTGCGACAAGGCCATGTTCGGCTGGCCGTGCGATCCGACCATCGAGAAGTTCCGTGACAATTTCTCCAAGGAGTCCGATCCGGCGAAGCAGAAGGCCATCGTCGACGATCTGCAAAAATACTGGGTGATGAACCCGACGCACATCAACCTCGGCCAGTGGTATCAGCCGGCAGCGTTGCGCACCAACGTCGAGGGGATGCTGGTCGCACCGGTGCCGGTGTTCTGGAACATGTCGAGGAAGTAGGACTCAGGGGGAGAACGGAGGGGTCCGTTCCCCCCATCTGGTTTGGAGGGGCGTGAATGAAGATAGTGAGACGCACTCTTGCGGCAGCGGCCGCCGGTGCAATCCTGGTGGCGACGGTTCCGGCGCTCGCGCAAAACAAGGTTCTGCGGTTCGTGCAGAACGGCAACCTGACGATCCTCGATCCGATCTGGACGACCGCGTACGTCACGCGCAACCATGGCTACCTGATCTACGACACGCTGTTCTCGTCGGACGAAAGCAACGCGGTCAAGCCGCAGATGGTCGACAAGTACGAGGTGTCGCCCGACAAGACGGTGTGGACCTTCACCCTGCGCGACGGGCTCGAATGGCACGACGGCAAGCCGGTGACGTCGGAAGACTGCATTGCCTCGATCCAGCGCTGGGGCAAGCGCGACGCCATGGGCTTGAAGCTCATGGACTTCGTCAAGGAGTTCAAGGCGATCGACGGCAAGACCTTCCAGATCGTGCTCAAGGAGCCCTACGGCCTCGTGCTCGACTCGCTCGGCAAACCGAGCTCGAACGTGCCTTTCATGATGCCCAAGGCGGTCGCCGAAACCGATCCCTTCAAGCAGATCGACAGCCAGATCGGGTCGGGACCGTTCGTCTACCAGAAGAACGAGTCGAAGCCGGGCGAGAAGCACGTCTACTTGAAGAATCCGAAATACAAGCCGCGCGGCGAGCCGGCATCGGGACTGGCCGGCGGCAAGGTCGCCAAGGTCGACCGCGTCGAGATCATCGAGATGCCCGACACCCAGCAGCAGGTGAACGCGCTGATCGCCGGCGAGATCGACCTGGTCGAGCAACCGCCGCACGATCTCATCCCGGTTCTCAAGGCCGAGAAGAGCGTCCAACTCGTCGATTGGAATCCGCTCGGCCATCAGTTCATCATCCGCTTCAATCATGTGGTGAAGCCGTTCGACAATCCCAAGATCCGGATGGCGGCTCTCTTGGCCATGCGCCAGGAGGACTACCTCAAAGCGACGGTTGGCGAGCCGGCCTACTACAAGGTCTGTTCCGCCGCCTTCGTGTGCGGCACGCCGAACGCCTTCGACGCGCCCAATGGCCTGCTGGTCAAGCCCGACTTCGAGAAGGCCAAAGCGCTCCTCAAGGAAGCGGGCTACGATGGCACGCCGATCGTGCTGATGCAGTCGACCACTCTGCCGGTGCTCACCAACACCGCGCCGGTGACCAAGGCGCTGCTCGAGCAGGCCGGCTTCAAGGTCGACATGCAGTCGATGGACTGGCAGACCTTGGTGACGCGCCGCACCAAGAAGGATCCGCCGAACCAGGGCGGCTGGAACGTGTTCCATACCTTCTCGGTGGCGGCGGACATCCTGAACCCGATCTCCGATTCCTACATGGTCGCCCAGGGCGACAAATCGTGGTTCGGCTGGCCGACCGACCCCGAGATGGAGAAGCTGCGCGACGCCTATGCCAAGGAGACCGACCCGGCCAAGGCCAAGGCGCTGGCCGGTGCGGTCCAGGCGCGAGCGCTCGAGACGGCACAATACGGCTGGATCGGCCAATGGTACGGTCCGGGTGCAGCACGTGCCAACGTCACCGGTTGGCTGAAGGCGCCGGTGCCGGTGATGTGGAATATCGAGAAGAAGTGACATCGTCGCCGCCTTCTGGGCGGCTACGGTGTCACCCTGAGCGAAGCCAAGGATCCTCTGGATCGGCAAGATCGCTTGGCTCGGGGGGACAAACAGGAATCACATGCTCGACTTTATCGTCCGCCGACTGATCGCCATCATCCCCGTCCTCACGGTCGTGGCGGTCTTCATTTTCCTCATGCTGCGATTGACGCCGGGCGATCCGGCGGCGGTGATCGCCGGCGATAATGCCACCTCCGACCAGATCGCCGATATCCGCGCCAAGCTCGGGCTCAACGAGCCGATCTGGACGCAGTTCGCCATCTGGATTGGCAGCATCCTGCAGGGCAATTTCGGCGAGAGCTACTTCTTCAAGAAGACGGTGGCCGAGCTGATCGCGCAGCGCATCGAGCCCACCCTGGCGCTCGCCTTGTGCACCCTGGTCTTCGCCGTCAGCGTCTCGGTGCCGATCGGCGTCATGGCGGCTTACCGCCAGGGCTCGCTGTTCGATCGTGTCGTCATGGGCTTCTCGGTGCTGGGCTTCTCGGTGCCGGGCTTCGTCATCGGCTACTGCCTGATCTACGTGTTCGCCATCGAGCTCGGCTGGCTGCCGGTGCAGGGATATGTCCGCATCGGCGTGAATTTCTGGGGCTTCCTCGAGCGCATGGTCTTACCGTCCCTCACTCTGTCGGTCGGCTTCATCGCCCTGATCTCGCGCATCACGCGCGCCTCGGTGCTCGAGGTGCTGAACGAGGACTATATTCGTACCGCCCGCGCCAAGGGCCTCAGCAACCGTGTCGTGCTGATGCGCCATGCGCTGCGCAATGCCGCGGTGCCGATCCTGACCGTAATCGGCATCGGCATCGCCATCCTGATGGGCGGCGCAGTCATCACCGAGAGCGTATTCGGCCTGCCCGGCCTCGGCCGCCTCACCGTCGAGGCGGTGTTGAGCCGCGACTTCCCCACGATCCAGACCGTCATCCTGATGTTTTCGGTGGTCTATGTCGTGATCAACCTGTTGATCGACATCAGCTACACCCTGTTCGATCCGAGGATCCGCTATTGAGCACGATCACCGAAGAAGTCGTCGACTCCGCCTCGATCGCGGCGGCCTCGACCAAGCGGCGCCCCCTGTGGCAGGTCGCCATCCGCAATCCCGGCGTCATCGTGGGCGGCACTATCTTGCTGATCATGATCGCGATCGCGGCGCTGGCGCCCATCCTGGGGACGGTCGACCCGACGCGCATCGACCCGGCAGCGCGCAACAAGAAGCCGGGGGCCGAGATCACCTATCGGCTCGATGACGGCCAGACCGCCAAGCGGATCGCCATCATGGGCACCGACAGCCTGGGCCGCGACGTCTACAGCCGGGTCATCTACGGCACCCGCGTGTCCTTGGCCGTCGGCACCGCCGTTGCCATCGTTGCCGTTGCCATCGGCACCATAATCGGCCTGGTGTCGGGCTACATAAGATGGGCCGACGGCATCATCATGCGCATCATGGACGGGCTTATGGCGATACCGGGCATATTGCTCGCCATCGCCTTGGTGTCGATCTGGCGCACCGGCCTGATCACCGTGGTGTTCGCCATCGTCGTGCCCGACGTGCCGCGCGTCGTGCGTTTGGTGCGCTCGATCGTGCTGACGGTACGCGAAGAGCCCTATGTCGAGGGTGCGATCTCGGTCGGCACGCCGACCTCGATTCTGATGTTCCGTCACATCCTGCCCAATACCGTGGCCCCGCTGATCGTGCAGGGCACCTTCCTGGCCGCCTCCGCCATCCTGGTCGAGGCGGCGCTCTCCTTCCTCGGCATCGGCATCCCGCCGGAGATCCCGAGCTGGGGCAACATCATGGCCGAGGGCCGCACGCTGTTCCGCGTGTTCCCGCACAACATCCTCTACCCCGGCATCTTCCTCGCGCTGACGGTGCTGGCGATCAACATCATGGGCGATGGCCTGCGCGACACGCTCGACCCGAAGATGAGCAAGAAAGTCTGATGAACGACGCAAAGAAGCCGATCCTCGAGGTCCGCGACCTGACGGTCTCCCTGCCGCCCGGCGCCGACCGCGCTCATGCCGTCGAGAAAGTGAGCTTCACGGTCAATCCCGGCGAGATCGTCTGCCTGGTGGGCGAATCGGGCTCGGGCAAATCGGTGATCGCCTTCACCGTCATGGGCCTGCTCGCCAAGGCGCTGAAGCCGACCGCGGGCCAGATCCTGCTCGAGGGCGAGAACGTCCTGGCAGCCGACGAGACCAGGCTGCGCGAGCTGCGCTGCACGCGCATGTCGATGATCTTCCAGGAGCCGATGACCGCGCTCAATCCCGTCATGACCTGCGGCGAGCAGATCGACGAGGTGCTGAGCACCCACACCAAACTCGACGCTGGCGAGCGCCGAGCCAAGATCCTGGCCATCCTGGGCCGCGTGAAGCTGCCCGAGCCGGAGCGCATCTACGCGTCCTATCCGCACCAACTCTCGGGCGGCCAGCGCCAGCGCATCATGATCGCCATGGCGCTGGTGCTCGATCCGGTGCTGCTGATCGCCGACGAGCCGACGACCGCACTCGACGTCACCACCCAGGCCGAAATCCTGAAGCTGATCGCCGAGCTGCAGGCGGGCCAGGGCACCGGCGTGCTGTTCATCACCCACGATTTCGGCGTCGTCGCCGAGATTGCCCATCGCGTCGCCGTGCTGCGCTGGGGCCAATTGGTCGAGATGGGCCCGACCGAGCAGATTCTGTCCCGCCCTGGGCACGGCTACACCAAGATGCTGATCTCCTCGGTGCCCTCGATCACGCCGCAGCATCGCGGCGTGCGCAAGGACGGCATCACCGTGCTGCGCACCGAGAAGCTCGGCAAGGTCTACTCGGGCAAGTCGTTCTTCCAGAAGGCGCGAGTCGTCAAGGCGGCGATCGACGTCGATCTCGACATACGCAGAGGCGAGACCTTGGGCATCGTGGGCGAATCGGGCTCGGGCAAATCGACGGTGGCCCGTTGCATCGCCCGCCTGATCGATCCGACCGAGGGCAAGGTGTTCCTCGGCGACACCGAGATCGCCACCATGCCGGCGGGCAAGCTCCGACCGCATCGACGCAAGGTGCAGATCGTCTTCCAGGATCCCTACCGGTCGATGAACCCGCGCATCACAGTGGGCGAGTTCATCGTCGAGGGGCCGATGAATTTCGGTCTCTCCAGGGACGAAGCGCTGGCCCGCGCGCGCAAGCTGATGGAGACGGTGCGACTCGATCCCAACTCGCTCGATCGCTATCCGCATCAATTCTCGGGCGGCCAGCGGCAGCGCATCTGCATCGCCCGCGCGCTCGCCATGGAACCCGAGCTCCTGATCGCCGACGAGGCGGTCTCGGCCCTCGACGTCTCAGTGCAGAAGCAGGTGCTCGAACTGCTCGACGAGATCCGCCAGCGGCTCAATCTCGCGGTGCTGTTCATCACCCACGATCTGCGCGTGGCGGCGCAGATCTGCGACTACGTCGCGGTGATGAGCAAGGGTCGGGTCGTCGAGTACGGCTCGGCCGAGCAGGTCTTCGGCGCGCCGCGCGACGAGTACACCAAGGCCCTGTTCGCCGCCGCCCCCGGCCGGCACTGGGAGTTCGGCAAGTTCGCGACGGCGTGACCGCCGACCTCGTTCTCCGCCCCAGCGTCACCGCCGGGGAGGTGTCCGCGTCAAAGCGCTTTGGCCGGAACGGCCAAAAGCGCGCCGCGGGCGGAGGGGTCATGTTCATGACTCATGCCCCCTCCGTCGCCGCATGACGGCGACACCTCCCCAGCAAGGCTGGGGAGGAGTAAACTCAATTCATGCCCTCCGGTCTGCTCGAAGACGCCTCGTTCAACCAGTCGCCGACCTTCGGCGATGTCGACCTGTTCAGCGCCGACCGGCCGTTGGTCGACGCCGCGACCCGTGTCGGGCTCGACCTCCAGAGCCTGGCGGCGTGCGGCAAGGACTATGGCGCAGCCGAGACGCTCGATCTCGGCCGTGTCGCCAACGAAAATCCGCCCAGGCTCCACACCATGGACGGCAAGGGCAACCGCCTCGACCTCGTCGAATTCCACCCCGCCTATCACGCCTTGATGGCCAAGAGCATCGGCCACGGCATCCATGCCTCGGCGCACGACGGCAGCGACGAGCCGGGGCCGATGTCGACCCGCGCCGTGCGGCTCTACCTCGCGACCCAGGCCGAGAGCGGGCACATGTGCCCGATCACCATGACTCATGCCTGCATCGGCGCGCTGCGCTCCGAGCCGGCGCTGCTGGCGAAGTGGCTGCCGCACATCCAGACACGGACCTACGATCCACGGCCGCTGCCGTGGTGGGAAAAGAAGGGCGTGACGTTCGGCATGGGCATGACCGAGCGTCAGGGCGGCACCGACGTGCGCGCCAACATCACCTCGGCCGCGCATGCGGGCGATCACGTCGAGATCACCGGCCACAAATGGTTCATGTCGGCACCGATGTGCGATGCCTTCCTGGTGCTCGCCCAGGCCAAGGATGGACTTACCTGCTATTTGATGCCGCGCTACCGGCCCGACGGGTCGAAGAACCAGATCCGCTTCCAGCGCCTGAAGGACAAGCTGGGCAACAAGTCGAACGCCTCGTCCGAGGTCGAATTCCACGGCGCCTATGCCGAGCGGGTCGGGGCCGAGGGAGCGGGCGTGCGCACCATCATCGAGATGGTGAACCTGACGCGGCTCGATTGCGCCATCGCCTCTGCCGGGCAGATGCGCATCGCGCTGTCGCAGGCGCTGAACCACATCCGCCATCGCACGGTGTTCCAACGCCGGCTGGTCGACCAGCCGGCGATGCGCGCCACCGTGGCCGACTTGGCGCTTGAGCTGGAGGCACAAATGGCCTTGGTGTTCCGGCTCTGTCGCGCCGCCGAGCATGCCCACGATCCCGCCGAGGCCGCCTATGTGCGGCTGCTGACGCCAGCGGTGAAGTTCTTGGTGTGCAAGAGCACGCCGCAGGTCGTCTACGAAGCGCTCGAATGCCTGGGCGGCAACGGCTACACCGAGGATCTGCCGCTGGCGCGCTACTTCCGCGAATCGCCGCTCAACGCCATCTGGGAAGGGTCGGGCAACGTCATGGCGCTCGACGTGCTGCGCGCTGCCGGCCGCCATCCCGACCAGGCGATGGCGACGGTCGAGCGTCTGACGAAGAGTGCCGTAACGGCGTTCGATGTCCGCCCGCTCGCCCAGTCGCTCGCCGCGGTGCTGCGATCGGGCGAAGCCGAACGGCGGGCGCGCTTCGTTTGCGAGGGTCTGGCGCGAATGGCGGCACTGGCTGCGCTCGCCGAATCGGGGTCGGCGTTCGCGACCCTGTACGGCGACGCCCGCTTGCGCGGCGCCGGCTTCACGCAATTCGGCACGTCCGATCTCGGCGGCGCCGAGCACGACCTGATGAACAGAGCGCTGGCCGCCTAGATGGGGTTCTCGATTTCATGGATCGCCGTGAAGGGCCTCGACAAGGCGACGATCTACGGTCGCATGGGGTTGTCTCCGAGGGGCGCCGTCGGCGACTTCGTCGATGGCAATATCGGGGCACAAGCGTTGCCCGAGGACTGGATGCTGATCGTCCTCGACCGCGTCGAGCATCCGCTCATGGCCGAATCGAGATTGCAGGAGAGTTCGGCGAGGTGCCAGGTCATCGCCTGCAACATCGAGGAGCACGTGATGTTCAGTTCCTCGGAAGCCTGGGCGGACGGCAGGCGCCTTTGGCGCATAGAGCACGCCGGAGATGTCGATATCCCCAATCTCCGGACGTGCGGCGACTTGCCCGCCAACTTCGCGTCGTTGGAGCGCAAGTACCGTGACCTCCAGGTCGCAGCCGGCGGCGGCGAGGCCGGAGTCGACTATGTTTTCGAGATACCTCTCGCCCTTGCGCACTCGATCACAGGCTTCAAGCATGACCAAACACCCTTCGAGGATTTCGAGCTTCTCGATTGGTCGAGGTGAACGGCTGGCTGAGATGCAGAAGGTCGGGCGCGCCGACGAAGGGTTCGGGCGATAGCCGGAGGCCTTCCCTTTTCACGGCGCCTCGTTCAGGAAAACGGTCATCGAAACCCAGACCCTCCTCTCGCTCGACTGGGCCCTGCGCGGGGCGACAGGCGCGCTGGCTCTGCTGCTGGCGGGCGCGATTCTGCGCGACTTCGGCCGGTCGATCGCAGCGCGCCTGGCGGCCGCCTTCGCCGTCGGCACGGCCGCCTATGCCGCAAGCTCGGCCTTGGGCTTTCGTCCGTCCCCCTGGACTTTCCCGATCCTGGCATTGTCGGCCGGCAACAATGTCGTCTTCTGGCTGCTCGCCTCGGCCCTGTTCGAGGAAGGCTTCCGCCTGCGCTGGTGGCACGGCGCGCTATGGCTCGTCCTGACGGCAGCCGGTAGCGTCGCCTGCCTGCTGCCCGGACCACGCCCGTCCGACGCGAGTGGCCTGCTGAACCTGGGCCTCGTCCTGTCGTCGCTCGTCTTTGCCATAGCCGCGATCGGGCTCACGATCGCGTCGTGGCGTTCCGACCTGGTCGAGGGCCGACGCCGGATGCGTCTGTTCGTCGTCGTCGCCTCGTCTGCCTATATCGGCCTGACTGCTCTGTTCCAGCTTGCCGGCTCGTCTCGCGGCGACGCCGGGTGGGGCAGCCTGATCGGCGCCATCGGCCTGCTGGCGATCTCGGGCAAGATCGCCTGGTCGCTGTTGCGCGTCGGCCCGGCTCAGTCGCTGTTTCTGGTCGATGCGGCGCCGCGAATCGCTCCTGCCGTCGATGCTGCCCCCGCCGGCGAGGACAAGGCCCCGCCCGAGGCCGCCGATCCCGCCCTGATCGCCCGGCTGGAGCAGGTCATAACGACCGAGCGGACCTATCGCCAGGACGGCCTGACCATCGGTGCCCTCGCCCAAAGAATGGGTCTGCCCGAATACAGGCTGCGCCGCCTGATCAACCAAGGCTTGGGCTACCGTAACTTCAACACTTTCCTCAATCGCTATCGCATTGGCGAGGTGAAGGCGGCTCTGGCTGACCCTGCCCAGGCGGAGGTGCCGGTATTGACCCTGGCGCTCGACGCCGGTTTTAGCTCACTCGGCCCCTTCAATCGCGCCTTCAAGGCTGAAACCGGCACGACGCCCTCCGAATATCGGCGCACGGCCCTCGGAAAGTCCGGGGATTCTGGAATCGGCCAGTCGATTCCGGATTCGGCCGGCCCGCTTTCGAACCCGGCGAGAGGCAATCTCGCCGCTGACTAGGCTCGCCTGACCTCGTCAGGAGAACCTTCCATGCGCCTTGTCGTCTCCCTTGCCCTGTGCGGCACCGCCCCGGCCATGCTGCTGGGCTGCAGCAGCCTCGACCGCGCAACCGATGTCGCGGCCGGCTATGTCAGCCACCAGCTCTGCTCGGCCACCTTCGTGTCGCGAGTCGAGCCCGAGCAGTTCTATCGTGAATCCATCGCCCCGGTCCTGTCGCCGGTCGACTTCCTCGCCGGCCACCAGGTCGACCACGCGCGCAGCCAGGTCGGCGCGCGCTTCGCTGGCGTCGCCGACGCCCGCGCCGTCGACCGCGGACCGCTGGGTTGCCTTGTCGTCCGCGGCGAGCCGCCGGGCGCAGTGACCCTTGCACCGCACACACCTGCCCCGGCCCTGCTGCCCGCTATCGCCGGCCCCGCGGTGGTGGAGCCCGGACATCCGGCCCTGAAACAGGCGCTCGACCGCGCCTTCGCGGAAAATGCAGCGGCGCCCTACCGCAACACCAAGGCCGTGGTCGTCGTTCGCAACGGCCAGGTGATCGCCGAACGCTACGCCGAGGGTTATGGCATCGACACGCCCATCCTGGGCTGGTCGATCACCAAGTCCGTCACCAACGCCCTGATCGGTATCCTGGTGCGGCAAGGCAAGCTCTCCGTCGCCGGCCCGGCGCCCATCGCCGCCTGGTCGAACCCGGCGGATCCCCGTCACGCCATCTCGGTCGACAACCTGTTGCGCATGAACAGCGGCCTCGCCATCGGCGATTCGCTCACCGCCCGGGCCTCCACCGCCTTCGATCCCTCGGCCTACATGGTGTTCGGCGTGCGCGACATGGCGGCCTTCGCCGAGCAGGCATCCCTCGAGGCCGCGCCCGGCACGCGCTGGGCCTACACCAACGGCAACACCCTGCTGCTTTCCCGCATCGTCCGCGACAAGACCGGCGGTGATGCGGCGTCGGTCCTGGCTTTCGCCCGGCGCGAATTGTTCGACAAGCTCGGCATGCGCCATGTCACCCTGGAATTCGACGCCACCGGCACACCGATCGGCTCCAGCCACATGCTGGCCTCCGCCCGCGACTGGGCACGCTTCGGCCTGCTTTACCTGAACGACGGCATGGTCGGCGGCGAGCGCCTGCTGCCAGCGGGTTGGGTCGACTACTCGGCGGCAGCGACGCCGGGCAGCGAGACCTATGGCTACGCTGCGGGCTTCTGGACCAATCGCGGCGACGGCGAAGGCCAGCGCTACCGCATCGCCCGCGGCATCCCGGCGGACGCCTTCTTCGCGCGCGGCGCGATGGGGCAGTACGTCGTCATCGTGCCCTCGCAGAAGCTGATCGTGGCGCGCTTCGGCAGCGCCTTCACGCCGCGCGACGACATGGATGTCGTGGCCCGCCTGGTGGCCGACGTGATCGCAACGCTGCCGCCGCCGTGACGCGCTTGCTCCTGCGAGGGCGCGTCTCCAAGATCACCCCATGAAAAGGATCTTCATCGCCTGTCTCGGCACCGAAACCAATACCTTCGCCTCGATCCCCACCGGCCTTCAGCTCTTTCAGGAGACCTGCCTGTTCCGCAAGGGCAGCTACGGCAAGAACGTGCCGATGTTCGGCGCGCCGCTGGCGGTGTGGCGCGGTCGCGCCGAGGCCAAGGGGTGGCAGGTCGTCGAGAGCCTGTGCGCCTTCGCCCAGCCCGCCGGCAAGACGGTGAAGAAGGTCTACGAATCTTTCCGCGACGAGATCATGGCCGATCTTCGGGCAGCGATGCCGGTCGACGCCGTGCTGCTCTCCATGCACGGCGCGATGGTGGCCGAGGGCTACGACGACTGCGAAAGCGATGTGCTCGCCCATGTCCGTCGGGTGATCGGGCCGGATGTGCCGGTCGGCGTCGAGCTCGATCTCCACTGCAACATCGGTGCCGGCACCCTGCGCGACGCCACGGCGCTGGTTCTGTTCAAGGAATATCCGCATATCGACGTGCCGGAGCGCGCCGACGATCTGTTCACCGTCATCGAGGGTGCCGTCGAGGGCCGCACCAGGCCGGTGATGGCGGCCTGGGATTGCCGCATGATCGGCATTTTCCACACCACGCGCCAGCCGATGCGCGGCTTCGTCGACAAGCTGCAAGCCATGGAGGGCAAGGATGGCGTGCTGTCGCTGTCGATCGCGCACGGCTTCCCGTGGGCCGACATCGCCGAGATGAGCAGCAAGATCATCGCCATCACCGACGGCGATCGGCCCAAGGCGGAACGCCTGGCGCGCGAGCTCGGCCAGGAATTCTTCGCCATGCGCGAGGCGACGCAGCCGCCCTACGTCACGCTCGATGCGGCGATGGCCCGTGTCTCCTCGCACAACCTGCCCAAGCCCATGGTACTGGCCGACGTGTCGGACAATGCCGGCGGCGGCGCGGCTTCCGATTCGACTTTCATCCTGAAGGCGCTGCTCGACCGCAAGGTGCAAGATGCGGCTGTCGGCATGATCTGGGATCCCGGCGCGGTGAAGCTCGCTTTCGAGGTCGGCGAAGGCGCCGAGCTCGATATCAGGCTGGGCGGCAAGCTCGGCCCACAATCGGGCCCGCCGATCGACGCACGCGCCACGGTGCTGAAGCTCGAGAAGGACGTCACCATCGAGTTCGGCGGCGCCCGCAAGAGCGTCGGCACGATCGGCGATGCGGCGGCGTTGCAAATCGACGGCGTGACGGTGATCGTCAACAGCAAGCGCACCCAATGCCTGAGCCGCGACTGCTTCACCAGGCTCGGCGTCGATCCTTCGACCAAGAAGGTCGTGGTGGTGAAATCGATGCAGCATTTCCATGCCGCCTACGCGCCGATCGCCAGCGAGGTGGTCTATGTCGCCGCTCCAGGCGCGCTGGTGCCGGACTGGTCTCTGCTGCCCTACACGAAGATAGACAAGACCCAATGGCCCTTCGTAGCCAACCCACATGCGTCGTGAGATGCCGTGCCACGGCCATCGCCGTGGTGATAGCCGCATCGGCTGCGTTCGCGCCGTCGGAGACATCGCCCGAGGGCGTTCGCGGGCGCGCGCTGCAGAAGAGGTAGCGTACCGACCTCAGCGCTTGGCAACGCAGTCGATCTCGATCAGGGCGTCGCGTACCAGATCGGTCACGCCGACGCAGGTGCGCGCCGGCCGCGCCTCCGCCGGAAAGAAGCCGGCATAAACCTCGTTCATGGCGTCGTAATCGCGCCTGAAGTGGGTCAGGAATACACGCACGCGCAGCACCCGGCTCATCGACAGGTCGAGCGCTTCCAAGACCCGGCTCATGTTGCGCAAGGCAAGCTCGGTCTGCGCCCGGATGCCCTCGGGCAGGGGCCTGGTCGGATCGTCGAGGTAGCGGCCGAACTGTCCAGTCAGGAAGACGAGCCCGTCAGCTTCGGTGGCGTGGCTGCTGGGCGACACCGAGCGCGGAAAGCCAGCGAGGGTGTGGAACTTGAGATCGGTCATGAGAGTCCCTCTGTCTCCGCAGATCGCCTGCGGTTCAAGCCCCCGGTGCTGGCTTGGAATGACAGCATTTTCGCGTCATCCCAAGGACAGGATGGGGCTTCCCAATCGGTCTCCGGCCGGGGTCATGGGGTCCGCGCGGCGTGATGTTGCAGGCCGTTTACAGCGGCCGGACACATTGGTATGGTCCGCCGCGTCGCGGCCGGGAATGGCCGTTTTGTCGTTTTAAGTCAACGACTTAACAGCAACCCGCCCGGCGCGAGGGGCGCGATCCATGAAGATTCTCACCGGCAACAGCAATCGACCGCTGGCCGAGGCCATTTCCGCCAAGCTGGCGCTGCCGCTGGTCAAGGCGCAGATCAGGCGGTTCTCGGACAATGAGATCTTCGTCGAGATTCTGGAAAATGTGCGTGGCGAGGACATGTTCGTCATCCAATCGACGAGCTTTCCGGCCAACGACCATCTGATGGAGCTGCTGATCATCATCGACGCGCTGCGCCGCAGCTCGGCGCGGCGCATCACCGCGGTGATGCCCTATTACGGCTATGCGCGGCAGGACCGCCGGACCGGTCCACGCACGCCGATCTCGGCCAAGCTGGTCGCCAACCTCT
>JAXMCO010000013.1:0-120380 GCA_046349335.1 Reyranellaceae bacterium
GACCTCGTGCTCCAGCCGGGAGAGATGTCCCTGCACCATGTGCGGCTCCTGCACGGCTCGGAGCCGAACCGCGCCGACCACCCGCGCACCGGCTACGTCATCCGTTACATCCCCACCCATGTGCGCCAGGTGGTCGGCGAGCGCGACAGCGCCACGCTGGTGCGGGGTGTCGACCGCTATGGACATTTCGAGGCCGAGCCGAGGCCCAGGGTCGACTTCGACCCGGAAGCGTTGGCCTTCCATGGCCGCATGGTCGAGCGCATGACGGGCATCCTCTATTCCGGTGCCAGCCAGCGTCGGGATCTGGGCGACGGCCGGTCGCTCGCCGGTCGTACCTGATCCGGCACACCGATGCGCTTCCGCGCTGCGGTTCTGCATGAAGTCAATGCACCGCTCCAGGTGCGTGACGTCGAGATGGCGGCGCTGCGGCCCGGTGATGTGCTGGTGCGCATGCAAGCTTCCGGGCTCTGTCACACCGACCTCGAGGTGATCCAGGGCTCCCTCGCCTACCCGCTGCCGATCGTGCTCGGCCACGAGGGCGCCGGCATTGTCGAGGCGGTCGGCAGCGACGTGCGCTCGCTCGAGCCAGGGGATCACGTGATCTGCTCGTGGAACCCGAGCTGCGGCCATTGCTTCTACTGCGACCGCGATCAGCCGATCCTGTGCGAGCCCTTCACCCGGCACCAGCCGCAAGGTCACCTGCTCGATGGTGCCTCGCGCCTCAGCGTCGACGGACGCAAGCTGCATCATTTCTCCGTCGTGTCCTCGCACGCGGAGTATTGCGTCGTGCCCGAGTCCGGTGCGATCGCCGTGCCGAAGGACATCCCTTTCGACCGCGCCTGCCTGATCGGCTGCGGCGTGATGACCGGCGTCGGCGGGGCGGCCCGGGTCGCCCGCATCGATGGCGGCAGCTCGGTGGCGGTTATCGGTTGCGGTGCGGTCGGCCTGAACGCTGTCCAGGGCGCCATGCTGCAACGGGCCGACACCATCGTCGCCCTCGACCGCGATCCGGCGCGACTCGCGATGGCCCAGCAATTTGGCGCCACGCATGTCATCGACGCCGGCGGCAACGACGTCGTCGAGCAGATCAAGGCCCTCACCGGCGGGCGCGGCGTCGACTACGTGATCGAGTGTGCCGGTCACGAGCAGGCCTTCCGCCTGTCGCCCGAGATCCTGCGGCCCGGCGGTCAGCTCGTCTGGCTCGGCAAGATCAACGTCGGTCGCGATGTCGCCTTTCGCTGGGGCGCGCTGATGGGCGAGAAGCGGATCGTGCGCTCGAGCTACGGCGGTGCGCGCCCGCGCCGCGACTTCCCTTGGCTGGCGAGCCTCTATCTCGCCGGCAAGCTCAAGCTCGACGAGCTGATCACGCGGCGCATCCGGCTGGACGAGATCAACGAGGGTTTCGCGGCCATGACGAGGGGCGAGATCGTGCGCGCCGTCATTGTCTTCTGACGCGCGCATCCCTCGTTCTCCTCCCCAACTTCGTTGGGGAGGTGTCTCGGTAATCCGAGTCGGGCGCGGCTCGCGAAGCGAACGTGCCGCGGGAGGGGTCAGGAGTCTCAGTGGGGCTTTCGATCCCTCCGTCCGCGATTACGCGGACACCTCCCCAGCTTCGCTGGGGAGGAGAATGAGGGGCGCTCAGTTCTTGGTCTTGTCGACCAGCGCCCGTTCCTTGATCCACGGCATCATGGCGCGCAGCTTCGCACCGATCTCCTCGATCGGGTGCTCCGACATCTTCTTGCGCATGGCCTTGAACGACGCCTGGTTGACCTTGTTCTCCAGCATCCAGTCGCGCGCGAAGCGGCCGGACTGAATGTCGTCCAGCACGCGCTTCATCTCGGCCTTCGTCTCGTCGGTGACGATGCGCGGGCCCGAGCGATACTCGCCATACTCCGCAGTATTGGAGATCGAGTAGTTCATGTTGGCGATGCCGCCCTCGTAGATCAGGTCGACGATCAGCTTCACTTCGTGCAAGCACTCGAAATAGGCCATCTCCGGCGCATAGCCGGCCTCGACCAGCGTCTCGTATCCGGCCTTGATCAGCTCGACCAAACCGCCGCACAGCACCACCTGCTCGCCGAACAGGTCAGTCTCGCATTCTTCCTTGAAAGTCGTCTCGATCGTGCCAGCGCGGCCGCCGCCGATCGCCGACGAGTAGCTAAGCCCGATCTCGAGCGCATTGCCCGACGAATTCTGCGCCACCGCCACCAGGCAGGGCACGCCACCGCCGCGCAGATATTCCGAGCGCACCGTATGGCCGGGTCCCTTGGGCGCAATCATGAACACGTCGATATCGGAGCGCGGCGTGATCAGGTTGAAATGCACGTTGAGGCCGTGGGCGAAGGCGAGTGCCGAGCCCGCCCGCATGTTGGGCGCGAGATCGGCATTGTAGATATCGGACTGCAGCTCGTCGGGCGTCAGCACCATGACGATGTCGGCCCACTTGGCGCCGTCGGCCGGGGTCATCACCGTGAAGCCGGCGCCCTCGGCCTTCTTGATGGTGGCCGAGCCGGGCTTCAGCGCAATGCGCACGTCCTTGACGCCGGAATCGCGCAGGTTCATCGCGTGGGCGTGACCCTGGCTGCCGTAGCCGACGACCAGGACCTTCTTGCCCTTGATCAAATTCACGTCGGCATCACGATCGTAGTAGACGCGCATTGCGGCCATCCCTCCTGGCAATGTGTATTTCCTGTTAAGAACGCGGGCTTACTAGACAACCCGGCCTGCAAAGACCAGCCTCGAATCCGGAGCTTACGCCCGTGTCCACCTTCCGTTCCGCGCTTGCCGTCGCGACCGCCTTCACTGTCCTCGCCGCCTGCACGCCACCCGATTCGTCGGCGCCGGCCGGCCCGGCCGTGCCGAGACCGCAATTGCAGGCCTCGATCGACAATTCGACCCCCGACGAGGCGATGCGCGGCATGAGCAACAAGACCTGGCTGTGGACGCGCAGCGACGGTCCCGCCCAGATCCACTACTCGGCTCCGGATGGCCGGGATTTCGCCTGGCTAGTGGGCGAACGGCGCATTGCCCAAGGCCAATGGCAGGTCAACACGATGCCCAACGCCAGCGGCCAGATGATCACCCAGATCTGCTTGCGGTACCCTGGCAGCTCCATGCCGGGCCTCAGCGCCGGCTGGACCTGCCGGGAGGCCGGCAAGATGTTCTACGACATGACGGAGCGCGAGGCTGGCGACCCGCTGCGTATCAACGGCCGCAGCGAGGCGCTGTTCGTGCTCGACCGACCGCCCGCCTCGCTGGCCGAGGTGCAGGCCAGGGTGAGAGGATAGCGCTCACGTTCCTCCCCAACGAAGTTGTGGAGGTGTAGCGTCATACGTGACGGAGGGGTCCTGTGAATACAATGATTCCGAAGAATGACCCATGCCCCCTCCGTCCGCGAAGACGCGGACACCTCCCCGGCCAAGCCGCCGGGGAGGAGATGAAAAGGCCGAGACGTGCGTCGGGTCTACAGCGCCTCACCGCCACGCGACATGGCGACGATACCGGTGCGTCCGACATCGACCAGGCCGAGGCTTCCCATCAGGCCGATGAAGGTCTGCACCTTGTCGGTGTTTCCAGTGACCTCGAAGACGAAGGAATCGGCCTTGGCGTCGATCACCTTGGCGCGGAACACGTCGGCCAGGCGCAGGGCCTCGACGCGCTTCTCGCCGGTGCTGCGCACCTTGACCAGCGCCAGCTCGCGCTCGATGTGCGGACCCTCGACGGTGAGGTCGCGCACCTTGTGGACTGGCACCAGGCGATCGAGCTGGGCCTTGATCTGCTCGATCACCATCGGCGTGCCAGTGGTCACGATGGTGATGCGCGACAGGTTTTCGCGCGCGTTCGTCTCGGCGACGGTCAGGCTCTCGATGTTGTAGCCTCGGCCGGAGAACAGGCCGACCACGCGCGCCAGGATACCAGGCTCGTTGTCGACCAGGACGGAGATGGTATGGCTCGAAGCCGTCTGCATCGCGCTCACACCAGCACCATGCCTTCCTCCGACACCGGCCTCTGCGCCTTGTCGTCGGGACCGAGCAACATGTCGTAGTGCGCTGCACCGGACGGGATCATCGGGAAGCAGTTCTCCGCCTTGTCGACCAGGACGTCGACGATGACCGGCTGCTTGATCTCGATCATCTGGCGGATCGTGTCATCGAGCTTCGAAGGCTCATGGCAGCGCAAGCCGACGGCGCCGAACGCCTCGGCGAGCTTCACGAAATCGGGCAGCGATTCCATGTAGCTCTCGGAATAGCGGCCCCCGTGCAGCAGCTCCTGCCACTGGCGCACCATGCCCATATATTGGTTGTTCAGGATGAAGATCTTCACCGGCAGACGGTATTGCGCCACCGTCGACAGTTCCTGGATGTTCATCATGATCGAGGATTCGCCGGCGACGTCGATCACCAGCGCCTCGGGATGCGCGATCTGCACGCCCATGGCGGCCGGAAAGCCGTAGCCCATGGTGCCGAGCCCGCCCGATGTCATCCAGCGATTGGGCTGCTCGAACTTCAGGAACTGCGCCGCCCACATCTGATGCTGGCCCACCTCGGTGGTGATGTAGTGGTCGAGCCCCTTGATGTGGTGATAGAGCCGCTCGAGCGCGTATTGCGGCTTGATCGTCTCGTTGTCCTGGCGATAGGCGAGGCAGTTGCGCCCGCGCCAGCCGTCGATCTCGGCCCACCACGCCTTGAGCGCCTTGAGGTCGATCTTCGGCTGCTTGGCCTTCCAGCCGCGGATCAGCGCTTCCAGCACGAAGCCGGCGTCGCCGACGATCGGCAGGTCGACATGCACGTTCTTGTTGATCGAGCTTGGATCGATGTCGATATGGATCTTCTTGGAGCGCGGCGAGAACTCGGCAAGCTTGCCAGTGATGCGATCGTCGAAGCGTGCGCCGATATTGATCAGCACGTCGCAATTGTACATTGCGAGGTTGGCCTCGTAGGTGCCGTGCATGCCCAGCATGCCGACGAACTGCTTGTCCGACGCCGGGAACGTGCCGAGCCCCATCAGCGTGTTGGTGATCGGAAAGCCCGTCATGTGGACGAGCTGAGTCAGCAGCTTGGAGGCCTTGGGGCCGGCATTGACCACGCCGCCGCCGGTATAGAAAACCGGCCGCTTGGCGGCGGCGATCATGGCTATGGCCTGGTCGATGCGGCCGGCATCGGGCTTGACCTGCGGGCGGTAGCTCTTGTGCTGAACCGGCATCTTGGGCGCCACGTAGTCGTGCTTGTTCATCAGCACGTCCTTGGGCAGGTCGATCACCACCGGGCCGGGCCGGCCAGAGCGGGCCACGTAGAAGGCCTCGTGCACGGTACGGGCCAGATCGCCGACCGCCTTCACCAGGTAATTGTGCTTGGTGCAGGGCCGCGTGATGCCCGTCGTGTCGGCCTCCTGGAAGGCGTCGTTGCCGATCAAGTGGGTCGGCACCTGGCCGGTCAGGCAAACGATCGGAATAGAATCCATCAGCGCGTCGGTGAGGCCGGTCACCGCGTTGGTCGCGCCGGGGCCGGAGGTGACCAGCACCACGCCGACCTTGCCGGTCGACCGGGCATAGCCCTCGGCGGCATGCACCGCCGCCTGCTCGTGACGCACCAGGATGTGGCGCAGCCGGTTCTGCTTGAAAAGCGAATCGTAAATCGGAAGGACCGCGCCGCCGGGGTAGCCGAAGACGACCTCGACTTCCTCGTCGATCAGGGCTTTCACCAACAGATCGGCGCCGGTCGTGGCGGACTCCTCGGGCTTCATGACACGAACCTCCTCAATGACAAATGTGCCGCAAACACGGGTGTTTGCGGCGGGGCGGAACGTATAGATGCGATTTCGCAGGGTCAACCGAAAACAGCACGAAACGTAAAGTTTCAACCCTCCGAATTGGTCAAATATTTCTCAGATGTCTCCAAATCTGCGTCGGCCCCACTCGCCAGCACCAAATCTGGTGCCATTTGATGACGAATCCACGTCATCTGGCGCTTGGCATACTGGCGTGTGTGGTCGACGGCGACGCGCCGTGCGCGGTCGAGCGCCAGCTCACCCCGGAAGTGGGCGAACAGCTCCGGCGCGCCGTGCGCCTTGAGGCCGGGCCACCGGGCATCCGGCGCCTCGTCGAAGACCGCCCTCGCCTCGGCCAGCACACCTCCATCGAGCATCGCATCGAAACGTGCAGCGATGCGCTGACGCAGCCACGCCCGTTCGGGCGCCAGCACGAACGTGGCAAAGCGCCACGCCGGAGGCTCACTCTCCTGGGCCTGCCAAGCGCTGATCGGCCGGCCGGTCGCCAGCCAGACCTCCCAGGCCCGGACATGGCGCTGGCGGTCGCCCGGCTTCAGTCGGGCCACTACCGCAGGGTCCCGTTCGGCCAGCCGGGCGCGAAAGGCGTCGGCCCCCATCCCTTGCCATTCGGCGTTGGCCTGTTCCCGCAGGCCGGCGGGCGCATCGGGAATGGCGGCGATGCCGCGCATCAGAGTCCGCAGGTAAAGCCCCGAGCCGCCACACAGGATGGGCGATCGCCCCTCGGCGAAGCAGCGCTCGATCTCGGCACTGGCCAGCATCCGCCAGCGCGCCGCCGAAAGGGTCTCGCTGAGCGGCAGCACGCCATAAAGCGCGTGCGGCACGCGCGCGCGCTCTTCCGCCGTCGGCTGTGCGGTGAGGATGGGGAAGGCGTCGTAGGTCTGCATGGCGTCGGCGTTGATCACGGTACCGCCGCGGCGCTCCGCCAAGGCGAGCGCAAGCGCCGACTTGCCGCTGGCAGTCGGGCCGGTGATGACGATGACACGCTGTTCCGCCATGGCGGGCGACTTTCTTGCAAATCGACGGTGCCGCCGCTAGAGGCGGAGCGTGAGAAATGTGCTCGTCCTGATCTCGAGCCTGGCCCATCCGGCGCTCAACGATGGCGCGGTAAGCGCGGCGGCGGACGTTCTGCGCGCTCGCGGCGCGACAGTCGGCCCGCCCGACTGGCTGGCGCCGGAGATTGCCTGCGACTTGCCATTCGATGGGCCGTTCGACGGCCCCCTCGAAGGACCTGGCGACAGCGTCGCGATGACCGCGATCGACGCCGTCGTCGTGCCGGCCGCCGGCCGGCGCAAGAAGCTGCTCGTCGCCGACATGGAATCGACCATGATCGAGAACGAGATGCTGGATGAGCTCGCCGACTTCCTCGGGCTGCGCGAGCGCATCGCCGCCATCACGGCGCGGGCGATGAACGGCGAGATCGATTTTGCCGGAGCGCTCACCGAGCGCGTCGGCCTGCTGAAGGGCTTGCCGGTCGCGCGACTCGACGAGGCCGCGCAGCGCATCCGCTTCATGCCGGGCGGCGCCACCCTCGTGGCGACCATGAAGAAGCATGGTGCGCATTGCGCCCTGGTGTCGGGTGGCTTCACCCATTTCACCTCGCTGGTGAAAAAGGCGTTGGGGTTCGATCTCGATGCCGCCAACGTGCTCGAGCACGATGGCCGCGTGCTCGCCGGCACGGCTGCGCCCCCCATCCTGGGCAAGGAGGCCAAGCTCGCAATGCTGCAGCGCCTCGCTGCGGAGAGCGGGCTCTCGACCGCCGATGCCCTGAGCGTCGGCGATGGCGCCAACGATCTGCCGATGCTGAAGCAGGCGGGCCTCGGCGTCGCGTTCCACGCCAAGCCGGTCGTTGCGGCGCAGGTGCCGGCGCGCATCGACCACGGCGACCTCACCGCCCTGCTGTATCTCCAGGGCTATCGCTCGAGCGACTTCGTCGAAAGGAAAGACCCATGACCGAGGCACTCCAGATCGTCCTCGCCAAGCGACCAGCGGGCGACGTTACGCCCGATTGCTTCCGCCAGGAGACGGTCGATTTGCCGGCACTGGGCGACGGCCAGATCCTGGTGAAGCAGCGCTTCCTGTCGCTCGATCCCTACATGCGCCCGCGCATGACCGAGCTGCGCTCCTACACGCCGCCGTTCGAGCTCGACAAGCCGCTGACCGGCGGCTCGGTCGGCGAAGTGGTCGCCTCGAAAAATCCGCGCTTCGCCAAGGGCGACACCGTGATCGGCATGTTGAACTGGGCAACCCACACGCTCCACGACGGCAAGGGTCTGCGCAAGATCGAGCCCGGTCCGGCGCCGCTGTCGGCCCATCTCGGCGTGCTCGGCATGCCGAGCTTCACCGCCTGGTACGGCATGCGCCACATCTGCAAGCCCAAGGCCGGCGAGACGGTGTTCGTGTCGGCGGCGACCGGCGCGGTCGGACAGGTCGCCGGCCAGCTCGCCAAGCTCGCCGGCGCCAAGGTGGTCGGTTGCGCCGGAGACGGCGACAAATGTAGCTGGGCGGTGCGCGAGGCAGGTTACGATGCCTGCTTCAATCATCGCACCGAGCGCGACTACGGCGCCGTGCTCGACAAGCTCTGCCCACAGGGCATCGACGCCGACTTCGAGAATGTCGGCGGCAAGATCTTCCATGCGGTGTTCGCACAACTCAACAATTTCGGCCGCGTCGCGTTCTGCGGCGCCATCTCGGAGTACCAGGACCAGGCGCCGATGGCCGGCCCGCCGAAGATGTTCACCATCGTGCAGCGCCGACTCACCCTGCAGGGTTTCATCGTGTCCGACCACGTGGCGCTGATGGGCGAGTTCGTGAACGAGGTCGGCGCCCTCTTGAAGGACGGCAAGCTCAAGAGCCGCGAGACGGTGGTCGATGGGCTGGCGCACGCGCCAGAGGCCTTCCTCGGCCTGCTGAAAGGCGAGAATATCGGCAAGCTGGTGGTCAAGATCGCCTGACGCATCGACTCGGCAGCGGCGATGGCAGACGCCCTCTTCCTCGGCATCGACGCCGGCGGCACCCACTGCCGGGCGCGCCTCGTCGACGGCGACGGCACTGTCCTGGGTAGCGGCCAGGCCGGCCCCGCCAACCTGACGATCGGCGCCGAGCGGGCGCACAAATCCATCATGACGGCCTGCACCGCCGCTTTCGATGCCGCGCACCTCCGCCGGTCGGCGTCCCGCCGCACCCACCTCGCGATCGGTGCCGCCGGTGCCGACGACCCGGCGGCCGTCGCAGCTCTTGCCGATCGACGTCTGCCCTTTGCGTCGGTCACCATTCGCAGCGACGCCGTGACCGCCTGCATCGGCGCCCATGGCGACGACGACGGCGGATTGCTCATTGTCGGCACCGGAAGCCAGGGCATCGTGCGCCGCAAGGGCCGCTTTCAGCGCGTCGGCGGCTGGGGCTTCACGCTGTCGGACCACGGTTCGGCTGCCGTCCTCGGGCATGCTGCGGCGCGCCACGCCCTGGTCGCGCACGAAGGGGCGGTGGCGGACTCGCTGCTCAGCCGTCGCATCATGCGCCGGTTCGGCAACTCTCCCCGAAAGATGCTCACGTGGTCGCGCACGACGACGCCCGGCGACTGGGGCGCCTTCTCGCCGCTCGTGTTCGCCTGCGCCGAGTCGGGCGATGCGGCGGCACAACGGCTTGTCGACGACGCGGTGGGCGATGTCGCCCGCCTGCTCGACCGCATGGTCGCGCTCGGCGCGCTGCGCATCGCCCTCGTCGGCGGTCTCGCGGCGCGCTATGCCGAGCGCCTGCCACGGCGCCTGACGCGGCGGCTGGTGCCGGCCAAACGCGATGCCCTGGCGGGGGCCATCGACCTGGCGCGCGCGGCGGCTCACCCGTGAGGCGGGTCGCCGCTCTCTCCGGCGCCCGCATCTTCGATGGCGAGCGTTGGCACGACGAGGCGGCGATCCTGATCGACGACGGGCGTATCCTCGACATCGTGGCACGACACGCCGTGCCAGCCGACGCCGCCCTCGAATGCGTCGAGGGCGGCATGCTGGTGCCCGGCTTCCTCGATGCCCAAGTGAATGGCGGCGGCGGCGTGGCCCTGAACGACGCGCCGACAGCCGAGGCGATGAATCGGATCGCCGCCGCCCATCGCCCGTTCGGGACCTGCCGCCTGCTGCCGACGTTGGTGACCGCCTCGCCAGAAGCCACAACCGCCACTCTGGCCGCAGCGCATAGCGCCGGCTCGGCGATCGTCGGCCTCCACCTCGAGGGGCCGCACCTCGATCCGGTTCGCCGAGGCTTCCATGACAGCCGGCTGATGCGACGGCTGAGCGAGGCCGATATCGATCGCCTGCTGGCCGCCGACGTCGGCCGCTTGCTGATGACGATCGCCCCCCAGCAGGTCGATCCTGCCCAGGTACGGCGCCTCGTCGACGGCGGCGTGATCGTGAGCCTCGGTCATTCGGATGCGACCTACGAGCAGGCAATGACGCTATTCGATGCCGGTGCGACCGGCGTCACCCATTTGTTCAACGCCATGAGCCCTTTGCAGACCCGCGCCGCCGGCCTGGTTGGTGCGGCTCTCGAGGCAGGGGCGGTGTGGTGCGGCGTCATCGCCGACGGCATCCATGTCGCGCCGGCCGTGCTGCGGATCGCGCTACGCGCCAAGCGCAAGCCAGGCCACCTGTTCCTAGTGACCGATGCCATGCCGAGCGTCGGCTCGGCCGCGGCCATCTTCACTTTCGGCAGCAAAACCGTGCACCGGCAGGGCAATCGCCTGACCTGGACTGGCGCCAGCGGCGAGGCGGTGCTGGCCGGAGCGCATCTCGATATGGCATCGGCGATCAGGCTTTGTGTCAATGAACTCGACGTGTCGTTGGAAGAGGCGCTGCGCATGGCCGCGCTCTATCCGGCGACCTTCTTGCGTCTCGACGATCGCCATGGCCGCATCGCGCCCGGCTATGCCGCCGACATCGTCCATCTCGACACGGCACTCCAGGTCCGCAAGACCTGGGTGGCGGGGCTAGACGATGCCTCAAATTGAAAGATCCCTCGCTACGCTCGGGATGACAGCACCTTTGTCATCCCTCGCGTAGCGAGGGATCTTCTTTCTTCGTGTTCCCTACTTCGTCAGCCGGAGCGCGGCGAAGCGCGGGTCGCCCTGGCGTTCCACGAACAGCAGGACCGAGCGCTTCTTCTGCTGCTGAAGCTTGCCGACGATATCGGCGACTTCCTGCGGCGAGGCGACCGGCTTCTGATCGACCTCGAGGACCACATCGCCAGCCTGCAACTGCTTTTCCGCCGCCGGGCTGTTGGGGGCCACCTTGGTGATAACGACGCCCTTCACCTGATCGGACAGGCCGTACTTTTCACGAAGCTGGTCAGTAGCCTTCTGCAGCGTCAGGCCGAGTTGCTCGACGCTCGACACGACCGGCTGATCGGGCTCGGGCTGCCGCTTGCCGTCGCCGCCCTTCTGGGCCGAGGCGTTCTGCTTCTCGGCCTCTTCCTGCTCGCCGACCCGGAGCTTCAGTGCCACTTCCTTGCCGCCGCGCCACACGACGACATCGACGGTGCTGCCGACCCGGGCATTGGCGACCTGACGCGGGAAGCGGCGCAGGTCGAGCACGTCCTGCCCGCCGAAGCTGATGATGATGTCGTTACGCTTGATGCCTGCCTTGGCGGCCGGACCGTCGGCCACGATGTTGGCAACCAGCACGCCGCGCGCCCGGTCGAGCCCGAACGAATCGGCGATGTCGTCGGTGACGCTCTGGTAGCTGACGCCAACCCAGCCGCGCTTGACCTTGCCGAACTCGCGGAGCTGCTCGGACACCTGCTTGACGATGTTCGACGGGATCGAGAAAGCGAGACCGGCATTGGTGCCTGACGGCGAGTAGATCGCCGTGTTGACGCCGATCACCTCTCCGTCCGCATTGAACAGCGGACCGCCCGAATTGCCCTTGTTGATGGCGGCATCGGTCTGCAGGTAGTCGTCGAGCGAATCGTTCAGCGAACGTCCGCGCGCGGAAATGATACCGGCGGTGACCGAGTGGCCGAGGCCGAACGGATTGCCGATGGCGATCACCCAGTCGCCAACCCGCATCTTGTCCGAATCGCCGAACTTGACAGCCGGCAGCGGCTTCTTGTTCGGCGGCTCGACCTTGAGCAGGGCGAGGTCGACGCGGCTGTCCGAGCCCACCAGCTTGGCCTTGAGCTGGGTATCGTCGCGGAAGATGACGGTGATGTCCTCGGCGCCCTGGATGACGTGATTGTTGGTGATGATGTAGCCCTCACCATCGATCACGAAGCCCGACCCGAGCGACGTGCCGCGCCGCTTCTGCTGTTCCTCGCCGCCACCGCGCTTGTCGAAGAAGTCCTTGAACAACTCCTCGAACGGGGAGCCGGGCGGCAACTGCGGCATGTCGCGCAACCGCGGACCCTGCTGGGGCGCGTTCTGGGTCGTCGTGATGTTGACGACAGTCGGCATGAGCTTGTCGACCAGCTCGGCGAAGCTCGCCGGCGCCGCGTCGCGAGCCCATACAGGTTGTGCCAGCGCCAGACCGACGCAAGCGACCGCGGCCACCGCCGCATTTCTGCAAATTCCACTAAAAACTGTGAGAATCACGTCCGACCTCCAACGGCGCTCAGGCCCAAAATGGTCGGAACGGCCGGCGCCGCGCGTTAGGGTTCCTGTCTACATGGCCGCCGATTGTGGCGCAAATAAAGAGGCCGAAATGTTGCCGATTGTTGCAGGCTTTCGGACCTCTCCGCTCAATTCGCCGGAGGGCGTTGCAGGACTGCCACAGGCCTTCCTGCGTCCCCTTCCGGTCGAGCTTACTTCTTGGTCGCAGCGCCAGCCGGCGGGTCGTTGAAATAGCGGAAGAAATCCGTGTCGGGGTTCAGGATCATGGTCGATCCGCCGCCGCTGAAGGCCTGCTTGTAGGCTTCCATGCGCCTGTAGAAGGCATAGAAATCCTTGTCCTTCTCGAAGGCCTGAGCATAGATTCGCGTCGCCTCGGCATCGGCTTCACCCATCAGGACCTGGGCTTTCAGGCCGGCGTCGGCCTTGATGACGGCGACCTCCCGGTCGGCCGTCGCCGTGATGCGCGCCTTCTCCTCGTCACCTTCGGCACGCAACTGGCCGGCCTCGCGTTCGCGGTCGGTCTTCATGCGATTATAGACCGACTGCGAGTTGGCTTGCGGCAGGTCGGCACGCTTGATGCGCACGTCTACGGTCTCGACCCCGAGCTCCTTGGTCTTGCTATTCACCCGTCGGGTGATCTCGTCCATCAGGTTGGCACGCTGGTCGGTCAGCACGGCGTGCAGGGGTACCGAGCTCAGCACCCCGCGAATTTCCGAGTTGATCAGCGAATCGAGCAAACCACGCAAGGCCGGCTCGCCGCCCGGCACGGTCTGGGCGTAGGTCTTGGCATTGACGATCTTGTAGCGGGCATAGGCGTCGACCACGAGGCGCTTCTGGTCGCCGGCGATGATCTCGAACTCCTCGGCCTCGTAGTCGAGCAGACGGCGATCGATGCGCTGGATGTCCTGGATCAGCGGCACCTTGGCATAAAGACCGGGCTCGGTCTTGGGATTGCCGACGATGGCGCCGAACTGGCGAACCAGCACCTGCTTGGTCGGATCGACGGTGTAGAAGGTCTGGGTCAGCAGGAAGATCGCGACCGCCAGCCCGACCAGGATGATGATGGCTCGGTTGGTCATCGGGTGACTCCCTGGGCCGGCGGCGGCGGGGGCTGGCGCGGCGGTTGGCTCGTCCTGAACTCGGGCAGCGGGAGGTACGGCAGCACGCCGGTTCCAGACGTGTTCTTGTCGACCAGCACTTTGTTCACGTTGCGCAGCACCTCCTCCATGGTGTCGAGATAGATGCGCTCGGTGGTGATATCGCGGGCCTTGGCGTACTGCTCGTAAACTTGGTTAAACCGCTGGGCATCGCCGCTGGCGCGGGCGACGATCTGGGCCTTGTAAGACTCGCCGCGCTGGATGATCGCCTCGCCCTCGCCTTTGGCCCTTGGTAGCACCTGGTTGCGGTAGGTATTGGCCTCGTTGATGCTCTTTTCCTTGTCGGCGCGCGCCGCCTGCACGTCGCGGAAGGCGGCGATCACCTCTTGCGGCGGGTCGACACGCAACAACTGAATTTGGGAGATGCGCACGCCGAGCCCGTACTCGTCGAGCATGCGTTGCAGGAGGTCCTTGGTATCCTGCTCGATGCGGCTGCGCCCCTCGGTCTGCGCAAACTGCAGATTCGACTTGCCGATGATCTCGCGCATCGCCGCCTCGGCGCCAGATCGCACATTCTCCTCGGGATTGCGCACGTCGAACGCGTATTTGAACACGTCCTTGATCTGCCACAGCACCGCGAACTCGATGTCGACGATATTCTCGTCACCCGTCAGCATCAGATTCTCGGACGAAGTCGGACGCGGACCGCGGGCATAGGGCGTCGGCCTGTCCTGGCCGGTGCGCGAACCGATCACCGTCCGCCGCTGGTCCTGAACATTGACGACGACGACATTGCCGATCGGGCTCGGCAGATTGTAATGCAGGCCAGGCTCGACAGGCTTGCCGTAGGGCTTGCCGAACACGAGCTGGATTGCCTGCTGGTTGGGCTGGACGCGGAAGAAGCCGGTGAGCAGCCAGATCACCGCCGCCGCCAGGACGATCAGCACGATCCCCTTATAGGTCCCGAAGCCGCCGGGAATGAGGTTCTTCAGCCGCTCCTGGCCCTTGCGGATGACGTCTTCCATGTCGGGCGGCCGACGCGAACCGAAAGGACCGCCGCCACCGCCGCCGCGATTGCCGCCGCCGCCCCAGGGGCCACCGCTATTGCCGCCACCGCCACCGCCGCCCCACGGGCCGCCGCTATTGTTGTTCCAGGCCATCGTTCACCTCGGCACAGCGGGCTGCCCGCTTCGACGCATCATCGCTTTGCTTTCAGGTCGCGCTGCATATATGTGACGGCAGCAACACCCGCAATCAAGCGGCGACAGAAAATTGCCAGCCGGCGGAAGCAAGTGAACATGGCGGAAATTAGCGAAGCGGCTGTCCGCAAAGTACTCGAAACGGTCATCGATCCCGCGAGCGGCCGCAACGTCCTGGCCGCCGGCATGGTGGGCGGCATCGCCACCCGCGGCGGCCACGTCGCAATCACCCTCGACGTCGACCCGGCCCGCGGCGCGGCACTCGAGCCCTTGCGCCAAGCTTGCGAGCAGGCAGTCCGCGCCCTACCGGGCGTTCTGTCGGCAACCGCCGTGATGACGGCGGAACGGCCTGCCCCGACGGCTCCGTCCGCCCATAGCCACGCTCACGGTCCAGCCGCGCGCGGCGCGGCCGCGCCTGGCCAGAAAACGACCGGCGGCGGCGGCCGTATCGACGTCCCCGGCGTGAAGCACATCATCGCCGTCGCCTCGGGCAAAGGTGGCGTCGGCAAGTCGACGACGGCGGTCAACCTGGCGCTCGGCTTAGCCGCCAACGGCGTCGCCACCGGCCTGCTCGACGCCGACATCTACGGCCCGTCGATGCCGCGCATGCTCGACGTCAAGGACAAGCCCGAATCGATCGACGGCAAGGCCCTGAAGCCGATCGAGCGCTACGGGCTCAAGACCATGTCGATTGGCTACATCGTCAACGAGGATACGCCGATGATCTGGCGCGGCCCGATGGTGTCGAGCGCGCTCGAGCAGATGCTGCGCGACGTCCAATGGGGCGAGCTCGACGTGCTGGTCGTCGACATGCCGCCAGGCACCGGCGACGCCCAGCTCACGCTCGCTCAACGTGTGGCACTCGCCGGCGCGGTGATCGTCTCGACGCCGCAGGACATCGCCCTGGTCGACGCCCGCAAGGGACTCAACATGTTTCGCAAGGTGGCGGTGCCTGTCCTGGGCTTCGTCGAGAACATGAGCTTCTATCTCTGCCCGCACTGCGGCGAGCGGGCCGAGATTTTCGGCCATGGCGGCGCGCGCGAAGAGGCCGACAAGCTCGGCGTGCCGTTCCTCGGCGAGGTGCCCCTGCATCTCGACATCCGCACGACGTCCGACTCGGGCCATCCCATCGTCGTCTCGCAGCCCGACAGCCAGTATGCGCAGATCTACCGCAACATTGCCGGTCGGGTGTGGAAGCAGTTGACGGCCAATCAGCGCGGGCCGCGGGCCGCACCGCGCATCGTGGTGCGCTAGAACGCGCGCAGGGGAACTCGCCAACCGGTAGTCAGACATTCACTATTGGAGCGCGTCAGCGCTTCTTGCGCCGACCGGCGGCCCCCTTCGACAGCGCCTTGCTGATCATGCCGTGCACGCCGATCATCGATCCGGCGACCAGCTCGAGCGCCAGGAAGCGCCGATCCTCGACCCAGCCGGGAAGCTGGACGTTGAGAGCGAGGTCGCGGCGGAAGCCGAACTGGTTGTAGTACTCGGGGTCGCCGACCAAGATGATGCGGCTGTGGCCCAGCATGCGCGACTGCGCCATCGAATGCCACATCAGCGCCTTGCCGTAGCCGAGGCCGCGCAGCTCGGGCGCAATGGCGAGGGGGCCGAGCAGGACCGCCGGCCAGCGCTCGTTGATCAGGATCGGCCAGTTTCGAATCGACGCCACCATGCGGCCTTTCTGGTCGATGGCGACGAAGCACAGCTCCTTGATCGGCGGCACGTCCTCGCGCAGACGATAGACGGTCTTGTGCTGGCGATCCGGGCCGAACGCCGCCTCATTCATCGCCTCGACGGCCACATCGTCGCGCGGCCGCTCGCGCACCAGGCGCAACCGGCCGGCGGAAAGTCCGGCATCGCGCACTCTAGCCAAGGCCGAGCGCCGTCATCAGTTCACGCCATTCGCGCGGATTGAGGCCACTCGATCTCTGGTCGACCTTTTCGCCCGCGATCATGCGCTTGACGGCGGCGAGGCCGGTCTTCGACAGATGGGCACCGCCCATGCGGTACTCCATGAAGGCGTCGTGGCAGAACGGGCACCAACGCTTCAGCGTATCGATCATCACGTCGGCATAGACGCGGATCTCGTGCTGCGCATGGGCATCGGCGCGCAACGACAGGAAATGCATCAGGTTGTGCAGGTTGGTCTTCCAGTACCACTGCGTATAGAAGCCGAGCGACAGGTTCATGCGCGCGAGCTCGCGCGCCAGGCCAGACCGTTCGGGATCGAGTGGCTGGCCGTCCTCGCCTTCGTTCAACATTTCCATGTAGTGGGCATAGACCCGCTCGGCGTCCTGCTTCAGCAGATCGAAGACGCGTTCGGCCTCCTTGCCGGTCAGCACGGCGTCGCGCCCCTGGCGGTTCTGCCGGCTCTGCGCGGCCAGATGCTCGGGCTTGGGAATGTAGAATTCGTTGTCGAGGATGGAGTAGCGCGCCGAGTACTCGTTCACGTTGGCGGTACGATGGCGAATCCACTGGCGGGCAACGAAAATCGGCAGCTTGACGTGGTACTTGATCTCGCACATCTCGAACGGCGTCGTGTGGCGATGGCGCATCAGGTAGTTGATCAGCCCACGATCCTCGCTGACCTTCTTTGTGCCGCGGCCGTAGCTGACGCGGGCGGCCTGCACGACGGCGGCGTCGTCGCCCATGTAGTCGACCACCCGCACGAAGCCGTGGTCGAGGACAGGAAGCGCCTGGAACAGGATTTCCTCGAGGGCAGGCGCGATCGGCCGCAGGGTCGCCTGCGCGCCGGCTCGCGCCTGGTCGATTTCACTCTGCTGGTCGGTCGAGAGGGGCATGGCGGCGATCCGGCTTTCTTTTGCCGTACTGTAGCGGCCTGCGCAGTTCTGCCAACGCAGACTTGCCCACATGGCCCAAGCGGTTAGTCAGTAATGATAGCGGCAGGAGGCGATCTCGAGTTGTCTCGAAGCGCCTTGGCCCGAAACTCGGTAGATCAGCCGATGTTCGCTGTTGATCCTTCGCGACCACCACCCAGAGTATGGCCCTCGCAAGGGCTCCGGTTTTCCCATGCCTGTGAATGGCGTGCGTGACACTTCCTTGATCAGGGCATTGAGTCGGCGCGCCAAGCCGGGATCGGCTTCCTGCCACTAGAGATAGTCGGCCCATCCCTGTGCCGCGCAGGCAATCCTCACCGTTTTGCCCGACGACTCCGCTTTGCCTTGGGCTCGATCAGCGTGCGCGGCGTCACCTCACCTCGCTCCGCGGCTCGGATCGCGCGCAGCAGTCGGCGCGCGTTGGCCGGGCTTCGCATCAGAGAGAGCGTTTCTTCCATGCCGCGATATTCTTCCAACGACAGGACGACCACGGCCTTGCCGCCGCGCCGCGTCACGATCAGAGGCGACCGGTCCTCGCTGACCTTGTCCATCAGGCGCGCCAAATTCTGGCGTGCCCGACTGTAGGGAATGATGTCCATGGCCCCTCGTGCACAGGAAGCTATACAAGTCTGCACCCAACCCGCCAGGATCACGAAGATCGACCGAAGCCTTCAAAACGCCGCATCGAGCGCCTATATTGAGCGTGTCGGGCAACCGACTATGGCGATAAACGCCGCGTGGCATAAGCGTTTCGGACCCGGGGGCAGTACCCGGCGCCTCCACCAATCTTCCTCCGTTCCTCACGGGGCGGAGTCGATGGGGGCGAACCAGGATCGACGAGCGTGGTAAAGGCGCGGTTTTTGCCCGGTATGGTTCCGCCGTGACGGGCCAAACACAAGTGCCAACGATAACGACGTTGCACTCGCTGCTGCCGCCTAAACAGCGGACGTAAGCGCGGTTCGGGAGGGCACCGGGCAACAGAAGCCCTCCCACTTTCCTTTGTACGAATTGCAAGCTATTGGCAGCGTTGACTCCGCCGCGACGCGGGTCGATGCTTTCAACGAGATTTCCAGCAGGCCATGAACGATCGGTTTCACTACGACGCTCTCGTCGACGACGCGTTGCGCAGCGTCGTCCGGCGTGTGCTGACGCAAGTGGCGGAAAAGGGTCTGCCGGGCTCGCACCATTTCTACATCTCCTTCCGCAGCAATGACCCGGGCGTCTCGCTGCCCGACTATCTGCGCGCCAAGTATCCGGAAGAGATGACCATCGTGCTGCAGCACCAGTACTGGGATCTCATCCTCGGCCCGGACTTCTTCGAAGTGACGGTGAGCTTCAACAAGCAGCAGGAACGCATCCACGTTCCGTTCGCCGCGCTCTCGGCTTTCGTCGACCCGTCGGTCCGCTTCGGTCTTCAGTTCGACCGCAAGGACAAGGCGGCCGGCACCGGCAAGCCGGAGAAGCCCGCGCCGGCGACATCGCTGCCGGCACCCGAGAAACGGCCTTCGCTCGCCGGTCCGACGAGCGATGAGGCGGCGCCGGCCGCGGAGGCGCCGGCGGGTGCCTCCCCGGCCGAAACCAAGCCCGATGATCCGGCCTCGAAGGTCGTCAAGCTCGACAGTTTTCGCAAGAAGTAGGTGGACGCAGAGCCGCGCTTGCGGCAGGGATGCCCGCCGTCCGGGCGGCGCAGACACGTCGCCGCCACGAGCCGAGCCGGCGCGCCAGGAGAAGGTCATGCCCGAATTCCAGTTCCAGGAGATGTTCCCCAGCGGCCAGGACACCACGCCCTACCGCAAGCTCAGCTCGGATTTCGTCGGCACGACCAAGTTCAATGGCCGCGATGTCCTCACGGTCGAGCCGGAGGCACTGACCCTGCTGACCGCCGAAGCCTTCAAGGACATCTCGCATCTCCTGCGGCCCGGACACCTCGCCCAGCTCCGCTCGATCCTCGACGATGCCGAGGCGTCCGATAACGACAAGTACGTCGCGCTGGAGCTGCTGAAGAACGCCAACATCGCCGCCGGCGGCGAGCTGCCGATGTGCCAGGACACGGGCACGGCCATCGTCATGGGCAAGAAAGGCCAGGCGGTGTGGACCGGCGGCGGCGACGAGGCGGCGATCGCCAAGGGCGTTTTCAAAACCTACACCGAGACCAACCTGCGCTACTCGCAGGTTTCGCCGCTCTCGATGTTCAAGGAAGTGCAAACCGGCACCAACCTGCCGGCGCAGATCGACATCTACGCCACTGATGGCGACGCCTACAAATTCCTGTTCATCGCCAAGGGCGGCGGCTCGGCCAACAAGAGCTACCTGCATCAGCAGACGCCGGCGGTGCTGAACGAGGCGGCGCTGCTGAAATTCCTCGACACCCAGATCCGCACGCTCGGCACCGCGGCCTGCCCGCCCTACCACCTCGCCATCGTCGTCGGCGGCACCTCGGCGGAGATGAATCTCAAGACGGTGAAGCTCGCCTCGACGCGCTATCTCGACGACCTGCCGAGCGAGGGCAACAACAAGGGCGTGGCCATCCGTGATCGCGAGACGGAGCAGAAGGTGCTCGAGCTCACGCGCAAGATGGGCATCGGCGCACAGTTCGGAGGTAAATACTTCTGCCACGACGTGCGCGTGATCCGCATCGCCCGCCACGGCGCCTCGGTGCCGATCGGCATCGGCGTCTCCTGCTCGGCCGACCGCCAGGCACTGGGCAAGATCACCAAGGACGGCGTCTACCTCGAGCAGCTCGAGACCAACCCGGCGCATTTCCTGCCCGAGATCGAGCCACAACAGCTTTCCGGCGACGTCGTGGCGGTCGATCTCGACAAGGGCATGGCGCACACCCTGTCGGTGCTGACCAGACATCCCGTGAAGACGCGGGTCAACCTCACCGGCACCCTGATCGTGGCGCGCGATTCGGCGCACGCCAAGCTCAAGGAGCGGCTCGACCGCGGCGAGGGCCTGCCCGACTACTTCAAGCAATTTCCGGTCTACTACGCCGGCCCGGCCAAGACGCCGCAGGGCATGCCGTCGGGCTCGTTCGGGCCGACCACGGCCGGCCGCATGGACTCCTACGTCGACCTGTTCCAGGCCAATGGCGGGTCGATGGTCATGCTGGCCAAAGGCAACCGCAGCAAGGCCGTCGTCGATGCCTGCAAGAAGCACAAGGGCTTCTATCTCGGCTCGATCGGTGGCCCGGCTGCGATCCTGGCCAAGAACTGCATCAAGAAGGTCGAGGTTCTGGAGTATCCCGAGCTCGGCATGGAAGCGATCTGGCGCATCCAGGTCGAGAACTTCCCGGCCTTCATCGTCACCGATGACAAGGGCAACGACTTCTTCAGCGAGCTCAAGATCTGACGAGGCTCCACCTCGGGCCGGCGAGGCGCGCCGCGTCCCCGATACGCTGCAAGAAGTGACTACGGACAAATAGAGCAAAGCGAGAGCCGGCGTATCTGGCCGCCCCTCTCTCGCCGATAGACGCACACGCTCTCGAGTCTGCTGCTACAATCCTGCCGCCTTGGCTGAATTGTGGGGAGATTTCCCGTGAGCAGACTGCTCGTTCTCGTTTTGACATTGATCTGCTACGGCCCCCTATCCATGGCCCAGGGCCGGGCCGATTTTCGTGAGCCCGTGACACTCGCCAGCAAGGACGGCGTCCTCGAGGTCCGCCTGACGGCGCGCCAAGGAAAGGCGATCCTCGATACAGTCGCCAAGCCGGTCGAGAATTTTCTGCTGTTCGACTACGAGCTGATCCGCGGCACGCCATCGGACGGCAAGCGGTCTGGCGGCGGCCTCTATCCGGCGCCCACCCTGCAGGTGTTTCCCGGCGAGACGCTGATCGTGCATTTCGGCAACGGCCTCAGCGGGCTCACCATCCGCGACTACTTCAGCCCGGCCTACACGCCGACTGCGGAGAAGGTGCCGCTCTACCCCGAGCAGCTCGCCTCCTCGCCGTTGAATCTGCATGTCCATGGCCTGCATGTCAGCCCCAAGGGCAATGCCGACAATGTCCTGATCCACATCCCGGCGGGCATGGAAAACACCTACACCTACGACATCCCGGCCAACATGCCGCAGGGCGCCTACTGGTATCACAGCCATCTGCACGGGCTGACTGCGGCGCACGTCTATCTCGGGATGGTCGGCCTTCTTTCGATCGGGCGCACCGACGGCAATCTGCCGGTGGTCACCGAGAAGCGCCTCCCCATCCGCAACATGCTGCTGCAATACAACTACGTCCACGATCGCGCCGGCGGCCTGGCGCAGCTCAACAACCCGTACTGGCCGCAGTTCGTGAGCACGCTCAGCCCGCCCGCGCCGGAGGAGCTGGCGAACGGCACCTATCGGCCGCTGCTGACGCCGGTCAACTTCGCCGAGAGCAAGCCCGGCACGAAATACGCCACGGTCTGGTATGCGGGCCCCCTGTCGATCAGCAACTACCGCGGGCTGCTGCAGTTCATCCCGAGCAACCTGCAGCGCTTCACCGCGCTAGGCGAGCAGCGCGACAAGGATGTGCCGGAAAACCCCGCTCTGCCCGACGACAAGCGCGATGTGCAGTTCACCGTCAACGGCCAGTTCCAGCCGTCGATCCGGAGCAAGGCCGGTCAGACCGAGATCTGGGTCCTCGCCAACGTGAGCGACATCGCCTACATCACGGTGCAGTTGACGGAGACGGCGACGGGACGTCATCCCAAGATCGCCATCGTCGGCCAGGACGGCAATCCTTACCCGGCCGTCCATCATCCGCCGTTCGAGGACGGCACACGGCTGGTCATTCCGCCGGCGAGCCGCTTCGCGATTGCCGTGACCATCCCTGCCGAAGGCGAACTGATCCTCGAGATGCCGCCGCTCGGCGGCGGCCAGCGAACGAAGAGCGTTCCCG
Organism: Reyranellaceae bacterium; assembly: GCA_046349335.1. GTDB lineage: Bacteria > Pseudomonadota > Alphaproteobacteria > Reyranellales > Reyranellaceae > Reyranella. Next base: position 22,389 of record JAXMCO010000013.1, read on the forward strand.
GCATCCTCTACACGGCGAACGGCACGGAAAATCCGCCGGCGGTGCTCGGCAGCCTGAGCGTCCTGCCGTCGGCGGTGAGCTACGCCGACGGCTTCTTCCTCTTCCCGACCCAGGTGTTGGCCCGGGCGGTGGGCGCCGAGCCCGGCGGCGAGACTACCCCCTTCGTCGCCGGCCAGCCGCTAGGCGCCTACACCTCGTTCGTCGACCTCACCGGCGTCAAGCCCGACACCACCCGAGACTTCCTGATCAATGGCGGCTTCCTCAACAATCTGGCGAGCAAGGAGGATTCCAGGGCATTCGTCTACGCCTTCGACAGCGGCGCCTTCCCCAATGTCGCGCTCGTCCAACCGCGGCTCAATTCGGTCGAGGAGTGGCGATTCGCGAACCACAACAACGACGAGCACCCGATCCACATCCACGTCAACGACTTCCAGGTGACCGAGTATTTCGATCCCTCGACCGGCTTGCGTACCGGCCCGGACAGGTTCGGCATCGACAATGCCAACATTCCGGTGCCGACGATGCACGCCGACGAAACGGTGATCCAGCCCGGCCGGCTCTCGCTGCGCACGCGCTTCGACGACTACACTGGCCTCTATGTGATGCACTGCCATCGCCTCAATCACGAGGACAACGGCTTGATGGCGTTGATCAATGTCATCCCAGCCGTGTCGAGCTATGCCGTGGCCGTTCCAGGGACAGCTGGCAAGCCGACCGAGGTTCGGGTGCATGACGGCAACGGCGACCGGCTGCTGGCCACGGTGACGCCGTTCGCCAGCTACGCCGGGAGCGTCAGCGTCGCCATGGGCGATATCGACGGCGATGGTGTCTACGATCTGATCGTCGGGGCGGGCACCGATCATGCACCCGATGTCGTGGTTTATTCCGGCAAGGCGCGCGACGGAAAGGCCCCGTTCACCGTCGAGCTGGCGCGCTTCCATGCTTTCGCCGGTACATTTCGCGGCGGCGTCGTGGTCGGCGCCGCCCAGATCGATGGCACGACCGCCGACAACATCATCGTGGCCTCCGGCCCCGGCATCCCGGGAGAAGTGAAAATCTTCCGCACGGCATCGTCCTCGCCACCGGGTACAGTACCGCCGATTTTCACGGTCTTCCGGCCATACGGCGAGGACCGCAGCGGGATCACGATCGCCACCGGGTTCGTCGATTTCGCGACGGGCCGCGACAGCATCGTCACGGCACCCGGCCCCGGCGTTCCATCTGAGGTCAAGGTATGGTCCTTCCCGCTCCTGAAGCCGATTCCAGGTGCGCCGATCGCAACGGCGCCGGGCCACACCGGCCACGCCGGCGCCGTCGGCGAGCCCCTCAACACCTCGGCCTTCCTGCCGTTCGGCGAGGCGTATCGCGGCGGCGTCTCGCTGGCGACGGGATGGCTGGCCGGCTCCCTCGGCGGCGCCAAGCGTATCGTCGTCGGCCAGCTCGCCGACAGTGGAGTGGTCAAGGTGTTCACCACCGGCTCGGCACTGGACGGCGGACCGGCGCTTTATCTGCACAGTCCGACGCTGCACGGCCATGGCGGGGCGTTCAAGGAGATGGCGAGCTTCAAGCCCTTCGCCGGCCCCGGCGCAGTGCGAGTCGCGACAACGAGCACGACGACCGGCGCGCACCTGCTGGTGAGCGGCATGGCAACACAAGCCGAGACAAGCGTGTTGAAGTTCGACCTCGTGAGGGCGAGCCGCCAGACAACCACCGTGGATGCCGTTCGTATCGGGCAGGTCTACGCCGCGGCGGCGTCTCGCCCCGCCTCGCTGGGAGGCGACTAGCCAGCCCGTCAAAGGGGCGTTCCCGGCGCGCCTCGTAGGCCAGCCCCGAGTCGACGCTTCCCTTTCGCAGGGACGTGATGCAGCAGGTCGAGAACTGCGTACGCGACAATGCCTGGGCATCCTCGGTCACGACGGCGCGTCTGGCGGCACGCGATGTGTGACGGACAGCACGACACACCGCGCCGTCATCTGCCATCCCGAGGGCAACGACATCGAGATCGACCGATTGCGCCCGACTGACCGAACGGAAGCTGCGCGCGCCCAGCGCGCTCCTCATATCGCGCCGTGCGCGTGACATTGGGCGCAAGGCCTGTTCAATGAATTGAGCGGGAGTCAGATCACCACGACAGGCGCAAGCCGAGCGTGAGGGCGTGGTTGTCGGCGCCGCTACCCAACTCACCCTGGTAGCGCAGATAGACACGCGTCGCGTTGGCGACTTTGGCAGCGGCCGACAGGCCGAGCACGGCGCTGTCGCGCGACGGTGTTGCGCCAAGCACAGTATAAGAGAAGCCGGGTGCGCCCGCGAACGAGGCCGTCACCGGACGGCTGGTGTCGGCATATTCGTGCAACCAGGCTATCCGGAGGCCGAGGTCAATCGGCCCGATCGCCGCCCTGAGGTCGGCACCCAAAGTGGAGCGCAGCGAGTTCGTGGTCCGCGACGCCACCAGCAGGTTGAGCGAACCCGCACCACTTTCGGCGAAGCCTGGCTGGCTGATTGTCGCCCCCTGCAGGCGGGCGAAGGGTGTCACCGACAGAGATGGTGCCAGCCCATCCATTGCAACCCTGTAGCCGGCCTCGACCTGGCCGAGGAACTGGTTGGTATCGGCCTGCCCGCTTGCGGTGCGCGTCGCCAGACCGGGCAGCGCAATGTTGCGGGTGAGCCGGTTCGTGGCGTTGGCGTAGCCAGCGAGGCCATCGATATAGAAAGCGGACGCCGAGAACGACGCATAGAAGCTCGCACTCAACGAGTCGGTCGTGCCACGCGCATCGAAGCCGTTCACCCATTGCGATCCGGTGACATAGCCGACGCTGGCCCCGATCAGGACTCGCGGATCGAGCCGGTAGTCGGCTCCCACCGCCACGCCGCCAAGACTGTAGGTGAGAGTCGCCGCATTGGCGTCGCCCGGCACGCTGCCGGCGCCGCCGAGCGCGCTCATCCACGCGCCGATCGGCCCGGCCGATGTTGTCGGGCACGCCGCTTGGCAAGCCTCGGCGAGCGCTACGCGAGTGGCTGGCGCGCCGTCGCGGACAGCCGCGATCTGCGCGCTCACCGCATTCAGGAATGTGTAGCCCATCTGCACGTTCAGGGTGGCAAAGTCCGCATAGGGCTGGCCGCTGATCGCGTTCAGCACCTGTGGCCCCTGCCCTGCGCCGATCACGGCCAACGTGCCGATCACGGCGTTGAAATCGCCGCTGGCCATTGGCGCCGACTGGTCGAGCACCGCGCCCACCGCGCGCTGGTTGGCTGTCTGCCCACCACCCGCGAAGCTTTGAACCAAGCCGAGATGGACCGTGTTGGCATCGTAGCTGAGCACCGGCGTAAGAAAGGCAAAGGAGTTGACGCTGGCAAAGGCCCCGCTGACGCCACCCACGGCGCCGATGACGGGATAGACCGGGTTGCGCCAGTAGTTCCCCGCGGCCGGCACCACCTGTAGGGCGGCGCCTTGCAGGGTCGCCGCGCCGCTCAAGACCAGGGCATTGCTCTGGGTCGGCGAAACTCCGATCCTGTAGGCGCTGCCGGCCGCCTGCGCGAGCGAGCCCACCTGAACGATGCCGAAATCATGTGCGGCGAGATCCAGCGTGCCGCCGGCATTGACGACCAGCCTGGTTGTGCCGCCGGAACTCGTGCCGGTGAAGAAGGTCGCGCCGCCCGAGTTGGTGACGATGGTTGCCGACCCGGCCGTGCTGTCGAGAAGGAAAGCCGTCACGCCGCCGCTGTTATTGGTGATGCTGGATGTCGCCGCCGTGGCACTCGGACCGACGAAAGCGGTGATGCCGACATCGTTGGCCGACGGGGCGACGGTGGCGGGGTTGAGCAGCGCGTTGACGAAGCTCGTGATGCTGAAGCTCGAGATATCGCCTCCGTTGTTGCTGAGCGTGGCACTGCCCGCCGACGCCCCCGCATTGAACTGTGCGATGCCGCTGGTGTTGCTGGTGATATGAGCATTGCCCGCTGTGCTCATGCCCGTGAACAGGGCGCCGCTGAACAGCGCCGTCCCGCCATTGCTGACGATGATCGCATTGCCCGCCGTGCTGTTCCCGGCGAACAGGGTGATGCCGCCGTCGGTGTTGCCGATCCGGGCATTGCCGGCGCTGGCCCGGTTGGTGAAGGTCAGTCCCGATGTCGACGGAACGCTGCCGCCATTGCCGTTGCCGAAGCGCGGCGCGACCGACGAATGGTTGACGATGCCGGCGCCGTCGAACACCACCCCGGTGGTCACTGTCGTCGTCGTGAACGTAAAGGCCTGGGCGCCTGAATTGAAGGTGAAGCCTCCCAGGGTCGCCTTGGCCGTGTAGGTGATGTCCGAAACGCCCGTGCTGCCGAAGAAGGCCGTGCCTGTCGGGACAGTGGTCGGCGACCAGTTGCCAGCCGCATAGAAGTTGCTCGTGGTCCCGCTCCAAGTCGCATTCTGGGCACGCGCCGTCGCTGCCAGTGCGAGGGCAGACGCCAGTAGCGCAACGCAGCATCCCGAAATGGGGCCTCTCAGGGCGCTCCCCCTTCGCCGGTCGATACTGCAAGATAACGCCATGAACCTCGCCAAGCAGCATCTCGACGTCGGCCTGTTCTCGACCAAGCGTGACGAGCAGCTCGCGTTCTGGCAGCAAACGGTCGGCCTCGCCTACGATCATATGGGCAAGCTGGGCGGCGGCATGCAGCAGCATCGCCATCACATGAACGGCTCGATCCTCAAGATGAACCATTCGCGTGGCGCCCTGCCCGAGGCGCCGCCCTCTGGCATCGTCGGTCTGGAGATCGCCCGCAACGGTCTCGCGGCGCGCCAAGCGCTTGCCGATCCCGACGGCAACAAGGTGACGCTGGTGCCCAAGGGCGAGAATGGCGTCGTGGGCATCGCCATTCTGCTCAAGGTCAACGATCCGGCCCGGCACGATCGGTTCTGGACGCACGCCATGCAATTCGAGCGTGCCGGCGACGGCCGCTATCGCTGTGGGGATTCGCTGGTGGTCATCGCCGAGCGCGGCAGGGTCGAGCGCAGCGACGACTGGCGCGGGCCAGGCTACCGCTACATGACCGTCCAGGTCTGGGACTGCCTGCATGAATATGCCGGCATCCTGGAGCGCGGCGGCACCTCGGGTGGCGAGCCGCGAGTGCTCGGCGACACGGTGCGCTATGCCTTTGTCTGCGACCCCGACGGCAACCACATCGAGATCAGCCAGCGCGCGTCGCTGACCGGCGGGACGCTGTGAAGGGCGCTTCTCATTCTCCTCGCCAGCAAAGCTGGAGAGGTGTCTCGGCAATCCGAGACGGAGGGGTCATGAGTCATGGCCCGGTCGTCTCTCGTGACTCATGCCCCCTCCGTCCGCGACTACGCGGACACCTCCCCAGCGGAGCTGGGGAGGAAAAGAAGGAAAGAGAGGGCTACTTCTTGCGGGCCTTGCGCGCGGCGTAGCGCGCATCGCGCGTCGCCTTCTGCGCCGCGAGCATTTCGATCTGCTTGCGCAAGGCGCTCTTGGCCTCTTCGGCCTCGCTCTTGATCTTCTCGGCCTTCTTGGCCTCCCGGTCGGCGATCGCCTTCGCGCGCTCGGCAAGCTTGGCGTTCCGTCGCTCCTCTTCGCGCTGCTCACGGAGCCGGGCCGCGGCGGCACGCGCCTCCTGACGGGCAGCAAACTCGGGATCGCTGGTCGGGTCCTTCGCCCGGGCGCGCTTGAGCAGGGCCTGCCGGGCCTTGGCTTGGTTCTCCAGGCGGTCTTCAAAAGTATCGCGATTGTTCAAGGGTCTACCTATTCTGCGGCGGCGGCAGCCGCCTGTTTCTTGGCACGCTTGCGATCCTCCGGATGGAGGAAGCGCTTGCGCAGACGAATCGACTTCGGGGTCACCTCGACCAGCTCGTCGTCCTCAATGTAGGCGATCGCCTGTTCGAGCGACATACGACGTGGTGGGGTGAGCCGCACCGCCTCGTCCTTGCCGGCGGCGCGGATGTTGGTGAGCTGCTTGCCCTTCAGCACGTTGACGTCGAGGTCGTTGCCGCGGCTGTGCTCGCCGATCAGCATGCCTTCGTACACCGCCGTACCGGGATCGATGAACATCGGCCCGCGCTCCTCGAGATTCCACAGCGCATAGGCCACCGCCGTGCCTTCGGCATTGGCGATCAGCGCGCCGTTGCGCCGACCCGGGATCGGGCCGCGATAGGGGCCGTAATTGTGGAACAGGCGATTCATCACGCCGGTCCCGCGGGTGTCGGTCAGGAACTCGCCGTGATAGCCGATCAGCCCGCGCGACGGGGCGTGGAACACCAGGCGGGTCTTGCCGGCGCCCGACGGCCGCATGTCCTGCAGCTCGCCCTTGCGGGTCGAAATCTGCTCGACCACGACGCCGGTATAGGCGTCGTCGACGTCGATCACGACCTCCTCGATCGGCTCGAGCCGCTGGCCGGTCACCGAATCGTTCTCGAACAGCACACGGGGGCGGCCGACGGCGATCTCGAAGCCCTCGCGACGCATGGTCTCGATCAGCACGCCGAGCTGCAGCTCGCCGCGGCCGGCGACCTCGTAGGAATCGGTGTTGTCGGTGTCGCGCACGCGGATCGCGACATTGCCCTCGCCTTCCCGCATCAGGCGGGCACGGATCATGCGCGTCGTCACCTTGTCGCCCTCTCGGCCGGCGAGCGGCGAATCGTTGACCGAGAAGGTCATGGCGAGCGTCGGAGGATCGACCGGCTGGGCGGGCAGCGCCCATTCGACGGCCGGATCGCAGATCGTGTCGGCCACGGTCGCGGTCTTGAAGCCGGCTACGGCAACGATGTCGCCGGCCTCGGCCTGATCGAGCGCCTGGCGCTCCAGCCCGCGGAACGCCAGCACCTTAGTGACGCGCACCTGCTCGATCTCGCTGCCGTCGCGGCTCAGCGCCTTCAGGATGGAGTTGGGTTTCAGTACGCCGGACTGGATGCGGCCGGTCAGGATGCGCCCGAGGAACGAGTCGGATTCGAGCGTCGTCACCAGCATGCGGAACGGCTTGTCCGCCTCGATGAGCGGCGCCGGGACATGGCGCAGGATGAGATCGAACAGCGGGGACATGTCGACCCGTTCGTCTTCCAGCGAGGAGGCTGCCCAGCCCTGCTTGGCCGAGGCGAACAGGGTCGGGAAGTCGAGCTGACGGTCGCTCGCCTCAAGGGCGGCGAACAGGTCGAAGACCTCATCGTGCACCTGGTGGGCGCGGGCGTCGGGCCGGTCGACCTTGTTGATCAGCACGATCGGGCGCAGGCCGAGCCTGAGCGCCTTGCCGAGCACGAACTTGGTCTGCGGCAACGGCCCTTCGGCAGCATCGACCAGCAGCACCACGCCGTCGACCATCGACAGGATGCGCTCGACCTCGCCGCCGAAATCGGCGTGGCCGGGCGTGTCGACGATGTTGATGCGCACGCCGCGCCACACCACCGACGTCGCCTTGGCGAGGATGGTGATGCCGCGCTCGCGCTCGAGATCGTTCGAATCCATCGCCCGCTCGGCGACCTGCTGGTTGTCGCGAAAGGTGCCGCTCTGCTTCAGCAGGCAATCGACCAGGGTCGTTTTCCCATGGTCGACGTGCGCGATGATCGCGACATTACGAATTTCCATGACTATGTCCGGGGTTGTTGGGCGCGCTTATACGCACGCTCTATGACGGCGGCAAGGCAGGTTGAGCGGGCGGTTTGACGCTGCCACAGTCGAGCCATGCGCAAGCGCTCGGTCACCATTGACGGCCATCGCACTTCGGTGTCGCTCGAGGACGCCTTCTGGACCGAGCTGGCGGCGCTCGCCCGGGAGCGCGGCCTGTCTCTCAACGCGCTGATCGCCGAGATCGATCACGCCCGAGTTGCCGCCGGAGGTTCGACCAACCTGTCGAGCGCGCTCCGCCTGCACGTGCTGGAGGTGCTGAAGCGCGAGAGGGGCGAGGCCTCCTGAGGCGCGTGTTTCATTCTCCTCCCCAGCGAAGCTGGGGAGGAGAATGAGACGGGCGCATGATCACTCCAGCTTGAACCCCTTGCCGCGCACGAATGCTCCGAAATCGGCCCGCTCTGGCACCGAATATTGCCGTGCCTTGTCCTCCGACCAGCCGTATTCGGCACTCTCCCCGAATTTCTCGGGGTAGCGCTGGCTGCGGTAGGGCTGGACCGCCTCGCGCCGCTTGTCGTAGGCGGCGATCTTGTCGGCGAGCCCTTGCTCGTCGTAGCGGTCGCGATGAATGGTGACGTCGAGCCCGAGGCGCGGGCTCATCACGCCTTCGAAGGACGGCCAGCCGACGCCCAGCGCCGCCACCGGAAAGACATGTTGCGGCAGGCCGAGGATGTCCGAGACCTTGGCAGCATGGTTGCGGATGGCGCTGATCGGGCAGCTCCCGAGCCCGACCCGATCGGCCGCGGCGGTGAAGGTCGCCAGCACGATCCCGGCATCGACCGCGGCATTGAAGAACGGATCGAGATAGTCGTTCACGAACGGCCGCTTGCGCCATTCGAACAGCAGGCGGTGACGGCGGTTGTTGCCGCAGATTACCAGGAACACCGGCGCCGCCTTGACCCAGGGGTTGTCGGGCAGCAACACTTCGAGCTTCTCGCGCTGACCCTTGTCGGACACGATCACGATATCGCCCTGCTGCAGATCGCTTTTCGACGGCGCCGATAGCGCTACCGCGCACAGCGTGTCGAGCAGTGCCGGATCGACCGGCTTGTCGAGATAGCGCCGGATGACCCGGCGGTTGGCCATGTCGGCCAGGATTTCGACGCCGCGCGGCGCTTCGGTGAGCGCCGGCGCAGTGCCAAACCGCGCGCGCAGCACGGCCAACAAACGATCGAGCAAGTGAACCCCTCTTAGCGGCCGAAAAGGTTAGGCAATCGAGGAACCGGAACGTTCGGAATGGGAACACCCGGGATCGGAGAGTTCTGCCCGCCGGGCAGCACGTTGCCAACACCCGGCAGCGTGTTCACGAAGCCGGGCGGATCCTTGGCGGTGCCGCGCACCACGTTGAGCGAGGGCGAGGACATCGGGCCGCGCGCGGTGGTGATCAGGTAGGCGGCCGACGGATCTTCGGCAATCGTGAAGTTAATGGTCGTGTCGGTCGTCGAATTACCCAGGTTGGTCCGCGTATCGATGTTCGCGGTCGCGCGATTGCCGTGCACGGCCAGCCCCTTGTCGGTCAGCACGCCGCCCGCGATATCGACATGGCCTGAGATCGGGCTGTCGTGATTGACGAAGCGATTCAGCACCAGCGAGATGGCATTGAGAATGTTGCCGACGCCGAGGCCGCCCTTTTGGCCGACCGCGCCCAGGGCGTTGCCCAGGGTATTGTCGATCACGCCGCCGGCCACGCCGGTCGCCGCGCCGCCGAGGATCTGCAAGGCCTTGTCGGCGCCGACGAAGATGTGACCGCCGAGGTTGGCGCCGCCCGCCATCGAGCCGCGGATCTGATCGGCGGTGGAACCCGCCGCCCGCACGGCGATGCCGTTGGCATTGAGCCGGCCGTCGATCGTCACTTTCACGGTGCTGCCGAACTGGTTCGAGCCCGACGTGCTGCGCAGCGCCTCGCTGATCGAGATGCCGTTGACGTCCCCTCTGAGGTCGATCGACAGCGCCGGCTGGCTGCCGTTGACGACACCCGAGAAGGCCAGCGAACCACTGAACAGGCCACCCTTGAAATGAGCGATCGTCAGAACGCCATCCTTGAGGGTAGCGGCCAGGTCCACGTTGGCGATGCGCAGCGGCGGATTGACCAACGTCCCGACATGCAGCTTGAAAGACCCGTCGACGCTGCGCAGCGGTCCGGTATCGATTGGCCCGGCCGCGGCTGCCGGCTGCCCTCGTCCGGCCGCCGGCCGCGCCGCCGGTGCACCGCCGATCCGGTCGAGGTCGAGCGTTACCGCCTTGAGGTCGGCGACGATGTTGGGCTTGGCGCCGGTCAAGGCAACGTCGATCGCGCCGTCGAGCGTCTGGCCGTTGAGCGTGAGGCTGCCCTTGTAGCCGACCGACTTGGGCGCGCCCTGAGCGGCTCCAGGGAGGGCAAGCGTGCCGCTCGCCCGCAGGCTCTGCCCCATGCCGTTGAAGGTCAGCTCGCGCAAGCTCAGTTGCTCGATGGTGCCCGACACACCGCCGCTCGCGCTCACAAGGCCGAGGCCGGCCGGCGCCGTGGCGCCGGCGAGCTTGAGGACACGGCCCATGTCGGGCGCCTCGAAGTTGAAGGCGATGTCGGGTCGCGGCATCGCCGACTGATAGTTGGCAACGGAGCCACGAACCGCCAGCCGCGCCCCCGCGAGGTTACTGACCTTGATGTCGTTCAGCCGCAACGTCGTTCCCTGCAAGGCAATATCGACGTCAATGCCTCCGATCGTATCCTTGCGGTAGATCAGCTTGGCCACCTTGGCCTTGACGGCGACCGTCGGGCCGGTGACGACGGGGCCGGCCGGCTTCGCCGCCTGCGCAGCCGTCGACGGAGCGGGCTTCTGCGGCGCTGGTGCGAGGTAGGAATCGAGATCGACCGTGTCGATATCGACGGCCACGGCGATCGCCAGGGGAACGCCGAACGTCACGGCGATGCTCCCGGCGCCCTTCAGGTCGTCGACCTCGAAGGTGACGCCGCTTACCTGCACGTTGCCGCCGGTAGATGCCATGCGGCCCTTTACGTTGAGCCGACTGAGCTTGCTTTGCGGCACCGAGGAGACGTCGACGTCGAGCCAGTTCAGAGTCTCGCGCAGCTTAGGCCCGACCAGGCTGAAATCGCCCGACACGGTGGGTCGCGTCGGGTCGCCCGACATGGTCGACCGCGCCTGCAGCACCATGTCGCCAGGCAGCGTCGCCGTGAGCTTCGGCACGGCGACGACGCCGCCTTTGGCCTCGAGGTCGAGCGCCACGTTGCGCACCGGCTTCTTGTTGTAGATCAGCTCGCCGATCTCGAGCGTGGCCTTGAGCGTGAGATTGGCCGGCAGGCCGCCGCCGGACGTGGCGGGAGCGGCCGAAGCAGCGGGCGTCGCGGTCGCCGGCTTGGGCAGGGCGCCGGGCACCGCCGGCTGCGACAGCGCCGCCAAGGTGCGGTCGAGGTCGATCTTCGGCAAGACGAGCTTGGCGTCGATCGCCAGCCCCGGCTTCAGGGCAACCGATACAGAACCCGTACCGGTATCCTGGCCCAGCATGACCTTGAAATCCTTGGCCGCGAAGGCCGTCTGTGATGCGTCGATGGCGCCGTCGAAGCTGAACTTGCCGGCCAGCAGCGGCGGCAGCACCGGTTCTGGCTGGCCAATCAGCTTTGTCAGGGTGCCGAGGAAATTCGTGAGCGAGTCGGTCGCCACGGAAGCCGTGCCGGCGACCCGCGCTGCCGGCCCCAGCTCGCTCAGCGTGCCCTTGAAGCCCAGCCGGCCGCCGCCGACCTGCAGCGACAGGTCGGCGCTATGGCCCGCCTGCCCCTTGGCGCCAACCGCGAGGTCGAGCTTGAGCGGCGAGCCGTTCACCGTGGCATCGCCGGCCAGCGAATAGGGTCCGTCGATCGAGCCGACCGACGCAGTGAAATTGGCCTTCTCGGCAACGACCGAGAGCCCCGCCTTGGCGTCGCTGAAGATCAGCGTGCCGCTATCGATGGTGAGCCGGCCGAGCGATAAGGGCCGAGCCGGGCCGGACTTGGCTGTCGCCGGCTTGGCCTCGGCGACCGACGGCGCAAACTCCCAGTTCGGCTTGCCAGCGGCATTGACCTCCAGAACGATCTTGGGCTCGACCAGAGTAACCTCGTCGACCTCGAAGGCCCCCGTCAGCAAGGGCCAAATGGCCAGCTTCACCGTGGCCGCCTTGACCTCGGCCATGTTGGCATTCTGCGAACCTGGCGCATTGGAGAACGTCACGCCCTTGACCGTGACCGCCGGGGTCGGCAGCAGCGACAGGTCGATTGGACCTTGGATCACGAGATCGCGACCAGTCGCTTTCTTCACCTCGGCGGCGATCTGCGGCTTGAAAGTATTGACGTCGATGAAGAACGGTGCGGCGACCAGCACAACGACCAGGAGGGCGAGGACGCTGCCGCTCCCGATCAGGATTTTCTTGCGAAGCGAACTGGCCATGACCCGCTCCCGTATCCGGAGTCATACTAACAGTAGCGCATCGACACGCGGCGCGGCATAGACTTCTGCCGTTATTCCACAGGCGAGACGAACGATGGCAGAGATCGTCAACCTGCGGCGCGTCCGCAAGGACAAGGCTCGACGCGATCGCGAGATCGAGGCCGACGCCAACCGGCGCCGCTTCGGCCGTACCAAGTCCCAGAAGGCCACCGACAAGCAGGACGAGGCGCGCACACGCCGCACGCTCGACGGCAAGCTCATCGAGAAGGAGTGACGCCTTCATTCTCCTCCCCAGCTTCGCTTGGCGAAGCTGGGGAGGTGTCGCCGTCATACGGCGACGGAGGGGTCATGGTTCGTGGACCGCGGGCGTCTCGCGCGTTCATGCTCATGTCATGAGCGAGGTAGAGTCGCGGACGCCCGCGGTCCGCATGAATCATGACCCCTCCGTCCGCGATTACGCAGACACCTCCCCAAGCTTTGCTTAGGGAGAGGGAATGATTATCTCCCCGCGCGAGTGAGGGCGAGGCGCTCGAAGAAAGCGCGTGTCGCCTGGTCGGCGCCGGGGCCGGCCACAGCGCGCACGTTGGTGAGTTCCATGCGCTGCCCGGTCTCGGCATCGATCAGCACCGGGTCGAGCGGCCGGCCGTCGGTCCGGCCGACCAGCTCCATGGGCTTGCCGCTGCGCGCCGCGGCGCCGTAGCGATCGCCCCACTGCTTCAACCCGACGATCACGCCGAACAGCGCCGCGCCCTTGTCGGTCAGCCGATATTCGTGGCGCAGAGGTCGCGTCTGATAGGCGATCTTGCGGAAGATGCCGACCTCGACGAGCTTCTTCAGGCGCACCGTCAGCACATTGCGGGCGATGCCGAGATTCTCGTGGAAATCGTCGAAACGGCGCACGCCGTAGAAGGCATCGCGCACGATCAGCAGTGTCCACGGCTCGCCGACGATGTCGAGCGCCGAGGCGATCGAGCAGTTCATCTGTTCGTACGAGGTCCGCCGCATGATCGTAATCTATAGACCGCCGGATCGGGCGCGCAATTGGCGGCCTATCGACGCGGCGCAGAGCCGAGCAGCAGATAACCGGCAACGGCCGACACCACCGACCCCGCCAGAACGCCCAACCGGACCTTGGCCTCGTAGACCGGATCGGTAAAGGCGAGCGTGCCGATGAACAGGCTCATGGTGAAGCCGATGCCGCCCAGGATGGCGACGCCGTAGAGACCACGCCACGACCCGCCGGCCGGCATGGCGGCGACCCCGAGCACGATCAGCAATCCGGCGCCCAGCATGATGCCAATCTGCTTGCCGAGGAACAGTCCGGCAGCGATGCCGAGCGGCACTGGGTCGAGCAGGCTCCCAAACGACAGGTCGCCGAGCGCCAGCCCGGCATTGGCGAAGGCGAACACCGGCATAATGAACCACGCCGACCACGGCTTCAGCGCATGCTCGAGGCGGATCGCCGGGCGGGCCTCGTCGGCGACGCCGGTCGCCCGCAGGGGGATGAACATCGCCAGCACGACCCCGGCCAGGGTGGCGTGAACGCCCGACCGCAGTACCGACGCCCACAGCACCACACCCAACAGCAAGTAAGGGCCGAGGTTGCGCACGCCGGACAGGTTGAGCGCCGCCAAGGCGATGATCACCAGGGCGGCGAAACCCAAAGCGAGAGGTGTCAGGTGGCTGGTGTAGAACGCCGCGATGATGACGATGGCGCCGAGATCGTCGACGATGGCGAGGGTCGTCAGGAAGATTTTCAGGGCGAGCGGCACGCGGCTTCCGAGGGCAGCCAGCACGCCGAGCGAAAAGGCGATATCGGTCGCGGTCGGAATGGCCCAGCCGCGCAGGGAGTGCGGGTCGCCCCAGTTGAGCGCCAGATAGATCAGTCCCGGCACCAGCATGCCGCCCAGCGCCCCGGCGATCGGCAGCGCGACCTGGGAGGGTCGCGAAAGCTCGCCCTCGACGACCTCTCGCTTGATCTCCAGGCCGACCAGCAGGAAGAAGATCGCCATCAGCCCGTCGTTGATCCACAGCAGCAGAGGCTTGCTGAGGCCGATCTCGCGATACTGAACGGTGAACTTGTCGGCCAGCGCCGCCTGAACCGCCTCGCGCAGCGGCGAGTTTGCCAGCACCAGCGCCAGGACGGCGGCGCCCAGCAGGGGCAGCGCCGACGCGGCCTCGCTGTCGATGAATGCCTTGAGCCGATTGACGCGCGCCACCATCACCCCCGCGGATGGGCGAGATTAACCACGACGAACCTCGAGCCCCAAAACAAAACGCCCGGACCTCACGGCCCGGGCGCTTCGATATCCACTACCGATGTTCGGCTAGTCGCGTTCCTGGCCGAGGAAGCTCATGAGGAACTGGAACAGGTTCACGAAGTCGAGATAGAGGCTCAGCGCGCCGAACACGGCGATCTTCTCCATGACCTCGGTGCCGTAGGACTCGGCATACTGCTCCTTGATCTTCTGGGTGTCGTAGGCGATCAGGCCCGAGAAGATCAGCACGCCGACGGCCGAGATGATGAAGCTCATCGTCCCCGATGGCCAGATCATGTTCACCAAGCCGGCCAGGATCAGGCCGATCAGGCCCATGAACAGGAACTTGCCCATCGCCGTAAGGTCGCGCTTGGTCGTGTAGCCGTAGAGGCTGAGCGCACCGAACGCGGCTGCCGTGACGAAAAAGGTACGGGCCACCGACGCGCCGGTATAGCGGAACAGCAGCAGCGACAGGCTGACGCCCATCAATGCTGTGACCGCCCAGTAGACTGCCTGTATCGCGCCCAGGCTCATCGCCGACGCGCGGAAGGACACCAGCAGAAGCAGGCCGAGCGGCGCGAAGATCGCGATCCAGCCCAGCACGTTCAGGCCGACGACCCGACCCGCTTGCACCTGGAAGAACAGGCTGGCCAGCTCGGCGGAGCTGAACAGACCGAAGGCCACGATGCCCGATAGCGCGAGCCCCGAGGCCATGTAATTATAGACACGCACCATATGGGCGCGCAGGCCGGCATCGAACGCTGCCTGGTCGGCAACGCTGCCGGCACGGTTGAACATTCCGAAGTTCGTATTCGCCATTTGGTCTCAGCCTCCAGGGGGCCTCGTTGACGAGCCCCGTTGCTCACCAATTTGGTCACTCAGACGGTATGAATCAATAGGCTTCTCGCGCCGCCGAGGTTGCGATTCGCTTACAAATTACAGAGTTTTTCCGGTCATTCGTTGCGCAGCAGCGCAAGCGGGCGCTGGCGCAGGGCGGTGAGCGTACCGGCCAACCCGAACGCCAGGGTCAAGGCCGTGGCACCCGCGGCAACTGCCACCGCAACGGCCGGCAGGAAGGTCCAGTCCAGCCCCATCAGGCGATTGATGACGAAATAGGCGGCCGCCGTACCGACGCCGAGCGCCGCCACGGCGGTCGCCAGGCCGAGGGCGGCGAACTCCCAGGCGAAGATACCGGCGATGCGCGCCCGGGTGGCGCCCAGCACCTTCATCACCACGGCCTCGTGCACGCGCCGTTGCTGGGTCGCCAGCATGGCCCCGGCCAGCACCAGCACGCCGGCCAGGATGCTCAGGAAGCCGATGACCCGGCTCGCCAGCCCGATATTGCCCAGCACACCCGCCGCCGTCTCGATGGCGTCGCGGATGCGCACCACCGTGACATTGGGGAAATGGTCGGTGACGGCGGCAAAGATCGCATCCTCGGCGTCGGGCTTGGCCTTCACCGTGGCGAGGAAAGTGTGCGGCGCCTTGTCGAGCAGGCCCGGCGAATAGACGAAGACGAAATTGATGGAGAGCGTCGTCCATTCGATGCGCCGCAGCGATGCGATCGTCGCTTCGATGTCGCGGCCCAGCACGTTGACCGTGATCGTATCGCCGATCCCGAGGCCGAAGGCGCGGGCGAGCGCCTCATCGAAGGAAATGAGCTGCGGCCCGCGATAGTCGGCCGGCCACCATTGCCCGGCGACGATGCGCGACCCTTCCGGCGGCGTCGCCGCGTAGGTGACGCCGCGATCGCCTTCGACCGCCCAGCGCGCCTCCGACGGCACGGCGATCTCGCTCACCGGCTTGCCGCCGATCTTGACGATGCGGCCACGCAACGAGGGCACCTTATCGAGAGGGCCGGCGCCGGGAATGGCGGCGAGCGTCTTCTCGAACTCGGGCATCTGGTTGGACTGGATGTCGACGAAGAAGAACGCCGGCGCGTCGCTCGGGATGCGCTTCGTCAACTGTTCGCGGAGGTTTCCTTCGATCAGCGCCGTCGCGACCAGCACGGTGAGACCGAGCCCGAGCGACAGCATGACGATCGGTGTCGGCGCACCCGGCCGATGCAGATTGGCGAGCGCCAGCCGGAGACCGGCCAGGCGAGGCTTGCCGGCCCGCGCCGCCACCAGCATCAAGAGCCGCGCCAACAGCGGAAAGGCGATAAAGGCCCCGACCGCACCGAGCACGAACCAGCCGGCGATGCGCCGGCTGTCGGCGGTGAAGACCGTGAAGGCGGCCAGCGCCAGCGCCGCCGCGAGGATGGGCAGGGCATCGCGCCACGGCAGGCGTCCGGCCACGGCGACCACTGCGCCCCGCATCAGGGTAGCGGCTGGAATGCGCCGCGCCCGCAACAGCGGCACCAGGGTGAACAGCAAAGCCACCAACAGGCCGAAGGTCCCCGCGGTGGCGATCGGCCCGGCATAGAGCGCCACCCGCGCCCGCACCGGCAGCACGTCGGCGATCACCGACTGGGCGAGAAACGGCAGCGCGCCGCCGATCGCCACGCCCAGCAGCACGCCGAGCAGGGCGAGCGCCGCCAACTGCGCGAAATAGGTGGTGAAGACCAGACGCTCGGGGGCGCCGAGGCATTTCAGGATTGCGATGGTGCGCAGCCGGCCGGCGAGAAAGCTCGCGATCGCGTTACCGACGCCGACACCGCCCACCAGCAGCGACGACAGGCCGATCAAGCCGATGAACTGGGTCAACCGATCGAGCCAGAAGCGAATGCCGCCACCGGCTTCGGCGAGCCCCCGCACCCGCCAGCCGGCATCAGGAAAGCGAGCCTTCAACGCATCGATCGCCGCTTTGTCCGAATCACCCGGCGGCAGGCGCAGGCGATACTCCCAATTGAGCAGACTGCCCGGCTGCACCAACCCGGTCTCGCCCGCCGCCGCGAAGGGAATCATCAGCCGCGGACCGAGGCTGGCGAAGGCATTCAACCCGCGATCGGGCTCGCGCGTGAGAATATCGCGCACCTCGACCGTGGCGTCGCCAATGCGTAGGCGATCGCCCAAGGCGATATTCATCCGCCGGAGCGCGGCCTCCTCGACCACCGCCCCCCACACACCGTCGCGCTGCGCCAAGGCATCGGCAAGCGTGCCGCCACTCTTGAGCTCGACGGCGCCGTACAGCGGATAGGCCGGCTCGATCGCCTTGAGCTGGACCAGCGTGGGCCGGCCGGCCGGCTTGACCGGGCGCGCCATCGCCCGGCTGTCGATCCAGCGCACGAACTGGCCGCGCGACTTCAGGAACTCGATCTGCTCGGGCGTGGCTTCGCGGTAGAGCAGCGACACGGCAACATCGCCGCCCAGGATCTCGCGCGCATCTGCGCGCAGCCCTTCCTCGACGGCCCGACTGAAGCTCAGGATGGCAGCGATCGCGGCCACGCCCAACGCCAGGCAGGCGATGAACAGGCGAAAGCCGGCAAGCCCACCCCGCATCTCGCGCGCCGCCAGCCGCAAGGCGAGCGGCAGCCCCCTGCTCTGAGTCGGGCTCCTCTCCCCCGCTAGGGGGAGAGGTTGGGTGAGGGGGCTACGCACGTCGCTACCCCCTCACCTAGCCTCTCCCCCTAGCGGGGGAGAGGAACATGAGGGGCGTGCCGAGGCAGAGAATCGAGCGCCCATCACTGCGCCGCCAACGCGGCCGCCGGCCGCTCGTCGCCGACCAGCAGGCCGTCGGCGATGCGCAGGATGCGATCGCAGCGCTCGGCCAGGGCCATGTCGTGGGTGACCAGGACGAGGGTCGCCTGGTCGGCGCGCGCCAGCTCGAACAGCAGGTCCATGACCTGCTTGCCGGTGCTGCCGTCCAGATTGCCGGTCGGCTCGTCGGCCAGCAGGAGCTTGGGCCGGCCAACGAAGGCGCGCGCCACGGCGACGCGCTGCTGCTCGCCGCCCGAGAGCTGCGCCGGATAATGGCCAATGCGATGGCCGAGCCCGACCCGCCGCAAAGCCGCCTCTGCCAGCTCGAAGGCATCGCCGCGGCCGGCGAATTCGAGCGGCAGCGCCACGTTCTCATGCGCCGTCATGGTCGGGATGAGATGAAAGCCCTGAAAGACGATGCCGATGTGATCGCACCGTAGACGGGCGCGCCGATCGTCGTCGAGCGGCCCGAGATCGTGGCCTGCCACCTCGACGCGGCCGGAACTCGCCCGCTCCAGCCCGCCCGCCACCATCATCAAGCTCGACTTGCCGGCGCCCGACGGTCCGACCACCGCGGCGATCTCGCCGGCGGCGATGTCGAGGCTGACGCCGCGCAGGATATTGACCGTGCCGGCATCGCTTGCCATGTCGAGATGGACGTCGATCAGACGGACGATGGGCAGACGGACAATGGGCGCCAAGGCAATGGATTCCGGAACAGAGGCCGCGAGTGTCGGGTCTGCATATGGTCGTTTTGCGGCGATGGTCAATTCGCTGCTGGTCACGATTCTCGTGTGCCTGTCGGTTGCGCATGCACAAACCGCGCCGGTCAAGCTCGCCTTCCTGGGCGACAGCCTGGCCGCCGGCTATGGCCTCAAGCCCGACCAGGCGATCCCGGCCCGCCTCGAAGCAGCGCTCAAGGCAGCCGGCCGCAACGTCACGATCGTCAACCACGGAGTATCGGGCGACACCACGGCGGGCGGCCTCGCCCGGGTCGACTGGATGCTGGCCGACAAGCCCGACATCGTGATCGTCGAGCTGGGCGGCAACGATGCCCTGCGTGCCCTCGATCCGGCGGCGACCGAGCGCAACCTCGACGCCATCGTCGCCAAGCTGAAACAGGCCGGCGTGACGGTGTGGCTCGCCGGCATGCTGGCGCCGCGCAATTTCGGCCCCGAGTACGCCAAGCAATTCGACGGCGCCTTCCAGCGCCTCGCCGACAAGCACGGCGTCCCTTTCTATCCGTTCTTCCTCGACGGCGTCGCCCAGGACCCGGCGCTCAACCAGCCGGACGGAATCCATCCCAACGCCAAGGGCGTCGATGTCGTCGTTGCCCGGCTGATGCCCTTCGTCACGAAGAACCTCGACGATTATGCCGCGTCTGTTCGTCGCCCTGCCCGTCCCTGAGGAGATCGCCGACGCGCTGATAGCGCTGCAGTCGGGCGTGCCCGACGCGCGCTGGGTGCCGTCCGAGAACCTGCATGTCACGCTGTGCTTCGCCGGCGAAGTGCAGGGCGGCACGATGCGCGACTTCGAGGAGGAGCTGGCCGACATCGCCGGCCCACGCTTTGCCGTGGCGGTCGCAGGCGTCGAGCAGTTCTCGAGCGGCAAGCAGCCGCGCGCCCTGGTCGCCACCGTCGAGCGCAGCGACCGGCTCGACTGGCTGCAGCAGAAAGTGTCGACGGTAGCGCGCAACTGCGGCATCGAGCTCGAACGGCGCAAGTTCCGTCCGCACGTCACCCTGGCACGCTTCGGCAGTGGCGCCGATACCGGCCATCACCTGGCGCAGTTCATGGCCAGCCATTCGACCTTCAAGGCCGGCCCGTGGATCGCCGACCATTTCGCGCTCTATTCCAGCCGTACCGGCCGCAACGGCTCGATCTACACCGAGGAAGCGGCCTACGCGCTGACGTTCTGAATCGGATTCCTCCCCACGCAAAGCGTGGGGAGGTGTCGGTGTCTTACACCGACGGAGGGGTCATGGCTCATGCAGACCGCGGGCGGGACGCAAGCGGTCCGGAAGACGATGACCCCTCCGTCCGCGATTACGCGGACACCTCCCCACGCAAGGCGCGGGGAGGAGAAGATTCAGATCACCTTCTCGCGGCCTTCCCAGTAGGCGAGGCGCATCTCGCGCTTGAGGGTCTTGCCGGCGGCGTTGCGCGGAAAGTCGGGCATGACGACGACGCGGTCGACACGCTGATATCGCGCGGCAACGCGGGCGTTGATCCAGTCGCGCAGCTCCTCTGCCGTGGCCTCGGCTTCTGCACCGAGCACCACGGCTGCGAGCGGCGTCTCGCCCCATTTGTCGTGCGGAATGCCGAACACCGCGACCTCGCGCACTGCGGGATGGCGGCTGGCGATCTCCTCGATGTCCTTGGGATAGACTTTCACGCCGCCCGAATCGATCATGTCCTTCTTGCGATCGACCAGGAACAGGTAGCCGTCCTCGTCGACGTAGCCGAGGTCGCCAGTATGGACCCAGCCGTCGCGCAAGGTTTCGCACGTCAGTGCATCCCGATTGGCGTAACCCGCCATGCTGACCGGGCCGCGGCCGATGATCTCGCCGATCGTGCCGGTCGGGCAGTCCCTGTCCGCCTCGTCGACGATGCGCATCTCGTAGAACGGCGGCGGCACGCCGACCGAGCCGGCCTTGCGCACGGCGTCGGCGCGATCGAGCACGGTGATGAAGCCTTCGGTGACGCCGTACAGCTCGTAGAGACGGTCGGGCAGGATATGGGCGAGCAGGTCCTTGTAGGTCTGCTGCAGCGGCGCACCGAGCGACAGGATCATCTCGAGCGACCCGAGCTTGCCCGGATCGAAGCCCGGGACGTTGAGAAGCGCGATGAGCTGAGAGGGCACCACCATGATGTGGGTGATGCGTTCGCGCTCGATCGTCGCCAGTGCCGCCTCGGCATCGAACTGCCGATGGAGGTAATAGCTGGCGCCGCAGTAGAAAGCCGGCAACATGGTCACGAACGCACCGTTGAACACCAGCGAGCCGGTCTGAAGAACCCTGCTTTCAGGCGCCATGCGGAACGATGAGGCGAACAGCCCGGCATACATCGCGCGGATCAGGTGCGTGTGCATGATGCCTTTCGGCAGGCCGGTGGTGCCGCTGGAATAGATCAGGGTTACGAGATCGTCCGCCTGCGCCACCGCGGGCGGCTCGACGTCGCTCGCGGCGGCAACGAGCGCGGCGAAGCCCGCCGCATCGCCCGACTCCGCGTCGATCGAGACAACCACCGGCGCCTCGGCGAGGCGGTCACGCACCCGCGACAGGGTGGCGGCGAACGCCGCGTTCGACAGCACGACGCGCGGCCGCGCGTCGGCCAGCAGCGAGACCAGCCCGTCCTCGAGCAGCAGCGGCGACAGCGGCACGGCAGCCGCACCGAGCTTGGCACAGGCCCAGTACGTCACCAGCCCCTCGACGGTGTTCGGCAGGATGGTCGCGACGCGTTCGCCACGCACCACGCCGAGCGAGGCGAGTGCATTGGCCCAGCGATTCACCAACCGATCGAACTCGCGATAGGAGAGCCGCCTGTCGCCGAACGCCACGGCGGGATGTCCGCCACGGTAGCGCGCGTGGCGGCTGAGGATGCGCCCCAGCACCAGGCTGTTGGTAGCGATCGGCGTCTCCATGGGTTTCGGTCTCCGCTCCCGGTTGAACGTCGGTTCAGCGTGCAGTGTAACGCGGCCGATGGCGCGCGCCCTGCGGGAGGCCACGCGCGATCGGCGAGTGGCGCACGCGCGCCAACGAGGCGTGCAGGCGATCCCCGGCCACGCCGTGAATATTCCCGCGATTCAAGACTGCTTCCTGGAGACGTCGCTACTCCGCTGCCTCCGCGACGCGCGCCTTGAGATGGCGCACGAGCTGCCGGTCGTGCCGGCTCATTGCCGAGGTGCCGCCGACCACTTCCGGCCAGGGGCGCCAGCGCGGCGCGGCACCGTGCACCTGGTCGCCCATCACCGTGACCCGCTCGATCACCCGCTCGCCGACGAAGTCGTTGACCACGTAGTGCTGGGTGAAGCGGTTGTCCCACATGCCGATCGTGCCGGCCGTCCAGTGGTAGCGAACCGCAAAGGCAGGCTGCTGCACCCAGCGCACGAGGTAGGCCAGCAGATGGTCGCTTTCCGGGCCGCTCATCTCGACGATCCGGCGCGTGAAATGCTCGTTCACATAGAGCGCCTTGCGACCGCTTTCAGGGTCGATGCGGACCACCGGATGAATGGTCATGCGGTCCGCCCGATCATGCGGATGGGCATCGTGCAGCGCGCTCAGGCCATCGCACAGTGCCTTCAGTGGCGGGGACAAGGCGTCATAGGCGGCGACCAGGTTGGTCCACATGGTGTCGCCGCCGACCTCCGGACACTGCTTCATGTTCAGGATCGACATCAGCGCCGGTCGCGGCAGGAAGGTGAGGTCGGTGTGCCATTCGTCGGCGATGCCGCCCTGGCTCGCCGCGAGCCGGAACAGCTCGGGGTGCTCCTTGGGCGTGCGATCCTTCAGGTTGGGATGGCCTTCCAACACGCCGAAATGCCGGCCAAAGGCGATCTGATCCTCCGCGCTCATGAACTGGGCGGGGAAGAACAGCACCATGTGCTCGTGCAGCAGCCGCCTGATGTCGGCCGCCTCCGCCGCGTCGGCCTTGGCCAAGGTCACGCCGGTCACCTCCGCGCCCAACGCCGCCGAGAGGCGCTTCACCTGCCAGTTGCGCGTCGTCATGGCTCCTCCTTTGCTCGCACGGCTTCTCAGTAGGGACGGTCCCCACGCACCAGCATCCGATAGAGGCGCCGATGCTGGCTGTGATCGTAATCGAAGCCGGCCTTATGCAACGAGGCGCGGTCGTCGATGATCAGCAGATCGCCCTTCTTGTATTCGTGCACATAGCAGAATTGCGGCTGCGTGATCCTGTCGGTCAGATCCTGCAGAAAATCCTGGGTTTCCTCGGGCGACATGCCGGTGACCGTCTCGGTCTTGGCCTTGTGAAACCAAACGGCCTTGGTGCCGGTCTCCGGATGGGTGCGCACCAGGGGATGCACGGTCGGCGGTTTCGTCGTCGCGAGCTGGGCCTTCACGATATCCGGGTTGCCTGTCTTCATCCGCGCGCTGCTGATCAGCGTATTTTCCGTCTTCGCGTCGGCGATCTTCAGCTTGAGGTCGTCCGGAAGCGCTTCGTAGGCGTCACGCGCGTTGCAAACCGATGTCCCGCCGCCCCTGTCCGGCACGGCCACCGCATACAGCATGGTGAACTTGGGCGGCAGTTCCTGGTTGGTGTGGTCGGTGTGCCAAGTGGCATTGGCGCCGACCTTTGCAGGCTGGCCCTTGCTGTCCAAGTGACGGTTGTCGAGCACGCTGATCAACGGAAATCCGTCGACCAGATAGCGCCGGTTCTGGTCCTCCATCAGCTCGCCGAACATCTCTCCAACGGCTTGCAACTGGCCTGGGGTGAGATGCTCCTGTCCCCGAATCACGAGGACCACGTTTTCGACGATGGCGTCGTAGAGCTTCTTCTGCGTCGCGCCGTCGATGGGATGGGCGAGGTCCACTCCCGTGGCAATGGCGCCGATGTGCTCCTTGACCTTCTCGATCTTGATGGCCTGGGTGGGAATCGTCGCCGCGGCAGCGCTCATGATCCGGCTCCTCGTCTTGTGGCCCGCAGATCATAGCGGGCGCGTGTAGCATCCCGGAAGACCACTTTCGCTGCCAGCATCGGCCGAATGTCGGCCTCTATCAAGCATTGCCCGATGACCACGTCGCTTCTGGCAATAGCCGAACATCGGATGGTGCGGCCGCGACTCCCAGCGGGGATGGCAGGGCGCGTGCCGAATGGAATTTCTCACAGCGCCGTCATGCCACCGTCCACGAACAGCAGGGCGCCGGTGACGTAGGAGGCATCGTCGGAGGCCAAGAAAAGGATTGCGGCAGCGACCTCCTCGGCCCGGCCCGGCCGCTTCAGCATGGTGCCCCGCGCCGCCTGGGCGTTGTACTGCTCGACGGTCTCGCCCGCCGCAGCGATGCGGCGCTCATGGAACGGCGTGAAGATCGGGCCGGGACCGACGGCGTTCACGCGAATGCCCTCCGGCGAGTGGTCGGCGGCGAGCGCCCGCGTCAAGCCCGCGATTGCAGCCTTGGTGGTGTCGTACTGCAGATTGCCGCCGCCTGAGACGACAGAACGGACAGAGGCGACATTGACGATGGCGCCGCCCTTGTGACGGCGCATCAGCGGCACGGCCGCCTTGGCACAGAAGACGTAGCTCATGAGGTTGACGCCGAGGATCTCGTTCCAGCTCGCCGCGCTCGCCTCGTCGACCTTCTCGTACTTCCGGATGCCGGCATTGTTGACGAGGATGTCGAGGCGCCCGAATTGCTGCGCTGCACCGTCGACGAAGGCGAGGCATGCGGCCTCGCTACCGACATCGGCCTGCGTGAAGGCGATCTTGGCGCCTGTGGCCTTGAGCTCGGTCGCCACCCGGCGACCGCGGTCGCCGTCGCGATCGCAGAACGCCACGCTCGCGCCCTCGGCGACGAAACGCCTGACGGTCGCCTCTCCGATTCCCGAGGCCCCACCCGTCACCGCGGCGACCTTGCCGTCGAGCCTTCCCATGTTCCCCACCTTTCATCGTGTTGCGAAGTCCGCATCCTCACGTCCGACCCGAGGAGCATGCAGCCCATCGTTCGGCCGGTCAAAACTACCGCGCCGGGACACTGATCCCGGTTAGTGCCTTTCCGATCAGCCGAGGGCTCGGCGGACCACCGGCAAGACGTCCTTCGCCAGCGCCTCCAGACTGTCGACGGCATGACGCAGCGTCATCCCGGGCTGGCGGCCCTGGAAGATGAAATGCTCCAACGAGAAGCGCGGCAACCAGTCGATCATCTTGGCGGCGATCTCACCGGGCGTGCCGAGGAACCAACGGTCCTGCATGAAGGCTTCGGAAAGGTAGAGCGGATTGTCGCCGGTGAGCGGCTTGCGCTCGCCGGTCGCGGGGTCGACGAAGGTCTGGCCGGTACGCTCGGGCGCGTATTGCACGCGATAGACATGGTCGATGAAGGGTCGGTGCCGCTCGATCGCATCGCTCGCCGATTCGCCGACGAGGACCTCGCGCATCAGCGCGTGCGGCAGCGGACCGGCATTCTGCCGCTCGGCCTCGTCGTCGTACGACTTGATCTGCCGGGCGAGATGCTGCAGCTCGATCAGCGGCGCCACGATCAGCCCCGCCCCGTAGCGCACAGCGCGGGCGCGGGCCTGAGGGGCGGCGGCACCGATCCACAGCGGCAACGGTCCCGGCCTGACCGGCGGCGGCCGCAGCAGGCCGCCCTTCACCTTGTAGATGCGACCGTCGTAGTCGAAACGTTCGCCGCGCCACGCCAGCCCCAGCACGTCGAGCGACTCCTCGAAGGCCCGCGTGCGCGTCTTGTAGTTCCAGCCGAAGCTCTCGAACTCGGCCGGACGGTACCCTTGCCCCAGGCCGATCTCGATGCGCCCGCCCGAGATGTTGTCGACCACCGACAGATCCTCGGCCAGGCGCAGCGGATGGCCGTGCAGCGGCGCCAGCGCCACGCCCTGGCCGATGCGGCAGCGCGGCGCCGCCGCGGCGAGCGCAGCGCAGGCGACGATCGGCGAAGGGCAATAGCCGTCCTCCTCGCCGTGATGCTCGCTGGCCCAGATCGAATCGAAGCCCAGTCGGCTCGCTTCGCTGGCGAGCTCCAGGCTCTCGCGATACGACGTGTCCCAAGTCTCGCCCAGCCCAGGATGAATCTGGAAGCTGAGCGAAAGACCGAATTTGACCACGTTCAGCCTCCGATCTGGCTGTGCCTGCTCGAGGCGCTGCGGATGCTCGGCAAGTGTAGCGCCTTCGACGCTCCCGTCATGCTGTCATCGGCACGTTCACGCTTCAGGTCACCGTCGCTTCTCGCTCTCGCGCCGGCCCGCGGCCCTGCCTCGCCCTCGTGCGGGAAACCTGCGCCGCGAGACAAAGCACGTCATTCCTCGCGCCTCCAGTCGAGGAATCCGTAGACTTCTCGGCCGGGATATCTCGGATGCGTTTGTCGACCTGTGCGAAGCGTCAACCTGTCCTCGCTCAGCTCATAGAAGCGAACCTGCTCGGTTCCAACCCAGGCAGGGTGCCAAGCCATGTCACAGCCGAAAACCAGCTTGGCGCTGTTGTCGTGCCGAAACGTGCCCGAGAACGCCATCATCGAGCCGAACAGGGCTGCCATGCCGGGAACATCGACAGCCGCCGCACGACCCAAAGCCGTCAAGACGGCCGCCATGCGTCCATTGCTCGTGAGAATCAGGCGGCCGATCGGGTCCGGACCGAACAGGTCGAGTCGCTCCCCCGTATCCGCCATTTCCAATTGGGCCGACAGCAACTGCCACGAGCCTATGAGTTGCTGCGATCTGTCCTGCTCCATTCGGTTCTCCGACCATCGGTTCGGTCTATGTCCGTGTTTGAACCGGGGCTTGAACTCTTCGAGATCTGGCCATCGATGGGCCCCAGCTCATCGGCGCCGCGACACGATCCTCGTAAGCCGTCCGCACGCACAAACGCTCGTACCAGGCACGCACAGTCGCCTGCACATTCGTCGAGCTCGCACGCGCCCGGATCGTCAGCATTCGCTTCTCCCCTGTTCGGAGCGACATCATGTCAAAGGGCGGCAGCGATCACGGACCGATCTTCGCCGATGTGTCGCACACGAGAGTCAGCCAATGATGTGATTCGCCTGGGCTTCGGCGAGCGGTCCTATCTCGACTCCCAAGCTCCTGGCCAGCCGCATGTTCAGCGTCAGCTCGAGCTTCATGGGTTGCTCCACCGGCATGTCCGCCAGACTCTCGCCGCGGATCACGCGCGCCAAGTAATCCCCAGCCCTCGCCGAGATCCAGTCGTAGTCGGGCCCATAGGTTACGACCGCGCCGCTGCGCGACAGGATGTTCAATCCCGAGCCCACGGGTATGCGGTGCTCGCGCGCGAAGCGGAAGACTTCGTCGCGGAAGGGCCAGACATAGCCCGGCGCGAATATGATGTCGGCCCGCCAGCGCAGCATGTCCTCGAACGCCTGCGCCATGCTCGCGTCGGAATGAATGTCGACACCGAGCGACTGGAACCCCAGCGAGGCGGCCGCTGGCGAGTAACCCTCCTGCTGCATCAGCCGGGAGCACGGATTCTCGCTGTTCCAGATGACCGCCATGCGCTGCCGCTCGGGAAAGGCATCGCGCATAACCTGCATCACCTTCGGCTGCGTCTCGAGGGCGACATCCGACATGCCGGAGATGTTGCCCCCGGGTCTCGCCAGGCTGCGGACCAGGCCCTGGCGTTCCGGATTCGAAGCCCCGACCATCACGATGGGAAGTCGGCTCGTCGCTCCTTGCGCTGCCAGCGCCGATGCCGAACCCCAAGCGACGATGACGTCGCACCCTGCCTCTACCAGCTCCGCCGCCAATGCCGGCAGATGCCCGTCCTGTCCCATCGAATAGCGCGGCTCGAACGTGACATCGTTCTGCGGCACCGTCCGATGAAGCTCGCGCAGGAAGGCATCCTCCATGGATTTTCCGTCATCGTCCGCGGGCCCGGCGGCCAGCACCCCTACCTTGACGGGTCGGCGTAGCGGCCGCCCTTGGGACCATGCCGGCGCCGGCAGCAACCCAGCGAGGCCGCCGAGAAGGAACGAAGAGCGAGTCAAGGGCACAGGGCGCTCCGCGAGGCTGGTCCGCCAACCGGATGGGCACGAAGAGCCGCGAGAATTCCACATCGGAGAACCTGGAACAATAGCGGCGAAGGCCGACGACCCGACGTTGAGCTGCTTGGAGCTTCAGGAAACCGAGTAGATCGGTTCAAGGCCAGAGCCGCTCGGTTCCGACCCTCGACGCGAAAGCTCGTCGGCGAGATCTCGTCGGCGCTGCGGCCACGGAAGTCGACGTAAGGCGCGTTGCGCACGAAGGCATCCTGCGATGTTTGCAGCGCGCGCGACAGCGCCTTGTGGTCGATGGTCAGGACCATGCCGTCCTTCACCACTTGGCGGCCATCGACGAAGACGTGGCGCACCGCGCGGTCGGCGGCGCTGAACACGAAGCTGCGCAGCGGATCGCGCACCGGCCGCATGCCGGGCGCGTCGAGATCGAGCATCACCAGATCGGCCTTGGCGCCGACCGCCAGCCGGCCGAGATCGTCGCGGCCCAAAGCCGTGGCGCCGCCAATCGTCGCCGCATGGAACAGCTCGGACAGCCACACGCCGCGCACGCTCCGCGCCGCCGCCCGGCCCATGGTCGACGCCATGCGCAGCTCCTCGGCCATGTTCTGCGGCTCGGTGTCGGTGCCGATGGCGACGTTCACGCCCTTGCGGATGTAGCTGCCGACATCCTCCATCATCTGGCCGTAGCGCGAGAAGACGACCGGGCAATGGGCGACCGACGTGCCGGTCTCCGCCAGCAGATCGAGGTCGCGCCGCGTCCACCATTGAACCAGCGAATGGTGATCGAGAAAGAGGGCGTGGCCCAGCAGCGTATCGCGGCCGAGCAGCCCGTTCTCGTGCATCCACTGCACCGGCGTGACGCCATGGCGGCGCACCATCTCCTGGAACTCGGGAATGTGCTGAGAGCAATGAACCGTCATCTTGAGCCCGCGCTGACGGGCGGCGGCGAGGCTGTCGCGCAGCAGCTCGAGGCCGCAGGTATCGATCTGCATGGGCGCGATCATGGCGCTGAGGCGCCCCGAGGGATGACGCATCGCGGCGTCCACGGCCTCGAGCGCCGTCGCGAAATCGCGGCGACCTTTCTCCAGGTCCCACAGATAGTCGAGCCGATGACCCGTCGGCACATGCCATTTGGCGTCTCGGTACATCGGCGCAGCGACCGCCCGGATGCCGGTCTCGGCCAGCAGGTCGAGCCAACCATCGTAGGCCACCGCGAGGTCGACGACGGTCGTCGCGCCGCTCTTCAGCAGCTCGGCGATGGCATTGCGCGTCGAGGCCGCGTTGGCGGCGAGCTGGGCCGCAGCGCCGCCCGCCTGGTCGGTGAGGCCGGAGGTCACGAAGACCGATTTCTCGTCGAGGATGCCGGTCATGTAGAGAGCGGGATTGCCCAGCTCCTCGATCAGGCCGCGACCGAGGCTTTCCGACTGCAGATGGGTATGGACATCGACCATCCCGGGCATCACGCAAAACGCGGAACCGTCGATGATCTGGTCGGCCTTTCCGGTGTAATCTGAATCGATATGGACCAGCCGATTGCCGTCGAACACGACATCGACGCCCTGGCGATAAAAATGCTGCCCGAGGGTAGCGTCCCACGCGACCACCCACTGCGCGTTCCGGATGAGCACGATCATGGCACTACGGTGTCCTGTTTGGTTGGCTATTCGAACGTCAGCAGCCGACGCGGATTGCGCACCAGGATGGTGTCGATCTCGCCCTCGCTGTAGCCGCGCTCGGCCATCATCGGCACGACGTTGCGGAAGATGTGGCCGTAGCCATGGCCGCCGAAGCTCGCCAGGCGGGTGCGGTAGCAGATGTCGTGGCTGATCACGACGCGGTCGAGATGGCCGCGGTCGATCAGGGCGCGGATCAGGCTGAGCCGCGTCGCGTCGTTGGGCATGTCGATGTCGCTCAGGCCATAGTAGCTCGCTTCCTGGCCGAACAGGTCGAACTCGATCGTGACGCCCGAATCGGCGAGCCGCAGCAGGCGCTCGACGTCGAAGATCGTGCGGTCGATGTGGCTGATGACGACCCTCTCGGTCGGATGCCCTGCCGCCGCGATGAAGTCGGCGACCTCCTGCGGCTGGTCGGGATCGCGCCCGGGGTGGACGTTGATCGCGGCCCCCGTCGCTGAAGCAGCGATCAGGGCGGCCTGCATTACTTTCTTCTCGAGATCGGTCCACGGTGCCTGGCAGCCGATCTCGCCGATCATGCCGGCACGCACGTCGGTGCCCCAGGCGCCGTGCAGGATCTGGCCGATCATCTCGCCGGCGAAATCATCGACGCTGCGACCGTGATTGCGCGCATCCTGATAGTCGTTGACGTAGTAGCCGCAGCCCATGATCAGGTGCACGCCGGTGCCGGCGGCGATGCGGCGCAGACCGTCGGGATCGGGCGACAGGCCGCCACAGGTCAGCTCGACGATGGCATCGCCGCCGTCGTGCTTCATCATCGCCACCTCGCGGGTGGCGATGTCCTCGAGGTCGAGCATGTACTTGCGGCCGGCCCGCTTCAGGCCGCGGCCGTAATTGATCTGCCAGACATTCTCCAGCGTGATCTCGGGGCCGAGATCGTTGTCGCTGCGCGTGCCCGGCGGGCGGATGTCGCACAGCACATGCTCGTGCATCAGCGTGCGGCCGAGCGTTTCGGGCTCGATCGGCCCGAGGACGGTCTGGATTTTCCCGGTGAGCTCGTTGCGTGTCATTGCGGCTCCAGCTTGGCGGCTTCGATGACCTTCTTCCACTTCGCATTCTCGGCCGTCATGTGCTTGACCAGCGCCTCGGCATCGCCCGGCAGCTCGGCAGCGCCGGCCTCGCGGATCTTCTTGACGACGGCTTCGCTGCGAATGCCCTTGGTAATCTCGTCCGACAGCTTCTTCACGATATCGGCCGGCGTGCCGGTCGGCGCCGCCACATACCACCATGGCGCCGCATCAAAGCCGGGAAAGCCGCTCTCGGCGATGGTCGGCACATCGGGCGCCGAGAACCAGCGCTTGGAGGAGCTGACGCCGAGCGCGCGCAGCGCGCCCGACTGGATGTGCTGCAGGTAGGGCGGCAAATTGTCCATGGTGACGAGGATGTGACCGGCCAGCAGGTCCTTCATCACGAGCGAGCTGCCGCGATAGACGACATGCTCGAGCTGCATTCCCGTCAGGCTCGACAGATACTCCATCGCGAGATGGCCGGTGCCGCCGACCGCCGGCGAGCCGTAGCTTACCTTGTTCGGCCCCTGAGCCTTGCAATAGGCGACGAACTCGGCGACCGACTTGGCCGGAAAGCTCGGATGGACGGCGAGCACGTTGGCCACCTCGCCGACCAGTGCGATGGGCGCGAAGCTCTTCACGCTGTCGTAGGGCATGTTCTTGTAGAGGTACTGGTTGGTGACGGCTGTGCCGACCGTGCCCAGCAGCAGCGTGTAGCCGTCGGGCGGCGCCTTGGCGACCAGCTCGGCACCGACATTGCCGCCGGCACCGGTCTTGTTGTCGACGATCACCTGCTGCCCCCACATCTCGGTGAGATACTGGGCGACGATGCGGCCCAGCAGGTCGGTCGTCCCGGCGGCGGCAAACGGCACCACCATGCGAATCTGCTTGTTGGGATAGGCGGCCTGCGCCCACCCGGCGCGGCTCACCATCGGCGCCGCCACGCCCGCAGCAAGCAGCGATCGGCGACGAATAGACCTGGACATGACATTCCTCCTGAAGCTCGGAGGACTATATAGTTCGGCCGACGCTTTGCGATGTATGTTCAAATTCCTCCCCAGCTTCGCTGCCGGAGAGTGGACGCAACTCAGATCCCTCCCCTGTAATCGGGGGAGGTGGCCCGCAGGGCCGGAGGGGGAAAGCCGCAGCCGAGATTCCTCCGATTCCGACGTCGGAATCATAGACATCTCGGCTGCGGCTTTCCCTCTCCGCCCCGCATGACGGGGCAATTCCCCCGATTGCGGGGGAGGGACATGAGAGATGTGCCCACTCCAGAGCGGCGAAGCTCAGGAGGATTGAGAGCGGGGGAGAAGATCGTGACTGCACCATTGACGGGTTATGCCGACCGCGTGTCGGTTCGTTCCGGCGACAAGATCGCCTTCAAGGTCTCGAGCGTGGGGCCGGGGCCCTATCACGCCATGCTGGTGCGCGTCATTCGCGGCGACCCCAATCCCGCGTCCGGCCTGCCGCTCAAGTTCGAGGAATGCTCCGACCTGTTCGACGGCCGTTTCGCATCGCGCCAGCAACATGCCTGGCCGGGCTCCTACGCGCTGGTCGACGGCGCCAAGGACGTGAGCCTATTGGGCGCGCTCGCCGTCGAGGCGTTGATCTGGCCGACCCTGCCCGAGGACGGGCCGCAGACCGTGATCTCGCGCCGCGATGCCGGCTCGGGGGCCGGCTTCGCTTTGGTGCTGACACCGGAAGGCATGGCCCTGGAGACCGGCGGCGCCCGCGTGGTCGTCGGCAAGAAGCTCCGCTCGCGTGCCTGGTACCGCGTATGGGCAAGCGCCGATCCGGCGACCGGCATGATGCGCGTCGGCCAGCAGCCGCTGCAGCGCGCCTTCGCCGTCGACGACGAAGGCGAGGCAAGCGCGATCGCAACAGGCCTGGCGCTCGACGCGCCGCAGCCGGTCCTGATCGGCGCCGAGTCCGCCACGGACCAGCCTGCGCGGCGCTGCTTCAACGGCAAGATCGAGGCACCTGTCATCGCCGGTGTCGCTGCCTGGGATTTCACCCGGCGCATGGCGACGATGGAGATCGAGGATACCGGCCCCAACAAGCTGCACGGTCGGCTGGTCAACCTGCCGACCCGCGCCATGAAGGGTTCGGCGTGGACCGGCGCCGAGCGCGACTGGAAGGTGGCACCCCACCACTATGCCGCCATCCATTTCCACGACGACGATCTGCACGATTGCGGCTGGGCGGACGATTTCAGCTTCGTCATTCCCAAGGGCATGAAGAGCGGCGTCTATGCCGTCCAGCTACGCTGCGGACCGCATCGCGACTTCATCCCGTTCTTCATCCGGCCGCAGATCGGCAAGCCGCAGGCCAAGGTCTGCTACATCGCCTCGACCTTCACCTATCAGGTCTACGGCAATTTTTCGCGCGGCCTCTACGACGAGCCATTCCGCAAGCGCGTCGCCGAGTGGAAGGCCGCCGCCAACAATCCCGACGACAACAAGGATTACGGCCTCTCGACCTACAACTTCCATCGCGATGGGTCGGGCGTCGCCTACTCCTCGCATCTGCGGCCCCTGCTGACCTGGCGGCCCGACTATCTCACCTTCAACGACCCGGCCGGCTCAGGCATGCGTCATCTACCGGCCGACACCCACCTGACCGGTTGGCTCGACCGCATGGGCATCGCCTACGACGTCGTCACCGACCACGATCTGCACGAGAAGGGCGTCGAAATCCTCAGCCACTACAAGGTGGTGATGACCGGCACCCACCCGGAGTACCACACTGTCGACACGCTCGACGCGTTGCAGGCCTATACGGACAATGGCGGCCGGCTGATGTATCTCGGCGGCAACGGCTTCTACTGGCGGGTGGCGCTGTCGGACGCCGTGCCGGGCGCCATCGAGGTTCGCCGCACCGAAGGTGGCATCCGCACCTGGCCGGCCGAGCCGGGCGAGTATTACCACGCCTTCGACGGCGCCTATGGCGGCCTGTGGCGGCGCTCCGACCGGCCGCCCAACCTGTTGTGCGGCATCGGCTTCTCGAGCCAGGGACGCTTCGTCGGCAATTCCTACCGCCAGGCGCCGGCAGCGCGCGACAATCACCATGCCTGGATATTCGAGGGCGTGAAGAATGAGCTGTTCGGCGGCTACGGCTTCTCCGGCGGCGGCGCGGCGGGCTTCGAGCTCGACCGCCTCGACCACCGGCTCGGCAGCCCGCTCAACGCCGTGGTGCTCGCCTCTTCGGAGGGCCACGAGCGCAAGGACTTCGTCGTCGTTCACGAGGAGCGGCTGGGGCTCGATACGACCATTCCCGGCGAGACCCTGGACGAGCTGATCCGTGCCGACATGACCTACATCGAGAAGCCCAAGGGCGGCGCCGTCTTCTCGGTCGGGTCGATCACCTATTGCGGCAGCCTGCCGCACAACAAGTACGACAACGACGTCTCCCGGCTGACCTTCAATGTCGTCAGCCGATTCGGCGAGCTGGGGCTCAAATGGCCTTTTTGACGTAGGGCAACAACGCACGCAGCAGGCCCCGGCAGCAGGCCTCGATGAGATCGAACGCATGCTGGTAGTCGGCCCGCGTGCCGCGATAGGGATCGCCGATGTCCGTGACGCCGAGTTGCGGGGCAAAAGCGGTCAGAAGCTGGACGCGGTCGATGGTCGATCGCGTCGCCAGCCAGCGAAGCTCGGCAACATGGCCGCGATCCATGCCCAGGACATAGTCGAACCGGTCGATATCGGCGGCCGTCACCAGGCGCGCCCGGTGGCCGCCGACCTCGTAGCCGCGCTGCTGAGCCACCTCCACGCCAAGCGGCGTCGGCGGCTGGCCGACATGGCCCGCAAGCGTGCCGGCCGAGTCGAGCACGAACGCCGCGCCGACCCCCTCGCGCTCCGCCAAGCCGCGGAACACGCCCTCGGCCATCGGCGAGCGGCAGATGTTCCCCGAGCACACGAAAAGAATTCCCAGCGGCATCGCGCCCGGAGCGTAGCACAGGGGCGATTCGAACGGCATGAAACTCATGCACAGCAGGAGTTTTCGCCGACCACGCCGAACACCGCTTGAACAAGGCTGGGTCCGGCGTGCAGATTGTCATCTGCCTGGCAACGACCAAGGCCGAATTGGGAGGAAAAGGAACATGAGAGTCAGTGCAATGCTCGCCGCCATCGGCGCCCTAGGCGCCGGAGCGGCCCATGCCCAGCAGCCGATAAAGATCGGCGTGCTCTATCCGCTCACCGGCGGCGGGGCGGTTTATGGCGTGCCGGCGATGGCCGGACATCAGCTCGCCATCGAGGAGCTCAACGCCAAAGGCGGCATCATGGGCCGCAAGATCGAATCGATCGAACGCGACGACAAGCTCAACCCGGCGGCCGCCTCGTCGACGATGAAGGAGCTCATCACCAAGGACAAGGTCGACATCGTGCTGGGCGGCCTCGCCTCCTCGGTCGGACTGGCGATGTCGGAGGTGAGCAAGCAGGAAAAGGTCGTCTATATCTCGACCATCCCCAAATCCATCCAGATCACGACGGACAAGCTGCACAAGTACGTGTTCCGCACGGCCGCGAACACCGACCAGGAAGGCGACACGATGGCGCTGCTGGCCGGCCGGAGCAAGCTCGCCAAGATCTGCCATCTCCAGCTCGACTATGCCTACGGCAACGACCTCGAGGCCGGCATCCTGAAGGCGCTGTCCAAGCACGCCCCCGACGCCAAGGTCGTGCTGACGCTCAAGCCCAAGCTCGGTGCCACCGACTTCAATCCGTTCATCCCGCAGGTCATGTCCGCCGGCTGCGACGGCGTGCTGTCGGGCCTGTGGGGCCCGCATTTCGTGTCGTGGGTCAAGCAGGCCGCGCCGCTCGGCTTCTTCAACAAGATCAAGTGGATTTCGGGCGGCGAGATCGGCAGCCACGAGATCGCCGGCGAGCTCAAGAGCGAGTACCCGGACAACGTGATCTCCAACACCTACGAGCTCTGGTACCACGGCAACGACCCCTCCCATAAGGAGTTCCAGGCCAAGCTCGCCAAGAAGCTCAACACCCAGGAAACGCCGCAGTGGGCGGTGCTGGGCTATATCGGCGTCATGTACGCCGCGGCGGCGATGGAGAAGGCCAAGTCGACCGACCCCGACAAGGTCGCGGAAGCGCTCGAAGGGCTCTCGATCGGCACGCCGGTCGGCAAGCTCACCATCGACGCCAAGAGCCACCAGGCCAACATCGGCCAATTCTGGGGGCCGATGGTCAAGAAGCCCGATCGTGCCTACCGCATGATGGACCCGGCGGAATACATCCAGCCGAAGTGATTGTCGGAAGCGCGTCACTCGGTGGCGCGTCCTCTCGTGCTCTTCTGGACCGCGGGCCTCCAGCTCGTTCACGAGCCCGAGCGAGCCGAAGGCTCGCGGCCCGGAGGAGCATGACGCTCCACCATGCGAGTTAGCTCATGACCCTCACGATGTTCACGCTGAACGCGTTCTATGGCCTGGCGCTGGCCATGAACATGTTCATCATCGCTTCCGGCCTCAACCTGATCTTCGGCGTGCTGCGGGTGATCAATTTCGCCCACGGCATGTTCTACATGTTCGGGGCCTACATCATCTTCACTGTCACCAAGAGCTGGGGCGCCCCCTTTCTCGTCGGCGTGCTCGCCGCGGCCGCCGGCCTCGCCGTCATTGCCCTGGTCATCGAGCGGCTGCTGCTGAAGAACCTGTACGACAAGGAGCACCTGATGCAGCTCCTGTTCACCTTCGCCATCGTGCTGCTGATGAGCGACGCGGCGAAGATGATCTGGGGCACCGATCAATATTCGGTGGGCTACCCGCCGGGCCTCGGCGGCGCGGTCGATCTGGGCTTCGTCATCCTGCCGCAGTACCAGCTCTTCCTCTGCGTGGTCGGGCCGGCGATCGCGATCGCCATGTGGCTGCTGGTCGATCGCACCCGTTGGGGCCGCATCGTGCGCGCCGCGACCCAGGATCGCGAGATGCTGGCGGCGCTCGGCGTCAACGTGCCGATGGTCTACGCCGCCGTCTTCACCATCGGCTCGGCGCTGGCCGGCGTCGGCGGCGCACTCGCCGCGCCGCGCGTGGCGCTGGTGCCGGGCATGGACGCCACCATCATCAACGAGTGCTTCATCATCGTCATCATCGGCGGGCTCGGCAATCTGTGGGGCAGCTTCCTGGGCGCGCTGGCGTTCGGCTTCGTCGTGCAATTCGGCACCGTGTGGGCGCCCAACTGGCAGGATGTGCTGCCCTACGTGCTGATGCTGGCGGTGCTGATCGTGCGGCCGTGGGGCCTGCTCGGCCAGCCCGAGACGGGGCGCTGACCATGCCGCAGCGCAACCAGCTCATAGCCTCGGTGGCCGTCGTCGTGCTGCTGGCATTGCTGCCGCTGGCCGGCAGCCGCTACGCCATCGACCTCACGACCGAGGTGCTGATCTACGCCCTGTTCGCGCTCAGCCTGAACGTGCTGATCGGCTTCACGGGCAACGTCTCGTTCGGCCACGCCGCCTATTTCGCGATCGGCGGCTACGCCTGCGCCATCCTGCTCACCACCTATCGCTGGCCCCTGCTGCTCAGCCTGCCGACGGCCGTGGTGCTGGCCGGGCTCGTGGCCGGCGTGGTCGGCTATTTCTGCGTGAGGCTGACGCAAATCTACTTCGCCATGCTGACGCTCGCGTTCGCCATGCTGGTGTGGGGCGTCGCCTTCAAGTGGAAGGAAGTGACCGGCGGCGACGACGGCTTCACCGGCATCAACCTACCGGCAGCGCTCACCAACCACGTCAACTACTTCTACTTCACGCTGGCGACGGTGGCCGTCGGGATCGCGGCGCTCTGGGTCATCTGCCATTCGGCGTTCGGCCTGACCCTGGTCGCCGTGCGCGAGAACAGCGTGCGCACCGGATTCATCGGTGTCGACACGCGGCGCATGCGCTGGGCGGCCTTCACCGTCGCCGGCACCTTCGGCGGCCTCGCCGGGGCGCTGTTCGGCATGTATCACCGCGGCATGTACATCGAGAACGCCTACTGGACCGAATCGGCGCAGGTGCTGATCATGGTGCTGCTGGGCGGCATGTACTCCTTCGTCGGGCCGATCCTCGGCGCCGCCGCGCTGCACCTGCTGCAGGTCTTCACCAACCAGTACACGACCTACTGGCCGACCGTGCTCGGCCTCATCCTGCTGGTCATCGTGATGGTGCTGCCGGACGGGCTGATCGGCCTAGTGTCCCGGGTCAAGGCGCGCTGGGGGAAGACATGAATGCCCCGGCCGCGGCCACCATGCTGAAGATCGCAGGCCTGTGGAAGTCGTTCGCTGGCTTCGTCGCCACGCGCGACGTCTCGTTCGAGCTGAAAGCGGGCGAAGTGCATGCCGTCATCGGCCCCAACGGCGCCGGCAAGACGACATTCTTCAACCTCATCACCGGCCATCTCAGGCCCGACAAGGGCAGCGTGTCGTTCGAAGGCCGCGACCTGGTCGGCCAGGCGCCGCAGAAGATCGTGCGCATGGGCATCGCGCGCTCGTTCCAGCGCATCAACATCTATCCGAGGCTGAGTGTCTTCGAGAACGTCCAGGTGGCCCTGATCGCGCACGCGGGCCAGCAGTGGAACCTGTTTCGCCCTGGCCGCTCGCTGCATCGCGAGGGCACGCGCGAGCTCCTGGAGCTGGTCGGCCTCGCGTCCGAGTCGGAGGAGACCGGCGGCGAGCTGAGTTACGGCAAGCAGAAGCAGCTCGAGCTTGCGATCGCGCTCGCCTCGCAACCCCGCCTGCTGCTGCTCGACGAGCCGACCGCCGGCATGTCGCCGCAGGAGACCAGCGAGACGATCGCCTCGGTGCGCGATATCGTGAAGGCGCGCGGCCTGACGCTGCTGTTCACCGAGCACGACATGTCCGTGGTGTTCGGCATCGCCGAACGCATCTCGGTGCTGCATCACGGCGAGATCATCGCCTCCGGCACGCCCGACGCCGTCCGCAACGATCCGGAAGTAAAGCGCGTCTATCTCGGGGAGCAGGGACATGGTTGAGCTCCTGCAGGTCGACGGTATCCACACGGCCTATGGGCTCAGCCAGGTTTTGTTCGGGGTCTCGCTTGAGGTGCGCGCGGGCGAATGCATCGCGCTGATCGGGCGCAACGGCGTCGGCAAGACCACGACGATGCGCTCGATCGCCGGCCTCACGCCGCCTCGCCGCGGGCGCGTCGTCTGGAAAGGGCAGGATATCGCGCAGCTCCCGCCGCATCGCATTTGCCGGCTCGGAATCGGCTTCGTGCCCGAGGATCGACGCATCTTCCCGGAATTGTCGGTATGGGAAAACCTCGACATCGCACGCCGCACCGGCGCCAACGGTAAGACAACCTGGCGCGAGGAGCAGGTGTTCGCCTTGTTCCCCGATCTCGCCGGAATCCGCGACCGCCGCGGCGGCGTGCTGTCGGGCGGCCAGCAGCAGATGCTGACGATCGCCCGCACGCTGATGGGCAATCCCGAGCTGCTGCTGCTCGACGAGCCCTCCGAGGGGCTGGCGCCGCTGATCGTCGAGCAACTGCTGCAGCGAGTCGCCGAGCTCAAGTCGACCGGCCTGTCGATCGTGCTCGCCGAGCAGAACCTGCAGTTCGTCATGGCGCTCGCCGACCGCGTCTACATCCTCGAGAAGGGCGAGGTGCGCTTCACCGGCACCCCGGCCGACCTGGCGGCGGACGAGCGCATCGTGCAGCAGTTCCTCACGGTGTGATCTCATGAATTCCCCCCCAGCTTCGCTGGGGAGGTGTCCGCGTAATCGCGGACGGAGGGGTCGAAAGCCCCACTGAGACACATGACCCCGCCGTCGCGTATGACGCGACACCTCCCCAGAAGAGCTGGGGAGGAGTAAGGACACGGCATGCATCAGGATCTCTTCCCACCGACCATCGTCGTGCTCACCGGCGCGGGCATCTCGAAAGAGAGCGGCATCGATACGTTCCGCGACGCCGACGGGCTGTGGACCCGGGTGAATCTGGAGGAGGTCGCCACCATCGAGGCTTGGCATCGCGACAAGAAGAAGGTGCTCGACTTCTACAACGACACGCGGCGTCAGTTCCGCGCCGCCCACATCGAGCCCAACGCGGCCCATCGCGCGCTTGCCCGGCTGGAGAAGGAGTACGGTGGCGAGGTCGTGATCGTGACCCAGAATATCGATCCGCTTCACGAGCAGGCCGGCTCCAGGAATGTGCTCCACATGCATGGTCGCGACGGCGAGGTCCGCTGCATGCGGTGCGCCCATGTCTTCGACTCCGACATCGATCTCACACCGCAATCGGTCTGCCCGAGCTGCCGTGCCATGGGCGAGCTGCGACCCAATATCGTCTGGTTCGGCGAGATGCCCCTGCACATGGACGAAATCGATGCCGCCCTTCGGCGCTGCGGCCTGTTCCTGGCGATCGGCACCTCGGGCGAGGTCTATCCGGCGGCCGGCTTCGTGCTCACCGTCCGACGCCACCGTCCTCGCGCCCATGCCGTCGAGCTCAACCTCGAACCGACCGACAACCGCGACCTGTTCCACGAGCACATCTACGGGCCGGCAACGCAGATCGTGCCGCCCTACGTCGAGCGCGTGCTGACGCGGGGCTGGAAGTAGGCTTCTCCCTTCGGTTTCACGTCCGTTTCCCACTGGAGAGAGAGAAACTCGAGCCGCGCGGCCTCTACTTCATCGTGATCGGCGAGAAATCCTGGAACCAGTTCTGGGCCTGCACGAAGCCCGTCACTTTGGGCGACATCGCACGCGGGTTGACGTCGTGCGTCACGAACAGGAACAGCGCCTCGTCGACGATCTTCTCATGGATCTGGCGCAGCACCTCGTCCTGCGCCGCTGCCTCGAAGGTCGCGCGCGCCTTCTCGAACAGGGCATCCATCTCGGGCTGCTGGTAGTAGCCCCAGTTGGTGCCATTGGGTGCCACTAGCTTGGAATCGAGATGGCGGATGAAGGCGGTGAACGGGTCCTGGATGAAGTAGGTGAAGTTGATACCGTTGGCGCCCTTGGCGACCTCGGCCTTGGCCCCGGCACGCCACATGTTGATCATGGCGTTCCATTCGACGACGTCGAAATCGACCTTGATGCCGACCTCGGCAAGGTTTTGCTGGACATACTCGTTCATCGGCAGCGGCTGCATCTGGCCGGAGCCCGACGCCGAGATCAGGATCTTGACCTTAACCGGCTTTTGCGGGCCGTAGCCGGCCTCGGCCAGCAGTTTCTTGGCTGCCGCCGGGTCGTACTTGACCTCGAACTTGGGCTTACCGAACCATTGGCTGCCCGGCACCACGAACCCCTGCGCCGGAATCATCAGGCCGTTCAGCAGCATCTTCATGCCGTTGCGGTCGATCGCGAGATTGGCCGCCTTGCGCACCCGGATGTCGGTCCACGGCGAGCCCTCGACCATGCTGAGATGCCAAGTCCAGTTGTGCGGATAGGCATTGGTCACGACCTTGAAGCCGGCCTTCTCGAGACTGGGCACGGCGTCGGGCGGCGGCGCCTC
This sequence comes from Reyranellaceae bacterium, assembly GCA_046349335.1. Taxonomy (GTDB): domain Bacteria; phylum Pseudomonadota; class Alphaproteobacteria; order Reyranellales; family Reyranellaceae; genus Reyranella. Next base: position 63,166 of record JAXMCO010000013.1, read on the forward strand.
GATCCAGTCGACTTGGCCCGAGCGCAAGGCAGCGATGCGGCTAGAGGCTTCGGGGATCGGCAGCAGCACCATCTTGTCGAGCTTGGGGATACGGTTCTTGTCCCAATAATCCTTGTTGGGAACGAGCTCGGCGCGGGTCTGCGGCACGAACGCGGCGAGCTTCCAGGGTCCGGTGCCCGACGGTGTCTGCGCGAACTTGTTCCAGTCGCGCCCGATCTTCTCCCACTGCGCCGGGCTCGACATCATCACCCAGCCGATCTGATAGGGCAGGAAGGCATCCGGCGTCTTGGTCAAGACCTCGACGGTGTAGTCGTCGATCACCTTGTAGGACTTGACGGCGGGAATGCGCGAGCGACCTTGCGCCGCCTGCTTGGGATCGTACTGCGGCGACTTGTCGTTCAAGAGCTTGTCGATGTTCCAGACCACGGCATCGGCCTTGAAGTCGCTGCCGTCGTGGAACTTCACGCCCTGGCGCAAGGTGAAGGTCCAACGGGTCCTGTCGGCATCATCGACCTTCCAGCCGGTCGCCAGGCCGGGGATCAGCACCGACGGCTTGTCGGCCGAGGTGAGATCCCAATTGATCAGCCCATCGTAGACCGTATAGCCCATGAATCGCATGCCCTCGCCGCCCTGGTCGGTCTGGCCGGTGGTGAGCGGAATGTCGGCCGCGGTCATACCGATGCGCAAGGTGCCCTGGGCCCAGGACGACGCGCTCGCGAAGGCGAAGGTGAACGCGAGCGCTGCCGCACTCAGGCTGCGAAATGTTGGATTACGGCTCGGCATGCGTTGGCGTCCTGTCGACATAGTTCTCCCGCACCTGCACAAGCGAAGAACATGCCAAGCGGCGCGCACCGGGACTTCCGCCGGGCGTCCAACCTGTGCAAATACGGCGCACGAGCAACGAGGAAGCACCATGCCCGATGTGACGTCTCCCCTGGCAAACGTGCCATTCGGCGCGCAATACATCGCGCCCGATGCGCGCGGCCTCGATTTCTACGCCATCGATCGGCAATTCCAGGACCTGATCGCGCTCTACATGGAACCGGAGTTGCGCCAGGCGATGACCCCGCATTTCGCGCGACTGGGGGCGCTCGCCGGCACGCGACTCGACGAGCTCGCCATGATCGCCGACCGCCATCCGCCGGTGCTGCAGCCGCGCGACCGCTTCGGGCGCGACGAGGATTGGATCGACTATCACCCGGCCTACCGCGAGATGGAGAAGATCGCCTTCGAGGATTACGGCATGCACGCGATGAGCCATCGTGCCGGCGTGCTCGGCATGACGGAGCCTGCCCATCCGCTGGTCAAGTACGCCTTCACCTACCTGTTCGTGCAGGCCGAGTTCGGCCTGATGTGTCCGGTGTCGATGTCCGACACCTCGAACTTCACCATCAAGACGCACGCCTCGGCCGAGCTGAAGGGCCTGCTGCTCGATCGCCTGCTGAGCCAGGATCCCGCGCGCATGCTGAAGGCCGCGCAGCTCATGACCGAGAAGGCGGGCGGCTCGGACGTCGGCGCGATCGAGACCGAGGCCGAGCCGATCGGTGTCGGCGCCGACGGCGTCGAGCGCTGGCGCATTTTCGGCCAGAAATGGTTCTGCAGCCATGCCGACGCCGACGTGGCGCTGATGCTGGCAAGGCCGCGCGGCGCACGCGCCGGCACCAAGGGGCTCGGCATGTTTGCCCTGCCGCGCCGCCTCGAGGACGGCAGCCGCAACGCCTATCGCATCGTGCGGCTGAAGGACAAGCTCGGCACGCGCTCGATGGCGTCGGGCGAGATCACGCTCGACGGGGCGACGGCGTATCTGGTCGGCGACCTCGCCCAGGGCTTCAAGCAGATGATGAGCCAGGTCAATCTCTCGCGGCTGAGCCACGGTGTGCGCGCCGCCGCGATGATGCGGCGCTGCCTCGTCGAGGCGCTGCTGGCGGCACGCGGACGGCGCGCCTTCGGGCGCCTGATCGCCGATTACCCGCTGCTGCGCCGCCAGCTCATGAAGATCATGCTGCCGACCGAACAGGCCTTGTCGATGTACGCGTTCTCGGCCGATGCGATGGGCCGGGCCGACAAGGGGGATCGCGCCGCCGCCAACCTGCTGCGTATCCTGACACCGGTCTACAAGTTCCGCGCCTGCCGCGACAACATTCCGGTCGCCAGTCATGCGCTCGAGGTGCGGGGCGGCATCGGCTACATCGAGGAATGGGTGACCGCCCGCCTGGTGCGCGATGCCCAGATCGGCACTCTATGGGAGGGCACGTCGAGCATCAACGCCCTCGACGTCGTGCAGCGTGCCGTCGGCAAGTCGGACGGCCACAAGACGCTCACGGCGGCGCTGCGCGACAAGTACGAGCGCTCAAACGCTCTGCCCGGCCAATACAAGGGCCTGCTCACCAATACCCTCGGCCGCGTCGAACGCTTCGTCGAGGCAGTCGCCGCCGATCCGCGGCAAGAGAAGCGCCACCGGCAGGCCGCCGGCGCACTCTACCACGCCACCACGGCGGCCCTCATGGCGTGGGAAGGCGCGACGCTCGGCGCGGCAGGCGGCGATGCCCGTCGTCTCCTGCTTTCGCGCCTGGTCCTGGAGCACCGCCTGGCGCCGCAGGATCCACTGGCGCTCGGCGACTCCGATTGGGAGGAGGAGGCGATGGACCTCTTGCTGCAGGACGAGCCGGTGCCTCTCGCAAAGGCGACAGCCCTGGTAGGATAGCGGCATGACCGCCGCTCCACCGCCACCGGCCTGGACCGTCACCTCTGTCCTGGAGCAGTCCTACCTGATGGCACGCGACAACTTCGCGGCCTTCGTCACCATCACCCTGATCTTCGGCGCAATCTCCCTCGTGGTCGACGTACTGAGCCTCGGGCTGCTGAGCGGCATCGTCCATCTCGCGTGCGGCGCGGCGACCACCATCTGCATCACCTGGGGCTCCTTCCAGGTGATCGGCGGACGCAAGCCGGCATGGGAGGCGATGCTGCGCCAGGTGCAGGCTCCAGCGTTCGGCCGCCTGCTGGTGCTGGGCATCGTCGTGTATTTCGTGATCGGGCTGTCGGCGATCCTGATCGTCCCGCCCCTTTTTCTTCTGCCGCTGTGGGCTGTCGCGATTCCCGCCATGATGGTCGAGCGCGTCGACTTCGGTGCCGCCTTCTCGCGCAGTGCCGACCTGACGCGCTATCGGCGGATGCCCATCCTGCTCACTTTCCTGCTGTTGGCGGCGATCATCGCGGCGGGCGCCGCAGTGATCTTTTTTCTGCTGGGCCACGGCGCGCTGGCGCGTCTCGTCGTCTGGGTCTACGGCGCGGTCGCGGCAACCGTCATGCAGCCGTTGCCCGCGATCTTCTACGTGCTGCTGCGCGAGGAGAAGGAAGGGGCCGCTCCGACGCAGATCGTATCGGCAGCCGGCTAGGCCTTCACAACACTTTCGACTTGTTCAACACCTCCTCGGTGTGCTCGCCCAGCAGTGGCTCGCGATACACTGGTCGAGACGGCTCGTCCTCGAACCGCACGACGGGCGCGAAGTGCTTGCGGCCGTCCTCCGCCACGACAACGGCGCCACGCTTGACGAGATTGGCGTCGGCGATCGCCTCGGGCAACGTGTTGACCGGCCCGTAGCAGATGTCGAGCGTGTCGAGCCATTGCATCCAGTGCGCCAGCGGCTTGGCGCGGAAGGTCGCGGCGAGGAAATCCATCACCGGCTTCTGGTGCGCGCCCGGCCATTCGCAAAGCGCAATGAAGTCTGGCTTGCCGAGCGCGTTCAGGAGATTGCCGATGAACTTCATCTCCTGGCCGGCGAGCACGAGTTGGCGTCCATCGGATGTGTCGTAAACGCGGTAGAAGGCGGCACCGCCCGTGGTACGCTGGTTCTTCACGTCGGGCTGCGTGCCGTCGGTGAAGGCGGTGCCGACGACGTTGGCGCACGAGGCCATCAACGCCTCGTGCATGCTGACGTCGATATAGTCACCCTTGCCCGTGGTCTGCCGGCGCAGCAGCGCCATCAGCACGCCACTGAGACCGTGCAGGCCGCTCACCAGGTCGGCGACCGGGATGCCTGGAATGGCGGGGCGTCCATCATCGCCCAGGGTCAGCGACAGCACGCCGGTCATCGCTTCGAGGGCCAGATCGTGCGCGGCGCGGCCGGGATAGGCGCCGTCCTGGCCGAAAGCGCTGATCGAGCAGTAGACGATGCCGGGATTATTCGCCTTCACCGCCTCGTAGCCGACGCCGAAGCGCGCCGCGACGCCGGGTCGAAATGATTCGACCAGCACGTCCGCAGCGCACGCCAAACGAAAGAGATCGGCGCGACCCTGCTCGCTCTTGAGGTCGAGCACGACGCTCTTCTTGCCGCGCCCCATGTTGCGAAAGAACACCGACGTGCGCGCGTCGGGTGGACGGATGTGACGGCCGGGATCGCCGTCAGGGGGCTCGACCTTGATAACCTCGGCGCCGTGATCGGCCAGCGCCGTCGTGAGATATGGCCCCGGCAGGAACCACGACAGGTCCACGACTTTCAGTCCTTCGAGCTTCATGCGCGCTTGCCCAGCAGGGAGTTGTTGTCGGCGCCGAGCGGCGCGCAGGCGGCTTGCGCCAATCTCTCGCCGTCGATTCGAATCGGGTTGGCGATGACGCGCAACGAGCCCTTCGCGGGATGCGGCACGGCGGAGACCATGCCGGTCGAACGGGCAAAGCCGCTGTCGAGCGCCTGGTCGAGCCGGTAGACGGGGGCCGCTGGAAGCAATCCGTTGAAGGCCGCCAACCAGTCGCCGGTCGTGCGCGTGCGAAATGTCGGATCCAGTGCATCGGTGAGCGGAGCGCGATGCACGGCACGGCTGTTGGGATCGGCGAAGCGCGGATCGCCCAAGAGGTCGTCCCGATCCATCGCCTTGACCAGCGACAGCCAGAATTTCTGGGTCATGCACATGATGAAGATCCAACCGTCCTTCGTCGGGAAGGTCTGGACCGGCGCCAACGACAGATGCGCACTGCGCGGCACGCGCGGCGAGACGTCACCTTCGTTGAGATACCACATGCCGGGATAGGTGAGCTGGTGCATGGCGACATCGTACAGGCAGGTCTCGACATCGCAGCCCTGCCCCGTCGTCTTGGCATGCAGAAGACAGGCCAGCAGGCCAACGGCGCCAGTCAACCCGCTCATGCTGTCGATCAGCGAGACGCCGACCCGTGTCGGCGGCCCGTCGGGCTCGCCGGTCAGCTCCATCAGGCCGGCCTCGGCCTGCATCAGGAAGTCGTAGCCCGGCCAGTCGGCGCGCTCGTTGGCGCGGCCATAGGCGGAGATGTGCAGGCAGACGATCGCGGGCTTGAGATGCCGCAGGCCCGCGTAGTCGATGCCGAGCTTGGCGGGCTGCGTGCCGCGCAGGTTGTTGACCACGCAGTCGGCGGTCGCGACCAGCGCCTCGAACTGGCGGCGGCCCTCGGCCGACTTGATATCGAGAGTCACGCTCTTCTTGCCGAGGTTCCAAGCCTGGAAATACTCGCTGTCGTTGGGCCCGAGCTTGTGCGGCCCGACATGGCGTGACGGATCGCCGTCGGGTGCCTCGATCTTGATCACCTCGGCGCCCAGCTCGGCCAGGAACATGGTGCCGTAGGGGCCGGCACCGAACTGCTCCAGCGTCAGGACCCGGATGCCGGCGAGCGGCTTGGCGCTCATAGCTCGGCGTGCCGCTTGATCCACTGGCGGGCGATGATGATGCGCTGCATCTCGTTGGTGCCCTCGCCGATGCAGGTGAGCGGCGCATCGCGGTAAAGCCGCTCGATGTCGTACTCCTTGGAATAGCCGTAGGCGCCGTGGATGCGCATCGATTCGATGCTGTTCTCGAGCGCCGCTTCCGACGAGAAATACTTCGCCATGCCGGCCTCGAGATCGCAGCGCTCGCCGCGATCGAAGGCGTCCGCCGCGTCGAGCGTCAACAGACGGGCGGCGCGGGCGCGCGTCGCCATCTCGCCGAGCTTGAGCTGGATCGCCTGGTGCTCGCAGATCGGCTTGCCGAAGGTCCTGCGGAGTTGCGAATAGCTGGTGGCGAGCCGCAGCGCGCCCTCGGCAATGCCGACACCGCGCGCCGCGACGTTGATGCGGCCCAGCTCGAGTCCGCCCGCGACCTGGGTGAAGCCGCGGCCTTCGACCTCCCCGATCAGATGGTCGGCCGGCACGCGGTAATCCTCGAAGATCAGCTCGCCCGAATCGATCGACTTGTAACCGAGCTTCTCGAGCTTGCGGCCGACCCGGAAGCCCGGCCCCTTGGGGGCGATGAACAGGCTCATGCCCGAGTAGCGTGGCGAGGCCTCGGGGTTGGTCTTGACCAGCAACGCAAAGCACGAGCCTTCGATGCCATTGGAGATCCAGGTCTTGGTGCCGTTCAAGACGTAGTGGTCGCCGTCGCGGCGCGCCGTCAGGCGGATCGCCTGCAGGTCGGTACCCGCGTCGGGCTCGGTCAGCGCCAGCCCGCCGCGGACCTCGCCCGATGCGAGCCGGGGCAGCCAGTGGCGGCGCTGCGGCTCGGTACCGAACTTCTCGATCGCCAGCGCCAGCATGAGGTGGGAGTTGAAGATGCCAGTGAGCGCCATCCACACCGAGGAAACGCGCATCACGATCTCGGCGTAGGTGCGCGCCGGCAGGCCGAGCCCGCCGTATTCCGGGCTGACGGTGGCGCCGAACAGGCCGAGCTCCTTCATCTGCTCGACCAGATCGGCCGGCCAGAGGTCGGCATGGTCGAATTCCTTGACCTTGGGCGCCACCTCGCGCTCGATCCAGCGATCGATCGTCGCCAGGAGCTGCGCCTCGTCGGCCTTGTCGATCGTATTCCTTGACCCGTCCATCCAACCCTCCCGTCGATCCATCATGCCTCATAGCAGGGGGTGGACAAGGCGGCAGGTCCGAGCATCGAAAGAGGAGCCCGGAGCGTGTCGGAGACCTTCATCCTGCCACAAGCGCACGGGATGAACGCCGCCCAGAAAGACCGGTCGCATTGTCCCACAGCGGCCGGTCATGCATCATTGCCGCCATGGGGCCAATGTAAGGAGTCCGGGTAGATTTCATGAGGAGACGTCACTTCGCAGCCACTCTGTGCGTGTTGCCGCTTGCCCAGGGTACCTTTGGGCGGGCCGCCTTCGCCCAAGGCGACGACTGGCCGACACGCACGGTCCGCGTCGTCTGCCCGTTCACGCCCGGCGGCTCGCAGGACAACATCGCGCGCCGGCTGAGCGCCAAGTTGCAAGACTATCTTGGCCAATCCTTCGTCATCGATAACCGCTCGGGCGCAGGCGGCTCGATCGCCGCCGACAACGTCGCCAAGTCTCCGCCGGACGGCTATTCGATCCTGCTGGGCGGCATCGCAAGCCACGCCGTGGCGCCGAACCTCTACAGCAAGCTGCCCTACAACCCCTCGACCGACCTCGAGACCGCGGCCTGGATCGGCACGCAGCCCAATCTGCTGTGCTGCCATCCCAGCTTCCTGCACGACACCGTGCCCAAGCTGATCGCCGCGGCCAAGAAGGAGCCCGGCAAGTACCAGTACGGCTCGTCCGGCGTCGGCGCCTCGCCGTCGCTCACCATGGAAGTGTTCAAGCAGAAGACCGGCGCCGATCTCACCTTGGTCAGCTACCGCGGCGCTTCGGCGGCGGCGGCCGACGTGCTGGCCGGGCACCTGCCGCTGTGCATCGCCAACATCGATTCGCTGATGGGCCAGGTGAGCGCGGGCAAGCTCAAGCCGATTGCCTCGACCGGCGCCACGCGGGCGACGGTCGCACCCGACACCCCGACGCTGGCCGAGACCGTGCCCGATCTCGTGGTCACGTCGTGGTCGATCTGGGCGGTGCCGGCGGGCACGCCGGCCAGGATCAAGGACAAGCTACGCACCGCCACAGAACGCGCCCTGCAGGAGCCCGAGGTGATTGCCAGCATGCGCCAGGGCGGTTTCGAGCCCGGCCCCAACAGGCCGATCCCCGAGGTCGACGCCTTCATCAAAGCCGAACGCGCGCGCTGGGCCGAGGTGATTCGTGCCGCGGGCATCAAGCCGGAATAGGCCTCTCGTCCCCGACCTGCTGGCGCCGGGGCTCGATCTGGTGTTCTGCGGCACGGCACCCAGTCCGGCCTCGTTCAAGGCGCGCGCCTACTACGCCAACCCAGGCAACTCCTTCTGGCCGACGCTGTTCGCCGTCGGCCTGACGCCCGAACGCTTCGAGCCGAGCCGCTATCCCGAGCTGCTGACGCTCGGGATCGGCTTCACCGATCTCAACAAGACCGAGTACGGCTCCGACCACGAACTGTCCGCCGAAGCGATGGATACGGCATCGCTGCGCGCCAAGCTGCGCCGCTTCCGGCCTGCCGCCATTGCCTTCACCAGCAAGAACGCCGCCTCGCTCGGCCTCGGCGTCAAAGCGCCGGCGTACGGCCGCCAGGCCGCGACGATCGAGAATGCCGTCGCTTTCGTGCTCGCCTCGCCGTCGGGTCGCGCACGCTCGTTCTGGACCATCGAGCCGTGGCGTCAGGCGGCGGACTTCGTCGCCGAGCGCCGCCGCTTGCGCGAGCGCGCCGCATGACGCTCGCGCGGCGGGCCCTGATCGCTTCCCTGCTCGCGAGCCCGCTTGCGGCACACGCCCAGGAGGGGCCGTCGACACTGCGCGACCTCGCCCGGCAGGCGACGATCTACCTCTTCCCGCTCTACGAGATGTATCGCACGCGGTGGCAGGCGACCGTCGACGAGAGCAACCCGCTGCTTCAGAAGCTCAATCGCTTCCAGCACATTCCCGTGCTGGCAGATCATCGGTCGCGGCTGGTGACGACACCTAATAACGACACGCTCTACTCGTTGGCCTGGCTCGACCTCTCGATCGAGCCGCTATTCCTGACCGTGCCGCCGGTCGGCGGTCACTATTACAGCTATTCCTTCATCGACCTGTTCACCAACAACTTCGCCCAGGTGAGCCATCGCCTGTACGGCGGCCAGCCACCGCCGCACATGATCGTCGGGCCCGCCTGGCAGGGCGACGCACCGTCCGACGTCAAGCTGGTGCGCGCGCCGACCAACTCGGTGTGGCTGCTCGGCCGCGTGCTGGTCGACGGCCCGGGTGAGCTCGACCGCGTCCGCACGCTGCAGGCACGCGTGCTGCTCGAGACCCCGGACATGCGCAACGAGCGGCGCATCCTGGAGACGCGCGAATTGATGCGCCAACGCACCTTCGCGCCGGTCGAGCCGGTGGCGGACTGGCCGGCGCCCAACCGCAACGATCCGTTCGACCTGTTCATGGTCGGCATGCGCGCCTTGGGCGAGAGCCCACTTGGCGAGCGCGACAAGACGGTGCTGCAGGGCTACGCGCCGCTCAAGCTGCGTCCCGGAAAGTTCGACCTGCGCGCGTTTGGCGTCCGCGACCGCAACGCAATCCTGGCCGGCATCGAGCAGGGCCATGCCGAGATCCGGGCCGCCGGCCGCCGCTACGGCAAGACGATCGACGGCTGGAGCTACGGCGAGCGCCATCTCGGCAATTTCGGCGACGACTATCTCTATCGCGCGTTCACCGCCCTCACCGGCCTCGGCGCGCTCGAACCAGCCGAGGCAGTCTACATGACCTGCAACGCAGATGCCTCCGGCCGTCCCCTGTCCGGTGCGAGCCGCTACACGTTGACCTTCCCGGCCAACGGCTTGCCGCCGGCGCGCGCCTTCTGGTCGCTTGCCATGTACGAGGTGACGCCGGAGGGTCGCGCCTTCTTCGTCGACAATCCGATCGGGCGCTATGCGATCGGTGACCGTACGCAGGGTCTGCAGGCCGCGCCGGATGGTTCGCTGACAATTTGTTTGCAACGAGAGCGGCCCGACGACACGCTCGCCGCCAACTGGCTGCCGGCACCGGCCGGACCGATGCGACTGGTGTTGCGCGCCTACGAGCCAGAAGACGCAATCATCGAAGGCCGCTACCGCGTCCCTGTGGTGAAGCGCATGGGGTGATGAACACTCATGCTCTGGAGGATCGCAGGTGTCTCCCCTGCTCGCGAGCATAGGCGCACCGAGACGCCCGCGATCCGCCTGGAGGTCTACGCGTTCGGCTGGGCGCGACGCGATTCTTCCTCGGCCTTGGCTTCGATCGCTTCCATGTCGTCGTCGCTCAGGCCGAAATGATGGCCGATCTCGTGGATCAGCACGTGCCGCACGATGTGCGGCAGATCCTCACCCGACTCGCACCAGTAGTCGAGGATTGGCCGGCGATAGAGAAAGATGCGATCGATATCGTTGGCGACATGGCCGGCGCCACGCTCCATCATCGACACGCCCTGATAGAGGCCGAGCAAGTCGAACGAGGAGTCGAGCTCCATCTCCTTCTCGACCTCGTCCGACGGGAAGTCGTCGACCTGAATACGCACGTTGCCGACATGCCGGCGGAACTCCTCCGGAATCGTGGCCAGCGCCTCGGCGGCAATGGCCTCGAAGTCCTCCAGAGTCGGCGCCGTGCTGAAGCAAGGCGTGCGCCGCGGGTTGGTGAAGACCGGCATGACTCCCCCATATAGGACGAAAGGCCCCACGCCAAGTGTCTCTATTCGCAGACCCTCTCGTCGGCGCGATCGATTCCGGCAGAGTCGCGTGGCGGATCGTTCCACTCTAAGCTCGCCACCGAATGCTGCAGTTCCTCCTGAGACGCCTCACTGTCGCCGCACTCGTCGCGGTCACGGTCATGACTCTGGCGTTCGTGCTGACGCGCCTGTCGGGCGATCTGGCAATCTCGATCGCCGGCCCCAACGCCACGCAAGCCGACGTCGAGGTGGTACGCAAGGCCTATGGCCTCGACCGCCCACTTCTGAGCCAGTATTTCGACTGGGTCGGCCGTGCGCTGACCGGCGATTTCGGCAACAGCTACTTCTTCAAGGCGCCGGTCGCTTCGTTGATCGCCGAGCGCATGCCGGTGACGCTGACGCTCGGGCTGACCGGCCTGGTGATCGCGCTGGTCGTCTCTCTGCCGCTCGGCATCGCGGCAGCGGTGCGCGAGAACACGGCACTCGATCGCGCCGTTCAATTGGTCGCCCTCCTCGGCCAGGCGATGCCGTCCTTCTGGCTCGGCCTCTTGCTGATGATCACCCTCGGCCTGCAGCTCGGCTGGCTGCCGATCTCGGGCACCGGCTCGTGGCAACACTACGTTATGCCGGGAATCGTGCTCGCCTTCTCGGCGATCCCGGCGCTGACGCGGCTCACGCGCGCCGGCATGATCCAGTCGATGAGCTCGGACTATATCCGCACGGCGCGCGCCAAGGGCCTGTCGCGCACCTCGATCTTGCTGAAGCATGCCCTGCGCAATGCGGCGATCCCGGTCGTCGCGATCGCCGCCGTCCAGCTCGGCTTCATGCTCGGCGGCTCGATCGTGATCGAGCAGGTCTTCGCCCTGCACGGCGTCGGCTTCCTCGCCTGGGAAAGCATCGGCAAGAACGACTTCCCGATCGTCCAAGCCGTCGTGCTGGTGCTGGCGGTGATCTATGTCGTGCTGACCATGCTGGCCGACATCATGAACGCGGTGCTCGATCCGCGACTACGCGGCCCATGAGCGAGCAGCTCCCGAGTGAGCGGCCTTCGAGCGGACGACAAGTGAGCACTCCGACATGAGCGCCGCGACAGTCACCGCCGGCCCCAAGCGCGGCTGGCGCAGCCTCGGCACATGGTTCGGTGCGGCGATCGTCGGCATTGCCGCGATCTGCGCCGTGTTCGCCCCCCTGCTGGTGCCATACGATCCGTTCGCCCAGGATCTCGGCAAGCGTCTGCTCGTGCCGTTCTGGATGGAGGGCCACGTGCCCGGCCATATCCTCGGCACCGACCAGCTCGGCCGAGATTATCTCTCGCGCCTGATCTGGGGCTGCCGCATCTCGATGCTGATCGGCGTCACGGTGACGATCGTGTCCGGCCTGATCGGCATCACGCTCGGCGTGCTGGGCGGTTTCATCGGCGGACGCGTCGACGACGCCGTGCTGTTCGCAATCACCACGCGCCTCTCGATCCCGGTGGTGCTGGTGGCGCTGGCGGTGGTCGGGTTGCTCGGCAGCTCGATGACCCTGCTGGTGCTGACGCTCGGCCTGCTGCTGTGGGACCGCTTCGCCGTCGTGGCGCGCTCGACCACCATGCAGGTCCGCCATCTCGACTTCGTCGCCGCCGCCTGGTGCGCCGGCTGCTCGCGCTTTCGTATCCTCCTGCGCGAGGTGCTGCCCAACATCGCGAGCCATCTCGTCGTGGTGGCGACGCTCGAGATCGCCCTCGCCATCCTGCTCGAGGCTGCCCTCTCCTTCCTCGGCCTGGGCGTGCCGCCGCCGCTGCCCTCGTGGGGCCTGATGATCGCCGAGGCCAAGGACTACATGTTCTTCAGCCCATGGGTGATCGTCATTCCCGGCGTGGCATTGTTCGTGCTGGTGCTCGGCATCAACCTGCTGGGAGACGGCCTGCGCGACATGTTCGGCACGAGATCCGATCGTTGAGCGCGCTGCTCGACGTCGATCGGCTCGAGGTGAGCTTCGGCGGCCGCACCGCGGCGGTGCGCGGCGCCTCGCTCACGGTCGAGCGCGGCGAGACTCACTGCCTGGTGGGCGAATCGGGCTGCGGCAAGTCGGTGACCGCGCTCGCCGTCATGAACCTCCTGGCACGCGGCGCCCGACGCACCGCCCAACGACTCGCCTTCGAAGGCCAGGACCTCAGAGGCCTCTCCGACTCGGGCATGGCACATCTGCGCGGCAACCAGATGGCGATGATCTTCCAGGAGCCGATGACCTCGCTCAATCCCGCTTACACGGTGGGCTCGCAGATGACCGAGGTGCTGCGTCGTCATCGGCGGGCAAGCCAGCGCGTCGCCACCGACCGCGCCGCCGACCTGCTGGCGCGCGTCGGCATCACCGCGCCCGGCCTCAGGCTCGGCCAGTTCCCGCATCAGCTATCCGGCGGCTTGCGCCAGCGCGTGATGATCGCCATGGCGCTGATGTGCGAGCCCAAGCTCCTGATCGCCGACGAGCCCACGACCGCACTCGACGTCACGGTGCAGGCGCAGATCCTGCGCCTGCTCGCCCAGCTTCAACGCGATCTCGGCCTCGGCATGCTCCTGATCACCCACGATCTCGGCATCGTGGCGCGCGTCGCCCATCGCGTGTCGGTGATGTATGCCGGCGAGGTGGTCGAAAGCGCGGCGACCGCCGAGCTGTTCGCCAGCCCACGCCATCCCTACACGAAAGGCCTGCTGCGCTGCGTGCCGGTGCCCGGCCGCACCCGGCGCGACGAACCGCTCGGCTCGATCCCCGGCACGGTGCCGCGCATCACGCCAGGCTTCACGGGCTGCGCCTTCCGCGAGCGCTGCGACTTCGCCGACGAAACTTGCCGCGGCACCATCCCGCTCCACGCCGCTGGACCTGCCCACGAATTTCTCTGCCGGCTACCGGCATGAGCATGAACGCCATCGAAGTCGCCCAGGTCCGCCGGACATTCCGCATCAAAGGCGGCCTGATGGGCGCCGATCGTCACGTCGTGGCGGTCGACGACGTTTCCTTCACCGTGCCGACCGGCGGCGTGCTCGGCATCGTGGGCGAGTCGGGCTGCGGCAAGTCGACCCTGGCGCGCCTGATCCTCGGTCTGCTCGAGCCGACGGCCGGTGAGATCGCCGTCGAAGGCCAGCATGTCACGGCGATGGACCGGCGGGCGCGCGCCCGCCTGATCCAGCCGGTGTTCCAGGACCCGTTCGCCTCGCTCAATCCGCTGGCGCGCGTGCGCGACATCGTCGCCATGCCGCTCGAGGCGCAAGGCGACATCGCGCGGGCAGAAATCGCGCGCCGCGTCGACGAGATGCTGACGCGGGTCGGCCTCTCGAGCGAGATGGGCCAGCGCCGGCCGACCGAGCTGAGCGGCGGCCAGCGCCAGCGCGTGGCCATCGCCCGCGCCCTGGTGCTGCGCCCGCGCATCGTGGTGTGCGACGAGCCGACCTCGGCGCTCGACGTCTCGGTGCAGGCGCAGATCCTCAATCTGCTCGCCGAGCTCCGGCGCGACCTCGGCCTGACCTATCTGTTCATCAGCCACAACCTCGCGGTGGTCGAGCATGTCGCAAGCGAGGTGGCGGTGATGTATCTCGGCCGTTTCGTCGAACGCGCGCCGACCGAGACGCTGTTCCGCACCCCCGAGCATCCCTACACCAAGGCGCTGCTCGCCTCGGTCCTGACGCCGGAGCCCGGCCTTGGCGTGCCCGATGTCGGCTTGGGCGATATCCTGCCCGACCCGGCCAACATCCCGCCCGGTTGCCGCTTCCATCCACGCTGCCCGATCGCCGAGCCACGCTGCTCGGTAGAGACCCCTCCCCTCAAGCCGCGCCCAGCGGGCGGCGTGGAGTGCCTGCTGGTACCTTAGCCAGCCGATGGGCTAGAAGGAAAAGATGCGATCAGGTTCGGCGTCGCAGAGGAATGCCGCGGCACCAGGAACGGATAGGGCGGTTCACTCGATCAGTTCGTCGGCCCGGCCGAGCAACGCCAGAGGGACCGTCAAGCCGAGTGTGCGTGCCGTCTTCAGATTCAGGACGAACTCGACCTTGGTCGGCTGCTGCACGGGAAGATCGGCGGGCTTCTCGCCCTTTAGAATTCGTGCAGCGAAGAGTCCGGCCTGCCGGTAGGAGTCGAACAAGCTCGGACCGTAGCTCGCCAACCCGCCTGCATCGACGAATTCGCGCCACTGATAAATTGTGGGCCAACCGTGCTGTGTCACCAACGACACGAGCTGCTTGCGTTGGGCGGAGAAAAATGCATCAGCGGCAACCAGCACGCCGACAATCGAATGCTGTGCGAAGGTTCCGAATGCTTCCTCATTCTCGTTCAGAGAATGCGACGGAACGAACACCAGTTCGCGGCCCACGGCTCGTGCGGCGGCCTTGATCGATTCGATCTGCTGCTGGCTGTCCGGACGGGTTGGATTGAACAGGATGCCGAGTGGACCCTTGGCTGGCGCAAGCTCGTTCAGCAACTCCAGTCTTTTCGGATCGAGCTCGACGGTGAACGCAGCGATTCCTGTGACATTGCCGCCAGGTCGATTGAGGCTTGCGACTAGGCCGGTGCCAACCGGATCGGCTACCGGACCAAATACGATGGGAATGGTCGAGGTCGCAGCCTTCGCCGCCAGCGTCGGCGCGGGGCCGCCAGAGGTGATGATGACACTGGCCGGAATTGCGACGAGTTCCTCGGCCAGAGTGGACAGCCTCTCGGGCTGGTTGTTTGCGTATCGATATTCGATCCGGACTGTCCGGCCGATCTCGTATCCCGCCTGCTTCAAAGCAAGATGGATGGCGCCGACCGGCCCCGAAGGCGCGTCGGCTGACCACGAGGCAAGCAGGCCAATCGCCGGCGTCGCCGATTGCTGCGCCCGCGCCGGGAACGACCGAGTGGCCCCAACGCCACCGAGAAGTGCAATGAGGCCCCGCCGTCGCATCCTCGAGCCCTGGATTAACGATGCACATCGTATCGAGCCGGACGAGCGCTTGGAAGGGCGGCCGGGAACGTCGGCGACGACGTCGCCAATGTCTGCCGATTGGTTTTCCGACGGCGGGCCGATGCGCGCCCGCGGTCGACGCGTGGAACGCCGATCGCGAGGCGCAAACATGGAAGCCGTTCGCGGGCCTTCCGGATGCCGCCGGCTGACGCCGGCCGCTACTTCCACTTCGCGTAGTAGAAGCGCGGCAGCTCGTCGGGAAAGGTCTTCATCTCGAGCTGCTTGGTAAACGCGTAGGTGCTGACATAGGTGAACAGTGGCAGCCAGTAGGCCTGCTCGGTCATCAGCTTGATGGCGGCGGAGTAGGCCTTCTTGCGGGCCGCGGGGTCGGAGGTGGCGCCGCCGTCGGCCACCAGCTTCTCGAGCTCGGGATCGCGCGCGTAATTGTCGTTGCTGTCCTTTCCGTACATCACTGGGAAGATCGCCGACACGTCGTTGATCGAGTAGCTGCCCCAGCTCCCGTGATAGAGCGGGTTCTCGCCGCGCCACGCCTTCTGGATGGCGGCCGCGACCTGGAGCTGGGTGATCTTGGCGCGGATGCCGACGGCCTGCAGGTAGTTCTGGATCGCCGCACTCCACGTCGTCGGCTGCACGTAGGTCACGAACTCGATGTCGAAGCCGTTGGGAAAGCCCCCCTCGGCGAGCAGCGCCTTGGCCTTGGCCGGATCGTAGTCGTACTTCACGGCGGCATCGGCATCGCAGCCGAACTGGGTCGGAAAGCAGGGCGCGATCGGCACGCGGCTGCCGCCCATGACCAACTGGTCGGCCATCTGCTGGCGATTGATGGCGTGCCAGATCGCCTGACGCACCTTCTGCTTGGTCAGCGGGTTGTCCTTGCCCGAACGCCCCGCGGCGTCGATCGAGAGATAGCCGATACGCATCGATTCCTGGCGAACCGCCTGCAGGTACGGCGTCTTGTTCACGTTGTCGGCTTGATCGGGATTGAGATTCCACATCCAGTCCGCGCGCTGCGCCAGCAGCTCGGTCACCTCGGTGGCGAGGTCGGGCACGAAGCGGACATGCAAGGTCTTGATCGCCGGCTTGCCCTTGGGCGAGCCCGCCCAATAGTCGTCGAAGCGCTCGAACACGACCTCCTTGGCCTGCTCGTTCTTGACGATCTTGTAGGGTCCGGCGCCGACCGGCTTGGCGGCAAAGCCCTCGGGACCGACCTTCTCGCGATAGGCCTTGGGATGGATCGGCGTCACCATGGCGAGGTATTCCAGCGCCGCCGGCGTCGGCCGCTTCATCTTGATGCGCACTGTCCAGTCGCCGGTCTTCTCGGCCTTGTCGATCCAGGCGTAGTTGGACGGCGTCGCCACCTTGCTGTCGGGGTTGGCCGCCATGTTGATGGTGTAAACGACGTCGTCGGGCGTCAGCGTGCTGCCGTCGTGGAACTTCACGCCCTGGCGGATGGTGAGGTCGAGCGAGTTGTCCTCGGCGAACTTCCAGTCCGTAGCGAGCGCCGGCTTGATCTCGAAGGTCGTGGGATCGCGGTGAACCAGCATGTCCCAGGCGTGGTGCGCCAGGATCAAGCCGGTGCGCTGGCTGTTGAAGTACATGTCGACGTTGGGCACCGAGTCGAGAAACAGGATGCGCAAGGTGTCGGCGCTTTTCTGGGCAAGGGCCGGCGATGCCACCGCGAGCGACGCGGCGGCGAGGATGGCGGTGCGGCGGATCAATTTCACGAGTCCCTCCTGAAGCTGGCGGAGCCTAGGCCCGCGGTCACGAATGAGGCAAGCTCCGCGCCACAGCAGGAGGACTTCATGGCCGACAGGCTCACCGGACCAGCACGCACCGCCGCCCTCGCCACGCTATCGGCGTGGAAAGAGGTTCCCGGCCGCGACGCCATCCAGCGCAGCCTGAAATTCGCCGACTTCAATCAGGCCTGGGGATTCATGACCAAGGTAGCGCTGGCGGCCGAGAAGGCCGACCACCATCCCGAATGGTTCAACGTCTACAACCGGGTCGACATCGTGCTGTCGACCCATGATGCCGGCGGCCTCAGCGACAAGGACGTGGCGCTGGCCAGGTTCATCGACTCGGTTGTCTAAGGGAATCGTCGAGCGGACCGAAGGGGTGTTTCGCCCGCGGTCCCCGTGGACCTTCCTTCACGGTTGGATCGAGCCGGCTTCCCTGAGATAGCGCACGACGCCGGGGTGCAGGCGGCCGGCTGGCGAGACAGTGACCGTGTTGGCCGGTGTCGTTTCGACCAGTTGGGTCGGCGGGTTGCCGGCCTTGGCCAGTTCGCCCAGTGCCTTGGCGAGGCGATAGGCGATTGCCTCGCCGAGACCCGGCCTCGCCATGACGAAGCTCCACGAGCCGACCGACGGGATGGCGGCGCTCTGGCCGGGAAAGCTGCCGGCGGGCTGAGTCACTTCCTTGAGAAACCCGTGCTTGGCGAGGATGCGCTGGATGCCCTCGCGATCGGGCGCAATGAAGCGCGCGCCGGGCTCGCTCTTCGCCATGGTCGTGAAGCCCGGCCAGCCGGCGCCGCCGCCCCACAAAGCGGCCGCCCGGCCGTCGAGCACCATCGCGGGTCCATCGCCGGCGCGCTCGAGGTAGATCGGCTGGAAGTCTTTCGCCGCATCGTAGCCGAGTCCGTCCATGGCATAACGCCCGAGAATCACCAGGCCGGAGCCCTGGGCGCCCCACGCCACCGGCTTGCCGACGAGATCTGCGATGGTGCGATAGGGTGAATCGGCACGCACCACGAACATGCCGGCGGTGGGATACATCGCCGTGATGATCGTGATGTCGGCCGGCGGACGGCCAATGCCGGCGAGCGATTCGTGCGCCACCTCGCCCTGGATCAGCGCGATGTCGAGCGTGCCGGCTTCCAGCATCGGCACGTTCTCGGTGCTGCCCTTGGTGTTGATCGCCTCGATCTCGAGCGTCAGGTCGACGCGCCGGACGCCTTCGATAAAGGCCGCTCCGTACACCGGGAAGCCGCCACCCGGCGTCGCCGTGCCGAGACGAATCTTCATTGGCTGGGCGCCAGCCGGCAGGGCCGCCAGCACAGCGATTCCGGAGAGAAACTGTCTGCGCAAGGGCATTGGACGACCATGGTCAGGGCTTTTCGAAGAAGGGCTCGACCTTGCCGGTGAGCTTGATGGTGAGCGGATTGCCCTTGCGGTCGAGCGTCTTGCCGACGGCTACCCGGATCCAGCCTTCGCTTACACAGTATTCCTCGACATTGGTCTTCTCCTGGCCATCGAACCGGATGCCGATTCCACGGGCCAGCAACGCCTCGTCGTAAAAGGCACTCTTGGGATTTGTCGAGAGACGATCGGGGAGGGTTGTGTCGGTCATGCCTCAACTATAGCAGCAGGATGCGGCCGGCACCCAACGGATGACCGCGAACCTTCGCCCCGTTGCCGAAAAACAGCGCCAGGATTAGGGTCTTGTCCCATAGTAGGGGTAAATGGGGTAATCATGGCTTGGGGTCGCCTAATCGTCCTGACAGGTCTCTGCATCGTCACGCTCGTGGCGTGCGAGAGCTATCAGCGGGTTCAATCGACGGCAGCGCTGCAACGCGCCTTCTGGGGGCTGCCGGAAGCCGGCCCAGGAGCCGACGTCACCAGCTTGGTGAGCTGTCCCAACGGTTACGAGTGCGACGTTTTCGCCAATGCCGCCAACTACAACGATGCCAAGCCCGACCTCAACAAGCGCCTGACGGTGGTGTGGAACTGCCAACCGCAACGCTTCGTGCTGTCGGCGGTGGCGCCGCAGGGCCTCAAGGTCAGGATGGCCTGCGTCGGCCAGCAGCCGCTGGTGCCGCGCGCGATCCAGATTGTCGAAGCCACCTGGGGAGCGGGCGGCTCCGGCTCCACGGTCGATGTCACCCAGCAGGTACGCGACATCTGCGGCGATGGCTCGACGCGCTGCCAGGTGCCAGCCATGGCCTACATTTTCGGCATGCCCAGCAAGGACGTGAAGTCGCTGCGTATCCGTTTCACCTGCAACGGCCAGACCACGCCCGGCCAGCAGGCGACCGAGAATGGCATCGCCGACTTGCGCTGCGAGCGCTTCGCCGACCTCAACAAGTAGGGCGCGATAGGCCGTCGATTCAGGGCGGATTGGGCGCGCCGGGCGGCGTAGCGATGCGCCGGCAGTCGCCGGCCATGATACCGCCTGCGGTGCCTTCGAGCGGCGTCACGGAGAGCGCGCCGTCGTTCCTGTTGTAGGTGAGGAGAAACGCCGGGAAGCGAGTCCTGAGCGCCTGATAGGTGATGCTGGTCTGGCTGCCTTCGACCAGCCGTCCGCCATCCAGCAGATAGGCGACATTGCGCAGGTCGTCGAACATCATGGCGAACCGGTTGGCCACGCCACGACGGGTATCTGTGTACTTGCAGTCGAGCCACCGCGGCTCGGCCATCGCCGGCCCCGACAACGCGGCCAAGGCGGCCGCGAGCGCCGTCATTTCCAGCCAACGCATGGCAGCCGTGCCGGCCGATCTATCGCGGCGCCATGCGGATGGCGCCATCCAGCCGGATGACCTCGCCGTTCAGCATGTGGTTCTCGACGATCTGCATGGCGAGCTGAGCGTACTCCTTGGGGTCACCCAGACGCGAGGGGAAGGGAACCTGGGCGCCCAGGCTCTTCTGCGCTTCGGCCGACAGGCCCATCATCATCGGCGTCAGGAACAGGCCGGGTGCGATCGTGCAGACGCGAATGCCGAGGCTGGAGAGGTCGCGGGCGATCGGCAGGGTCATGCCGACCACGCCGCCCTTCGATGCCGAGTAGGCGGCCTGGCCGATCTGGCCGTCGAACGCGGCCACCGACGCGGTGTTGACGATGACGCCACGTTCGCCGTCCTCCAGCGGCTCGGCCTGCCCCATGGCGAAGGCGGCGAGCCGGATGACGTTGAAGGTGCCGATCAGGTTGACCTGGATGACCTGGGAGAACATCGCCAGGTCGTGCGGCGCCGACTTGGAGACCGTCCGGGCGGCCCGCCCGATGCCGGCGCAATTCACCACCACGCGCGGCACACCGAGCTTCTCGACCACGGTCTTGATCGATGCCTCGGTGTTGGGCCCATCAGCGACATTGGTCTTGACGAAGAGGCCGCCAATTTCGGCCGCCTTGGCATTCCCCAGCTCGTCCTGAAGGTCGAAGATCGCGACCTTGGCGCCTGCCGCCGCCAGCGCCGACGCCGTTGCGCCGCCCAATCCCGATGCGCCGCCGGTGACGATGGCAGCCTGCCCTTTGACGTTCATCCTTGGCCTCCCTGCAGGTCGGCTTTTACCACGCTCACTCCTCTTGCCAAATCGGCCAGAGCCGCCCAACTACGAGGTCATGAGCGAGGCTGGTGGATTTGCCCGAAGCGAGGCGATGGTGCAGCAGGGCTTCTGGCACAAGGTACGCCAGACCCTGGGCCGGGTGCCGTTCACCGAAGACGCTGTCGCGGCCTTCTATTGCGCCACCGATACGGCCACGCCGATGGCGATCCGCGCCACCTTGCTGGGCGCACTGGCCTATTTCGTGCTGCCGTTCGACGCCATCCCCGATTTTTTTCTCGGCCTGGGCTTCACCGACGATGCCGCGGTGCTGCTCGCCGCCTTCGCCGCGGCAAAAGCCCACATCACCGAAGCCCATCACGAACGGGCGCGCGCTTGGCTGCTCAAGCAGAAGGCGGCTTGATCGAGGCCGCCTGCTGCTCGCGCTGCCGGCGCTCCTTGCCGAGCTGGTGCTCGCGGTGGGCGATGTAGAGCGCCGAGGCGATGACGATGGCGGCACCGACATAGGTCCAGATCACCGGGATCTCGCCCCAGATCAGCCAGCCGACGAACACCGCGAAGGGCAACCGCAAATACTCGAACGGCGCCACCGCCGACATCTCGCCGGCCTTGAATGCCTGCACCCAGAAATACTGGCCGACCGTGGCGGTCAGCGCGACGCCGACCGCCAGCACCCAGCCCCAGGCATCGGGCCAGCGCCACACATAGAGCGCGGGCGGCAGGAGCAGGATGGTCGAGATGATGGCGAACTGGGTCAGGATCATGAGCGGCGTCTCCGTGTTGGAGAGGCGCTTCACCAGCAGGATCGAGAGCGCCACAGTGGCGGCATTGGCCAGCGCTACCAGGGCGCCGGCCTGCAGGCTGCCCTCACCCGGCCGCACCATTACCAGCACGCCGACGAAGCCGACGACGGTGGCGCTCCAGCGCCGCCAGCGCACCTTCTCGCCGGCGACCAGGGCGGCGACCACCACGGAGAACAAGGGCTGCGAGAAGGCGATGGCAGTGGCGTCGGCCAGCGGCAGCATCGACACGGCGTAGAAGCCCAGCACCATCGATAGCGTGCCCATGAGGGTGCGCCAGAAGTGGCCGGCAAGGCGCTTGCTCTGCCACGGCTTCACCTTGCCGGCGGCGATGATCGGCAACAGCATGACGACCGAGAGGGCGGCGCGGAAGAACGCCGTCTGCACGCTCTCGATCTGGATCGACAGCAGGCGGATCATGGCGCTGGTCGCGGTGAAGATGAAGCCGCCCGTCACCAGCCAGAAGGCACCCTGGACGTTCGGCGGCAGGCGTCGCAGCCAGTCGAGCATGCTTATCGGGAGCCGCGGTCGAATTGGTCGATCGAGTTCATGAGCCTGCCTGACAAATCGCTCGTCGAGTCAGCGAACACTAACGCATCGCCTCAATTTCCTCCCCCGGAATCGGGGGAGGGATTCGCGATATGTTGAGGCCCAAGCCGACGACGTGGGTGGAATAAAGGATCAGGGCTACGGCGGCGCCGCACCGGCACCCAATGCGCGCTGCATCAGCACGCTGTCGAGCCAGCGGCCGAACTTGAAGCCGATGTTCTTCAGGGTGCCGACCATCTCGAAGCCACAGGCGGCATGGAGGCGGATCGACGGCGTCTGCGCCGAATCGCCAATCACCGCCACCATCTGGCGCTTGCCGAGTGCCGTGCATTTCTCGATCAGCACGGGCAACAGCGCCTTGCCGATGCCTTGGCCAACGGCATCGTGGTCGATGTAGATCGAATCCTCGACCGAATATCTGTACGCCGGCCGCGGCCGCCAGTTGCCGGCATAGGCATAGCCCAGCACACGGCCCTCGCGCTCGGCCACCAGGTGCGGCAGGCCAAGCTCGAGCACGGCGGCGCGACGGCGTCTCATCTCGCCGAGATCGGGGGGATCGATCTCGAAAGAGGCCGTGCCATGCAGCACATGATGGCGATAGATTTCCATGCAGCGTGCGACATCGGCCTCGGTCGAGGCCCGCACGATCAAACCAGTCACCGTCCCCAGTCCCCATACTCGTTCATGGTCATGGCGGGCTTATAGCGCGTCAGGGATGGCGCCGCATCGACGACGGATCGGGGCTATCGTTCTTGAAGATCGAATCGGCGATCTGCACGCCGGTCTGCACGTCGTTCAGCGACACGGTGACCTGCTGGCCGCGATTGTCGATGATGGTCCAGCCGCGCAGCATCAACGGGTTCTCCGCCAAGCGCACGACCACCTTGCCCTCCTGCGGCTTGCGCGCCTGGGACATGGTGAACTCGAGCAGGCCGTTGGCGCGGTCGATCTTCTCGACGCGCAGGTCACCCGACAGCGACAACGGCTCCTTGACCAGAAACGATACCGCCGTCCAGCCGATCGGCCACTGTCCGAAGTCGCGCGTCGCCGGGTCCCACAGCGTGACCTGGTAGCCGTCGGCGACGATCTTGAGCTGCGACGGTGGATCGTACTCGAAACGCATGCGGCCGGGCCGGCGCACATAGAGGGTGCCCTGCACGACCGAGCCGTTGGGATTGCTCTGCACGAATCGAGCTTTCATCGTCCGAATCGAGTTGATGTACTTCTCGAGCTCCGGGACACCGGTTTGCGCCTGCGCCGGCAAGGCAGCGGCGAACGCCAGGAGGACGGTGGCCAGAACGGCCGTCAACAAGGTGCGCATGGTTTCGATATGTCCAACGAATCTGGCGGTTTCAAGTTCTTGAGCGACCCTCTTCCCAAGCCGATGAACGACTGTTTACCATGACATGGATCGTCGGGAGGAATTGTACAATGCACGTCGGGATGGCTGCCGTCTTCCAGAACACTGGCCGCGCGCTCAGCGACCGTCAGATCTACCTCAACGAGCTGGCGCTGGCCGACATGGCCGAGCCGCTCGGTTTCGAGTCGATCTGGTCGGTCGAGCATCACTTCACCGACTACACGATGTGCCCGGACGTGGCTCAGTTCCTGTCCTACATGGCCGGCCGCACGCGGCACGTTCGCCTCGGCTCGATGGTGGTCGTGCTGCCCTGGCACGACCCGATGCGGGTAGCCGAGCAGATCTCCATGCTCGACCATCTGTCGGGCGGCCGCATGATCCTGGGATTGGGCCGCGGCGCCGGCAAGGTCGAGTTCGATGGCTTTCGCCTCGACATGGGCGACAGCCGCGAGATGTTCGTCGAGTATGGCGAAGCGCTGCTGCGCGGCCTCGAGTCGGGCGTGATGGAATACGCTGGCAAGCACTACCGCCAGCCGCCGACACCGATCCGGCCGGCGCCCTTCAAGAGCTTCCGCGGGCGCACCTATGCCGCCGCGGTCAGCCCCGAAAGCGCGCGCATCATGGCCCGCCTCGGCGTCGGCCTGCTGATCATCCCGCAGAAGCCGTGGCGCGAGGTCGAGAAGGAGCTCGGCGAGTACAATCAGCTCTATCGCGAGATCAACGGCACCGACGCGCCGCAGCCGATCTCGGCCGGTTGGATCTTCGTCGACCCCAGCGCCGAGCGGGCGCGCGAGATGGCGATGCGCTACATCGGCGGCTACTACCGCACGGTGCTCGACCACTACCAGTTTGCTGGCGCGCACATGAAGAACCAGCGCGGTTACGAATACTATGCCAAGATGAACGAGAAGCTCGCCGTCTACGGCGATCAGAAGGCGATCGAGTTCTTCGCCGACCTTCAGGTCTACGGCACACCCGAGCAGGTCTTCGACAAGATCATGACCATCCACAAGCAGACCAACAATTCGGGCTTTGTCGGCGTGTTCTCCTACGCCGGCATGCCGCACGAGGAAGCGGCGCGCAACATGCGGCTATTCGCCGGCGCGGTGATGCCGGAGCTCAAGGCCTTCGACGCCGGCGCCGGCGTCGACCGCTCGCACGCCCTGCCCGACCTTCGCTTCGCCGTCGCGGCGGAGTAGCCGCTCCGCCCTTCAGGTGCGTCTCCCAAGCTTCGGAGGCGAGGAGAACAACGCCTTGGCGGCGAGGCGGAACGGTCGAATGACGTGGTAGAGTGGCCACATCGACCGTGGCAGCGGCAGCGCTGTGTAGTCGCCGGCCGTGCACGAGAGGGCGAGCGTCAGGATTGCCTTCATCCTGGCGCCGCGTGTCTCGCACAGATCGAGATCGGTGACCCCTTCGCGGAGCTGTGCCGGGGAACGGCCCCGGCGCAATTCCTCGATCAGCACGCGCGCGAGGCGCGGCACGCGCACATTCTCAGCCAGCAGTCGCACCAGGGGGCTGGGGACTGCCGTGCCGAGGAGCTGTTCGGCCAGGGTGCAGGCGAGCAGCACCGCATCGCCGCAGTGTCGACGGCGGGCGCGACGGTAGATCTCCAGCCAGTCGAGGCCCGTACAACGGTCGACCAGCATCGCGATGTCGCAGATCCAATCGAGGCTGCGCCATGCTTCCTTCGTGCCGTGTCCGGCCAGGAGCAGCGCGAGATCGAGGCCACCGATCGACGGCACCGTGCTGTCGCCAATCGCGAAGGGCTCCAATTGCTGCCAGATATCGTCCGGCGACAGCGGAAACGGCAGATGTGTGCCGCAAAAATCCCAGTGCAGATCGACCGTCGCGTCGACATCGGGATGGGCGAAGGCGCATTGGCGCAGATGCGCGAGAAAGGTCTGCCGGAAGGCGCGGTCGCCCTGCACGCCGCGATAGCCCAATTCGGCAAGAACCAGCTCGGCGCTTTCATAGTGGGCGTATGGAACGATCAGGTCGATGTCGCTGTACTCGCGGCCGGCCGCATCGCCGTACAGCCGAACTGCCAATGCCGGCCCCTTGAAGGTCGCAAAGGGCACGCCGCGGCCCGTCAAGGCGGCGCCCACCCGGCGCAGTTCCTGAACCAGCGACAGCGCGCGCACGCCGTGAAAACGGCGGAAACTCTCGAGGGTGGACTTCGTCGCCGACGGAAGCTCGACGTCCGACAGCAATGCGAGGCTCCTGATCGTCCTGGGACGAACCCTGTGATCGGCGGCGAGCCGGCATAGGGCGGCGACATCTATACCGTCGCGCAGAGCCCGCGCTGCGCGACCGAGATCGGGCCTGGGCCGGACTAACAGGCACAGCGTGTCGAACTCGGTGCTCACCGCACGAGCCTTCGGCGACACCATCACGCCGCTCCTGCAGTCTCAAAGGGTCTCTCGCTCGACCTGGAGCCGGCCCTATCGAATAACGACGCCCCTGTCGGTCGGCATGACGGTCTCAGCAGCGTCAGCGCGTACCGCGCTTGTTCGCCTTCGTTCCGCCGTCCGAGGCCCCCTGAGCTCCAACCGCTCGGGTTATGTCGCGCAAGGAACCCCAAGCAACCACGGCGGGCGCCTGGTAAGGCTTTCGAACGGTCTCGACCTCTGCGGCAGAAGCGGATTGTTCCTGATGCTCGGCTTCCATGTTTCGACCCGCTGTTTCAATCGATCCGCGCACGCGACTGCCATCTACGCTCAATGCACAATCCTGTACAAATTGCATTGAAGCCGCAAGGGGTTTCTGGTCGTCAATCGACCACCTCGATCAAGCCTGCGTCACGCATGCTGGCCAGAAAATCCAGGACATCCTGGCGGCAGACATCGGCCGTAACGTCGAAATGAGCGAAAACATCCTGGCACAGATCGGCGACCGACCGTGCCTTCTCGAGGCTCTGCCAGATATGGGCCCCCGTATCGTTCAGCCCGAAATAGTGCGCGCGATCGAGATTGAGCAGGGCGACCTCGTTGTCGAGGACGCAGAACACCTGATTGTCCGACCGCTTCACCACTGTCGACGGGTTCAAGGCGTGCGCCACTGCCCGCGTCTCCTCGCATGATTGGAAGGGGCTCCTACCGGCCCAAACGCCCCGGCGCAAGGCAGCTAGACTCCCAGCCAGTGATCGAGCGCATGAACGGCGAGCAGCCGGTTCAACTGGCTCGCCGGGCAAACCGCAGCGGCCGGCACCCGACGGACATCGACATAGCGGGTGATCGGCCCGCCGGGCGACAGGCCCGGCAGGCCGTGTCGGCGCAGCGGCTCGACGAGCGGCGATTGCGCCAGCGGAGCCTTCCGGCGTTCGAGCACAGCCCGCGGCAGGCGATCACGCATGGCCCGGCGCAGCAGCAGCTTACGCCTCGCCCACGGCACGGGCGGAACCGACAGCAAGAACTCGAGCACGCGCAGATCGAGATAGGGGTGGCGCCAGACGACCGGCGACAGTGCCGAATCGTAGTCGAACTCCTCGAGCAGGCTGGGCCAGATGGCATCGTTGAACGAGGCGACCGCCTTGGGATGCCAGGGATGGACCGCCTCCCGTGCCGTCGTGTCGGCGAGCCGCTCTTCCAGATTGAGCGCCTCGATCAGACCGCGATCGAGCCAGGGCGGCAGAGCCGGCCACGCAGCTTCGACGGCATGCCGGCCACCGAGGCGCGCTAGGGTCGCGCCCCAGCCGTCGACCCCCTTGGCCAGCAGGCTGGAAAGCGTGGCTTCTGCAAGCCGTGCCCAATCGCGGCGCTGCAGCAGCCAGGCGAGGTAGGCGTCGCGCTCGTAGACCAGTGCGTTGTCCGGTCCCTCGCCGAAGAACCACACGCCGGCCACGGCCGCCTGCTCGCGCGCGATCCGGCGATCGTGCGCCAGCCGGACTGCCGACACCGACGGTTCGGGCAAGCGAAACGCCCGCGCGCGCCAGGCGGGATCGTAGGCGAGATCGTCGGCAGCGCGCAGCCTGAGCTCGATGCCGAGGTGTCGAGCGACCAACGTGGCAAAATGCTTCTCCTCATCGTGCATCGCCGCCTCGAAATGCAAGCATTCGGCGACCACACGCGCGGGGTCGCCGCTCGTCTGCACGGCGCAGGCCGCCAATGTCGTCGAATCGAGGCCGCCGCTCATCGCAATGCCAACTCTTCCAGCCGGCAGACGGTCGGCGATCGCTTGTGATGTCACGTCGAGAAAGCGTTCGACGTAGCCGCGTCCGTCGAGACGCAGAGGCTCGTCGAGCGCCAGCCGCCAATAGCGCCGCGTGGTCGGCTTGCCATCCACGAAGGTGAGAAGATGCGCGGGCGGCAGTCGGCTGATCCGACGATAGACCGTCCGGTCGGCATCCCGGCTGTAGCCGAGGCAGAGGAAATCGGCGATCCACAAATCGTCGAGGTCTCGCCCCGGCGCGAGACGATCCAGGAGCCAGGGGAGCGAATCGCTCACCATTAGACCGCCAGTGCTCATGCGCGCGTGAAAGAGCGGCCGAACTCCCAGGCGATCGCGTGCAGCGATCAGGCACCGCCGCTCGTCGTCCCACAAGGCAAAGCAGAAATCTCCCGCCAGCTCCTCGATGAAGGCCTCGCCCCATGTCGCGTAGGCGTGCAGGCACAACAGCGCGTCGTTTTGCCCGCGATGCTGCTCCCCGGTTCGCTGCCCGAGCTTGTCCTCAAGCGCACGGCGCGAGTCGAGACGGATGCGGCCGACCAGCCAGTAGCCACCCTCGAGCTGCACGACGCCGCTGGCCTCGGGATCTCGGTCGCGACCCGCCGCGAGCGTACCGAGCAACACGTGCGGCTGCCGCGCCCGAATCTGCACGACGTGACAGGCGAGACCACCTGTCGCGAACGCCGGTCCGTCGCTGTCGACAAGAACGGCGAACACGCTCAGGATCGGTCCCGCACGGCGCCACCGGGCGCCGCAGGGGTGTCCGACGACCAGGCGACCAGCGGCGCGTAGCCACCGCTCTCTTCGCCCCCCACCAGGATGGCGCCTTCGCACACCACCCAGGCATGCGCCGCGAAGCCGCGGTCGTTGCGCGCGACTCCGATGGTGAGCTCGCAGACGTGCCCTTCGCGCGACAAGAGACGCTGCGCGGCGAGCGCGGACGCAAGGCAAGTGGTGCCCGGCAGCCGGCGCGACGCAGCCCGCACTGCCCAGGCGACACGGTCGGCGGGCCGGGCGCACCGTCGCGTGCGACCGGCCGGGTGGCGCAAACGATCCAGCGGCACGAAGCGAAGAGCGACGCGGACGCCGATCAGCGTCACCAGCGCATGCAACAGCAGGCGCCGATCGCGGCCCGGCAAGGCCAGGAAGGGTGCAAACCCAGTCATGATCGGATTGCTCGCCGGATTTCGTCGGCAACGCCGGCCAACTCGCCATAATCTCGCCGATAGCGAAGCTCGTAGACCGGCAGGACAGCGGCGGTACGCTCGACAAAGCGCAACTGCCGCGCCAGCCGTTCGGGCGCGCCATTGCGGATGTCCATTGCCGACGCGACCAGGAGCTTGATCAGGTCGGCGCCGGCCACGCGCCGGACACTGGGACTTGCAGCGGCATGCCGATCGGAAGCTCCAGCCAATGCGAACAGGGCAACCAGGGGACGTGGCCCGCGATCCGCCGGGTCGGCTGCGCGCGGCTCGATCAGCACCTTGCCGCTCAGCGGCGAAAAATGTCCTTGCTCGACCGCTCCCGGCAGCAATCGTTGCGCTGGCTCGTCGAACAGCTTCAGCCGATGAGGACCGGCATGGGCAAGCGCCTGGTCGCCCGCGAAGGTGATCCGCAGCATGTCGTCGGTCACCAGATCGGCACCCTCGGCTACCAGGTATGCCGCGAGCGTCGACTTGCCGGCACCGCTGGCACCGAGCAGACCGATCGCCTGGCCGGCAAGCTCGACGACAGTGGCGTGCAAGGGCTCCTCGCCGCGCAGCGTCAACGATGCGCCAAGAGCAAAATTGAGCAGCGACGCTTCGAACGAGCGGTCATCGACGTCGCCTCGCCGGGCGCACACGACGCGCCGTCCATCGGGCGAGATCACCGTCTCGAATACCTCGTCATCGCTGATGTAGACGCTGCCGTCCGCCAGCGCCGCGTAGCGCAGCCAGTCGTCGACCTGCAGCCGCCCCGGTCGTCGGTCGACGAAGAAATCGGCTGCGGCGTAGTCGAGGAAGACAGGATCGTGACAGGCAGCGGACGGCGCGGCGTCGAGCGTGGTCAGGCAAAACCCGCTCTCGATGCAATCGCCATACACGACGTAGCGGTGGACGCGTCCCACGGAATCCCCCTGCCGGCGCAGACTACAGCCTGTCGGATGGCCGTGCACCGACGATAGCGGAGGGCCGTCAGCACTGGCACGCCGTCTGCTAGAACCACGGCGGCGTCGGATTCCGCGTTGCCATGGTGCCGCCGACACGTCACAGACCATTCTCGCGGAAGCAGGCAACGAAGGAGAGAGCCCATGAGTTCCCCATCGGCGGCAGGCGCGCGCCCGGACGATGCGCTGGCACGCCCCGACTTCGAACGGATCGCGCTGCTGCTGCAGGGCGGCGGTGCCCTCGGCTCCTACCAGGCCGGCGTCTACCAGGCGCTGGCCGAGGCAGGGCTGCATCCCGACTGGGTGGCTGGCATCTCGATCGGTGCCATCAATTCGGCGCTGATCGCGGGTAACCCGCCCGAGCGGCGGGTCGAGCGCCTGCGCGCTTTCTGGGAGACCGTCACGGAACCGCCATTGGGATTTCACCCGCTGCGCGGATACAAGATCACCGACGATTTCGTGCACATGATGATCAACCAATGGCGCTCGATCGGCACCCTGATGTGGGGCGCTCCGAGCTTCTTCACGCCCCGCGTGCCGCCGCCGGTCTTCGCGCCGCTCGGTACGCCCGACACGTTGTCTTTCTACGACGTCTCACCGGTCAGGGCACTGCTCGAGAAGCTGATCGATTTCGATCTCATCAACGACCAGAAGATGCGCTTCAGCGTCGGCGCGACCAACATCCGGAGCGGCAACTTCGTCTATTTCGATAACACCACGCACAAGATCGGAGCGCAGCATGTGATGGCCAGCGGCTCGCTGCCGCCGGGGTTTCCCGCCACCGAGGTCGACGGGGAGTACTACTGGGATGGCGGCGTCGTCTCCAACACGCCGTTGCAGTGGGTGCTCGACGAGCGGCCGCGGCAGGACACGCTCGCATTCCAGGTCGATCTGTGGAGCGCGCGCGGCGAGTTGCCGCGCGACATGATCGAGGTCGATGTCCGCCAGAAGGACATTCGCTTCTCCAGCCGCACCCGCGCCGGCACGGACCAGTTCCGTCGCATGCAAGCGGTGCGACGGGCAGCCGCCAAGCTCCTGGCCGACATGCCGAGCGACGTGCGGCAGTCGCCCGAAGCCGAACTGCTCGCACAGGAGGCCGACACCAAGGTCTACAACATCATCCACACGATCTATCGCGCGCGCAGCTACGAAGGTTCGTCGAAGGACTACGAATTCTCCCGCCGCACGATGGAGGAGCATTGGGAATCCGGTTACAGCGACATGCAGCATACGCTGCGCCATCCCGAGGTGCTGCAGCGGCCGCAAAGCGCCGACGGCGTCTTCACGTTCGACTTGGCGGTCCAGGGACGTAAATCCAAAGAGGCAAAGAAATGAAGCTAGCTGATGTCCGTGCCAAGGCATTCGCCATGCCGCTCAACAACCCCGCCTACCCGAGGGGTCCGTACAAATTCTACAATCGCGAATTCGTCATCATCAGCTACCGGACCGATCCCGAGGCGCTGCGCGCCGTCGTGCCCGAGCCGCTCGAGCCGATCGGCGACACGGTGAACTACGAGTTCATCCGCATGCCCGATTCGACCGGCTTCGGCGACTACACCGAGACCGGCCAGGTGATCCCGGTGCGCTTCACGGCCAGGGACGGCACGGTACAGGAAGGCGGCTACGTGCACGCCATGTATCTCGACGACAACTCGCCGATCGCCGGCGGCCGCGAGATCTGGGGCTTTCCCAAGAAGCTCGCCACGCCGAAGATCACGCACGAGAGCGAGACCTTGGTTTGCACCCTGCACTACGGCTCGGTGCTCTGCGTCTCGGCCACCATGGGCTACAAACACAGCGAGGTCGAGCATGCGCCGCTGCTCAAGAGCCTCGCCAAGCCGAACTTCATGATCAAGATAATCCCGCATGTCGACTGCACGCCACGCATCTGCGAGCTGGTCCGCTACTACGTCGAGGACGTCACGCTCAAGGGCGCCTGGACCGGCCCGGCCGCCTTGCAGCTCTTCGAGCATGCGATGTGCGACGTCGCCCGCCTGCCGGTGCGCGAAGTCGTGTCGGCGAGCCACTTCGTCACCGACCTGACGCTGGGGCTCGGCGAAGTGGTGTTCGACTATCTCGCCAAGCCCTGATCGCTCCAACATTCGGAAGGAAAGAACCATGCCCCGCTTCACTGGAAGGGTTGCCATCGTCACCGGAGCCGCCAGCGGCATCGGCAAGCAAATCGCCCTGCGCTTCGCCGCCGAGGGCGGCACTCCGGTCATTGCCGACCTCAACCTCGACGCTGCCAACGCGACGGCGCAGGAGATCAAGGCCAAAGGGGCCGAGGCCTTCGCCGTCGCCATGAACGTCGTCGACGAGGCCCAGGTCGAGAAGGGCGTCGCCGACACCATGGCGAAGTACGGCCGCATCGACATCCTGGTGAGCAACGCCGGCATCCAGATCGTCAAGCCTCTGGTCGACTTCCCGTTCGCCGACTGGAAGAAGCTGTTGGCCATCCATCTCGACGGCGCGTTCCTGACCACCAAGGCTTGCCTGAAGCACATGTATGCCGCCAAGTACGGCCGCGTGATCTACATGGGCTCGGTGCATTCGAAGGAGGCCTCCAAGCTCAAGGCGCCCTACGTCACAGCCAAGCACGGCCTGATCGGGCTCGCCAAGGTGCTGGCCAAGGAGGGCGCGGAATTCAACGTCGCGGCCAATGTCGTCTGCCCGGGCTTCGTGCGCACGCCGCTGGTCGACAAGCAGATTCCCGAGCAGTCCAAGGAGCTGGGCATCAGCGAGGACGACGTGATCAAGCGCGTCATGCTGAAGGACACGATCGACGGCCAGTTCACCACCACCGACGAGGTCGCCGATGCCGTCCTCTACTTCGCCGGCGCCGGCAGCACGGCGCTGAGCGGCCAGTCGATGGTCGTGAGCCATGGCTGGTTCATGCAGTAGTCTTCTTCTTTTCAGCTTCCCTCCCCCGTCAGCGGGGGAGGTGCCCCGTCACGTGGCGCGGAGGGGGAAGGCCTCGGACAAGATGCTTCGCATTCCGACGTCGGAACCGGAATCATCTCGACTGAGTCTTTCCCCCTCCGGCCCTACGGGCCACCTCCGCCGATGACGGGGGAGGAATGGATTTGCCATGCCGCACGACATCATCATCCTGTTCAGCCGGCGCAGCCGTGACAGCTATGCCACGGAAGCCGCAGCGCGCGGAGAGACGTACACTTTCACTGATGCATGGGGCCTGCCCCGGACCTGGGTGAAGGGCGAGTACGCCTACCTGGCACCGAACGCCGCCGGTCTTCTGCTGGCGCGCTGCAATCTCAAGCACCGGCTGGTCGAGGAGGCAGAGCTCGACGAGAGCCAGCTCGCGCGCTGTCATCTGCTGATGATCGCCAACGCCCAGCACCTTGCACCCGAGACCATCGCCCTCATCGAGCGCTGGTTCTCCCAGGGCAACGGCCGGCTGTTCGCCTGCGGCAAGACCAACTTGCCGCCGCACCTGCTCGGCCTCAAGTCGAGTTCACCGACGTCGATTCTTGGCTACACCGGCTGGAGCTGGCTCCCTGATTCACCCTTCGCAGACGATGGTTGGGAGAAGCTTTACGTCAGCGGCTACAAGGGCCATTCCGTCCAGCGCCTCTCACCGGCGCCGAGGAGCCGCGTGCTCGCCGACCTGGTCGAGCTCTCGGGCGATCTCGGCGACGCCACGACAGCCACGGTCGCTCCGCTCGGCCCGGGCATCGTGCTCACCGATCGCACCGTCGTCATCGCCAATCAGGTGCTGGAGCTGATCGGCGGCATGATGCAGGCGCATCTCAACGTCGAGGCGGTGCGGCACTGGGCCAACCCGACGCATTGGGGCGACACGCTGCTGTTCTTCCTGCGCCGGCTGATGCTGGAGATCGGCCTCGAGTCGTTGTGGCAAACGCGGCTGCGTTCGTTCGCGACCTACGATGGCGTGCTGTCGTTTCGCCACGACGTCCACGGCATGCGCGACTACACCTTCCTCGACTATCAGATCCAGAACTTGATCCCGGCGAGCTACGACATCGAGGACCCGGCCTTCTCGACCAACATCGACGAGGCGATGGCGCGCGACTGGGTGGCCCGCACCACCCAGCACAGCTTCATCGAGCCGGCGCTGCACAACGACAGCTCGATCGGCGATCCGCCGACGGCGATCTTCGGCAAGGGCCTCTTCGAGCACATCGCCAACGCCGGCCGCAATCTCGGCATCCGCATCTGCACCTGCGGCCGACATGCCGGCGGCCACATGCATCCCGAGACGATCGATGCGATGGATTACCTCTACGCGCAGGACAAGCACATCCTCGGCCTGTGCACCTTCTGCTACTACCACATGATCGAATACGGCGTGCGCGATCCCAACGTCATGGTCGGCGGCACGATCGGCGGCAAGCCGCTGACCTATGTGACGGACGTGCGGCGCACCATCGCCACCTCGGGCATCTGGTTCCCCTTTCGCCC
Source organism: Reyranellaceae bacterium (assembly GCA_046349335.1). Taxonomy (GTDB): domain Bacteria; phylum Pseudomonadota; class Alphaproteobacteria; order Reyranellales; family Reyranellaceae; genus Reyranella. Next base: position 97,345 of record JAXMCO010000013.1, read on the forward strand.
CGTCGTCACGACGACCGCGGAATGGCGCAAGCTGCGTGGCTGGGACCGCACGCACGAGTACGACGCGGCCTACGAGCTGGTCGAGACCATTTTCGCCGGCCGCAACGCGCGCCGGCACGGCGCCGACGACCGGCTGGAGAACGGCGTCTATAGCTTCCAGTACCATCCAGAGCTGGCGCGCGATCCGTCGGTCAATGCCGGCAAGGGCACGCTCGACTACGTGCGCTACTGCATCAATCTCGCCGAGCGCAGCAACTACTGGATCGCCACCCAGGCCGAGCTCTACCAACGCATGGCCGACTACGAGGCGTTGGGCTTCGAGATCGCTGACGAGGGCCGCGCGGTGACAATCACCAATCCGACCGATCGGCGGATCGACGCCATGATGATCGAGCAGCGCCTGCCGTTCGGCAGCGTGTGGCTGGAAGGCAGCGAGCTGATCCACGTCGTCGACGGCCGCTTCGTCACCATTCCGCCGCTGGCGCCGGGCACCACCCTCACCCTGCGCTTCGAGCCGCGCACCGTCGAGGCTGTGCTGATGCGCCAGCCAAGCAACAAGGGGCTGGTCGTGCTCGACGCGCGCCACGATCTGGCCACCGGCGAGGCGACCATCCGGCTGAGCGTCTGCCGCAGCCAGCCACTCAGCATCGAAGGCGTCGATCCCGATGGCGTCTATGCCGTGCAGATCGACAATCAGCCGGCCACGCCTGTCGGCGTGCGCACGGTGCGGACCATCCAGGCGCTGCTCAGCAAGAAATCCGATGCAGCAAGCGGCCGGAGCCGCCGCGCGGTGACGCCGGGCACCACCCGCTTCCTCGATCTCGTGGTCGAGGGCGAGGAGAACCGCTTCGTCGAGCGCACGCTCCGCATCCGCCAGCTCACGGCCGCCGAGGCAGCGCCGATTCGCGCCGCCCTCATCGCCGCCATTCCGGAGAAGCGCGGCCGGGTCACTTGAGGAGCCGGCCCGAACGTCGTTAGACTTCGCGGCAACTGCACAATCCCGGGAGGATCGGCATGGCGCGCACCCTCGATATCGAACCGCTCGATGGCACGACCTTCGGCGCGGTCGTCCGCGGTCTCGACGTCCGCACCCTCGACGAGACCGAGTTCCGTGCGCTGCACGAGGCCTGGCTGAAATACGCCCTGCTGATCTTTCCCGGTCAGTTCCTCGAGCGCGACGAGCAGATCGCCTTCGCCAAGCGCTTCGGTCCGCTCGAGTTCGACATGGTGTCGCTCAGCAACGTCAAGGAAGACGGCACCTTGCGGCTCGAGAAGGACAACGACGACCGGATGAAGGTGCTCAAGGGCAACATGGGCTGGCATTGCGACAGCACCTACATGCCGGTCCAGGCCAAGGGGGCAGTGTTCAGCGCCGAGGAGGTACCGACCGTCGGCGGCCACACGGGATTTGCCGACCTGCGCGCCGCCTACGATGCGCTCGACGACGGCATGAAGGCCAAGCTCGGGAAGCTCGCGGCCTATCATTCGCTGCACTACAGCCAGGCCAAGATGGGCCACTTCGCCGACAAGGCCGACGGCGAGTACAATGGCTATGGCTTTCACAACGGGCCGGTGCCGCTCAGGCCACTGATCAAGACCCATCCCGAAACCGGCCGCAAGTCGCTGCTGATCGGCCGCCATGCCCACAACATCCCGGGCCTCGCCCAGGAGGAGTCCGACCGGCTGCTGCAAGAGTTGGTCGAGTTCACCTGCCAGGCGCCCCGCGTCTATCACCACGACTGGGTGCCGGGCGATGCCCTGCTGTGGGACAACCGCTGCCTCTTGCACCGGGCGACTCCCTGGGACATGACCCAGCGCCGCGTCATGTGGCACAGCCGTATCGCCGGCGACCCGATCGCCGAGGCCGCGCTGCCGAATTGACCATTCCCTTCACGCTCCTCTCCCTCTATCGGGGGAGACGAGCATAGGCGACTGGCACCCTCAGTGCGGCGGCATCGGGATGAAGACCGGCGGCGTGCCCGACATCTTCGAGCGCGCCTTGATGTCGGCGTCGTTGGCGCCGTGCGGCTTCAGATAGACGTAGAACGGCGTGCGGCGCTCGACGATATCGTTGCCGGGCTGGGCCTGACGGCTGATCAGCATGTCGGACTGGATGCGCACGTGCATGTAGCCGGGAATGAGCTCGGCCCAGGTGGCGATCTCGGGCGTGAAGGCGACGTCGTAGGTATAGCCGTCGGTGAGCTTGACCACGCCGCGTCCCGCGCCGTCGATCGGACTGGACGGCACCTGCTGCCAGATCAGCCCCGACTGCACGTAGACGCCAACCGCATTCAGCATCACGTAGAGTGGCGACGCCGGGTCGATGTTCTGCATCGCAATGGTCATACGATACGACTTGCCGTCCGCTTCGAGCACGATTCGCTTCAGCTCGACATAAAGCGACGTCAGCGCCTGGTGCTCGAGCAGCAGGCGCGCCTGGCGATCGCGGCGCAACGCCTGATCCTGCCAGATGCCGATGCCGCCATCGATCGCGAAGGCAGCCAGCACCACGCCGACTACGCCCTTCACCACCGGCGAGCGCCACAGGCCGAGATGGCGGCCGAGTTTCACGGCGACGCCGGTGGGCGGCTCGATGGACGGCCTCGGTGCCGCCGCGCCGAGCTTGTCGAACAACCCTCGGTCGGAGGAGGCGCGATCCGACGAGGCAGAAGGTCTCGATTGCTGCGGTGCCTGCCCATGCCGGCGGCGCAGCAGACGCAGCTCGGACTGCCCTGCCGCGACCTGGCGCTGCAGGTCTCGGATCAGCGCATCCTTCTGCTCCGGCGAGAGCTTGCGCGGGTCGGGGCGCTTGTCCTTCATGCGACCAAAGTGCCATTCGCGATGTGGACGATCTGCTCGGCCTGCTCGGCCAGGGCAAGGTTATGGGTCACCAGGATCAAGGTGGTGCCGAGTTCGCGGTTGACGGCCAGAAGCTCGTCCATGATCTCGATCTCGGTCTGCTCGTCGAGGTCGGATGTCGGCTCGTCGGCGAGCAGTAGCGCCGGATCGTTGATCAACGCGCGGGCGATGGCGGCGCGACGCTGCTCGCCGGCCGAGATCTCCGACGGATAGGCGTCGAGGTAGTCGCCGAGGCCCATGCGGGCGAGCAGGGCCGAAGCCTTGGCATAGGTGCCGGCGCTGTCGCGCGCTCCGCCCAGCATTGCCGGCAGAGCGACGTTGTCGACCAGCCGCAGGGTCGGCAGCAGGCTCGCGAACTGGAAGACGAAACCGATGCGGGCGTTACGGAAGCGTGCCAGCGCATCGTCGCCCAGGCCCCAGATGTCGGTGCCGTCGATCGCCACCGTGCCGCCGCTCGGCCGGCTGAGCCCGCCGATCATCGCCATCAGCGAGGACTTACCCGAGCCCGAACGGCCGACGATGGCGGCGTAGCGTCCCGCTTCGACCGCGAGATCGAGGTCGATCACGGCGGCGATGTCACCGCGCTCGGTACGATAGGTCTTGGAGAGGCTCTGGCAGGCAAGCATCGCCTCAGGACTCGCCGCGCACGAGGTCGTAGGCATCGCGCCGGCTGGCGCGCCACGCCGGATAGAGCACGGCCAGCGCTCCGATCAGCACCGACAGCAGGACCGCGCCTGCGGCAAAGGCCACGGTTCTCGAAAGATCATCCCAGATGAAGGGCACGCCCAGCCGGTCGAGATTGTAGACCAGCGAGCGCTCGTAGAGCCGCATGACCAGGAGTCCGAGCGCCACACCCAGCGCACCACCGATGCCGGTCGCCAGCATCGCCTCGATGACCATCATGCCCAGCACCTGCGACCGGCGGGCGCCGATCGCCTTGAGGAGACCGAGCTCGCCACGACGTTCGTTGACGATGGTCGAGAACAGCACGCTCACCATCAGCGCCGTGCTGGCCAGCATCACGACCATCAGCACAAGAATACTGTCGAGCAGCGAGGTCAGGCCCTGTCGGATGCCGCTCAGGGTCGTGTCGCCGCTCACCACCTTGACGCCCTGCAGGCTCGACAGGAGGGCAAAGCGCGCCTGCAGGGAGGTAGCGCCCGGCGCCAGCTCGATCAGGAAGCCGGTGACCTTGCCGGGTTGCAGCACAGGCAACGGCTTGCCGTGACCCTGGATCGCGCCGACCAGCGCCTCCAGCGTCGCCGACGCCATGAACACCCCGCGCTCGTGCGTGCCCACGCCGGTGCGGCCGAGCCGGCCATAGACGACGTGCGGCTTGCCGAAGATCAGGAGCTGCGAGCCGAGCGGCGCGTCGCGGCCGGCACCCAGGATGACGTCACCGGGCCGCAGGGGACGATTGAGCTTCTCGACCAGCCACGGCTGGATGGTGAAGTCGCGTGGCGGGTCAAAGCCGATCAGGTCGACCGACTCGTGATGGCTGCCGATGCCGGAATGCTCGACGCGCGCGATCTTCTGCGGGGCGCTGCGGCCGACGCTGGCGAGCCCGGCTTTGTCTAGAAGATCGGCATCGAGCGCGAGGTCGGTCGGCTCGACGACCAGCAGCGCCGCCGTGATGTTGGTGAGCGCGCCATCGGGCACCACCATCAAGTCGGCGCCCATGCGGGTAAAGCCCACGGCCATGCTGCGCTCGATGCTGCTCATCAAGCTCGCGCCGGCGAACAACGCACCGCTGCCGACTGCGACGGCGGCGACCAGCAGCAACGTGCGCGCCTTGCGCCGTCCGAGATTCTGTAGAGCGAGATTCGCCAGCAGCCAGCGCATGGTCTGCCCCTCAGCCTCGGGCTCCTCTCCCCCGATAGGGGGAGAGGTTGGGTGAGGGGGACACGCACGTCTTCACCCCCTCACCTAGCCTCTCCCCCTAACGCGGGAGAGGAACGTAAGAGGCTGCCCGCCCGCCGGCTCACAGCGTACAGGAGCGGGTGTGCTTCATGTGCTCCAGCTTGGTCGGGATGATGACGCAGTCGTGGTGGCCACCGTTGCTCGGCAGGATGCCGATCAACGTGTCGGTCGAAGTGTCGATCACGGAGATGCCGCTCGATTGGCGCTGGAAGCCGCTGAACGGCGTCAGCACGTACTTGCCGTCATAGGTCAGCGCGGGGGTTTGCAGGTCGGGGCCGATGCCCTGGATCTCCTTGGCGATCGTCCAAGTCTTGGTGTCGACCACCATGATGCCGCTGTAGGCCGGCGCAGGATGCAGGATGGAGAGATAGAGCTTCGAGCTGTCGAGCGAGAACACCATGTGGAATGGGTTGGGGTACTTGCCGCGCCACAGCGGATCCTCGACATGAGCGATCTTGCGCCAGTTGCGCGGATCGGGGTCGGCGCAGGAAAAGATCGAGCAATTATTCTCGCGCAGATTATTCATCATCACGAGGAACCGGCCGTCGGGCGAGAAGCCGATCTCGTGGCCCGGCGAATGGATCTTGTCGAACACCACTTTCCAGGTGTCCTTGTCGACCTGCTCGACCTTGTACTGGTCCGGTGAATCCTTGTTGAACTGCAGGAAGGCCACCGGATCGAAGTTCTTCTCCGGGTCGAGGATGCAGATGCCGCCGCACAGCCGCACAACGGTGGCGGCCCAGCGTCCCTCGGGATGCCACACCGTGCCGTCGGCGCCCGTGAGTGCAAGCGGATTCTCGCCTGGCAGCGAGCCCTCCTCGACAAACAGCTCGCCCATCGGCACCATTTCCCAGTGGATCTTGTTGCCCTTGGTGCCGCGATAGTCGTAGAGGCCGGTGCGTGGATCGGGGTAGATCTTCTTGATCGTCATCGTGCCGCCCTTGGTCCAAGCGACACGGAGATCGCGCACGTTCGGCTCCCAGTCGAAGCGCAGCGCCGCCTTGACCTTGGAGGTCGTGCGGTCGAAGCAGGCAGCGATGTCCTTCTGGCCGTCGGTCACGAAGTAGGATTGCGCGTCCTTGGGGTTGACCGTGACGTGCACGCCGAGCCCGAGCCCGGTCGTCTCCGACACGTTCTCGACAAGCTGCATCTCCGTACCGTCGAAGCGCACGCGATAGATGTTGGTGCCGCCTGGCGCGGTTTCGGCGGTGACGGCGGTCGGAATGTTGTAGATCAGCGAGTTCTGGCCGCCCTGCGTGCTGTTGACGAACTCGAAGCCGTGCAGCGGATCGGCGCTGGGGAAGGCGCAGAGATGGTGGCTGATCGGATTGTAGTCGCCGTAGTTCCAGTACCAGATCGAGGCAAGTACGCGGTTGGAGTTGAGATCGATGGCATAGGTGCCACCGCCCATCTTGGTCGGCAGCAGGGCAACCCAGTTGCCGAGGCTCTGGCCACGCAGGTCGGCGCGGGTGTCGACCACCTCGCGCGTGATGTTGTGGCGCTGCGCCTCGGTGTAGTTGGCGCCGCCGTGGCGCACGCCATGATCGGAGACCGACCCGCTGCCCAGCACGTTGTAGCCGATCACGCCCGCCTCGGCGACCGCCGCAGTGCCGACGGCGACGTTGAACATGGTCCGCCGGCTGATGCCGCCACGCTTGGGTGGTTCGGCAACGGCCGCTGCCTTGGCCTTGCGCGCGTCGGCCTCCTTCTTGTCGGCCAGGTAGGTCTGGAACTCCTTGTGATCCTGCGCATCGACCTCGGCGCGGCGCCGGGCGTAGGCGTCGGCCGAAGCCCGCGTCGCTGGCGGCTTGCCGGCCGACGAGCCCGTCTTGACGCCGGGGCCTCCACGCTGCGGACTCTTGGTTCCCGTCTTCTTGCGCTTCGCCATCTCGACCTCCCTCGCCGCATTTTTCTTGGACCAAGATAGTAGACTCGCCCCTCCGCGATGCAAACGCCGAGCGATGTGCGGGAGTGCAGGTCTGGCGCTCGAGCGATGCTGGCTTCCTGTTGCGACTGGAGTAGTGTTGGCGCAACCGTTGCCAATGGGCGGCATCCTCGCGGGAGCGTGGTAATGGACTACATGGTCGTGATCAGCGCCATCGTTCTCGGCCTGTCCGTGCTGGCGACGCTCGCCAAGTTCCTCGACTGGTTCGTGCACAGCGATCCCCGCACCATGCTGCGCACCATGCGCTGGATGTTGCTCCTCCTGCTGATCGCCGGGGTCGGGCTGCTGATCTACGCCATCGCCGACGGCCAATGGTCGCTCGCCATGCTGGTCGGTGCCGGCCTGCTGATCGTGCCCACGCTCCTGAAATGGCGGTCGGTCCTCGCGCCGCTGCGCTGGGCCTCGGGCCTGTTTCGCCGCCGGCCGGCGCCGTTCGACATGGAGGTCCGCGACTTCGATCCCACCGACGATCCCGAGATGGTGCGACGGGCGGCGGCGATCCTCGAAGCCTACGTCGCCAAATCCTCGCTGGTGGCCCTCACCGACGAGCGTCGCGTCGAGACCATGTCGAACGGCGAAGCCCTAGAGGTGCTGGGACTCGAGCCTGGCGCCGACGACGCGGCGATCCGCGCCGCGCGCAAGCGCCTGCTCGGCCTGGTCCATCCCGATCGCGGCGGCTCGGCCTGGCTCGCCGACAAGGTCCAGCAGGCGGGCGACACCTTGCTCGGCCCACCACGCCAGTGGCCGGCGCCCGCCGAGGATCGCGCGGCCCCGCGCAATCGCGCGACCAAACGGTAGCCCCTCTTAGCGGCCCGGACGCTTGGCCAGCCCCTTCTGCTCCATGCGCCATTTGAGCTGATCGAAGCGGTCCTGGCCGAAGAACGGCTGGCCGTCGAACACCATCAGCGGCACGCCGTAGTGGCCGCCCTGGCGCTGCGCCGCCTCGTTGTCATGGATCGTCCGGTCGAAACGCGCGGGATCGGCGGCGACAGCAGCGTCCATTTCCGCGAGATCGAGCCCTGCCCGTTCGGCGGCGCGGGCGAGGTGATCCCCTTCGTGCCAGTTCTTGACCTGGCCACTCCAAATCACGCGACTCACCTCGTCGAGGAAGGCCAGCCCCTTGCCGCGTTCGGTGGCGGCCTGCCCGAGCCGGGTCAGGCGATGGATATAGGGCTGTTCCTTGGGATAGGTGCCGGTCTGCCGATCCATCACTACCGGGTCGGGCGATGCCCAGGCAAACGGTAAGCCGACGAACTCGGCGCTGCGAAACACGTCGACCGCGAAATAGGTGAACCACAGCCGGTCGCTGTGGGCGAAGAAGTCGGGCTGCCGCACGGCGATCGGGTAGACCACTCGCACCGTGGCCTCGACATCGTACGTGCGCTCGAGCGCGACCAGGCGTGGGGTCACCAGATAGGAATAGGGCGAACGGAAGGACCAGTAGAGATCGTACTTCAGAGTCATGCGGCGCTCCCTGTGCAGTCGAGCCATAATGCACGAGAAAGCGTCCTGCACCATGGCGGGCCATTCGCATAGAATGGGTCGAGGCCACGCCATGCCGAGGCGCGTCCTATCCGAGCGCCCGGCGCTTGGCAGCGCGCGCATCGTGTGGGAAGGAAGCAGCCCCAGAGCAGGCAGGCAAGCGATGCAAGTCATCATTCTCGGCAGCGGTTCCCCTATGGTCGCACCGGACCGCGCCGGCCCCGCGACCCTCGTGCGCGTCGGGACCACCGACCTTCTGTTCGATTGCGGTCGCGCCGTCCTGATGCGCGGCGCGGCGGTCGGCATGACGGCGCGCGATCTGGCGGCGCTGTTCGTCACCCACATGCACAGCGACCATACGACCGACTACAACGATGTCATCACCACCCGTTGGATCACCAACGTCGCGCCGCGGCCGCTGCTCGCCCACGGCCCGGTGGGCTTCGAGAGATTCACGCAAGCGACCCTGGCGATGCTGGAGCACGATATCGGCTACCGCATGGCGCATCACGCCGACCTGCAGCATCGCCCACAGGTGACGGTGCGGGAGATCTCCGAAGGGCCGGTGTGGGACGCCGACGGCGTTCGCATCCACGCCGCGCCGACCGACCACAGCCCGGTCCACCCGACGATCGGCTATCGCATCGAGGCCAAGGGCAAGGTCGTGGCGATCGCCGGCGATACCGTGCCGTGCGAAGGCCTGACACGCCTGTGCCAGGGCGCCGACATCTACGTTCAGACGGTGATCCGCCGGCCGCTGGTGGAGAAGGTGCCGTTCCAGCGCCTCCGCGACATCCTCGACTACCATTCCGATGTCGTCCAGGCTGCGCAAACGGCGCGCGACGGGGGCGTCCGCACGCTGGTGCTCAATCACATGGTGCCCGCACCGCAACCCGGCAGCGAGCCCCAGTGGATCGCCGAGGCCAAGGCCCACTTCGACGGCGAGGTGCTGCTCGCCGCCGACTTGCTGACGGTGAAGGCCTGAGGCCCCGACCACCGGCCGCGGCGCCATCGCCTGCCGGCCTCCGACGCCTGCACCTTCACGGCATGATCGACCGCCTGCCTCAGGCCTCCGCCATCGCGTCATCGATCTCGGCTGGCGTTCGGCACCTGCAGGCTGCACCATGACCATCTTCGAGCAAGGATCCGGATCGCCCACATGACCGACGCCAAGGGGACGCCTGCCGACATCGTCGAGGCGCTGCGCGCCGAGTGTCGCGACTCGCACGGCTTGATGCGCCGGCCGGACGGACCGACCGACGAGGAGCTGCGGCAGATCGGCGACGATGTACGATGGCGGGCGGCGGCCGAGATCGAGCAACTGCGTGGCGTCGTGACGGGATGGCAACCGATGGCCACCGCGCCCAAGGACTCCCGGCCGGTGCTGCTGTTCTGCCCCGGCGTCGAGGGCCATGTCGCCCGCGAGATCATGATCGGCGTCTGGAAGTTCGATGCCAACCGCCGCACCTTCGGCTACTGGGTTAGCGATGTCGGCCACCTCGATGAGGGTCAGGCCGAGACCGGCCCGTGGATCGAGTATGTCGAGCTCCATCCCGAGCGCTGGGCGCCGCTTCCGGCTCCGCCTCGGACCTAGCAGAGCATCGGCGCGCCGGGCTGCCGGGCCGCAAGGGCGGCCTGGTAATCGCGCTGCGCCGCTTCCGCAGCCTGCTCGGCAGCATTGCTGCGATCGCGTGCTGCGGTGTCGAGCTCGAACAGAACCATCGTCGACACGACGAGAGCGCCGCCGGCGACGTAGTAGGCCCAGGCGTCGAAGTAGAGGCGCAACAGCACGACGACGAACGGGATCGGGAAGACGACGCCAACCCAGCGCTTCCAGGTCCCGTGCCTGTAACGCAGAGCCTCGGCATCCGCCCGTGCTTGCAACTCGGCGGCGCGTTGGCGCAGCGCCTCGAGATCGTCGATCGCCCGCGTCGCCGGCATAGGCGCTAGCCTGGCACGACGCCGCGCGCCGCCCAGGCGACACTGGCGAAGCTGCGCGGTCCGTCCGGCCGGCCGCAGAGAAAGGCCTCGCGCACCGCCTCGACCACGCGCGCGCGAGTCGCCTCGGCGAGGCCGCCGACGAACTGCGCCAGATTGCCCTGCCCGGTCATCAACGGCTGCCAGTAGTCCTCGAAATCGGCGAAATCCATGCGGATAGTAAGTACCGTCTCGCGGATGTCGGTCAGCCCGGCGCGATCGAACAAGTCGGGCAGATCGCCCGGCTGGGTCGCCGGCCGGAACATCGTCGCCGCGCGGCGCGCTGCGGCGGACGGCTCGATCGCCACAACCGTATCCCAGAACATGCGTTGGCTCGGCATGCCGCCGTAGGTATCCCAGACACAAGCGGCGACGACTCCGCCCGGCCGGACGACCCGTCGCATCTCGCGCGCGGCCTGCTGGGCATCCGACACGAAATGAAGCACCAGGAGCGACAGGGCGCGATCGAACGAGGCATCGGCGAAGGGCAGGCTGCAGGCATCGCCCTGGCGCGCCGTGATCGGGGCGTCGCCGATCTTCTCGCGCAAGGCGGCGACAAAATCTGCCTCGAAGTCGATCGCCTCGATCGCCTCGACCGTCGCGCGCTCGACGAGCGCCAGGCTGAGACTGCCGGTGCCGCAGCCGACATCGAGCACGCGCTCGCCGGCGGCTGCGCCGGAAAAGTCGAGAAACAGCGGCGCGAGCCGCCGGCTCCAACGGCCCATGTAGTGGTCGTAAGCCGCCGCGCCTCGGGCAACGAAGGTCGAAACCATGTCGAAATATTCCCTCTTGCCTGCAGGGAGCTTACGGGCGGCAGCGTATCCAGGCTAGACTTGAACCAAGCGCATCGACAGACCGGGGAACCGCCAGGGAGGCTCTATCGGCCGAAGCGATGCCGATGCTGGGACTTCGCTACCTCGACTGACGTCGACACAAGACCGGGAGGAGATGGTCATGACCGATCGATCGAATGGCATCCTGAAGGAACTGCCCCAACGCCTGCACCACAACGCCTATGTCTGCGCAGATCAGGAACGGACGCGCCAGTTCTACGAGGACATCATCGGCCTGCCGCTGCTCGCGACCTGGATCGAGGAGTCCGAGTTCGCGCAGTTCCCCGGCAAGCGCCTGACCTACAGCCATACCTTCTACGGCATCGGCGACGGCGGCGCTCTCGCCTTCTTCCAGTTTCCCGATCCCGAAGCGGCGGCGGCGTTCAAGGCGCAACAGCAGCCGTTCTTCGTCCATATCGCATTCGCCGTCAGCGAGTCGGCGCAAAAGGAGATCAAGCGGCGATTGGCCGCCGCCGGTAAGCTCCTGCGCGAGGCCGACCACGGCTATTGCACGTCGATCTACGCCCAAGACCCCGACGGGCTGATCGTCGAGTTCACCGCCGACGCGCCCAATGCCGACAAGATCGCCGCGCATCAGCGTGCCACGGCGCACGAGTCCCTGCGCCGCTGGTCGGCCGGCGACCGCACCGTCAACAACGACAGCCGGCCTCATCGTTGAGGCAAGACGCGACCGCTGACGCACCAGCCTGCGAGATCACCACTGCCGGGCCTGCCGGCAGCACCGGAAGCCATGGCGCCCTTCGCCGACCACGGAGGTCTCGATGCTCGAGCTGATTGCCATCGTCGCCGCACTTGCCATCTGCATTCTCACGCCGGTCGAGGTGAGGCGCATTCGCCGCGGATGGGTGCACAAGAAGTTCGCGGGCGATCGGGCGAAGTATATCACGGCCTATCGCAAGCAACTTACGATCTTGATCTTCACCGGTGCCCTGTTCGGCGTGCTGGGCATCGTGTTCGCCTCGATCGCGACCAGGCCGGACGAAACGACGGTCAAGATCGTGGCTGCCGTGATCTGGTTCGCGGTGTCGTTCATCTGCTTCGTCTCACGCCGAATGCTGCCGAGCGAGGCCGTGGCCGATCCACGGTAAGCTGGCACCGCTTGGCTGAGTGGGCGCAGCCACGGGCGGCGTCGCACTGCATCGGGCGCATCGTCTCGCAAGCGCCGCTACCCCGGCCTGGCGGCGCGGAAACGGAATCCGACAATCCTCTCCGTGGACTCTGTCCCGATACGAGATCGGGAGCTCGTGTCCTGGAAGATGGCAAGGCAAGGGCGGTTGCGGCGGGCAATTGGCCCGGGCGAGACATGGCATTCGTGCCGTACGACTCTGCCGGGTAGAGACGTCACAGGGGCCGCACCGATCACGCCCGGACCAGGTCAATCTCTCCTGATCGATGCCGCGTACAGCGCCGCGAGGCGATCGAGGCTGGCTTCCTCGACCAGGGTCACCATCGGCGTGCCGAGCCGTCCCGACGGATCGACCACGGTCATGCCGCGGGTGATGCCGGGCGCCAGCGCCACGTCGACCGAGGCGCGCAGCGCGCGCGTGACGATGGCGGGCTCGACAACCACGGCCGCAGCCAGGGGATCGACGAAGCACATGGCGTCGTGGTTGCGGTGTCCGGCCGGCGTCTTGCGCGAGTGCGTGGCGAGCGCCAGCGCGAATTCCTTGTAGGGACCATCGGGCACGGCGGCGAACAGCGCATCCGTCTGCGGCCCGGTGAGGAAATGCGTCGTGCAGGGCTCCCACGGCACCACGACGGTGGCGATGTCGGCTGCGAACACGATCGCCGCCGCTTCGGGGTCGGCATAGATATTGAACTCGGCGGCCGGCGTGTGGTTGCCGCGTCCATGCAGCGTGCCGCCCATGATTGTGAGCTGGCCGATGCCGCGCGCGATGCCCGGCGCCACCTGCAGCGCCAGGGCGAGATTGGTGAGGGGGCCGACCATCAGCACGTCGACGGCCGCGCCGGTGATCGCCGCCTCGCCCAGCGTCGCCACCAGGAAGCCGACGGCATCGAAGCCCGCGATGTCGCCGACCGTCGGCGGACGCGGTGCGCCCCCCAGCCCGTCCTCGCCGTGGACATGCCGGGCGTGGATCAGCTCCTGCACCATCGCCTCGGCCGCACCCTTGTGGACCTCGATTGTCGCGCCCGCGACGGCCAGGACCGCCAGCACGTTGTCGGTCGCCGTATCGACATCGACGTTGCCGAACACCGTGGTGATGGCGTCGGGCGCGCGGTCATTGGCGATCAACAGCAACAGCGCCTGCGCGTCATCCACGCCGCCGTCGGTATCGAAGATCAGCCTGTTGTGCACAATTCACTCTCTCCGGCCGCCGCGCGGCCTCCTCCGGCGATCGCGCCCGGCATCGACCGCGTCCGGCCGAGCCTTCATAGCGCGGCAGCAACGCGCCAGTAACGGCGAAACCAGCGGCGATGGCGATCGCGCCCATGCATTGGGCGCTCGCAAACAGCCTAGGGCCTGTCCTCTATTGAAGAAGAAATTCGCGTAATAATAGAATCAAATGAGCGAGAATTTTGAATCGATCTTGCGTTGTTGTCGTCGAGGCTACATTTTCCAAGGTCTGAGCTACCCAATTGACCCGCGACATGCTCCTTGCCAGTCGGCCACTGGGAGCTGACTGATGCGCCGTTACGCCCTTCGCGACGACCAATGGGATCGGATCAAGGACATTCTACCGGGACGCGAGGGTCACGTTGGCGCGACCGCCAGGGACAATCGTCTGTTCGTCGATGCCGTGATCTACCGCTATCGAGCTGGCATCCCATGGCGCGACCTGCCCGAGCGCTTCGGCGCTTGGAAGGCTGTCCATACCCGCTTCAGCCGATGGGCAAAGAGCGGTGTATGGCGCAGGCTGTTCGAGCTTCTTGCGGCCGATGCGGACAACGAATACGCCATGATCGACAGCACCATCGTGCGCGCTCATCAGCATAGCGCCGGCGCCAAAAAAAAGACGGCGAAGATCAAGCGATCGGCCGAAGCAAAGGCGGGCTGAGCACCAAGATCCATACCCTGGTCGATGCTCTGGGCAATCCTGTCCGCTTCTTCCTGACGCCGGGCCAGGCCCACGACCTGCAGGGCGCCGACGCCCTGTTGCCTGACATGAAGGCTGACACCCTGCTGGCCGACAAAGCCTTCGATGCCGACCAGCGCCTCATCGAACCTCTCGAGGCCGCCGGCAAGACCTGCGTCATCCCCTCGAAGAGCAACCGCAAAAAGCCCCGCCCTTACGACAAACAGATCTACAAGGCCCGCCATCTCATCGAGAACTTCTACTGTAGCCTCAAGCGCTTCAGGGCCATCGCAACTCGCTACGATAAGACCGCTACCAATTTCCTCGCCGCTATCCACCTCGCGGCGGCTACCATTTGGCTCAATTGAGGACAGGCCCTAGATCGAGGAGAGACGGCGACGGCCTCGTTCGTCCGGCTCGATTGCCCCTGTAACTTCGCCGAGATCAGATCGGCGTGATGGATGACGATCTTGGCCAGCTCGGGAATCCGGTCCTTCGGCATCCCGCGCCCTGGGCCGCTGACGCTCAAGCCGGCGATCACGCCAGGGCACTCGCCTTGCACAAGAAGCTGCTCACGCTGTGGAACGCCCTCGTGTCCGACAACCTGCCGGCCTGCACGCGCTACGCCCAGATCCTGCAGGGGATGCCGCAGACCTGGTCGCGGGCGCCGATGCCGGCCGCCTCACCGACACAACAGGCCGCGATCCGCCATGCGCTGCAGTCGCTGGGCGTGGACCGGACGACGGATCGTCGAGCGGCCGAGTAGCCGCCGTCGTCGGACAGCCCCTCTGCACGCCGGAGAGGAAGACGCGATCGACTGAAGATCGATTGGAAGTGGTGCCCCGAGACGGAATCGAACCGCCGACCCCATCATTACGAATGACAGAGCTAAGGCCTTTTCCGACGTTTCCCGGAGTTGCTCAATTGCGATGGGGCTTGACTAACGCCGCACGGGCGCCACTTTGGGAACATTGGAGCAACAAGGGGAAATTGCGGTCGTTTTCCCCCTGTTGTGTCCCCAGTGTGTCCCCACCTAAAGCGCGCACCGTGCGAAACATTGCGGAGGCAACTTTGCCCAAGCTCACCAAGCGGTTCGTCGATGCCCTGAAGCCCGTCGAAAGGGACACCCTGTACCGGGATACCGATCTTGCCGGCTTCGCGCTGAGAGCCAAGCCGACCGGCGTGGCCACGTGGGTGGTCCAATACCGAAATTCGGCCGGCAGGACTCGAAAGTTAGCTTTGGGCAAGGTTGGGGTGCTTACACCGGACGAAGCACGCCGCCGGGCTCGTGAGGCCCTTACAGATGCGTCCAGCGGTGGCGACCCCTCCGCCGATCGCCATGCTCTGCGTACTGACCTGACAGTCGCCGAGCTGGTGGAAATCTATCTGACTGAAGGGCCCGCCTCCAAACCAGCCAAGAAAGCCACCAGTTGGCAATCAGATGCAAGCAACCTCCGCCGGCACGTAATCCCCCTGTTGGGCCGGCGCCAGCTAGCTTCGCTTACGTCTGATGACCTTCAAAAATTCCAGCGAGACGTGACGGATGGCAAGACCCGGGCGGACGAAAGGACACGGAAGCGAGGCCGGGCAATAGTCACAGGCGGTCCGGTCGCAGCGACGCGCACTACGCTGGTACTGTCTGCGATGCTGCAGTGGGCCACCACACGAAAGTTTCGTCCCGACAATCCGGGCAAGGGCATCAAACTGAACAAGCCGAAGCAGCGCGAGCGCTTCCTTTCCGCTGCAGAACTGGCACGTCTTGGAGAGGCTTTCGCCAACGGAGAGCGACAAGGACTGAACCCCAATTCGCTTGCCATCCTCCGCTTGCTCGTATTGACCGGGGCCCGCAGGAACGAAATCGCCTCGCTGCGGTGGGACTATGTTGACTTCGAGCGCAAGGCGTTACGCCTGCCAGATTCAAAGACGGGCGCGAAGATCGTGCCACTGGGAGCACCGGCACTCACCGTTCTCAACGGATTGCCCCGTAAGCCCGGCTCCCCATGGGTCTTCCCAGCCGCTACAGGCGCCGGCCACCACGTTGGGATGCCGCGTGTTTGGCGCAAATTGAAGGCAATGGCGCGCCTTAGCGATGTGCGAATGCATGACTTGCGCCATGGCTTTGCTAGCATTGCCGTCGCCGATGGAAGCTCCCTCTATCTCGTTGGAAAGGTACTTGGACATACCCAAGCGTCAACGACACAGCGGTACGCACACTTGCACCTTGATCCCGTGCGAGCCGTTGCCGACCGCACATCACGGAAGCTGGCGGGTGCGCTCAAGGGAGGTGGCAATGGTCCGAGGTTGGTAAGCCTGAGAGACCGGCGACGCGCCTGACCCCCTATCGATCGAGGGCCTTTCACACATGCGTGCCCGGGAAAACCAGCCATCTACTCTATGGTCGGCGGTCCGAAGTTCCGACACCCGGCAAATGCTTGCTCGGCCCCGTCGAGCCCCCCAGCGCCACATTCGCATACGCATTGTCAGCACCCCGACTATTCGACGCAATTCAGATCGGCACGGCTAAGTTCGAGCGCCTCAAATAGGAAAATGACTATGGTGCGGAAGGTGATCCCAGACAGCTTCATTCTCTATTCCGACGCATTTGAGCTAACGGGGAAGTCAATGTTTGGAGATGAGTGGATTAGCAATCTCACTTGGCGCGAAGGTCGGGTTTTGCACTACGCCCGCAGAGGATTGCTCCGCCTTGGATTGAACGCAGAATCGATTGAAATGTTGGCCCGCGGAATGCAAATGGAAGCACCTTTCGGTGAAGCTGAAGTGCGGGAAACTCTCGTCCGAAACGCTCTCCGAGATGCACAGCACTCAGAAGTTCGGCTCTGGTTTGAGCAATGGGCTTTGTACGATGTTGTGCATGAGGGAGTGGAAGTCTTGGAGAGAAACGCCTTTGAGCAGGCTTGTCAGGAGCTAACGCGTGAAATGGCGAACGCGCAAGCGGCAGAGGACGAGGGCACACCTGACGATCTCTCATCGATCGCGTCCCACGTCATTTCTTCTGCCGAATCGAGCGATCGACAAGCGTCTGACACTTTCCCCAGACCGGGAACGTCGCGGCGAGGAAGACCTCCCAAATATCCGTGGAACAAAATGTACATTGAAATAATTAAGCGACACGGAACCCTTCCTGACGTACACGCCCGGCTTCAGGAGGAGATGGCGGCGTGGTGGCTTCAGACCACTGGTAGCGAACCTTCGGACAGCCTGCTCAAGGCTCATATCGGCGTGCTGTATGGGACAAGCGAGACGGACTAGAATTCCGGCCTAGCAATTTCAGGCCTTTGTCGGCCGACAGCACCCAAAGTTTCATGCTCCATTGACGTCCGCGCCGATCATGCGCGCGAAAAGGAGCACGATGAGCCCGAGACCAGATCGATCAGAAGATCATCCGGACATATGGACTGAAACGTGGCCACCTAATCTTACGCGAAGGGAGGCGGCTCGCTATCTCAAGGTGAGGCATGGCATTCCAGTCGCGCCTAGCACCCTCGCAAAATGGTTTTGCACTAGCTCAGAAGGTCCGCCAGCCTATCGCATGGGCAGAACGCCGCTTTACCCACGAAGCCATCTCGACAAGTGGGCGATTCGACGGCTTGGCATGCTGAGAACCTCAACGAGCAATTGAGCCGCGTGGGGATTCCGTGTCGATCCGACCGCAATTCCACGTCGCCTCCGATCCTCCTTTCCCTACGGGAATCATTTCCCCGGGCACGTACCCGCCAACTTTGCCCACCCCCTACGACCGCTAGAGCGCCATGCCATGCCTCTGGTTGATCCCGCTAAGCGGTTATTCATTCTACTCGATTACGAGAAACACCGAACAATGACCAAGCTCGTTAAGCTCCTTCACCTCTCCAACGCACCCGGCACACAATCAATCATCGACATCCTTCACCGATGCGAAACAAAGAGATGCAATCGAGCGTTCTGTCCGAAATGCGGCCTTCGTCTAAGGGCCAAAGAAGTTGCCTCATCGCTCAATAAAATGTGGGCGCGTTGCGACGGCCACTGGCCCTCTAGAGATGAAATTTCTTGGGTAACCTTAAGGAGCCTGTCAACGCCGGACTAAAAATGCATCGGCGGGCCGGAGCAAAAATGCATCAGCGAGTATCGGCATTGTCGGCACGGGACGGAGGCTTGTGCCGGTAGTCCACAGGACAGCCCCGCGCGCTGCGGAGTGCCCTTCGAGAGGCTGACGTAGCAGCGCGCGGGGCTGTCCTGTGGACCCACCGGTGCAAGCCGTGACGGTAAGTTTGATTGGCGGAGGGTGTGATGCGGCGGCCGAGGGCGGCCCTGCTTCACGTGTCGTCGGCGTTGCCCCTGATTTCGGGCGATCGCATGCCACGCTGACGCCGTTTGCTTTGTTTCAACCGGTAGCTATCGCCGTTCATCTCGAGGATATGAACGTGGTGGGTCAGCCGGTCGAGCAGCGCACCGGTGAGACGTTCGGACGCGAACACGCTGGTCCATTCGTCGAACGGCAGATTGCTGGTAACGATAGTCGAGCCGCGTTCGTAGCGCTGGCTGAACACCTCGAACAGCAGCTCGGCGCCGGTCTGGGATAGCGGCACGTAACCGAGCTCGTCGATCACCAGGAGCTTGTAGGCGGCAAGCTGGCGCTGCAGCCTCAGCAGCCGCTTCTCGTCGCGTGCCTCGAGCAACTCGTTGACCAGGGCGGCTGCCGTGGTGAAGCCGACCGACAGGCCTTTCTGGCAGGCTGCTAGCCCCAGGCCGAGCGCCACGTGGCTTTTTCCGGTGCCGCTGTTGCCAACCGCGATCACGTTCTCGCGGCGAAGCACGTACTCGCAGCGCGCCAGTTCGAGCACCAATGTCTTGTTGAGCGACGGCAGCGCCAGGAAGTCGAAGCTGTCGAGGCTCTTGACCGCCGGGAACCGCGCTTCTCTGATCCGCCGCTCGACCATCCGCCGTTCGCGCTCGATCAGCTCGAGTTCGGCCAGGCGCAACAGGTAGCCTGTATGCTCGACACCCTCGGCGGCGCACTGCCGGGCGAGCTTGTCATGCTCGCGCAGGAATGCCGGCAGCTTGAGCACCTTGAGGTGATGGCCAAGCAGAAGCTGTGGCGTGTCGGTCATGACGTCACCCCGGCGAGCAAGTCCATGTATGTTCTGGCCGAGGTTGTCGCCACGTTGGCATGCGGCAGGTAAGGATACACCGTCATGTCGAGGCGTAGCGGCCGGCGCTCGATCCGGCACAACACCAGATGCTTCACCGCATCGAAGCCGATCACCCCGCGATCGATGGCATCGCGCACGCCGGCGGCGACGTCATCGATCCTGAACACTTCCATCAGCCGCAGAACCTGCACGAACTCGCGTTTGCCTTGCTTGCCCATGCGCGCCTCGAGCAGGCGACGCAGCGTGGCGAACGCTTCGGGCAGCTCCCAACCGGCCAAGGGGGCCGCCTGGTCGAGCGCCCCGATCTTGCGCTCGAGCAGCGCCAGGTAATGCAGCGGGTCGAACACGAAGTCTTCCCGCTCGTAGGATCGGACGTGCCGGGCGATGATCTCGGCGCCGCACGAGATCACCACCTCGTGGACGTAGCCACGGATCACGACCTCGCGATGACCCCAGGCGGTCGGCACCGAGTAGTCGGTGCCGCGATAGCGCACCAGCGACAGCGAGCTGACCCGACCAGCCTGCTTCTCGCAGGCGTCATAGGGCGTCGGGGGCAGATCGTGGAACGCCGCCAGGTCGCGCGCCATCCGCTCCCCGATCGTCTCGTCGTGACCGCGCAGCCGATCACCAAGACGGCGCCGACAAGCTTCCAGCAGTTGCTCGTTCAGTGCGTCAAAGCTGACGGCATGCGGCAGCGGCACCAGCAGGTTCCGCCGGACCCACCCGACCAGACCCTCGACCTTGCCTTTGTCGTTGCCCTTGCCCGGCCGGCCGAACCGGTCGGCGAACAGGTAGTGCGACTGCAGCTCGTTGAACACCCGCGTCCGCTGGCGCGTCCCATCACCCAGGATCCGCGCCACCGCCAGCCTGGTGTTGTCGTACAGGATCGATTGCGGCACCTTGCCGAAGAAGTCGAACGCCGCCACATGACCGGCGCAGAACGCCTCCGTGGTCTCCGCCGGATAGGCCTGCACGAAGCCCGCGTCACTGTGCGCCAGGTCCATCACGAAGAAGTGGATCTTCCGTTCCACCCCGCCGATCACCGCCAGCGCTTCGCCGAAGTCGGCCTGCGCGTGCCCGGGATCGTGCCGCAGCGGCACGAACATCTCGCGCTGCCGCTGACGCTGCCCCAACACGTAATCCTTCACGATCGTCAGGCCGCCGCCGTAACCGTGCTCGTCGCGCAGCCGCTCGAAGATTCGCTTCGACGTGTGCCGCTGCTTCGCCGGACGACCTTTATCATCCTCCAGAATCTGATCGATGATACCGACGAAGGGGTCCAGCTTCGGCCGCGCCGGCGACCGGCTCCGCCGGTATCCCGGCGGCACCGAGAACATCAGCATCTTGGCCACCGTCCGCGGGTCGATCCCGAACCGCCGCGCAGCCTCGCGACGGCTCACACCCTCAATCCGCACCGCATGGCGGACCCGTCCATACAACTCCACGCCCTTCATCCCCCCGCCCTCTGCACGCCGCGCAAAGAGCTAACTGCCGGTGCATTTTTACTCCGGCGCAACCAGACCTTCTGGCCGCTTCAATGAGGGATTTTGTCTCCGGCGCTTACAGAGTGAACTATCACGATGACGCCTACGTGATCATTCAGGGGCACTCGCTGTCGGCCGCTTCGCTTGCCGGCGTTCTGGCCAACGACGAAGCGAGTTCGCCCTTACTCAGCAGTCAGCAATATAGGCAACACTTGGATGGCTGAAGAATGACCGGATCAAGCTGGGGCGCCTGCCGATATTGGCGAGCTGGGCAGCCACCCGTTGTTCCAGGCGTTCGCCCTTGAGCAATGGCCGGCGTGCGTTGCCGGTGCGTTTGGCGTGACTCCAGACGAGCTCGTCGGGATTGAGGTCCGGGGCATAGCCGGGCAGGAAGTGCAATGTCAGCTTGCCGTCGAGTTCGTCCACGTAGTCGCGCACGGCACGCGTCCTGTGCGCGGGCAGGCCATCGACGACCAGATGCAACGGCCGGCGCCGCCCACGCATCATGCGGCGCATCAAGCTGACGAACAGCGCGCCATTGAGGCCACCCGCGTAGGTGGCGAACCAGAACGCCCCCTTGGCACTGACCGCCGAGGCGGCGCTGATGCTTTGGCGTTGGCCCGGCACCGACACCACCGGGGTCTGCCCTTTGGCGCCCCACGTCGTGCCCTGTACCGCATTGGCGCGAAAGCCCGACTCATCCCAGAAGTAGATGTCCGCCTTGTCCTGCTTGGCTCGACGGGCGATCGCCGGGTAGGTTTCCCGCTGCCAGCGCGCGATCGCCTCGGGGTCACGTTGATAAGCGCGCTGGAGCGGTTTCTGCGGCGTCAATCCCACCCGCGCCAGCAACGCTCCCACCGAGGCCAAGCTCAGCCTTACCGCAAACCGCTGGGCGATGAGGTCGCGGGCGATCTGGCGCGTCCACAGGCCAAAGTCGAAGCCGTACTGCATCGGGTTCTTGCCATTGATCCAACGAAATACCTGACGTTCCTGCGCCGCGGTCAGCGTGCGCGGCCGCCCGGTCGCCGGCTTCGAGGCGAGCGACTTCAATCCCTTGCCGCGGCCACGCGCTGCCTTGAGCCAGCCGTAAATCGTGCAGCGATGCATCCCGAAACTGGCGATCACTTCGCTCGGCCGCTCGCCTTCGCGAACACGTTGAAACGCCATCTTGCGGATGCTTTCCAGCCTCGCGTGATCGAGAGTGCGGCCGTCTCGCTTCATCGTGAAGCGAATACTCACATATCCTCGATCTGTTGTCTAACTTTCTGATCTATGAGTAAATGCGGCGCTGGTGATTGGCCCCGAGCATGGCGGGTTGCACCTGAACGCTGATGGAAGTTTCTCCTACACGCCCACCACCTTGATGGGCAAGATCGCCGTCAGCCTCGACTACGTGCACGACCAGCAGGCGCACAACACGCAGTGGAATGGCGCCGGCGACACCGCCGCGGCCACCAGCCTGCTCCATGCGGTGACGGCCGATCCGCTGAGCGTGCTAGTCGGCATCAAGAATGCCGAAGCGCTTATCTCGGCGCATACCTGACGACTTGATTGCGGACCCGCTCAAAGTCGTCGCGACCGAAGAACGTTGCAGAGGGCACGCCAGAAAGAGTACGGGACGGCGCGCCGACGGCTCTCTGCGGGGACGTACTCATTTCCGTGATGAATCCCCGTATCCACGGGAGCGGCGTTTGCCAGCTATTCATTTTGTGGTTTCCGGGCTCGCAATGATTACCTCCATGGCGGTAATCAGAAATGACTGACACTCGACTAACTCTATGCCAACAGGAGGAAATCAGCCCTCTTCCCAAGTACGCCTAGCCATTTCGCCTTCACTCGAAGGGGCGTCGCGATAGGTGCTTGCTCGCCGGGACGGAGGTGTTTTCAATTCCTCGTAACCATGGCGTACTTACCCGCTTCGGCAGTCACGTTGCCGTACTTCTTGAGGTTGGCGAGCATGTTGGAAAGAGCTTGTTCTTCGCTCTTTTGACCCTTGATGCCCATGCGATCGATGATTTCTCCACGCGTGAGACCGGGGTTGTTCGAGATGATGGTTAGAACGGCACTACGCTTCGTACCGCGCGCAATACGTGTACCAGTGGACGGTGCAGATGCCTTGCCTGCTTTGGCTCTCTCATAGGCGGTGATGGCATGTAGTTCGATGTCGAGGTCTTCGAGCTGTGACCGGAATTCAGCTATCTTCGCGTTGAGTTCGGCTTTGAGTTTGCCGATGCGCTCTCGCTCGGCTGCCATCTGTTGCGGCAGTGGTAGTTGTGACATGTGGTTCCCCTTCCGGCGGGGCGTGTAGCACAAAAAAGAACGGGGGCAAC
>JAXMCO010000014.1:0-116884 GCA_046349335.1 Reyranellaceae bacterium
ACAGGAGCTCGAGCAGAAGTTCGGCCATGTTACGCCGCCTTCGCCGTCTGGGTCGCCAGCCAGGCCTCGCAGCAGGCCTTGGCGAGATCGCGCACGCGCAGGATGTAGCTCTGGCGCTCGGTGACGCTGATCACGCCGCGCGCGTCGAGCAGGTTGAAGGTGTGGCTGGCCTTGATGCACTGCTCGTAGGCAGGCAGCGGAAGGCGGCGCTCAATGAGGCGGCTGCACTCCTTTTCGGCATCGGCGAAATGGCGAAACAGCATCTCGGTGTCGGCATGCTCGAAATTGTAGGCCGACTGCTCGCGCTCGTTCTGCAGAAACACGTCGCCGTAGGTCAGCGGCACGTCGGAATCAGTGCGGTTGAAGGGCAGGTCGTAGATCGACTTCTTGTCGAAGAGATACATGGCGAGCCGTTCCAGGCCATAGGTGATCTCGCCCGACACCAAGTCGACGTCGATGCCGCCGACCTGCTGGAAGTAGGTGAACTGGCTGATCTCCGCCCCGTCGCACCAGACTTCCCAGCCGAGCCCCCAGGCACCGAGCGTTGGGCTTTCCCAGTCGTCCTCGAGGATTCGAATGTCGTGCAGGGAGGCATCGATTCCGATCGCCTCGAGGGAGCCGAAATAGCGTTCTAAGATGTCGCTCGGCGACGGCTTCAGGATCGCCTGGAATTGGTAGTAGTGCTGCAGACGCATGGGATTGTCGCCGTAGCGGCCGTCACCGGGCCGCCGCGACGGCTGGACGTAGGCGGCATACCACGGCTTGGGCCCCAGCGCGCGCAAGGTCGTCGCCGTATGGAAGGTGCCAGCCCCCATTTCCATGTCGAACGGCTGCAGGATCAGGCAACCTTGACGCGCCCAATAGTCCTGCAGGGTGAGGATGAGTTCCTGGAAGCACGTCGGTGCGACGCGCGCTGAGGGCTCGGACACGATTTACCCCGAAGCTCAGAAGGCCTTGAGTTTCCGCGACTTAAGGCTGTTTTTGCGGTGCGGCAAAATAGGTGCCACCCCTACCCCGGTCAAGCGCCCCGACCCTCCGGCACGGGGCAGTCGGGACGGCCACATTTCGTCGCAGCGGTGGACAGATAGGCACCACAAACCCGGCAGGGGATCGAGGCGTCGATCACCCTCGCCTGCGGCCGCGTCGGCGCCTGGTTCGGTGGCGGACCAGGTGGCGACGGCGGCAGGTTCGGCTCGTTCGGGCGGCCGACGAAGCGGTCCCACAGCCCTTTCCAGCGCGCAAAGGTCTTCCACGCAGCGTACACCGCGACGCCGAACAGGATGATCTTGAGCAGCAGCCCCATGACGCCTGTGTGAGGTCCCTGCATCCCAGGGTCAAGCGCGCTATATGATGGGACGATGACACGCGATTCAATTGGCTCCTCCTCCCCCGTCATCGGGGGAGGTGCCCCCGCGAGGAGGCGGAGGGGAAGGCCACGAACGAGATGCGTATGATTCCGACGGTGGAATTTGTCGAATCTCGTCTTGGGCTCTCCCCCGCCGGCCCTATGGGCCACCTCCCCCGTAAGACGGGGGAGGAACAAGGGAACGTGCCCGATGGCCGATGAGGCACCGCCCTTCGACCTATTCGTTGTCGGCGGCGGGATTAACGGCGCGGGCATCGCCTGCGACGCTGTCGGCCGCACGCTGAAGGTCGGGCTATGCGAGAGAGGCGATTTCGCCGGCGCCACCTCCTCTGCCTCGACCAAGCTGATCCACGGCGGCCTGCGCTATCTCGAGCACTACGAGTTCCGGCTGGTGCGCGAGGCCTTGCAGGAGCGCGAGGTGCTGCTGGCCAAGGCGCCGCATCTTTCTCGGCCCCTGCGATTCGTGCTGCCGCACGAGCCGCACCTGCGGCCACGCTGGATGCTGCGACTCGGCCTGTTCCTATACGACCATCTCGACTGGCGCATGACCCTACCCAAATCGCAGGCCGTCGATCTCAGGCAGACAATATACGGTTCGGCGCTCAAGTCCGGGTTTGAGAAGGGCTTCGTCTATTCCGACGCCTGGGTCGACGACGCCCGACTGGTGATCGCCAACCTCAAGTCGGCGCGCCAAATGGGGGCGCAGATCTATGCCCGGCACGAATGCGTGTCGGCGCGGCGCAGCGACGATGGCCGGCTGTGGAACATCGAGCTCGAAGCCCGCGACGGCAGCCGCGTCGGCCTGCAGGCCCGCGGTCTGGTCAACGCCACCGGCCCGTGGGTCAAGCGCTTCCTCGACGAGGAGGCCCAGATCGCCACGACCAAGCGGGTACGGCTGATCAAGGGCAGCCATATTGTGGTGCCGCGCCTCTACGATGGCGAGCACGCCTACATCCTGCAGAACAGCGACAACCGTATCGTCTTCGTCATCCCCTACGAGCGCTCCTTCTCGGTGATCGGCACAACGGACATTCCGGTTGAGGACGGCGAGAAGCCGGTCTGCACGCCAGACGAGATCGTCTATCTCTGCGACATCGCCAGCCGCTATCTCGCCAGGCCGGTGACGCCGGCCGACGTGGTGTGGACCTACTCCGGGGTGCGCCCCTTGTTCGACGACGGCGATGACGACCCCTCGGCAGTGACGCGCGACTATCACCTCGAGGTCGATGGCACGCCGGGCGGCACGATGGCGCCCCTGCTCTCGGTGTTCGGCGGCAAGATCACGACCTACCGGCGGCTGGCCGAGCACGCGCTCAGCGATCTCGCGCCGCACTATCCCCACATGGGCGGCGCCTGGACGACGACGCGAGCGCTGGCCGACGGCGAGCTCGCCGACGCGCCGACCTTCGAGGCGGCGTTCGAGCGCTATGTCGATGCCGCCGCCGTGGTGCGCTCCGGCCTGCCCAAGGACTTGGTTCGCGTCCTCTGCCATCGCCACGGTTCGGGCCTGGACGACCTGCTCGAGGGCGTCCGCACCGTGGCCGATCTCGGGCGTCATTTCGGCGGTCAGCTCTACGAGACCGAGGCGCTCTACTTCATGCGCGACGAGTGGGCGGTCGAGCCGGATGACATCCTGTGGCGGCGCACCAAGGAAGGTCTGCACATGACTGCCGAGGAGCGCGCCGCCTTCGCGGCCTGGATGGCGGACCAGCGGCCCAACTTTACGTAACTTCACACTTCCGATGGGCACGCCGGGCGACGAAGGCTCGTATTGATGGACGAAGCCCATGCAACGAAACCGAGGTGCCCGATGTCGTTCCGATCCCCCCTCCTCGCCCTGTCGACCGCTCTCTTGACCGCTGCCGGCCTCGCCTGGACCAGTGCGCCGGCCAGCGCCCTAGACGGCGGCCCCGACGACCTGCTGGAACTCGCCCAGACGACGCCCCAGACCAACCCGCCGCCCGCAGCCGGCGGCCATGAACAGCACGGACAGCAAGGGCAACGCGCGGTGAACCCGCGGGCCTTCTGCCTCGACCAGATCGCCCGCCGCGCCGGCAATCGCGCCTACATCAGGCTCCGCCTCGACCTCAAATCCGACCAGATGGCCGCATGGAACGCCTTCGCCAAGGCCTCCGACGACGCCGACGTGAAGGACGTGGCGCGCTGCAACGCGCTGCCGACCGAGATGAAGGACCGGCCGACCTACGTCGAGCGGCTGACCATGGAAGAGACCGTCATGAAGGCGCGCATCGAACGCATCAACGCGATCAAGCCGAGCCTCCAGGCGCTCTACGACACGCTGTCGCCCGAGCAGAAGGCCGTCCTCGACGCGCCGCGCCCGATGGGCGGTCACGGCGGCGGGATGCACCACCGCAGCCGGCGATGATCTCTTCGTCGCCTCGACCGCGGGCGTCTCGCCCGCTCACGAAACCGAGCGAGCGAGCAGGATGGACGGCCCTCGAGACCTGAACCTTGTCCCACCGGCAACGGTGTCGCCCGATCCATCGACACCGGCTGCGGATCGAGCAATGTCGCCGCTATCGCGTCCCCACGGTGGTGATCCGGCAGCCGGGGAGCCGGCACGGCAGAAGGAGCGAGCCCCCCGGAAGCGACCGCCTCCTCGCTCCGTTCCTCCCCGCTCTCGCAGAGTCATTTCCTGAGGCTTGCCCAGACGCCGGCGAGGATGAGTGCGCCACCGACGGCGTGGATCGCGGTCGGCGGTTCGCCGAGAACGGCAAAGGACAACAAGGCGCTCGCGACAGGACAGAGGTAGACGGAAACGGATGCCCGAACAGAGCCGAAGCGGCCGCCGAGGTAGGCGAAGCCCGCGTAGGCGAGGAGACCCGGCACGACTCCGGCAAATGCATAGGCGCCCAAGGCGCGTCCGCCGAATGCGGCTTGCGGCATGTTCCACACCTCCCAGACGGCAATGGGCAATGTGAACAACGCACCGGCGGCGGCGAACATCGACACGCGTGCCAGGAAGGTGGCGGAAGCCGCCACGCGCGACTGCAACAGCGTGTAGCCCGACCAGCCCAGCATCGGCATCAGCATCAGCCAGTCACCGGGCGCGACACGCAATTGGGCAAGGGCCAGCAGATCGCCTCGCGAGACGATCAGAAGCGCGCCGATCAGGGCGAGCGACATGCCGATCGCCTGGAACCAGCCGATCCTCTCCAAACGGAACAGGCGCGACAGCAACAGCACGACGACGGGCGAAAGCGACATGATGAGAGCGATGTTGATCGCCGTCGTCGTCTTTCCGGCGACGTAGACCGGACCGCCGCACAGGAACATGCCCAGGAAGCCTGCCGCCAGGATGGGCAGGGCATTCGCGCGAAGGGACAGTCGCCCGCTTCGCATATCGGCAAGGGCCAATGGTGCCAGCCCTGCCGCGACGATCGTCCAGCGCATGAATGCGAGCGTGAACGGCGGCACCGTCCCGCCGAGCCCACGCGCCAGGATCATGTTCGTGACCTGGGCGGTGGCGACGAGCATGAAGCCGAGAACGGCGATCGCGCCGGCCCAGCCGTCCAAGGAGGGCGGGCGAAGGGCATTGCCTTCAGCCTCGTTCCTGGACGACATGGCAAGACCCCAGATGCCCTCAGCGAGGCGGCGCCATGATTTCCGGAACGAGATTGGTCGGAAGGCCATCAATGCTGCGGGTGTTCTTGAGGCCCCAATAGCGCCGGAGGTTGTCGATTCCCTGGCTCGTCCAATACTTCACGAGACTGCCGCGTTCGCCTTTGTAGTCGAACAGAGGGACGCCCATGCCGCAGGACGTCTGCACGAGATCGACGGCGAGGCGCACGATCTGCCGGGCGCCCGGCATCTCTTCGAACTGCGGAAGCAGAGACTCGTATTCCGGCGTTCCCCGCATCAACGATTGCCCCTGGCCATAGAGGCGCAAGATCACCGGGGCGCCCTCGAAGGCGCAGAACATGAAGGTGAGCCGCCGGTTGTCGGACGCCATCAGATGGGCCCGGGTCTCGCTGCCGCTGCCGGTACAGTCCAGATAGGCGACGTCATGGTCGCCGAGCACGCGCAGCGACGACAGGCCCTTGGGAGAGACATTCACCCGGCCCATCGGTGCGGCGCTGGCGACGAAGAAGATCTTCTGCCGATCGATGAACGCCCTGTGCTCCGGGCCAATCCTGTCGAATTGCTTTCCCATGACCACCTCCGATGCCCGGGTGAAGCCTACACAGCCGTTGATACCAGTTTAAGATGATTAATTATCATGGTATAAGTAATGCTATGATGGAAAGCTTGTCGCAAAAGCAGGCACTCCTGCTGGGCGCATTCCTACGGGCTTCGAGAGAGCGCCAGGTGCCGGATACCCACGGCTTCGCCCGCGGACCGCGACGCCGCACACCGGGCCTTAGGCGCGAGGAGGTGGCGCAACTCTGCGGACTGAGTGCGACCTGGTATACGTGGATCGAGCAGGGTCGCGAGGTGTCGGCGTCGCCAACGGCGCTCGCCCGCCTGGCGCGCGGCCTGCGCCTATCGCGCGCCGAACGTGGCTATCTGTTCGAGCTCGCCGGCAAGCGCGATCCCGACATAGGTCTTGACGCCACGGAAGACCCGCCAGAAGCGGTCCTGCGTTGTGTCGATGCCATCGATGGTCCGGCGTACATCCTCGATCGCTGGTGGACGGCACGCCGCTGGAACGCCAAGGCGACTCGACTGTTCGCAGGTTGGCTCGATGACGGTGGCGAGCCCAATCTCTTACGTTACGTCTTCATCCGCCCCGAGGCGCGCTCCCTCATCTGCGATTGGGAGGCACGCGCGCATCGCGTTGTTGCCGAATTCCGAGCCACGACAACTGGCCACGTCGATGACCCGGAGGTCCGGCGCCTGGTCGACCGACTGTGCGAGGAGAGCTCGGATTTCGCGCGCTGCTGGCAGGCGCACGGCGTGCTGGCGCGCGAGGGCGGCGAGCGCATGTTCAGGCACCCGTTGGACGGGCTGCTTCACTATCAGCAGACCTCCCTGTCCTTCGCCGGATGGCCGGACTTCCGGCTGACGATGCTGCTCGCCTTGCCGGCTCTGTGAGACTGGCAGCGGCGCGCGCGAATTTACCAATCGCTCGCGCGCACGATCTTCATCAGATCGTCGGCCATTGTGAGCGCCGTCAGCACGCCGGTCTTGGGATTGTCGGGCATGGCGCGGCCAAGGCGCTGCATGGTGAGCTCGCCCGAATCGCCCACGACCTCGAGCCGGCTGGCGTTGGTGCCCGGCGGCAGCGTGGGATCGGCGACCAGCTCGATGTCGGTGCGATCGAGGCCGGCGCCGCACAGCGCCACCGTCACCGCGAGGTTGGCGTTCTTCGGGTACAGACGGCCGGCATCGGCCGGCGTGCCGCGGAAGATGATCGTCGGCTTCTTGATCGCCGGCAGGTCGAACTCGGTCTCCGCCGGCGTGCCGCTCCAGGCATGCGGCGGCTTGATCGAGATGTATTTCACCCGCTCGAGCTTGCCGAGCCGCATGGCGAGCAGCCCGTCGAGACCGGCAATCGCGCCGGACGGCAGCCGCAACCGCGCGCCGCTCTTCTCGGCGGCCTTGACGTGCCTCTTATAGAGCTTGGGATCGCCATAAGCGCCGGTGGCAATCACCATCAGGTCGATGCCCTTCTTCAGGATGATCTCGCCCCAGTCGCGCACCGCCTGCTGACTGGCCGCCTCGACCACGATTTCGGGCTTGAGCTTCAGCAGCGCCGGCAGGCTCTCCACGACGGTGATCTTGCGTCCGACCTTCTTCTGCGTCTCCTTGGCCCGCCCTGGCCGCACCAGGACGCCAACGACGTCGATCGGGGGCTTCTTATCGGCGAATACCTCGAGCAACGTCTGGCTGATGGCACCGAAGCCGATCAGTGCGATTTTCAGCCGCTTTTTCTTCGCCATGCACCCTCACCTGTCCTGCCGAAACCCAACTATAGCGAGCTTGTCCCGGACCGGCGACCGTACCGTACTTGCGACCCCCGAAGGTGCCCGCTATAACCGCGCCGCGCCAAATGGCCGGCCACACCGCGCTCGACTGACGGAGTGTAGCTCAGCCTGGTAGAGCACTAGCTTCGGGAGCTAGGGGCCGGAGGTTCGAATCCTCTCACTCCGACCAATTGGCGTCGAGCGTTCAGGCTCGGGCTTGCCGCGTTGCCCTTCGGGGACAACGCGGCACTGCCGAATTCACGCCTCCGACGATCGCTTATTGGTGCTCGGTGCACTCCTGCTCGGCCAACCGTCCCTTGCGGCGCCGCAATCGTCACCGATCGAGCATGTTTGCAGTAGATGCCCATCGTCTTGGACGATGGGCGCGGGTCTCTCGCCGTCTCCAGCCGTCACATGCACGAGGCCTGGGCGATCACCACGGCATCGAGGCCCTGCATCTGCTCCTGGCTCAACGTGGCCGGATCGAGCAGGTTGCCGCCCGGCTGCGTTGCGGCGTTGGACTTCTTCATGCCCTGGACCGCGGCCGCGCGCTTGTCGGCCGGAATCTTCGAGGACATGCACTCGCACAGCCGCTGGCTGCCGGTGATCAGGCATTCGTTCATGAAATCGTCGGCCCATGCCGACGTCGCCACACCGCCCGCCAGGAGACACGAGACGACCGCCAAAGAAATCCTACGCATGGAAATGCTCCCTATCGGCCGCGCCTGCGGCGTGCGCCGCAGGATATCCCGACCGAGCGACATTTTCTATTCCGCCTGGATGCCGGCCTTCTCGATGATCGGCCGCCACAGCTCGATCTGAGACGCGAGCTTCTGGCGATGAGCCTCGGGCGTCGCCTGGTCGAGCGGCAGGAGATAGGTCTCGATCTTCTCGAGCTGCTGGGCGACCGTGCGGTCCTGCACGATGTCGCGCAACGCCGCATTCAGCACATCGATTATCGGCTTGGGTGTGCCGGCCGGGGCATAGAAACCGTACCACGCGCCGACGTTCAGGCTGGGCATGCCGACCTCGGCGGCGGTCGGCACGTCGGGCAGCGAGGCCATGCGCCTGGTCGCCGTCAGCACATAGGCGCGCACGTCGCCGCTGCGGATCTGGCCTGAGGTGGTCGTCGGCAGGTCGCAGATCAGGTCGACCTGACCGGCGCGGATATCGGCCATGGCCGGCGCAGCACCCTTGTACTGAACCATGGTCAGGGGAACGCCCAGCGCTTCCTGGAACAGCATGGCGCAAAGATGTGTAGCGCTGCCCATGCCCGACGAGGCCATGGTGAGCTTCTCCTTGTTGGTCCGGGCGTAGGCCACCAGCTCAGCGAAGTCCTTGGGCGGGAAATCCTTGCGCGCCAGGATCACCATCGGCGCCTCGGCAAACAGACCGATGAACTCGTAGGAGACCAGCGGATCGAAATTAAGCTTCTTGTAGAGCAGCGGAATGGTCGACATGCCGATGTGGTTGAGCAGCAGCGTGTAGCCGTCGGGCTTGGCCTTGGCCGCCTGCATGGAGCCGACCGCGCCGCCGGCGCCCGCGACGTTCTGAACCACCACTGCCTGATTGAGCCGCGTCTTCAGCGCCTCGGCGAGCGTCCGGGTCAGGAAGTCGCTGCCACCGCCCGGCGCGTAGGGGGTGATCAAGGTGATGGTACGATTGGGATAGGTCTCCTGCGACGCCGCCGGCCAAGCCAACAGCATCGCGAAAAGAAGAGCCGCCATGCGGTGCATCAATTCTGCCCTCCTCCCTTGCCACCCCTTTACCAGTAGCGCAGCAGGCGTAAGCTCGCCGCATGAAAATCGAACGTCCTCATCCACGCATCGGCGCGATCGCGACCGATGTCGACGTGCGCGCCCTTTCGGAGTCCGACTGGAACGCGCTCTACCAGGCTTGGCTCGACGGCGTCGTGCTGGTGGTGCGCGGCCAGACGCTCGGCATCGAGGAGTTCCTCGCCCACTCGCGCCGCTTCGGCCGGCTGAAGCCGCATCGCGTCAAGCGCACGCGCCACGCCGACTTTCCCGAGCTTACGGTGATGGGCATCGGCACGCGCAAGCCGGACGGCCAGATCGACAAGACGATCTACGACCGCGGCGGCGGCTGGCACACCGATTCACCCTGGGACAGCGAGATTTGCAAGGCAACGCAGCTCTACGCCATCGCCATCCCGTCCTATGGCGGCGACACGCTGTTCGCCAATATGTACGAGGCCTACGAGACGCTGCCCGAGGGCCTGAAGAAGCGCATCGCCGGGCTGAAGGCCGAGCATGTCTATGGCGGGCGCGGCCGGCGCGGCAACGACCTGCTCGATCCCGAGGACCGCAACCGGCCGCCGGCGGTGCATCCCATCGCACGCGTGCACGAGGAGACCGGCCGCACGTCGCTTTACGCCAATCCCTACCATATCGTCCGCATCCAGGGCCTGAGCGAGGCCGACAGCGAGGCGCTGATCGCCGAGCTCGCCAGCCATATGACCGAGACGCCGGCGCAGTACCGCCACAAGTGGCAGGTCGGCGACGTCGTGATCTGGGACAATCGTTGCGCGCTGCACTCCGCGACCGGCGGCTATCCGATCGAGGAAAAGCGCATCCACTGGCGCGTCACCATCATGCAGGATCCGACGGAAGCAAAGCAGGCCGCGTAGTCATCCCGCCCCCCAGCTCTACTGGGGAGGTGTCGGCGTCTTCGCCGAAGGAGGGGTCGTGTTCATTGGCTACGAGCACCGCGTTGCGCTCTGAAAACTATGCCCCCTCCGTCGCGCATGACGCGCCACCTCCCCCGCGATGCGCCGGGGAGGACTTGAACTACCCGAACAGCCAGTGGCGCGTCAGGCCGAACAGGCCAGTCGCGAACAGGATCGCGAGCGCCACGTTGCGATAGAGGCGCTCGCTGGCGAGGCCGTGGAACAGGCGGCCGCCGATCCAGGCGCCCAGCACCATCACCGGGAACAGCACCACGGCACGGGCGAGCGCTTCCCAACCCGCGACGCCCGTCGCCATGACGATGACGATCAGCAGGAACTGGGTCAGGAAATAGTAGGTCACGATGTTGGCGCGATTGACGTGCGGCGGATCGTTGCCCGACAGGAGGTAGAGAAGCACCGGCGGGCCGCCGACGCTGGTCGTCGCCATCATCGCACCGGAGAAGGCGCCGACCGCCACCGTGGCCGCCATCGAGCGCCGGCCGGTGTACTTCCAGCCGCTCCACATCAGCACGACGAAGGCCACGATCACGGCCGACACCGCGGTCACGATCGTGTTCTTGTCGACCGAAGCGAGCAGCCATACGCCGAGCGGCATGGCGGCACAGGCGGCGACGCTCATCGGCGTCAGCAGACGCCAGTCGGCATGCCGGCGAACCTGAGGAAAGAGCTGCAGTGACACCACCAGCTCGATCGCGACGACAGTCACGACCATGTCGGCCGAGCCGAACAGGATGGCGAAGATCGGCGCCATCAGCATCGCCGAGCCGAAGCCGGCAAAGCCGCGCATCAGGCCGGCGATCAGGGTGACGCCGATGGCGGTGGCGAAGCCGACCCCGGCGAACAACGAAGCAATCTGGGAAATCATGACGTCACTGCACAGTGAGATGAACGAACGACAACGGCGATCCGCTGGCCTCCGGCGAGCGGAGGCGAGGGATCAGCGCGTAAGTCGAAGCGTCGTACCCGGCATCATGACGGCGCGACCATCGTCGATCGTCGAGGATTCGTCAATGCGCCAAGACTTCTCCACCTCAGCTTCGCCGGGGAGGAAAGCTCAGCTTGCGAGCTTTGCGCGCACGAACTCGATACGGTCCTGGCCCCAGAAAAGCTCGCCGTCGACAACGAAGGTCGGCACGGCGAACACGCCCTGCTTTTCGCCTTCGGCCTGATGCTCGGCAACGGTGGCGGGACCAGGCCCCCTCGCGAACGCGTCGAAGCCCGCCACATCGACGCCGATCTCCGCCAGCAGTGCCTCGACGGCAGCGCGATCCTCGTAGTCGAATTCGCGCTTGAAGAAGCGCGGATAGGCCGCGTCGATCAATGCCCTTCCCTTGCCGCACGCCTCGGCGAACAGCCACGCGAGATGGATCAGCGTCGGGTCGAAAATCTTCTTCGGACCGAAGATCACCATGCCGCGCTTGTTGGCGAATCGGCGGACGTCGGCATAGAGGTATTTTATGCGTCGCAAAGCGCGCGCGGCGACCTTGGGATCGCTCACGTTGTATGTGCCCTGGATGTCGAGCGTGAACGGGCGCAGGCGCAGCGTCACGCCGAACTCCGCCTCCAGCGCGTACGCCGGCTCCATGGCGAGGAAGGAGTACGGGCTGCGGAGATCGATCCAGAGATCGACGATGCGGCTCATGCGCGCCTCGCCTGGCCTTCGCCGCTCTTGTCGCGCAGACGCCGCATGCCGCGCAGCCAGCGGTCGTAGTCGCCGGTCTTGCGCGTCAGGTACTGCCTCACCTCTGGATGGGGCAGGATCAGGAAGGTCTCGGCCTCCATGACCTCGATCACGGTCTGCGCCACGGCATCGGTGTGCAGCACGCCGTCGACCGAAGCCGCCCCGGCGCCCGCCATGCGCAGCATGTTGGTGTCGACCGCCTGCGGGCACAACACGGAGACGCAGATGCCCTTGTCGCCATATTGAATCGACAGATGCTCGGCCAGCGCGACGGCGGCGTGCTTGGTGACGCCGTAGGGCGCCGAGCCCATCGAGGCGAGCAGGCCGGCGGCGCTGGCGGTGTTCAGGAGATAGCCCGACTTGCGCGCCAGCATGCCAGGCACCAGCGCGCGCGCCGCATAGACATGCGCCATGACATGGATCGCCCAGCTATCGGCCCAATCCTGGTCGGAGGCGTCTTCGTGGCCGCCGCGGCCGATGCCGGCATTGGAGAAGAAGACATCGACCGGGCCGTAACGGTGCTCCGCCTCGGTGATCAGCTTCTTGACATCGGCCTCGCGGCCGACGTCGCAGGCCACGGCAACACCCTTGATGTCCTTGGCGACCGCTTCGAGTCGGCCGGCATCGCGATCGGCGACGACCACACCCTTGGCGCCTTCCTTGGCGTAGCGCCGCGCGATGGCCTCGCCGATGCCGCCCGCCGCGCCAGTGACGACGCAGACCTTGCCTTGCACTTTCATTCGCAACTCCCCGCTTATTTTCCTACGCCGCGTCGCCGCTATGAAACGGACCACTTGTCATTCCTTTCCCGCAATCAGGAAAGGTGCCCCTGCAAGGGGCGGAAGGGGGACAGCTCCAATCGAGATGCCTCCAATTCCGACGTCGGAATCTCGGGGATATCGACCGAGTCCTTCCCCCTCCGGCCCCGCGGGCCACCTCCCTCGATAGCGAGGGAGGCGAACTCAACTCCAACTCTGCGCGATCAACTCGACATACTGCGCCTTGGTCGGCTGACGCGGCGTCGATTGATGGCAATGATCGCCGAGGGCTCCGTCGGCGATCTTCTCGATCGTGTCTTGCGCCAGCCCCATCGCGCCCAGTCCCTTCGGAATGCCGAGCCGCGCGTTGAGGGCGCCCACCGCTTCGGCGACGCCCTCGGCGTTAGCGGCGTTGGCGGGCAGCCCCATCACGCGCGCCACGGGGCGGTACTTGTCGCCGACGGCCGGTGCGTTGAAGCGCAGCACCGCCGGCAAGTAGACCGCGTTCAGCGTGCCGTGATGCAGGCGGTAACCCTTGAGCCCGCCAGTCGGGTGGCTGAGCGCGTGGACCGCGCCCAATCCCTTCTGGAACACCATGGCGCCTTCCATGGCGGCCATCGCCATGTTGTAGCGTGCCTCGCGGTCCGACCCATCGCGAGTGGCGCGCTCGACATAGGTCCAGGCCTTCTCGAGCCCATCGAGGGCAATAGCATCGGCCGGCGGGTTGAAGGCATTCGACAAAAAGCATTCGATGTTGTGCGTGAAGGCGTCCATGCCGGTGCCGGCGGTGAGATGCGGCGGCAGGCCGAGCGTCAGCTCGGGGTCGATCAGCGCCAGCCTGGGAATGAGGTGCGGGCTGCCGATCGCGAGCTTGCGCCCCGAGTCCATGATGATGACGCCGCCGCGACTCACCTCGCTCCCGGTGCCCGAGGTGGTCGGGATGGCAACGATTGGCGCCACCTTGTCGGTGATGCGCGGCGCCCCGCCTTCGACGAAAGAATAGTGCTGGAGGGAGCTCCCTGGATGCGTCGCCATCAGGCCGACCGCCTTGGCGAGATCCATCGGCGAGCCACCACCGATGGCGATGATGCCGTCGCACCCTTCCGCCTTGTAGATCGCGAGAGCCTCACGCATCGCCGCCTCGGTCGGGTTCTCCGGCGTGCCGTCATAGAGCGTGATCGGCATGTTGCCGGGCAGATGCTCCTTCACCTTGGCCCACAGGCCGGCAGCGATCACGCCTTTGTCGGTGACGATCAACGGCCGACGCAGGCCGAGAAGCTGCAGCTCCGATTCGAGAAGCTTCAGCGCCCCGAAGTCGAACTGGATGCGGGTGAGATAGGTGATCAGCACCATAGTGGTCCTCAGGCTCGAAGAAACGGCTTGTCGCCCTTTACGGTGACGCGATAGCCGAGCCGGCTGTGCGGGAAGTAATCCCACATCGCGTGATGCAGAGCGGCGCGATTGTCCCAGAAGGCGATCGAGTTGGGCCGCCACGCGAAGCGGCATTGGAATTCCGGCGTCTCGCTGTGGCGGTAGAGCATATCCAGCAGCGCATCGCTCTCGTGCTTCTTCAGCCCGACGATGCGGGTCGTGAAGTTGCGATTGACGAACAGCGCCTTGCGGCCAGTCACCGGATGGGTCCGCACCACCGGATGGTCGTTGCGCGGAAAGCCGCCCTCCTTGGGCGTCTGGCCGAAGCGGCCACCATAGACCTGGGCGCCGTCATGGATCGCCGTCAATCCCTCGCACAGGCGCTGCACCGGCGGCGAGAGCGTGTCGTAGGCGCGATACATGTTGGCGAACAGCGTGTTGCCACCACCGTCGGGCGGCAGCTCCTTCATGTAGAGGATGCTGCCCATCGGCGGCTCGGGATCGCAGCTCACGTCTGAATGCCATTCCTCGCCGGCGATGTACTTGGAATTCCCGTCGGCACTGATCACCAGGATCTCCGGATGGTCCCAATCCTTGCGAGTCGAGGTCGGGTGCATGTGCAGCTCGCCGAACAGCCGGCCGAACGCCTTGTGCTGATCGTGCGTCAGCTCCTGATCGTGGAAGAACACCACCAGGTTCTGCATCAACGCGTCGTGGATCTCCTGGAAGGTCTGGTTGCCGAGCGGCCGCGACAGATCGACTCCGGCGATCTCCGCGCCGATAGAGGGGGTGAGCTTGCAAACCTGGATGGTCTGATATTCCATAGGCGTTCCTCGACTTTGCGCGAAGCCTACGCGGATTTGGCCCCTTGAGCGACCCTCTTGTCCTTCGCACTGCCGCCGCTACTGACGCCGCGGCGCTCGCCCGCACCATCGCCGCCGCGTTCGAGCAGTATCGCGGCAAGCTGCAGCCCGAATCCGGTGCGTTCCGAGAGACCACCGAGGCCATAGCCGCCGAGTTGGCAGGCGATAGTGGCGCCATCGTCGCGGAGCGAAACGGCGTTATCGTCGGCTGCGTGATGACCAAGCCGATGGAAGGCGATCTCTATTTCGGCCGCTTG
This sequence comes from Reyranellaceae bacterium, assembly GCA_046349335.1. Taxonomy (GTDB): domain Bacteria; phylum Pseudomonadota; class Alphaproteobacteria; order Reyranellales; family Reyranellaceae; genus Reyranella. The sequence goes on from JAXMCO010000014.1 coordinate 14,931, forward strand.
TCGGTGCTTCCGTCCGAGCGCGGCCATGGCATCGCCCGCCGGCTCGTCGAGGCGGTCGAGGACGAAGCGCGTCGCCGAGGGTTCGCCGGTGTCCGCTTGGGGGTGCGCATCGTGCTCACCGACAATCAGCGCTTCTTCACGTCGCTCGGCTACGCCGAGTATTCGCGCGAAGCTCACGAGGGCTTCGACCACCCGACCTCGATCAACATGCGCAAGGCGTTGCGTTGACTCAGGATAGGGGTGGCGGCGCAAACTTGTAGCGGAAGGTACAGCGCGGCGCCCCCAGCATGATGGTCTGGTCGCGCCTGAGGGAGACCTCGCCGTCGCCTGCCGCGGCAATGTCGAAGTCGGCGGCGCAGATCAGCAGGGCACCGAGCTCGGGCTCGCCGAGTGCACGGAAGAAGTCGGCGAAGCGGCAGTGCGTCGCGTCGATGTCCATCGCTTCCGCGTCGTGACGCAGGATCTCGAACGCGACCTCGCGGCCGGAGACTTCCCCGAACTCCTTCTGGATCGCAGCCCATTTGCGCCGGGGACTGCCGTCGATCTTCTCGGCGATGGCGGCGAAAAGCTGCTTCGACCAGTCGCGCAACGCCTGCGCCATCAGGGCATCGGCCCTCTCCTTGCCCAGATCGGCCCGCAAGGCCCGCAGCACGGGCACGAGGACCTGCGCCTGGATACGCACCTTGTCGAGCAGGGACAGGTTGCGGTCGATCAGATAGTCGTCGAGCAGGCCGGTCATATCTTCCTCCGGAAGCGGAAATCGCAGCACCCGGCGCCCGCCATGATGGTCTGGCTGCGCGAAAGCTCGAAGCCATCGTTGAAGCTACTGACCATCGCATGATCGCGGGCACAATGGATCTGCGATCCGAGGTCGGCGAGCCCAAGCTCCTTGTAGAACTCGGCATACCGGCAACGAGTGACATTGAAGTCGAGTCGATCGGTCGTCTGATCGACGATCTCGACCTCCAGGCCGCCGCCGCCCGCGCTGGCCCACACAGTCTCCACGATCGTGCGCAGACCTGCCATGTCGCGACCGAAGCGGGCCGCCCAACTCGCTCCCTCGCCCACGGCGAGCCCGCGAATCGTCTCGCCGACCAACTCGCGCGTTGGCCCATCGCCGAATTTCTCGCGGCACGCCACGATGAACGGAATGAGGACCCGGGCCTCGATCTTGCGCTTCTGCAAATGGTCGATCGTCACTTCGTCGGTCATGGCTGTCTCCGGCGGATGTATGAAACGAGCGTACCGTCGCCCGACGGAAGGCGCCGGACAAACCAGCTAAACTGCGCCTCGAGGCATAGAAATTCTGATGCTTGCGCAAGCGCGTCCGGCCCTATCTTGGATCCAGAGGGCACGATCGTGACTTATCGACTTCCGCCGCTGAATGGCCTGCGCGCCTTCGAGGCTGCCGCCCGCCACAAGAGCTTTCGGCGCGCAGCAGACGAGCTGTGCGTCACGCCCGGTGCTGTCAGCCAGCACGTAAAGGCGCTGGAGGCCGCCCTCGGGGTGAAGCTCTTCCAACGCTCGGCCCGCGCCATCGCGCTCACGCCTGAGGGCCGCGCCTACGTACCGTCCGTCCGCGCCGCCTTCGAGATGATCGCTCAGGCTACCGAAGCGACAGCGCCCGGCCTGCGAGGCCGCAAGCTTCGGCTCGGCATCGCTCCGCCCCTCGACAAGACGGCCTGGCCGACCCTGCGCCGGCTGCTGTCCGGTGCGGGCGTGCCCGAGATCGTCGGCATGCGCGTCAAGGACGATCCGGCACAACTCGCCGACGACGGCGCACTCGATGCCTTGCTGCGCACGTCGGACGATGCCTGTGCCGGTCTCCACATCGACCGAATCATCGTCAAGGATGGTCTCGACAGAGCGCCTGTGGTTCTGGTGACCCGGCCGGGAATCGCGGGCTGTCGCCAGCACAACAATCTCGTCAAGCTACTGATGACGTAAGGCGCGAGGGAGAAGCGGCATGGCCGGGATCGTGTTCCTGCTCGACACCAATCTCGGGCTGTCGGTCGACGACAAGCCCTGGCCCGAGTTCCTGGCGCGCTGGCGCATCAAGCTCGTGTCGACCATCGATCTCGTCCACCTCGACACCATGATGGCGGCGCACGAGCCCGACATCGCCTTCATGCCGATCGCCGATTTCCATCGGCTGCTCGCCAGCGGCGACGACCACTATCGTGGCCTGGCCATCGCGACCTCGAAGTTCACCGGCACCACCAACCTGCCGAGTGTGCTCGTGGTCCGGCACGACGACCCGGCAAGCAACCTCTCGGACCTCGAAGGCGCGCGGTACGCCTACATCAACAAATCCTGCTCCTCGAGCTACTTCTCGCCGGCGATTCTGCTCGCCGCACGACAGCGAAAGCTCCGAGATTTCTTCGACGTCGTGCCGACCGCTCCGTGGCAGGGCCAGATCGACGCCGTGGTGGCGCGCGCGGTTCGCGCTACGATGGTGCCCGAGGATGTCTGGCGCACCGATCCGGCGAACGCCCGGACCACCAAGATCATCGACCGCTACGACAACGCCACGCCGGCCCTGGTGGTGGCGCGCCGCGATCTCGACGAGGCGCTCGCCAAGGCATTGCTCGATGCGCTGGTCACCTGGGTGCCCAGATGGGAGGCGGTCTACGGCGCCTTCCGACCATTCTACCGCGCCGACGTGCACCGCTTCTTCCACGATCTCGACCGGCTGCCGCCCGGTCTGTGAAGCGGCGTTCAGGCGTGGTTGGCGATCAGCGTCTCCGCGTTCTTCACGCCAATCAGCACGCTCGGCACGTCACTCGCCACCGCGTCCAACAGATTGGTCGCCGCGGCGACGTCGCTCGCGCCAGCCCACACCGTATGGTGTGACTCCTGCTCCCGTACATATTCGAGGCTGACGGCCACCTTGCCCATCAGGGTAGTGATGTCCTTGCCGGCCGCCGTGTCCTGTGCGCCGCTCATGATGTTGACCAGAACCGAGCCGACGAACTCTCCGGCCTGCAGCGTCGCCTTGATCTGGCCGGTCCAATAGGCCAACCCCAGCGCATCCGACGAGCGATTGAACAGGTTGTTGTAAACGCTGTCGAGGAACGCGCTGATCTGGCCGTCGGTGGCGCCGAACGGATTGTCGAGGAAGGGATAGAGCGCCTTGGCCTCGGCGCTGATGCCGAACGAGCTCGCGATGTTGGCGAACAGCTTCGCGGCGCCCTGCGTCGGCAGGCCGGCGTTGAACTGGTCGACCCAGAACCTGAAGCCCAGCGCATCGGCAGCGCGGCCAAAAAAGGTCGCGTAGGTCGCCGCGATCTGCTCCTCGGCGCTGAGCGCCAGCAGGTCGAGGGTCGTCGACGCGCCGACATTGACCGGGACGACGTAGAGCGACGCCTTGCCATCGACGCCGCTGCCTCCGGGGACGGCGTGGTAAGTGAAAGAATCGATGCCGGTGAAGCCCGCCGCGGGCGTGTAGCTGAAGCCGCCGGTGCCAGCGAGCTGCAACGTGCCGTGGCTGGCACCGGCGAGCAGCGTCGCGCTCGATGCGCTCTGGTCGTTCGACAGCACGCCTGCGGTCGCGACGATCGACAGCGACTGCCCCTCTAGCACGATGTAGGCATCGTCGTGCGTCGTCACGGTTACCGCGACAGTGTCGTCGTTCTGGATCGTGCCGATCGCCGATGTCGTGCCGAGCGTCAGTCCCGACGATGGACCTGACAGGGTCACGATGAAGCTCTCGTCGGATTCCACCGCCGTGTCGCCGGCCACGAGTATGGAGACCGACTTGCTGGCCTCGCCGGCCCCGAAGGTGACCGTGGCCGTCGGCATCACGCCACCTGCAAAGTCCGATGCGACAGCGGGATTTGCGCCCGAACCTGCAACGCTCCAGGACACCGTATGCGGCACGGACAAATCGCCGGTCCGTGAAATGACAAAGGCGAAGACTGTCGTTCCGGCGTTGCCTTCCGCCCTCGTCGGCGGCGCGACGGCCTCGATGGACGCGACGGCATCGTCGTTCACGATCGTTCCCGTTGCCGTTCCATTTGCAATGGACAAGCCCGGCGATGGGTTCGACAACGTCACGGTGAAGCCCTCGTCTGGCTCCACCGTCGTCTCGCCGAGGATCGGCACCCCGATCGTCTTCGATGTTTCGCCGGGGGCCAACACGATCGTTCCCGAGGGGAGCGACGTGCCACGAAAGTCAGACAGAATCGCCGGAGCCGGGCCGCTGCCGGCAACCGACCACGACACGCTGTGAGAGACCGATGTGTCGCCCGTCCGCGTCGCGACGAAGGTGAACGGCGTCGTTCCGCTATGTCCCTCCGCCTGCACCACCGGGGCCGCAGCGAGGGAAATCGATGCGTCGTCGTTCACGATCGTGCCGGCCATCGTCGCCGTGCCGAGGCCGAGGCCGGACGACGGCGCCGACAGGGTCAGCACGACGCCCTCGTCGAATTCCACTGCCGCATCGCCCACGACGTCGACGGCCACGGTCTTTATCGTCTCGCCGGGGGCGAAGGTGAGCATGCCGGCGGGCAGGACGCCGCCCACGAGGTCGGCGGCATCGGCGGCATGCACGCCGCCGCCGGTAACCGCCCACGCGACCGTCTGGCTGGTGACACCAGCGCGATCGAGGCTCACCGTCCAATCGAGCGTGGTTGTGGCACCCGTGCCCTCGGCCTTCGAGCCCGGTCCGGCGGTGACCGACACCACCGACTTGTCGTCGTTCACGATCGTGCCGATCGCCGACGCCGTGTTCATCAGCAGGCCGAACGTCAGGTTCGACAGGGTGACGGCGAAATCCTCGTTGAACTCGGCGGTCGTGTCGCCCGACACCAGGACGGTCACGACCTTGCTGGTCTCACCGGCGGCGAAGGTCACCTTGCCCGACGGGAAGACGCCGCCGAAATCGGACGCGACCGCCGGGTTGCTGCCGCTTCCCGTCACCGTCCAGTCGGCGACCTGCTCGGCGAACGACGGCTGATCGAGGCTGACCGTAAAGGTGAAGGCCGTTGTGCCACTGTCGCCTTCCGCCTTGCTGGCGGCGAGCGGCATGATCGAGATCTTGGCGCGGTCGTCGTTCTGCGCGACGCCGAATGCGCTCGCGGTGCCGAGCGTCAGACCAGGCGTCGGGTTGACCAAGCTGACAAGGAAGAAATCGTCGAACTCGACGATCGTGTCGCCCGACACCGGCAAGGTGATCGTCTGGATGGTCTCGCCGGGCGCGAAGGTGGCCGTGCCGAACGGCAAGATGCCGCCCACGAAATCGGCGCCATCCGCCGCATGGTCCCCCGTTCCCGTCACCTTCCAATCGACCGTCTGTGTCGACAGTCCGGCCTGGCTCAGAGTCACCTTGAAGGTGAAGGGGATGGTGCCACTATCCTCTTCCGCCTTCGCGGCCGACAGGGCGGCGATCGAGACGCTGGCGGAATCGTCATTGTCGATCGTCGCACTGGCCGAATTGGCGCCGATCGCCAGCCCCGACGACGGATTGGCCAGCGCTACCTTGAAGGCCTCGTTCGCCTCGACAGCAGTATCGCCAACGACGTCGACGGAAATTGTCCTGGTGGTCTCGCCGGCACCGAAAGTCAGCGTTCCGGAAGGCAGCACGCCGCCGAAATCCGCGGCATTGGCTGCAGTCGCACCCGCCCCGGCGACGGACCAGTCGATGGTCTCGGCGAACGGGCCGGCGCGGTCGAGCGTTACTGTGAAGGTGAAGGTCGTCGTGCCGGCGTTGCCTTCGACATGGCTCGGCGCGTCGGCCGCGATCGAGGCTACCGACTTGTCGTCGTTCAGGATGACACCGGTAGCCGTCTTGGTGCCGAGCATGAAGTCGGTGACCGACACGTTCGACAGCGTGATGTTGAATGACTCGTCGAATTCGATTGCCGCATCGCCTGCAACCGCCACCGTTACGACGGTGCTCGGCTCGGCGCCGGCCAGGATTACTGTGCCGGAGGGCAGCACGCCGCCGAAATCGGCAGCATTGGCAGGATGCACGCCCGTTCCCGTCACCGACCAGTCGACGCTGAGCGGCTGGGTGATCACGCCGGTGCGCGACACGGTGAAGGAGAAAAGCGTCGTCCCCGACGGGCCTTCCGGCCGAGTGGCGTCGGTCGCCGTGACCGAGACGAGGTTCAGATCGGCGATGAAGGCGTCGACGAAGCCGTTGGTGTCGCCTGCCACCAGGTTGGTTGCGTCGCTGGTGATGATCAGCCGCCTGCCGTCCGGCGAAAAATTGGACTCGAGCGAGAACTTGTCGCCCTGGACGCCCAGAGCATTGGTCGAGACCCGCTGGATCGCGCCCGTCGTCAGATCCTTGACGAAGATGTCGGACGCCGCGTTGGTGTCGCCGGCGACCAGGTTGGTGGCGGTGCTGCGGAACGACACGCGCGTGCCGTCCGGCGAGAAGACCGCTTCGGAGGAATTGCCATTGGCTTGACCGCCCGCCGCATCGGTCGAGGCGCGGACGACCGCTCCCGTGATCAGGTCCTTGATGAAAATGTCGGACGTCCCGTTGGTATCGCCCGTCACCAGATTGGCCGCCGCGCTGCTGAACAACACCTTGGTGCCGTCCGGCGAGAATTTTGGCCCCGTGACCGCGACGCTCGCCTGCACACCCGACGAGCTGGTCGACACCAGCGCGATGGCGCCGGTGGCCAGGTCCTTGATGAAGAGATCGCCTAGGATTCCATTGGCGTCGGTCGGCACCAGGTTCGTCGCCGCGCTGATGAAGGCCACCTTGGTGCCGTCGGGCGAGAAGATCGGCTGATCGGACTGGCCGTTCGACTGCACGCCGGCCGCGTCCGTCGACACGCGAGTGACCGCACCCGTCGTCAGGTCCTTGATGAAGATGTCCTGCTTGCCGTTGGTGTCGCCCGACACCAGGTTCGTCGCCGCGCTCCAGAACACGACCTTGGTGCCATCGGGCGAGAACATCGGCTGATGGGAGTGGTCATTGGCCTGCGCTCCGGCCGCATCGGTCGATACGCGCGTCGTCGCGCCCGTTATCAGGTCCTTGACGAAGATGTCGTATTTTCCGTTGGTGTCGCCCGGCACCAGGTTCGACGCGAAGCTGCCAAAGATCACCTTCGTGCTGTCGGGCGAGAAGCTAACCGGGTCGTTATTGTTCTGCGCATCGCCATCCGCCTGGCCACCCGCCGAGTCGGTCGATACACGCACGACCGCACCCGTCATCAGGTCCTTGACGAAGAAGTCCGGGTCATCGTTCGTGTCGTTGGGCACCAGATTGTCGGCGTAGCCCTGGAATGCGACCTTCAGGCCGTCGGGCGAAAAGATCGGCTTCAATGTGCTGCTGTTGGACAGCAGCGCGACAGGGTCGATCGACACCACGAACCGAGTGCCAACCTCGTCGATGATCGTCGCAGACGCCGTCGCCTTGTCGATCGTCAACCCCGCCGAAGCATTCGACAAACCGACCGTGAAGCCTTCCTCCGGTTCCGCCGCCAAGTTGGCCTGCACGGTCACCGTGATGGTCTTCGACGTCTCGCCCGGCACGAAGGTCAACGTCCCGCCCGGCAACCCGCCGCCCTCGAAATCGCCGGCCGTCGCCGGGTTCGGCCCCGCGCCGGCTACCGTCCAGGCGACGCTTTCAGTCGTGCTCGTGTCGCCCGTCCGCGTGACGATGAAGGTGAAGGACACCGAGCCAGTGAATCCCTCTGCCCTGTAGGTCCAAGAGGGAGCAATCGATACCGTCGCGCCCGCAAGCAGACCGGCAAAGCCCCCACCGTCCAGGGTGGTCGCCTCGATCGGCCCGCTCGCGACTTCCAGGCGCCAATCGCCGCCCAGGGCGGCGGCGCCGGTGGCATTCGAAGACGCTGCCACGGCAGCGCCGGTGAGCCGCGCCAGCTCCTCGACGAAGGCCAGGCCGGCCTCGCCTCGGGCAACGTCGCAGCCATAGAGCAGCAGGTCACCAGCCTCCGACAGCGACGCTCCGATCTCGGCGAGATCGGCGGCATGCGACGCCAGGCCAGGTGCATCGAGCCGCGTGCGCCCAAGCAAAATCGCGCCTTCGCTACCGTGGGAGATGACATGGATCGCGTCGAGGTCGGTATATCCCGCCAGTATGCGCCGCATCTCGCCGACGCCGTCCTCGTCCGGCGAAAGGATGTACCAGTCGCCAACGTCGAGCCCGCCACTCGAGAGCGACGTCGGATCGGACACGCGAGAATCGACGAAGGTTACGCTCGTTGCCATGCACCCACCCCTCGTGGACCGCAGCTCCCCCCAAGGAGCCGATTGGTCCTGAGATTGCACGAGTCTATGTCGTCCCCATCCAATCAGCGTATCAAACACACACCCCTCTTGTCCCTACTATCCCTGCCGGTTGGGCAGCGATGGGGCTGGGACCTGCCAAGCGGGCTCTGGAGTGGCGGCCAGCCACCGGATAAAATTGGCATATGACATACCGTACCCCACTGACCGGCCCCTGCGTCTGGACTGGCGACGAGATCAAGAACTCCACGCGCTGGATCCGCGAGCTGCCATCCGCCGCCGTGGCCGAATTCGATAGCGCGCTCGCGGCGGTAACGGCCAAGGGCCTGGAATGGTCGCAAATCACGCGCCAGGATTTCCCGCTGACCGGGCTCGACGGCCTGCTCGACGATATCCGCGACGAGCTCGAGAACGGCAGCGGCATCCTGAAGCTGCGCGGTTTTCCGGTCGATCGCTACGACGAGCCCGACCTGCGGCGAATCTACTACGGCCTCGGCACGCATCTCGGCACGCCAGTGTTCCAGAACCGCAGCGGCGAGATGATGCGCGCCATCCGCGACGAGGGCGCGCATGTCGGCCGCACCTATGGCGAGACCAAGGACCAGACGGGTGGCACCTTCCTCTCCTCTTATGCGCGCACGCTGACCAACGGCAGCCTGCGATTCCATACCGACCGAACCGACGTGGTCGCGCTCCTGTGCGTGCGCCAGGCGCGGACCGGCGGCGTCAGCACGCTCGCCAGCACGCCGGCGATCCACAACGCCATCCTGGCCCGTCGTCCCGACCTGCTGGACGAGCTGTTCCACGACTACTGGCGCAGCCGCTTCGGCGAGGAAGGCACGACCAAGGAGACCGCCTACCCCTTGCCGATCTTCGGCCTGCGCGACGGCAAGTTCACCTCGCACTACTCGCTCACCTTCATCGAGGCGGCGCAGATGGCGCCCGGCGTACCGAAGCTCACCGACAAGCAGAAGGAAGCAATCGACATCCTGATGCAGACCGCGCAGGATTTGTGCTTCGAGATGACGCTCGAGCCCGGCGACCTGCAGCTCATCAACAGCCACGTCACCTATCACGGCCGCACGCCGTTCGAGGACGATTTCGCCGCCGGCAAGAGCCGGCTGCTGCTCCGCCTGTGGCTGACCATGCCGAACAACCGGCCACTGCCGGCCGGCCACGAGATCCTGTGGCGTCACATCGAGCCCAATACGCCACGCGGCGGCATTCAACAGGTAACGATTTGAAGCTCTCCCTCCCCCTAAAACTCTACTGGGGAGATGTCGGAGTCTGCGCCGACGGAGGAGCCATGCACTCGGGATCATGAGTGTCATGCTCCCTCCATCGCCGTATGACGGCATCGCCCTGCCAGCGAGGTTGGGGGACGTGAGTCGTCAGTCGACGATCGCAGCTTGCACCATGGCCCTGAATTGCGTGCGCAGGAATCGCGTTTCGCCCTCGCTCGCCTGCACCATGTAGATGCCGACGAGCTGCTCCTTGGGATCGATCCAGAAGGTCGTGCCAGCGGCGCCCGACCAGCCGTATTCGCCAACCGAGCCTTCGATAGAAGAATCACCCAGTCGCGTGTGAACTTCGAATCCCAGGCCGAAGCCGAAGCCGTCGGGCCGGCCCGGGCGGTTGCCGACATGGTCGGCCGTCATGAACTCGAGCGTCTTGCGGCCGATAAGGCGTTTGCCCTGGAGGACGCCGCCGTTGGCAAGCGCCAGCGTGAACCGCAGGTAGTCCTCGGTGCTGCCCAGCAATCCGCCGCCGCCCGACTCGTAGCGCGCGCCGTCGTCGACCTTGAAGCGCGGTGTCATCGGCGGACCGTTCGGCTTCTGGCCGGGCTGAGCGACCCGCATAACCTTCTCGACCGGCAGCTTGAACGCCGTATCGACCATGCCGAGCGGCTGGAACACGCGCTCGGACAGGACTTCACCGAGCTTCTTGCCGGTCAACACCTCGATGAGACGACCCTGAACGTCGACCGAGACGCTGTATTCCCAGCGCGCACCCGGCGAGAACAGCAGCGGCAACTTGGACAAGCGCTGCACCATCTCCTCGTTGGTCGCCGTACGATCGCCGATCTTGGCTTCGCGATAGGCTTGGTGGACCAGCGAGGTGCCGCGGTTGCCGTAAGTCAACCCGGCGGTATGGCGCAGCAGATCCTGGACCGTCATCGGCCGGTCAGGATCGGCGAGGTGCAGCGCCGGCCGACCGTCGGCCCCAACGACCTCGGAGCCGACCTTCATGTTGCCCATCTCGGGCAGAAATTTCGCAACCGGGTCGCTGACCTGGAGCTTGCCCTCCTCCACGAGCTGCATCAGCGCGACGCTGACGATGGGCTTGGTCATCGAATAGATTCGGAAGATCGAATCGAACTTCATCGGATCGTCCGAGTCGGGCGCGCGCTTGCCTTGCACCGACACCCACGCGACCTTGCCGCGTCGCGCCACCAGCATGACGGCACCCGGCATCAGCCCCTGGTCGATGTTCTGCTTGGTAACCGCCTCGAGGCGCTTCAATTGCGCCGAGGAGAGCCCGACATCCTCCGGCGTGGCCGCCATCGGCGCGGGCGCTTCGGCGCGCACGCCGAGCGGCGCTGCCGCGACCAGCGACAAGAGCCCAATCGATGCATATCTACGGCTGAGACGAGTCATCGGCGCTTCTCCCCCGGCTGTTTCGTGGTTCTTCAATCGATGATCGCTGCCTGCACCATCGTCCTGAACTGGTTGCGCAGCGCAATGCGATCGGGATCACTGACCTGCACCATGTAGATGGCGGTGAGTTGCTCCTTTGGATCGATCCAGAACAACGTTCCGGCATTGCCGGCCCAGCCGTACTCGCCGACCGAGCCGGGCAGGGCCGAATCGCCGATCCGGGTGCGGACCTCGAAGCCCAAACCGAAGCCCAGTCCCGGCGGCCGGCCGGGCCGCGTCCCGGTATGATCCGTCGTCATGAAAGCCAGCGTCTGCTTGCCGATCACGCGCTTGCCAGCGAGCTCGCCCTGGTTGGCCAACATGGTGGCGAATCGAAGATAGTCGTCCATCGTCGCGGTGAGTCCGCCGCCGCCGGACTCATAGCGCGCACCGTCGTTGACGGCGAAACGCGGAGTCATCGGCTGGCCGTTCGGCCGCGGCCCAGGCTGGGCGGCGCGCGCGAGCTTGTCGGCCGGAACCTGAAAACCCGCATCGACCATGCCCAGTGGCTGGAACAAGCGAGCCACCAGCGCCTCGCCGAGCTTCTTGCCGTCGATCACCTCGACCAGTCGGCCCAGCACATCGGTCGACACGCCGTACTCCCAGCGCGCGCCAGGCGAGAACTTCAGGGACAGGCCGGACAGCGCCGTCACGAGCTCTTGGTTGCTCTTCGCGCGATCGCCGATCTTGGCGTCGATATAGGACTGGTTGATCGGGCTGCTGCCACGGCTGCCATAGGTGAGGCCCGACGTGTGGCGCAACAGATCCTGTACCGTCATCGGCCGGTCCGGATCGCCGAGATGCAGCGCCGGTCGACCATCGAGACCGACTCTCTCGGTGCCCACCTTCATCTTGCTGATCTCGGGCAGAAACTTGGCCACCGGATCGCTGACCTGCAGCCTGCCCTCCTCGACCATCTGCATGACGGCCACGCTGACGATCGGCTTGGTCATCGAGTAGATGCGGAAGATCGCGTCGGCCTTCATCGGATCGCCCACCGCCGGGTCGCGCTTTCCCTGGATCGACACCCACGCGATCTTGCCGCGTCGCGCCACCAGCATCACCGCGCCAGGCACCAGCCCCGAGTCGATGTGCGCCTGAGTCACCGCCTCGAGCCGCTTGAGCTGGGCGGAGGACAGCCCGACATCCTCGGGCTTGGCGGCCATCGGCAGCACACCGTTCTCGGCACTTGCCGAACTGGCGGCGGATGCGAGTGCAATCGCAAGAGCGAGCTTCTTCATGATGTTTCTCCCGCATGGTGGCGATGAGACTATCGCGCGACGGGGAGCCTACCACTTCGGCGCAGCATATTCCGCCGTCGCGAAGGCCGAGCTAATCACCTTGGCCAGTCCAGCCGTCACCGCCACAATGTCCCGATGAACCTTGGGAGGAACAATGAAGACCCAATGCGGTCGTTTCGCGGTGATCACCACCATGCTGGGATTCGCGCTCGCAAACCCGGCTGCAGCCCAGAAGAGCGGCGGGACTCTCAAGATCCAGCATATGGACAGCCCGCCCAGCGCGTCGATCCACGAGGAGTCGACGGTGTCGGTCGCAGTGCCGTTCATGCCGCTCTACAACAACCTGGTGATGTTCGACCAGCATGTACCGAAGACCAGCCTGAGCTCGATCGTGCCCGACCTGGCAGCGAGCTGGGCGTGGGAGAACGGCGGCACGAAGCTGGTGTTCAAGCTGCGCGATGGCGTGCGCTGGCACGACGGCAAGCCGTTCACCGCCAAGGACGTCGCCTGCACCTTCGATCTGCTGCTGGGCGGCGAAAGCAAGCTCAGACGCAACCCGCGTTCGTCGTGGTGGACGAACGTCGAGAAAGTAACGGCTGACAGCGACCTCCAAGCCACGTTCCATCTCAAGGCTCCGCAGCCGTCGATCCTGGCGCTGCTCGCCGCGGGCTACACGCCGATCTATTCCTGTCACGTGCCGCCCGACCAGATGCGGCGCAAGCCGATCGGCACCGGCCCGTTCAAGCTGGCCGAGTTCAAGATGAACGAAGGCATCAAGCTGGTGAAGAACGCGGACTATTGGAAAAATGGCTTGCCCTACCTCGACGGCATCGAGTTCACCATCATTCCCGACCGTTCGACCCGCATGCTATCCTTCATCGCCGGCAAGTTCGACATGACCTTCCCGTCCGATGTCACGGTGCCCCTGTTGAAGAACATCCGGGCCGAGGCGCCCAAAGCGCAATGCACGATGCGCGAGAGCGGCGTCAGTGTGAACCTGATCATCAACCAGGACGCGCCCCCATTCGACAACCCCAAGCTTCGCCGCGCGCTCGCCCTTTCGCTCGACCGCAAGGCCTTCATCGACATCCTGAGCGAAGGCGAGAACAAGATGGCCGGCGTCCTGCTGCCGCCACCCGACGGCGCATGGGGCATGACACCCGAGATGATGAAGGACTTGCCGGGCTACGGCGACGTCGCCAAGGCGCGCGAGGAAGCGCGTGCCTTGATGAGACAAGCGGGCTACGGCCCCGACAAGCGCCTCAAGATCAAGGTCAGCACGCGCAACATCGCCACTTTCAAGGATCCGGCGGTGATCCTGATCGACCAGTTGAAGCAGGTCTATGTCGATGGCGAGCTCGAGATCATCGACACCGCCGTCTACTACAACCGGGTGTTCAAGAAGGACTACGTGGTGGCGCTGAACCTGAGCGGCCTCGCAGTCGACGACCCCGATGTGGCCTTCTTCGAGAGCTATGGTTGTGGCTCTCTGCGCAACTACAACGGCTATTGCAGCGCCGAGATGACCAAGCGGTTCGAGGCCCAATCGCGCGAGCTCGACCCGAAGAAGCGCCAGCAGATGGTGTGGGACATCGACCACGCATTGCAGGCGGAGACTGCCCGTCCCATCATATTCTACGGCCGCGCCGCCGGCTGCTGGCAGCCGCAGGTCAAGAACCTGACCCTGCACATCAACAGCATCTACAACAACTGGCGCTTCGAGGATGTCTGGCTGGACAGGTAGCTTACAGCCCCGTCGCTCTGAACGAGGCGACGAATCTCACCGCCGCGGGCCGCATGCGAACTCCGCATCCCCTGGTGACGAGATCCTTCACCGACTTCGGCGAGACAAGGGCGTCGTCAAGGCCATTTGGCCGCCGTGAGCCATGACGCGACGCCTACTTGCCCTCCAGCAACGCCCGTTCGTGGTTGAAGAGGTCGATCACGGAATCCATCACCGCTCTGACGCGTGGCAGTGCGCGCAGGTCACGGTGCACCAGCAGCCACTGATCGGCGAACACCTCTGAAATGACGCCGCCGATCCGCTTCAAGCGGTCGTCGGGGTCGCCCAAGTAGCAGGGCATCACCGCAAGCCCGGCACCGGCCCGAGCCGCCTCGTGCAGCACCAGCCAGTTGTTGGCACGTACGGCCGGCCTGGTTCCGCCGAGCCTTTCCTGCAGCCATTGCTGTCCCGGCATATAGCCGTGATCGTCGTCGAAGCCGATCCATGGGAAGTCCTCGAGGTCGGGCCAAGTCGTCCGACCGACTGGCAGGCCACGCGCAGCATAGATCGCGTACCCCACACGCCCCAGCTTGCGGGCGACGATGCCAGCCGACTCCGGCACCTGCTCGCGGATCAGGAGGTCTGCCTCACGACGCGACAGGTTTGCCAGCGAATGGCTCGCAATCACCTCGAACTCGATCTGGTTCAGATCGGCGCGCAAGCCCGGCAAGTGACGCGCGATCAATGCCGCCATCGCCTCGCCGGCCGACAGCCGGACGACTCCGCTCACCGTGTCGGTGAGGCCAGCACTGCGCCGGCGGATCGACAGCGCGGCCTTCTCCATCGCCTCGGTGTCGGCCAGCAACTCCTCCCCGGCCGAGGTCGGCACGAAGCGGTCGGGCAGCCGGTCGAACAGGCGGACCCCGATCTGCTGCTCGAGCGCCTGCACGCGGCGCGCCACGGTGGGATGGCTGACGCCCAGCGACTTGGCGGCCATGCTGAGCGTGCCGTCGCGCGCCAGGGCGAGGAAAACTCGGAGATCATCCCAGCTCATTTCCATGTTCAAAAATGTACAGTGGCTTTGCCAATTTGTTGACTGACGAATGCCTACGTTCTGATTAGACTCATTCTTATGCACATTGAACCTCGCCTCTACGCCTTCACCAAGGGCGTCCGCCTGCGCATCGCGGCTGCCGTCGGCATCGGTCTGCTGGCGGTCGGGCTCGGCATCGCACGCCTCGGCCTGCTCGGCTGGCTGATTGGTCAGGTCTTCGCCGGCCGCCCGTTGGCCGAGCTGGCGCCGTGGGTGGTCGGGATCGTCCTCGTCATGGTCCTGCGCGGCATGGCCGAGCACTGGCGAGCGGTGGTCGCCCACGAGACGGCAGCGCGTGTCCAGAAGCGGCTGCGACGCGCCCTGTACGACCGCGTTGCCGCACTCGGGCCGGGCACGGTGGGCCGCCAGCGCTCGGGCGGCCTCACCCTGTCGATGATCGACGGTGTCGAGCAGCTCGAGACCTACTTCGGCCAGTTCCTGCCGCAGTTCATGATCGCGCTGCTCTCGCCGCTGCTGATCTTCGCCGTGGTGGCTTTCGTCGACCTGCCAGTGGCGGCGGTCATGCTGGGCTTCGCCCTGGTAGCGCTCTTGGCTCCCGCGCTGTGGCATAAGTGGGACGTCAGGAACTCGCAGCGCCGACAGAAGGCCTATGCCTCGTTCGCCGCCGAGTTCCTCGATTCGATCCAGGGGCTGGCCACGCTGAAGGCATTCGGCCAGGGCAAGGCGCGCGCCGACAAGCTCGAGGTCGAGGCGCGCGATCTGTTCCGCCGCACCATGTGGGTCCTGGCGACCAACTCGTTGGCCCGTGGCATCACCGACACCTCGATCGCCTGCGGCGCGGCGACGGCGCTGCTCTACGGCGCCATGCGCGTCGAGTCGGGAGCGATGTCATTGTCGGCGCTCCTGATCATCTTGATGTTGGGCGTCGAAATCTTCCGGCCGATGCGCGAGCTGCGCTCCGTGCTGCACCAGGGCATGGTCGGCCTGTCGGCGGCGCAGGGTATCTATCGCATCCTCGACGACAAGCCCACGGTGGCCGACGCCCCGCCGGCGCGGCTCGACAAGATGCTGGCGCCCACGATCGAGTTCGAGGACGTCCGCTTCGCCTATCCTGCCACGCGCCGCACCGTGCATAACGGCCTCACCTTCCGCGCCGCGGCTGGCGAGCGACTGGGCTTGGTCGGGCCGTCGGGTGGCGGCAAGTCGTCGATCGTGCGCCTGCTGCTGCGCTTCTACGATCCCGAGCGCGGCCGCATCCTGCTCGGCGGGCACGATCTGCGCACCCTGCCCTTCGCCGACATCCGCTCGCTGATTTCCGTGGTCAACCAGGACACCTTCCTGTTCCACGGCACGGTCGAGGAGAACATACGGCTCGGCCGCCCCGACGCGACGCACGAGGAGCTGGTCGAGGCGGCGCGCGCCGCCAACATCCACGACTTCATCCTCGGCCTGCCGCAGGGCTACGGCACGATGATCGGCGAAAAGGGTATCAAGCTCTCGGGCGGCCAGCGCCAGCGCGTCGCCATCGCCCGGGCGCTGCTGCGCGACACGCCGATCCTGGTGCTCGACGAAGCGTTGAGCGCCGTCGACGCCGAGAACGAGGCGGTGATCCAGGAGGCGCTCGACCGGCTGATGCGCGGCCGCACCACGCTGATCCTCGCCCATCGCCTGTCGAGCGTGATCGATTGCGACCGCATCCTGGTGCTGGACGGCGGCCATGTCGCGGAGCAGGGCCGCCACGCTGCACTGATGGCGAAGGGCGGCGTCTATGCCGCCTTGATGGCTGATCAGGCGCGCGAGCAACGGCGCGGCGCCGAGGCCGACACGTTCGATACGCCGGCGCGCGTCGAGACGGTCGCCGACACGCCGGGCGGCGCCATCAAGGCCGTCACCGAAGGCATCATCAAGGCCGAAGGCCTGACCTGGTATCAGGTGGTCGCGGCGTTGATGAAGGTGATCCTGCCGTGGAAGGGCAAGCTCACCGCCACCTTCCTGTTCGGCGTGCTGCGCGTCATCGCCTTCATTGGCGTGGGCGCCTTGTCGGCCCTGATCATCCTGGCACTCAAGCACCATGAACCCTACACCGGCTATGCCATCGCGCTCGCTGTGGTGGCGCCGCTATCGGGCGTGCTGCACTGGCTGGAATCGTGGATGGCGCACGATATGGCCTTCCGTCTGCTGGCCGAGATGCGCATCGACGCCTTTCGCAAGCTCGACGCGCTGGCACCCGCCTACCTGGTGCGCCGCCGCACGGGCGATTTGATGGCGCTGGCCACCCACGACATCGAGCTGGTCGAGTACTTCTTCGCCCATACCGTGGCGCCCGCCTTCGTCGCCCTCCTGGTGCCGGCTGTCGTCGTCGCGGCACTCGCCTGGGCCAACGGCTGGCTGGCGCTGGCGCTGCTGCCGTTCCTGCTTGCAGTCGGCCTCAGCCCCTTCCTGATGCGCAAGCGCGTCGACCGGCTGGGCAGCGAGGCACGCGAAGCGGCCGGCGAGCTCGGCGCCTTCGCCGTCGATTCCGTGCAGGGCCTGGGCGAGATCGTGGCCTTCCAGCAGGAAGCCAACCGCGGCAAGCGACTCGACGAGCTGTCGCAACGCCAGATTTCGCTGCGTCTGCCGTTCTTCAGCGAGCTGACGCGCCAGCATGCGCTGCTCGAGGTGATGACCGGGCTGGGCGGCCTCGCCGTCGTCGTCACCGGCGCCGCCTTGTCGGCGCAGGGCGCGCTCGATCCCGGGCTGCTGCCGCTGCTCACCATCCTCGCGATGGCCGCCTTCCTGCCGGTGTCCGAGATCGCCCAGATCGGCCGCCAGCTCGCCGACACGCTGGGCGCGACGCGCCGTGTGTACGCACTCGCCAACGAACCGATCCCGGTACGCGACGGACCGGGCGTGCCGCCGCGCCCCGGTGCCGCGTCGCTCGCCTTGGAGAACGTCGACTTCACCTATCCCGGCCAGACCCGGCGCGCCCTCAGCGGCGTGAGCTTCGCGATCCCCGCGGGCAAGACCGTCGCGCTGGTCGGCACATCGGGCGCCGGCAAGACCACGACGGCGCAATTGCTGATTCGGTTCTGGGATCCCGATGCCGGCCGCATCACCCTGAACGGTGCCGACCTGCGCGACTACAAGCTCGACGAGCTGCGCCGCCTGATTGCCCTGGTCGCCCAGGACACCTACCTGTTCAACGACACGCTGCGCGCCAACATCCTGATTGCCCGCCCCGAAGCGTCCGAGGCCGAGCTGCAAGCCGCGATCGAGCACGCCTCCCTCTCCGAGCTGGTGGCGGCGCTGCCCGACGGCCTCGACTCGGCGGTCGGCGAGCGCGGCACCAGCCTGTCGGGCGGCCAGCGCCAGCGCGTCGCTATCGCCCGCGCCTTCCTGAAGGACGCGCCCATCCTGGTGCTCGACGAGGCAACCTCGCACCTCGATGCGGTGAACGAGCAGGCGGTGCGCCGCGCGCTCGACCTCCTGCAGGCCGATCGCACCACCATCGTCATCGCACATCGCCTGTCGACGGTGCGCGATGCCGACCTCATCGTCGTGCTCGATGCCGGCCGGGTGGCCGAGACCGGAACGCACGCCTCACTACTGGCGCGCGGCGGCCTATACGCGCGCCTGGTGTCGCGTCAGCTCGCGTCGGTCTATGCTCCCGCAGCGTCGTAGACCTGACGCCTCCCCGGCTTCGCTGGGGAGGAGAGCAACAGCGAGGGGGATCATCAATGTTCAGTCACGTCACCGTCGGCAGCAACGACATTGCCAGGGCCAAGGCCTTCTACGACGAGCTGGTGAAGCCGCTCGGCCTCGTGTGCCACATGAGCTTCCCCAACGCCGCAGGCTACGGCGTTGCCGGCGGCCGACCGCAGCTCTGGATTGTGAGCCCGCTCGACAAGAATCCGGCGAGCGTCGGCAACGGCATCACCATCGGCCTCGACGCACCCAGCCGCGCCGCGGTCGATGCCGCCTACAAGGCAGGCATGTCGGGCGGCGCCAAGGACGAGGGTACGCCGGGGCTACGCACGCACTATCATCCGAACTACTATGGCGCCTATCTGAGAGACCTCGACGGCAACAAAATCTGTGTCGTCTGCCATAAGCCCGAGTAAGATGGCCCTGCGTAAGCAAGGCCCGAACAGGAGAGCCGCATGAGCGAGCCGCTGAAGGTGTTCTGGCAGCCTGGTTGAACAAGCTGCTTGAGACTCAAGGAGTTTCTATCGGTCCGTGGGATCGACTTCGTATCGGTGAATGTTCTCGAAGATCCGGCTGGCCTCGCCGAGCTGCAGAAGCTCGGCGCGCGGTCGGTGCCGGTGCTCTCGCGCGGCGACAAATTCACGTTCGGCCAGAGCACCAAGCAGATCGTCGACTTCCTCGGCCTGATGGAGAAGTCCGGGCCGGAATTGTCGACCGACGAGCTCTATGCACGGCTCGACAAGTTTCTCGGCGCGGCGCTCGAGCTCCTGCCGCTGATGCCGCAAGACCGCCTCGACACCCATGTGCCCGGCCGGCCACGCAGCTATCGCACCTTGGCCTTCCACCTGTTCCGGGTGGTCGACGCCTTCCTCGATGCCAACCAGGGCGCCACGCTCGTCCAGGCGATGTTCGCCGAGAAGCCGGCGGACGATGCCGACACGGCGGCACTGGTCGACTACGGCGCCGGCGTCCGCCGGCGCCTGCGCGACTGGTGGGCCAACGGAGATACGGCAGCGACGCGCACGCTCGCGACCTACTATGGCCCGCAGCCCCTGCACGACCTGTTCGAGCGCACGACCTGGCACAGCGGCCAGCATGTGCGGCAATGGATGATGTTGTTGGAGAAGGAGGGCGTGAGCCACTCCCGGCCGCTGGTCGCCCAGGATTTCGCCAAGCTGCCGATGCCGCAGAACGTCTGGGACGGCTGAGGGGGGCGTTTTGCGCCACCTTGCCGTCCTTGTCTTCCTGGTGACCAATCCTCCTGCCTTTGCCGCCGACCCTCTGGCCGGCAGCGCGCTTTACGCTGACGTCCAGCGCTACGACGGCTTCGGTGTGCATCGCTATGGCTCGCCCGGCGCCGAGCAGGCCATGGCCTGGATCGCGGGCGAGCTCGAGCGCGCCGGCCTCGCCGTCTCCTCCCAGCGCTTCTCGCTACCGCGCCAGTACGAGCTCGAATCGGGTACGCTCACGATCGGCGGCGAGACCCGCACCGTCGTGCCGCAATGGTGGATCCCCGAGGCGCAGGCGAGCTTCTCCCTCACCGCGCCGATCGCCGCGCCGGGCGATGGCCCAGCCGACGGCAGCTACGTGCGCGCCGACCTCGCCTTCGACCGCGGCGCCTATCTCAATGCCCAGCATCGTGCCGCGATCGAGGCGGCGATGGCACGTCGGCCGGCAGCCGTGCTGCTCACCATCGATCATCCCAGCGGCGAAATCTTCACCTACAACGTCGACCAGAAAGAGAAGCCCTGGCCGGTGCCGGTGATCCTGGTGGCGCCCAAGGACAAGCCCCTGCTCGAGGCTGCCCAGCGCGCCGGCCGGCCGGTGTCCGTCTCGGTGCGCGGCGCGTGGCGCCACGACGTACCGGGACGCAATATCGTCGCGCGCCTCCAGCACGATCCCGCCAATCGCAACTGGATCGTCGTGTCGACCCCAGTTACGAGCTGGTTCACCAGCACCTGCGAGCGCGGCCCGGGCATCGCCGGGTTCCTCGCCCTCGCGCGCCTGGCCGCGACGCGCTGGCCGCGAGTGAACTTCGTCTTCGTCGCCACGGCCGGCCACGAGATCGGCCACGGTGGCATGGAGCGGTTCCTGCACGACGGCGCACCGCCGCCCGATGCGACCTTGGCATGGGCCCATTTCGGCGCCTCCCTCGCCTGCTACGACTGGCGCCGTGAAAACGGCCAGTGGGTCACCGACCGCAATGTCGATGCGCGCGTACGCGTCATCCTGCGCTCCCAGGCGATGGACGAGATCGTCGCGCGCCGATTCAAGGACATCGCCGGCCAGCCGGTGGTCGGCGAGCGCGCCGGCATCGGCGAACTACGCGATGTGCACGCGGTCGGCTATCCGCGCTTCTTCGGCATGGCGGGCCTGCATCTGTTCTTCCACACGCCCGCCGATTCCGCAGCGACGACCGGCCCGGAGATCCTGGAGCCTGTGGTTCGAGCGTTCGTCGAGACGATCGACGACGTCGTCAAGGAAAGTCCGTAGCGGTCCCGACTCTCCAGTCCGCCCTGCGGGATCAGCGATTTGCCGACTCGTCCTCACCCAACATAGGCTCGGCGCCCTCATGCCGACCTATGCCAACACCGTGCCGGTAATGGAGCGTCATCGCTTCGATGTCGCTTCGCTCGATCGCTATCTTAGCCAGCATCTCGACGCCTATCGCGGCGGGCTCGAGGTGCGGCAGTTCGATTCGGGTCATTCCAACCCTACCTTCTTCGTCTCGGCCGACATGACAGATGGCAAGCGCAAGGACTTCGTGCTGCGCAAGAAGCCGCCCGGCAAGCTGGTGGCATCGGCACACCAGGTCGATCGCGAGTACCGCGTGATCTCGGCGCTGGCGGGAACCGACGTGCCGGTGGCGCCTGCGCGCCTGCTCTGCGCCGACGAGTCGGTGATCGGCCAGATGTTCTATCTCATGGATGCCGTGCCCGGGCGCATCCTGATCGACGCCTCGATGCCCGACCAATCACCGGCCCAGCGCGCGGCGATCTTCGATTCGATGAACGACGTGCTCGCCCGCCTCCACAAGGTCGATCCGGTGAGGGTCGGGCTCGGCGACTACGGCCGCACCGGCCACTACATCGCCCGCCAGCTTGCGCGCTGGACCCGGCAGTATGCCGAGCTCAAGACCGAAGAGATCGCGGCCATGGACAAGCTGTCGGCGTGGCTGCCCGAGCACATCCCCGCCGAGGATCCGACCGGCATCGTGCATGGCGACTATCGCTTGGGGAACCTGATCGTGCACCCCACCGAGCCGCGCATCGTGGCGGTGCTCGACTGGGAACTGTCGACCCTCGGCCATCCCTTGTGCGACATCGCCTACAATTGCCTGGGCTACCATCTGGTCGAGCCGCCGCACGGCTTCGCCACCGTCGACTTCGGTCGACTCGGGCTGCCGACGGAGGACGAGTACGTCGCTGCCTATTGCCGGCGCATGGGCCGCCCGTCGATCCCGCACTGGAACTACTACCTCGCCTTCTCCTTGTTCCGGCTCGCCGCGATTGCGCAAGGGGTCTATCGCCGAGGCCTGCAGGGAAACTCGTCCAATCCAGAGTCGGTGCGGATGAGCCGCGCCGCGCGCGAACGCGCCGAGCTGGCGTGGAGTCTCGTATCGTAGGAGGAAGCATGCTCGGGAAGATTACTCGCCGCTCGACCCTGGCCCTCGGGGCTTCGGCATTGGCGGCGCCGCTTGCCTCCGGACGCGCCGACCAGACAGGCCTGCCCGACAAGCCGCTCAAGATCCTGGTCGGCTTTCCTGCAGGCGGCGGCACCGACGTGATGGCGCGCTTCATCGCCGAAGCCCTCAAGCAGCGTACCGGCCGCAATGTCATCGTCGAGAACAAGGCCGGCGCCTCCGGCACCATCGCCGTCGAGGCGCTGAAGAACAGCCCGCCCGACGGCTCGGTCATCGCCTACATGCCGAGCGCCACCATCGTGCAGAAGCTCACCATGGAAGCGGTACCGTTCGACCCGCTGACCGACATCCAGCCAATCACGCTCGCCGGCACGGTGCAGACGGCATTCTGCGTGTCGCCCACCATCGGCGTCGGCAGCCTGCCGGAGTACATCGACTGGCTGAAGAAGAACCCGACGCGCCACAGCTTCGGCACGACAGCGCTGGGCTCGTTCACGCATTTCTACGGCGTCATGACCGGCCGCGAGGTCGGCATCCCGCTGGAGCCGGTGCCCTATCGCGGCGCGGCGCCGCTGATCGCCGACCTGCAGGGCGGCCACATCGCGGCCGGCTGCGGCGGCATCACCGATTTCCTCGAGCATCACCGCGCCGGCAAGGTGCGTGTGCTTTTCACGTCGGGTCTCAAGCCCACCACCTCGGCCCCCGAGATCCCCACCGCGACCCAGCTCGGCTACCCCAAGCTCAACATCCTGGGTTGGTATGTCTTCTTCGCCCCGGCCAAGCTGCCGGCGCCGCTCGGCGAGGCGTGGGCCAAGGAACTGCAGGCAGTGCTGAAATCCGCCGAGGTCGGCAAGAAGCTGGTCGAGCTCGGCCTCGACGTCGAGACCTCGACGCCGGCGGAGTTCACCCAGCGCATGACGGCCGATCTCGCGCGCTGGAAGACCATCATCGATTCGATCGGTTACAAGCCCGGCAACTGACCCGGTTGGAGAGAAGATCGTCATGCCGATGCTGAAGCGCCCGGACGCGGAAATCTACTACGAGGTCCATGGACGCGGTTTCCCGCTGCTGCTCTACGCACCGGGCGGCCTGCGCTCGCAGGTCGGCATGTGGGGCGACCCATCGCCGAACTATCCCAACGGCCTGCCATGGATGGACCCGCGCAAGGCGCTGGCCGACACCTTCACCGTGATCGCCATGGATCAGCGCAACGCCGGCAAATCGATCGCCGACGTCGGGCCCGACCATGGCTGGCACACCTTCGCCGCCGATCATCTCGCCCTCATCGACCATCTCGGTTTCGACAAGTTCCACGTCATGGGTGGCTGTATCGGCGGCAGCTACTGCTTCGAGGCGATCGAGCAGGCACCTGGCCGGGTCGCCGCCGCCGTTCTGCAGAACCCGATCGGCCTGTGGGAAAATCGCGACACCTGGGACGCCGCGATCAAAGGCTACGGCGAGACGGTGCGCGCCCGCGACCCGTCGATCAGCCAGGCGACCATCGCATCTTTCGGTCGCAACATGTTCGGCGGCGATTTCGTGTTCTCGGTGACGCGCGACTTCGTCAAGGCCTGCCACACCCCGCTGCTCCTGCAGCCCGGCACCGACAAGCCGCATCCCGCGCACACCAGCACCGAGATCGCGGCCCTCGCGCCCAACCTCGAGGTCCAGAAGGATTGGCGCGGACCAGAGTTCCTGCAGGAGTCGATCCGCCGCGTGCGCGACTTCCTGACCGAGCACACGCCGAAATGAGGTCGACGAGGATGCCGCTTGCACGGGTCCGAGTGATCACCGCGCTCGCAACAATCACGATCGGCAGTGCATCCGCACAGCAGCAGGCATGGGTTGCGGTCGCGACCAACGGCGGTCGCAATTTCGGCTATGCAGTCGGCATGGCGACCAGCGAGGCGGCCGAGATCACCGCCCTGAGCGAATGTGGCCCCGGCTGCCGGCTGATCCTGATGGCGGCCGCCCGCTGTGTCGCCTATGCCCGCAGCGGCCCCGGCAACGCCTTCGGCGCCGGCTCGGGCGTTACGCGCGACGAGGCGAGCGAGAAGGCATGGAACGAATGCAATCAGCGCGTTCCGGCCGACTCCTGCTCGATCCGCGTCGCCCAGTGCTTCGAATAGGCACCAGGCTCCGCCTCACACCGTCGAATTGTCATCCAGCCAGCGGCGCGCATCGCTCAGGCTGGTGAACACCTTGACCGGTCGCTCGGTCTCCGTGAGCTCGGCGAACACATGCGCCAGGGGGTTGCCCATGCGGTCGACGACGAAAGCCAGCGGGCCGCGCGTCGGCGCCCGCGGGTTCGACCGGATGAGGGCTGCCAAAGATTCCAACTGCTCGACATCCAAGTCCGACCGCGCCATCGAGACGTCGACGATCTTGCGGTAGTGGATCATCCCCTGCTCGATGAACTCGCGAACCGCATGCACGACATCTTCGCCCGAGATCGCGCCGCGAGCGACGATGACGACGACGCGGTTGGGATGGAAAATGTTGAGATGGATCGGCATGTGTCGCGGACGCACGAGTATGCAAGGACGAACCATTCCGACACAAGAAAGACTGCCCGCACTTGTCACGCGAGGTTTTCACACCGGCGATCGAGCCGGCTCGATGTCCACCACGTCCATCGAGCGAATCTCGTCTGGCTCGCCGGCATAGATCACCAGCGACATCGTCTCGTCGGCAATCATTGCGCTATGTGGCTGGCCCTTCGGGTTGAGCCCGTAGCCCCCAGCGCCCTGTGCGCGCTGGCCGCTCTTGGTGGTGCGCCCGCCGGTGAGCGAGAAGATGTGCTCGTCCGACAGGGCGACGGCGACGATCTTGATCAGCTTACCTGCCGGCGGCGTGAAACGGACCAGCCACGCGATGCCGCCGCCCTCGGAGCGTCGGTCGCTCAGCACCTTGAGCTGCACGATGTCCTGGCCGTCATGGACGGCAGCGGGGCCGTAGAACGGCACGCCGGACGTCCATTCGAGGCTTTCATAGTCCACGCGCATTGATGCCATGCTCATCTCCGTCGATCCGCCGATGGCAGCCAACGTAGCGATCCTCTGCTGACAACGTTCTGTCAGCAGAACCATCTGGGACAACGCCCTCGCCCCCTGAAGGCGATGGTCGACAAGGAATGAGCTCATGCTCTCTCCGACCGCGGGCATCCCGCCCGCTCACGGTCATGAGCGGGCGGGATGCCCGCGATCCGAAAGACGGCTCAGTTGCTCTTCAAGATCTTCGCCACTGCGTCGGCAAAGACCTGGCAGCCCAGCACGATGTCGGAATCGGCAGTGTTCTCGGTGAAATGGTGCGAGATGCCGCCGATCGACGGCACGAACATCATCGCCGCCGGCAGGCGCTGCGCCAGGATCTGGGCGTCATGGCCGGCCCCGGACGGCATGCGCACATGCTGGCCGGCGGCATGCGTCTCGGCTGCCTCGTCGAGCGCTTCCAGCAGCCGTTCTTCCATCGGTGCCGGCATGGTGCGCGACAGATTGGTGCATTCGATCGTGTATGGCCCGCGCTTCTGCTGCTCGGCGACGAGCTCGAGCAGGGCCGCCTCCAGGCGCCGCAACACGGCGGGATCGGCGTCCCGAAACTGCAGGATCATCTCGGCCCGGCCGGGGATGATCGCGGGCGCGCCGGGCTCGACCGACATCTTGCCGACCGTCCACACGCTGCGCGGTCCGGCCAGCGCGGGGAAACGCTCCATCACCGCCTGGTAGAGCCGCATCATCGCCACCCCGGCGTCCTTGCGGATCGGCATGGGTGTCGTGCCGGCATGGTTCTGGATGCCGCCGAACACAAGCCGATATTGGTAGATGCCGACGATCGCCGTGACGACACCGATCCGCTTGCCGCTCGCCTCCAGAAGGCCGCCCTGCTCGATGTGCGCCTCGAGATAGGCGCGATAGCGGCCCTCCTCGAGCTCGACGCGCGGCACCTTGTCGAGGCCGGCCACCTTCAGGGCGTCGCGCATCTTGCTCCCGTCGTCGCGATGGCGGGCATTGTCGATGTCGGCCTCGGTGATGCGGCCGATGAACGACTTGCTGCCGATCATGCCGCCCCAATGGCCCTCCTCGTCGGCCCACGACGCGACGTCGACGGCGAGGTGCGCCGTGTCGGGATCCTCGGCCAGCGCACGCGCCACCTCGAGCCCGTACATCACCCCCATGACACCGTCGAGCCAGCCGCCGCGCGGCTGAGTGTCGGTGTGCGAGCCCATCAGCAGGCGTGGTCCGGTCTTGGGGCTGCGGCCGATCACGTTGCCGACGCCATCGATCACCGGTTCGAGGCCGGCCTCCTTCATGCGGCCGGCGAGCCAGTGCCGGCTCTCGACGTCCTGCGGCGACAAATGCGGCCGGTGCACGCCGGTCTGGTAGCGGCCGAAATCGGCGATGCGGCGCAGATCGGCCAACAATCTCTCACCGTTGATGCGGGGCATGATGAA
This sequence comes from Reyranellaceae bacterium, assembly GCA_046349335.1. Taxonomy (GTDB): domain Bacteria; phylum Pseudomonadota; class Alphaproteobacteria; order Reyranellales; family Reyranellaceae; genus Reyranella. The sequence continues at coordinate 41,630 of JAXMCO010000014.1, forward strand.
CCTCAGTAGAGATGGGCCTCGGAAGAGCCAGGCCTCAGTCGAGATGAGCCGCAACCCAGGCGGCGATGGACAGCAAACGGTCGTCGGCATGGCGCAAGCCGACGAGCTGAATGCCGAGCGGCAGGCCGTTCGTGCCGGCACCGGCCGGCAGGGTAACACAGGGCGTGCCGGCCAGGGTCCAGATCGAGTTGAAGCGCGGATCGCCGGTGAACTCGACGCCCTTGGGCGCCTCGCCCGGCGCGCTGGGACAGAGCAGAACGTCGACCTTATCGAACAGCGAATCGACATGGGCACGGAACGCCACCGACTTGCGCTGCGCCGCGACATAGCGCTCGAGGCTGGTCTCCAGGCCGCGCTTCATCGCGCCGTCCATCAGCTCGCGACTCACCTTGTCGGGATTGCGCAGCCGCTCGTCGGCGTAGTTGCGCGTGCCTTCCCAGGCGGTGATGGCGGCGTGGTCGTCGAGGATGTCGGCGAAGGGTGCGGCGAAGGCGACATCGATCACCGCGGCGCCCTTGTCGGCGAGCGTTGTCGCCGTCGCTTCGAGCAGCTTCTTCGTATCGGCCTCGGCCTCGTTCCAGATCGGCGTGCGGCAGAAGCCGACGCGCGGCCGGGCAATGCCGCGGTCGATTCGGACCGGCGGCAGCTTGAGCACAGCGCCGCGGAACAGGGCGATGTCGTCGAGCGTGCGCGCCATTAGGCCGAGCGTGTCGACCGAATGGCACTGCATCTTGATGCCGACGCGCGAAAAGTCGCCGAAGGTGGGCTTGTAGCCGATCACGCCGCAATAGGCGGCGGGACGGATGACCGAGCCGCCGGTCTGCGTGCCGAAGGCGAGCGGCACGTGCCCATCCGCCACGGCGGCGGCCGAGCCCGACGACGAGCCGCCCGGCGTGTGTGCCGGATTATGCGGGTTGGTGGTGGCGCCGGGATGGCGGTTGGCGAACTCGGTGGTCACCGTCTTGCCCATGATGACGGCGTTGGCGCCGCGGCTGAGCGCAACGCAAGCGGCGTCGCCGAACGGTACCTTGCCCTGGAAGATCGGCGAATTGTGCCCGGTCGGCATGTCGTGGGTGTCGATGATGTCCTTGACGCCAATCGGAACGCCGCGCAGCACGCCGCCCTTGGCGGCATCGGTCGCCTTCGCCTGGGCGAGCGCCAGCGCCGGATCGAGAAAGGCCCAGGCCTTCACGACCGGCTCGCGCTCGGCTATTCGCTCGAGGCAGGTGCGTACCAGCGCCTCGGCAGTGAGCTTGCCGCTTTCGATGGCGGCGACGGCTTCGCTGGCGCTGAGCGGCTTCATGACAGCGCCCTCCGCGCCCAGGCGGCGATGTCGAGCAGCGTCGCATCCTCGTGCTGGCGGCCGACGAGCTGGATGCCGACCGGCAGGCCGGTCGGACCCGTGGTGAACGGCAGGCTGACGCACGGCATCCAGAGATAGGTCCACAACAGGTTGAAGGTCGCCTTGCCCGTGGCCCCGAGGCCGGCCGGTGCTTCACCCGGCGCCGGCGCCGTGAGGATGGCGTCGAAATCGCCGAACATTGCGTCGACGGCAGCGCGGCCCGTCTCGCCCAGCTTGCGGGCGGCGACCCAGGTCGCGTAGTCGATCTTGGCACCGGCTGCGAGCTTGTCGTTCTTCAGGCTCTCGCTCAGCAGATGCTGGAAACGACGCGCCTCGTCGGCATGGGCACGCGGCCCATCGAAGGCGCTGAGCGTGCGCTGCCCTTCCGTCATATCGCGCACCGGCAGCGGCAGCTCGATCTCGCTGACGATGGCGCCCGCCTTGGCGAGCTGGGTCGCCGCCTCCTGCACCGCCTTCGTGCCCTCCGCCGACAGCTCCGCCTTGTGGTGCGTGAAGCAGACAGCGATGCGCGGTGGCTTGTCGAGCGGTGCGATCGGCCGGAACGGCATCGCCATCAGCGCTGCACGGAACAGCGCGATGTCCTCGACGCTGCGCGCATAGGCGCCGATCGTGTCGAGCCACTCGGTGTTGGCCTTCATGCCGGCGGTGGCGAAATGGCCGTAGGTCGGCTTATAGCCGACGACGCCGCAGAAGGCTGCCGGCCGGATCACCGAGCCGCCGGTCTGCGTTCCGGTGGCGAGCACGACCTGGCAATCGGCGACCGCCGCGGCCGATCCCGAGGACGATCCGCCCGGCGTGTGCGCCGGATTGTGCGGGTTCTTCGTCGGGCCGGGATGGCGATTGGCGAACTCCGTCGTCACGGTCTTGCCGAGCAGGATCGCGCCCTCGGCCCTGGCCAGTGCGACGGTCGCTGCATCGGCGAGCGGCTGATGCGCCTCGTAGATCGGCGAGCCGTAAGCGGTCGGCTGGTCCCATGAATCGATGATGTCCTTCACGCCCATCGGGATACCGTGCAACAGCCCCTGGCGTGGTCCGCGATCGAGCACCTTGGCGCGCTCGAGGGCAGCCTCGCGCGCCAGGTGAGACCACGCCAGCACAGCGGAGTCGCGTTCATCGATACGTTCCAGATGGGCGCGCACGATCGCTTCCGCGGTCACCGCGCCCGCATCGATCCGATGCGCGAGTTCGGTGGCGGTCAACGTGTTCAGTTCAGCCATGATCGGCGATCAAACAGCAAGAAGCATGCCGCGTCCAATCATTCGCCGGCAGGTCAGCGCGTCGGGGATTTTCCTCCCCAGCTTCGCTGGGGAGGTGTCGCCGTCTTCGGCGACGGAGGGGTCACGAGGCTCATGATCATTCTTCTCCCGGACTCATGCCCCCTCCGTCGCGCATGACGCGAAACCTCCTCGACTTCGTTGGGGAGGAGAAGGAAGGGCGCAGTCCCCGCGGATGAATCGAGTGGCGCAATTCGTGCTTCGTGCACCGTGCTCGGGAGGTTCCACATGCTGTCACGCCGCACTGCTCTGTTGTCCGCCGCCGCCTTGCCCTTCGCCACGGCCGCCACGGCGCAGCAATCGTCGACCTTGCGGATTGCCATGACCGTCGCCGATATCCCGGCGACCGACGGCGCGCCCGATCAAGGCACCGAGGGCATCCGCTTCATGGGCTACACGCTGTACGACCCGCTGATCATGTGGGACCTGTCGTCGGCGACGGAGCCCGCGCGGCTGGTGCCGGGACTCGCCACCAAATGGACGCAGGATCCGGCCGATCCGACCAAGTGGATCTTCGAGCTGCGCCAAGGGGTGAAGTTCCACGACGGTTCGACGTTCAACGCCGATGCCGTGATCTTCACGCTCGATCGCGCGCTCGACGAAAAGTCGCCGTCCTTCGACCGCGTCGGCCGCAACTCGATGATCGCCTCGCTATGGCCGATCGCCGCCTACCGCAAGATCGACGACTACAAGGTCGAGCTGCAGACCAAGGGCGTCGACACGCTGATGCCGTCGCTGCTCAACCGCATCATGATCGCCAGCCCTGCCCAATTCGAGAAGGTCGGCCGCGACTGGCAGGCGTTCCGCAAGCAGCCCTCGGGCACCGGCCCCTGGAAGATGAGGGCGTGGACGCCGCGCGAGCGCGCCGAGCTCGAGCGCAACCCCGACTACTGGAACAAGGACCGCATCCCCAAGAGCGAGCGCCTCGTGGTGCTGCCCATCCCCGACGTCTCGACGCGCACCGCGGCGTTGCTGGCCGGCCGCGTCGACTGGATCGAATCGCCGGCACCCGACTCGCTCGACAAGCTCAGGGCCGGCGGTTGCCGCATCGAGACCAACGCCATTCCGCATATGTGGCCCTACACGTTGAGCCTCGTGCCGGGTGCACCGACCGCCGACGTCAGGGTGCGCAAGGCGTTGAATCTCGCGATCGACCGCGACGCCATGGTGAAGCTGCTGGGCGGTCTCGCCGTTCCCGCCGTCGGCTGCGTCCCGCCCGACCATCCGTGGTTCGGCACGCCCGCCTTCAAGATCAGGTACGATCCCGCCGAGGCGAGGAAGCTGATGGCCGAGGCAGGCTACGGGCCGTCCAAGCGCCTGAAGATGAAGGTCGCGATATCGACCGCCGGCTCGGGCCAGATGTATCCCCTGATCATGAACGAGTTCATCCAGCAGCAATTCGCCGAGATCGGAGTCGACCTGGAGTTCCAGGTCATGGACTGGAACGCCTTGATCAATCTGACACGGCTCGGCGCCAAGTCGCCCGAGGGCCTGCAGCTCGGCGCCATCAACTCGAGCTGGAACACGATGGACCCGCACAACGCCTTCATGCGCTTCGTCGACAGCCAGATGATCCCGCCCAAGGGCTCGAACTGGGGCTACATCAACGATCCCGAGCTCGATGCGCTCGCCGCCGAGGCGCGTCGCACGGCCAATGCCGAGGCGCTCGATGCGGTGCTGGCCAAGATCAACACCCGCATGGTCGACCAGGCCCTGTTTGTCTGGGTGGTTCACGACGTCTGGCCGAACGCGATCTCGTCGAAGGTCAAGGGCTACGTCCATCCCAAGAGCTGGTATGTCGACTTCTCCCCGGTGACGGTGGGGTAGCACCTCATCGCGATCGTCATTCTCCTCCCCAAGCTTGCTTGGGGAGGAGAAGATGGGAGAACTACGCGCGGACCTTCCGCAAGGCTCTCCAGACGCGCTCGGGCGTGGCCGGCATCTCGATGCCGGGGACGCCGGCCTGGGCCAACGCGTCGAGGACGGCGGCCATCACGGTTTGCGGTGCGGCGATGCAGCCGGCCTGTCCCGAGCCCTTCACGCCGAGCGGATTAGCCTGGGTCGGCCGCTCGATCAGGGCGATGTCGAAAGCCGGAAGATCGTCGGCCCTCGGCAGGGCGTAGTCCATGAACGAGCCGCTCACGAGCTGACCTGAGTCGGGATCGTAGACCGTGTGCTCGAGCAGCGCCTGGCCGATACCCTGGGCCACGCCACCCTGTACCTGCCCTTCCGTCAGCAGCGGATTGATCAGCCGGCCGTAGTCGTCGACGGCGACGTAGCGCACCAGGCTGGTGGCGCCGGTCTCGGGATCGATCTCGACCTCGGCGACATGGCAGCCGCTCGGGAAGGTGAAGACATCGGACATGTTCATGACGTGCTCGCCGAGTCCCGGCATCATGCCGTCGGGCAGGCTCGCCGGATCGCGCGCGCTCCGCGCCAGCGCGAAGAGATCGATGCTGCGGTCGCTGCCCCTTACGGCGAAACGGCCGTCCGCGAACAGCAGCTCGTCCTCCGAAGCCTGCAGCAGGTGCGCCGCAAGCTTCCGCGCCTTGGCGAGCACGGCGTCGATCGCCTTGACCACGGCGGTGCCGCCCATGTGCATGGAGCGCGCGCCGCCATGGCCGGCACCGCTCTTCACCGCCGTCGTGTCGGCCTGGACGTAGCGGAACGTCCGGATCGGCAAGCCGAGGCGGTCGGCGGCGATCTGAGCGTAGGCTGTCTCGTGTCCCTGGCCATTCGACTCGGTGCCGACAGCGATCGTCACCTGGCCATCGCTCTCGAAACGAACCTCCGCGCCTTCGTTGGGCGCGCCGCGCGATGTCTCGAGAAAGCAGGCGACCCCGATGCCGCGCAGCTTGCCCGCCTTGCGCGACGCTTCGCGCCGCGCCGCGAATCCCGCCTTGTCGGATCGCACGAGGGCGGCATCGAGGTTGTCGACGAAGCCGCCGGAATCGATCGACATGCCCATTGCCGTCTTGTGCGGGAACGCGGCGATCAGGTTCTGCCGCCTGAGCTCGGCGGGGTCGCGGCCCAACACACGCGCTGCCTGCTCGAGGGCGCGTTCGACGATGTAGTTCGCCTCGGGCTTGCCCGCACCGCGATAGGCATCGACCGGCACCGTGTTGGTGAAGGCGCCGCGGATATCGACGTGAATTGCGGGGACGTCGTAGACGCCGCCCTGTGCCGTCGAGGCGGCGATCACCGAGGCGCCAGGTCCATTGCCCGAAAGATAGGCGCCCATGTTGGCGACCATCGCCACGTCGAGCGCCAGGATTCGGCCCGCGGAGTCGAGCGCCAGCTTCGCCCGGGCGTCGATGTCGCGGCCCTGCGTTCCAGCGGCGAATTCCTCGGCGCGCTCGGCGACCCAACGCACCGGGCGACCGAGCTTGCGCGCCGCCCAGAGCAGCAGCACCCATTCCGGGTAGACGAAGTTCTTCATCCCGAAACCGCCGCCAACATCGGGAGCGCTGAGGTGGATGCGTTCCAGCGGAACCTTGAACACGAACTCGGCGAGCTGGCGCCTGATGCCGTGCAGGCCCTGCCCGGCGAGCTGCAGGTCCATCACATCGCGGGCGGAGTCGTAACGGGCAATGCCCGCGCGCGGCTCGATCGGCGCCACGACGACACGGTTGTTGACGATCTCGAGCTCGACGACATGCGCGGCCTCGGCCATCGCCCGGCCGACGGCGTCGGCATCGCCGCGCTCGACATGATAGGCGAGATTGCCCGGCGCCTGCCGCCAAACCTCCGGCGCATCCGGCGCGAGAGCCAACCCGCCGTCGACCACGGCGGGTAGCGGCCGGTAGTCGACCTCGACCAGCTCGGCGGCCTCGCGCGCGAGGTCGGCGGTGTCGGCCACGATGAAGGCAACCGGATCGCCGACATGGCGGACACGATCCTGCGCCAACGCCGTCCGCGGCGGCACGATCAGCGGCTTCACCGCCGCCATGCAAGGTAGCGTGCCAATGCCGTCGCCAGCGAGATCGGCCGCCGTGAAGACGCCGCGCACTCCCGCCAGTGCCCCAGCCTTGGCAACATCGACACGCTCGATGATTGCGTGCGCGTGCGGCGAGCGCAGAACATGGGCGTGCAATTCGTCCGCTCGGGCGATGTCGTCGACATAGCGCCCCTCTCCGACAAGGAAGCGGACATCTTCGAGGCGGCGAACCGATCGCCCGATCTGCTTTTCGGTCATCGCGTCTTGTCGCGCATTTTCAGCCCAGGTGTCACGTATTCCGAGCCTCGAGAAAACTCATCCGTCGCCTTCCACGGAGCCTCAGCCGCCGTTGGCGGCCGCCCGCCAAGATGGCTAAGCTGCGGTCAACCCACGGAGGAAGTCAGCCATGATCGATCTGCACTATTGGCCCACGCCCAACGGCAAGAAGGTCACCATCCTGCTGGAGGAATGCGGCCTGCCCTACAAGATCGTGCCGGTGAATATCGGGCGCGGCGACCAATTCACCGACGCATTCCTCGAGATGAATCCCAATCACCGCATGCCGGTGATGGTCGATCACGAGCCGAAGGACGGCGGCAAGCCGATCGCTCTTTTCGAATCGGGCGCGATCATGATGTACATTGCCGAGAAGGCTGGGAAGTTTTATCCGCAGGACGTGCGTACCCGCTACGACGTCAACCAGTGGCTGATCTGGCAGATGGCCAACCAGGGACCGAAGAGCGGCGAATGCGGCCATTTCCGCCGCGTCGACCAGAAGCAGCATGGTGACCAGACCTACGCCATCACGCGCTTCACCGACGAAGTCAATCGCCTCTACGGCGTGCTCAACAACCAGCTCTACAAGCACAAATACTTGGCCGGCGACCAGTACACGATCGCCGACATGATCTGCTACCCGTGGACGATCAACTGGAAGTTCCAGGGCCAGGACATCGAGGAGTTCAAGCACTTCAAGCGCTGGTTCGAGGAGCTGGGCGCCCGTCCGGCCGTCCAGAAGGGCATGGCAGTCGGCGCCGACCTCTCGGTCGACAACACCAAGTTGCCGCCCGAGGAGCAGGCCCGCATCCGCAAGATGCTCTACAACCAGCGCGCTCGGCCGGTGCCGGCGTAGGCCTTACGGCAGTCCGTAGGCACCGGGGAAGTCGGCGATGTTGAGCAGCCGAAGCCCCGGCACCTGCACGAACCGGCTTTCGTGGCGGCCATCCGCCTCGAGCCGGTGCTCGACATAGCCCACGTCCTTGATGCCGTAGACAGGCTGACGCGCGTCGGGAATGACGAAGGCGGTCGAGGGTGCCCAGACGTGATGGACACCTTCGATCCAGCTCTCGCGAAACTGATGGACATGACCGCAGGCCACGATGGCGGGCGTCACGCGGCCCAGCGCCGCCATCAGCGATCGGCGCGGCGCGGGATTGACGAAGCGGCCGGTGACCTCGGTCTCCCTCGGGTCGCGATCGAACATCGGCTTGTGCAGGAAGAGCGCGAGCTGACGGCCGTCGATGTCGGAGGCCGCCGCGCTGATCGCCGACTCCTGCGCCTCCGCCGCGGCCAGATCGCTCGCCAGCAACTGCGCATTGATGCCGAGCACGCGCCAGCCCGGCACGTCGACGCTCCACCAATCCTCTCCGAAGTGCGCGAGGTAGCGCGCGCGGCGCGCCCCGTCGATCCGGCCTTCGCCGTGCGACGGCGACTCCTGGCTGTCGCCGACATCGTGGTTGCCGGGCAGAAAGCGCAGCGGCAAGCCGACCCCGTCATGCAGGGCGCGCGCTGCCGCGAGATCGCTCTCCCGGGTGGCACCGTCGAGCGAGATGTCGCCCGAGTTCAACACCAAATCGGGGCGATCGCGCCGCAGCGCTTCGCCGACCCTCGAGAAGCTGTCGACGAAGAACGGCTTGTCACCGCTGAGATGGGTGTCGGAAATCTGTGCGATGCAAAAGGTCATGCCATACCCGCAAGAGCCTCAATCGAATCATAGGCAAGCAGTGTTGCAAATTCGACACGGCCGATCGGCGACCAGGCCGCAAAACCGGGCAGCGACGAAACCCGGGTCTGCCCGCCTGCAACGCTGGCTTGCCGGCGCAACGGTGGTACCGATTTCCCCACCTGCTATTCTATAATAATGACCGACAATACGATGGCGGCGGGAGCCGCGCCCGCAGCAAGCCAGGCCGCTTCAACGGCGGCGGCCAACAACACGACCTTTGCCATCATCCTCTCCTTGAGCTTCTGCCACCTGATGAACGACATGATGCAGTCGTTGGTGCCGGCGCTCTATCCCATCCTCAAGGATTCATACGCACTGAGTTTCAGCCAGGTCGGCCTCATCACCCTGGCCTTCCAGTGCACGGCCTCGATGCTGCAACCGGTGGTCGGCTTCTATACCGACAAGAAGCCACAGCCTTATTCGCTGATGGTCGGCATGGGCTTCACGCTGATCGGCCTGCTGCTGATGTCGCGCGCCGACTCCTATCCCTCGATCTTGGTGGCCGCGGCGTTGATCGGCATGGGGTCCTCGATTTTCCATCCCGAGGCCTCGCGCGTGGCGCGCATGGCCGCAGGCGGCCGCTATGGCCTCGCCCAGTCGTTGTTCCAGGTCGGCGGCAACATGGGCTCGGCGGCCGGCCCGCTGCTCGCCGCCTTCATCGTCATCCCGCACGGGCAGGGCAGCCTCGTCTGGTTCTCGGGGGCGGCGCTGGTGGCCATGACCGTGCTGTTCCAGGTCGGCGGCTGGTATGCGCGCCGGCGCGCCGCCCAGAAGCCCGCCGCGCGCGGCAAGGCTGCAGCAGGCGACACCGCCTTGCCGCTCTCGCGCGGTCGGGTGATCGGCGCCGTCGCCGTGCTGGTGGCACTGTTGTTCTCCAAGAATGTCTATAGCGCGAGCCTCGGCTCCTACTTCACCTTCTATCTGATCGCCAAATTCGGCATCGACATTCAGACGGCGCAGTTCTACCTGTTCGCCTTCCTGGTCGGCATCGTTGCCGGCACGATCGCGGGTGGCGCATTCGGCGATCGGGTCGGCCGCATTCCGGTGATGTGGTTCTCCATCGTGGGGGCCCTGCCGTTCGCGCTGATGCTGCCCCATGCCAACCTGTTCTGGACCGGCGTGCTGGCCGTCACCGTGGCGATGATCATGGCGTCGGCCTTCTCCGCCATCCTGGTCTATGCGCAGGATCTGCTGCCGGGCCGGGTCGGTCTGGTCTCCGGCATGTTCTTCGGCTTCTCCTTCGGGCTGGGCGGCCTAGGTGCGGCGGCGCTGGGCGAGATCGCCGATGTCGCGGGCATCGAGACGGTCTACAGGCTGACTCCGTTCCTGCTGCTGCTGGGCTTGTTGACGGCCTTTCTGCCGCGTCACCTGGGAAGCGCCCCGCGCGTGACACGCTGAAATCGCGATCGGCACCGTCGTCCGGCATCGCCCCGGCGAATGGCGCCGCCGACCCTCCTGGCGTCGATCTTCCTGCCCCTGCGACAGTTCCACCCGTCTATGCGATAGCGAGCATGATGGTTCGACGAACTGGTGGCTACGGCATTACCATGGCCTCACGATAGTCACGGAGGTCGGCATGCGCCGCAGTGCGATGCTTCTCGGATCGGTCCTTGCTGCTTGTATCGGCATGTTGGCGGCAGAAGCCTCCGCGCAGGGCACCGCCGACCGGCTCTATGTCATGGATTGCGGCCACAATGCCGCAGCCGACCAGTCGCGTTGGTCGCCCGGTGTCAATGTCGGCAAGCCGATCGAGCTGTCCGACAATTGCTACTTGATCCGTCACGGCTCGGACTGGCTGCTATGGGACACCGGTTATCCTGATTCGATTGCCGAGAAGCCCGTCACAGGGCCGATCGGCACGGCGACTCGCGCCAAGACGCTCGCCGCCCAACTGGCCGAGATCGGGGTCAAGCCGTCCGACATCCGCTATGTCGCCGTATCGCACACCCACGGCGACTATTTGGGCAATGTCGATATGCTTCCAGACTCGATGCTGCTGATCCAGAAGGTCGAGCTAGACTGGGCCTTCGCGCCCGACAAGAAGCCGCCGTTCAGGTACGAGCGTCCCATGCGCACGCTGGAAGGCGACCTCGACGTGTTCGGCGACGGCAGCATCACTCTCATCTCCACGCCGGGCCATACGCCCGGACACCAGTCCTTGCTGGTGCATCTGCCCAAGACAGGCTGGCTGCTGCTGTCGGGCGATGCCGCCCACTTCGAGGACAATTGGGACAACCGGCGCGTCGCGTCGATGAACACCAGCGCCGAGCAAACCCAGGCTTCCTACAAGAGGATCGCCGACCTCATCGCCGACAAGAAGGCCCAATTCTGGATCAACCACGACAAGCCGCAGAGCTCAGGCCAGAAGCGCTCGCCGCAATTTTACGACTGACCGACTGCACGGACGTATCCGATGATCGCCCCTCTCAGCCTCACGAACCTGATCACCGTGATTGTCGCGGTCACCTGCCTGTCGACGATCCTGCCGCAGGCGCGGGGCAGCGCGGTGAAGATCTGGCGGCTCGCCATGCCGGCCTGCCTCGGCTTGGTCGAGGCGTTCGTCTTGCTGGCCGGCGTGTTCGAGCCCGATCTCGCGAGCGATGCCGAATGGCTCGCTGCACTGTTGCTCGGCGGCATGGTTGGCCGCACGAGGGGATGGTCGCTGGCGATGGAGGTCGACCAAACCTCCGGCCTGATGCGCCAACGCCGCTCGGCGGATGGCATGATCGCGGCGACCGCGCTGGTCCTGCTGGCCCTGATCGATTTCGGGTCTGCCGCCTACCGCGAACCTTGGATCGACCCCGAGCATGTGGCCGCCGCTGCCGCCTTGTTTGCGGGTTTCCTGGGCGGCCGTGCCTTGGCGATGGCAACTCGGACCAGCCGCCTACCGCACCACGAGCTCCACCTCGCCTGATGCCGACGATCGGACGCCGCACCCTGCTTCTCGCCGGCGCGAGCGCGACGCTGGCGCCGGGAAGCGCGCGCGCCGAGCCCTATCCCAACCGACCGATCCGCATCGTCGTGCCGTTCGCCGCCGGCGCCGGAGTCCTCGACATCATGGCTCGCCTGATCGGCCGCCACATGGCGCTGGGGCTCGGTCAACAGGTGGTGATCGACAACCGGCCGGGCGCTGGCGGCATCGTCGGCGCCGATATGGTCGCCAAGGCCGAGCCCGACGGCTACACGCTCCTGATGGGCAATACCGCGCTGGTGGTGAGCCCGTACCTCTACGCCAAGCTGCCGTTCAATCCGCGCACCGATTTCGTGCCGCTGGGCATGGTCAACTCGGCGCCGCTGCTGCTGGTGGTCAATCCATCGGTGCCAGTGCAGTCGGTGCAGGAGTTCATCGCTTACGCCAAGGTGCGGCCGGGCCAGCTCAATTACGGCTCCGGCGGCGTCGGCGCGACGCCCTATCTCGCAACCGAGCTGTTCAAGTCGACGACCGGCATCGAGGCGGTGCACGTGCCCTACAAAGGCGGCGCGCCGGCGCTCGCCGACCTCGTCGCCGGCCAGCTCACCTTCATGATCGAGAATGTGCCCGGCACGATGCCTTTGGTGAAGTCGGGCAAGCTCCGGGCGCTCGCCATCACGAGCGCCCAGCGCTCACCGCTCGCGCCTGACCTGCCGACCATCGCCCAGTCGGGCGTGCCGGGTTACGAGATGGTCGGCTGGAACGGCCTCTTCGTCGCCAAGGGCACGCCGGACGACCTGGTCGCGCGCCTGGCCAGCGAGCTCGCGAGGGTGCTGCATCTGGCCGAGGTCAAGGAACAGATGGCGACGCTCGGCGCCGAGCCGGGCAACGACACGCCACAGAGCTTTGCCGCGTTCGCCGCCGCCGAGCAGACGCGCTGGGGCAAGATCATCGAGGAACGCGGCATCCGGCCGGAATAGCGCTCCCCGCCACGCGTCGGATCGAGTCGATCGCGCGATCCTCGCGTGGTTGTGCAACCCCCTGTTGCCCGCCCGCCTTTCGGTGGTAGCTTGAACGCTCAATGCAATCGCATTTCGACGGATTGCAGTGCGACCGACAGGTTGCGAACGGCAAGACCAGCAAAGAGCGGCAAGGGGGAGCGCAATGAGCTGGATACCGGGCTGGGATGCCGCGGCGAGCGCGGGCTGGTGGAGCGATTTCTATTTTCGCGTCGGAATCGTCGCGCTGTTCCTGCTGTGCATCAGCGAGGTCATTTCCCATCGCTATGGCGAGCACAAGGACAAGGGCGGCCTTCGATTCTGGCTGGGATTCCTTTCCTTCTGGGTGGGCATTGTCTGCCTCGTCTCTCTCGGATTGAGCGAGGTCGTCACGCATCGCTACAGCGAACGCAAGGATCTGCTGGTCGAGGACGGGAGGAACGCCATTCACCAGAAGCTCGACGGAGAAATTCGGCTCGTCGAGGCGAAGATGGCGCGGGCCATCGAGCAGGCAACCGAGGCGGAGAAGGAAGCCGCCAACTTGCGATCGGCGCTGAACGAGACTCGTCTGCCCAGGAGCATCTCACCCGGGCAACGTGTCGACTTCCTGGCCCGATTGAAGGATCAGCCGAAGGGGCGGGTTCGGGTGATGGCGATGGAATCGATCGAGGAGTCGCATGCCTATGCGCGCAGCCTGGCGGACGTCCTCACCGACGCCGGGTATGCGGTCTCGTTCGACAGCCGACTCGCGGAGCTCGGCTACGGCTTGGTCATGGCATGCCACGACCCCGCCGACACGCCGCCGCACGCGCGCGCCCTGCAGGAGGCGCTGACCCAGTCGATCGATATCGAGCTGCTGAAGATATACGACACCCGTTGGGCACGAACCGCCGACGAGATCGCCATCGCGGTCCTCCGCAAACCGTAGCCGGCCCGAGCCTCCGACAAACGAGGCGTGCAACGCGCTCGCGGGCGCAGGGCTATCGCGCCAGCATGCCGACCCGACGCAGGTTCTCGCGCTCGATCTTGTCCTGCTCGCGCGAGGCGGCATCGTAGGCGGCCGTGTCGAGATAGAGGGTGGGCATGCTGTAGCGCTCCATCACCGCCTGAGTGGCCGGATCGAACAGTGCCTCCTTCATCGCATCGTGCAGCTTCTTGACGATCGCCGGATCCATGCCGCGCGGTCCGCCGACGCCGTAGGGCGAGTTCACCACAAGATCGATGCCGACCTCGCGCAACGTCCGCACCTCGGGAAACAGCTTCATGCGGTTGGAGCCCCACACGACCAGCAACCGAAACTGTCCGCTCTGCACCAGCGAGATCCAGCCGCTGGCGTCGGCAATGGCGTCGATCTGGCTGCCGAGCAAACCCTGATAGAGCTCGCTTCCGCCGCGGTACGGAACGTGCGTCAGCTCGAGGCCGAGGCGCTGCTGGATGTCGACCATCACCAGGTTCTGCACCGACGCCGGCCCGAACGTGCCGTAGTTGAGCTTGCCGGGCTTCTCGCGGGCGGCGGCGACGAACTCCTCGAAGCTGCGCCACGGGCTGTCGGCGCGCACGACGATGCCATGCACCGAGCCGCTCAACTGGATGATGTAGGTGAAGTCGTTCATCACGTCGTAGGCTGGCTTCTCCGCCATCAGCGCGGCGCGAAAGACACCGGTATGGAGCTGGGCCAGCGTGTATCCATCGGGCTTGGCGTCCTTCAGCGTCACCGCACCCAGGGTGCCGTTGGCGCCCGGCTTGTTGTCCGGCACGACGGTCTGGCCGAGCCGCTTGCCGGTTTGCTCGGCCATGGCCCGCAGGAACGCGTCGGCCGAGGCGCCGGGTGGCCACGGGATCACCAGGCGCAGCGACCGGTTCGGAAAGTCGGCCTGTGCCCGTGCCACGGCAGGCGCCGCGAGCGCGCCAGCCACCAGCGTCCGGCGAGACAGCTTGCCGTGCATTTCAAGTCCTCCCATGCGCTCTCCCCGACGCATGTTCGACATTCGCCAGCCGCATCGTCAAGCGCGGGCCGGCTGCTTGACTCCGTCTCTGACGCACGGACAAGGTGACGAAGAACAAGGAGCCAAGCGCATGGCAGAGCGGCGCAGTGCGGCGGCGATACTGAAGTCGGGCATCGATCCGGTGACCCTGGAGATCATCCGCGGTGGGCTGCGGGCCATCCAATCCGAGATGGAGGTGCTGATCGAGCGCACCGCCATGTCGCCGTTCATCCGGGAAAAGAAGGACTACGCGTCCGGCCTCTACGATGCGTCCGGCCGCATGATTGCCGGCAAGGCGCTGCCCTTTGCATCCGATCTCGTGTCGCCGATCTTTGCCGAGTATCCGCCCGAGACGATGAAGCGCGGCGACATTTACTGGTACAATGATTGTTATTTGTCGCGTGGCGCGGTCACCCACACGCCGGACCAGGTTCTGATAGCGCCGGTGTACGCCGACGACGAGTTGATTGGCTTCTCCCAGACCTGGGCCCACTTCGCCGACATCGGCGGCATGCGGCCGGGCTCGCTGTCGCCCGACTGCACGGAGATCTTCCAGGAAGGCACGATGGTGCCGCCGGTGCGGCTCTCCCGCGATGGTGTCGTGCAGGAGGACCTGCTGAAGGTCTTCATCCGCAACTGCCGCTTCCCCGCCTTGGTGCGCGGTGACTTGCGCGCCATGCTGGCGGCGGTGGGCCTGGGCGAGAAGCGGCTGGAGGAGCTGGCGCTGCGTTTCGGCGCCACCGAGCTTCGCATCGCCTTCACCGAGTTGCTGGCACGCACGGAAGCGGCAGTGCGCAGTCGGCTGCGCGCCCTCGTGCCGCCTGGCAAGTACCATTTTTCCGAAGCGATCGATACCGACGGCCACGGCAGCGGTCCGGTCACGCTCCGTTACGCGCTCGACGCGACCGAGGACGGCCGCTTTGTGCTCGACCAAACCGCAAGCGACGATCAAACCCGAGGCGCGATCAATCTGGTGCTCAATCCCAGGGCGCCCGGCGTGCTCGTTGGCGTCTACCTGCTGGGCGGCAGCACTGAAGTGTCGCTGAATGCCGGCGCCGAGGCGCTGTTCGACGAGGTCAAGCTGCGCGAGGGATCGGTGCTGTCGCCGCGCTTTCCGGCCGCGCTCGGACAGCGCGGCGTCACCATGCTGCGCAACTTGTCGGGTTATCTCGGGCTGCTCAACAAGGCCTCCAAGGGCAAGGCCGCCGCCTCGCACAGCCCCTACGCCATCTGGCTGATCCGCGGCACGACAACGGGCAACGAGCGCTTCCTGATGTCCGACGGTGTCGCCTGCGGCTACGGCGCGCGACCGTTCGCCGACGGGCACGACGCAGTCTATCTGGTGGCGCAGGAAAACTACCCGGCCGAGTTCGTCGACATTTCCTACCCCATGCGCATGCGCTGCTACGCCATCAATCCCGACACCGGCGGCCCGGGCCGCTGGCGCGGCGGTTGCGGTGTCATTCGCGAGATCGAGGTGCTGGCCAAGGAAGCCGTGCTGTCGGTTCGCCTCGACGCCATCGACCATCCGCCGTGGGGCACGGCAGGTGGCCGCGCCGCCGGCGTCGGCCGCTGTGTGGTCAATCCAGGACGACCGGACGAACGCGTGCTGAAACCGCTCAGCGACGGCAATCCGCTGAAGCAGGGCGATATCATCCGGCTCGAGACCGGCGGCGGCGGCGGTTGGGGCCATCCATTCGATCGCGAGCCCGAGCGCGTTCTGGCCGACGTGCGCGGCGGCTTTGTCAGCCGCGAGAGCGCCGAGAACGACTACGGCGTGATCCTGAGCGACGACGGCCGGCGCGTCGACGTCCCGGCAACCGCCGAGCGCCGTGCCAGCCGCCCGGCAGCAGCGTTGTTCCATCGCCACGGCTACACCGAGAGCCTGGCATGAGCGACGCGCGCGACAGGCGCACCGAGAGCGCGGGCGCCCTCATCGGCGTCGATACCGGCGGCACCTTCACCGACGTGACGCTCTACGATCCGGCGACCGGCCGGCTGGTCGTCGCCAAGACGCCCTCGACGCCGCAGGACCCGTCGGAGGGGTTCGGCAACGGGCTGCGCGCGGCATTGGGCGAGGCCGAGCTGTCTGGCAGCAACGTCAGCCGCGTGCTGCACGGCACGACGGTCGCGACCAACTTGATTCTGGAACGCAAGGGACCGGCGGCGGCCCTGATCGTCAGTCGCGGCTTTCGCTACGTCCTGGAGATCGGTCGTCACGACATTCCCCGCCGCTCCAACCTCTTCACCTGGCAGAAGCCGCCACGACCGGTGCCGCCCGAGCACATCTGGGAGGTCGCTGGCCGGATCGGTCCGGACGGCAGCGAGATCGAGCCGGTCGACGAGGCGGCGATCCGCGAAGCGGCACGTGCGATCGCCGCCGAAGGCATCGGCACCGTCGGCATCGTCCTGCTGCACAGCTACGCCAATCCGGCGCACGAGCAGCGCGTCGCCGCGATCCTGCGGTCCGAGCATCCGGCGGCCCTGCTATCGCTCTCGTCCGAAGTATTGCCGGTGCTGCGCGAGTACGAACGCAGTGTCGTGACGCTGCTCAACGCCTACGTGATGCCCACCGTATCGACCTACGTCGAGAAGCTGGAGCAGCGTGCCGAGCAGCAGCATATCGGCGCGCCGCTGCTGCTGATGAAGAGCTCGGGCGGCGTCGCCAGCACGCGGGCGATCCGGCGCACGCCGGTCGAGACGGCGTTGTCGGGGCCGGCCGCCGGTATCGTCGGTGCGTCCTTCGTTGCCCAGGCGGCAGGTTTCGGCGATCTCATCACCATCGATATCGGCGGGACCTCAGCCGACATCGCCCTGGTGCGCAACGGTCAACCGGGACTGACGACCAACGGGCGAATCGCCGATTGGCGCGTGACCCTGCCGATGGTCGATCTCACGACGATCGGCGCCGGCGGAGGCTCGCTCGCTCGCCTCTCCGAATCGGGGGGCCTGGTCGTCGGACCGCAGAGTGCCGGCGCCATGCCAGGGCCCGTCTGCTATGGCCGCGGCGGAATCCAGCCGACGGTCACCGATGCCCATCTGGTGCTCGGGCATCTGCCGGAAGGCCTGCTCGACGGCAGCTTCGCGCTGGATCGCGCCGCCGCCGAACGGGCGATCGGCGAGAAGATCGCGGCCCCGCTCGGCCTCAGCGTCGAGGAGGCCGCACGCGGCATTCTCGACATTGTCGACAACACGATGCTGGGCGCGATCCGGGTCGTCTCGGTCGAGCGCGGCCACGACCCGCGTGACTTCGCGCTCGTTCCCTTCGGTGGCGCCGGCCCCCTGCACGGCGGCGCGCTGTCGCGCCTCATCGGATGCCCGGTGCAGATCGTCCCGCCGGCACCCGGCGTGCTCTCCGCGCTCGGCCTGCTCGCGTCGAGTCTGCGCGCGGAGTTCTCGCGAAGCTGCGTGCAGCGTGGCGGCCGCTTCGATCTCGACCGCGTCGCCTCGGTGTTCGCCGCCCTCAATCGCGATGCCGAGGAGTGGCTTGCGGCCGAAGGCGTGTCCGACGACGCCCGCCGCCTCTCCTGGCACGCCAGCCTGCGCTATGAGGATCAGGGCAGCGAGATCACCCTGCCCTGGCCGGGGACGACCGTCGACGATGCCGCCTTGGCTACGGTGCGGAACGCCTTCCACACCGAGCATGAAAGGCTCTACAGCTTCCGCCTGGAAGAGGTGCCGGTCGAGATGGTGACCTTGCGGGTCGATGCGCTGGGGATTCTGCCGGCGCTGAAGCTGCACGAGCTTCCGAAAGGCGGCCCGCTGGAACGGGCAATCGTCGGCCGCCAGGTCATCTCGTCGCGCGACGGCCCGATAGAAGCCCCCGTCTACGCTCGCGCCAAGCTCGGCGCCGGAGCGGTGCTGGAGGGTCCGACGATCATCACCCAGCTCGACGCAACGACCCTGTTGCTGCCCGGCCAGATCGCGGAGGTCCATCCGCTCGGGTCACTGATCGTAAGAGAGGTCGAGCCCTAGAGGAAGGTTTCGGACACCTGCGACGACCATGACGAGCGTATTCCTGCCGCTGGCGTTGATCGCCTTGCTGGGCGTCGTCCTGCGCCAACTCATTCCGTCGATGGAAGACAACCGGCGCGCCATGAACCAGATGGTGCTCTACGTCTTCCTGCCGGCGCTCGTGTTCCATTCGATCATGGGCGTGCCGCTCGACCGGTTGTTCTACGAGATCCCGCTGGTCGCGGCGTCGGGTGTATTCGTCTGCCTCGTCGTGGGGTTCCTGGTGTTCCACTGGCTACCGATTCCCGGCCCGACCAAGGGTGCCATGATCCTGGCGGCGGCGTTCGGCAACGTGACCTATTTCGGTCTGCCGGTCCTGCTCGGCACCTTCATCGGCAAGGCGGTCGAGGTGACCGAGGTCGCGGTGCTCTACGAGGTCACCAAGTCGTCGCTCAATCTGACGATCGGCGCCATGATCGCCATCGCATACGGCAGCGGAGAAGCGGTCACCTTCCGCAAGACAGCCCTGGAGGCGCTGAAGCTGCCGCCGGTCTGGGCACTCGCTCTGGCCATCGTCTGGAAATGGTCGGGCATCCCCTGTCCGGACTTTCTGCTGCAGACCACGGCGCTGCTCGCCACGACCGTGACCGGCATCATGATGCTGTCGCTCGGCATGGCGTTGAAATTCGAGCCGACGCGGCTGATGGCGCTCGCCCTCCCGGTGTCGGCGATCAAGCTCCTGCTCTCGCCGTTCGTCGTCTCCCTGGCGGTGGTGCCGATCGGCCTCACAGGCATCTTTCGCGACGCCGCCATCCTCGAAGGCGCGATGCCGAGCCAGCTCCTCTCATTCATCATCGCCGGCCGCTTCAAGCTCGACGAGCAGACGATGGCCTTCGTCATCATGGCCGATACGGTTCTGGCCTTTGCCACCTTGCCGCTGGTGCATGCCTTCCTTCGCTAGAATTTTGTAGCGTTCGATCCAAAATTACGCTTTGATGGCCGCATGGCCCGCCTCAAAGCCTTCGACGAGGAGCGCGCAATCGACATCGCCGTCGATTGCTTCTGGATGCACGGCTACGAAGGCACATCCGTGCGCGACCTCGCCGAGGCGATGGGGATCGGCGGCACGAGCCTCTACAATGCCTATGGCGACAAGCGCGCCCTGTTCGCCCGTTCTCTAGAACGCTACGCCAATCGCTCGATGCGCGAACGCATCTCCCGCCTCGAGGCCGGTCATCGGCCGAAGGAGGCGATCGTGGCCTTCATCGGCGAGATCGTGGAACGCTCGCTCGAGGATGCCGACCGCAAGGGCTGCCTGCTGATCAACTCGGCGCTGGATGTGGCGCCGCACGATGCGGAGATCGGCAAGGTCGTGTCGGGCTATCTCGGCGAGATTCGCGCCTTCTTCCACCGCAACATCGAGGCGGCGCGCAAGAATGGCCACGTGTCGAGGAAGATCGATGCGGAAGCGGTCTCCGGCCACCTGCTGGGCGTGGTCGCGGGCATTCGCGTGCTGGCGCGGACAGGCGCCCGGCGCAACCTGCTCGAGGACGTCGCCCGGCCAGCCCTGGCCCTGCTGGAGCCTGCGCGATGATCGCCCCGCGCGAGACCTGTCGGAAATTCACAGTCGAGGAGTGGCGTTCATGGTGAAGCGTCTCAGCGACCTGCCGGAGGTCGAAGCGGTGCACCTTCGACGCATCGAATGCCCGACCTACGACGACACGCCGGCGCTCCCGGGCAAGCCGCTGGAAGAGCGGCGGGTGGTCATCATCTCGACAGCGGGCTTGCACAAGCGTGGCGATCGGCCGTTCCGGCCGGGCGACGGCAGCTATCGCATCATCTCCGGCGAGACTCCGGGCAACGAGCTGGTGATGAGCCACATCTCGGTGAACTTCGATCGCACGGGCTTCCAGCAGGACATTAACGTCGCCTTTCCGATCGACCGCCTGCGCGAGCTGGTCGTCGAGGGCCGAGTAGGCTCGATGGCAGCGGTGCACTATTCCTTCATGGGCGCCTTCCCGCCGGCCGCGGCCGAGTCGCACGCCCAGCATCTCGCCGGACTTCTGAAGGCCGACCAGGTCGACGCTGCCCTGCTCGTCCCGGTTTGACCCGCCTGCACGCGCGCCGTCGGCGCGCTCGGCCATTTTCTCGAACGCCAGGGAATCCCGACAACGGGCATCAGCCTGGTGCGCGAGCACACCGAGATCGTGCGACCGCCGCGCGCCCTCTGGGTCACGTTCGAGCTCGGCCGTCCGCTGGGCCTTCCGGACGATCCTCCGTTCCAACGCCGCGTCGTCCAGGCCGCGCTCGATCTGCTGGTCCGCACCGACGGCCCGTTGATCGCCGACTATCCCGAGCATGTGCCCGAGGTGACCGACCTCTCCGGCTGGGCCTGCCCGATCAACCTGGCCCCGCACACGACCGATTCGCTCGCCGCCGAGATCGATCGCCTCGCGCCCTGGCACGACCGCTCGATCGCCAAGCTCGGTCGCACCACGGTCGGTGTCTCCGGCCTCGACATGCCGGCGGCCGGCGCGCTCGTCGCGCAGGCGCACGAAGCCGAGCTACCGGCAGCGCAGGCGCTCAAGGAAGCGGCCGACGATCTCAAAGCATACTACCTCGAAGCGGCCGCCGCGTTTCCCGATCCGGGGTCCCCCGCATCGCGCAAGGAATGGCTGTGGAGCGAAACGAAGCTCGGAGAGGCCCTGCTCGCGCTGCAGCCCAGGCTCGCGGCGAGCGCCGATCCGCAGCACAAAATCCTCGGAAACCTGACGCTGATCCCGGCGGTGGAACGCTGGCGCTTGGCGGCCGAGGCGCCGGGACGTTCCGCGTCCTGAGGCCATCGCGACCTCTCCTACCGCTGCCAGGGGCATTCGGCTAGAAAGCCGGTCTGTGTTCGTCACCGACGTGACGTAAGGCACCGGCGCGAGCCGCCCTGCCTCGGCGACTGGAGGAAATTGAAGATGAGCAACACAAGCAAGACCACCGGGCTGCAGCTTCGCTCCCTGATCCGTAAGAGCGGCGAGCTCGAGCTTTCCCTGATCGACATGCCGATCCCCGAACCGGGGCCGGAAGAAGTCGTGGTGCGAATCGATGCGACGCCGATCAATCCCTCCGATCTCGGCCTGCTGCTGGGTCCCGCCGACATCAAGACCGCGACGTCGAGCGGCAGCGGCGCCAGCGTCAAGGTCACGGCCAAAGTGCCGCAGACCGCCCTGCCCTTCCTGACGACGCGCCTCGATCAGTCGATGACGGTCGGCAACGAAGGCGCCGGCACGGTGATCAGGACCGAATCGTCGGACAAGGCCCGCGCTCTCGAGGGCAAGACGGTTTCGATGGTCGGCGGCTCGATGTACGCGCAGTACCGCCTGCTGAAAGTGAACGACTGCCAGCCGCTGCCGGCCGGCACGACCGCGGCCGAGGGCGCGTCGTGGTTCGTCAATCCGCTGACCGCGCTCGGCATGACCGAGACGATGAAGCTCGAAGGCCACAAGGCGCTGGTCCACACCGCGGCCGCCTCCAATCTCGGTCAGATGCTGAACAAGATCTGCCTCGAGGACGGAATCGGTCTGGTCAACATCGTGCGCAACGCCCAGCAGGCGAGCCTGCTGCGCGGAATCGGCGCCAGGCATGTCGTCGATTCGAGCGTGCCGAGCTTCCTCGACGATCTCACGCAGGCCCTGGTCGACACCGGCGCCACCATCGCCTTCGATGCGATCGGCGGCGGCAAGCTCGCCAGCCAGATCCTGACTTGCATGGAAATCGCCATCAATAAATCGTCGACGAGCTACAATCGCTACGGCTCGAGCGTGCACAAGCAAGTCTACCTCTACGGTAACCTCGATCTCGGCCCGACTGAGCTGGCGCGCAACTATGGCACGGCATGGGGAATCGGCGGTTGGCTGCTGACGCCATTCCTGCAGAAGATCGGCCGCGCCGGCCAGACTCCGCTGCGCGCGCGCGTGGTCAACAACCTCAAGACCACCTTCGCCAGCCACTACACAAGGGTCATCTCCCTGCCGGAGGTCCTGGACGTGGCGAATATCGCCGCCTACGCCAAGCGCGCGACCGGCGAGAAGTTCCTGATCGACCCGCAGAAGGGATAGAACCTGGGGACCGCAGGCGTCACGGCCGCTCAGACCCCATGAGCAGACGCGACGCCTTCCGTTCGCAAGAGGAAGGCAACAGGAGGTCCTGCATGCGCCTAGCCGCGAACGATGTGGTCGGCGCCATCGTCACCGGAATCGATGTGGGACGCCTCGACGCTGCCGGCTTCGCCGCGATCGACGCCGCACTGCTGGAGCATCAGATGCTGGCGATCCGCGACCAGCCTCTGACTCCAGAGAGCTTCATCGCCTTTGCCCGGCGCTTCGGGCCGATCGACCTGCATGTGCTCGATCGCTACTGGATGCCCGGCCATCCGGAAATCTACGTCATCTCCAACATCGTCGAGAACGGCCGGCCAATCGGCAATCCACGTGAGGGCTTCGGTTGGCACACCGACCTCAATTACTTCGCCAACCCGACGGCGGTCACCCTGCTCTACGGTGTGGAAGTGCCGCCACAAGGGGCGGAGACGTTGTTCGCCGACACGGCTCGGGCCCTGGCCGCCCTGCCGGAACAGCGTCGTGCCGCGCTGCGGCAGATGTCGGCCCGGCACAGCTACCAGCTTCTGCACGCCTCGCGGCCCTGGCTGCCGCCGATGACGCCGGCACAGATCGATCGGACGCCGGACGTGCGTCATCCGATCGTGCGCCGCCATCCACGCGCCGACCGAGAAGGCCTCTATCTCTGCGACTGGTCGAACGTCCGCCTGGAGCTGCCGGACGAGAGAGAGGCGAGAATTGTGCAGGAGGAGCTGCTCATGCACATGACCCGGCCTGAATTCGTGCAAACCCATCGCTGGCGCGCCGGCGACCTGGTGCTATGGGACAATCGGACGCTGATCCACACCGCCACCGAGTACGATCGCGAACGCCATCGCCGCCTGATTTGGCGCACCTCGGTGCGCGGCGAAGTTCCGCTTGCAAGTGGCGGGATTCTTGCAGCAGCGTCGGCCAGCCATTGACCGGATAGGCGCAGAACGATCTTATCCCGACGGGGAAGAGAAACGCGGCGCGTCTTTCGCCAACACCGTCTTCAGGGGGACTATTCGCATGAAACGCTCGAGCTTTTTGGCCTTGGCCGGGGCGCTGTCGCTCGGCCTCGCGGCGCCGCTGCCCGCGGCCGCACAGCAGGACAAGCAAGTGCTGGTGTGGGGGGACACGCTGCCCGCCGGGCTCGATCCGCACGCCATCTTCGATGTGCCGATGCAGTTCATCCTGCTCAACATGTACGACACGCTCTACCGCTACATCGGCAACCCGCCGAAGCTGGAACCGTGGCTGGCGGCGAGCCATACGGTCAGCGAGGACGGCCTCACCTGGAACTTCAAGCTGACGCCGGGCGTGAAGTTCCAGGACGGCAGCCCGCTCACCGCAAACGACGTCGTCTACAGCTTCCGCCGCCTGCTCGGCATGAAGCGCGGCCCAGCCGGCGCCTTCCTGCCGGTGCTGAAGCCCGAAGGCGTCACGGCGCCGGACGCCGAGACCGTCCGCTTCGTGCTCGACAAGCCCTATGCGCCATTCCTGGCGGCGATCCCGCTGGTCGCCATCGTCAACCAGAAGCAGGTCGAGGCCAACGTCAAGGACAACGACTTCGGCAGCGCCTGGCTGTCCGCCAATGGCGCCGGCAGCGGCCCCTATCGCCTCGATCCGGCGAGCTACCGGCCGCGCGAGGCGCTCGACCTGATCCGCAACAAGGATCACTTCAAGGGCTGGGCGGACAACACCAAGCCGATCGACCTCGTGCGCTCGCGGCCCGTGGCCGAGACCTCGACCCGTGTGCTGGCGCTGATGCGCGGCGAGATCGATGCAACGGATTCCTACCTTCCGACCGACCAGGTCGAGCGCGTCGAGAAGAACGCCCGCACCCGCGTGGCGCGCGACGAGTCGATGCGCGTGTTCATCATCCGCATGAACAACAAGAAGCCGCCGTTCGACAACGCCAATGCGCGCAAGTGCTTCGCCTCGGCGTTCAACTACGAAGGCTTCAACAACGTCATCCTGAAGGGCTTCGTCGATCGCAACCCGGGACCCAATCCGCGCAACCTGTGGGGCAACCCGCCGGATCTCAAGGGCTACAAGTACGACCTGGCCGCTGCCAAAGCCTATTGCGACAAGGCCAAGGCCGAGGGCGCCAAGCTCGACCGCGAGGTCGAGATCCACATCCAGAGCGAGCTCGAGCAGACCTCGCAGGCGGCGCAGATGTTCCAGGCCGACCTGCAGAAGGTCGGCCTCAAGATGAAGATCGTGCCCAGCACCTGGGCACAGATCACCTCGGCGACCACCAAGCCCGAGACCTCGCCGGACCTGTGGATTCATTGGGTCAGCACATACTTCGTCGACCCCGAGAACTGGATCGGCCAGATGTACGACAGCCAGTTCCACGGTACCTGGAAAGCGTCGGCCTACTACACCAACCCCAAGGTCGACGAACTGCTGCGCAAGGCGCGCTCGATCAGCGCTCAGCCCGAGCGCCAGAAGCTCTATGAACAGGCGACGGCCATCGTCGTCGAGGATTCGCCGGACATCTGGGTCTACAACACCATCCAATTGCGCGGCCTCAGCAAGCGCGTTCAGGGCTATCAGTTCAGCCCGGTCGGCGGCGGCGGCGACCTGCGCTGGATGTCGCTCGCGGAGTGACCGTACTCTTGCCTCCCCCGACGACGGGGGAGGCAAGCGAGAGTGGTAATTGCGTGCTGCGTTTCCTGATCCGCCGCCTGCTCCTGGTGATCCCGTCGCTCGTCGGGTTGATGGTGCTCACCTTCGTGCTGGTCCGCGTCGTGCCGTCCGATCCGGCGGCGACGCTTGCCGGCGAGAACTCGTCGCGCCAGCAGATCGAGGAAATTCGCGCCAAGTACGGCTTCGACAAGCCACTCTACGAGCAGTTCGCGATCTATGTCGGGCAAGTCCTGTCGGGCGATCTCGGCAACTCCGCCTTCTCCAACCGGCCGGTGGCGAGCGACGTGCTACGGACCCTGCCGGCGACCATCGAGCTGGTCTTCATCGCCCTCCTGCTCGCCACCCTGATCGGCATTCCGCTCGGCACCGTGGCGGCGGTGCGTCACAACGGGCTGCTCGACCATGTCGTGCGGATCACCACGGTGGGCGGCCTCGCCGTCGCCTCCTTCTGGTTCGCCATCATGCTGCAGCTCCTGTTCTCCATGGAGCTCGAATGGTTGCCGCTGCGCGGCCGCATCGGCGTCAATATCGGCGCCCCGCCCACGGTGACCGGCTTCTTTCTCGTCGATTCGCTGATGGCCGGGAGCTGGACCCAGCTCGCCAGCAGCCTGCGTCACATCGCCATGCCGGCGATCACGCTCGCCATACCGGCGCTGGCCACCATTGCCCGCTTCGCCCGCGCCGGCGTCCTCGACACCATGCAACGCGACTTCGTGCAGTACGAGACGGCCATCGGCTATCCGCGCCATCGCATCGTCTGGGTCTACGTCCTGCGCAACTCGGTGATCGCCGCGGTAACGCAGATCGGCCTGCTGTTCGGCGCCCTGATCTCGAGCGCCGTCGCCGTCGAGGCCATCTTCGACTGGCCGGGGCTCGGCAGCTACGCCGTGCAGGCGATCCTGAGCAGTGACTACAAGGCGGTGCTGGCGGTCACGCTCGTCGTCGGCGTGATCTATGCCGTGGTCAACATCGTCGTCGACCTGGCGCACGGCCTGCTCGATCCACGGGTCGCCGAGCAGCTATGAGACTGATCGTCCTCAAGTTCCTGCGCGACACGCCGGCGGTTCTGGGGCTCGCCATCGTGCTGTTCGGCCTGTTCGTGGCGCTGTTCGCCAACCAGCTCGCGCCGCATCCCGACGCCGCCTTCTCCTCCAACCTGCTGCAGCGCTTCAAGCCGCCGTCGGCCGAGCACTGGTTCGGCACCGACAATCTCGGCCGCGACATCTTCAGCCGCGTCATCCTGGGCACGCGCAGCGCCTTCGTGATCGCCTTCACGGTCGTGGGCTCGGCCATGCTGATCGGCGTGCCGCTCGGCTTGCTGGCCGGCCATCTCGGCGGCTGGCGCACCGAGGCAATCATGCGCGTCACCGACATCGTGCTGGCGGTGCCGCAGCTCATCCTGGCGCTCGCCCTGGCGCAGCTCATGAAGCCCGGCTTGGTGACGGCGATGGTGGCGCTGTCGCTCACCTACTGGCCGTTCTTCACCCGCACCGTCTATGCCGAGACGCGGCGGCTGAAATCCTCGCTGTTCGTCGAGGCCTTGCAAGGCGTCGGCGCCTCGACGACGCGGATTCTCTTCCTGCACGTCCTGCCCAATGCCGCCTCCCCGATCATCGTGCGCGCCACCATCGGCATGGGCTTCACTATCCTGACCGCGGCGGTCCTGGGCTTCCTCGGTGTCGGTGCGACGCCGCCCGATCCCGACTGGGGCCTGGCGATCGCCGAGAGCCGCAAATTCCTGCCCGAGACCTGGTGGTTCGCGACCTTCCCCGGGCTCGCCATCCTGATCGCCGTGCTGGGCTTCAACCTGCTGGGCGACGGGCTGCGCGATCTGGTCGATCCCAGGCTGCGGCGGTCTCGATGACCGAGCCGTTGCTTCGCGTCTCCGACCTCGCGGTCTCGATCCGTGGCGACGAGGGCACGGCGAGCATCCTCGACCGCGTCGATCTCGCGATTCCGAAAGGCCGTATCGTCGGCGTGGTCGGCGAGTCGGGTTGCGGCAAGTCGACCCTGATCAAGGCCATCCTGGGCGTCCTACCGCCGCGCTCGCGCATCGAGCGCGGCGAGATCGTGTTCGAGGGGCGCGATCTCGCCCGTCTCGACCCCACCATGCTGGCGCACGAAGTGCGCGGCTCGGCAATCGGCTTCATCCCGCAAGACCCGTTCCTGGCACTCAATCCGGTGTTCCGCATCGGCGCGCAGATGCTCGAAACCATGCGCTGGCACGCGCCGCCGCAATGGAAGGGCCAGCACCGCCAGCGGCTGGTGAAGCTCCTGGGTGCCGTGCAGGTGCCCGACCCGGAAGGGGCGCTCGAACGCTATCCGCACGAATTCTCCGGCGGCCAGCGCCAACGCCTGCTGATCGCCGCCGCGCTGTCCTGTCAGCCGCGCCTGTTGATCGCCGACGAACCCACGACTGCGCTCGACGTCACGACCCAGCAGCAGGTGCTGAAGTTGCTGCGCGACCTGGTGGCCGAGCTCGATCTCTCCATGCTGTTCGTCACCCACGATTTCGGCGTCGTCGCCCAGCTCTGCGACGAGGTGAGCGTGATCTATGCCGGGCAGACCGTCGAGGCGGCCCCCACGCGCGGCCTGATCGACGGTGCGGCCCATCCCTATGCCCGCATGCTGCTCGCCTGCCATCCCGATCGTGCCACCGACCTCGGCGGCATTCCCGGCAGCGTGCCCAGCGCCTTCGCGCCACCGCCGGGCTGCCGCTTCCATCCACGCTGCCCGCTTGCCGTCGCCGAATGTGCCACGGCGCGGCCGGCTCTCCAGGCGCAGTCGATGGGCCACACGGTCGCCTGCCCGCGCTCCACGCTTCCTCTGCCGCAGGCTGCCGCGTGAGCAACGCTCTCCTCGAGGTGCGCAACCTCGTCACGGTCCTCGGCCAGCGCACCGACATCCTCGGCCGCGGGCTGCGCGGCGTGCGGGCGGTCGACGGTGTCGACCTCGAGATTCGCCCGGGCGAGATCGTCGGCTTGGTCGGCGAATCGGGCTGCGGCAAGTCCACGCTCGCCCGCACCATCCTCGGGGTGCAGCGCGAGCATGCGGGGGAGATTGTGCTCGATGGCCATGCCGTGGGCGGTGTCGCGCCTGCCGTCGCCCGCAAGGCGCGCAAGGACATCCAGTACGTCCATCAGGACCCTGGCGCCGCGCTCGATCCCTGGTGGTCGATCGGCCGCACGCTCGAGGAAGGCCTGACGATCCTCGGCAACAAGTCGGCGACCGACCGCCGCGAGCGCGTGCGCCGCGCGCTCGCCGAGGTCGGACTCGATCCGGCGACCGCCAGCCGCTATCCGCACGAGCTGTCCGGCGGCCAGCTTCGCCGCGTCGGCATCGCCCGAATTCTCGTGCTCGAGCCGCGCCTGGTGCTGCTCGACGAGCCGACGGCCGGCCTCGACCTCTCGGTGCAGGCCACGGTGCTGCGCCTGCTGCGCGATCTGCGCAGCAGGCTCGGCCTCACCTACCTGTTCATCAGCCACGATCTCGCGGTCGTGCGCGCCCTCTGCGACCGTATCGCCATCATGTATCTCGGCCGCATCGTCGAGATGGCCGACACCGAGCAGGCGTTCAGTGCGCCGCGCCACCCCTACACCCGCGCCCTGCTCGCCGCCTCGCCGCGCCTCGACAGCACGCTGGTGACCGACGTCCCGGTGCTCGGTGAGCCGCCCAAGCCGGGCGCCGTGCCGGCCGGCTGCGCCTTCCATCCGCGCTGCAATCATGCTGAGCAGCAATGTTCCCACCGCAGGCCAGAACCGGAAATGATCGATGCTTCGCATCTGGTCAGTTGCCTGCGATGGCGCGATCTTCCAGCCTACACAGTCCCGAGCAGGTCATGAACGACACCAGCCCCCCGGCCCTCCCCACCGTCTGCGATCCCGTAACCCTCGAGATCGTACGCGGCGCGCTGCGGGCGGCGCAGAGCGAGATGGAAGCGCTGATCGAGCGCACGGCGATGTCGCCCTTCATTCGCGAGAAGAAGGACTTTTTTGCCGCCCTGTTCGACGGAAGCGGCAAGCTGGTGGTCGGCAGCAACCTGCCGGCGTTCGGCGACATCCTGGCGCCGATCGCCGAATACTATCCGCTGAAGGACATGCTGCCGGGCGACCTCTACTGGTACAACGACTGCTACCTCAGCAAGGGCGCTGTCTCGCACACGCCCGACCAGGTGTTCGTGGCACCGATCTTCGCCGAGGGCGAGCTGGTGGCCTTTGCCCATTCGTGGGCGCACTTCAACGACGTCGGCGGCTTGCGCCCGGGCTCGCTGTCGCCGGACTGCGTCGACATCTTCCAGGAAGGCATCATGGTGCCGCCGATCCGGCTGGCGCGCGACGGCCAGTTCAACGAGGAGGCGCTGCGCATCTTCTATCGCAACTCGCGCTTCCCGGCGATGATCCAGGGCGACACGCGCGCCGCCGTCGCCGCGGTGCGGCTGGGCGAGAAGCGGCTGCTCGAGCTGTTCCAGCGCTTCGGCACAGCGCGCATGTCGGATGCCTTCCGCCAGCTCATCGAGCGCAGCGAGCGAACCATGCGCGAGCGCCTGCGCGCGCTCGCCAAGCCCGGCGAGTATCGCTTCACCGACATGATCGACTCCGACGGTCAAGGCAACGGACCGATCCGACTGCGCTACAAGCTCACCGTCGGCGACAACCATATCGGCCTCGACTGCAGCGACAGCGACGACCAGACACCCGGCCCGGTGAACTTCCTGATGGCGCCGCAGGTGCCGAGCACCGTGTTCGGCCTCTACCTGCTGGGCGGCGATCCCGACAACCTGCTGAACGATGGCGCGGTGCGGGTGATCGACGAGGTGATCACGCGGCCGGGCTCCATCCTGCAGCCCAAATTCCCCGCCCCGCTCGGCCTGCGCGGCGTCACCCTGATGCGCAACGTCGCGGCCTGCCTCGGCCTGATCAACGTCGCCACCGGCGGCCAGGCACCGGCCGCCCACGCGGCGTATGTCATCTGGTACCTGCGTGGCCAGAAGGAGGACGGCTCGCTGTTTCTGATGTCCGACGGCATCGGAGTCGGCTACGGCGCGCGGCCGACCGCCGACGGCATCGATGCGGTCTATCTGGTAGCGCAGGAGAACTATCCCGCCGAGTTCCTCGACTCGGTGTATCCCGTGCGATTGCGGCGCTACGCCATCCATTGCGATACCGGCGGACCCGGGCGATGGCGCGGCGGCTGCGGTATCGTGCGCGAGGTCGAGGTGCTCGCGCCCGAAGCGATCGTGTCGGTCCGCATCGACGGCGTCGAGAACCCGCCGTGGGGCGTCGCCGGCGGCAAGAGCGGCGGACCGGGACGCATCGTCATCAATCCGGGGACCGCCGACGAGAGCATCATCCCGCCGATCAGCGACGGCACAATCGTCAAGCAGGGCGACGTCATCCGGCTGGAGACCGGCGGCGGGGGCGGCTGGGGCCATCCCTTCGACCGCGAGCCCGAGAGCGTGCTCGAGGACGTGCTGGGCGGCTTCGTCTCGCGCGAAGCGGCGAAGCGGGAATACGGCGTCATGCTGACTGCCGACGGCCGGGCCATCGACGCCGCAGCGACCGAGGAAGCCCGCCGTCAGCGGCCCGAGGCCCGCCTGTTCCATCGCCGCCAGTATGCCGACGTGCTGACATGAACGCCGGCGATCTCGGCGCCGCGCGCCCACACACGATTCTCGGCATCGACACCGGCGGAACCTTTACCGACGTCACGGTGCTCGACATCAAGACGGGCCGGCTGTGGACGGCCAAGACCTCGACCACGCCCGCCGATCCCTCGCTGGGCTTCATCAACGGCGTGCGTGACGGCCTAGCCGCCGCCGCCGCGCAACCCGGCGACGTCGGCCGCGTGCTGCATGGCACTACCGTCGCCACCAACATGATCCTGGAGGGCAAGGGCGCCGCCGCCGGGCTGATCACCACCCTGGGCTTTCGCCACGTGCTGGAGATCGGCCGTCAGGACATCCCGCGGCGCGCCAACATGTTCGCCTGGGTGAAGCCGCGACGGCCGGTGACGCCCGACCGCATCTTCGAGGTCGCCGGCAGGCTCGGCCCCGATGGCAGCGAGATCGAGCCGCTCGACGAAGCGGCGGTGCGCGCCGCCGCCCGTGCCCTGCGTGCAGCCGGTGTGCAGGCGATCGCCGTGTGCTTCCTGCACAGCTACGCCAACGCCGCGCACGAGCAGCGCGCCGCCGCGCTAGTCCGCGAGGAGCATCCCGACGCTCTCGTCTCGATCTCGAGCGAGGTGCTGGCGGTGTTCCGTGAGTACGAGCGCAGCATGGCGACGATCCTCAACGTCTACGTCATGCCGGTGATCTCGGCCTATGTCGGCCGGCTGGAGGACCGCCTGCGCCAGGCCGAGATCGCCGCGCCGCTGCTGCTGATGAAGTCGAGCGGCGGCGTCGCCGGCACCGCGACGGTGCGCCGTGCGCCGGTGGAAACGGCGCTGTCGGGTCCGGCCGCGGGCGCCGTCGGCATGGCCTTCGTCGGCGCGGCCGTGGGCTTCGACGACCTGATCGGCGTCGACATTGGCGGCACCTCGGCCGACATCAGCCTGATCAAGGACGGCAAGCCCAGCGTCACCGTCAACGGCCGCGTCGGCGAATGGCCGTTGCCCTTGCCGATGGTCGACATCGTCACCATCGGCGCCGGCGGCGGCTCGATCGCGCGCGTCGGCCGATCGGGCGCGCTGACCGTCGGGCCGCAGAGCGCCGGTGCCAATCCCGGCCCTTGCTGCTACGGCCGCGGCGGCACCGAGCCGACCGTCACCGATGCCCATCTCGTGCTCGGCCATCTGCCGCCGTGGCTGCTCGACGGCAGCTTCCGTCTGGACATCGAAGCGGCCGAGCGCGCCGTCGCCACCAAGGTCGCCGAACCGCTCGGGCTCGACCTTATGGCCGCAGCGCGCGGCATCCTGGCGATCGCCGACAGCCACATGGTGGGCGCAATCCGCGTCGTCTCGGTTGAGCGCGGCCGCGATCCGCGCGATTTCGTGCTGGTGCCGTTCGGCGGCGCCGGGCCGTTGCATGGCGGCGCGCTGGCGCGCCTGCTCGACATCCGCACCCAGCTCATCGCGCCCTCGCCCGGCGTGCTGTCGGCGCTCGGGCTGCTGGTGTCCGACCTCAAGGCCGATTTCGCCCGCACCTGCCTGCAGCAGCACGGCCATTTCGACGTCGCGCAGATGGCGGCCGCGTTTGCCGGCCTGCAGGCCGAGGCGGAGCGTTGGTTCGAGACCGAGAGCGTGCCCGCAGCGGCGCGCAAGACGGTGTGGAGCGCCAGCCTGCGCTACGAGCACCAGGGCTTCGAGCTGACCGTCGATTGGCCGGGCACCGAGGTCAGCGACGCAGCGGTCGTCGAGGTGCTGCGCCGCTTCCACGAGCTGCATCGCACGCTCTACACCTTCGCCCAGGAGGATACGCCGGTCGAGATCGTGACGTTGCGCGTCTCGGCGAGCGGCGCCCTGCCGCAGCCGCGCTCGAGCGAGCTGCCACCCGGCGGCGATCCGCGCGACGCCATCACGGCACGCCAATCGATCAACCTCGAAAGCGGCATCGTCGAGGCGCCGGTCTATGCCCGCTCCCGCCTCGGCGCCGGCACACGCATTGCCGGCCCAGCGATCCTCACGCAGCTCGATGCCACCACGCTGCTGCTGCCGCGCCAGACCGCCGAGGTGCATCCGACCGGCAGCCTGATCGTGCGGGAGGAATAGTGCGACGATAGCGCTTTTCGTTTTCCCGACCGCGGGCGGGACGCCTGTGGTCCCAGTTTTCACCCGAGGTAACCGCCGTGACTGATTCAGCCCGTTCCAACATCCCGACCTTCGACGGCGAGGAGATCCTCGCCGGCATCCGCCGCTGGGTCGAGATCGAGACGCCGAGCCATGACGGCGTCGCGGTCAACAAGCTGGTCGACGTGGTGCAGAGCGACCTGACCCGCATCGGCGCCCACACGGTGCGCACGCCGGGGCGCGACGGCTACGGCGACGTCCTAGAGGCGCGCGCACCATGGGGCGACGAGAACGAGCCCGGCATCCTGATCCTGGGCCATCTCGACACGGTGCATCCGATCGGCGCGCTTGCCACCACGCACGTCTTCCGCCGCGAAGGCGACATTGTCTTCGGCCCCGGCATCTACGACATGAAGGCCGGCTCCTATCTCGCCTGCTACGCCCTGCAGCACTTCGTCCGCGAAGGCCGCCGCACCACCCTACCCGTTCGCATACTCTATGTCCCTGAGGAAGAGGTCGGCAGCCCGACCAGCCGCGCCGCCATCGAGGCCGCCGCGCGCAAATCCAAGTACGTGCTGGTGATGGAGCCGGCGCGCGACGGCGGCAAGTGCGTGACGGCGCGCAAGGGCTGGGGACGCTTCGACATGACCATCACTGGACGCGCCTCGCACGCCGGATCGCGGCCGCAGGATGGACGCAGCGCTCTGCGCGAGCTCGCCCGCCAGCTCCTCGATCTCGAGGCGATCTCCGATCCCGCCGTGGGTGTTTCCGTCGTCGTCGGCATGGCGCAAGGCGGCAGCGCGCCCAACGTCGTGCCGGCGCTGGCGACAGCGACCATCGATTTGCGCGTACCGCCCGGCATCGATGCCGACGCGGTGGTGCAGCGCGTTCTGCAACGACCCGCCTTCGATCCCGATTGCCGCGTCGAGGTTAGCGGCGGCATCAACCGGCCGGCCTATGGCAAGAACGAAGGCATCACCGCCCTGTTCGAGCACGCCAGGAGCTGCGCCGCCGAGATCGGTTTCGTGCTCGAGGACACGCCGCTGACTGGCGGTGTCAGCGACGGCAACTTTCCGGCGGCGCTCGGCATCCCGACGCTCGACGGGCTGGGCGCCGACGGACGCGGCGCGCATGCGCTCGACGAGCAGATCAGCTTCGCCTCGCTGGTGCCGCGCGCGCAGTTGCTGGTGCGCATGCTGGAGACGCTGCGTTGACAGGCGCCGCGGCGCGTCTCGCTGTCCGGCTCGCGGCGCTGGCGCTTCTGTGCGGCGCGCCCCCGGCCTCGGCCAACGATTCGGCATCGGAACTGGCGGCCGGCGGCATCGTGCTGGTGAAGACGGACGCCATCACCATGCAGCGCGAGGATCTGCACCTGTCGCCTGCCGAGGTTCGCGTGCGCTACGAGATGCGCAACGACACCGGCCAGCCGGTGACGCTGCGAGTCGCCTTTCCCTTGCCCGAGCTGCCGAGCCAGACGCCGGGCGGGCGGATCACCTCCACCGGCGGCTACAACATCGTCATGGATCAGCCGACCGATCCGAATTTCCTGCGCTTTCGCGTGCGGGTCGACGGTCGCGAGGTGACGCCCGACATCGAGGTCCGCGCCGAGCTGCCGGACGGCCGCAACATCGCGACCGATCTGATGAAGATCGGCGGCATGAAGCTGGTGTTGCGCACCGGCCTGTTCTTCCCGCCCGACGACGCAGAGCTCGAGCCTGCCATCCGCACCGCGCTCGAGAAGCTCCGCGCCGCCGAGGCGCTCGATGGCAAGGGCTATCGCCTGCCATGGACGACGCGCATCACCTTCCACTGGATGCAGACCTTCGCGCCAGGCGTGACGGTGATCGAGCACAGCTACCGGCCGATCCTGGGCTTCCGTTTCGTCGTCCCGGGGGCCAACGGCAAGATCACCGGCTCGGGCGACGGCGACCCGCGGCGCGACTTCTGCATCTCCGGCGCCACCGAGCAGGCCCTGCGTGCGCTGTCGCAGCGTGTCACCGCCGAGCGGCGCCAGAAGAGCGGCGTGCAGGATTCCTACCTGCAGGGCTATACGCTCGGCTACATCTTGCTGACCGCCCGGAACTGGCGCGGCCCCATCGGGAGCTTCCACCTGACGATCGAAGGCGGACCGGTCGGCCTCGACGGCGCGACCAACCTGAAGGAGACAGAGCTCGTCGCCTTCTGCTCGGATCTGGCCACCCGGCAGACCGCCCCGCTGCGTTTCGAGGCGAGCGCGCAGGACTACGTGCCCAACCACGACCTGCGCATCCTCTACGTCACCGAGTAGGCGCCGCCCCGACTGGCCCATCGCGCTGCCCGGAAGGCCAATCGATCCTTGGCGAGACAAGGCGGGGGCGCCAGGAGCCATGCGCGGATCGTTGCCGGACCATGCACTGGTCAGCCACGCGTGCGAGGCGCGTGCGGCAGACGCGGCGGAATTTTTCGTCCTGCCTCGATCCCGCTCGCGTTGGCAACCAGACCGCGCCAAAGTGCGACCCGAATGGCATGGGCATGTCGCAACCGTAAGACGGAGTTCTTCATGACATCTGGTACTCAACCACCGGCCGACCCGATGCATCACCTGGTGGCGGCCCTGGCCGAGTCGCTGCGGGCAATCGATGGTGACTACCGGGAGGAGTTTCGCGAAATTCGCCAACTGCTCGTGGACGCGAAGAACGAAGCGGAAAAGGACGAGCCCAACAGCGTCAAGCTCAAGGTCATCCTGGACGACTGCAACGGCATGATCAGGGCGTTCGCCGCTCTCGATCCGGTGTGGCAGGGCATCCAGCGCGTGGCACGGATGGTAGGGATCACCTGAGCCTGCGATCGTCTCGACAGATCGCAGTAAGAACACGCCATCGCTTATGCCAAGATCGGCGTCAACAAACTGGAGACGAGTGACCTCATGCCACGTATGACCGGCGGCGACGCCATTGTCGATTCCCTGCTGCGTCACGGGATCGACACGATCTTCGGGCTGCCCGGCGTGCAGATGTACGGCCTGTTCGACGCCTTCGCGCGCAACGCCAACCGGCTGCGCGTCCTCAATGCGCGACACGAGCAGACGACGGCGTACATGGCGCTGGGCTACGCGCAGTCGAGCGGCAAGCCGTCGGCCTTCACCGTCGTCCCCGGCCCGGGCGTGATGAACACGATGGGCGCGCTCACGACGGCATGGGGCGTCAACGCCCCGATCATGTGCATCACCGGCCAGGTGCCGAGTGCCATGATCGGGCGCGGCCGCGGGCAGCTTCACGAGATGCCCGACCAGCTCGCAACGCTGAAGACACTGGTAAAGTTCGCCGAGCGCATCGAGCATCCGACCGACGCGCCGCAGGTCATGGCGCGCGCCTACCAGGCGATGGTGTCGGGCCGCCCCGGGCCGGTCGCGGTCGAGATGCCGTGGGACATGTTCTCTGCCGCCGCCGAGGTCACGCCGATCGACCCGCTGGGCAAGCGCGAAAATCCGGTGCCCGACCCCGACAAGATCGCCGCCCTCGCCAAGCTCGTCGACGCCGCCAAGGCGCCGATGATCTGGGTCGGCGGCGGCGCCGTCGACGCCGGGACCGAGGTGCTGGCGCTCGCCGAGAAGATCGGCGCGCCGGTCGTGTCCTTTCGCATGGGCAAGGGCGTCGTCGATTCGCGCCATCCACTGTCGCTGAACACGGTCGGCGGCTTCGAGCTGTGGGACAAGGTGGATCTGCTGATCGGCATCGGCACGCGTCTCGACGTGCCGATGTCGCGCTGGGGCACGGCGCCGAGCGGTCTCAAGACGGCGCGTATCGACATCGACGCGGCGGAGCACCGCCGGCTCACGGTCGATGTGCCCATCGTCGCCGACGCCGCCGACGGCACGCGCGCCCTCACCGCCGCCGTCGCCAGGAAGAGCGACGCCGCGGCATGGCGCGCCGAGGTGGCGAAGGCCAAGGCGGCAGCGCTCGCGGCAATCCAGAAGGCGCAACCGCAATACTCGATGGTCGAGGCGATCCGCGAGGTGCTGCCCGACGACGGCATCGTCGTCGACGAGGTGACGCAGGTTGCCTACATTGTCTGGTATGGCTACCCCGTCCACCAGCCGCGCCGCCTCATCACGTCGGGCTTCTCGGGCACCCTGGGCTACGGCTTTCCGACCGCGCTCGGTGTCAAGGTGGCCAACCCCGACCGCCCGGTGGTGTCGGTCACCGGCGACGGCGGCTTCCTGTTCGGCGGCTCCGACCTCGCGACTGCCGTGCAATTCGGCATCAACCTGGTGACAGTGGTGGTGAACAACGCTTCCTACGGAAACGTGCTGCGCGACCAGCAGCGGCTCTACGAAGGCCGGCACTCCGGCTCCGTCCTCACCAACCCTGACTTCCAGGCCTACGCCAAGTCATTCGGCGTCGCCTCGTGGAAGGTCGAGACGGCCGACGCGTTGCGGGGCGCGTTGCGCGAGGCGATCGCCAGCAACGCCCCGGCCGTGATCGAGGTCGTCTCCGACATCACCAAGGACTATCCGCCCTACGAGTTCCATCAGCCGAAGCGGCGCTGATGCGCTACCCTCTTTTGGCAAGATAAAATTAACGTTCAAGAGCCAGTGGCTCGCCTACGATACTTGTTCAACCGCCGACCGCGGCGAACTCTCCTCGCTCAGCCTAAGAACAGACGTCTTGATGATTGCCGAATCAAAATTCCAATTCTACCTTGTTGATTGTGATTCGGTCGAGTTTGGAGATTGTCCAGAGTAAACCCACCAACGCGATAAGCACACTCCCCAAGAATGCCTCATGAATGAAATAGTATACGGTACTCGTAAGACACTCATAACAAAACTCAATTAACGCATAGATTGCTCCACCCACAATACTAGTCACAAATACAATCTGAAAATTCGATCGCCGACGGCGTTCCATCGTAATCCAAACGGACAAAAGAAGGGGAGAAACAATAATCGGCATTACCGCATCTACCCACATCTTTGGCTCAAATAGATTTAATATCTCTCCACTTTGGTTCTCATATAAACTTCGAACAACCACGACAATCGCAAATAAAACCCCTATAAAAAGAGAAAAGACAATTTGCGCTGATGCAATAGCAAAGAAATCGTCGGCCGCTACGCCGGCTCTTCCCTCCCGCTTTCTTCTCAAGTGAAAGAGATAAAGCCCCATAAAAAAAGGGCCCGCAATTCCAAGTGAAAATCGCGCCACCTCCATTCCGAGATCAAAATACCCTTCGGGGTTCGGCCACAACACTCCTCCTGACACTGGCAGGAGCGGCGCCAAACAGATATAGACAATTGAAGAAAATGCATAGACTGCAACGACGAAGATAATCCGACTCATCTTAACTATTACTGGCTCCGGAAACGGAACAGCACTGACAACACCGCATCTCTGAAGTACTGTTCTTGCTGCTTTGGTAAGCCCAATAGCCGGCGCTGCGAAAGATGCATAGTAAAGGAACTGATACTCCAGAAGGGTCGAATTCGAAACCTCCAAGAGTTCCTGTGGTTTAGGGGCGGGTCGCCCAAAAGATGCCTCAAGTAGGTCTTGCGATTTATTTAAGCCAACAGCTTGTATTAGCGCAGATGCCCCTTGCTCTGCCACTCGATTAGCACCGGACTGAAATCCAATCGCCAAATGCAAGATCTCCCGCGTCCATTCTGCCAGCTTTTGGAAATATGGAAAAAATAGTCCAATGGCAAGAGACATTATAACCACAGGGATCATTTGAGACGGCAAGGCGTCGAATACGCCAGCAACAAGCGGCTCTGATTTCTGTCCCACCAAGGAGATAACTCGACTCTGAATCACCTTCTTAAGAGCTTCACTCAGGTCGGGCGATGACGAAATAGAATATGCTGCGAGGCCTAAGGCGAATCCTACACATCCACCATACAATCTCGCATAGGTCCTTAGGTTCCCGGAGTGGACGAACCGATCTAACTGAAAGAACGACGCCACATTATTAGGGTTTCTATCAACCTTCTGCTCTTTAAATAAAACATAGAGCAGAATTGCGATCAAACCACCGAAAATGGCTGACAATATAAGATGAAATGCGACCTCCAACATCTTCTAACGGCACCTATTGTTCACGCACGGATATGCCAAGGCAATGCCGCTGACTGATCCTGCGGAAACACCGAGCGCGACTATTATCATCAGAAGTGACAAGACTCGCACGACGACTCTTGGCGGATGGAGAAGCCTCATTGTGACGTACCCCCCACGAGTGCATATCAATAATGATAGCACCTCCATGAGCATATGCAACCCATCAAGCGCCATATTCGTGCCTCCGGTTTGCAACTGCTAAGGTGTTCCGGACCTTCAGAGTGCCCTATGCTGCCTACGTCCAGTTAAGGCGGATTGTGCTTACGACACGCCGTTTTGCTGACTGGAACTACCATCCGTCTGGCGCGATATTTGAATCGGTGCATCATCCCCCGGTGGCCTTGTAGATTTCGGGAACAGCGAAGGGGGAAACGATGGCCAAAGGGCAGACAATCGTCGAAAGGCAGCGCCGCGCCTTCGTGCCGGACGAGGCATGGCTGGCCAAGCAGGCCAAGGAGCCGATCCTCGAGCCGGACCTGCCGATCGTCGATCCGCACCATCATCTGTGGGATCACGCCAACCACCGCTACCTGCTCGACGAGCTGCTGGCCGACACCGGCACGGGTCACAACATTACCCATACTGTCTACATCGACTGTCGCTCGATGTACCGCACGGGCGGTCCGGCGGAGATGAGCCCCGTGGGCGAGACCGAGTTCGCCAACGGCATGGCGGCGATGAGCGAGAGCGGCCTCTACGGCCCGACCCGCGCCTGCGCCGGAATCGTCTCCTATGTCGACATGACCCTGGGCGCGCGCGCCCGCGCCGCGCTGGAGGCGCATATTGCCGCCGGCAACGGCCGCTTCCGCGGCATCCGCCACGCCGGCGGCTGGGACGCGAGCCCCGACGTGCGCAACAGTCATACAAATCCGCCGCAAGGGCTTTATGGCCAAGCGAGCTATCGCGAAGGCGTAGCCCAGCTCGGCGCACTCGGCCTCACCTACGAGGCGTGGCAGTACCATCCGCAGCTCGAGGAGGTGACAGCGCTCGCCCGCGCCGTGCCGCAGACGACGATGATCCTCAATCATTGCGGCGGGCCTCTGGGCATTGGCCCCTATGCCGGCAAGACCGACGCCGTGTTCGCCGCGTGGAAGGCCGACATGGTCGAGCTGGCGCGCTGCCCAAACGTGGTGGTCAAGCTGGGCGGGCTCGGCATGGATATCGGCGTCTTCGATCACATGCGCCGTCCCGCCGACCGCCCGCGATATCGCCGACGCCTGGCAGCCGTGGATCGCGACCTGCATCGAGGCCTTCGGCACCGAACGCTGCATGTTCGAGAGCAACTTCCCGGTCGACAAGATCTCGACCGGCTACGCCGTGCTGTGGAACGCCTTCAAGCTGATGGCGGCGGGCGCCTCCGCAGCGGAGAAGACGGCGCTGTTCAGCGGTACGGCGACGCGTGTCTACAGGTTGGCATGATGTTCATTGCCTCCCCAGCTCCGCTGGGGAGGTGCCGCCGTCATACGGCGGCGGAGAGGGCATGACCTCGAGCGATAGCAAGAGCCATGACCCCACCGTCCCGTAAGACGGGACACCTCCCCGGCACAGCCGGGGAGGAGAAGGAAGCAAGGTGAGGAATCCCATGTTCAAACGTGTCCTGATCGCCAATCGCGGCGAGATCGCAATTCGTATCTCGCGGGCGGCGGCGGCGCTCGGTGTCGAGTCGGTCGCGGTCTATGCGCCGGCCGATGCACTGTCGCTCCATGCCAAGCTGGCTACGACTGCGCGCGAGATCGGCGGCGGTGCGGCGCTCGCGTCCGACCCGGTGCGCACCTATCTCGATGTCGAGGCGATCATCGCCGCCGCCAAGGAAAGCGGCAGCGATTGCGTGCATCCGGGCTACGGCTTCTTGTCCGAGAATGCCAACTTCGCCGAACGCTGCCGTGGCGAGGGTCTGCGCTTCATTGGGCCCACGCCAGCGACGCTCGCGTTGTTCGGCGACAAGGTCGAGGCGCGCGCTTTCGCGCAATCGCAGGGAATCCCGGTTGTGCCCGGCGCGCCGGCCGCCCTCGCCTCCGGCGCCGAGGCCAAAGCGCTCGCCCAGGCGGTCGGCTATCCGGTGATGCTGAAGGCCTCGGCCGGCGGCGGCGGGCGCGGCATGCGCGCCGTCGCGCGAGCCGAGGACATGGATGAGGCCTTCGCTCGCTGCCAGGGCGAGGCGCACGCCGCATTCGGCGATGGCGCGGTGTTCCTGGAGAAGATCGTGCCGCGGCCGCGCCACATCGAGGTCCAGGTGCTGGGCGACGGACGGGGCAACGTCGTGCATCTGCACGAACGCGACTGCTCGGTGCAACTGCGCAACCAGAAGGTCGTCGAGGTGGCGCCGGCACCCAATCTCGACGACGGCTTGCGTCAACGCATCCTCGACGATGCCCTGAAGCTCGCCCGCGCCGCGCGCTACGAGAATGCGGGCACGGTCGAGTTCCTGGTCGATCCCGAGTCGGGCGAGCACTTCTTCATCGAGTGTAATCCGCGTATCCAGGTCGAGCACACCATCACCGAGCAGGTGACGGGCGTCGACCTGGTCGAGGCGCAGTTCCGAATCGCCGCCGGAGCTTCGCTCGGTGCGCTGGGGCTGGCCGACCAGAAGGCCGTCGGCAAGCCGCGCGGCTTTGCCATCCAGGCCCGTGTCGTCGCCCAGGGTACCGGCACCCTGAACGCCTATCGCGAGCCGTCGGGTCCCGGCGTGCGCGTCGATGCCTGCGGCTATGTCGGGCTCGCCCCGCCGCCGCAGTTCGATCCGCTGCTGGCCAAGCTGATCTGTCAGTCGAATTCCTCGGGCTCGTTCGAATCGGCGGTCGACCGCACGCGTCGCGCGCTGGCTGAATTCCATATCGCCGGCGTGCCGACCAATCTGGCGCAACTGGATGCCGTTCTCGGCCACGCCGCCTTCCGCGCTGGCGATGCGCGCACGACGCTGCTCGCCGAAGCGCCCCAGCTCAACGCCGCCAAGCCCACGCAGGCCGGTACGCTGCAGTTCCTCGACCAACAGATCGCGGCCCTCGGGCGCGGCCGCGGGACCGGCACGCTGCCGCCGCCCAAGCCGACGCTGCCCGTGCCGGCCGGCCATCGCGGCATCGAGTGCCCGCACGCCGGCTCTGTGGTCGCCATCGCTGTCGGCGAAGGTCAGGCGGTCTCCGCCGGCGACACGCTGTTCGTCGTCAGTGCCATGAAGATGGAGAGCTCGGTCACGGCGCCGTGCGCCGGCATGGTGACGAGCCTCGCGCCGATCGCGGTCGGCAATGCCGTCGACGGCGGCCAGGTCCTTGCCGTCCTTCGTCCGGCGGCCGGCGCCGCGGACATCGTCCCAGCCGGATCGGCGGAGGATGGCTGGTCGCCGGTGCTCGCCCAGGTGAGCGCCTTGCAGGCGATCGCCCATGCGCGGCTGGCGCCGGGCTCGAAGGATCCCGGCGTGGTGCGACAGCGCAACCGCCACAAGCTCACCTGTCGCGAGCGCATCGATGCGCTGCTCGACAAGGGCAGCTTCCGCGAGATCGGCAGCCTGGCAGGCT
Source organism: Reyranellaceae bacterium (assembly GCA_046349335.1). Classification (GTDB taxonomy): domain Bacteria; phylum Pseudomonadota; class Alphaproteobacteria; order Reyranellales; family Reyranellaceae; genus Reyranella. The sequence continues at coordinate 84,168 of JAXMCO010000014.1, forward strand.
TCGCGAGCTACGACGAGGACGGCAACATCGCCGAGTTCACGCCGGCCAGCCATGTCGGCGGCACCGGCCGCATCGACGGCCGCTCCTGCATCGTGTGCGCCGACGATTTCACCTCGCGCGGCGGCCATGCCGACGGCGCGGTTGGCCAGAAGTCACGCCATTTCGATCGATTGTCGACCGAGCTGCGCGCGCCATCGATCCGCCTGCTCGACGGCTCGTCGGGCGGCGGCAGCGTCGCCACCATGGTGCCCAAGCAGTCGAGCGACGGCGCGGCCTCCGTCAAGGAGAGCACCGGCGCCATCAAGGCCGGCCGGCCGCGCGTCACCGGCACAGGCGGCTCGTTCCTGCCCGGCCATCTCGGCAGCACGCTATACGTCGACCAGCTCAGCAAGGTGCCGGTGGTCAACATGCTGCTGGGCAGCGTCGTCGGCATTGGCGCGGCCAAGGCCGTGCTCGGCCATTTCTCCGTGATGGTGCGCGACATCTCGCAGCTCTTCGTCGCCGGCCCGCCGGTGGTCAGCCACGCCATGGGCTACGACGTTACCAAGGAGGACCTCGGCGGCTGGCAGATCCATTGCCGCAACGGCTCGGTCGACAATCTCGCCGAGTCCGAGGAAGAGGCGATGGCGATGACGCGGCGCTTCCTGTCCTACCTGCCGTCGAGCGCCTACGAGGTGCCGCCGATCGCCAGTACGTCCGATCCGGTCGACAGGCGCGAGGAGGAGCTTCTAACCTTGGTGCCGCGCAAGCGCATCGCGACCTTCGACGTGCGGCAGGCGATCCGGCTGATGGCCGACCAAGGGTCGTTCTTCGAGATCGGCCCGCTGTGGGGCACCGACCAGGTGACCGGGTTCGTGCGCTTTGCCGGCCACCCGATGGGTGTCATCGCCTCCGACAGCCGGCACATCAACGGCGGCGCACTGACCGCCGACGGCTGCGGCAAGCTCAGGCGCCATCTCGATTTGTGCGACCTGTTCCACTTGCCGGTGCTGAACCTCGTCGACAATCCGGGCTTCGCCGTCGGCATCGAGCACGAGATCGCCGGCACGATCCGCAAGGGCGGCGAATGGATGGTCGCCTTCGCCCAGGTGACGGTGCCGATCTTCACCGTTCTGATGCGCCGAAGCTTCGGCGTCGCCGGCAACAACTACGCCACGCCACGCGCCGCGGTTTCGGCGCGCGTGGTGTGGCCGGCGGCCGATGTCGGCGGCATCCCGCCGGAAGGCGGCATCGAGGCGGCCTACAAGCGCCAGCTCGCCGAGGCCGCCGATCCGGCGGCGCTGCGCGCCGAGATCAATGCCCGCATCGAAAGCGCGCGAGGCCCCATAGGGCCGCTCAATCGCTTCGAGATGGAGGAGATGATCGACCCGCGCGATACCCGCCGGCTGGTCTGCGAATGGGTGACGGATGCCTACCGCATCGTCGCTCAGCCCTCGCGGCTGGTGCCGCGCGCACTGCAGTTCAGGCCTTGAGTTTCCTCCCCAGCTTCGCTGGGGAGGTGTCGCGTCATACGCGACGGAGGGGTCATGGTCTCGAGACTATGAGATCATGCCCCCTCCGTCGCCGTGAAACGGCGACACCTCCCCAAGCTGCGTTTGGGGAGGAGAGTGATTCACTTCACCTTCTCGACCACCCTGCCCAACCGCTCGAGCGTGCGCAGGGCCGTCTTCTGGTCGAGGCCAGGCCATTGGACGCGCAGCAGGATGTGGTTGGTGCCGGTCTGCTCGCCGTAGGCGGCGATCTGGTCGGCGACCTCGTTCTCCGAGCCGATGATGAAACGGCTGGCGGCGAACTGGTCGAAGTCGCCGCGGATGCGGTCGGCCGGCACAAAGCCGCTGGCCTCGCCCCAGCTCGCATAGGATTCGTACTTGTAGGCGAGCGGCTCGCGCACCTCGTCGATCGCCTTGCCGACGCCGCTGCCGACGTGGCATTCGCGAATGATCGGATATTCCTCGACCGGCGGCAGCCCCAACGCGGCACGCGTATCGCGGAACAGGGTGTTGAGCTCTCCGACCGACTTCAGAGTCACCATGGGCGACGGCATCCAGGCATCGGCGAGCCGGGCGGCGCGCTTGACCGCCACCTCGACGTCGCCCGCCATCCAGATCGGCGGCCCGCCCGGCCGCTTGGGCTTCAGGCTCGCCTGTACCTTGTTCACCGTGTGGAAGCGGCCGCTGTGCTCGACGACGTCGTCGCGCCACATCTTGCGGATGACCGCCACACTCTCGACGAAGCGCGGCACGCGTTCCTTGAACGGCACGCCGATCGAGTCGAACTCCTCGTGGCGATAGCCGAGCCCGAGACCGATGATGGCATTGCCGTCGGTCAGCCAATCGAGCGTCGCACACTCCTCGGCAACCACGACGGGATTGAGCAGGGGCAGCAAAAGCAGGCCCGGTCCCAGCCGCATGCCCTTTGCCTCGGCCGCGAGCCGCGCCAGCAGCGGCATCGACTGGAACATCTGCAGGGGACCGGAGACGAAATGCTGCCCCACCATGATCGAGACCAACCCGCTCGCCCGCGCCACGCGCACCTGCTCGATCAGGTTGGCGAGTTCCGGTCCGAGATCGGCGCCCTGACGCCATTGCGTCGCCATGAAAAGTCCGAGCTGCATGCTGCTTCCTGTGGTCGGTTGTAGGCGCGCAGTCTGGCGGTCGGTGAGGCGCCAACGCAAGAGCCGCCCGCCCCGCTTGGAGACGAACCCTACTCGGGCACGAACGCGTGCCCGGAGCCGGCGGCGGGCGTGCCCGGGCGAACGAGCGACAGCAGGCCCGCCGCGGCGGCCAGGCAGATCAGGAGCACGATGACGTCGCGGCCGGCCGCGACCAGCAGGGAGGCCGAGGCGTCGACCGTGCTGCCGGTGGCCCCACGAATCGTCCCCAGGCTGAGCGCCAGCACCGTCGAGGAGGCGGCAATGCCCGCGCTGATGCCGAGGAAGCGCATGACGTTCAGCACGCTGCCGGCCTCGCCGGTGAGCTGGGGCGGCGCGAGGCCCATGATGGCACTGCTGTTGGGCGAGACGAACAGGCCCTGCCCGACACCAAACAGCGCCAACGCCACCATCACCATTGTCATGTTTCCCGCCGTGCCGTCGAGGAAGACATAGAGCAGCGCCAGCGCGGCCATGCAGACGGCCATCCCGGCGGTGGTCGGCGCGCGGGCGCCGAAGCGGTCCGACAAGGCTCCGCCCGCGGGCGCCAGCACGCCCAGCATCACCGGCAGAATGGAGAGTCGCAGACCCGCGACCAGCTCCGAATCCTGGTAGACGCGGACCAGCGAAAAGGGAATGAGGAAGAACACGCCGAACAGGCAGGCGTAGGACAACAGATTCGCCAGGTTGCCGATGAGAAAGGGCTTTTGCCCGAGAAGCCCCAGGTCGAGCAGCGGCGACGGGGCGCGCCGTTCTGCCCGCATGAACTGCCACAGGAACAGGAATGCGAGCAGCACACAGAGGATGAAGGCGGGCGACGTCGGCCCCCAGGCATAGCCCTCGTTGAGCACCGCCACGACGGCGGTGAGCGCGGGCGCGATCAGCAACGCCCCGTGCCAGTCGAAGCGTTCGCCTTCCGACAGTTTCTTCGACTGGGGAATGACCATCCAGCCCATCACGGCCCCGATCAGCCCGACCGGGACGTTGATCCAGAACGCCCAATGCCAGCCCAGCGTGTCGAGGACCAGGCCGCCAATGGCAGGGCCCGCCCCCAATCCGATCGCCTGAGCCGCCGATTGCAGCCCGAGCGCCCGCCCACGCTCCTCCGGGTGGGTCGCCAGCACGACGATGGCGATGCTGTTGGCTGTGATCAGCGCTGCCCCTGCTCCCTGCAGAACGCGGAAGACCACGAGCGATGTCAGGTCCGGTGCGAAGCCGCACAAGGCCGACCCCAGGATGAAGATGACGAAGCCGCTGGTGTAGAGCAGCTTGCGGCCGATCATGTCGGCCAGCCGCCCGAAGATCGGCATGCACGACGCCATCGCCAGCAGATAGGCGACGGCGATCCAGCTCACTGTGCTCAGCCGCGCGTCGAAGTCGCGCTCGAGCCGGGGCAACAGCATCTGCGTCATGCTGGCATCGACCTGCCCCATGAAGGCGCCGACGCAGACCGTGCCGACGACGAACCAGCGATAGGATTTGAGCCGTGCGATGGCCGGCACCGGCGGCGGCTCGTGACCTTCCAAGAAGGCGCGTCGCAAGGCCGCGACCGTGAAGGGGCCTGGCGATTGTTCAGTCACGGCAGGCCTCCGGTTCATGCCCTGACGGCGAGATTGCCGCCGCGGGCTCGTCCTTGATGAGCATCGTACACGTCAGCTACTGCGCTCACGATGGTGCCGCTGGAAACAGCACAGGCCTCGAGAACTACCGCAAGAAACCATGGCGTCCACGCACTCGGTTGCACGCGCGACTCAGACTCCTGTCCGGTCGGTGTAGTTGGCATCGAGCCGGCCGTTGAAATAGTCGGCATATCGAATAGGCGCATACTTCGGCGGTCCTGCGCCTTCCTGAAAGTGCTCCAGGGTGCTGATCTCCGCGTCGAGGTTCGGATCGAAGAAATAGCCGATCGAGTAGCGATCCCGCTCGGGCGACGCATTGATCACACGATGGGGCGTCGAGTTGAAGCCATCGTTCGTCCATCGCGCCAGGATGTCGCCGATATTGACGATAAAGGTATCCGGCACGAAGGGCACGGTCCGCCAGATGCCGTCCGGTCCGCGCACTTCGAGACCTCCCACGTCGTCTTGCGCGAGGATGGTCAGGAAGCCGTAGTCGGTGTGTGGATGACTGCCGTAAAGATCGTCAGGCCGATCGGACGGGGCCGGCGGATAATGGATCAGACGCAGGCATGTCGACGGCGGAGAGAACCGTCTGCTGAAGAAATCGGGCGCTTCCCCGATCGCCGTCGAGAAGACCTTTAGCAGTCGCATGCCGGCATCGCACATCGCGGCATCGTAGCCACTCACCGTGTCCCGGAATTCCACGTCCTCAGGCCATTGATTGGGCCCCTGCAGAGGCTGAACCCGGTAGCACGGGTCGGCAGGATCGACCTCGTGCCGAAGGAAGAAGGATTCGAGCTGGTTGGGATGCCGCGCCGGCGCAAAGCGCGCTGAAGACACCAGCGTGGAGCCGGCCAGGGCCTGATAGCCGCGATGCCAGCGGTTGAGCTTGATCGCGAGCTTGTCGGAAAGCGGAAGGGCGTGGAAACGGCGATTTGCCTCGAACGCCTTGTCGATCAGGTCGCGCGCCACGCCGTGATTGGCGATATAGAAAAAGCCGGTCGACCGGCAGGCGCCGTACACCTCGGCACCGAGCCTCGACAGCTCGTCGTCGGTGGCGTCCCGCCAGAGCCCGCCGACGTCGATGATGGGTAGCTCGCCGTCCTCGGACCGTGTCATCCGCCATTCCTCCAAGGGGCCGTCATTATCGCCGACGGATCGTCGCCGACCACGACTATTTGCCCGACCGACCGGTCGAGTTGATCGAGCGCGGCGCTTCCTGGAAAGTGAGCGCCACGAATCGGGGAAAATCAGGATGCGCGTCGCCATCGTCGAGAACATGGAAAACACGTATCTCGGCACGTTGGGTCGGGCGTTGGATGGCGCCGGCGCGGAGCTCGACTGGTTTCGGCCGTGGAAGGACGGCTCCCTGCCGCCCGGTGTCCACGCACACGACGCCCTGATCGTTCTCGGCGGAGAGCAGAGCGCCGTCGACGACACCAGCTACCCCTATCTGCCAAGCCTCGCCGGCGCGATGCGCCGCTTCGGCGACGCGAACAAGCCAGTCCTGGGAGTCTGTCTTGGAGCACAATTGCTCGCGCGCGCTTATGGCGGCGAAAACCTCGTCGGAGTCGCACCCGAATTCGCCTGGACGTCCCTCGACGTCACCCCGGAGGGGGCGGTCGATCCGCTGTTCTCGGGCGTCGGTGCGCAGTTCGAGAGCTTTCAATGGCACCGCGACACGTTCTCCCTGCCCGACGGTGCCGTGCGGCTCGTGTCAGGCGCCGCTGTGCGCAACCAGTGCTTCCGGATAGGCCGGGCAGCCTATGGTGCCCAGTTCCACTTCGAGGCCAGCATCGAGGTGGTCGAGGCATGGCTCGTCGAATTTCGCGACGTTATCGAAGCGAAGGCGCCCGGCTGGCTCGAGCGCTACCCAAAAATCGCCGCACGACACACCGCGGCAGCGGATCGAGCCGGCGATGCCATCGCCCGCGCCTTCGTGCGATCCATCCAACCTACGCGCGACGCCGAAGCCGCTGAGTAAACGGCCGGATGACGTTATCCGCCCTCGCCCGTCGCAGGCGAGGGACGGTCGAAGGCGCCACCGTGCTCGCCCGTTTCTTTCACCGGAGTCTTCCGCGCCGGCGTCAACAAGCGGAAGAACAGCGGCACGAACAGGATGGCGACGAAGGTCGCAGCCAGCATGCCGCCGATCACGCCGGTGCCGATCGAGTGCCGGCTGGCCGAGCCGGCGCCCGTGCTGATGGCCAGCGGCAGCACGCCCAGCACGAAGGCGAGCGAGGTCATCACGATCGGCCGGAAGCGCAGGCGTGCGGCCTCGATCGCGGCGTCGTAGACGGTGAGGCCCTGGCGGTGGCGCTGGGCGGCGAACTCGATGATCAGGATGGCGTTCTTGGCGGCGAGACCGATCAGCGTGACCAGCCCGATCTGGAAGTAGACGTCGTTGTCGAGACCGCGCCACCAGATGGCGAGCAGCGCGCCCAGCACCGCGAAGGGTACGGCCGTCAGCACGGCGAGCGGCAACGACCAGCGCTCGTACTGTGCCGCCAGGATCAGGAACACCATGACCAGGCCGAACACGAAGCCCAGCGAACCCGAGCCCGCGGTGGCGAGCTCCTGGTAGGCCGAGCCGATCCAGCCGATGGTGAAATCGTTGGGCAAGGTCTTGGCGACGACGTCGCGCATGGCCGCGATCGCCTGTCCTGAGGAATAGCCGGGCGCCGGCCCGCCGATCACCTTGGCGGCGGGGAAGATATTGAAGCGGTCGACGGCGTCGGGTCCGAGGACGCGGGTGAAGGTCACCAGCTCGTTCAGCGGCACCATGACGTTGTTGTCGGAGCGCACGAACACGTGGCGCATGTCGTCCGGCTTCTCGCGATAGTCGGCCTCTGACGACAGGCTGACGCGATAGGTCCGCCCGAACAGCGAGAAGTCGTTGACGTAGAGACTGCCGAACGAGCTCTGCATGGTGTCGAAGATGGCGTTGATCGGAATGCCGAGCGCACGCGCCTTGTCGCGGTCGACGTCGATACGGTACTGCGGCACGCTGGTCGTGAAGGTCGTCTGCACGCCGCGCAGCTCGGGTCGTTGGTTGGCCGCCGCCACCACCTTGTTGACCGCCTCGCCGAGACCGGTCAGCGGGCCGCCGGAGCGGTCCTGGAGGAAGAACTCGAAGCCGCCGGTGACGCTGATGCCGATGATCGGCGGCGGATTGAAGCCGATGACGATGCCATCCTTGAAGTTGGCGTTGATGCGCGCCAGCGCCGGCGCGATGTTGCGCGCATCCTCGGCCGGCGCCTTGCGTTGCGACCAGTCCTTCAGGGTGACGAACGAGATGCCCGAGTTGGTCTTGAGCGCACGCGACAGGAGATCGAACCCCGAGAAGGTGACGACGTGGGCCACCGCCGGGTTCTTCATGACCGCCGCTGTCGCCTCCTTGGTGACCTCGCGCGTGCGCGCGATGGCGGCGGCGGGCGGCAGGATCGTCACCATGAAGACGTAGCCCTGATCCTCGGCCGGCACGAGGCTGCCCGGGATGCGCTGGAACAAAGCATAGGTCGCCCCGAGCACGGCGACGAAGCCGATGATTCCGATGACGGCGTTGCGCAGCAGGAAGCCAACGCCGCCGGTGTAGATCGTCGTCAGCCAGGCAAAGAGGCGGTTGAAGACGCGGAACGGCGCCAGCGGCCTGTCGTGCGCCGGCTTCAGGATCAGCGCCGCCAGCGCCGGGGTCAGGGTGAGCGCGACCACGCCCGAGATCACCACCGAGACAGCGATGGTGACGGCGAACTGGCGGTAGAGCTCGCCCGCCAGGCCGCCCAGGAACGACACCGGGATGAACACCGCGCACAGCACCAGCACGATGGCGATCACCGGCCCGGTCACCTCCTGCATCGCCTGGATGGCGGCCTCGCGCGGCCCCTTGCCGGTGGTCGACATGATGCGCTCGACGTTCTCCAGCACGACGATGGCGTCGTCGACCACGATGCCGATCGCCAGCACCAGCCCGAACAGCGTCAGGAGGTTGATCGAGAAGCCCAGCAGGTACATGCCGGCGAAGGTGCCGATGATCGACACCGGGATGGCGATGACCGGGATGATCATGGCCCGCACGCTCTGCAGGAACAGGAACACCACCAGCACGACCAGCGCGATCGCCTCGACGAAGGTGGCGGCGACCTCCTCGATCGAGACCTCGACGAAGCGCGTGGTGTCGAACGGGATGTCGTAGCGCAGCCCGACCGGGAAACGCTTGGAGACGCGCTCCATGGTCTCCCGCACCGAGGCCGCGACCGCTAGCGCATTGGCGCCGGGTTGCAGGTAGACGGCGATCGGCACCGCCGGCGAGCCATTGTAGGTGCCGGAGAAACCGTAGAGCAGTGCCCCCAGCTCGACCCGCGCCACGTCCTTCAGCCGGAGCGCCCCGCCGTTCTCCTCGGAGCGGATGATGATGTCCTCGAACTGGGTGCGGTCGACCAGGCGCGGCGGCGTCGTCACCGAGTAGGTGAAGACCTGCGGGTTGGTCATCGGCTCCTCGCCGAAGCGGCCGGCGGCGAATTGCTGGTTCTGCTCGCGGATCACGGCAGCGACGTCGGCCGGCGTGAGGTTGTACTGGGCGAGCTTGTCGGGGCGCAGCCAGATGCGCATCGAGTAGTCCGAGGCCCCGAACAGCGAGGCATCGCCCACGCCCGGCAGGCGGCGAATCTCGTCGAGCACGTTCACCAGCGCGTAGTTGCTGATGTAGATCGTGTCGTAGCGGTTGTCCGGCGACGACATCGTGATGACCTGTAGGATCGCCGTCGAACGCTTCTGCACGACGACGCCCTGCCGCGCCACCTCGGCGGGCAGCAACGGCAGAGCGCGCTGCACGCGATTGTTGACGTTGATGGCGTTCTGGTCGGGATTGGTGCCGATCTCGAAGGTCACCGACAGATTCATGGTGCCCGAGCCGGTCGAGGTCGACTGCATGTAGATCATGCGCTCGACACCGTTGATCTGCTGCTCGAGCGGCGCCGCCACGGTCTGGGCGATCGTCTCGGCGGTGGCGCCGGGATAGTTGGCCGACACGACCACTTCGGGCGGCACGATCTGCGGATACTGCGAGATCGGCAGCACCCGCATGGCGACCAGGCCGGCCAGCACGATGACGATCGACAGCACCGAGGCGAAGACCGGCCGGTCGATGAAGAATTTGGAGATCACGGCTTGGCGCCCGCGGCCGGCGCCTCGGCGCTTTTCGGCGGCGCCATGGGGACCGGCTTCACGACGTTGCCGGGCCGCACACGGATCACGCCGTCGACGACGATGCGGTCACCCTCCTTCAGCCCCTTGCGCACGATGAAGCCGTTGTCGAGCTCTCGGAAGATTCGGACTTGGCGGGCGCGTGCCACCATGTCGGGCTCGATGAGGTAGACGAAGGCGCCGAGCGGCCCCTGCGAGATCGCAGCCTTGGGGACCACGATGGCGTTGGGCAGCACGATGCCGGTCAGCTTCACGCGCACGAACTGGCCCGGCAGCAGAGCACCGTCGCCATTGGGAAACATGGCGCGGATCAGGATGGTGCCGGTGCGCGGATCGATGGTGCGCGAGCGCATGTCGATCTTGCCGAGCCGCGGATAGACTGCACCGTCGCCGAACTGCAGCTCGACCTTGATGGTCTCGGGGTCGAACAGCTCGTCGTGCGGCCGTTCGATCTCCTGGAGCTGGCGCATCTCGCCTTCGGTGAAGGTGAAATTGACATAGGCCGGGTCGAGCTGGGTGATCGTCGTCAGCACCGTCTGCTGGGCCTGGATCAGCGTGCCCTCGGGCGGCGAAGTCAGGCTGGTCGGGCCAGTGACCGGCGCCTTGATGGTGGTGAATTCGAGGTTGAGCCTGGCCGTCAGCATGTCGGCCTCGGTCGACTGGATTGCCGCGCGCGCCTGGTCACGAGCGGCGATCGCGTCCTCGAGGCTCTTTTGTGTCGAGACCTTCTGCGACGCCAGACCCTCGACGCGCCTGAAGTTGTCCTCGGCCTGAACCAGGGTCGCGCGCGCCTGGGCGGCCTGCGCGGTCGCGCGCGACAGTGCTGCCTCGTAGGTGCGCGGATCGATGCGGAACAGCACCTCGCCCGCCTTGACGATGGCGCCTTCCTGGAACTCGCGCTTTAGCAGCACGCCGCTCACCTGGGCGCGGATCTCGACGGCGCGGAAGCTCGAAACGCGGCCGGAGAACTCGAGCGGCAGCGGTACGTTGGCAGCTTTCAGCTCGACCACGCCGACCTCGGGCGGTGGCGGCGCCTGGGGTGTCGCCTGCTTGGCCGGTGGTTGCTTCCACCACAACACGCCTGCCGCGACGGCCGCCACCACAACACATATCCCTACGATTCGCCAAATCCAGGCTCGCACGAGTACCCCTTCACGCGTTCAGGTCCTGGCCGCCGTTACCGCCTTCATCGCCGATATCGCAGGCCGCCAGAGGCCGTTCGCACATCGATACCTATCATATCCTATGGCCGGCCGATCGCCTCAAGCGCCGCCGCCGAAGCGCGCCTTCAGCCGAGGTGCAACATCGCGCGCGTAGCGTTCCAGGCTCGCGCTCATATCATCCGGGCGCATGCCCGGCGGCACGGCCCACGACACGATATCGGTCAATCCGTACTCTTCGATGAAGGCCGACAGCTCGGCCACGCAATGATCGACGTCGCCGACCACCCAGGTCTGGGGAATGCGCTGCTGCTCAGTGATGCCGGCGACGCCGCCATGCCCACCCGCCTCTTCGCGGAAGCGATTGTAGACCTCCATCCGCCGCCGCTCGGCGGCACGTACGGCGGCCCAGTCACGCTCGCGATCGTCGGTCACCAGGCAGGAACGGATGATGCCAACACGGAACGCCGCCGGATCGCGCCCCTCCGACCGCACTTGCTTCGCCCAAGCATCGAGCGACTGAGCGCGCGGGCCCTGAGGCAGCAGGTTGGCGCCGAAGCGTGCGGCCCTCTGCGCGCCTGGCTCGGACATCGCCGCCACCCACAGCGGCGGCCCGCCGGGCTGGGCATAGCCGGGCGTGATCTTGACGTCCTGGAAGCTGTAGCGCTTGCCCTCGAAGCTGAATTTCTCGCCGGTGAAGGCGCGCTTCAGCACGGTGATGCCTTCGTCGGTCAGCGACACGCGGCGCGACACCGGCAGGCCGAAGCCGCGGAACTCGTGCGGCGCGTAGCCCATGCCGACGCCGATCTCCACGCGCCCGCCGCTGATGTTGTCGAGCACGGCGAGGTCCTCGGCGAGCCGGATCGGATGATTGAACGGCAACAGGCAGACATCACACGAGAAGCGCACCCGCCTGGTCCGCGCCGCCATCGCCGCGGCGACCGGGATCCACGACGGCAGATAGCCGTCCTCGACGAAGTGATGCTCCGTGAACCACACGAGATCGAGCCCCAATCCGTCGAGCCAGGCGACCTGCTCCATGATCGCGGCATAGAGGTGTTGGTGGCTCAGCCCGGACTCCACCGGATTGCGAAAATCGTAGGCGACGCCCAGGCGCAACGGCTTACCCATCGGTCTCGATCCTCCTTCGTAGCCCGGCTCCTATACGGCCTCGCTCGCACTCGACGAACTGGATTATCTCGAACGCCCTATCAGGATCTGGATGAGGCCCGCGCGTCCTGCCTCGAGTAGAGACGATTGGGCAAGGCCGCGGATCGCAGCCGACGAGTCATCATTCTTTGGCTCTCACGGAGTGGGGCGATCGCCTGGCGATGATCGGCCTGCGACAGCGAAGCCTCGGGCGCCATCCGATCCCGCAGCTCTGGCCGAACGGATTCAAAATGCTCGCTGGACGGCGCCGCACATCGCTTGCTCTCACCGCCCGGCGAGAAGATGCAGCACCTTGTCCGCATTCGCCATCCTGCCGCCTTGATGGTGGCTGATCGCGTGCCACATCAATCCTCGAGCAACCGGGTCGGACGACATGAAGGTGAATCCGGTGCTTTCCAGGTAGTTCCTGCCGTTCTCCTTGAGCAGGGTGAAATACTTGGTTCCGGCGTCGAATTGGGCCTGCGCGGCCGCCGTCGGCCTGTCCTGCCCCGAGCCCTGACCCAAGAGAGCGCCGGTATCGTCGAACATTTTCATGAACATCATCTGGTCGCCGGCAATGCCGGAATTGAGCGTCATCATGGGAATGCAAACGCTGGCGTCGCAGCCCGCCTCGAACACCTCCCTGAAGCCCTTGTCGTTGTAAACGATGCTCGGCCGCCAGACTCCGTCCCGGGGGTCTGCCTTCCAATCGTTGCGATTCCTCGTCAAGGCTTTCACGAGGTCGATCCAGCCTCTCATCAGGACGCCTTCGGCCAGGCGCGTGAGGAATTTCCAGGCGAACTCGATCGCGGCGGCGATCACATCGATCAGTGCACTGGCGCCCCAGCTCATGAGGTTGCCGGCCAGCTTGGCGCCGCCTTTTGCTGCGTTGTAAGCGCCCTTGGCAATCGCCCAGTTCATCTGGTTCTCGATCGCCTGGGCGATCTGCGCCGGATGGCCGGGCCTGACGACGAATTTCTGATGGAGAAGATGAGCCGACACCCGATCCTTCGCGGCAATGATGGCCTGACAGATGCCCTGTCCGATTTCGATGCCGTTGGCGACGAAGGGGGCGGCGTGCATGGCCACCTTGCCGAGGATGAACACGGCCAGCTTGCCGATGGCGCCACCGATCGTGCCGACGAAGCCGCCGCGAAGAAACTTGAAGCGCACCTCCTGCCAGATCTCGCCGACTTTCTGCCGAATGGTATTCCACACGCTGTCGAAAAACTTGCCGAGAACGGCCCTGGCTTTCTCCAGAATGCCGGCGTCGTCCGGCAGGTCGGCAAGCTTGACGACGGGCGTCGGCGTCTCGACCCGCACCCCGGTTCCCTTCGGCGGAGCGACGATGCCGCCGATAGTCGGGGCCAGACGCCCGACTGAAGCAGCCGTGTCGCCAGGGGAGTCCTTGGCGATGACACCGAGCCCCTGGAACTGATCGCCTGCCCGATAGTTGCCGGCTTGCAGCAGACCAAGCGTCGAGCCGCCGACAGTCAGCGCGCCTTCGAGAAAAATCTTTGCCCACTGAGTGCTGATGTCGGCGTTCTGCCACAGATAGAGCACGCCGTGCCGCGACTCCGGAACTCTCAATTCGAGCACGTTCTTCACGGTCGGACCTGCGAGCGTGAACTCGAACACGAACTTCATGAGGCCGCCGCTCTTCTTGTCGCGATCGACCTGTTCCCAGTTCCCGCCTTTTTCCCGCAGATAGGCGCCGAGCGCGTCGTGCAGGGCCTTCTTGTTTCCCTCCGACCTCACGTCGAAATACTTGGCGTAGGCGTCGTCCGCCCGCAGCAGGGTCGGACCACGCGTCCGCGAAAACGTCAGGCTGGTCCGGGAAAGCCATTCCTTCGGCGCCACCATGCCCATTGTTGCCATGAATTCACCCCTCGGACATGGCGGAGAAGACAATACGCGGCGCAATGGCCCGTTCATTTCAGCCGGATCATTCGACGCGCGGCCCACACAACCCCATTAAGTGTGGCACGCCGGCCCGTAGTTGGAAAGAAAGCGCCTACGCCGGCAGCAGGTTCAATCGGCGCAGCAGGGCACGCTCCTCCTCGAGGGTCCGCGCCATTGCCTCGCGATAGACCGGCCCGTCGAGCAGCAGCAGCGGCTGGTCCATGTTGTCGAGAAACTTCAGATGCTCGGGCGTCTCGGCGGCGTCGCGGAACGCGGCGGCCAGGACGGCGACCACGGCGGGATCCATGTTGCGCGGGCCGATGAGCCCGCCGGGGCTATCGACCACGATATCCATGCCGAGCTCGCGCACCGTCGGCACATCGGGAAAGCGCTTGGCCCGCTCGCCGGTGAAGACCGCGAGCAGACGCAGCTTGCCGGCCATCACCATCGGCGCCCACCCCGACGCTTCCGAGGCGAAATCGATCTCGCCGCCCAGCAAGGCGCGGAGGGTGTCGGCGGTTCCGCGATAGGGTGCATGGGTCCAGCTCAGGCTGCCCCTGGCGATGCCGATCCGCTCCATGGCGAGGTGCTGTGTCGAGCCGATACCGAGCGTGCCGTAGTTCAACTTGCCCGGATTGGCTTTGGCGTAGTCGAGCAGTTCGGCGAGCGTGCGCCACGGCGCCTCGGTTCGCACTACTATGCCCATCACGAATCCGGTGATCTGCAGGATGTAGGTCAGGTCCTTGATCGGATGGTAGGGCAGTTGCGGGTTGAGCAGCGGCTGGCGCAGCACGCTCATGTGCATCTGCGAGACGACGTAGCCATCGGGCTTGGCCTCCTGCAGGGCGATTGCACCGAGCACGCCCGAGGCGCCCGCCTTGTTCTCGACCACGACCGGTTGGCCGAGCTTCTTGGCGGCGGCTTCGGCGAGGACGCGAAAGCCGCCGTCAGCCGGCCCACCGGCCGCCCACGGCACGATCAGCCTGATCGGCCGCTCGGGAAAGCGCGCCTGCGCGCCCGTTGGACTGGCAATCGAAAAAGGCAGGGCAGCCGCGCCAGCCAGAGCGGCCCGCCGCGAAATGTGGTCCATGCTTGAAGATTCCTTCGCTTCCCGGCCACCATCCTAGCCGGAGCGCAGCGCGCTCGTCAGCGCGCTTTCGCCGATTGTTCGGCGTTCGCCACGGTTCTCTGGCGCATCTCCAATCGATTGGGCAGTTCATTTGCCAGGAGCATCGCAGCGATCATCTCGATGCCTGGCTCGCCGTATCCCACGGTACCCACTACCAGGAGGCGCGCCGACCGGTATGACCTATTGGCCGACGCCCCACAGCAGGACGATGGCCGCCAACACGCCAGCGACGACGAGGAATGCGACCAGACCGCCAAAGTTGCCGGCGAACCATCGGCGCCAGCCATCGGCCAATGCCTCGATGCCGGCACCGATGAGCAGGCCGACGAAGGCGCCGGATTCGCTCACCACGAACAGACCTAGGATGGCCGCGCCTACGCCGCCGATCCGGAAGCCGATCCCGGCACCGAGAATCGCCCCCAGAAACCCGCGACTATGATCAGGGAAATCGTATAGTGCCTGCCCACGCGCTGGTGCCTCCGACGCAGCAGTCATACGACTGCCGGAGAAAGTCTATCGACACTTCCTTCCTTGGCGCCAGCCTCGCATATCGGACCATCTGGCCTGAAGAATTGGGATAGCGGCGCAGGGTGCGCGGGGTCGTGCTCGCCGCGCACCTCATGCTAGGCTCGCCGCAATGCCCCCGATCCGGGAGGCCAACGGAGGAAGCCCGCATGAACGCCAGCATGAGCCTGTCTCAGCGCGCCGATGCGCTCGAAGCCAAGATGTCCGACGAGCTCGACTATATCGTCATCAAGTCGCGGCTCTACACCATGGCCGACGGCGACATGGGCCCACCGCCCAATGCCGCGGCGCTGATGAAGCAGCATCCCAAGGCCCGCGTGCTGATGGGCGACGATCCGCGCCTGCCGGCGATGCCGGAGAAGCCGACCCTGATCGATTTCTTCAAGTACCGCTTCGGCCCGAGCATGCACCTCTTGCAGAGCGCCCGGCACGCCGTGACGGCGGGCCTGCCGGAGAAGATGGTGCTGGCCTGCCTGCTGCACGACATCTCGACCATCGGCTTCATCCGCGGCGACCATGGCTATTGGGGCGCGCAGCTCGTCGAGCCTTATGTCGACGAGGAGATCACCTGGGCGATCCGCGCCCACCAGGTGCTGCGCTTCTATCCCGACGAGTCGGTCGGCTACGAATATCCGCAATCCTACGTCGCCGCGTTCGGCGCCGACTATCGACCCGACCCCTATGTCGAGGAAGACTACAAGCGCATGCGCGATCACAAATGGTACATGACTGGCCGGCAAATCACCGTGCACGACATCTACTCGTTCGATCCGAATCTGCATGTCGAGCTCGAGGAGTTCACCGAAATCATCGGCCGGCATTTCCGCCAGCCTGAGCAGGGCCTCGGCTTCGATAACAGCCCGGTCGCGCATATGTGGCGGGCGATGATACGCCCGGCGAAGTACCTTTAAGGGCACACGATCGTGAAGGCTTACGTTGTCGCCACCGAGACGGTGAAGGATGAAGCCAAGTTCGCCGAGTATCGCCAGCACGTGCCGGCGACCATCGAGCCGTTCGGCGGCAAGTTCGTCGTCCGCGGCGGCGGCTTCACGATCGTCGAAGGCGAATGGCCTCACCCGCGGCTGGTCATCATCGAGTTTCCGTCGCGCGCCGCGGCGGAAGGCTGGTATCGCTCCGACGCCTACCAGAAGGTCATCGGGTTGCGGCTGGACAGCACGACCGGCAACCTGATCATCGTCGACGGCCCGGCCTGAGGTCCGATAACCAATTAACGGGAGTCACGAACATGACGACCATCGACACGTTTCGCAGCAGCATCGCAGGCGACGCACCGCCGTCCGAGGCAGGCCCTGCCCTGCAGGCCCTTTGGTGGCTGCTGCGCGGCGATTGGGATCGCGCGCACCGGTGCGTGCAGCAACACGAGGGCGAGGCCGATTGTGACCTGGTCCACGCCCACCTGCATCGTCAGGAAGGCGACATGCGTAACGCCGGCGGCTGGTACCAGCGCGCCGGCCGGCCGATGCCGACGGCCCTGTCGCTGCAGGACGAGTGGAGCAATATTGCGACCGAGCTGCTGGCGAGGCGGTGATGCAACTTGCCCTCCTCCCCATGCTTGGCGTGGGGAGGTGTCCGCGTCTTCGCGGACGGAGGGGGCATTGAGTCATGAATTTCGACCCCTCGGTCGCCGTTTGACGGCGACACCTCCCCAGCAGAGCTGGGGAGGTGTTCGAACACGAAAGGACTCCCTATGCCCGATGACATCGACAGCCTCGCTCGCCGGCCTGCTGAGACCGCGCCCTCGCCCATCGTCGAGACGGCGTCCGGCCGGGTCGTCGGCGTCACCACCCATGGCGTGCATGTCTTCAAGGGCATCCCGTACGGCGCCTCGACGGCCGGCGCCAACCGCTTCATGCCGCCGCGCAAGCCCGAGCCGTGGACGGGAGTCCGCGAGGCTGTCGCCTATGCCGGGCGCTCGCCGCAGGCACCCGCCGCGCCACAACGGCCCGAGCTCGCCACGGTGTGGGGACCGATCGACACGCTGCCGGTCGGCGAGGACTGCCTGACGCTGCATGTCTGGACGCCCGGCCTCGACAACAGCAAGCGTCCGGTCATGGTCTGGCTGCACGGCGGCGCCTTCTCCTACGGCTCGGCCAACTCGCCGCGCTACGACAGCACCAACCTGACGCGACGCAACGATGTCGTGGTGGTCGCGGTCAATCACCGGCTCAACATCTTCGGCCACCTCGACCTGTCGAGCCTGGGCGACGCGCGCTTCGCCCAGTCGGGCAATGCCGGCGTGCTCGATCTCGTGGCGGCGCTCCAGTGGGTGCGCGAGCACGCGGCGCGCTTTGGTGGCGATCCGGGCAATGTCACGATCTTCGGCCAGTCGGGCGGCGGCGGAAAATCCTGCGCGTTGCTCGCCATGCCAGCAGCCAAGGGTCTGTTCCACAAGGCCATCGTGCAGAGCGGCGCCAGCGTGCGTTTCGCCGAGCCCGAGCGTACCGCTCGGCTCGCCCATGCCGTGCTGAAGCATCTCGGACTCAGGCCCGACCAGCTCGACGCGCTGCAGGCGCTGCCGCTCGCCCGCCTCCAGGAAGCCGTGGCACCCGCCCAGCAGACCTTGCCGCGGCCGCGCCTGCCGCTGCTCGACCGCTACAATTTCGGCCCGGTGATCGACGGCCGCGTGCTGCCGGCCCATCCCTTCGATCCTTCCGCACCGGCGCTGTCGGACGACGTGCCGATCATGGTCGGCGGCACCAAGGACGAGACGGCGATCTTCTTCGCGCCCGACGACGCGGTGTGGAACCGCACCATCACCGAGGCTGACCTCCGCATGCGCGTCGCCGCCGTGGCGGGCGGTGCCGCCGACACGCTGCTCGCCTACTACGAGCGCCGCAACCCCAAGGCGAGCCCGACCGACCGCCTGATCACCGCGCTCACCATGTCGAACTTCCACGTGCGCGAGCTGATGCTGGCCGACGCCAAGGCGGCGCGCGGCAAGGCGCCGGTGTGGATGTATAGCCTTGACTGGGAAACCCCTGCCTTCGGCGGCCGCCTGAAATCGCCGCACTCGGTCGACGTACCGTTCGTGTTCGACACGCTGCACGTGATCGGCGCGGCCCATCGCCGGCCCGGCGACCAGGTTCTCGCCGACCGCGTGTCGACGACTTGGGCCGCGTTCGCCCGCACCGGCAAGCCCGACAATCCTGGCCTGCCGGCGTGGCCCGCCTACACCGCTACGACTCGAACAACAATGATCCTCGACGACACCTGCAAGGTCGTCGCCGATCCCGATGGCGAGGTCCGCGACCTCTGGATCAAGGTCGCGACTGGGGGCGTCTGATTCTCCTCCCCACGCATTGGGAAGGTGTCGCCGTCATACGGCGACGAAGGGGTCATGAATCATGCGGATCGCAGGCGGCCGCCCTGAGCTTTGCCGAAAGGTCCCACCCGCTCTTGATCATGAGGGAAGAGCCATGACCCCTCCGTCGCCGTATGACGGCGACACCTCTCCAGCGTAGCTGGGGGGAGAATGAGAGCTTACGCCGCCTTCGCCTGGTCGAGGGCAGCGGCGCCGGCGCGCAGGCGGGGAATCAGCTCGCGGCCGAACTCGATCGTATCCTCGTAGGGATCGAAGCCGCGCATGAGGAACGAGTGTACGCCAAGCTTGTAGTATTCGAGCAAGGCATCGGCGACCTGCTCGGCCGTGCCGACCAGGCACGAGGTGTTGCCGACCGCGCCGGTCGCCTCGGCGATGGGCATCCACAGCCGCGCGTCGTGCGTCTCGCCTTGCGCGGCGAAGTCGAGCAGGCGGCGCGCCGACTGATCGAGCGGCACCTTGTTGTTGCCGAAGCCCGTCGGGTCGCTCGGCTTCTTGATGGCGGCGAGAATACGCCGCGCGCGATCCCACGCCTGCCCCTCGGTCGCGCCCAGGATCGGGCGGAACGAGATGTTGAACGTCGGCGTCCTTCCAAATCGAGCCGCCTGGGCGCGGAATTCGGCGATGCGCTGGGCGGTGGCAGCGAGCGGCTCGCCGAACATCGCGAAGACGTCGCAGTGCTGGGCGCCCATCGCCAGCGCACCCTCCGACGAGCCGCCGAAGAACAGCGGCGGATGCGGCTTCTGCAAGGGCTGGACATCGGAGCGCGTGCCGCGCAGGTGGTAGAATTCTCCGTCGAAATCGAAACGCTGCTGGCTGGTCCACACCAGCTTCATGACCTCGATGTATTCGGCGGCACGGCGATAGCGCACGTCCTTGGGCGCGAAGTCGCCCTCGTTCTCCTGCTCGGCGTCGCTCGCACCCGATATGATGTGGATCGCGACGCGCCCGCCGGTGAGCTGGTCGAAGGTGGCGATCTTGCGCGCCGCCAATGTCGGCGCAACGAAGCCCGGACGGTGCGCAACGAGAAAGCCCAGCCGCTCGGTGTACTGCGCCGCATACTGAGCCACGAGAAAGCCTTCGGCCGACGAAGCGGTGTAGCCGACCAGTGCCAGATCGAAGCCCGCTTGGTCGTGCGCCTGCGCGAACGAACGCAGATAGGCTGGCGACAGGCCGCCGCGGATGACATGCACGGTGGCGCCGCCGCTGGGCGGCGTGACGCCGATCATTCCGATCACCCGCACCGGCATGGTTTCCTCCGTCGAGACATTCCGCTGATCGCGCGATGCTAATCCGATTCGGATGAAGAAAGTACATCTTGCTTGCCTCCGCCGTAATCGGAGGAGGTGGCCCGAAAGGTCGAAGGGGGAAGGCCGCAGTCGCGATCTTCATGACTCCGACGTCGGAATCATAACGATCTCGACTGCGGCCTTCCCCCTCCGCCTCGTATGACGAGGCACCTCCCCCGATCACGGGGGAGGCGAGCGCGTGCTGCTTGCCAACAGTTCGCGCACGTCGGCGATGCGACCCTGCACGGCGGCAGCGGCGGCCATCTGCGGACTGACGAGATGCGTGCGCCCACCGGCGCCCTGCCGGCCCTCGAAATTGCGGCTCGACGTCGACGCGCAGCGTTCGCCCGGCAACAGCCGGTCGGCGTTCATCGCCAGGCACATCGAGCAACCGGGCTCACGCCAGTCGAAGCCGGCGTCGCGGAACACCCGATCGAGCCCTTCCCGCTCGGCCTCGGCCTTGACCGGCCCGGAGCCCGGCACGACCAGCGCGTGAACGTGACCTGCAACCTTGCGCCCCTTCGCGATCGAAGCCGCGGCGCGCAGATCCTCGATGCGGCCGTTGGTGCACGAGCCGATGAACACCTTGTCGATCCTGATCCCGCTCACCGGCTCGCCCGCCAAGAGCCCCATGTAGTCGAGGCTGCGCGCCAGCGCGGCGCGCCGCGCGCGGTCGGGCTCGTCATTTGGATCGGGCACGTGGCCGCTCACTGGCACGACGTGCTCAGGGCTGGTGCCCCACGTCACCTGCGGCTCCAGATCCGACGCCTCGATCGTGACCTCGCGGCCGAAGCGTGCGCCGGGATCCGATTTCAGTCCGCGCCAGAACGCCACCGCGCGTGGCCAGACGTCCGCCTTGGGCGCATAGGGCCTGCCTTCGAGATAGGCGAACGTCGTCTCGTCGGGCGCTATCAGACCGCTCGGCGCGCCCGCCTCGATCGACATGTTGCACACCGTCATGCGGCCTTCCATCGACAGGCGATCGATCGTCGAGCCGCGATATTCGATCACGTGACCGGTGGCGCCGGCCGTGCCCAGCCGGCCAATGATCGCCAGCATCAGATCCTTGGTCGAGACGCCGGCGGCCAGGTCGCCATCGACCGTGAGGCGCAGCGTGCGCGACCGGCGGGCCACGACGGTCTGGCTGGCGAGGACATGCTCGACCTCCGACGTGCCGATTCCGAAGGCGAGCGCGCCGAACGCGCCGTGCGTGGCAGTGTGGCTGTCGCCGCACACGATCGACATGCCGGGTTGGACGAACCCTTGCTCGGGTCCGACGACGTGCGAGATGCCCTGCCGCCGATCGTCGATCGAGAAGCACGGCACGCCGAACTGCCGCGCGTTCCGCTCCAGCGTCTCGATCTGCAGACGCGTCTGCGGGTCGGCGACGCCGCTGGCGCGGTCGGTGGTCGGCGCATTGTGATCGACCACTGCCAGGGTCGCGGTCGGCCGGCGCACCAGGCGGCCCGATGCCCGCAGGCCGTCGAACGCCTGCGCGCTGCTGTGCTCGTCCAGCAGGTGGCCGTCGACATAAAGCAGGGCATAACCGTCGCCCTTGTCCTCGACGACGTGACTGTCCCAGATCTTGTCGTATAGGGTGCGCGGCGCGGACGGATCGGGCTTCATGTCGTTGCCTGACAATCGTAGCAGCGCGGCCACAGTTCACAAAATCTTGTGCCCGGCTGTGCCCCATTGGGCGGCGCCTCCCCATATGCGAGAAGCGTCCCCAGTGTACGGGAGGTCTCGTGAAACGCCTTCTCATGCCGATCGCCGGCCTCGCGCTCCTGCCGATTGCGGCACAGGCGGGCTCGATCCAAGACGACAAGGCCTATTGTGCCGAGCTTTCGTCGATGTATCGGCGCTATGTCCAGAACGCACCCGGCCGGCGTTTCGACGTCGAGGCAGGCTACGCCCTGGAAAACTGCCAGAAGGGCAATACCGCCGCGGCCATCCCAATCCTGGAGAAAAAGCTCGAATCCTCTGGCTTCTCGCTCCCCAAAGAGTTCAAGCCCTAAACGAGGGCGCCTATTCCCTCACCTTGACTGCGTCCCAGATGAACTGGACTTCCTGGACCGGCACCGGCGTCCGCGATTCACGGCAAAAAGTGGCGCCGAGGGTCCAGTTGTTCGCCGGGCTGTTGCGCACGAAGCCGATGCACTGGCGAGACCCCTTCTGGAAGGTGACGTAGCGTTCGCCGGTCGGGCTCGTCGCCACCGCCCAATTCGTCCCGCCGGCAGAGACGTGCTTCAGGGCGTCGGCAGTGCGGACCCAGTCGATCAGAGCCGAGTTCGACGTCACGGGGCTCATGCCGCCGGTGCCGTGCGCCGCCACGAGCCGATAATAGCCAATAGCGAACTCGCTCACGCTGTCGGTGTAAGTCAGGCGCCAGCTCTGGATGTTGCCGATCCGGAACGTGCGGACGTTGGAAACAAAGCACTGGCTGAACGGCACACCGTAGACCGGCGCCGTCGGGCAGGAAATCTCCTGGTTGAAATTCCAGTCGTCGGCGTGCGCCGACGCGCCCGCCGCCAAGCTGGCGAAGAGTGCCAGGGCTATCGCCGCGACTGTTCGGACCGCTTTGGACAGCGCGGGCCGACCATCCGCGTCGGCTTCTCGATCCCCGAGTTCATGACGCTTCACGTTCGCGCTCTCCCACCCACCATCATCCGCCAGGGACGATTCCACAGATCGCTCGCATCAGCAATCACACGACATAGCCCATCGGCGCCCTGTCGCCTCTCCTGATCGACCCGGCAACCGCTGGCTCGTACGGACTCGCATCGATTATCGCGCCGGCGACAGGCCGTACGGACAGGAACTGGTGCCCGGGAAGGACAGCCGCCGGCCGGACCCGTCCATACAAACAACGCCACCGCCGCCACCGCTGTCTTGATAGCTCGGCATAGAGGTCGATTGCCCTGTCGTTTGCGGCGCCGCGGCGCGGGCTCGCGCCGCTGCCTCGGCACGCTTCTTCTCTTCCTCTTCGTACTTCGCCAAGGCCGCGGCGGCTTCACTCAGCAACGCCTGCTGCTGTGCGCCGGTGAGGAAGCCCGTCGCCGGATAATTGCGGGCCTTCTGCCACGCCTGGATCATTTCGCGCGACCGCGGCCCGAATGCACCGTCGATGCCGCGCGTATCGAAGCCGAGCGACGTCAGGGCAACCTGGATGCGCTGGCGATCGGTCGGGCCGAGCCGCAGTGCCACCTCGGCCGCCTCGCCGGCGGATTTCAGGGCAGCGGCCTCTGATTCCGCACGCGCCCTCGCCTCGGCCTCGGCCTTCTGACGGGCATCCGCTTCGGCCTTGAGCTTGGCGTCGGCTTCCGCCTTCTGACGGGCGTCCGCCTCGGCCTTCTGCCGAGCCTCGGCGTCGGCACGCTGCCGGGCTTCCGCTTCCGCCTTCTGCTTGGCCTCGGCTTCGGCCTTCTGACGGGCCGCCTCTTCGGCTCGCTGGCGTGCGTCGGCCTCCGCCCTCTGGCGGGCCTCGACTTCGGCCTTTTGCTTCGCTTCGGCATCGGCCTTCTGCTTCGCCTCAGCTTCGGCTTTTTGTCTCGCCGCGGCTTCGGCACGCTGACGCGCTTCGGCTTCCGCTTTCTGCTTTGCTTCGGCCTCGGCTTTCTGTTTCGCCTCGGCTTCAGCTTTCTGCTTGGCTTCCGCCTCGGCCTTCTGCCGGGCCGCCAGCTCAGCCCGCTGACGCGCTTCAGCTTCCGCCTTCTGCTTTGCTTCAGCCTCGGCCTTCTGCTTCGCCTCGACCTCGGCCTTCTGCTTGGCTTCCGCCTCGGCCTTCTGCCGGGCTGCCAGCTCGGCTCGTTGACGCGCCTCGGCCTCCGCCCGCTGACGAGCCTCCAGCTCGGCCTTCTGCTTCGCATCGGCTTCGGCCTTCTGGCGCGCCTCGGCTTCAGCTTTCTGCCGCGCATCGGCTTCGGCCTTTTGCCGGGCGTCCGCCTCGGCCTTCTGCCGCGCTTCCGCTTCGGCCCGCTGCCTGGCCGCCACTTCGGCCTGCTGGCGAGATTCCGAATCGGCTTTTTGCTTCGCCTCCGCTTCGGCCTTGGCTTTGGCGTCGGCTTCCGCTTTCTGCCGAGCCGCTTCTTCCGCCCTTTGCCGAGCCTCGACCTCGGCTTTCTGCCGGGCCTCGGCTTCAGCCTTGAGCTTGGCTTCCTGCTCGGACTTCAGCTTGGCTTCTTGCTCGGCCTTTTCCCTGGCAGCGATCTCTCGAGCGATGACCGTAGGATCCTTGACGATCGCCGGGTCCGGTTTCAGCGCCCAGTAGCCACCCGCCCCCAGCAGGATCACCGCCAGCGCCACTCCGCCATAGAGCAGGCTTCGTTTGCCGCCCAGGGACGAAACCGTCGTCGAGACGGGTGCCGCCGCCGGCGCGGCGCCGGCGGAGGTCGCGGGCGCATGCGACTGCCCCGAGCGCGACTGGGCGGTCGGCGCGTGAAGGGTCGACGCGTGAGTGGTCAGCCCGTAAGCGGTCGGCTCGTGCGTTGGCGGCGAGCGAGTCTGCGGCGACTGTGTGCTCGGCTGGCGTGTCGACGGTGACTGGGTCGACGGCTGTTGCGAGGGCTGCCCGGTGCGGGCCGATGCCTCACTGCCGGGCGATGCGAACGGCGAGGTGCGTCGCCGAACCCTGGCACCGATGATCGTCTCGCCGTCGCCATCGTCGTCCGCGGTGAACGCTTGCCGCCAGTTGGGAATGGTCTGCGGACGATCCTTCGGCCGCACCGCCAACCCCAAGTCGACCGCCTGCAACAGCGAACGCGTGAAACCCGCCGGCGCAAGCTCGATCAGCGGCTTGTAGGTGTCGTTCAGCGCGCGCTCGAGCGAGCTCGGCGGGGGATGGCCGGTAATCGTATGATACATCGTCGCCGAGATGCCGTAGATGTCCGTCCACGGCCCCTGCTTGTCCGATGTGAGCTGCTCGGCGGCGGCGTAGCGCGGCGTGAAGATCGCCGTCATCGCCGCCGTGCGATCGGCCATCGAGGCGCGCGACGCGCCGAAGTCGATCAGCGTTGGATTGTCGTGCGAATCGAGAATAATGTTGGCCGGCTTGATGTCGCGGTGCAGGAATCCCGCCTTGTGGACCTCCTCGAGGCCGTCGAGCAGGCGCGCCAGCATGCGTTCGACGATATGCGGCGGAAGCTGCTTGTCGCGCTTGAGGCGCTGCTCGACGGTGTCGCCGCGCGCCAGCGCCATGATCATGTAGGCGGTGCCGTGGGCCTCCAGGAAATCGTAGACGCGGACCACCGCCGGCGCGCCCTCGAGCGTCGCCAGGATGCGCGCTTCCTCGAGGAAGCGCTCGCGACCCCAGATGAAATCCTCGGCGTGCTGCGTCGACCGCGGCACCACCGTGGTTCCGCCTTCGCGCAGTGCCAGCGCGGTCGGCAGGTACTCCTTGACCGCGACCTCGCGCCCCAGAACCGTGTCGCGCGCGTAGTAGGTGATGCCGAAACCACCCTGACCCAGAACCGACACCAGCTCGTAATTGCGCAGCCGCGTCCCGGCGGGGAGCGTTCCCCGCAGGCTTTCTTCCTTGGCGTCAGCTTTGGTATCGGCTGCCATGCCTATCTCAGTGCATGGAATGAGAATTCAGAGCATCTGCACTCTATGTACCACGCCGAGAAAGCGTCAAGAATCGACACCCGCCACCCCCTGACCGGTTCTGCCCCCAGCTCTGCCCGGCATCGAAGCATCCTACTCCCATCCCGAAACGGAATGACCGCGGTCGAAGCAGGGACGACGGCCCGCTCCGGACCGCGCGACGGCAACATCATAATAGGTCGGCGCGGCTACGAAAACGTATGAAATAGGCTGCACGAAGGCGGCGGCGGGACATTGGGAAGAACGCCGTGTGCATGGGTGCATCGTTCCCGTGCGCGAATCTTCACTTGTCCGAGTGGCAGAAAGGTGCAGATATCTCGGTGCCCGCTTGGTGCGACCGTCCGTCAGACGTCCTAAGAGGAAACGAGGAGTCGGTGCCCGCGATAGACCTGAAGCCGCTGATCGGACGTCTGAACGATGTCTGCCGTCGCGCCCTCGAAAGCGCGGCCGGTCTGACCGCCCTGCGGACGCACTACAACGTCGAGATCGAACACATGCTGGTCGGCCTGCTCGACCGCACCGATACCGACATGGCCGCGATCCTGCGCCGCTGGGAGATCGATCCAGGGCGGCTCACGAACGACATCAACCGCTCGCTCGAGCGCATGAAGACCGGCAACGGCCGCGCTCCCTCCCTGTCGCCCGACATCGTCGAGATGGTCAAGCACGCCTGGCTCTTCGCCTCGGTCGAGCAGGGCGCGAACCGCCTGCGCTCGGGCCACCTTTTGTGGGCCCTGCTGGCCGACGACATGCTGGCACGGCGGGCCCGCGAGGCCTCGGGCCTGTTCGCCGCCATCCAACCCGACATCCTGAAACGCGACTACGCCGCGATCTGCGGCAACACGTCGGAAGCGGCCCAGGCGACCAGCCAGGCGGTCGGCTCCGAGGCGGCCGGCACGGGAGCCGCCGAAACCCGGCCCGGCGGCTCGGGCGCGCTCGAGCAATTCACCATCGACCTCACCGCCCAGGCCAAGGCCGGCAAGATCGACCCCATCCTCGGCCGCGATTTCGAGATCCGGCAGATGGTCGACATCCTGACCCGCCGCCGGCAGAACAATCCGATCCTCACCGGCGAGGCGGGTGTCGGCAAGACCGCGGTGGTCGAAGGCCTGGCGCTGCGCATCGCCGCCGGCGACGTGCCGCCGGCCCTCAAGGACGTCACCCTGCGCACGCTCGATCTCGGCCTCCTGCAGGCCGGCGCCGGCATGAAGGGCGAGTTCGAGAACCGCCTGAAGTCGGTGATCGACGAGACCAAGGCGAGCCCCAAGCCGATCGTCCTGTTCATCGACGAGGCGCACACGCTGATCGGCGCCGGTGGCGCTGCCGGCCAGAATGACGCTGCCAACCTGTTGAAGCCGGCCTTGGCCCGCGGCGAACTGCGCACCATCGCTGCCACGACCTGGGCCGAGTACAAGAAATATTTCGAGAAGGACGCCGCGCTCACCCGGCGCTTCCAGCCGATCAAGGTCGAGGAGCCGAGTGAGAAGCTCGCCACCGCCATGATCCGCGGCCTGGTCGGGACACTCGAGCAGCACCACAAGGTGCGCATCTTCGACGAGGCCGTGAGCGAGGCGGTGCGCCTGTCGGCACGCTACATCCCCGCCCGCCAGTTGCCCGACAAGGCGGTCAGCCTGATCGACACGGCGTGCGCGCGCGTGGCGATGAGCCAGAATGCGACGCCTGCACCGATCGACGATCGCCGTCGCCGCATCGGCCTGATCGACACCGAGCTCAAGATCATCGAGCGCGAGGAACAGGGCGGCCTCGACCATTCGACGCGGCGCGGCGAGCTCACCGCCGAACGCGAGACGTTGAGCGCCGAGCTGGTCAAGCTCGAGGAGCGCTGGCACGCCGAGCGTGCGCTGGTCACCGAGATCGACGCCGTGCGGGGCAAGATCGAAGCTGCCGCCGCGCCGCCCGCCAACCCACCAGCCGACCCAGCGCCGGCGATCGACGGAGCGACCGAGCGCGCCAAGCTCGCCGACCTTACCAAGCGCTTGCGCGCGCTGCAGGGCGAACAGCCGCTGATCTTCCCGATCGTCGACGGCCAGGCGATCGCCGAGATCGTCGAGAGCTGGACCGGCATCCCCGCCGGCCGCATGCAGTCCGACGAGATCCGCACGGTGCTGAATCTGCGCGAAGCCATGGAAAAGCGCGTCGTCGGCCAGACCCATGCGATGGAGGCGGTCGCCCGCGCGATCCATACCAGCCGCGCCGGCCTCACCGATCCGCGCCGGCCGATCGGAGTCTTCTTGTTCGTCGGCACGTCGGGCGTCGGCAAGACGGAGACCGCACTCACCTTGGCGCAGCTCCTCTACGGCGGCGAGCAGAATGTCACCACCATCAACATGGCCGAGTTCAAGGAAGAACATAAGGTCAGCCTGCTGATGGGCAGCCCGCCCGGCTATGTCGGCTACGGCGAAGGCGGCGTGCTCACCGAAGCTGTGCGCCGCCGCCCCTACAGTGTCGTCCTGCTCGACGAGATGGAGAAGGCCCATCCCGGCGTTCAGGACGTTTTCTATTCGGTGTTCGACAAGGGAAACATGAAGGACGGCGAAGGCCGCGACATCGATTTCAAGAACACTGTCATCATCATGACGAGCAACGCCGGCACCGATCTCATCACCAAGCTGTTCGCCGATCCCGAGACGGCGCCCGATGCCGCCGGCCTCGCCGAGGCGCTGCGCCCCGAGCTCGCGAAATTCTTCAAGCCGGCCTTTCTCGGACGACTGACGCTGGTGCCGTATTTCCCACTGTCGGACGAGATTATTCGGCAGATCGTCGTCATGCAGCTCGAGCGAATTCGCCGCCGCGTGCGCGAAAGCCATCGCGCGAGCTTCGATTGGGCACCGCAATTGGTCGAGACCATTGCGGCGCGTTGCACGGAAAGCACATCGGGCGCACGAAACGTCGAAAATATTTTGACGCGCACACTGCTGCCCGAATTGTCTGCTGAGGTGCTGTCTCGATTGGCCGACGGGGAGTCAATCAGCAGTGTTCACGTCGACGTCGACACGGATGGATCGTTCAAGCTCGCTATCAACCAATCCTGACGACGTCCTTTCCTTCCCCTTTCATCGAAGGAGCCAAACATGGCGATCTATATGAAGTTCGGCGACATCAAGGGCCAGGTGACAACCGACGGATTCAAGGAGTGGATCGAGCTCACTTCAGCCCAGTTGGGCGTGAATCGCGGTGTCAGCACGGGCGCCGGCGGCCGGGGGCGCGAAGCCGCGAACCCCTCCATCAGCGACCTTGTCATTACCAAGGAATTCGACGTGGCGTCGTCGAAGCTCCTCCAGGATGCGGTTGCCGGCACGTTCAACAGCAAGGTCGAAATCAAGATGACGACCACGACCAAGAACAAGGTCGACACGTTTCTCGCCCTCGAATTGACGGATTGCGGCGTCTCCAGCTACTCGACCAGCTCGGGCGGCGACAAGCCGATGGAGAGCCTGTCGCTCAACTTCACCAAGATCATGTACACACCGTCGCCGCTCGACACGAAGGGTACGCCGGTGAAGGGCGCCGTCGTCACCTACGACCTGAAGCAGATGAAGGCGAGCTGATCGATATATCGAACATGCCTCCCCAGCAGCGCTGGGGAGGCGTCGCCGTCGGAGGGGTCAAGCCGCCGGCGGCTCGGGGCGTTTCATCCCGAGGCTGGTCAGCAGCGCCGAACGCGCGGCCTCGTCGGCAATCAACTCGGCGACCAGTTCCGGCCAAGCCATCCGCGCCCGTCGCATGGCCTCGTCCAACGTATATCCGATCGGCGAGTTCGGCTCGTAGCGCTTGAACCACTCGGCGATCTCACCCAGTTGGCGTAACGCCTGCTCGCGACTGGCAATCGGCCCGCTGACGGCGGCCCCTGCTGCCGACGCAACGCTTCCGACCGGCGCGGGCACAACACCGGCTTCGCCCGCCTGTTCTCCGTCCGATGGTGCCGCCTCGGTCGCATCGACCGGGGCGAAGCGGTTGCAAGTATCCAGCATGAGCTGGAGGGCGTCGCGCACCCGAATGCCGGACGGGCTGGCCGGTCCCGCCTTCTCGTCGAGCATGCGCCCCATCGCCTCCCAAGCCGACATGGCGTCGACGAGTTCGGCCCGCAGGGCCGACCAATGTGCACTACCCGCCGCACGAGCCTCGTTTTCGACATTCTCGAACGGCACGACGCCTGCAGCGATGCGTTGCTCGCGCCGTTCGGGATCGACGATGGCGGCCAGTTCGAGGGACGACTGGTACTGCCACAGGCAGAACGGCGCGCCGTCCGGCCGCGCGAACAGGCCGAGCTTCCGTAGCGGCTGCATCAGCGTGCCGTCGGCGCCCTGGCCGGACAGACCAGCGACGGCGGCGACGCGAAACTCCATGTCGCCTTCCTCTGGAAGCGGGAACACGTTGTCCCAATAGCTCTCGACCAGCCCTCCAATGACCCAGGCACCGGCGGTCAGGCCGGCGAGACCGGCCGTCCTGACCAGGGCCTCGGTCAGCCAGGTTGCAATCTCGAGGTCCTTGGTCGATTCTTTCAAGGCACTGGCGGCGAGCGTGGCTACGGGTCGCCATTTTCCCTGCAGGGCCTCGTCGCCACCTCCCCCCTCCTGACCCGGGCTGTCGGCTTGGCGCTCGGCGTCGCGGGCATCCGCACGCGCGTCACGCAGGCGAAAATAGACCGATGTCGGCGTAGAATCCTCCCTGAGATCGATCCCAGCGGGCTGGTCGCCGGGAATTGGGGCCAGGATCGCTTCGAGTTCGTCCGTCTCCAGTGCCAAAGCCATCGCCGAACCACCCCATGGAGTAGACTGATTTGATACAATTCATCGGCCGGCGTCGTGCTGTCAAACCATCGCCGCATGCGGCCTGTACTTGTCAGCGCTGAGCCGCGTCGCCACTATGAATCCAAGCAAGGCGTTGAATCCCGGCGAAGCGTTCCGTGGACGCCCCTACCTGTCCGGCGTATTCTTGTTTCATCGGAGGTCCTGCCAATGAGCTCCAGTATTCACGACAAGCTCAACCGCGTTCGCAAGCCCCGGGTGCACATCACCTACGATGTCGAGACCGAGGGGGCCGAGATTCAGCGCGAACTGCCGTTCGTGGTGGGCGTCATGGGAGATTTCTCGGGTGATCCGACGGCGCCGCTGAAGCCCTTGGCCGACCGGAAATTCATCCAGATCGACCGCGATAATTTCAACGAGGTCATGGCCAACATGACGCCCGGCCTGAAGCTCAAGGTCGACAACAAGCTGGCCAACGACGGCACCCAGATGGCCGTCGATCTCAAGTTCAATTCGATGGACGATTTCGAGCCGGCACGGGTGGCCGCCCAGGTCCCCGCGCTGGCCTCTCTGCTCGAGGCCCGCGCCAAGTTGCGCGACCTCATGAGCAAGGTCGACCGATCGGAAGAGCTCGAGAATCTTCTCGAGCAGGTATTGAGCTCCGAGGCCGACCTCAAGGCCCTGTCGGGCCAGCTCGGCACCAAGAAAGCGGAGGGTTGATAGATGGCTGAGACCGCACGCCAAGCGGAGAGTGGCGCCGCCGTCAGCGAGGCGCCCGGCCTGCTCGACCAGATCATCACCAATACCAAGCAAACCGAGCCCGATCGCGCCCAGGATCTCGTCAAGAATCTCGTCGAGCAGGCGCTCGCCGGTACGGTCACTTTCGACCGTAACCTGACGCGCACCTTCGACAAGGCGATCGCCGCGATCGACGCCAAGCTTTCGACCCAGCTCAACGCGATCATGCACGATCCCAAGTTCCTAAAGTTGGAAGGCACTTGGCGCGGCCTGCACTACCTGGTGCAGAACTCGGAGACCAGCACGACCTTGAAGCTCCGCGTGCTCAATCTGCCCAAGCGCGAGCTCAACCGCGACCTCACGCGAGCCATCGAGTTCGACCAGAGCCAGCTCTTCAAGAAGATCTACGAGAACGAGTTCGGCACGCCGGGCGGCGAGCCATACGGCGCGCTGATCGGCGACTACGAATGGACCAGCCATCCCGACGACATCGAGTCGCTGCGCCTGGTCTCCAACATCGCCGCCGGCGCCTTCGCGCCGTTCATCTCGGCAGCCAGCGCCAACATGTTCGGCTTCGATAGCTGGACCGAGCTTTCCAAGCCGCGCGATCTAGCCAAGATCTTCGAAACCGCCGAGTACACCAAGTGGCGCAGCTTCCGCGACAGCGAGGATTCGCGCTTCGTCAATCTCGTCATGCCGCGCGTCATCGCCCGCGTGCCCTACGGCAAGGAGACCAAGCCGATCGACGAGTTCGCCTACGAGGAGGCGCCGCTCGACGCCAGCGGCAAGTCGCGCGTCATGGATCACGGATCCTATTGCTGGTCCAACGCCGCCTACGTGATGGGCGCGCGCCTGACCGACGCCTTCGCCAAGACCGGCTTCTGCACCGCCATCCGCGGTGCCGAGGGTGGCGGCAAGGTCGAGAACCTGCCGACCCACGTCTTCACCTCCGACGACGGTGATGCCGACACCAAGTGCCCGACCGAGATCGGCATCACCGACCGGCGCGAGTTCGAGCTGTCCAACCAAGGCTTCCTGCCGCTCTGCCACTACAAGAACACCGACTACGCCGTGTTCTTCGGCGGCCAGACGGCGCAAAAGCCGAAGAAGTACGATCGCCCCGAGGCGACCGCCAATGCCGCCATCTCGGCGCGCCTGCCCTACATCATGGCGACCAGCCGGTTCGCGCACTATCTGAAGGTGATGGCGCGCGACAAGATCGGCAGCTTCATGGAAGCCAGCAACGTCGAAAGCTGGCTCAATCGCTGGATCCAGAATTACGTCAACACCAACGAGAACGCCGGTCAGGACATGAAGGCCCGCTTCCCGTTGCGCGAGGCGCGGGTCGAGGTGCGTGAAATTCCGGGCAAGCCGGGCTCCTACAACGCCATCGCCTACATGCGGCCGTGGCTCCAGATGGAGGAGCTGACCACCAGCATGCGCATGGTCGCCAACATCCCGAAGGCGGCCTGACCGCACGGCCTGACGGCCAGCGCCCATCCCAACCATGGCCGAGCCGGGCGCACCTCGGCGCAGCGACGCGACTGCCGTCGGGCCGATCCCCCCGACGCCAAGCGCACCGGACCGGGCGCTGCGCGATCCGATCCTTACCGGTCGATTCTTCGGCGAACGACATGCCGCCGGCGC
>JAXMCO010000015.1:0-97762 GCA_046349335.1 Reyranellaceae bacterium
ACCCCAAACGACGCTTACTGCCTGTCCATCTGCCGCGGGTGGAAGGTAGGCACTGTCGATCCTGGCAGGCCAAGTCAATCGGCGCGCATTTCGTCACGAAACGCCCGTCATCAGCGCTTCCTGGTCTTCCGGCGCGTAAAAGAAATCGCCCGGGCGGAATGCGTGGCCGAGGTCGCCGAGCAGGCGGCGCTGGCGTGGCGTGCAGCGCTCGAAGAGCGATGCGTAGGGCGTGCCGAAATCGTAGGCGCGCATGAACATCTGGCAATAATTGTAGAGAATGGTCTTGCGCGCCGTGCCGGATCGGTTGGGCGACGGTCCGTGCCAAACCGCATGCGGGAACACGTAGGCGTCGCCGGCCCTGCCGAGGAGCGGGACGGCTCCCGGCGAGTGAGGGCCGGGGATCCGTTCGGCGCGTTCGGGGAAGGGGCGCAGGTGACTGCCGGGAAAGATGGTGAAGTTGCCGCTGTCCGGTTCGGTGACGTCGGTCAGCAGGTACATCACCTTCACCGCCAGTGGCCGGCTGGTTTCGCTGACGCGGATGCTGCGCTGGCCCTCGCCGCCGTCGGTGTGGATGTAACCTGGAAACAGCTCGGTCGAGGCGCGGACGATCGCCTGGCTCATCGAGAACTGAATGTAGGGACCCATCAGGTCGAGGATCAGATCGAACACGCGAGGTCGGTCGATCAGATCGATGAAGGCCTGGTGATAGGTCAGCAGGTCGCGTCGATCCATGAAGGCGACCGGGTTCGGATCGGCATGGTCGACCCAGGCGTAATGTCCGCGCGGAAGATTCCCCGGCGCGGGTTCGTAACCGGGCAACTGGCGCACACGGTCGATCTGGCCGGAGAAGAATGCCACCTCTGCCGGGCTGAGCGCGCCCTCGATCTGCAAGTAGCCGTCCACGGCCCACTGCTCGCGTTGCTCCTTGGTGAGAACCCGGGTCGTGTTGGCAAGCATGCTTCCCTCCCTCTTGACCGCTGGCGCAGCGCGCTGCCGCTGCGCGAAAGAGCGCCGACACTATAGCGTGATCCGGATTTCGTGTCGGCGCCAGAGCCGCCCGCCGAACGAATCCGCGAGTCGAACTTCGATCTCGACGAGCAGAGTCGACCGCAGGCCCTTTGTTGACAGCCACTGCTCTCCCGTCCCACGCTTATCGGACCGGGCGACGGCGTTGCTCGTTGCGGCGAGCTGGTGGTCCTGAAACCGATTCGGGGAAAACTTCGTCGGGATGCCGCACGATCCTCGCTGCCGCCCCGTGTGGTGTGCACTCGATGGTCGAAAATGCAGCGACGGCGGAACGAGACGTGCAAGGGAGAAGGCGTTGGTCGAAACGAAAACGCTCGATGTCGGAGGCTTCCCGCTCGAAGTCCATATCGCAGGCTCGGGTCCGCCGCTCCTCTACCTCCATGCCGAGCAGTATTTCGAGAAGGTGAGCGGATATCTCGCCGCCCTCGCGAGGAAATGGACGGTCATTGCGCCAAGGCATCCGGGCTATGGTGCAGCGCCGGTTTCCGCCGACATGCGATCGGTCGACGATCTTGCCTATCTTTATCTCGATCTCATCGACGAGCTGAAGCTCGACAACATCGTTCTCGCCGGCGCGTCCTTCGGCGGGTGGGTCGCGCTCGAGACCTGCGTGCGCAATCACACACGGATATCCAAGCTGGTCCTCGTCTCGTCGGTGGGCGTCAAGTTTTCGAATCGGGAGGAGCGTGACTTCGCCGACCTTTTCTACCTGCCCGACATCGAGGCGTTCCCGATTCTGTTCGCCGATCCGAAGCGATATGCGCCGGACTACGCCAGCATGTCTTCCAGCCAGCTCGAGGACCTCGCGCGCGAGCGTCAGATGTTCGCGCACTATGGCTGGCGACCGTACCTCCACAATCCAGGGCTGAGACGATGGCTGCATCGCGTCGATCTGCCGACGCTGGTGCTCTGGGGAGAGGCCGACAGGATGGCAAAGCCCGCTTATGGGCGCTCGCTCGCCTCATCGCTTCCCGCCGCCGAGCTGGTGCTCATTCCGGGCGCCGGACACTACCCCGAGATCGAGCAACCCGATGCCGTGATCCGCGCCATCGGCGCCTTCGCGGGCAAGTGAAAGCACCTCAGGCCGACGTAGAGCAGGAACGAATACAATGAAAGTCTGGCAGTTCAGCGAGCTCGCGTATCACCCTGCTTGGCAGGAACTCGGAAGCCAGCTCCGCAACGTCGTCCCGAACCGGCTTTGCGATCCCACGGTCGCGGCCGACTTGTATCACCGCTATCTCGACGAATGGGCGCTGTGCGACGAGCTCGGGCTCAACATCATGGTCAACGAGCATCACGCGACGGCGACGTGCATCGATTCGGTGTGCACCATTCCGATGGCGATCCTCGCGCGCGAGACGAAGAAGGTGCGGCTGCTCTGTCTCGGTATGCCGATCGGCAACCGCTTCGACGCGGTGCGGGTCGCCGAGGAGTACTCGATGCTGGACGTGATCTCGCGCGGTCGCGTCGAGATGGGCTTCGTCAAGGGCGCCCCCTTCGAGGTGACCCCGGCCAACAGCAATCCGGCCGACCTGATGGCGCGCTTCTGGGAGGCGCACGACCTCATCCTGAAGGCGATGACCACGCATGACGGCCCGTTCAACTGGGAGGGGCGCTATTTCCAGTACCGTCAGGTCAACGTCTGGCCGCGTCCCTACCAGCAGCCGCATCCGCCGGTCTGGCTCACCGTGAACAGCCCCGAGTCAGCGCAGGTCGGCGGCGAGCGCGGCTATGTCATCGGTTCGCTCAACAGCGGCTATGTCCGCACGCCTGGAATCTATGCCGCCTATCGCAAGGGAGCGGCGAGCCGGGGTCGCGAAGCGACGCCGGACCGGTTCGCCTACATGGCCATGGTGGGCGTCGGCTCCACCAAGGAGGAAGGCTACGCAAGGGCCAACCAGATCCTCGACTATAGCCGCACGGCGCTGCGCGTCGGCGCCCAGTTCGCCTTTCCGCCCGGCTATCAGTCGGTTGGGGCGACGGCACAGGCGCTGAAATGGCCCGGCTACGGCAGCGGCGTCGCCATGCGCACGATGGTGCTGCGCAATGGCCGGCAGATCGACGTGACCGCTGCGACCGTGGACGAGTTCATCGACGCCGGCATTTGCTTCGCCGGCACGCCCGACATGGTGTTCGACCAGATCAAGGCGTTTCACGACCATGTCGGCGGCTTCGGCCACCTGCTGATGATGGGGCAGGGCGGCCACATCACCCACGAAGACACGGTCGACAACCTGACGATGTTCAGCAGGGAGGTCCTGCCGCGCCTTGCCGAGCTTGGCCGTCAGTTCGTGAGCTGAACCGAACCGGCTGGGACGGCCCGCCTGGGCGGACGTTCCAGTCGTTCAAGAGCCGTCGGTCTAGAGCCAGTTGAGCGGACCGAGGAAATCCCGCTTGCCGATCGGCACGCCGCGATGACGCAGGATGTCGTAGGCCGTCGTCACGAAGAAGAAAAAATTCGGCAGGGCGAACTGTTGCAGGTAGTCGTTGCCCTTCATCTTCCGATCGTTGCCGCCGGCGCTCCAGGCGATGACCTTGTCCTCCGCACCGTCGACCTGCGCGCGCGTCAGGGACTTCACGAAGCCCAGGGCGGTTTCGACGCGGCTCTTGGCGGCAGCGAAGCTGGTGTCGTCCACGGCCGGCAGGGCAGGAGGCGAGACACCCGCCAGGCGGCCGCCGGTATTCATGGCGAAGTCCGCCGACTGACGAATTTGTCGGGCGAGGCAGAACATGTCGGGATACAGCCGGTCCTGCAGCAGGACGGATTCTTCGATCTTGTTGGTGGCGCAATGCGCGGCCGCCTTGTCGATGATGCCGACCAGTGCGCCGAGCTGCTGGATGCAGGGGGTTACAGCCGCGTCATAGAGCGAGTACGCCATCGAGTTGCTCCTTCGCTGGAAATCTCGAGGGCAAACCATAAGCAGAGCATGATCCTCCTGCCAACAGGTCCTCGACTCCAGGAGGGCAACCCAGTTCGAAATATGTCCGGCCATGGCCTCGTAGGCTCGCGAAGCGGTGGCTGATTTGCATTGCTCCTACCGCTTCGGCATCATCGCCAGCCTTCCCACGGAAATTCCATGCCCGCGTACCGCACCTTCCTCTTCGCCCCCGGCAACCATGCGCGCAAGGTCCTGAAGGTCTTCGGCTGCGGTGCCGACAATGTGATCCTCGACCTGGAGGATGCCGTCGCCAAAGCCGAGAAGGTGGCGACCCGCGCGCTCGTCGTGGACGCTTTGCAACGGCCGCGCCAGGGTGGCGGCTATGTTCGGGTCAACGCCTTCGGGACCGAATTCTGTTATGGCGACGCGGTGGCGGTGGTCGGTCCCGGTCTCGACGGCATCATTCTGCCGATGGTCGAGAGCCGCGAGCAGATCGTGGCCTTCGACTGGCTGGTCGGCGCGCTCGAGCGCGAGCGCGGCATGCCGGCGGGCGGCATCGACATCATCCCGATCATCGAGACGGGCAAGGGGATCGCCAACGCGCGGGCGATCGCCGGCGCCGGCACGCGGGTGAAGCGAATGGCCTTCGGCGCCGGCGACTACACCCTCGATATGAACATGGAGTGGACACTCGCCGAGAGCGAGCTCGAGCATGCACGGGCCGAGATGGCGGTGGCGTCTCGCGCCGCCGGCCTCGAAGCACCGATCGACACCGTGTGGGTGCACATCAACGATCTCGAAGGTCTCGCGAGCTCCGCGAAGCGGGCGAGGCAGCTCGGCTTCCAGGGCAAGATGTGCATCTACCCGCCGCAGGTCGAGCTGGTGAACCGTGCGTTCACGCCGACCGAAAAGGAGATCGCCTTCGCGCGGCGCGTCGTGGCTGCCTTCGAGAAGGCGGAGCGCGAGGGCTCCTCGTCGATCCAGCTCGACGGCTACTTCATCGATTACCCGATCGTCTACAAGGCGCAACGCACGCTCGACGCAGCCCGCGCCGCCACTGAATCGACTTGAGGCTTGGCCACCGCGCGCGATCTCAGATCACGCCTTCGCTTTCAAGCGTGCGCAAGTCCGCGGCGGTCATCCCCAGCAGCCGGCCGTAGACCTCCGCGTTGTGCTGGCCCAGGCTGGGGCCGAGCGTGTCGATGCCACCCGGGGTGCCGGTGAGGCGAGGCACCACGTTCGGAACGGCGAGATCGCCAGCGCGCGGGTCGCTCACGCGGGCGATGTTGCCGCGTGCCGCGTAGTGCGGATCGCGGAAGAGTTCGTCGACCGAAGCCACGATGCCGCACGGCACTTCTGCCTCGTCGCAAAGCCGGACCGCTTCCGGCTGCGTGTGCTGCTTCGCCCACGCCGCGACCAGGCCGTCGACCGCGGCACGCTGCTTGTCGCGCTGAGCGATGGTGCCGTAGATGCCGCTGCCGGCGACCTCGGGACAGCCCATCAGCCCGGCCATGCGGGCGAAGATCTTGTCGTTGGTGCAGGCGATGGCGATCCAGCGCCCGTCGCCGGTCTGGTAGTGGCTGTGCGGACAGACGTTGGGGGCCGCCGCGCCCATGCGCTGGCGGATGAAGCCGACCTTGTCATAGGCGGGTGCCATCTCGTCGAGGATGCGGAAGATCGGCTCGTAAAGCCCGATGTCGATCTGCTGGCCGCGGCCGGTTGCGTCGCGGGCACGAAGCGCCATCATCACTCCGAGCGCGCCGTAAAGTCCGGCCATGTAGTCGGCGAGCGTGGCCGAGCCCGGCGTCACCGGCGGCCCGTCGGGCTCGCCCGCCAGGAAGGAGATGCCGCCGAAGGCGTTGCCGATCCGCCCGAAGCCGGGCTTGCGGCTGTACGGCCCGGTCTGGCCGTAGCCCGAGACGCGCAGCATCACGAGGCGCGGGTTGACGGCGCTCAGTATGTCCCAGCCGAGGCCCCAGCCTTCCAGCGTGCCCGGCTGGAAATTCTCAGTCAGCGCATCGGCCTTGGCGACGAGCTGCTGGAGAATCGCCGCCCCCTTGGGTGACTTGAGATTGAGCGTCACCGATTTCTTGTTGCGCGCTTCGGACAGCCAGACCAGCGTGTCGCCGCACTCGGCGACCGTGCCGAGCCGGCGGCAAGGGTCGCCGATCTTGGGCTGCTCGACCTTGATCACTTCCGCGCCGAACTCGGCCATGATGGTCGCGCAATAGGGTGCGGCGATGTAGGTGGCGATGTCGATGACGCGCAGCCCGGCGAGCGGGCGGTTCTGTTGAGCACTGTCGGACACGATGCGGTTCCTCGTCTGATTTTGATGATCCGGTTCGCGGGATCGGCGAGCTGCAGAGGAGCCCTCGTGGCGCCTCACAAGGCCTGACGCACCCTCGGCACGACCTCGGCGGCGAACAGCTCGAGGGTGTCGACCACCTGCGAATGCGGCATGCCGACCCAGTGCACCGACAGGATCATGCGGTTGACGCCGAGGCGCCGATTGTAGCCGACGATCTGCTCGGCGACCTCGTCGGCCGATCCCAGCAGGAAGCGATCGCGGGTGAGCTCCTCGAAGGCGAGCGAAAGGTCGTCGTCGCCCTTCGGCATGGCCTTCTGCTGACCCCACTGCTGGTACACCTTGTACTTCTCCTCGAGGTACGGGCGTGCCAGCCGGATTGCCTCGGCGTGCGTGCGGGCGACGAAGATCTCGCGCATCAGCGGCAGCTCGCCAGGCATCGGCCTGCCCAGTTCGGCCAGCGCCTGCTTGTAGAGCGCCAGTTGACGTTCGATCGTATCCATCCGCTGATGCGGGTTGATGAACCAGGTATCGGCCAGTCGCGCGGCGCGACGCACCGCGGCATCAGCATTGGCGCCGAGCCAGATCGGGGGATGAGGCTTCTGCACCGGCTTCAGCGACACGGTCGCTCGGTCGAGCTCGAAATGCGTGCCTTTCATCGAGACATCGGACTCGGTCCACAGCCGCTTGATGGCGTCGAGGTTCTCCTCCAGGCGTTGCACGCGCTCGTGTGCGGTGGTGCCGAAGGCCTTGAACTCGACATCGCGGTATCCCAGGCCGGCACCGAACACCAGACGCCCGCCCGACATCACGTCGAGCGTCGCGAGCTGCTCGGCGATATCGATCGGCTTGTGCAGCGACAGCAGGATGATGCCGGTGATGATGCGCATGCGCTCGGTCTCGGCAAGCAGACGGGCCAGCAGCGGGACGAGCTGGTATTGCTGCAAGGGCGCCGCCGCATAGTGCATGCCGGTCAGCAGATCGGAGAAGCCCAGTCGATCGGCCAGACGCACCTGCGCCTTCACTTCCTCGAACCGCTTCGTCATGTCGTCGCCGGCGTGATATTGCCCGCGCACGAACAGACCGAACGTCAAATCGTTCATCGGTCCTGGGTTCATTGGTCAGTGCTCCTCGAAAAGGTCGGCGACGGTCCGATGGCGACTAGCCCTTGAGCCTGCGATAGCGGCGGATCAAGGCGTTGGTCGAGCTGTCGTGCGCGAGCGTGGGTTCGCTAGCGCTTTCGAGCTCGGGCACGATCTTCTGGGCGAGCGCCTTGCCGAGCTCCACACCCCATTGATCGAAGGAATCGATCCGCCAGATCGCGCCCTGGGCGAAAACGCTGTGCTCGTAGAGCGCGACCAGCTTGCCGAGAGCAGCGGGCGTGAGCCTCTCCAGCAGGAGGGTGTTCGAAGGCCGATTGCCGTCGAATTGCCGATGCGGCACCAGCCAATCGGGCGTGCCTTCCGCCTTCACCTGCTCGGCGGTCTTGCCGAAGGCTAGCGCCTCACTTTGGGCAAAGACGTTGGCCAGCAGCGTATCGTGATGGCGGCCCAGCGGATTGAGCGTGCGTGCGAAGGCGATGAAATCGCAGGGTATCGGCCGCGTGCCCTGGTGGATGAGCTGATAGAAGGAATGCTGTCCGTTGGTCCCCGGTTCGCCCCAGTAGATCGGCCCGGTGTCGTAATCGACGGCAATGCCGTCCCAGGTCACGCGCTTGCCGTTGCTCTCCATGGTGAGCTGCTGGAGGTAGGCCGGAAAGCGCTTGAGGTACTGCTCGTAGGGCAGCACGGCAACCGTCTGGGCGCCGAGGAAATTGTTGTTCCAGAGGGCGAGCAGGCCCATCAGCACCGGCAGGTTCCGCTCGAAAGGCGCGGTGCGGAAGTGTTCGTCGACCTGATGGAAGCCATCGAGCATGGCGCGAAAGCTTTCCGGGCCGATGGCGAGCATGGTAGAGAGCCCGATGGCGGAATCCATCGAGTAGCGCCCGCCGACCCAGTCCCAGAAGCCGAACATGTTGGCGGTGTCGATGCCGAACTTCGCCACCTCCTGGGCATTGGTCGAGACGGCGACGAAGTGCCTGGCCGTCGCGGCCCGGTCGCCTTTCAGGCCAGCCAGCAGCCAGTCGCGCGCACTGTGCGCGTTGGTCATCGTCTCCAGGGTCGTGAAGGTCTTGGAAGAGACGATGAACAGCGTGTCGCCGGGGTCGAGCCCGAGCACCGCCTCGGCGAAGTCCGTCCCGTCGACATTGGAGACGAAGCGGAAGGTTATGTCGCGCCGGCTGTAGTGCCGCAGCGCCTCGTAGGCCATCACCGGGCCGAGATCGGAGCCGCCGATGCCGATATTGATCACGTTGCGGATGGGTTTGCCGGAGTAGCCTCGCCAATCGCCACTGCGCACCCGGTCGGCGAATGCCGCCATCTTGTCGAGGACGGCATGGACCTCCGGCACGACGTTCCGGCCGTCGTGGAGGATCGTGGCGTCCTTGGGCGCCCGCAAGGCGACGTGGAGCGCCGCGCGATTTTCGGAGACGTTGATCTTGTCGCCACGGAACATGGCGTCGATGCGATCGCGCAGCCCGGCCTCGTCGGCGAGCCGCAGCAGCAGCCGCAGCGTCTGGTCGGTGATCCGGTTCTTGGAATAGTCGAGATAGATCCCGGCGGCCTCGACGGCCATCCTCTCGCCACGCGTGTCGTCGTCGGCGAAGAGCTGGCGCAGATGCACGCCCTCCAGGCTGTCACGGTGCTTCTGCAGCGCAGCCCACGCGGGCAGCTTACGCAAGACCGGTGCACTCATCGGTGGCTTCCTCGCAATGTAAACCTGCCTCGTGCGTTGCCGTGCTTGGGCGGCGATCGGCTCTACTCGGCCTTGGCGCCGGACCGCTGGATGATGGGCAGCCAGACGGCCTGGTCGTCCTCGATCAGCTTGCGGGCGGCGGCGGGCGAGCCTGGCGGCAGCATCTCGAATCCTTGGATCAGGAGCTTTTCCCTCACCTGCGGCATCTCGCTGATGCGGTTGATCTCGGCATTGAATCGGGCAACGATCGCGTCGGGCGTGCTCGCCGGCACGGCGTAGCCCAGCCACGTCGCGACCACGAAATCGGCAAGGCCTGCTTCGCCCATCGTCGGCACGTCGGGCAGCAGGGCCTGACGGTCCTTGCTCGTAACCGCCAGCGCCTTGAGCTTGCCGGACTTGATCTGGCCCAGCACCGTCGGCGTGTTGAAGAAGCCCATCGTCACTTCGCCGTTCACCACCGCGAGAATTGCCGGCGGTGCGCCGCGATAGGGGACGTGCTGCACCCGGGTGCCGGTGCGCTGCTCGAAGATGACGCCGGATAGGTGGATGCTGCTGCCGACTCCGCTCGAACCGTAGGTGAGCTCGCCCGGCTTGGCGCGTGCCTGGGCAATCAGGTCGGCAACGCTCGTCGCCGGGTTGGTCGCGGCAACGACCAGCACATTGGGGAGCGTTCCGCAGATGGCGATCGGCGCCAGATCCTTGAGCGGATCGTAGCCCGGCGCCTTGTAGAGGCCCATGTTGAACACCGTCGTGCCCTGCGAGATCAGCAGCAGCGTGTAGCCGTCGGCTGGAGCGCGCGCGCCTTCCGCGGTCGCCATGAGGCCGCCGGCGCCACCCTTGTTGTCGACTACGACGGGCTGGCCGAGCGCCTTGGCGAGCTCTTCGGCGTAGGTGCGGCCGACGATGTCGGCGCCGGCACCTGCCACGAATGGAATGATCATGCGGATCGGTCGTTCCGGCCAGGCCGCGCGGGCGGCGGTAGGCACGAGCATCAGGGCTCCTGCCAGAAGGTGCCGCCGCGCCAAAGGCCGTCGTGACAGAATCTGCTTTGTCGGCTTCATGGTCGTGTTCCTCCCTCGAGCGCGCTGCAGAGTGCGCCGACATCGGCGAGACGGTCGATACCCAGGATCATCGCGCGGGTGCGCTCGATGGTGGGTTCGTCGAGCACGACGCCGGCGCAGCTTCGGTACTTCAGATCGGCGTCTGCGTCCGACATTGGATTGGCCGGCGCGCCCGGCGGGACATCGCAGCGCACTCGGGCAGTCTCTCCGTTGGCCAGCCGCACTTCGACGGCGGCGGGAAACAGGCCGTTGTCGGGAAGGTCGTCGGCCTGCCTGATCTCGATCATGGCCATGAACTTCTGCACCAGCGGGTCGCCAAGGGCTGCCTCGGTGAACTGGAGACTACCCAGCGCGCCGAAGCGCAGCGCCGCGGCAACGCAGTAGCGCAGGCTGACGCGTGCCCGCAAGGTGTCGGCGGGGATGCCTTCGCGCAACGTCATGAAGTTCCAGGGATGGACGTGGCAGACGATACCTGCCACCTCGCTCAGACGATTGGCCAGCCTGCCCTGCAAGGCGAGGGCGGCATGGACTGCCGCATGGGTCGGCGCACCCGAGGGATAGGGCTTGAAGATGATGCCGGACCGAATGAGCTCGAAGGGCCGCCCGAAGGGAAGCGTCTCTGGCAAGCCTTGAGCCGACGCGCCGGCAAACAGGTTGAAGAAGCCGTACCTGCCGTCGAGCGCTTCTTCGTCCGACAGGAATCCCTTCTCCGCGAGCAACGTCGCCTGCACGGCGTCGCGCGCGGTGAGACCGGCGTGCAGCGCCATCGTCATGGTGCCGAAATTCTGCCGCAGGCCGCTCGCCATGGACGCGGCGATCCCCAGTGCCGCCCGGAACGGCCGAGATTCGAGCCCGAGCAGCCGACAACACGCCGCGGTGGCACCCAGCACGCCCAGAGTGCGGGTGACATGCCAACCCGCCTCGTACAAGCGTGGATTGAGCAGCCGTCCCAGCGCGACATTGATCTCGAAGCCCGCGACGTAGGCCAGCAGCACCTCGGCCCCGCCGAGGCGTCTCGACTGGCCGAGCGGCAGCAGCGCCGATACCAGCGACGCGCTGGGGTGAGACATCATCGGCTCGTTGTTGTCGTCGAACAGCTCGGCATGGGCAGCCGTGCCGTTGGCGAGCGCGGCGGCGAGCGGGTCCGCCTTGATGCCGTGGCCGATCACCGAGCAGGGGCCGTCCC
This sequence comes from Reyranellaceae bacterium, assembly GCA_046349335.1. Classification (GTDB taxonomy): domain Bacteria; phylum Pseudomonadota; class Alphaproteobacteria; order Reyranellales; family Reyranellaceae; genus Reyranella. Next base: position 11,251 of record JAXMCO010000015.1, read on the forward strand.
CGCAGCCGTGCTCGCGTGCGAGCGCCGTCACGATGCGCGCCGAGTCGAGCCGAGATCCCGACAGCGATACCGCGAGCGTGTCGAGGAACGCCTTCCTCGCGAGCGCGAAGGCGGCCGGCGGAACCTGATCGGCCGCGAGTGCTCCTGCCCACGATGCGATTTGGTCGATGCTGTTACTCTGCTGCGTCAAGACACCCCCGCCCAGGCGATCATTGCTGCAATGTCGAGAAAGTTTCTGGGATTTCCGCCTTGGTATCAAATCGCGACGTCGCGGACCCGACGGTTCGACGACTGAGCGCATCGTGCGAAGTCACCCGGCTACCGGCACCAACTTGCCAGGCTCGGCACCATGAACGCGGCTCGGCGTCCTCTTCACGCAGGCACCTCAGCTACCCGTGGACGCATAGCGCGCCATGCCGGCGCGCCAGGCCAGGAACGACAGCCCGAGGAAGGCGAAGCCTGCAATCGGTGCGACCGGCAGCAGCCAGTCCGGCGCGCCGAGCGGGTCCGGCCGCTTCAAGATGGTGAGCACGGGGTAGTAGGCCACGCAAGCAAGCGGCACGCCGAAGGTGAGGAGGCGCCGGAACCAGGCCGCGTAGATGTTGAGCGGATATTGCGCCGCCTGGACGCCGCCATAGGTGAGGACGTTCACGATCTCCAGGCTCTCGACGGTCCAGAAGGCGAGCGTGGCCTGCAGAACCAGGATCCCGGAGAACAGCGCCACGCCGCCGGCGACGGCCCACAGGGCGGTGGCGACTGCGGCCGCATCCCAGGCGATGGGGACGAGGCTCGTCGCGAGGAGCAGCACCGCGAAGGCCTGCACGAATCGCCCCAGCCGCGACAATCGCACCTCGTAGCCAGCCAACTGAAGGGCGGCCGCGCGCGGTCGCAGCAGCACGCGGTCGAACGCGCCGGTGCGCACGAAGTCGCTGCCGAACACCTCGAAGCCACGGGTGAGCAGGTCGGCGATCGAGAACATGATGTTGACCAGCGCATAGAACAGGGCAGCCTCGCCGAACGACCAGCCGCCGACTGGCCCGAAGCGATCGAACAGCGCGAACACGGCCAGGATCTCGGTCGCCGTGGCCGCGCAGTGGCCCGCTGCGAGCATCAAGGTCGCTGCCGGATACTGCGCCTGTGCGCGCAGCGAGGTCGCGACGTAGCGGCCATACAGGGCGAACCCATTCACGGTCAGCCGCCCTGCATCTCGAGCCGGCGCATCGTGCGCGCCATGGCCAGACGTCCGAGACCGACCAACGCCAGGGTCCAGCCCGCCTGCAAAGCCAGCCCTTGCACCGCTGCACTGCCGCTCAAGTCGGCGAAGTAGATGCGGAAGGGAATGTCGACGAGGCCGGCGAACGGCTGCATGTGCAGGAAGGGCCGCAGGGCATCGGGGAAGAAGTCGAGCGGCAACAGGGTGCCGGAAAGGACGACTACCAGCGGCGTCAGGACGGCATTCACGCCGCGCTCGTTGAGCGATGTGGCGACGACGACGTTCGCCAGCATCAGGACAGCAGCGCCGAGCGCCGACATCAGCACGAAGGCGGGGACAAACAGCAACGCCGCTGCCAGGCTCGGCGGCGGCTGCCACGCCCAGGCGCCGAGGCCTGCCAATGGCAACACGATGCCGGCGGCCAGCGCCATCAGCGCCGCGCGCGGCAGCGCACGGGCAAGCATCCACCCCAGGGTGCGCGCATACCAGTAGCCGTAGGCGTCGAGCGGCCGCAGCCGATCGTAGCCGATGCCGCCGGTGCGCACCGCCTGGCCGATCTCCGGATCGGCGACCCACGGCAGCAGCGCCAGCAGCGCCTGGCCGAGCCAGACATAGGTGATGGCGTCGGCGAGGCCGATTGGCGCCGCCGCGGCGTGGGCGCCGTAGAAAGCGGCGAAGACCATGATGCGGATGGCACCCCACCAGCACTGCGTGGCAAAGCCCGCCAATGCCGCCGCCCGGTACTGCAGCATGAGCTGGAAGCGCGCGCGGAAGGCGGCGAGGTAGGGACGCGCCGACTGCATCGTCATGCCTCGCTGGCGTCGTGCAAGGCATAGAAGCGCGTGATCACCTCCTCGATGGCGGGCTCGTCGACATGGATGTCCTCGACAGCGTGATGGGCGGCGACGGCGGCGATCAGCGTCGGTGTCGGGATGCTCGCCGGGTCGAAGGCGAGCTCGAGCGAGCGTTCGGTGCGCGCCCGTACCGTGACGCCCGGCATCTCGAGCTCGGGCGCGGGACCGGCGAAGTCGATATGGAGCCGTCGCTCGGCGAGAACGCTGGCCCGCAGGCTTGCGAACGGACTGTCGGTCAGCAGGCGCCCCTGACCGATGACGATGACGCGCTCGGCCAGCGCCTCGACGTCGTGCATGTCGTGGGTCGTGAGCAGCACGGTCACGCCCTGCTCGCGGTTGAGCCGACGAACGAAGGCGCGCACGGCGAGCTTCGAGGGAGCATCGAGCCCGATGGTCGGCTCGTCGAGGAACAGGATCGCCGGATCGTGCAGCAGGGCGGCAGCGAACTCCGCCCGCATGCGCTGGCCGAGCGAGAGTTGGCGTACCGGCTGGTCGAGCAGCGGTTCCAGTCGCAGCATGGCGACGAGCTCGTCGCGCCGACGGCGATAGCGAGCGCGCTCCACACGGTAGATGTCGGCCAACAGGTCGAAACCGTCGATGACGGGCAAATCCCACCAGAGCTGGCTGCGCTGGCCGAACACCACGCCGATCCGCGCCACGTGGCGCACGCGGTCTTCGTACGGCACGAGGCCGTCCACCTCGACCCGGCCGCCGGTCGGCCGCAAGATGCCCGACAGGATCTTGACGGTCGTCGACTTGCCGGCGCCGTTGGGTCCGATGAAGGCCAGAAGCTCGCCCCGCTCGAGACTGAACGAGACGTCGGCCAGGGCGTGGACCTCGCGCCATCGCCGGCGCACCAGGCCGCGCAGCGCCCCGGCGAGGCCCGGCGCGCGCTCGGCGACGCGATAGGTCTTGGCCAGCGCCTCGACGAGGATCTGGGGCATGGGCGACCGTCCGCCGGTTGGTCGAAAAGGGCGCGGAACCTATCCGGGGGCTGCCGCTGGGTCAACCACGTCGATGGCCCGATCGCCGACCGGCGGAATCGGCGCATTGTGCAACCCAGGGGCGAGGCATGCGAGGTTGGCCAATCGCCGATCCGTGGATCGCTATGGCCGATTGCCGTGAGCCGGTGTTACTGCCTCCAGATGTCGAGGGCGGCCTTGACGAGGCCGGCCCGCGATGCCTGCTCGGCGTCGATCGTTGCCACGTCGAGACCTTGCGCGGTCAACGCGACCTCGTAGAGCCGCCCGAGCGATCCGGTGCCGATCAGGCGCACCGACCGAAGCGGCCCAAATCGGCGTAGCGCATCGGCCAGCTCGATTCCAATCAGGAGGCCCGATAGGCGCGCCGCGCCATCGGCGCGCTGCTCGAAACCGAGAAGCTGCGCGGCACGCATCCGAAACAGCGATGCGGTCAATGCCGTCGGCGCAGCCAATGCGCTCGCCAGGCCCTCTCGAAACGGCTTGCCATCGACTGTCGGCGGGGCGCCCGTCTCGACGGCATGGGCGAGGATGCTGTGCAGCGAGATCGCCGAGAACAGCTCGCCGGTCATGTAGGTCGAAAACGTCACGATGCGGCCGGCTTCGATGCGGACCCATTTGCTGTGGGTGCCGGGGATGCAGACAAGGCCGGTGAAGTCGGGTTCGGTCACGCCGAGAAGCTGCGTCTCTTCCCCGCGCATGACGTCGGGCTGCTCGGGGCAGGCCTGCGCAATACCGGGCAGGATACGGATATCGCTCGCCGCATCGACCCGGATGGCGCCTTCGTGCAGGGCGTCGAGACGTGTCGGTGTCTCGAGATAGGGCGCTTCGACCCAACCCTGTCGCGCGCCGGCCATGCCGCAGATCAAGACAGGTGTACCCTCTGCTGCACCCAACCTCGCGAGGTGATGGCTCAGCACCGGCGCAAAGCCAGCGCCGATACAGTGCAGCATGCCTTCGCCGCCACGGCTCTCGGCCAGCGTCTCGCCGTCGGCCGACATCAGCCAGCCGCGAAAGCTGCTGGTGCCCCAGTCGACCACGACGAAAGCTCCCGGCGCGTCGCGTGACAGTCCTTCCGCAGGAACCAACCCGGCACTCCTCGGGGTCATCATGCACCCCGCAAGGCGCGTGATTGCAACTATACCGGAAGCGATGAATCAACGCCCGGAGAGCATCGTAAAGGCATTGGTTGTCGTATGGCGTGTGTCCGAGGAATCGAATGGGTATCAGAAAGGCCGGTTCCGGTGAGGAGGGCGACTTTGTCTTTGAGTTTCATTCGATCTCCCATAACGTCGATGCCAGACAAGTCGACTACGATACATCATCGGCATCGAGGGAACGAATGACGACGGGCGCGACCGACATCCATACGCACATCGTGCCGGCGAGCTTTCCCGCCTATGCCGGTCGTCATCCCAATGCGCGCTGGCCGTCGATGGTGCCGGCGCACGACTGCCGCCATTGCAACGTCATGATTGCCGGCAAGGTGTTCCGCACGGTGAGCGACCATAGCTGGAGTCTCGAGCGGCGCCTCGAGGCGATGGAGGCGGCGCGCGTCGAGCGGCAAGTGCTGTCGCCGATGCCGGAGCTGCTCTCCTACTGGCTGGAACCGGAGGACGCCGAGTCGCTCGGCCGCCACGTCAACGACACGATCGCGACCATGGTGGCCGACGGCAAAGGCCGCTTCGCCGGCCTCGGCATGGTGCCGATGCAGGATCCCGATCGCGCGGTGGCCGAGCTCGAGCGGCTGATGACAATGGGCTTCAAGGGCGTGGAGATCGGCACCAACGTAAACGGCGTGTCGATCGGCGACAAGCGCTACGCCCCGTTCTTCGCCACGGCGGAGCGGCTCGGCGCGGCGATCTTCGTGCATGCGCTGCATCCGGCCGGCACCGAGCGGCTGGTCGGGCCGCCCAACATGCCGGCCTTGGCGCTGTTTCCCTGCGAGACCTCGACCGCGATCGTGTCGCTGATGATGGCCGGCATCATCGGCCGGCATCCCGAGCTGCGCATCGCCTTCAGCCATGGCGGTGGCGTGTTCGGCTTGGTGCTGCCGCGATTCATGCATGGCTGGAAGCTGCTGCCCGGCATTAAGGACGCGACCGGCGGCTCGCCCGCCGAGCTGGCGCGGCGGCTATACTACGACACGCTGGTCTACGACGCCGACACGCTGAGATTCCTGATCGAGCGCTTCGGCATTACGCAGCTCTGCATCGGCACCGACCATCCCTTCACCATCGAGGAAACCGAGCCGGTCGCCGCGGTGGAGAGGCTCGCGCTATCGCCCGCCGACCAGGCACTCGTCCTGTCGGGCAACGCGCGCCGGTTTCTGGGCGAAATTGCGTGATTTGATTCGCTCCTCAGCTCTGCTGGGGAGGTGTCAATTTCATGTTCCTCTCCCCCTAGCGGGGGAGAGGAACATGAATCATGACACCTCCGTCGGCTTGAGACGCCGACACCTCCCCGGCCGAGCCGGGGAGGAGGATGAGCTCACATCAGGCCCGGCTCGCCGAGATCGGTTCCGTCGACCAGGCGGCTATAGCGGAAAGGGTGGGGATCGACGATCGGCGGATCGCCGGCGACGATGTCGGCCGCCAGGCGGCCGGCGCCGGGGCCGATGCCGAAACCGTGGCCACTGAAGCCGGCGGAGACATGCAGGCCGGGCAGCTTGTCGATGGCGGAGATCACGGGAATCCAGTCGGGCGTGAAATCGATCAATCCGCCCCATTTCTGCACGATCTTCACGTCGGCGAGCTCGGGGTAGATCTCGCCGATGCGCTTCAAGGCAAAGCTGACCAGCTTCTCCTGTGCCGGCGGATCGTAGGTGCGCATGCGCTCGAACGGCGAGACGCTGTCGTTGCTCCAGCTCAGGAACGCCTCCGGGCCGTCGAAGAACGACCGGCCGGCGCGGATGGTCAGAAGCTTGTAGCGTTTCTTGAAAGTGCGCCAGAACGGCTTGGCGTACTTCAGGCCTTGTGGCGAGAGTTCGAGCAGGCCGCGTCCGCTGATACCGATCGTGTAGCCGCCGTCGAGCCGGCGCCGGAACGTGACGTCCGGTGTCGAGATGCCGCCTTCGGTGATGCTTGGCGCCGGCGCGGTGAAGAAGGAGGTCGAGCGCACCCCGGCCAGCGGCAGGTCGATGCCGTGGTGGCGGCAGAACAGCGAGGTCCAGACGCCACCGGCGACGAGCACCGCGCTGGTGCGGATCGTGCCCTTTTCCGTGACCACGCCGGAGACGCGGCCCGCCGAGGTCTCGAGCCCGCGCGCCGCGCAATCCTGATGGAGGGTGACGCCGAGCCGCCGCGCGCCTTCGGCGATGGCCGGCACGGCGAGCGCGGGTTCCGCCCGGCCATCGGTCGGCGAGTGTATGCCGCCGATCCAGTTGCCGGTGCTGCCCGGCGCCATCGCCTTGGCTTCGGCTGCCGAAAGAACGTGGCTGCGCATCTGCCGCTCGCGGGCGGCGTTGCCCCAGCGTGTCCACGCGTCGAGGTCGGACTGGCTGGTCGTCACGTAGACCAGCCCGGTGCGGCGAAAGCCGGTCTCCGCGCCGAGCTCCTCGTTCATGCCGCTCCACATCTCGACGGCACGCTGCGCCAGCTCGAGCTCGCGCAGATCACGATTCTGCTGGCGGCACCAGCCCCAGTTACGGCTCGATTGCTCGCCGGCGACATGGCCCTTCTCCACCACCGCCACCGAATGCCCCTTCTTGGCGAGGTTGTAGGCAGCCGTGATGCCCGCGACACCCCCGCCGATCACGACGACGTCGGCGGAAGGAGGCAGCTTTTCGTCGCTGGGGATGCGGTTGACCGGGGGAGACATCGCGAGGGTCCTCGATGGTGAAAGGAGAGAACGGAACGGCGCTGCGGATGCGTGTCGAGCACGCGCATGATCCAGATCGGCATCGCCTCTTTGGCCGACCGATTGGCGATGTGACACTATAGTGAAAAGGCCCCAATGTTCGAAATCGAAGGAGCGGACTATGATTTTGAGTTCACGGTCCTTTCGACGGTCGGCCATGTCGACGTGTCCGTGTGTTGGCCTGGCCGCGGCGAGGCAAGTCGAGACTGCGAGCCCGGCAGCGGGGCTGTGCCGCCGGACCTGACGAACAGCACAATGGTTGCCGGCGACCCAATTCCGGGTGCTCGCGCCCTCACGGATCTTGCGGGAAAACCACCTTCGAAAGCGGATATCCTTGGGCGTGCTCGACCTGCTTGACGGTGACGTCGCTGAAGTACTTTTCGACGCCGAGGTCGCGATCGGGCGTGCCCTCGACGATCGTGCGATCGTCGTGGATGTCGCGGGCAATGAATTGCACCGGGTAGTCGTAGCCGCCGGCCACCAGGAAGCAGTCGAGGATCGGCGAGATCGCGTCGATGCGGCGCTCGAACCCCAGGAAGTCCGCGCGACGATGGTCGCGCGGGCCGATCTCGGTGAACGCTGCGAGGTCGCTGTAGATGCGGTCGATGTCGAGCGGCGCATCGTAGCCGCGGATATAGCCCGCCGCCTCGAAGCGGCGAACTCGTTGCCGGCAGGGCGTCGCAGAAAGCCCGACCGGCTTGGCAAGGTCCACGTTGCCGATTCGCCTCGTGGTCAGCAGCGTCGGCGGGATTCTTGGATCGAGCCTGTCGAGCCGGATCGTGCTGCCGCGTTCCATGCCCGCTCCCGGTGCGTCGCGCGGGCCTTGGGCTGCGCCTCATGCAGAGGCGCCGCGAAGGTGGGCCTGATGCAAGGCGACGAAATCGGCCATGCTGGCGACCTCGAGGTCGGGGGTCATCGGTACGGCCCCGGCCCGTGGCGCCGGCGTGGCGCCCCAGCCGCCGACCGGCTTGCGGCGATTGATCCACATCGTGGCGAGTCCCATGGTTCGCGCCGGCACCACGTCGTGGAAGATGCTCTGCGCGGTGTGGAGGATGTCGGATTTTCGAGTGCCGAAAGTGCGCTCCAGATCGGCCAGCGCGAACTCGAAATTGCGCAGGCTCGGCTTGTAGGAGCCGACGTCCTGGGCGGTGACGATGCGGTCGAAGGCGACGCCGAGCTTCTCGTTGCTGCGGGCAAACGAGGCTCGGTCGACGTTCGAGACGATCACCAGCTTATAGTAGCGCGCGAGGTACTGCAGCGATGCCGCGCTGTCGGCGAAGGCCGGCCAGCGGCCGACCGACTGGCCGAAGCGGGCGTCCTCACCGTCGTCGGCCTCGATTCCCCAGGCCTGCGCCAACCGACGATGCACGTCGGCCAGGATCTCGGGGTAGAGCTTGCCCGGTGTCTCGGCCTCGCAGGCCGCCTCGGTCGTGCCGAACAGCTCGAGGATGGTGTTGTCGTCGAGGTCGCGGCGTCCGTTGCGGTCGGCCCATGGGCGCAGCTCGGCGAGAATACCGCGCTCCCAATCGATCAGCGTGCCGTAGCAATCGAAGGTCAGCGTGTCGAATTTGGTGAGGTCGTGCATCGGGTTCTCCGGCTCTGCGGCCAAGCTCGTGGGACAGCGACACTAGCGTCAGCAGCGCGAAGTCGGCCACCAAATCTGCTGCGACGAACGGTGAGATGCACTGCTGCGGGTCGGTCCAGCAGTGATCTCCAAGCCCTGTCGCAACTTGCCATGGGCCACCAGGCCGAGGGCGATATGCGCTCGAGCGCCGAACCCCAGCCGAGTTACCCCTACGTTCCGCGTATGGCCCGTGTGGGAATTGCGACCATGGCCTTGGTCGCAGAGACGTCGTCGTGCGGAGAGCGAAGCACCGCGCATGACGGCAGGACCGGGCTGGTGTCCGATGCCATCGCACGGAAGCGGAGCTTCCGGCGCAGCAATCGGCCCGCCTGGCCGACGCTGCGGTCGTGCCCTTTCCACGGCTGAATCACCGAGCCTGAGCGAGAGAGTAGAACAATGACGATCACCGGCGCTACGGATCCCATGGACGAGGCGCCCGCCCGCCTGCGCGACCCCTTGCTGCAGCCCTTCCGCCTGAAGGGGTTGATGCTGCGCAATCGCATCATGAGCACAAGCCATGCCGCGACGATCGACGAAGGCGGGCTGCCCAAGGAGCGCTACCAGCGCTATCACGAGGAGAAGGCGAAGGGCGGTATAGCGCTCACCATGTTCGGCGGCTCGTCGATGGTGGCCCGCGATTCGAGCTGGGGCGGCGGCCAGATCGACATGTCGAGCGACCTCATCATTCCCGATCTGCAAGCCTTTTCGTCGCGCATTCACCGCCAGGGTGCGGCGATCATGTGCCAGATATCGCACCTTGGGCGGCGCGCCACGTCGGCCGCCATGAACTGGCTGCCGACCGTGGCACCGAGTCCCATCCGCGAACGCCGGCACCGCGACATTCCGCGCGAGATGGACCGCAACGACATCGATCGCATCATCGCCGACTACGCTGCCGCCGCTGCACGCTGCAAGGAAGGCGGGCTGGACGGTTGCGAGACCGTGACCGGGGGCCATCTGATCGGCCAGTTCCTGTCGCCGCGCACCAACCGGCGCACCGACGCTTTCGGCGGCTCGCTGGAAAACCGCGCGCGCTTCGGCCTGATGGTGCACGAGGCTATCCGCAAACGAGTTGGCGACGATTATGTCGTCGGCATCCGTTTCGTGGTCGATGAGGATATCGAGGAGGGCATCGGCTTCGAGGAATGCGTGCGGCTCGCCCGGCTGTTCGAGCGCGCGGGCCATGTCGACTTCTTCAACGCCATCTTCGGCCGCATGGATACCGACCTGGCGCTGGCCGAGCACAATATGCCCGGCATGTCGCAGCCGCTGGCGCCGTTCCTGACCAAGGTCGGCGCCTTCCGCCGCGAGGTCGGGCTGCCGGTGTTCCATGCCGCGCGCATCTCCGACATCGCCACCGCCCGCCATGCCATTGCCGACGGCCTGCTCGACATGGTGGCGATGACCCGCGCGCACATGGCCGATCCACAGATCGTCAACAAGCTGATGCGCGGCGAGGAGTACCGCATCCGGCCCTGTGTCGGCGCCTCGCACTGCATGTACAAGAAGCTCGCCTGCATCCACAACCCGGCGACCGGGCGCGAGCAGATCCTGCCGCAGATCGTGACGCCGTCGCCGCAGCCTGGCCGCAAGGTCGTGGTGGTGGGCGGCGGGCCGGCCGGGCTGGAGGCGGCACGAGTTGCCGCCGAGCGTGGCCACAAGGTGGTGTTGTTCGAGGCGGCCAGCCGGTTGGGCGGCCAGCTTCTCCTGGCGGCTCGTGCGACCTGGCGGCGCGACCTCATCGCCATCGTCGACTGGCGCGCCGCCGAGCTGGCGCGGCTCGGCGTCGATGTTCGCCTCGATGCCTATGCCGGGGCCGAGGAGGTGCTGCGCGAGCGGCCCGACGCGGTGATCGTCGCCACCGGCGGCGTGCCTGACACCGGCTGGCTCGACGGCGCGGAGCACTGCACCACGACCTGGGACATTCTTTCCGGCGCCGTGGCGGCCAAGGACGAGGTGATCGTCTATGATGGCACCGGCCGTCACCAGGCCGTGTCGTGCGCGCTGCATGTCGCCGAGCAGGGGCGCGCCGTGCAGTTCGTCACCCTGGACGACACCATCGGCGCCGAGATGGAATACAATGCTCGGGTCGTCTATCGGAAGCGCTTCGCCGAGCACGGGGTGCAGACCATCATCGACCATCGGCTCGAGCGGGTCCGGCCGTCGGGCAACGGCCTGGTCGCGACCTTTCGGCATGAATTGACCGGCACCACCTTGGAGCTGCACGCGCCCCAGGTCGTGATCGAGAACGGCACGGTGCCCATGGCCGGGACCTTCGACGCCTTGCGGGCCGGTTCGATCAACGATGGCATCACCGACGTCGACGCCCTGCTGGCCGGCGAGCGGCAGAGTCCGAGCTCGCCTGCCGACGGCGCCTTCGAGCTGCACCGCATCGGCGATGCCGTCACCAGTCGCAGCGTCCATGCCGCCATCTACGACGCGCTCAGGCTTTGTATGGCGCTATAGCCGGCGGCCGGTGTATCTCCAGGCCGGAAACCGCTCGCAGCGTCAATCGCGTTGAAGGAAATTCGCCGAGCAATCATGAACAACGATCTTCCTCGAGTACGCCTGTTCGACACCGAGACGACGCTTCGGCCGATGCGCGCCGGTGATCTTGCGGCGATGCATGGCTTGGTGCAGCAGATGTCCTGGCCGCATCGGCCCGAGGACTGCGCGCAAATGTTCCGCCTTGGCGCCGGGGTGGTCGCCGTCGAGGCTGCGGGCAACACGATCGGCGTCGGCATGCGATGGAGCTTCGGCCATGACGTCGGCACGATCGGCATGGTCCTGGTTGCACCCGAATGTCAGGGCAGAGGCATCGGCCGCGCTCTGATGACGTCGCTGATCGCCGATGTCGGACCGCGGGCGCTGATGCTGAACGCAACGGCCGAAGGACTGGCACTGTACGAGAAGCTGGGCTTTGTCCAGATCGGGCACGTCTTCCAGCACCAGGCGCGGTTCGCCGAGCAACCGGTCCTGCCCGCCGCGCCGACCGTGCGTTTGCGACGCGCCGTCCTCGCCGACCATGCCGCTCTGTGCGCGCTCGATGCCGCCGCCTTCGGCGCCGACCGTTCGGCGCTGATCGAGACGCTTCTGGCGGCCGAAGGCGCATGGGTGGTCGACGGCGCCGAACGTGATGGCGCTCGTGGTGCCGTGAGGCCCGCCGGGTTCGCCGTGCTGCGCCGGTTCGGTCGCGGCATGATGATCGGCCCCGTCGTCGCGCCGGGCGAGGACGAGGCGATCGCCCTGGTGGCCGCTGCGGCCAGGGCCGCGCCTGTCGGCGTGCTACGTGTCGACATCCCGGCCAAGGCCGCGCGCCTCGGCGACTGGCTGACGTCGGCGGGACTGCCGGCCATCGACACCGTCACGACGATGGTGCGCGGCGACTGGCCGAACTTGCCAAACGCGCTGCAGCGCTTCGGGCTCGCTTTTCAGGCAGTGGGTTGATCACAGCCCTACTTCCGCGTTGGAGAGGTATCCACTCCGCGGAAGTGTCGCAGCAATGGCCCTGATCGCGCGACCCTCGCTGTGCTCCAATCCGAACGATTGGTCCTAGTCGCGCAGCTCCAACCGAGTCTCGATCCGCTCGACGCGTTCGGTGAGCCGATCGATCCGTGACGCTTCCTGTGCCTGTGCCACGCCTCCGTGGGCGACGGACTCCTCGATCCGGCCGACACCTCGCGTCAGGTCGCGCAAGCTCTCGCGCACCGCGCGCAATTCGTCGAGTGCACGCTGTTGAAGCTCGAAGACCATGGTGAGGGTAGGCTCGGGCATAGGCGGCAAGATAGTCGCCGACGTCGAGATTTCCAACGTGGGCGGTCGTGCCGGGTGACGCGTTGCACCCGCCGGAGGCAACGGCGCTCGACCGCCGAGCGGTGGGCTATTCTCCGGCAGAGCAAGACCCTGTGTCGGCGCTATCGACGACCGTTCGTGCGCGCGCAATACTGCCTGCGCGGTTCATGGCTGACATGGCCGCGAATTCCGGCGACGGACGGAGGGGATGGTCCGATTGCGATGTCCACACGCCAGATGCATCTCGTCGCGTATTCCAAGACGGGCCCGACGGCCAGGCATGTCGGCGGCTGGCGTCATCCCGAGTCGGTCCTCGGCGACTTCTTGAAGCCCAGTCGTTATGCGCAATACGCACGCACGCTGGAGGACGCCAAGTTCGACGGTTGCTTCTTCGCCGACCTGATCGGCATCTACGACATATATGGCGGCAGCTACGAGACCTACGTTCGCGCCGGTGGACAGATCAGCTATCTCGATCCGATGGTTGTGCTGCCGGTGATGGCGGCTGAGACACGCCATCTCGGGCTCGGTATCACGCTCTCGACCACCTTCCACAATCCCTATCATCTCGCCCGCTGGCTGGGCTCGATGGATGTCATGAGCGGTGGCCGGGTGGCCTGGAACATCGTGACGTCGGCCGCCGAGCTCGAGGCGCGCAATGTCGGCGGCAGCCTGCCACCCCGCGAGGAGCGCTATGATCGGGCCGACGAGGTGCTCGAAGCCTGCTGCGCGCTGTGGAATAGCTGGGATGCGGATGCCTTCGTGCTCGACAAGGAAGCCGGGCTGTTCGCCGATCCGCACAAGGTCCACTACGTCGACTACCAGGGCAAATGGGTCAGGACCCGTGGGCCGCTGCCCACGCCGCGCAGTCCCCAGGGCCGGCCGGTGCTGATGCAGGCTGGCAGCTCGGATCGAGGGAGGGACTTCGCCGCGCGCTGGGCCGAGGCGATCTTCACCGATCAGCGCAGCCTCGCCGCGCTGCAAGCCTTCTACGACGACATCAAGGGCCGCATGGCCAAGCTCGGCCGTCGGCCCGAGGATTGCGCCATCCTGGCGGCCACCACCTTCGTCATCGGTGAGACCGAATCGATCGCGCGCGAGCGGGCGGAATACCTCCGGAGCCTCGTCGAGCCTGAGCTTTGGGCGGCGCGCGTGTCGGGCAGCCTGGGCGCGGACCTCGGCAAGGTCGCCGATTCGAAGGACCTCGCAGACCGGCAGGGCACCCAGGGCATCCAGGGTGCGGAGGACCGCCTCCGCCAGGCGATGTCGGACAAGGGCCTCTCCTTTGCCGAGGCGGTTAAGGATGCGAAGAACGACGAGATCGTCGGTACGCCCTCGCAGATCGCCGACCATTTGCAGCATGTCTTCGAATCGGGCGCCTGCGACGGCTTCATCGTCGCGCCGACCTATTTTCCCGGCATGATCGAGCAGTTCTGCCGGACAGTCGTGCCGGAGCTGCAACGACGCGGGCTGTTCCGGCGGGAATACACCGGACGGACGCTGAGGGAGAATCTCTTGGGGAAGGAGGGGATATGACGACGACTCTCGGGATGCGGCGCCGCGCGCTTGGCGCCCTGCTGGTGCTGGGTATGCTCTCCATCTGGCCGGGCGCGCAGGCGAGTGCTCAGCAGGTCAAGGTGGCCGAGGCCGCACGTGCGGCGTTGCCGGCCAAGGTCCGTGACGAGGGCACGCTGCGCATCGCGACGTCGCTGCAATGGGCACCCTTCGCCTACCGATCGGAGAAGGACGAGGCCGTCGGCATCGATATCAGCTTGATGAAGCTGATCGCCGCCAAGCTCGGGCTGAAGCCCGAGCTCGACGACATGAAGTTTCCCGGCATCATCCCGGGTGTGTCGTCGGGCCGCTATCAGGTCGGGGTGAACCAGCTCTCGATGTCGCCGGAGCGGCTCAATGCCGTCGACATGGTGCCCTACTTCGACACGACCAGCGTGCTGCTGATCGCCAAGGGCAAGCCCGCCCCGGATCTCGCCAATCTGTGTGGCATGAACTTCGTCGTCACCCAGGGCAGCGTGCAGGTTCGCCAGCTCAACCAGCTATCCGATGCCTGCGTCGCCAAGGGCGGCAAGCCGATCACCCAGCAGCTCTATCCGAGCAGCGCCGAGACCTTGCTGGCGCTATCGAACGGTCGCGGCGATGCGTTCCTGACCGCCGCGCCGCAGGGCGTCTACATCTCGCGCGTAAATCCGAAAGTCGAGCTGGTCAAGGGCGACGTGCCCAACGTGGAACGCGCGCCGGCCGGCATCGCCCTGGAGAAGGGAAACGCGGCCCTGCGCAAGGCGATCGCGCTGGCGCTGGCGAGCGCCATCGAGGACGGTTCCTACAAGGCGATCCTCGAGGAGTTCGGCGTCGCCAACGCCGCGGTTCCGCTCGCGCTGGTGATGAAGTCGGCGGAGTAAGACCGGGCAGTCGCACATGAGCGCACATTTCATTCTCCTCCCCAGCGAATCCGATACGCCGTGGACGCATCTCAAATCCTCCCCCGTCGCCGGGGGAGGTGTCCCCGTAAGGGGGCGGAGGGGGAAAGCCGCGGTCGAGCTTCCTCCGAGTCCGACGTCAGAATCGGAGACATCTCGCCTGCGGCCTTTCCCCTCCGCCCCGTATGACGGGCACCCTCCCCCGGCGACGGGGGAGGATTCGAGATGTGTAGGTGCCGTAGAGCGAATCTGGGGAGGAGAACGAAGGGCACCCGAGCGCAAATGGCCCGGGGCAATGACAGGAAAGCCATGACCACGAACGTCGTCCCTTCGGCACCGGACTGGCCGGGCCAAGACTCCTCAGCCGAGCGGATCGTCGATCCGCCCCATTGGGGTCGCTGGCTGGCGATGGCCGCCGTTGCCGTGGGCCTGGCCTGGATCGCCTACCAGCTCGTCACCAATCCTGGCTTCCAGTGGGACATTGTCGGGCGCTACCTGTTCGACCCCATCGTGCTGCGCGGCGTCGTCATGACAATTCAGCTCACGGTGCTGGTCATGGCGATCGGCGTGGTCGTCGGCGTCGTGGTGGCGTTGATGCGCCTGTCACGCGATCCCCTGCTCAACTTCTGTGCCCATGGCTTCGTGTGGTTCTTTCGCGGCACGCCGGTCCTGGTCCAGCTCGTCTTCTGGTACAATCTTGCCGCGCTGTTCCCGCAGCTTTCGCTGGGCATTCCGTTCGGCGGCCCGAAGCTCCTCGAGGTGTCGGCGACCGTCGCGATCTCGTCCTTCACCGCGGCGCTGCTCGGCCTGGGACTGAACGAAGGCGCCTACATGGCTGAGATCATCCGGGCGGGGCTGCTGTCGATCGACGCCGGGCAGACCGAGGCGTCGAAGGCACTCGGGCATCGGCCGTGGCAGACCTTCCGCGTTGTCGTTCTGCCGCAGGCCATGAAGGCGATCGTGCCGCCGACCGGCAACCAGTTCATCGGCATGCTGAAATACACCTCGATCGCCAGCGTCGTGGCCCTGCACGAGCTGATGCATTCGGTCGAGACGATCTACAGCCGCACTTACGAGACCATGCCGCTGCTGATTGTTGCCGCGCTCTGGTATCTCTTCATGGTGAGTGTCCTTTCCGTCGTGCAGCACTTCATCGAGCGGCATTACCTCAAAGGCTGGCAGGCCGAGATCCATACGCCGCTGCAGGCATGAAAGATCGCGAGACCCCGATCGGCAAGGACGTTCCGCTCGTTCGCGTCTCGAACGTCTGGAAGAAGCGTGGCGCCAATGTCGTTCTGAAAGGCGTCGACCTCGAGGCGCACCAGGGCACGGTCGTCTGCCTGCTCGGCCCGTCGGGTGCGGGTAAGAGCACACTGTTGCGCTGCATCAACGCCATCGAGCTGCCCGACCGCGGCATGATCTACCTCGACGGCGTGGCTATCGGCTGTCGTCGGGAAGGCGACAGGTTCGTCCGCCTGTCCGAGCGCGAGGTAAGCCGTCAGCGCGCCGATATCGGCATGGTGTTCCAGAGCTTCAACTTGTTTCCGCACATGTCGGTGCTGGAGAACATCATCGATGCGCCGATGCGGGTACGCGGCGAAAGCCGCGCCGCGGCGACGCAGCGGGCGCACGACCTGCTCGAGCGCGTCGGCTTGGCGGACAAGGTCAAGGCCTACCCGCGCCATCTGTCGGGTGGCCAGCAGCAGCGCATTGCGATCGCCCGGGCGCTGGCGATGCAGCCCAAGCTGATGCTGTTCGACGAGCCGACCTCGGCGCTCGATCCGCACCTGACCGACGAGGTGCTCGACGTCATGAAGGGCCTGGCCGGTGCCGGCATGACCATGATCGTGGTGACGCACGAGGTCGGCTTCGCGCGCCAGGTCGGCGACGTTGCAGCCATCATGGCCGATGGCGTCATCATCGAGGTCGGACCGGCACGCGACGTGCTGACCCGGCCGCAGGATGCGCGGACGCGGAGGTTCCTGGCGAAGTCTCTGCAGGAGTATCGGGAGTAGGGATCATGCGCAAACAGATGCACCTCGGTTCGCTGTCGCACGGTGTCGGCAGCCATGTCGCGGGATGGCGCATGCCCGGCGCCGAAACGGAAAAGGAGAATTTCGACCTGATCGCGCGCGCCGCCCGCACGGCCGAGCGCGGCAAGTTCGATTTCGTCTTCTTTGCCGACGCGGTGAACACCGGCGCCGACGCCGCGCCGATGTTCGTCGTGCGCTTCGAGCCGCTCACCCTGCTGGGCGCCCTGGCAGTGGTCACCGACCGGATCGGCCTGGTGGCGACGGTGTCGACGACCTACTCCGAGCCGTACAACGTGGCTCGGGCGCTGGCCTCGCTCGACCATCTCAGCCGGGGGCGCATCGGCTGGAACGTCGTGACCGGATCGAGTCCCGATGCCGCCGCGAACTTCTCCCGCGACACCCATCCGCCGCACGACGAGCGCTATACCAAGGCACAGGAATATCTCGAGGTCGCGAAGGGCCTATGGGACAGTTGGGAGGACAATGCGATCGTCGCCGACAAGCAGACGGGCCAGTTCATCGACACGGGCAAGCTGCACGTGCTGAATCACGTCGGCCGATACTACCAGGTCGCAGGGCCGCTCAACGCCAGCCGGCCGCCTCAGGGCTATCCCGTCATCTTCCAGGCCGGCGCTTCCGACCGCGGCTTGGAGTTCGCCGGCGCGACGGCCGAGGTCGTGTTCGCGACCCAGTCCTTCCAGGAGGAAGCCATCGCGTTCGCCGGCAAGCTGCGCGATCGGGCGGAGGCGGCGGGCAGGCCACGCGATGCGCTCAAGATCCTGCTCGGCGTGTCGCCGATCGTCGGCGACACCGAGCGAGAGGCGCACGACATCGTCGCCCAGCTCGGCGCCTTCGTGGATCCCGTGACGTCTATGCGCGTCTTGTCGGATCGCGTCGGCATCGATCTGTCCGGCTACGACATCGATGGGCCGCTGCCGGATTTGCCACCCTCGACCATGATGCAGGGGCACGCGCGCGTGCTGCAATCGATTGCACGCCGTTACGACATGTCCATTCGGCAATTGCGCGACTATGCCGCCGTCAGCTCGGGCCATCGCGTCCTCATCGGCACGCCTCGCCAAGTCGCCGACGATCTCGAAGCCTGGTTCACGAGCGGCGCCTGCGACGGCTTCGCCATCATGACCCCCTATTCGCCGCAGCCGTTCGAGCGGTTCGTCGATCAGGTCGTGCCAATCCTGGTCGAACGCGGATTGTTCCGAAAGGAATACACGGGCAAGACCTTGCGGGATCATCTGGGGCTGGCACGGCCGCCGCATCCGGCAGCGCGGACAGCGGCGCGCTCAGCCGCCTGAACCACAGCCCGATCACAGGATTGGAAAGTCATGTCTCTCTACGAAGTTCTGGTCGTCGTCGCGCTCGTTGCGGTCGGAGGCTATGCCTATCATCTCTACCGCTCCGATGTCCGGGCGCCGAAGAAGCCGGAGACGGAGGCTGCCGGCGACTTGATGTTTGGCCGAAAGCCGCCCAAGCAGGCCGGCGATGGGAACGGTCCCGAAGCTAGAAGTCGGGCTTCGGGAGAAGTGCGGAAGTGATCCCGCAGTTCGGAGACGCTTCACAATGCTGTTGTCCGGGAATGTGCGGCCGCGGCCTCATGACGGGCACGGTCAAGCCAACGTGTTCTCGGGGCCGCGTTCGATGACAGGGAGGGGACAGGCGAAGATGAATCGCGATTGCGAGAAGGAACCGGCCATAGCTTTGTCGGCCAGGTCCGCTCGGAATCGCCACGCCTCTGGCACAACGAAGGCGTGAGGGCAGGGCAATGGTGATGCGTCCTATCGAACCGGACGAGCTCGAGCCCCTCGCCACCGGCGCCTGGATTCTCGGAGCCGGCGGCGGCGGCAACCCCTATCTCGCCTATCTCAACTTGCGCACCTTGTACGAGGCTGGCACCCGGGTCTCGCTGCTCGATCCGATGGCGCTCGCCGACGACGACAAGGTTGCCATCGTGGCGAGCGTTGGCGCACCGCTCGTCGGCCGCGAACGGCTGTCCGACCCGCGCTTTGCGGCAAAGCCGCTGCTGGCCATGCAGGCCTATCTCGAGTGCGAGTTCCGCGCCGTCATGTCGGCCGAGGTCGGCGGCACCAACGCTCTGCAGCCGCTCATGGTCGCCGCGGTGACTGGCCTGCCGGTGGTCGACGCCGATTCGATGGGGCGGGCCTTCCCGGAAGGTCAGATGACGAGCTTCGCCGTCGCCGGCCTGCCGATGTTGCCGCTCGTGCTGTCCGACATTCGCGACAACGACGTGATTATCCCGCGTGCTGCGAGCCCGAGATGGATGGAGCGGATCGCGCGTAAGACCCTCACCGAGATTGGCGCGGTCGCGGCTACCTGCAAGGGGCCGCGGACCGGCCGTGAGATCAAGGCGCATGGCATCCTCCACAGCACGACCAAGGCCATCCGCATCGGCCGCACTGTCCACGAGGCGCGCCACCGTCACGAGGATCCGATAGCCGCGCTGGTCGAAGCCGAGTCGGGCACGCTGCTGTTCAAGGGCAAGGTCCTGGACATCGGCCGGCGTGCCACCGACGGCTTCCTGCGCGGGCGTGCCCACATCGAAGGTCTCGACCGCGATCGCGGATCGGCCCTCGATCTCGAGTTCCAGAACGAGTTCGCGGCCGCGTGGTGCGACGGCGAGGTGGTCGCGACGACGCCCGACATCATCTGCGCCATGGACAGCGACTCCGGCGAGGCGATCGGCACGGAAATGATCCGCTACGGCCAGCGGGTCAGCGTCATCGTCCTGCCGCCGCCCGAGCTGTTCCTGACGCCAAAGGGCCTTGCCGCGACGGGGCCGCGCGCCTTCGGTTACGATTTCGACTACAAGTCCGTGCTCGCCGGAACCTCGATGGCCGGGCGCACCGCACAAGCCTGAATCTGGCGCGACCTCACTCGGGGAACCAGCAGGTGATGGTCCCCTGGGTCAGCGAACGGGGCGGCAGGTCCTCGAGCCCGCCCGGCTTGCTCACCTTTGGCCAGCGCGTACCAAGACGACAGCCCAAAGGGCGGTTCGCCGGTCCGGTTGGCTCGTCCCGCAGCCGGAAATTGCGGGCGGTGCGCGGGACGCCGATCCTGTGGGGGCCGCTTGCAGGGAGCGCGTATCGGGGTGGCATGGTCGCAACCGTGAGACTCAGTGCGACCTGCGCGTGCTCGGCAGGTTGAGGCCGAGGTCGGCCGCGAGGTCGTGGACGAGTCGGCGCTCGCGGAAGCGCCAGCCGACAGGCGTGCGCACAAGGCGGTCTACGTAGGTGCCGGCGACCGAGGGCACCAGCTCGGCGCCGGTGGCCTGGAGGACGACCAGATAGCTGGTGCGGGCGCTGGCCCGGTCGCCGTCGAGTCGGATCAGGCTGTTCATGATGAAGTGCTTGCGTTTGGGCTCGGCCGGGATGTTGCGCGCCATCAGCGCGGCGATCTCGGCCGGGCCGCGTGCCCGCGCGTAGCGCGCGATCCACTCGCCGTCCTCGGTGAACAGCGCACCGAGCTCGGTGAACTCGAAGGCGTCGATCCGAAAGCTGTATTCGCTCAGCAGCTCGCGGATCGACTCCTTGTCCTCGAGAGGCGTTGTCACGCCGCCCGCACGAGCACGGGCCTGGCGCCCTTGCCTCGAACTTCCGCTTCCTCGTACTCGGCGGCGGCGATCGCCCGGTCGAGGGCGGCGCGCAGCTCCTTGGCCGAGTCGAGCGTCAGCTCGACGGCAGCTCGTGCGCCTGCGTCGAGGCCGGTGTTGAAGAAGTCGAGCGTGATCACGTCGCCCAACGGGGCATGGCGGGCGTGGTCGTAGGCGACCACGGTCCGGGTGAGCGGGAACCAGTCGTCCCCGCGTTTAGCCATGCCCTCCGCCGGCGCGATCTCGATGATCGAGGTGCACATGAGCCGCTCCCTACTTCGCGAGGTGCTTGCCAAAGAAGGCGAACACCTTGCTCCAGCCATCCATCGCCTGCTCGGGCCGGTAAAGCGGCCGGTGCCAGTAGAAAAAGCCGTGGCCGGCGCCGTCGTAGCGATGGAACTCGTAATTCTTGCCGAGCTTCTTGAGCTCGGCTTCGTGCTGGTCGACCTGCTCGGGGCTGGGCGCGCGGTCGTCGTTGCCGAACAGGCCGAGCAGCGGGCAGGCGAGGTCCTTGGTCATGTCGATCGGCGCGACCGGCGTCTTGGCGTTGAGCTCCTCCTTGCCCATCACCACGCGGCCGCCCCACAGATCGACGCAGGCGTCGACGTCCTTTTTCTGGCAGGCATAGATGAAGGCGTGCCGGCCGCCGGAGCACGAGCCGAACAGGCCGACCTTGCCGTTGAGGTTGGGTTGGGCGCGCATCCATTGCACTGCGGCCGCCGTGTCGCCGACCATCTGGGAGTCGGCAATGCCGCCGTTGGCGCGCACCTTGGCGGCGACGTCGTCAGGATTGCCGTCGCTGCCGCCGCCCTCGCGCTCGTAGAGGTTGGCGCAGATCGCCATGTAGCCATGATGGGCGAAGCGGCGCGTCGTCTCGATGTAGAGCTCGCTCCAGCCCGGCAGATGGTGGATGAGCACGACGCCCGGGAAGGGCCCTGCACCGGCCGGCTTGGCCACGTAGGCCGTGATCGGGGTTCCCTTGTCGCCTTTGAGCGTGATGTTCTCGCAAGTCATGCCGCGATAGAATGACATCGATCTTCCTCCATGAGCGTGTGTTGGGCGTCCGTCGGGATGTTCGAGCGCCACGCCGACATCGTTACGCGGGCCGAGCTCCCGGTCTGGTCGGGGGTCGTCGCCGCGCCAGTATTCGACGTTCGTTTGACGGGCGCAACAACCGGTCCTCGTTGCGGCACGGAACGGGTCATTGCTCGGCAAGGGATAGCCCAACGGCTCGCCGTCGATCCTGGCGTCAACCGGCGTCGGTTCCAATACCTGCACCCCTCGCACTGCGATCGAGGCGATGGGCACACGGCCAGGATCGAAGGCAACGAGTTCGTGATCGCCGAGGGCCGAGCCGGATCGGCTCCGACATCACCCGCATCGTTTGTACGGTGGGATGAGAGCCTCGTGCTGTTCGACGCGTTCGAGACAGCGACTCCGCATGCCGGGCAGTCCGAAGGCAGTGAAGCCTCTCGTCGCCGAAAGGCCCGAATCAGTCTTGTCGCCAGCGGCAACGATGACTGTCGCTTCGCTCGGAACGACGGGCGGCTTGAACGTCAATTGACCTTGATGTCCGCCTTCTTCACGAGGCCACCCCACTTCTTATCCTCGGCGCGCATGAAGGCGCCGAATTCTTCCGGCGGAAGAACGGCGACGTCGGCGCCGAGCTTCGACATGCGCTCGGCCATCTCGGGCGTCTCCAGGGCGCGCTTGACGTGCTCGCTGAGGAGCTTGATGCGGTCGGCCGGGGTGCCGGTCTTGGCTACCAGGCCGTTCCATCCGACGACGTCGAAATCGGCAAGCGCGGGAATGCCCGATTCGGCGATGGCGGGCAGGTCGGGCAGCAGGCGCGAGCGCTGCTTGCTGCTGACGGCGATACCGCGCAGAGCATGGCTGGAAATATGAGGGACGGCCGCCAGCACGTCGGCGAACATTGCGTCGGTCTCGCCGGAGATCACGCTCAGCAGGGCCTTGGCGGTCGCCGTGTAGGGCACGTGCTGCGCCTCGAAGCCTGCTTCCACCTTCAAGAACTCGAAGCCCATGTGCAGGGAGCCGCCGACGCCGGCCGACGAGAACCGCAGACCCGTAGGACTCTTCTTTGCGTAGTCGACGAGATCCTTGGTCGAATGGATAGGCAGGGCGTTGGTGACGACCAGCGCGTTGGCATAGGTCGTGGCGCGGACGATCGGCGCGAACTCCGCCAGCGGATCGAACTTCATCTCCTTGTAGAGATGGGCGTTGATGGTCATCAGGCCGATATGTCCCATCATCAGCGTATAGCCATCGGCGGGCTGCGACAGCACATAGGCCGCCCCGACATTGCCATTGGCGCCGGGACGATTTTCGACAACCACGGGCTGCTGGAGGGACGCCTGGATCTTCTCCGCGACGACGCGGGTCACGATGTCGGTGGCACCGCCGGGGCCTGTCGGGACGACGATCTTGATCGGCCGATCGGGATAGGTCTGGGCGGCGACTGGGAATGACAGGCAGGCCAGGACGGCCGCTATGACGACAGCGGATCTCGAGCGCATCGAACCTTTTCCTCCCAGTTTGCCGGACGAGCCTGCCGCCTGCGCCGGCAAACGTCACCAGCCGAATTGCCATACTGCAATGACCGGGGACTCTAACCGCGTAATCGTCGACGGTGGTAGGCCAGTCCGCCGCCGATGAAGCCCGGCAAAGACGACGACGCAATCGTCGCAGTCGGCAGCGACGCGGCCTACGTCGACGGCTTGCTGCAGAGCCTCTCCGACAACGCCGAGGAGACTCTCGCATTCCTCCCCCCCATGTGGCGCTGTGAACAGCGCCTGATCGGCGGAGGTAGCCCGGAGGGCTGGAGGGGGAGCCTCAGTCGGGATTTCCCCGATTCTGATGTCGGAATGGGAATCACCTTATCTGGGGCTTTCCCCCTCCGCCCCGTATGACGGGGCACCTCCCCATAGGCGCTAAGTCAAGGTGGAAAGCTCACCATAGTCCTCATCCTGAGGAGGCCGCGCAGCGGCCGTCTCGAAGGATGGCCGCACCGGTCGTCATTGATATTGCGGTGTCTCGGCACCCTCTCTGTGGCCGACCCTTGGAGACGCGACCCTTCGGGCCGCCCCTCAGGGTGAGAATTGTCCTTGACGGGGCATCTCCCCCGATCAGGCGCTGTCTACAGCGCCACAGGGAGAGGCGAGCAAGATGTGTCCACTGCGGAGCAACTCCACCGGGGAGGAGAATGGCGGGCGCGCGACGGCCTCACGGCTTCTCACACGAGCGCCTTACGGATCTCGGCGAGCCTTGCTTTGGCGTCGTCGCGAAGCAAGACGGTGGTGCGATGCATGAGGCGGCGTTGCGGCAAGGCATAGTCGCCGATCGCGAGGTGTTGGGTAGCGTAATTGTCCCAGATGATCAGATCGCCGGGCCGCCATTGGTGGCGATAGACGAACTCGGGCCTGACCAGATGGGCGAACAGTTCCGCGAGCAGCGCGGCGCCTTCCGCTTCCGGCAGCTCGTTGACTTTCGTCGTGTAGGACGGATTGACGTAGATCGCCTTGCGACCGGTGATCGGGTGAGCGAGCACGACCGGCTGATCGACCGGCGGCACCTCGCTCTCCTGCTCCTTGGTGAGGTCGGGACGGTCGGAACCCTGGGCCTGCTTGAGCTTGTAGTAGTGGATGAAGGAATGCGGTGCCGTGAGCCGCGCCAGGGCCGACTTCCTCTCCTCGGGTAGTGCATCGTAGGCGGCGGCCGCGCTCAGGAAGACGGTGTCGCCGAAGGTGCGATCGCCCACGGGCTCGGGAATCTCGCGCCCGAGCAGCAGCGAGCACCGGCACGGCGTCTCTACGTAGGAAGTGTCGGCATGCCAGATCTGGCCGGCGTCCCCGATCCCGGTCGGTCGGCCGTTCTCCTTGATATTCGACAGCACGAGTAGCTCGGGATGCTCGTTGGAGAGGTAGGGCTTCAAGACGTGGCTCTGCAAGGTGCCGAAACGCCGGCTGAGCGCCACGTGATCCTCCTCGCTCATCGTCTGGCCACGGAACAGCAACAGGGAGTGCCGGTCGAACGCCTGCTCGATCTGTTCGAAGGTTTCGGCGTCGAGCGGCCGCGACAGGTCGATGCCAGCCACCTCGGCACCGAAGCGGCTGTTGAGCGGGCGCAGAGCGATCTGCATGTGGTTCCTCCCGGAAGGTGCCGCCGCCTTTGGCGGTCGTCGTCCGGGAAGGCTAGCACCCGACGGACGAATAGCCGAGATATCGTTGGCATGTAGTAGCATGCGAAGCCGATCTGGCCGGCTAGATTCACCTTTGGGTGGTCCGGGCCTATGGTTGGCGAACGAAGGGCCTTCATCGAGAGGCCCCGTAGCGGGAGGATCCAATGACAAGGCGATTGCATGATCTGATCGTGCTGGTCGCGGCCGCGACGGCCCTTGCGCTCGCGTGGCTGGGCGCCTCGGCTCCGGCGTGGGCAGCGTGGCCCGACAAGCCGGTCAAGATCATCGTGCCGTGGTCTGCCGGCGCCATTACCGACGCACTCGGCCGCCTGCTGGCGCAGGAATACTCGAAGGTGCTCGGCCAGCAGTTCGTGGTCGAGAACCGTCCTGGCGCTGCGGGGAACATCGGCGCCGAGGCCGTCGCCAATGCAAAGCCGGACGGTTACACGCTGCTGTTGACCAACCCCGGTGCGTTTGTCACCAATCACTTCCTGTACAAGACCATGCCGTTCGCACCAGCCGACCTCGATGTGATCGCCGTGGTCGCCAAGTTTCCGAACGCCCTGATTGTGAACAAGGACGTTCCCGTGAGCACGGTGAAGGAACTCATCGACTACGCCAGAGCCAACCCGGGAAAGCTCAATGGGGCGTCGGCCGGGGTCGGTACATCGGGGCACCTCTCGCTCGAGTTGCTGAAGACCATGGCCAGGGTCGACATCGTTCACGTCCCCTATCAGGGCGCGGCACCGGCGCGCTTCGACCTGGCGGCAGGTCGCGTGCAGGTCGTGGTCGACAACATCCCGAGCTATGTAGCCTCGGTCACCGACGGGTCGGCCAGGCTGCTCGGCGTCGGCACGCGCGAGCGGCTGGAGGATTTCCCTGACGTCCCGACGATCGAGGAAGCCGGCGGCCTGCCGGGCTTCCAGGCCATCGTCTGGTATGCGCTGGCCGCTCCCAAGGGAACGCCGGTCGAGATCCTCGACGCGTTGAACCGCCTCACCAACGAGGTGATGGCGCGCCCCGAATTCAAGAGGCAACTGAAGGCTCTGCACGCAATCCCGGTAGGCGGCAGCCGCGCCGACGCGATGGCCTTCATCAAGGACGAGACCGTGCGCTGGAAGTCCGTCATCACGGCGGCCGGCGTGCAGGCTCAATGACAGGCGCAAGGAACTCCATGGCAAGAACCGCATTGGCATCGCTCGTCGGGCATCTGACCGATCGTGGCGTGCGTCACATCTTCGGTGTTCCCGGCGGCGACTGCTCGCTCGACATCATGGACGCGGCGACCAAGGCGGGCATCCAGTTCGTCCTGTGTCGCACCGAGACGGCGGCGGGCTTCGCCGCTGCGGTGACGGGCGAACTCACCGGGTCGATCGGCGTGGTCATGACGACACGCGGACCGGGATTCGTCAGTGCCCTGAACGGGGTGGCCTATGCGCATCTCGATCGCTCGCGGCTGATGCTGATCGCCGACCATTACGATTCCGAGCTCGACTATGTCAGTCACCAGCGCCTCGACCAGGCCGCGATCCTGCGGCCGCTGCTGCGCGGCGAGGCGCGCATGGACAGTGGCGGCTTCTCGCGCGATCTCGGCGAGCTCTTCGATCTCGCCTTTGCGCAGCCGAACGGGCCGATCTACCTCGAGATCACCAATCGAGGGGTCACCGCGCCGGTCGACGACGCAGCCCAACGGCCCGCGCGTCCTGCCTCGAACGCGCTCGACGAGACGGCGCTGGCGGCGATCGGCGACGCGCTTGCCGCCGCCCACCGTCCGCTGATCATCGCCGGGTTGCAGGCCCGCGATGACGCGGCCTCGGCTGCGCTGCGCCGCCTCGCCGAGGCCTGGCGGGCGCCGGTCTACACGACTTACTGCGCCAAAGGCGTGATGCCGGATAGCCATCCGCTGGCCATGGGCCACTACATCGGCGGCGTCGGCGAGGAGAAAGGAATATCCGAGGCGGATCTGATCGTCCTCTACGGGTTCGATGCCGTCGAGTGCCCACCCGGGCGCTGGCGCTACACAGCGCCGGTCATCGAGCTGACGCGCTATCCCTTCGACCGCCGGCTCGTGGAGCCGCGTGTCAGCCTGTGCGGCGACCTGGCGGCGATCGGAGAGCGACTGGCCGGTGCCGCGACCGCCTCGGCCTGGGACAGCGACTCCCTGGCGCGGACCAAGGCGCGGCTCCGCGAGGCCGCCGACTCCTCCGGTCCGGGGCCGATCTCGCCGCAGATGGTGGTCGATGCCGCGCGCAAAGCGGCGCCGGCGACCGCCCGAATCGCCATCGATGCCGGGGCGCATATGCTGCCGGTGCTACACCACTGGGTCTGTGACGCGCCGCGCCAGACGCTGGTGTCGCGCGGGCTGGCCACGATGGGCTTCGCCGTGCCGGCTGCCATCGGCTCGTGCCTGGCCGAGCCGGACCGACGGGTGATTGCTTTCACCGGTGATGGCGGCCTGATGATGTGTGCCGGCGAGCTTGCCACCGCAGTCCAGCACGGCTGCAAGCCGGTGGTCGTGGTGTTCAACGATTCCGCGCTGACCCTGATCGGGGCCAAGCAGGAGCGCCGTCAGCTTCCGGGCAACGGCGTCGATTTCTCGCCAACGAGCTTCGCGCAGGTGGCGACCGGCTATGGCTGCACCGCTTTTCGAGTCGAGCGACCGGAAGATCTGGACCCGGCTTTCGAGGCGGCCTTTGTCGCCGATCGGGCGGCCGTTATCGACGTCGTGGTGAATCCGCGAGCCTATCACCGCCAACTCGTCGCGTTGCGCGGCTGAGCTGCGGCATTTCCTTGCCGATGCAGGCGCTACGGAGGGGCCGCATCTTTCATGTCCCTTCCCCGTCATACGGGGGAAGTGGCCCGGAGGGCCAGAAGGGGGGAAGGCCGCAGCCAAGATGCCTCGGAATCCGACGTCAGAATCGGAAGGCCCTCGACTGAGGCCCTCCCCCTCCGCCCCCTGCGGGGGCACCTCCCCCGATGACGGGGGAGGCGAGCGAGATGTGTCCACTCCGGAGCCGCGGAAGAGCATGATTGCTTGCCGGGTCGATTGTCGCGAATTACGGCGCTTCCGCCCTGGAAACGCCTTTCCCTCTGGCGATTCGCCAACTATTGACTCCGCAGATATGGCCAGCGAGTCTCGCGGAGACGATTGCAAGCTCGTTGCCATCGAAGGGGCTTTTGGGAGGAAATAATGATCAAGATCAATCGCCGCACCTTCGCGGCGGGTAGTGCTGCGCTCGCGCTCGCGCCTCGTATGGCGGGCGCCCAGAACAAGAAGCTGCTGCGATTCGTGCAGAACGGCAACCTGACGATCCTCGATCCGATCTGGACGACGGCCTACGTCACGCGCGACCACGGCTACATGATCTATGACACGTTGTTCGCGACCGATGAGAAGGGTGCGATCCAGCCGCAGATGGTCGACAAGTACGAGATCTCGCCCGACAAGACGCTGTGGACCTTCACCCTGCGCGACGGGCTGGAGTGGCACGATGGCCAGCCGGTGACGGCGGAGGATTGCGTCGTCTCGCTGAAGCGCTGGCAGGCACGCGATGCCATGGGCCAGAAGCTGATGGAGTTCGTCGCCGACCTGAAGCCGGTCGACGCCAAGACCTTCACCCTGAAGCTCAAGGAGCCGTACGGCCTGGTGCTCGATACGCTGGGCAAGCCGTCGTCCACCGTGCCCTTCATGATGCCCAAGCGCATTGCGAGCACCGATCCATTCAAGCAGATCGACAGCCAGGTCGGCTCGGGTCCGTTTATCTACGTCAACGCCGAATCCAAGCCTGGCGAGAAGCACGTCTATGTCAGGAATCCGAAGTACAAGCCGCGGGCCGAGCCGGCCTCGGGCCTGGCCGGCGGCAAGGTCGCCAAGGTCGACCGGGTCGAGTTCATCGACATGCCCGATCCGACTCAGCAGGTGAACGCGCTGATCGCCGGCGAGATCGACATGATCGAGAACGTGCCGCACGATCTCCTGCCCTTGCTGAAGACGGACAAGAATGTCCAGACCGTCAACTGGAACCCGCTCGGCCAGCAGTTCGTCATTCGCTTCAACCACCTGACCAAGCCATTCGACAATCTCAAGATCCGTCAGGCTGCGCTGCTGTGCATGCGTCAGGAGGACTACCTCAAGGCGACGGTGGGCGAGCAGCAATACTACAAGGTCTGC
The DNA here is from genome assembly GCA_046349335.1 of Reyranellaceae bacterium. Classification (GTDB taxonomy): domain Bacteria; phylum Pseudomonadota; class Alphaproteobacteria; order Reyranellales; family Reyranellaceae; genus Reyranella. Next base: position 40,031 of record JAXMCO010000015.1, read on the forward strand.
ACCGCGGCCTTCGTCTGCGGCACGCCGAACGGCGTGGAGGTCCAGGGCGACCTGCTCACGAAGCCCAACTTCGAGAAGTCGAAGGCGCTCCTGAAGGAGGCCGGTTACGACGGCACGCCCGTGGTGTTGATGCAGTCCACCACGTTGCCCGTGTTGACCAACACGGCGCCGGTCACCAAGTCGCTGCTCGAGCAGGGCGGCTTCAAGGTCGACATGCAATCGATGGATTGGCAGACGGTGGTGACTCGTCGCACCAAGAAGGACCCGGCCGACAAGGGCGGCTGGAGCGCCTTCCACACCTACGCCATCGCCGCCGACATCCTGAATCCGATCTCGGCCAACTGGATGGTTGCCGACCCGGAGAAGGCGTGGTTCGGCTGGCCCAACGATCCGGAAATGGAGAAGCTGCGCGACTCCTACGCCCGGGAGACCGATCCGGCCAAGTCCAAGGCGCTGGCTGCGGCGGTGCAGAACCGTGCTCTCGACCAGGCGCAGTATGGCTGGCTCGGCATGTGGTACGGGCCGGGTGCGGCACGCACCAACGTCGTCGGCTGGCTGAAGGCGCCGGTGACGGTGCTGTGGAACATCGAGAAGACCTGAGGCGGAGCGCTTGTCTTCTGCGCGCGCGACGGTAACCGAGGCCCGCGCCCCCGATGGGACGCGGCTTGCCGTTTACGAATGGGGCAATCCGGCGGGGCCGGAGGTCGTGCTCATTCATGGCTTCGCGCAGTCGCACCTCTGCTTCAAGTCGCAGATCGCGAGCGCGCTCGCCGAGCGCTGCCGGCTCGTGGCCTTCGACCAGCGAGGGCATGGCGCCTCCGAGCAGCCGTCCGATGCGGCGGCTTACCAGGGGAGCCGTGTCTGGGCTGACGACATCGCCGCGGTGCTGGCGGCAAAGCATCTGAAACGTCCCGTCCTCGTCGGCTGGTCGATGGGCGGGCGGGTGATCCGGCAGTATCTCATGGTGCACGGCGATGCGCGCCTCGCCGGGATCAACTTCGTCGCCTCGCAGGTCATCGAAGATCCGAGCTGCCGCGGTCCGGCCGCGCCCAAGCGGCCGCCCGACGGACAGACGCTCGAGGAAGAGATCGAGGCGGCGATCGAGTTCGTCGACGGCTGCTATGGGCGCAAGCCGACGGCAGCCGAATTTGTCCGGGTCGTCGCCTATAACATGCGCGTGCCGGCCGCGGTGCGCCGGGCGATCGGCGGCTGGTCGACCGAGGCCGAGCCGACGATCGCCGCGCTGAGGAAGGTGCGCGTGCCGGTCCTGATCACGCACGGCCGCAACGACGACGTGGTGTTGCCCGCTGCCGTCGACATGACCGCTGCCGCCATCGCGCATGCGCGGCAGTCGTGGTTCGACGATTGCGGCCACTCGCCCTTTGCCGAGCATGCCGCGCGGTTCAATGATGAGCTGATAGCCTTCGTCGAGACCTGCACGCGCTGACTCTTTCGCAAGCGCCGACAATCCGCTTGCCGTCGTCGAGTTTCGTCGGCCATCATTGCCGGCAATGCGTGCCTTGATCTGTCGTCAATGGGGCAAGGTCGACGAACTGTCGGTCGGCGAGGCGCCCATGCCCGCTCCGGGGTCCGATGAGATCCTGATCAAGGTCGCGGCGACCGCGGTCAACTACGCCGATTCGATCATGGTCGCCGGACGCTACCAGACCAAGCCCGAGCTGCCGTTCAGTCCCGGCCTGGAGACGGCTGGAACCGTGGCGGCTTGCGGTGCCGACGTGAAGGGCCTCGCGCCGGGCGACAAGGTGATGGCGATCCTGGCCTATGGCGGGCTCGCCGAGTATGCCGTCGCGCCGGCCGCCGAAACCTGGCGGATTCCCGCCGGCATGAGCTTCGCCGAGGCCGGCGCGTTCCCGATCGCCTACATCTCGAGCCACGTGGCGATCCGCTGGCAGGGCCGCCTCGAGGAAGGCGAGACCATGCTGGTGCTCGGCGCGGCGGGCGGCGTCGGCCTGACCGCCGTCGAGATCGGCAAGGCCATGGGCGCTCGGGTCATCGCGGCCGCGAGCACGGCGGAGAAGCTCGCCGTGGCCAAGGCGCACGGCGCCGACGAGACCATCGACTACGCCAAGGAACCGCTCATCGAGCGTGTCATGGCGCTGACCGATGGCAGAGGCGCCGACGTGTGCTTCGACCCGGTCGGCGGCCCGTTGTTCGATGCGGCCCTGTCGTCGCTCGGCTGGGGTGGGCGTATCCTGCTGGTCGGCTTCGTCGGCGGTGTGCCGCAGATCCCGGCAAACCGGCTGCTGGTCAAGCATCGCTCCGCCTTGGGATCGTCGCTGCGCTATTTCCGCTGGAACGCGCCGGACAAGCTCGAGCGCTCGGTCGCCGAGCTGTTCCGCTGGTATGGCGAGGGCAAGCTCAGGCCCTGCATCACCCATCGCCTGCCGCTCGAGCGTACGGTCGAGGCCTTGCATTTGCTGACCGAGCGCCGGGCGCACGGCAAGATCGTCATCGAGCTGGAGCCCGCCTGATGGAGGTTCGCCTCGCCCGCCACGGCCGGCACATCGCCATCGTGACCATCGACAACCAGCCACGGCTCAACGCCATGACGCGCCAGATGCTGGCTGAGCTGGGGCGCCTGTGGGACGAGCTCGAGCGCGACGACTGCCGCTGCATCATCCTGACCGGCGCCGGCGAGCGGGCCTTCACGGTCGGTGCCGACGTCAGCGGCGATCTTTCCGCCGGGCCGGAGATGTCGAGGATCGTCAACCACGCCCTGCTGAAGAACGATTCCTACCCCAAGCCGATCGTCGCCGCGGTGAACGGCGACTGCATCGGCGGCGGCGTCGAGCTGATGCTGGCGACCGACATCCGCGCCGCCACGCCCAAGGCACGGTTCGGTCTGACCGAGGTCAAGTGGTCGATCTATCCGTTCGGCGGCTCGACCATCAAGCTGATGCAGCAGATCGGCTACGTCCACGCCATGGACCTGCTGCTGACCGCACGGCTGATCGACGCCGAGCGGGCGGCAGCGCTCGGACTGGTCAACCGCGTGGTGGCGGCCGCCGAGCTGATGGACTGGGCGCTCGCCACTGCCGAGGCGATCGCCGCCAACAGCCCGTCGGCGGTGCAGGCGGTGAAGCGCCAGGTGAGTGCGACGATTGCCGACCATGCGCGAACCCGCGAGGCGCTGGAGCAGCAGCTCGGCGATGCCGTGCGTGCCAGTCCGGATTTCGCCGAGGGTGTCGCGGCGTTCCGCGAGAAGCGCCAGCCGCGCTACGAGTGAGCCGGCGGCGTGACGAGAGCGATCGCGCGGCCGAGCAGCCGGACCCTTGGGGACCTGGTCGATGCCTTGGCGGCCGCCACGCCGGCGGCCCCGGCCATCGTGTTCGGCGACGAGCGGCTCGACTATGCCGCCTTGAAGCAGCGGATTGACGAGTTCGCGCGGGCCTTGATGGGGGCTGGCGTTCACCATGGCGATCGCGTGGCGCTTCTCGTCTCCAATCGCCTCGAGTGGATCGTCGCGGCATTGGCGAGCGCCAAGATCGGCGCAATCGCTGCCGCCATCAGCACCTTCTCGACCCCGCGCGAGCTCGCCTGGTCGCTCGAGCATTGCGGCGCCTCGACGCTGATCATGCTGCCGGCGTTCCGGGGGCGCCGCTTCCTGGAGCCACTCGTCGCGCTCTGCCCCGAGCTCGACCGGGGTAAGGTGGGGGCTCTCGACGCCCCGGCCTTGCCGGCGTTGCGCACTGTCGTCGTGCTGGATGGCCAGGCACCAGCCGCGGCGTTCACGCTTCCTGATTTTCTGGCGTGCGCGATGGCGGTCGACGCGGCGCGTTTAGCGGCGGCTCAGGCTGCCGTGGCGCCGACCGATCTCTGCTTTATCCTCTACACTTCGGGCTCAACGGCTACTCCCAAGGGTGTCACGCTCGCCCACGGGCCGTTGATCGACAACGGCTTCGAGATCGGCGAGCGGATGCATCTCGGTCGTGCGGACCGTGTGTGGCTGGCCGTGCCCTTGTTCTGGTCGTTCGGCTCGGCCAACGCGCTGCCGGCGATCCTGACGCACGGCGGCTCGGTCGTGCTGCAGGAGAGCTTCGAGCCGGGCGAGGCCTTGGCCCTGATCGAGCGCGAGCGCTGCAGCGTCTATTACGGCATGGTCAACATGGCGCGTGCTCTGCTGGAGCATCCGGCCCATCCGGGACGGCGCCTCGGCGCCATGCGCACGGGGCTCACCATCGGCCCGCCCGAGGACATCGCGCTGACGATCCGCGCCCTCGGCGCCGACGATCTGTGCAACGTCTACGGATCGACCGAGACCTACGGCAATTGCGCCGTCACTGACGCCGGGGAGCCGCTGCAAATGCGCCTCGAGCGTCAGGGCTTGCCCTTGCCGGGGATGACGATCCGGGCTGTCGATCCGGTAACGCGGCAGGCTTTGCCGCAAGGTGAGATTGGCGAGCTGGCGGTGTCCGGCCGCATCACGCCGGGCTACTACGAGGCGCCGGACGCCAACGCCCAAGCCTTCGATCGCGACGGCTTCTTCCTGACCGGCGATCTCGGCTCGATCGAAGCGGATGGACGTGTCCGTTTCCGCGGTCGATTGAAGGAGATGATCAAGACAGGCGGCGTCAACGTGGCACCGCTCGAGGTCGAGCACGTTCTGATGCAGCACCCCGACGTGATGCAGGCCTACGTGGTTGGCGTGCCGGATGCGGCGAAGGGAGAGGCCGTCGCCGCGGCGATCGAGCTGCGTGCCGGCGTACCGAGCGACATCGCACCGCTCCTCGCGTTCTGTCGCGAGCGGCTGGCGAGCTACAAGGTTCCGGCTCGCATCGAGGTCCGCGCCGCGGCCGAGTTCCCGCGCACGGCGACAGGCAAGATCCACAAACCTGGCCTGCGCCAGCAATTGTCTGAGGCGTCTCGTTGAGAGCGGTTCAGCCCAAGAGCTCGAGCTACTATCCGCCGGCGACTTCCTTGAAACGTCGCAGCGTCTCGATCTGGTCCTCGAGCTTCGGCATCCGGTACATCGGATAGAGCATCACCATCTGCGCGCCGAGCCGCTTCCAGCCCTGGACTGCGGCGGCCCATTGTTGCGGATCGGGCTCGTTGAAACGTATCCATGCCTCCAGTCCGAAGGTCGCGGGATCGCGGCCGAACGCTTTCAGGTGCTCGCGCAACTGACCCAGCTTGGCCTCGCCCTGGGCGTCGGGGGCGAGGATCGGCATCCAGCCGTCGCCGATACGAGCGCAGCGCTTGATGACGGCGTCCGAAGAGCCGCCGAACCAGATCGGAATCGGGCGCTGCACCGGAACCGGCAACTGATTGACCTCGACCAGCTTGTGGAAGCGGCCTTCGAAGGTGACCAAGTCCTCGGTCCACAATTTCCGCATCACCGTGATCTGCTCGGCCTGGCGTGCGCCGCGCGTCTTCCAATCCTCGTTGAGCGCCTCGTACTCGATATGGTTCCAGCCGACGCCGACACCCAGCCTGACTCGTCCGCCACTCAGGATGTCGACCTGGGCGGCCTGCTTGGCGACCAGGCCGGTCTGGCGCTGCTGCAGGATCAGCACGCCGCTGCAGAGCTGGATCTTCTTGGTGACGGCGGCGATGAAGGCCATCGTCGTGAAGGTCTCGTGGAACGGATCGTGCTCGCTGTAGGTTGGCTTCCAGTCGCCGCGCGGCGCCGCGCCGAAAACGTGATCGGCTACCTCGATGCAGTGGAAGCCCATGTCCTCGGCGGCCTGCGCCCAATCCCGGATCTTCGCCGGGTCGGTGCCGATGTCACGGGTCGGAAAGAGAGCGTTCAGCAGCATCGAGATCTCCTGGTTCAGGCAACCCTACGATGTTTGAGAGGCAGGCCAAACCCGTTTGAAGAGATTGTTTTCGCCGGTCGCGCGGCGCTAGACAGGGTGGATCGGATTGGGAGGGCAGGCGATGGCGAAGCGGAACAGCAGTGACTATGCGGTGGTGTGGCCGCGCAGCGCCAAGGCGGTTGAGGTCAAGCCGCTCGCCAAGCGGCTCGACACAATGGAGGGCAAGACGGTGGCCTTCCTGTGGGACGACCTGTTCCGCGGCGACGAGATCTGGCCAATCCTCAAGCAGGAGCTGTCGGCCCGCTACACGGGCCTGAGCTTCATCGACCACGACGCGTTCGGCTCGACGCATGGCGACGAGGAGCACCGCGTGCTGGCCGAGCTGCCGGGCAAGATCAAGTCGATGAAGATCGACGCGGTCGTTTCCGGCATGGGGTGTTGAGGAAGCTGCACCCCCGCCGTGTTGCGGGTCAGCGCGATTGCGGAACAGGCCGGCGTGCCGACCTCCTCGCTGTGCTGCGAGGGATTTCTCGGCCAGGCCAAGACCACGTCGGTGGGGTTGGGCTACCCCAACCTCGCCCTTGCCACCGTGCCCGGCCATGTCGACGTGCAAAGCGCCGACGAGCTCCGGAACAACGTGCTCGGCACCACCGTCGATCACGTGATCCGAAACCTCACCGGCGAGATCGCCGCCGTGCAGGTGGCGAAGGATCCCGAGCCGGACGAGATCGTCTTCGAAGGCAGCTTCGAGGAGGTCAACAGGCTGTTTCTCGAGAACGGCTGGAGCGACGGCCTGCCGGTCGTGCCGCCGACCAAGCAGAAGATCGCCGAGTTCCTGGCCTTCACCGACCTGTCGGCCGACCACGCGATCGGCAAGCTGTTGCCCGACAACAGGTTGGCCACGGTGTGGAACGTCGCCGTCAATGGGGTGATGGCGGGCTGTCGTCCCGAATATATGCCGATCCTGGTGGCGTTGGCCGAGGCGATGGCCGATCCGCAGTACGGCGTCGAGCACTCCGGCAACACGCCGGGCGCGGAGACGCTGATCGTGCTGAACGGGCCGCTGATCAAGCAGCTCGGCTTCAACTACGAGCAGGGTGCGCTGCGCGATGGCTTCCAGGCCAACACCTCGATCGGCCGCTTCTGGCGTCTCTACCTGCGCAACGTCGCGGGATTTCTTCTGCACCAGAACGACAAGGGCACGTTCGGCAACACCTGGCGCGTCGTGCTGGCCGAGAACGAGGACAGCCTGGCGAAGATGAAATTGCCGACGGTGGCTGCCGATATGGGCGCGCCGGCAGGCGACAGCGCGGTCACAATCTCGCGCTTCACCGGCGGCAACGTCATCGTCTCCGTGTTCGGGGACAGCGCGGAGAAGGTGCTGCCCTATCTCGGCAACGCGCTGGTGACCCACACGAGCTGGGAGCTGGTCTTCACCGTCGGCATAGCAACGGGAACCTATTGCCCGCTGCTGGTGTTGAGCCCGCTGATCGCCGAAACCATCGCCAAGACGATGACCAAGGCCGAGGTCCAGGCCTGGCTGTTCGAGCACGCGCGCATGCCGGCGCACCTGTTCGAGAAATATCTATGGGGGTGGACCAACCTGGTGCCGGGCAAGCGCACGCTCAACGACTGGGTGCGCCTCGGCAAGTTGCCGCGCGTCTTCGCCGGCAACGATCCCAACCGGCTGGTGCCGGTCGTGACCAAGCCGGAGCACGTCATGATCGCGGTGTCGGGCGATCCGCTGCGTTCGAACTGCTATCTGTTCGTCCATAACGGTATGCTGGGCTTCCCGACCACCAAGACGGTGAAGCTGCCGCAGGGCTGGCGCGCCAAGCTGCGCGACGCGCAGCCATGAGGCGCGCGTAGACATGAGCGACGGATCGAGCCTGTGGGTCGTGCTGCCCGCAGGCCAGCAGGCGGGCGGCGGCTGGATCGACGACACGCTGAAGCAGCGCGCGCTCGAGCAGGGGCTGGGCGGCAAGGTTCCGCTCGCCGCCGACTTCCCGCGCCAGCGCATCGAGGTGGTGCGGGGACCGCGTGCCGAAGAACGGCTCCAGGAGCTGTTCCTGCGGCGCGGCTGGAGCGACGGTCTGCCGCTCGTGCCGCCGACCGTGGCGCGCGTCAAGTCAGCACTCGCCTTCACCGACCGTGCGCCGACCGAGTCGCTGGGCGAGGTCGAGCCGTTGAAGGGGCTGGCGACGGTCGAGAAGATTGCCGCCAACGCGGTCATGGCGGGCTGCCGGCCCGAGTATCTGCCGGTCGTGCTGGCCGCCGTCGACTGCCTGCTCGATCCGACGTTCAATATGCGTGGCGTGCAGACCACTGACGAGAACGTGACTCCGCTCGTGATCGTCAACGGCCCGCTGACGCGCGCGCTCGACATCAACGGCAGTTTCGGCGCCCTCGGCCCGGGCTGGCAGGCCAACGCCGCGATCGGCCGGGCGCTCCGTCTGGTGATGCACAATCTCGGCGGCGGCTGGCCCGGCGCCGTGGCCTTCGCCGGGCTCGGCCAGCCTGGCCGTTACACGCTCTGCCTGGCGGAGAACGAAGCCCTCAGTCCCTGGGCGCCGCTGCACGTCGAAGCCGGGCTGGCGGCGGAGGCGAGCGCCGTCACGGTGACGCGCGCGGAAACCGTCGCGAACGTCACCGGTGGATTGGCCGAGATTGCCAGCGTCATGGGCACAGCGATGTCGGGCTTCGGAATCCTGTGGAATGGCAAGCCGACGGTGCTGATCGCGCCGGCAGTGGCCGCCGACTGCGCGCGCCGCGGCATGAGCAAGGCCGATGTGCGCCACTTCCTCTGGGAACATGGCCGCTGGCGCCGCGAGCATTGGGAGAAATCCTGGCTGACCGAACGGATCGTGGCGAACCGGCGCTGGCCAGACTGGGTCGAGCAGGCGGCAACCGCCGGCGATATTCCCGTGACGCGTACGCCCGACGACATCGTGCTCGTCGTCGCGGGCGGCGACGTGCCGATCCCGCAGAATGCGTACTGTCCTTCCTGGGGCTTTCCGCCGGCCTGCATCACCCGGGAAGTGCGCCTGCCGTTCGATTGGGTGGAGCTGCTTGTGGAGGCGCGGGAATCGGCCGTAGCGCTCACAAGCGTGTCATAGGTCTCCACGGATGCCCGGGCGGCAGACGGCTCCTGCCGCTTGCGCGACCGGCGCGGATGCCCACGCGGCGAGTCGGTTCTTAGAACTTTATGTTGGCCGCGCGAATGACCTTGCCCCACTTCTCGGTTTCGTCGGCGATGAGCTTGCCGAAATCGGCGGGCGTGCCGGGGATCAACGTGCCACCCAGATCGCTCAGTCGGACCTTCAGCTTGGCGTCGGCGAGGCCGGCATTGGCTTCCTTGTTCAGCCTGTCGACGATCTCGGCCGGTGTCTTCTGTGGCGCGCCTATGCCGTACCAGGCGCTCGCCTCGTATCCCGGCACGGAGTCGGCCACGGTCGGAAGGTCGGGCAACGCCTCGGCGCGCACTGCCGTGGTCACGGCCAGCGCTCGGAGCTTGCCGCTCTTGACGAACTCCATCGAGGCAGGGGAGGTGGCGAACAGAATCTGCACTTGTCCGGACAGCAGGTCGGCGATCGCCAATGCCTGACCGCGATAGGGGACATGCACCATGCTGACGCCGGTCATCGACATGAACAGCTCGCCGGCAAGATGGGCGGCGCTGCCGGTTCCCGCCGACGCCATGTTGATCTTGCCGGGATTGGCCTTGGCGTAGGCGATGAACTCGGCAACGGTGGTCGCCGGAAAGGACGGGCTGACCACCATCACGTTCGGCACCGTCATGAGGCCGGCGATCGGCGCGATATCGCGGATGAAGTTGAAGGGCAGGGTTGGATAGGCGGTGGCGTTGATCGCGTTGGGCTGGCCGACCAGCAGCAGGGTGTAGCCATCGGGGGCGGCGTTCACGACCGATTCGGCCGCGATGTTGGTGGCGGCACCAGGGCGATTCTCGATCACGAAGGGCTGGCCGAGCCGGTCGGCGAACCATTGACCCATCAGGCGCGCGACGATGTCGTTGCCGCCGCCGGGCGCGTAGCCGACGACCCAGCGCACGGGGCGGGAAGGCCAAGCCTGCGCTTGGGCCGCTGGTGCGGCGATCGGCAGGGCGGCGGCGCCTGCAACGAGATGGTGGAAGCGTCGGCGCGACAGTTTCATCTCGTTCCTACCGATGTCCCTCTGCATTGTCTCGACCGGCATTGCCCGGATGCCTCTCGACCCGCTGTCAGCGATAACATTCCGCCGGGTTCCGAGGAAGCCGTCGGCAGCGGTCGATCTCGAGGTGGGTGGACATATTGCACGCCGCCTTGCGCTGGCATTAGCCTGTCGAGGCGCCTTTGGGCGAAGACTGGGTAGGCGCCAGAGACGCCGCGGCTCTGACCGATCCGTCGAGGACCGTCGGCCGAGATTGTCTACCAGGATATGCAGACGGACGTTTCCGTCGTGAAGAGGAGCCGAGCCATGCCACGCATAACACCCGTCGCCACCAAGGCGGACGTCGCTCCCGAGAATCGGGCCGTTGCCGACGACGTGCTGAAAGTGTTCGGCGCCATCCGGGGCCCGTTCAGCATCATGCTGCATAGCCCGGAGATGACGAGGCACCTGTTGCCGCTCGTGCCCTTCTTCCGCGACGAATGCATCGTCGAAGGCGGGCTGCGCTCCGTCGGCATCCTGGCTGCCGTGCGCGAGCGAGAAGCCGCCTATGTATGGGCGGCGCAGGTGGCGGCGGCGCGCCGCAACGGCCTGCGCGAAGCGGCGATCGACCTCTTGCGCGCGAAGGCGGACGCATCGAAGTTTCCGGCCGAGGAGGCCGCGATCGTGACATATGTCCGTCAGCTCATGCGCACCAATCGCGCGGAGCAGGCTGTGTTCGACGCTCTCCACGACCAGTTCGGCACGAAGTGGCTCGTCGAGCTGACGACCTGCGTGCACTACTTCGCGATGCTGTGCGGCGTGGTCAACGCATTCGAGGTGCCGCCATTGCCGGACGGAGACAAGTTGCCAGCATCATGAGCTACGACTTTCTGATGATGAAGCCGAGCGCCCTCATTCGGTCCCCCGAAGAGGTGAGCGAAGAGACGTTGGCGCTTCAGGATCCCCAGGCGATCGTGGCGGCGCTTGAAAGATTTTCACCGCAGATTGCCTGGCGCCGTACGCCAGACGGCGGATGGTCCGGCTCGCTGGACGGGGAGGACACCTGGTACGAGTTCAGGATTGGCGAATCGCCCGACTACACATGGAGCATCTGCACGTCGCACCGGACAGACACGAGAAGCCTGATCCCGGCGATATGCGACGCGCTCGGCGTCGTGGCATTCGATGGGCAGGCCGGCACGATGATCGTCGGAACGTCTGACTGAGTGCGTGCGCTGCGGTTTATCCAACCCGCGGCAATCCGTTTCCCAGCGGCGTCAGGATGGGCTTCTGCTGCGATCGCCGTTCTGCCGCCAAGCGCACATCCTCGGTGACGACGCGCACACGGCTGTTGTAGGCGTGACGGATGTGCGCCCGTGCCGCTTCCTCGGCGCGCCGCGGATCGCGGGCGAGGATCGCCTCGACGATTTCGGTGTGCTCGCGCTCGGCCTCGGCGGTGCGATCGGGGGCGTGGTAGGTCGTGCGGCCGAGCAGGGGCACGAAGTTGAGCAGCGCTCGCAGGCTCTTCAGCAGGAAGCGGTTGTGCGCGGCGCGGTAGATCTGCTCGTGAAATGCCTGGTTCTCGCGCGCATGCGCCCGAGGGTCGGCCGGCAGGGCGCGCATGGCGTCCAGCATCGCCGACAGGATGCGTTGTTCCGTCGAGTCGGCATGCTCGGCTGCGAGCGCAGCCGCAGCCCCCTCTAGCCGTTCGCGCGTGGCATAGAACTCGCCGATGGCACGCAGATCGTAGAGCGTGACCTGGAGCCCGCCGTTGGCGGCGTGCTCCAGCAGACCTTCGCCCAGCAGCCGATGCAGGGCCTCGCGCACGGGCGTCCGGCTGATCCGCAGCCAGGCTGATACCTCCGTCTCCATGATCCGCCGGCCGGGCTCCAGCGCGCCTTCGCGAATCGCCTCGTGCAGCCGTTCGTAGGCCCAGTCGCTGCGGCCCCGCGCGGCGGGCCTGCCGTCCTCCTCTGGGTCGTTTCCGAGCGGATCGAGAATCATCTGATAAGACTATGCTTCAGAACTAAGTCCTTCAAGTTCAAAGAGAATATTAATGTATACATATGTATGTTGACGAATTCGCGCCGAGGCGGCACGATGGACTTCCGATCGAAGGAGGGAACGAGCGATGGCAAGTGCCACCGAATACGACGTCATTGTCGTGGGCGCGGGGAATGCCGCGCTGTGCGCTGCTTTGTCGGCGCGCGAGCAGGGCGCGCGGGTTCTTGTGCTGGAGAAGGCGAGCGAGGAGGAGCGCGGCGGCAACTCGACCTTCACCGCCGGCGGCTTTCGCTTCGTGCATGACGGGCTCGAGGATCTGCGCCGCGACGTGCTCTCGGACCTGTCGGACGCCGAGGCCCGGCAGATCTACATCCCGCCGCTACCGGCCGACCTCTACCTGCACGACCTGATGAAGGTGACCGAGAGCCTGTCGCAGGAGGAGCTGGCCGGCCTGCTGATCGGCCGCTCGCGCGAGACCGTCGTATGGATGAAGAGCAAGGGCGTGCGCTTCATCCCGATGTTCGGCCGCCAGTCCTACAAGGTGAACGGCATCCACCATTTCTACGGCGGCGTGAACATCGAGGCGGTCGGTGGCGGCTGGGGCCTGGTCGATTTCCTGGTCAAGGCGGCCGAACGCGCCGGCATCGAGATCCGCTATCGCACCGGCCTGCGCAAGCTCCTGCAGGAGAAGAACGGCGCCGTCTCCGGCGTGCTGGCTTTCGGTCCCGACGGCTACGAGGAGATCCATGCGCGCGCCGTCGTGCTGGCGTGCGGCGGCTTCGAGGCCAATCCCGAGATGCGCACGCGCTACCTCGGTCCGGGCTGGGAGCTCTGCAGGGTGCGCGGCACCAAGCACAACACCGGCGACGGCATCCGCGCCGCCCTCGATATCGGCGCCCAGGCCTATGGTGGCTGGTCGACCTGCCATGCCGTGCAGTGGGACATCAGCGCGCCGCCGTTCGGCGACCGCGTCGTGCTCGACAATTTCCAGAAGCATTCCTATCCGCTGGGCATCGTCGTCAACATGGCGGGCGAGCGCTTCGTCGACGAGGGCGCGGACTTCCGCAACCACACCTATGCCAAGTACGGCCGCGAGGTGATGAAGCAGCCCCAGCGCGCGGCGGTGCAGATCTTCGACAGCAAGACCATCGGCATGGTGCGCGACGAATATCGCATCAAGCAGGTGACCAAGGCCGAGGCGAACACGCTCGAGGAGCTGGCGCAGGCGCTCGAGATCGATGTCGCGGGCTTCGTGCGCACCGTCGGCGAATACAACGCCGCCTGCCAGCCGGGCGACTACAATCCGGCCATCCTCGACGGCAAGCATACGGCCGGGATCACGCCGCCCAAGTCGAACTGGGCGCTGCGGATCGACGAGCCGCCCTATTACGGCTTCGTCGTGACCTGCGGCATTACCTTCACCTTCGGCGGCTTGCGCATCGGCACGGACGGCGAGGTACTGGATACGACCGACGCCTCCATCCCCGGCCTCTATGCCGCCGGCGAGCTGGTGGGCGGCATCTTCTATCAGAACTATCTCGGCGGCGCGGGCCTGATGTCGGGCTCGGTGTTCGGCCGCCTGTCTGGACGTTCGGCCGGCCAATATGCGACGCGGCCCGCCCGCGCCGCGGCGGAGTAGCGCCATGCCATCGGTCGCAGGCAAGGCCTATCTCATCACCGGTGGCGCGAGCCTGATTGGCTCGCATCTCGCCGATGCATTGTTGGCGGCGGGCGCCGCCGAAGTGCGGCTGCTCGACAATTTTTCCCTGGGCACTCCCGAGACCATCGCGCATCTGCAGGCCGAGCCACGCGTAAGACTGGTGCGCGGCGATGTGCTGCGGCTGAGCGAAATCCTGGACGCCAGCCAGGGCGCCGACGGCGTCTATGCCCTGGCGGGTTTCCTCACCATTCCCATGCTGCAGAATCCGGCGCTGGGCGTGCAGGTGAACACCATCGGACTGCTGAACACACTGGAAGCCGCGCGCTTCGCCGGCGTGCGGCGCGTGGTGTTTTCCTCCTCGGTCGCGGCGTACGGCAATGCCGAGGCGCCGGTGCTCGAGGAAGATGCCGCGACGGTGACGGCGACGCTGTCCCCGGTCAGCGCGGTCTATGGCGTCAGCAAGCTGTTTGGCGAATCGCTCTGCCGGCTTTACGCCCAGAAGTACGGCGTCGAGTTCAACGCCCTGCGCTTCGCCTCGGTGTATGGCGAGCGCCAGCACGCCCGCGCCGTCAACGCCAACTTCATCGCCGACACTTGGCAACGGGTGCGTCGCGGCGAGCCGCCTGTCGTCATTGGCGACGGCAAGGAGGTGCACGACTACATCTACGTCACCGACATCGCCGACGGCTGCGTAGCAGCCATGTCGAGCGACAAGCACGGGCTGGTGATGAATCTGGCCACGGCGGTCGACTCCACGTTGACCGACGTGGTGGCCGCCGTCCTGAAGGTCTGCGGCTCGTCGCTGAAGCCCGAATATCGCCCCGATACCCGCGCGGTGCGTTCCGCTGGCGGCACGCATCTGGGCTTCAGCCGCAAGCGCGCCGAGTCGGAGCTCGGATGGGTGCCGCGCGTGTCGCTGGAAGAGGGCATTCGCCGCTACGGGCGCTGGCTGGAGCAGCAGACGCCATGACCGACTCGCCGGCGCGCGCCATCGCCCGGTTCGCCGCGGCGATCCGCTACGGCGACATCCCCACCGCCGTGCGCGAACGGGCGCGGGTGCAGATCCTCGATGGCCTGGGCGTCGGCTTCGCCGCCAACGCCTATCCATTCGCCGACAAGGCCATCGCCGGCGTGGCCGCGCTGGGCGGCGAGGGTGCCTGCACGGTGGTGGGCCGCCGCGAGCGCCTGCCGGTGCGCGACGCGGCGCTCGCCAACGGCATCCTGATCCATGGCCTCGATTTCGACGATACGCACCTCGAAAGCATCGTGCACGCCACCGCGGCGTGCCTGCCGTGCGCGCTGTCGCTCGCCGAATCGCTCGACCTCCATGGCCGTGATCTGCTCACCGCCTATGTCGCCGGCATGGAAGTGGCGATCCGCCTCGGTGCCGCGGTGAAGGGTGGCTTTCATCATGCCGGGTTCCATGCGACCGGCGTCGTCTCGCATTTCAGCGCCGCTATCGTCGCCGGCAAGCTCTTGGGCCTCACGGAGGACCAGCTCGTATCGGCGCAGGGCATCGCCGCCAGCTCGGCGTCGGGCGTGCAGGTGTTCCTGGAAGAGGGTGCCTGGACCAAGCGCTTCCACCCCGGCTGGGGCGCCGTGGGTGGCATCACGGCGGCATATCTCGCGCGCGCCGGATTCGTCGGCCCGAGCCGGCCCTACGAGGGCAAGTTCGGCCTGTTCCAGACGCATCTGCAGGCGGTGGCCGCGACGGTCGATGTCGCCCGGCTCGGCGCCGGACTCGGCAGCCGATGGGAGCTCGCCGAGACCGCCATAAAGCCCTATCCAGTCTGCCATTTCGTCCATGGTGCCGCCGATGCCGCGCTCGCCGTGCGATCGGAGCTCTCCTCGGTCGAGGCGATTGCCCGCATCCGCGTCTTGCTGCCCGAGCAGACGCTGCCGATCGTGGCGGAGCCGGTGCAGGCCAAGCGACGGCCGCAGACCGACTACGCCGCCAAGTTCAGCGCCCCCTTCGTGATCGGGACATGTCTGGTCCATGGTCGCTTCGGGCTCGCCGAGCTGAAGCCGGAAGCGCTGCAGGATCCCGCCGTGCTCGCCCTTTGCGAGCGCACCGACTGCGTGCGCGATCCCGACACGGCCTTCCCGGCCTACTTCTCGGGCGGCGTCGAGCTCGAGCTGAACGACGGCCGCCGCCTGCGCCGTCACGTCCGCGTCAACAGCGGCGCCGGCGAGCGTGCGCTCTCGGTCGAGGAGGCCTCCGCGAAGTTCGCCGCGGCCGCTGGCATGGTGTTGAGCGACGCCGAGGCAAGCCGGGCCTGTACCACCATCCTGTCGCTCGATCGGCGGTCCGTGCGCGAGACCGCCGGATCGCTCGGCTACGCTTGAGGCGTCTCGGCCGGCGCGGTGGCGCGCAGCGACGGTCGCGGCGATACCTGGTCGAACCACGCCGCGAGGCCGGGCGCGGCGCTCCGCCAATCGTCCGATGGATAGCGCCAGTCCTGATAGCCGCAAGCGACGGCGATCGTGATCTGCGCGAGGTCGAAGTCCGCGCCGAGCTGCGGCACCCGCTTGTCCAGGGCGGCCAGGCAGCGCAGCGAACGGTCGCACATCTTGCCGATGAAATCGTCCGAGCGCTCGCGCTCTTCGCGGAGCAGCTCGGCGCGGCGCGCGATCTGCGCCTCTATGACGGCATTGGCGATCGAGATGTCGGCCAGCGCGCGCCACCGCGCCGCGCCCTCGCGCGCCAGCAGGCGATAGCCGCCCAGCTCGCCGTTGATGTAGTCGCAGATGGCATGGGACTCGACGAGGCAGAGATCGCCGACAACCAGGGCCGGGATGCGCTCGACCGGCGTCACCTGGGGGAAGTCGCCGGGATGGGCGACCCGGCGGGTGCCCCAGCTATGCGGCCACTTGGTCTGCACGAACTCGAAGCGATCGCGAAGCCCGAGCTCGAGGATCGAGACGACGACCCGCCGAACCCAGGGCGAGGCGGGTGTAACGTAGAGCCGCACGGCATGTCTCCTGCACAAGGGAGGCGCGAGCTTGGCAGTGCTGTGGCACCGGCGGCAAGATGGACGATGTAGGGAGTGTGTCGGCGTGACGGGAACGAGCTTCGACATTGCCGTGATCGGCGGCGGCATCGCGGGCCTGACCGCGGCCCATCATGCAGCGCTTGCCGGGGCCTCAGTGGCGCATTTCGTCGAGCATGGCATGACGGGCGGGCTGGTGCTGAACGTGGGTGCGCTCGACGGCTGGCCGTCGGTCGGCCCCGTGGGCGGCGCCGACCTGGCGGCGGGTCTGTTCGGCCACAACGAGGAACTCGGCGTCGCCCTGATTCCGTCCGGCATCGAGCGCATCGACGGGGGCGCGATCAAGGTCCTGCGCGGTCCCGATGGCATGTGGCGGGCGCGTCAGGTGATCGTGGCCACCGGCGCCGCGCTGCGCACCCTCGACGTGCCGGGGGCGGAGCGCCTTGCCGGACGCGGCGTGTCGCAATGTGCGTGGTGTGACGGCGGCCTCTATCGCGATGCCGAGGTGGTGGTGGCGGGCGGCGGCGACGCGGCGCTGTCCGAGGCGCTCCATCTCGGCCAATACGCGCGCACGGTGACGATCGTGACGCGCGGCGAGATGTTCCGGGCGCGCCAGCACTACGTGTCGCGGGTCGCCGAAAGCGAGCGCTTTCAGTTGCGCTGGGCAAGCGAGATCGTCGAGGTGCTGGGTGAAGGCGGGGTCGAAGGCGTGCGCGTGCGCGACCGCGAGTCGGGGAGCGAGGAGGCGATTGCCTGCACGGGCCTGTTCGTATTCGTCGGGCTGGCGCCCAATGCGCGCCTGCTCGGACCGGATGCCGTGCGCGACGAGGGGGGCTTCGTCGTCACCGACGAGTTCCTCGAAACAAGCGTGCCCGGCGTGTTCGCGATCGGCGCCGTCCGTGCGGGCTACGGCGGTCGTCTCACCCACGCGGTCGCCGAGGCGACCAGCGCCGCCGAGCGCGCGGCGGCGCGCTGCAGGGATTGAGCCAAGGGCAGCATCGACTATTTGGAATTGCTTGAAAGGCTCTGGTTTGCGTCGAGCAAGGCGCTTGCGACGCTGGGAGTCACATACTTGCGCAACGCAGGGGATTGATAGCTGGCAAGTTCCTTTATGGTGCTGCTGCTGATGAACTGAAACTCCGGCGGAGCGATCAGGAAGATGGTGTTGATCTCTGGCGCCATGTCGCAGTTGATGCCGTGCATCTCGAACTCGTAGTTGAAATCCTGCGCAGCGCGCAGCCCTCGTATATTGAATCGTATGTCGTGCTCTCTGCAGTAGTAGATCAGAAGACCTGTAAACTCGCCGACATGGAATGTGCTCTTCCTTCCCCCGAACCATGCCATGTGCTCCAGTGATTCTTCGATCAACTGCAGGCGTCTTGTCACCGGAAAGAAGCCACCGCTCTTCTTTGGATTGACGCCGATCATGATGTGCAGCTCGTCGACAATGAGGCTAGCGCGACGAATGACGTCGAGATGTCCACGCGTCGGAGGATCGAATGATCCCGCTTAGATTCCACGCTTCATGATATTGGATCGTCCCGAAAATTGAGGAAGGGAGGCTGTGCGTTCAATCTGGGACAGGCTGGCCGCACCATCGAGCTGATACGGTCTGCGCCCGGAGAGAGTATCGTCGCCGACGGTGGGGAAGTTTTCCAGGATGATATAGCCATCGGGGGGACCCGCCATCGGTTACGCCGTGACACCGCTCGAAGGCTATTCCAATGCGCCGACGGGCCTGTTGCAGATCGGATGGTTAGTTCAGTCGACCTGGATGCCCAGCGGGGGCAGCAGCTTCTTGTAACGCTCGATCTCGCTCGCGACATAGACTTGGAACTCGGCGGGCGGCATGCAGACGACCTCGCCGCCATTGTCGCGCGTATAAGTCTCGAACGATTTTTCGTGTGCCGCCTTCACGAGGCTTCGATAGAGCGAGTCGACGATCGCGGGCGGCAGCTTGGGTGGTCCCCAAAACCCCGACCAGGCGGGAATGTCGGCCTCGATTCCGTACTCGCCGAAGGTCGGCGTGTCGGGCAGTTGCGGCAGGCGCCTGGCGCTCGAGATGCCGAGCGCCCGCAGCTTGCCCGCCTGCAGGTACTGCATGATGAGCGACGGTGAGACGAAGAAGCAATCGATGGTGCCGGCCAGCGCATCGTTGATCGGCGTGCTCTTGTAGGGAATATGAGTGAGCTGGATCCGCGCACTGCGGCAGAACAGCTCGCCGACGACATGGGTGGTGTTGCCGATGCCCGACGAGCCATAGGTGATCTTGCCCGGCTCGGCGCGCGCCGCCGCGAGGAACTGATCCATCGTCTTGAATCGCGAGTCGCCGGCTGCGATCAGGCCGAAGCCCTGAGCACGCGTGAGCAAGGTGATGGCGGTGAACCCCTCCACGGGATCGTAGGGCAGCCGGCGCATCAGCACCGCGTTGGTCGTATGGCCGCCGGTCGTGTAGAGCACGGTGCCGCCGTCGGGCTTGGCACGCGACACTTCCTGCGAGCCGATCGTCGTGCCACCCCCTGGCTTGGCGTCGACGATGACCGTCCGGCCGGTTGCCTGCCGGAAAGCTTCGGCGAAGACCCGCATGGTGTTGTCGGTGCCCGAGCCCGCGCCGAATGGCACGACGATGCGCAGGCTGCTGTCTTGCGCGGCGGCCGGTTGGGCGAGGGGGGAGGCTAGGCCGGCCAGGGCGCCTCTTAGGGCAGCCCGTCGCGTCGCGCGCATCAGGCGCCCCTGCCGCGGATGGTGCCGAGGGCGCCCGTCAGTGCCTTCGCCGGATTGCCGGTCAAGGCGTCACTCCGCCAGCCGACATGGCCGTCGGGCCGCACCAGCACAGCGCCTGCCTCCTCGATGCCGTAGGTGTCGCGCCAAGCACTGTCAGCCGTTGCATACTCGCCGGCGCCGACCTCGATCGGCGTGATGTCGAGCGCACGGGCGGCATCAGCCCATGCCCCGCCGGCTTTGCCGGTCAGCAGCACGAAGCCGTTGCCCAAAAGGTCGATCGACGAGGTGCGCGCGCCATCCTGATCTTTCAGCCAGACATGCGGTGCGCGGCTCCCGGGGCGGCCGGTCGGCGTGTAGTCCGTCACCGGGTTGGCGACAGCGGGCGGCGGGCTGCCGTCGGGCACGACCGCCGCCGAGCGGTAGCTGGCGCCGAAGATCATGCCCTGCTCGTTGAGATACTCCGGCCGCGCGCTCGCGGTCTGCCGGGTCTTCTGCAGGCGGCCCATCGAGATGGCATTGTTGAGACTCTGCTCGGTGATCGCCTTGCCGAGCGGCTGGCGCTCGTCGTGGTAGGTGTCGAGCAGGGCCCTCGCCGCCGTGCCCTGCAGCACCGCGGCGAGCTTCCAGCAGAGATTGTGGACGTCCTGGATGCCGGTGTTCATGCCGAAGCCGCCGGTCGGCGGCATCTCATGCGCGGCATCGCCGGCCAGGAAGATGCGGCCGTCGCGATAGCGCTCGGCGACATGGGCCGAGGCGACCCACGGCGCCACGCCCAGCACCTTGACCGGCAGGTCGGGCACGCCGGCCGCCTTGCGGATCAGCGCCGCCGAGTGCTCGGGCGTGAAGTCCGCTGCCGTGTAGCCCTGAGACTTCAAGGCGTTCACCAGGAAGCCCCAGCTATCGTGAGCGTTGATGGTGAGGAAGGTGCCGCGCAGCTCCTCGTTCTCGATGAAGTAGAGCGCGGCAGGTCGATCCTTGGTCCATGGCCTGAGGTCGGCCTCGAGCAGGACGTTGACGCTGTCGTAGACGTCCTTCTCGCCCTGCATGCCGATGCCCAGCGCGGCGCGCACACGGCTTTGCGCGCCGTCGGCCGCGATCATGTACTGCGCGACGATTTGCTCGGTCTTGCCGGTGACGGTGTCTGTCAAGGTCGCCACGACGCCGCGCTCGTCCTGCGTGAAGGCCGCGAGCTCGGTGTCGAAGCGCAGCGCGGCCAGCGGCTGCTGCTCGGCCGACCGTCGCAGCACCGGCTCGAGGTGGTGCTGGGCGCACAGGCAGGCGCGCACGGGCGTCACCTCGGCCAGCCGTGCGCTGCCGCTCCACGGCACACGCCGCTCGATCTCCTCGCCGGCCAGCGTCTTGGCCCACACGATCAATCCGGTGCGCGCCGGCGGCAGGCCCGCCGCGCGGATGTCGGCTTCGACACCCTGCTGATGGAAGATCTCCATGGTGCGGGCGTTGATGCCGCGCGCCTTGGGATGGATGGCGGTGCCGGGATGGCGCTCGACCAGCAGGGAGCGGATGCCGAGGCGGGAGAGCAGGAGGGACGCGGTGAGGCCCACTGGGCCGCCGCCGACGATCAGCACGGGAAGGGTCATGCCGAAGCCTCAGCCGTACGGATCGGTAAGTCAAGCTGCAGGTCGCGGCGATCTCGCCTTCGCGGGTGCCCTTGTCGTCACCAGCAGGAATTCCACGGAGCTGCCGGTATGCGAGGTGTAGGCATGTGGCGTGCCGGCTGAGAACAAGGCGCTCTCGCCGGGTCGCAGCCGGCGGGAACGCTTGCCTTTGAAATGGACAGTGAGGATGCCGTCGAGCACGTAGCAGAACTCGGTGTGGGGGTGAGCGAGGTATCCGCCTCCGTCCTCGACCGTTCGATGCCGGGTCGTCAGCACGAACGTCGTCAGCCGGAGCGACAAGGGGTTGTTGGGATGCAGCGATTTCAGGCTGCGCCGGCCGAGCTTGACCTCCTGGATGCGCCGCGAGGAGAAGGACACGTCCTCGCCGGACGGTGCATCGGAGACGATGGTGTCGGGAAGGATCGACGACCACGGAACGCCGTACCCCGCGACCACCTTGGACAGCAGCCCGATGGTCGGTGCCATCTTGTTGTGCTCGATGCGCGAGAGGGTGGGGCGCGGCACGCCGGTGAGGTCGCTCGCCTCCTTGAGGGAGAGGCCGCGTGTCTCCCGGAGCGCGCGCAGCTTCTCGCCGAGCTTTCCGGTGAGATCGAGCAGATCGCTGCTGCGTGTCCAGCCGGCCCGAGAGGATGGCTTGGCGGACATGGTCGCCGTCAGATGTAGCCGCCGCGAAAGCTGATCAGCGGGTCTTTCGTCGATGCCGTGAAGGCGACCACGCGGCCGATCGCGATGATGGTACCGTGGCGCTCGATCATGTCGTCGAGCTGGCAATCGATGACACCGACGGAGTCGACGAGCGTCGGCGCGCCCGTCTTCAAGGTCGTCCAGGCGCCGGGCAGGAAGCGGTCGGCACCCTTCAGCGTGCCGCCGCCGCCGAACTCCTTGACCATCGCTTCGCCACCCTTGGGCACGTAGTTGATGGCGAAGTGACTGCCCTGGCGGATCGCGGCCAGGGCCGAGGTAGTGAGGCCGATCGACACCATCATCATGGGCGGGCTGGCGGAGAGATGCGTAGCCGACAGGGCGAGAAAGCCCGCCGGCCCTTCCGCTCCCCGCGCCGTCACGACAGCCACGCCAATGGCACGGCAGCCCTGTGCCTTCCAGAAGGTCTTTGCGTCGATCTCGTCTGTCATGCGGTGCTCCTTTGCGGCTGGCTTCACCATAGCAAAAATGGCGCCGCCTGGACTGCAGGCCCGCCCGCTCGCGATCGGAAGGGCGGACGAGCTCCTTCGGCACGCTCGGGGCAGGTGCCCGCTGTCCGAACGATCGGAATGACGTGCTACAGTCGCAGCAACGCGAGGAAACGCCATTGTCCACTCACGACGTGATCGTTGTCGGCGCCGGGCCGGTGGGCCTCACCCTGGCCATCGACCTGGGCCGGCGCGGCGTGCGCTGCCTCTTGATCGAGCGCAGCCCGACGACGCTGCCCTATCCGAAGATGGATCGCTCGAACGCGCGCACCATGGAATTCTACCGACGCATCGGCATTGCCGATCGGGTGCGAGCGCTGGGTTATCCGGCCGACAATCCGATGGATGTGTTCCTGACCCGGCGGCTCAGCGAGCCGCCGATCTCGGTGCTGAAGTTTCCGTCGGTGGCCGAGCGCCGCAAGCAGATCGCCGACAGTCCCAACGGCGCCTTCCTGCTCGAACCCTATCAGCTCGTGTCGCAGAACAGGCTCGAGCCACTGTTGAAGGAGGTCGCCGAGGGTACGCCCAACGTCACCGTGCGCTACGGCTGCGCGCTGGAGGGATTCACCCAGGACGATGCGGGTGTGACCGTCGAGGCCCTGACCGTCGATGGCGCGCACGAGCAAGTGCGGGCGCAATACGTTGTCGGCTGCGATGGCGGGACGAGCACGGTGCGCAAGAAGCTCGGCATCAAGCTCGAAGGGCAGGGCCGCATCCGTGCCCTGGTGCAGGTGATTTTCCGTTCGAGCGATCTGTACGGGAAGATCGTCACCGGGCGCGGCCGGCACTACAACTTCGTCGACGTCGACTGCCCGACCCTGATCGCGCAGGGCTGCCGCACCGAGTTCACCCTGCACACCTCGCTGCCCGCCGAGACCGACTTTCGGCCAGTGATCGAGCGGCTGGTCGGCTTTCCCTTCACCTACGAGATCAGCCACGTCATCCCCTGGCATCACAATCTGCTGCTGGCCGAGCACTACCGTGACCGGCGCGTGTTCCTCGCCGGCGACGCCATCCACCTGGTGATCCCGAGCGGCGGGCTCGGCATGAACACCGGCGTTGGCGACGCCTTCGATCTTTCCTGGAAGCTCGCCGGCGCGATTCATGGCTGGGGCGGGCCGGGCTTGCTCGACGGCTACGAGCGCGAGCGCCGTCCGATCGGTCGGCGCAACGTCGATGCCGCCGGCTGGGCTGCCGCCGGCGTGCCGATCTGGCGCAGCCAATTGACGCGGGAGGCCTGGGACGACACGCCGGAGGGCGCGGCTTTGCGCGCCAAGCTCGGCGAGCTGTTCCAGATCGGGCACCGGCGCATGCACGGCATGGTCGGTGTCGAGGCGGGCTATTCCTACGCCGGCTCACCGCTGATCGCCGACGAACCTGGCAATGCGCCGGAATGGGAGACCAGCCGCTACGATCCCAAGGCGGTGCCCGGCGCACGTATCCCGCATATGTGGCTGGCCGACGGCCAGGCGATGCAGGACATCCTGGGCGACGACTACACGCTGCTCGACTTGACGGGGAACGCCGACACCGCCGCGCTCGAGGCGGCCTTCCGTGCGCGCGGCGCGCCGCTCGAGGTGATCCGCCGCGACGAGGCGCGCGTGCGCGGCGTCTATGGTGCGAGCCTGTTCCTGTTGCGCCCGGACCTGCACATCGTCTGGCGCGGCGATGCGCCGCCGAACGACCCCGCGAGGCTCGCGGCGCTCGCCACGGGGTGGGCTGTCGAAGCGAGCGGCACCGGTATGAACGAGTCGACACCAGCCCGGGCAAGCGCGGGCTGAGCAGCTATGCACTGAAGCCGCACCGTTTCAGTGGCGCCTCTTCGCCTGTCGTAAAGGACGTGTAGGTTCCGCAGCCCGCCTCAGTTCAGCCCGTAGAACTGCATGGCGCCGCCCGCCATCACCTTGTGCTGCGTCTCGGCTGACAGGCCCTTCATCCGCTCCCGCATCATGTCGGGGGCGCCGGGGAAGAAGCCGTCGCGGTGCGGATAGTCGGTCGCCCACAGGATCTTGTGCGGGCCGATATATTCGGCGAGCGCGCCGAGCGAGCCTTCGACCGGCTCGAAGGAGATCCAGCAGTTGCGCCGGAAGATGTCGCTCGGGCGGTTCTTCAGGCCGGAATCGTTGAAGCCCTTGTCGTCGAAATGGCGATCCATGCGGTCGAGCCAGGGGGCGATCCAGCCGCCGCCGGACTCGAGAAAGGCGACGCGCAGCTTCGGATGCCGCTCGCAGACCCCGCCCCAGATCATGCTCATGGCGGCCAGCATCATCTCCATCGTGTGCGAGATGATGTGCTGCGCGCCGCGGCCGTCGAAGCGATCGACGCCGACCGTCGGCATGCCGCTGTTGCCGCCCTCGTGCAGGCCGATGCAGAAATCGAGCTCCTCGGCGGCGTGCCAGAACGGCTCGTAGTCCGGCGAGTGCAGCAGGCGGTCGGCATAGGGATTGGGACGCAGGAAGCCGCCGCGGAAGCCCAGCTCCTGGCGGGCGAACCGCATCTCCTCGATCGCCGCGTCGATCGACTGCAGCGGCAGCATGGCGATGCCGAACAGGCGATCCGGGTAGGGCTTACAATAGTCGGCGAGCCAGCGGTTGTAGGCCCGGCACATCGCGGCGGCAAAGGCGGGATCGGCCACCGAGCCGGCGAACAGCCCCAGGCTGGGATAGAGGAAGGCGGCGTCGATGCCGTCGAGGTCCATGTCGGGAATGCGCGCGTGCGGATCGAAGCCGCCTTTGCGGCCGTCCTTGTAATCCATCGCGTTGGCCTGGACGGTTCCCTGACGGGCGCCGACGCCGCCGATGCCGCCGAAGCCTGCCTTGCTGCCCAGGAGCTTGTCCTCGAGCAGGAGCTTCTCGCGGCCGTTCTCGTCCCTCACCAGCTTGGGCGCCCGGTCGCGATAGGTCGGATCCATGTAGTCGTTCCAGAGCGTGAACGGCTCCAGCACGTGTCCATCGGCATCGATGACGTTGTAGCTGCGGCTCATGTTCCCTCCTTGGCGTCTGCTTTCGCGCCCGAGACGGGCACGTCCCCTCGCTGACGACGCTTGCCGCGCAAGCGTCCGGCTCGGGACGGCCGCATCCTCGGCGGTGCGTTCATGCTCCCTTTCTCGGGGAGAAGCCTACTCCGCAGCCTGCGCCTTCGCGGCGTCCGGGCCCATCTGCTTCATCGCCCCGCCATAGCGGTCGGTGAAGGCCGAAGTGTCGATCTCGTCGAGCTCGATCTCGCGATTGAGCACCTTCTCCTTCCACTTCAAGAGCTCGGGATGCGCCGCCTGGAACTCGGGCATGACTTCCTTGGCGAACAGCTCGAGCGATTCGCAGATGTGCTCGTGCGTGTTGTTGCCGGCCTGGTTGAGCAGCACCACCTGGTCGATGTTCGACGACTGGAAGCGGCGCAGCTTGCGGCGGATGGTCTCCGGCGAGCCGATCAGGCCGCCGCGCAACGCCGCGGCGTGCAGGTCCGGGTTGGCCTTCTTCCACTTGTTGTACTCTTCCCACATGTTGACGGTGCCGGCGGGTGGCCGGCGGCGGCCCGCCGACTGGCCGTAGAAGCGCAGCGAGAACTGGAAGAAGGTGTCGCCATCGGCGCGGGCGCGCGCCTCCTCGTCGGTCTTGGCGCACATGAAGAACGAGACCAGGGCGATGTTCGGATTGGCCCGATACTCGGCGAGCTTCTTCTGCCGCTTCACGAAGGCGTTGTAGTATGCGTGCACCCAGGCGTGCGCGGCGTCGGCCGAGACGAACTGGAAGCCCAGCGCCCCCATGCCCCATTCGCCGCACTTGGCCAGCGTCTCGAGCTGCGAGCAGGCGACCCACAGCGGCGGGTGCGGCTTTTGCAGCGGCTTGGGCACCACCTGGCGAAGCGGCATGTTGAAATACTTGCCCCGGTGCTCGGCCGGCGCGTCGCCGAACATCGGCATGATCGCCCGCACCGCTTCCTCGAAGATCTCGCGCTTGTTCTCCATGGCGACGCCGAACGGCTCGAGCTCGGTGATCGAGGCACTCTCGCCCATGCCCATCTCGCAGCGGCCGTTCGACAGCAGGTCGAGGGTGGCGATGCGCTCGGCGACCCGCGCCGGATGATTGGTCGTGAGCTGGACGATGCCGTGGCCGAGCCGGATCTGCTTGGTGCGCTGGCTGGCTGCGGCGAGGAAGGATTCCGGCGACGGCGAGTGAGAGTATTCCTCGAGGAAATGGTGCTCGACCTGCCAGGCGTGGTCGTAGCCCAGCCGGTCGGCGAGCTCGATTTGCTCCAGCGCGTTCTGATAGAGCCGATGCTCGTCTCCCGCCTTCCACGGCCGGGGCAATTGCAGCTCGTAAAAGATGCCGAACTTCATGGACCAATCCTCCTGCGGCCAGCATGCCCGCAATTCGCTTCAATGCAATGGCGCGGTGGAAGGCGGTTTCGCTGATTGGCTGGACACATCTTGCTCGCCTTCCCCGCCATGTTCGTCTCCTTCGCCCTGATGAGCGCGTTCGGCTTCGCCGGGCCGCACACAAGGGGGAGAGGCTAGGTGAGGGGGCTTCGAAAGTTGCTGCATCGCCTGTAACCTCCTCACCAAACCTCTCCCCCTATCGGGGGAGAGGAGCTTGAAATGAGCTGTGACGAACGCCCCCTCGCGAAAAGCCGGATTCTTTGTCACTATTGACCTTCGCCGCGCCATAGTTGTAGCGGCATCTGTCGTCGGTCCGAGGCCGAGGGAAGACGTCATGCGGTTGCTTGCCGCGCTGCTGCTGCTGGGCGTCGCCGCGCTGTCGGGATCGACGCCGCATCTGCGGACAACGACCGAGCCGCTCGCCCACGACGCCTACATCTGGCAACGCACCTGGACGCCTCCGGTCGCGGCCGCCGCGCGAGGCTCGGCGGACATCGTGCGCGCCTGGCGGGTGCTTCTGGCCGAAGCCGATCGATTCGGCCGGTGGTCGGACGCGGCCATCGCCTGGAAGGACCTGCTCGCCACCGGCCGGCCGGTCGTGGCGGTGATCCGAATCGATGGGCGCCTCGACGAGGCGCAAGCGGGCGCGTTGATCGACCAGGTCATGGCCAAGGTCACAGCGGCCTCCGGTGCCGTGGCGGCGCTCCAGCCGGGCGGTGCGCTCGCCGGCCTCGAGATCGACTACGACTGCCCCACCTCCAAGCTCGCGACCTACGCCCGCTTCCTGGCCGCGTTGCGCGACCGGCTGCCGCGTTCGCTGGCGCTGTCGATCACGGCCCTGCCGACCTGGCTCAATTCCCGGGCGCTCGAATCCCTTGCGCCGCCGCTCGACGAGATCGTGCTGCAGGTCCACGCCGTCGACGATCCGCGCCGCGGCCTGTTCGATCCCGTGCGTGCCGAGGGATGGGTGCGGGAATTCGGGCGTCGCATCGGTCGGCCGTTCCGGGTCGCCCTGCCGGTTTACGACGTCCGCGTGAGCTGGCACGCCGACGGCCGGCTGGCCAGCGTCGAGGGCGAAGTCCCGTTGCGCAATAGGCCGCGCGACAGCGCCCTGCTTGGCGCTGCGCCGGAAACCGTCCTGCGGTTCCTGAACGCGCTCGCGGTCGGCGCGCCGCAGGGCCTGGTCGGCATCGCCTGGTTTCGTCTGCCCACCGAGGCGGATTCGCGCGCCTGGAGCCTGCCGACCTGGCGCGCGGTGGTCGGCGGCGCGCTGCCGCCGCGCCAGGTCAGGGCGGCGCTGGTGCCGACGGAGCGACCCGACCTTTGGTCGGTCGCCTTGGCCAACGACGGCGCGACCGATGCGCCGTTCCCGCGCCAGGTCCGGCTCGACAAGGCCTGCGGGCTGGCCGATGGCGCCAATGGGTTTCGGCTCAAGCTGGCCGGCGGGGTGGGCGATCGGCCGCTGATCCTCGAATCGGCGGGTGAGGGGCGTCTGCGGGCCCATCGCACGCGTGTCATCGGCTGGGCCCGTTGCACTCAGCCCGGGAGCGAGCTGGATGTCGTCGAATAGGGTCGTCGTTGGCATCGTCGTGGCCGCTGCGTGTCTTGGCGTGGCGCTTGCCTGCGGACCGAACTTCCCGTGGCAACTGCTCGACGACCGCGACAGGACAGTCGCCGAGCCGGTTGGCCTTGGATTCAATTTCGAGGGGTCGCGCCTGGTGGCCGCCCCGAAAGACGGCTTGAAGGTCGTCGAGCTGGAAGATCCGACATGGGGGTACAGAGAACCCGCCGTGCCGGAGGTAGTCACGTTCGAGCGACAGGAAGCGGAGTCGGATGCCTGGCGCGATCTGAAACCCGGCGGCGACCTCGACCTTCAGGCGCGCTATGCGAAGCTCGAAGCAGCCCGGCGTGCCGCCGATGGCGAGGCCGCGCTGGCAGCCGGTGCCGGCCTGCCGATTGCCGTGGTCCAATACATCGCCGGGGCGATCGAGTTTCGCGCCGACAATTTCGACGAAGCGCTGCGGCACTTCCAGGCGATCGACCGCCTGCCGCCGGATCAGCGGCGCATCCGCGAGGTCGCCGCCGCTTACATGCAAGGCCGGATCTACCAGCGGCTGGCAGAGTACGAAAAAGCGCGCCCCGCGTTCCAGGCGACGCGCCGCGCGGCTGAGGCAGGCGCGCCCGATCCGCAGGGCCTCGCTGTCGCGAGCCTCGGCGAGGAGGCGCTGATCGATCTCGTCGAAGCCGGATTGTCGAAGCCGCCGTGGGCGATTCCGCCGCTGGCGCCCGACGACGCGACCAGGCAGCGGCTGGTCGTCAATGCCGTTCGCCTCTATGCCGAGCAGGCCAGTCGCGGGTCGAAGATGGCGCTGCTGTCCTTGCGCGAGGTCGTCCGGCTGCTGCTCAAGGATGAAAGCATGCTCGAGCGTGCGGCCGCCGATCCGCTGATCCGCCGCCTGCTCGTCGCCTATGTCGTGACCCGCGATGGTGCGACGGTCTGGGAGGAAGGTCCCTACGAGGCCGATGACGCGATGGTGGTCGCCATCGGCAAGGCGGTTGTCGCTCAGCCCATGCCACCTGCCGGCCCGGATCTCGACCGGCTGGCGACGCTCGCCTATCAGACCGGACGTTACGATCTTGCCGAAAAGCTCACCGTCCAGCCGGCCGGACCGTTGGGCTTGTGGATACGAGCGAAGCTGGCGCTGCGCCGGGGCGATCGTGAGGCGGCGGTCAAGGACTGGATCGCCGCCTTCGCCGCGCTCGAGCGATCGAGTTCCGATCCGACGATCGATCCGGAGGCACAGGCCCGCCTGCGCGGCGAGACAGCGGTGATCAGGATCAGCCAGGGCGAGTATCGCGACTCGCTCGCCATGCTGTTTCCCGTGGCCTCCACCTATTGGGGCGACGTCATCTATGTCGCCGAGCGCATCCTGACCGTCGACGAGCTCAAGGCCTTCGTCGATGGCCTGCCGCCGGCCCGCCCCGTGCAGCCGCCGACCGACAGCGACTGGGGCTATAGCGTGCAGCCGACGCGGGACTTGCGCGAGCTGCTGGCTCGGAGACTCGTCCGCCTGGGCCGGATTTCCGAAGCGCTGCCGTACTTCGATCCCTCGCCGAACCGCGAACCGGATCAGCCGAGAAGCGATCGTGCGACCCCGGAGGAGGCGCGCGCCTATCTCGCTGCGGTCGAGGCGGCGCGGCCGGGGTGGCCGTTCGACTGGCCGTGGCAATGGGTCGATCGGGCCGAGGCGCTGTTCAAGCTCTCGGTCATGACCCGCCAACGCGGCATGCAGCTCATGGGGACCGAGGGGCCGCCGGACGAAGCCTCGATGGGCGGGTCCTTCCCCTCCGGCATCGGCCAATCCAGCCCGAACGGCTACAGCGATACGCCCAGCAAGCTGCTCGGGCCGGACGAGGTCCGCCGCTTCGAGGCGAGCGCGCCCAAGCCCGACAAGCGCTTCCACTATCGCGGGATCGCCGCCGACCAGGCGCTGGCGGCGGCCGACTATTTGCCGCAACGCTCGCAAGCCTACGCCGCCACCCTGTGCTGGGCGGCGCGGCATGCTTTCTCCAGCGCTGATCCGGCGAGGGCCGAGGCGATCTATCGGCGCTACGTCGCGACCGGCGCCTATCAGCCGTGGGCCAGGAATTTCGGCCGCGATTGCGTCGAGCCCGACTTCGCCGCCGCCCGAACCTTCTGGCCGCGGCGGATCGAGGGATGGGTGTCGCACGCGACCGGCTCGGTGAAGCGGCACGCTATGCTCGTCGGTGCGGCAATGGTTGCCGGCGCTGCGCTGCTGGTGATGTTGATCCGCCTGAGAAGGAACCGCCGTGTGAGCGCGGGGTGATGCCCGTTGCCTCTCCCGTCATCGGGGAAGTGGCCCGTAGGGCCGGAGGGGGAGAACCCCAGTCGAGATTGCACTCATTCCGACGTCGGAGGTTCACGAACCTCGACTGCGACCCCCCGCGCTCCTCACGCGGGCACCCCGCCGATGACGGGGAGGCGTTCGGGGCGTTTTCGATTTTGCCTTCCCGCATCGTCCCGTATGACGTGGGAATGAACGAGAAACCTGCATGAAACCCGCCGCGCGCCGCACGTCGCGACTCACCCGGGGCGATTGGATCGCCGCCGGCCAGGCGGTGCTGTGCGAGTCCGGGATCGCGGGCCTGCGCCTCTCCATCCTGACTCGCCGGCTGCACGTCTCGACCGGGAGCTTCTATCACCATTTCAACGATATGGAGGCCTACCTCGCCGCCCTGGCGCGCCATTTCAGCCGCGGCGACGTCAAGCGTATCCTCGAGCGCGCCGCCGCGGGTGCGTCGGGACCCTTGTCGCGCATCCGCCGCCTGGCGGCGATCTCGCTCAACAGCACGATCTTCCAGCTCGATCGCGCCATGCGCATCTGGGCGACCTCAGACCGGCGCGCGCGGGCGGGCGTCAAGTCGTCGGAGAAGCTGGTGCTGGCCTATCTCACCGACGCTTTCGCCGAGCTGGGCTTCGCGCCGGCCGACGCGGCGCTGCGCGCCCATCTGCTGCTGTCGGCGAATGTCGCCCTGATCGGCGCCTTCCGGCTCGAGGGCAATCGCGCGCTGTTCGAGCAAAGCCTCGACTTGTTGACCCGCGATGCGCCAGCGCGCGCCGGCGCATCGCCCGGGCAGCGGCGCCCGCGCGCTACTCGGCGGCCTTCCGCGTAGCCTGCCCGCCGCGCGGCAGTGCGCCGGCGGCGATCAGCGCGCGCTCCTTGGCGCGCGCCAGGTCGTAGGTACGATGCATCATGATGCGCTGTGCCGTCAGGCCGCCGCCGGCCTGCAGCGCGACCACGAACTGCCAGCCGCCATAGGCGTCGGCGGTGAGATCGCGGATCATGTTGTAGACCCGCATGCGCGTCTCGATCTCGACGTCCTTCTTGGTGTGCAGGTACTTGCGCAGGTAGCTGCCCGACGGCTCGTGGCGCAGATCCGATTCGAGCGGCAGGGTGAGCACCAGACCGCCGCTTACATCGTGCAGATGGCGCACCGTCTGGTGATAGTTGGCGGCGTAATAATACTTGGCGGCGTTGATCGCCAGGATGTTGGGATGGACCATGCCCGACGGCGTGCGCTCGAAATGCCGGCAGGAATAGTCGAGGCTCATGCGCAGCATCTCGGCATAGGTGATCAGCTCGGCGATGGTGTTCATCACCGTCGGATCCTTGTCCTTGCCCTGGTGCTCGGAGACGAGCTGGGCCAGGCCGACGAACAGCTCGGACATGCGCACCGCCTCGATCAGGCCGCCAGTGCGCTCCCACAGGCCGAGCGACTGGGCGAGGCGGCTGGCGAGCTGCACCTCGCCGGCCAGGAACACGCGGTCCCACGGCACGAACACGTCGTCGAACACCACGAAGCCTTCGGGCATGCTGTGATGGGCGCTCGCCGGATAGTCGAAGGAATTGAGCTCGGCCGGCGCGAAGCTGCGGTTGATGATGCTGACGCCCTTGGTGTTGACCGGGATCGAGAAGGAGACGGCGTAGTCCTTCTCGTCCTGCCGCATGCCCTTGGTCGGCATGACCACCAGCTCGTGCACCAGCGAGGCTGCCGTGATGTGCAGCTTGGCGCCGCGCACGACGATGCCGTCCTTGTTGCGATCGACGATGCGGACATAGAGGTCGGGGTCGTCCTGCTCGTGGGCGCGGCGCTTGCGATCACCTTTGGCGTCCGTGATCACCTCGGCGGCGCGCAAATCGTTGTCTCGGCAGTAGCGGTACATGCGCTCGATGTTGGCGGCGCACTGCGGATTGACCTGGGCGACGTCGTCCTTGACGCTCATCAGCGCCATGTAGACGCCCGACACGGCGGTGCCGATCGAGGTGTTCTTCAGCATCTCGACCCGGGTCGCGAGGTCGCTCTCGTTCATCGGAATCTGGTAGATGCGATGTGCCTCGTCGCCGGTCTCGGTGCGATAGCGGCGCAGCGGCCCCAGGTCGGGCGCGTCGTACTCGTTATCGGCCGCCGTGAGCGCGATCGGCACCTTGAAGCGCGGGTGCATGGTGATGTCGTCGATGCGCTCGCCGTCCCAGTAGGTGACGCGGCCGTCGCGCAGGCTCTCGACATATTGTTGCGGCGTCTTCAGACCCATGCTGCCCTCCCGGCACTCCTGGCGCGTCGAGTGCGGAGCGCCGCACCCTTGTTGGCCGAAACCGTAACTCTGGTTATGGTGCCGGGCAATGGGAGGACGGCCGATGCACGACGTCGCCATCACCGGGATGGGCATCATCTCCGCCATCGGCCTTTCGGCTGGCGAGTTTCATCGCCGTGTCCTGGAAGGGGCATGCGGCATCAAGCCGGCGCCGTGGTCGTCGAAGCTTCCCGGCCAGCGCGCCTGGTGGGGCGCGATCACGGAATTCGCGCCGCGCGACTGGATGGACGAGAAGATCGAGGACGGCACCGACCTGTTCGCCCAGTTCGCGCTGGCCGCCGCCGAGCAGGCGCTGCAGCAGGCAGGCGGAGGCGCGGCCTTCGATCCGCTGCGCACGGGCATCGTGCACGGCACCAGCATCGGCGGTTCGCGCGCGCTCATGAAGGCGCAGCATCGTCTCGAGACAGACGGGCCGCAGGCCATTCCGCGCAAGACCGAGATCCAGATCTATCCCAACATGGCGGCGTCGCAGATCGCCATGCGCCACCATCTGCACGGGCCGAGCCTCACCGTGACCACGGCCTGTGCCTCCTCGCTCGACGCCATCGGCACGGCGGCGTGGCTGATCGAGAGCGGCCGCGCCGATGCGATCGTGGCCGGCGGGACCGAGGGCGGCATCAGCCTGGCGGGCGGCGGCGCCGACGGCGACTTCGTGCCGGCCACCTTCTACACCAGCACGCTCTACGGCATGACCGCCCCCTCCGACGATCCGCGCCGCGCCATGCTGCCGTTCGACGTCAAGCGGTCCGGCATCGTGGTCGGCGAGGGCTCGGCCATGTTGATGCTGGAGCGCGGCGCGCACGCCCGTGCCCGCGGCGCCGAGATCCTGGGGTACGTGCGCGGCTACGGCACCTTGGCTGATGCCTTCCATCCTTCGGCGCCCGAGCCGAGCGGCCAGTGGGAAGCGCGCGCCATGGAGCTCGCGCTGCAGGATGCCGGCATGACGCCGGACGATATCGATGCCCTGATCGCCCACGCCACCGGCACGCCGAAAGGCGATACGGCGGAAATCCGCGCCATCAACCGCGTGCACGGCAAGCGCCGCGCGCCCTTGCCGGTGGCCGGCGTGAAGGGCCATGTCGGCCACAGCGGTGCCGCGTCCGGCGCCATGGGCGTGATCACCGGCCTGCTGGGCATGCGCGAGGACCGCTTCCTGCACATCGCCAACACGGATCAGCCCGACCCCGAGGCAGAGTTCGAGGTGGTGATCGGGCAACCCAAGGCGCTGCGCTATTGGACGTTGCAGGTGAACGCCTTCGGCTTCGGCGGCCAGAACGCGTCGCTGATCGTGACGCGGGATTGAGGGAAGGCGCCGGCGTCGCCGCCGGCTTTGGAAGTTGCCTGGCGAAGATGTTCTTGCTGTGTGCAGGATGACGGATGAACCATCGGCTTGGCTACCAGCTACCGTACCCGTACTGCGTGCCCCTGCCAGTATCGCTCGCGCAGCGTGCGGCGCAGCACCTTGCCCATGGCGTTGCGCGGCAGGGTGTCGAGAAACTCGACCGAGCGCGGCAGCTTGTAGCGGGCGATCCGACCGTCGCAGAAGGCGAGCAGCTCCTGTGCCGTCGCGCTCGCCCCGTCCTGCAGCACGACGCAGGCACGGGGCGACTCGCCCCAGCGTTCGTCGGGCACGCCGACCACGGTGACCTCGAGGATCTGCGGATGCTCGGCCAGCACGCGCTCGATCTCGGCGGGATAAATGTTTTCGCCGCCGCTCACGATCATGTCGTTCTTGCGATCGACGAGATGGAGATGGCCGTCGGCGTCGAGATAGCCCATGTCGCCGCCGGTTTCCCACTTGCCGCGGCGCGCGGCCTCGGTGGCGGCCGGGTTGCCGTGGTAGCCGAGGAAAGTGATGGGGTTGGCGGCATGGACTTCGCCGATCTCGCCGGCCGGCAACTCCCTGCCGTCGGCGTCGAGAACGGCCAGCTCGCAGCCGAAGGCGGCGCGGCCGACCGAGCGCTTGCCGCCTAAGAGCTCGTCGTGGCGGCACAGGCTCACCCAGCCCGTCTCGGTCCAGCCGTAGGCGTCGGCGATGCGGGCGTTGGGGAAGGCCGCGACGAGGCTCCGCAGCACCTCGGCGCCGAGCGGAGAGCCCGAGCTGAGGAGGCCGCGCAGGCTCTTGCCGGCGCCGCGGTCACCGGCGGCGACGATCGTTTCGAGCAGCATCGAGGTCATCTTGGGAACCAGGAACGACCAGGTGACGCCGAACTCTCCCATCAGGGCGAGCGCAGCACCGGGCTCGAAATCGCGCATCAGCACGACGCGGCCGCCGGCCGCCAGCGTGATCAACGCGATCGACGAGAACGACATGTGGAACACCGGCCCTGGGATCAGCACGATGTCGGTCGCGTTCAACCCGAACTCCCAGCCCCACGAGACGAGCCGCGCCAGCACGTTGAGATGGCTCATCGTCGCGCCCTTGGGGAAGCCGGTGGTGCCCGAGGTGTAGAAGATGACGGCGGGCGCGAGCGGCGGGACCGGCGGTAGCGCCTCGGCGGTGCCGTCGTTCCTCAGGTCGAGATGGCGGGCGCTGCCGAGCTCGATGATCCGATCAGGCTGCAGCGCCGGCAGTCGCGGCAGCGCGGCGTCGAGAACGGCACGATAGCCGGTGTCGGCGAAGGCGCCGCGCGCGCCGCAATTGCCGAGCACGTAGGCGACGTCGTCCGGCACGGACCGGTAGTTGAGCGGGACGGCCACGAGGCCGGCAAGCTGGCAGGCGAGATAGGTCTCCAGATAGGCCGGGCTGTTGCCGGCCAGGATGCCGACAGGATCGCCCGCCTGCAGTCCCGATTGGCGTAGCCCATTGGCGAGGCGCAGCGCGGCCTCCCAGGTCTCGCGATAGGTCTGCGTGCGGCCCTCGAACTCGATCGCCGGCGCCTCGGGCTGGCGGCGCGCCACGATGCGGATCAGGTCGACCAGCCGGCCGACATTCACGGTCGAAATCGTCTCCTCCCTTTGCCGATCTGTACCGCGCGCCTGCCGTTGCTGTCATCCGAGGCGCGAATCGGCGCGCCATCGACCGGCGTTTCCCGGACCGACCCGCAAATCCCGGCTGCTTGCCATGTGCAATCGATGCAATCGCCAAGAATGGCTCGCCGATGCAGCCTCATCGGCTGGCGCGTCTTCAGCTGGTGACGGTCGGGCGCTAGGTCTTGGCCCAGGGCCATGTGCGTGGAGGAAGGGCGGCAATGACGAGGAAAGCGAAGCGGGGCGCCGACACGGCACCCTACGAGGTCGGCTATGGCAAGCCGCCTGTCGCGTCGCGCTTTCCGCGCGGCACGTCCGGCAATCCTCTCGGTCGGCCCAGGCGTCAGCGAAGCAAGATGACGCTCGCGGAAGCGGTGCGCGATCTGCTGATGAGCGACGTCACCGTCGTGGTCGATGGGCGCCGGCGCCGAATGCTGCGGATCGAGGCGCTCGCCGACACGCTGATCTTCAGCGCGCTCGATGGCAATACCGGCGCCGCCCGGCTCGTGCTCGACCTCGCCCGCGGATTCGTGCCGCCCAACGACACGATCGAGGTCATGCACGAGGGACCCAAGAGCTTGTGGGCGTTCACCGAGGAAGAGCGGAAGATGATGAGCTACGAATGGCTCACGCGCGACATGGTCCCGCCCACCGATACCCCACCCACCGACACCCCGCCCACCGATACCCCACCCGCCGACACCCCGCCCGCCGACACTCAGCCCGCCGACACTCAGCCCGCCGACACTTCGCCGGCCGACACTTCGCCGGCCGACGGCGGGGACGCATGACGGATTTACCGGACCGGCCGTCTCGACCCCTGATCGCCGTCGCCGATTTGCCTGGTCCGTTGATCGGGTTTGCCTGCTCCGGTGCGAGCAATTCCCTGATCCAATTCCCTGTTATGGCCCCGATCCCGAGCCGCGATAACGCGAGAAAGGCAGGCGGAATCGACGCTTTCGGCGTTGCTCGGCTGCCGCGGCGAGCGCTTGCCTCGGCGATCGTGGCATGACGCCGATCGGGCGTGTGTCCAATCGATTGGACGGGGCCGTGGTGTGCCCGGCGACGTGACAGGGTTGCCGCGGCAACAGTACGGTGCCGGACGCGAAGAAGGGAAAGCGGATGGCGGGTCGATTGGTCAATGCGTTGGGCGCGGCGGCGAAGACGGCCGAGGCGTTTTCCGATCGGTCGACGCTCCGCCACATGTTGCGCTTCGAGGCGGCGCTGACCGTCGCGGTTGCCCGTGCGGGGTTGATCCCGAAGAAGCACGTGCCCGTCATCGAGCAGGCCTGCGAGCCCGATCTCTACGATCCCCTCGCGCTCGCCGAGACGGCGCGGCGCAATCTGACACTCACCGTGGCCGTGGTGCGGGCGCTCACGGCCGAGGTGCGCAAGCGCGACGCCGCGGCGGCGGCGTCGGTGCATTGGGGGGCGACGAGCCAGGACCTCATCGACACGGCGATGGTGCTGCAGCTCGGCGAGGCGGTGCCGCCGTTGATCGACGACCTGCATCGCATCGTCGCGGCGCTGGCTGGGCTGGCCCGCCGCCATCGCACCACGCCGCTGCTCGGCCGCACGCTGCTGCAGCCGGCGACACCCTTGGCGCTCGGCCAGAAGATCGCCGGCTGGGCCTCGGACATCGATCGCGCCACGCGCCGGCTCGAGGAGAGCTTCGCCGAGACCCAGGTCCTGCAGTTCGGCGGTGCGTCCGGCTCGCTCTCGGCGCTCGGCGCCAAGGCCGAGCCGGTGATGAAGACGCTGGCGCGCCAGCTTGGCCTCGCATTGCCGCCGGCGCCGTGGTTCGCCCAGCGGGTCAGGGTGGCGGCTTTCGCGCAGGATGCGGCGCTGGTGGTCGGCGCGCTCGCCAAGGCGGCGCGCGACATTGCGTTGATGATGCAGTTCGAGGTCGCCGAGGCGAGCGAGCCGACGGGTGCGGGCCGCGGCGGATCCTCGACCATGCCGCACAAGCGCAATCCGGTCGGCGCCGGCACCGTGCTCACCGCGGCGAGCCGTGCGCCGCAGCTCGCCGCCACCATCGTCGCCGCCCTGCCGCAGGAGCACGAGCGCGCGCTGGGCGGCTGGCAGGCCGAATGGCCGACGCTGGCGAGCCTGGTCGAGACCTTGGGATCGGCTGTCGAGGCGATGGCCGAGGTAGCGCCCGGGCTCGTCATAGATGTCGATCGTCTGGGCGCGAGCCTGTCGGCGACCAATGGTGCGGTCCTGGCCGAGCGCGCGACCTTCCTGCTGGCCGAGAAGATGGGCAAGGAGCAGGCCGGCAAGATCGTCGAGGCGGCGTTGTCCAAGGGCGGCTCGTTCGTTGCGGCCCTGGGCCGACTCGAGCGCGAGCTCGGCGACGAGAAGGCGATGCTGGGCCATTCGCCGAAATTCGTCGATCGCCTTCTGGCCGACATCAGGCGGCGCTGAGCTCGGCGCGCCGACCGGCTACTTGGGCGGCAGCGCTTGCACGAAGCGAGAGGCCAGGTCGATCCAGGCCTCGAGACCCCGTCCCCGGCAGCGCGTCTCGTCGACCCAGACGAAGCCCCGCATCGTTCTGCCCGAGAGGACGATCGGGCTGGAGCCGGGGCGCGCCAGCGCCTCCGCTTCCTGCTCCTTGCCGACTCGGAACATGAAGCGGCCGACCTCGACTCCACACAGCATGTTGCCGTTCAGCATCCAGCAGTAGCCGCCGAACATGGCGCGCTCCGCGATGCCTGCTCGGCGGGCCAGGGCGCTGCGCATGCGTTCGGCCAGGCGAGGGTCGTGCGGCATGTCGTTGACTCCTTTTTTAGGAGTATATAATACGTTATCCGTACTTGAGAGGAAAGGAGCCAGACAATGAAGCTTTCCGGCCAGTGCCTGTGCGGCGCCATCCGCTACAGCGGCGAGGGCGATCCGGTGTTCCAGGTCAAGTGCTACTGCACGGACTGCCGTCGCGTGAGCGCGGCGGGCCACGCGGCGATGATGGGCTTCCCGGCCGAGGCAGTCCAAGTCGTGGGCGAGGTGAAGGAATTCCACTCCACGGCCGACAGCGGCAGCGACGTCTTTCGCGCTTTCTGCCCGGTCTGCGGCAGCGGACTGTTTGCCCGAGGCTCGGCCATGCCGGGCCTGATCTTCCTGCGTGCCTCGACGCTCGACGATCCCAGCCTTTTCACGCCGCAGATGGTCGTCTGGGCGGCCCGCGCGCCGCACTGGGATCCCGTACCTGCCGGTCTGCCGGCCTTCGCCGAGCGTCCGCCGGGGATGTGAGGGTGGCAGCCGTCCCGTGCCGACGGCGCGCGCCTTCTGGATGGGCTTCGCGGTCTACGTCGTGCCGTCGCTCGCCGTGGCCGATCTGTGGCACTTGGTTGTCTTCGCCGCGCAATACAAGTCGCTCGGCATCTACCGCGGCGACGTGATCATGCCGCTTGGCCTCGCCTCGAGGCGGATCCAGGGTGCTGCCTTCTCCGCCGCCTACCCGCGGATCTTCCCCGAACGTCGTCGCGTGCTGCGCAACGGCGTCGCTTTAGGCGTCGGGCTCGTGCTGCTGTCCCGGCCGTTCACCACACTGGCGGTTGCGGCCAAGCACGTGATGACCTCTGTGCCGGACTATCTGGTGCTGGAGACCGGCTTCACCTTGCTGCAGTTCGCGGTCGTCGGCCCCTCGATGGCGTGGGCGTATCGCGATTGACCGCGCCGCCGAGGCCTGGGAGTGAGGCGGGATGAGCACGACGCGCTATCCCCAATTCTGCGCCCTCGCCCGAGCTGCTGAGATCGTCGGCGAGCGCTGGACTCTTCTGATTGTGCGCGAGCTGCTGCTCGGTCCCAAGCGCTTCGGCGACCTGGTAGATCGGTTGAGCGGGGTCAGCCCGACGGTGCTGACCGGGCGGCTCAATGCCTTGATCGAGAGCGGTGTGGTGGGGCGGGGCATGTTGCCGCCGCCCTTCAATGCGCAGGTCTACGAGCTGACGCCGGTCGGCTTGGCGCTCAAGCCGGCGATTCGCGAGCTGATCCGTTGGGGTGGCAACTTCCTCTTCCCGCCGCGTCCCGACGATCGGTTCGACCCGGACTGGGTGCTGCTTGGCCTCGAGGCGGTCGCGCGCTCGGCCCCGAGCCCGGCACGCCGGATCGAGCTGCGCGTCACCCAGGACGGCAGATCGGCGAGCTTCCTCGTCAGCGGAGGCAGGCAGGGTACGACACTCAGTCGCGACGGCGGATCGGCCGCCGCCACTGTCGAGGCGCGCTTCGACACGCTGTTGAGGGTCATTTCGGGCAGCCTGCCGCTCGAGCAGGCGGTGACGAGCGGCTTGGCGCGCGTCGACGGCTCGCTCGAGGCGGCCCTCGCCCTGCCACGCCTCTTCGATCTGAGGCCGTCGCGCCGGGCAGCCGAGCCCACAACGACGCGGCAATCGCCGCGCAAGTCACGATAGGAGCGAAGCGTGAAGAAGTACGTTCTGTTGAGCTGCGGCTTCGTGAAGCCAACGCCCGAGATCATGAACACCTGGAACGCCTGGTTCGCGTCGATCAAGGAAAGCATCGTCGACATGGCTGGGTTCGGCGCCGGCCGCGAGGTCTCGAAGGCTGGCACGATCGATCTGCCGCTGGGCGCTGAGACGATCACCGGCCTCGTGATTGTCCAGGCCGCGAGCTTCGACGATGCCGTTGAGATGGCGCGCCGCAATCCCTGCGTGACCAGCACGAGGGTGTACGAGATGCGCTCGTCCTGAGTGCGTGAACTCTATCCCCGGTTTGGCGCTCTCGCTCTCCTCTCCAGCGAAGGATGGGGAGGCGGACGAGTCAATTCGGTCCCAGGTGGCACGCCACGCGATGGCCGTCGGCGAGGGCGCGCAGCGGCGGCGGCTCGTCGGTGCAGCGGGCGAAGGCGTGCGGGCAGCGGTCGCGGAAGCGGCAGCCCGATGGCGGTTCGCGCGCGTCGGGGACGTTGCCCTTGATCGGCAGCGGGGCGCGCGACTGGTCGGGATCGGGCACCGGCACGGCAGCGACCAGCGCCCTCGTGTAGGGGTGGCGCGGCCGGCGGACGATCTCCTCTGTCGGGCCGTCCTCGACGATAGTGCCGAGATACATCACCAGGGTGCGATCGCAGAGGTACCGGACCAGCGCGAGATCGTGCGAGATGTAGATGGCGGTCAGCCCCATGTCGTCGCGCACCTCGCGCATCAAGGCGAGGATGCCGGCGCGCACGCTGACGTCGAGCATGGAGACCGGCTCGTCGGCGACCAGGAAGCGCGGCGTCAGCACCAGGGCGCGTGCCAGCACGACGCGCTGTAGCTGGCCGCCGCTCAACTGGTGCGGATACTTGTCCAGGTAGCGATCGAGATCGGGCAGGTGGACACGGCGGAAGGCGGCGGCGATGCGATCGGCATGCTCGGCGTCCGGAATGCCGGCATTGAGCAGCGGCTCGGCGACCGCGCGGTAGATGGTGAAGCGCGGGTTCAGCGCGTCGAACGGATTCTGGAACACGAGCTGCGCCTGGCGCCGGAACTCGCGCAGCGCCGGGCCCTTGAACTCGGCCAGCGTGCCGCCGCCGAAGGTGATCGACCCGGTGGTCGGCTCGACCAGCTTCAGCATCAGGCGGCCGAGCGTGGTCTTGCCGCAGCCCGACTCGCCTACGATCGCCACGGCGTCGCCGGCACCGACGTCGAAGCTCACGCCGTCGAGCGCGCGCACGACCGGTCGCTCGCGGCGCACGACCTCGCTGAGCGAGCGGGCGACCGGGAAGTGCTTTACGACGTCGCGTACGCTGACGAGCGCTGCCATGTCACGGGGTCCAGGGCGGAGGTGCGGAGGTGATCGGCCTCGCCGTCGCGCAGGCAGGCCGAGATATGAGCCCGGTCGTTTCCGGCTCCAATGAAGGCCGGCTGCGTGCTGCAGGTCGCGAGCGCGAAGGGGCAGCGTGGCGTGAAACGGCAGCCCGGCGGTGGATCGCCGAGGTCGGGCGGGCTGCCGGCGATCGGCACCAGCTCGAGCGCGTCCGACATCAGGTCGGGGAAGGCGTTGCGCAGGCCCATCGTGTAGGGATGGCGTGGCCGGCCCAGCACGTCGCGCACCGGCCCGCTCTCGATCACCTGGCCGGCATACATCACCACCACCTCGTCGCAGAGATAGGCGACGACGCTGATGTCGTGCGTGACCAGCACCATGGAGAGCTTCAGCCGCTGCTGCAGGGCGCGCAGTGTGTCGAGGATCTGGCGCTGGACGATGACGTCGAGGGCGGTCACCGGCTCGTCGGCCAGCAGCAGGCTGGGCTCCAGCGCCAGCGCCATGGCGATGGCGGCGCGCTGGCGCATGCCGCCCGAGAATTGGTGCGGGTAGTCGGTCAGCCGGCTTTCGCTCAGGCCCACGAGGTCGAACAGCTCGGCCGCGCGGGCGCGTGCGGCCGCCTTGCCGTAGCGGCCACGCCTGGTCAGGACTTCGACGATCTGGGAACCCACGGTGTAGACCGGGTCGAGCGAGCTCATGGCCGATTGCGGCACGTAGGCGATGTCGCGCCACAGCAGCGGCTTGGTGGTCGCTTCGTCGATCGGCTTGCCCTTGAAGGTGACGCGGCCGCCGGCGCGCCGCCCGTTCTCGGCCAGCACACCCATGATGGCGCGCACCGCCGTCGTCTTGCCGCAGCCCGATTCGCCGACCAGGCCGACGATTCGGCCCTCGGGGATGGCGAAGGACGCGCCATCGACCGCACGCACCGTCCCGCCGGCGGTGCGGTAGTGGATCTGCAGGCCATCGACCTCTAGGATCATCGGCCGCGCAGCCTCGGCATGAAAACTTCCTCGTAGCCGCGGCTGATGAAGAAGCCGGCGACCACCACCAGGATGATGCAGAGGCCGGGCGGCACGAACCAGGTGTACTGGCCGCGCGACAGCGCCTGCGAGGTGAAGGCGTCCTGCAGCATCATGCCCCACGACACGCTGGTCGGATCGCCGAAGCCCAGGAAGTTGACGCTGGCCTCGGTGATGATCGCCCAGCCGATGGCGATGGCGGCATAGACGAAGCTGAGCGGCAGAATGTTAGGCGCAATGTGGACGAACAGGATGCGGGCGTGGCTCGCGCCGGTGACGCGCGCGGCCTCGACATAGGCGCGCTCGCGTAGACTCAGCACTTGGCTCCTGATCACGCGGGCCGAGTTGGGCCACAGCAGCAGCGTCACGGCGAGCACGATGTTCGACGTGCTGGCGCCCAGGAAGCCGGTGAGCACGATCACGAAGGGCAGAAAGGGCAGCGACAGCGCCATATCGGCGATGCGCATCAGCACGGCATCGGTCGTGCTGCCGAAATAGCCGGCCACCAGCCCGACCACGGTGCCGACGGTGGCGACGATCACGGCGGCGGACAGGCCGACGGCCAGCGCGCTCCGCGTGCCGTGCACGAGCTGGGCATAGATGTCGCGGCCGAGATTGGTCGTGCCGAGCGGGAACTCGGCGCCGCCCGGCGCGACATTGGCGGCGACCTTGCCGGCCTGGGTGAACAGGATTTCCAGCGGATCAATCGGCGCGAGCTGATCGGCGAACAGCGCCACCAGCGCGAACAGCGCATAGATCAGCAGGCCGATGAAGGCGAAGGGATCCCTGAGCGGCATTGCCGCCATGCGGCGCAGCACGGGCAGGATCGACTGCCCGCGGCTGCGGCGCGGCGGAACGACCACGCTGGTTTCAGGCGCGTCGACCATGGCTCACCCGAGGATCCAGCACCATGTAGAGGAGGTCGGCGACAAAGTTCATCAGCGCCAGCACCAGGGCGATCATCAGGAAGGCGCCCTGCGCTAGAGGGTAGTCGTGCACCGACACGGCCTGGACGAGCAGCCGGCCGATGCCCGGCCAGCTGAACACCGTCTCGATCACCACGTTGCCGCCCATCGACAGGCCGACTCCCAGTGCGAAGGCCGTGACCACCGGCAGCAGGGCGTTGCGCGCAGCGTGGCCGATGACGATGCGCCATTCGGAGAGGCCCTTCATGCGCGCCATGGTGACGAACTCCTCGTGCATCACCTCGAGCATGTTGGAGCGCATCAGCAGCAGCGGCAGGCCCTGCAGGTAGAGGGCGAGGGTGAGCACGGGCAGGGCGAGATGGTGCAGGTAGTCCCACGACAGCATGCGCTGCCAGATGCTGTTGTAGGCGAGGCCGGGGCTCGAGGCGCCGCCCGATGGGAACCAGCCGGCGTTGAACGACAGCAGCGCGAGCAACACCATGCCGATCCAGAACTCGGGCGCGGCGCGCGTCGCCAGCACCGCCGGCACGGCCACCCGTTCGATCCAGGTGCCGCGTCTCCAGGCCAGCCAGGCGCCGGCCAGAACGCCGAAAATGTAGGCGATGATCAGCGACGTCAGCGTCAGCACGATCGAGTTGGGCAGGACCTCGAGCAGGATGGTCGTCACCGGCCGGCGCTGGAAGAACGACAGGCCCATCTCGCCGGTGAACAGGTT
Source organism: Reyranellaceae bacterium (assembly GCA_046349335.1). GTDB lineage: Bacteria > Pseudomonadota > Alphaproteobacteria > Reyranellales > Reyranellaceae > Reyranella. The sequence goes on from JAXMCO010000015.1 coordinate 84,096, forward strand.
GCCGAGATAGATGAAGTATTGCATCCACATCGGCTTATCGAGCCCGAACTGCTCGAGCATCGCCTGCTGCTGGTCGGCGTTCAGGTTCTCGTTGATGAAGGCGGCGAGCGGCGTGCCGGGCATCAGCCGGAACATGAAGAACAGGATGGTCGTGACGGCGAGCAGCGCCAGGGCGTTGTGCGCGAAACGCTCGAGGACGAGCTTCATGATTCCTCCCCAACGAAGTTGGGGAGGTGTCGCCGTCCTGCGGCGACGGAGGGGTCGTGATCTTCCGGATCACGGGCGTCTCGCCCGGTCCTGCCGGTGATGATGGGTGGGCGAGACCTTTCGACGAACTCCGAGCAGGCTGCCCGCGGTCCGCACGAGCATGACCCCTCCGTCGCGTATGACGCGACACCTCCCCAGCGAAGCTGGGGAGGAGAAAGCGGGCGCACGCGCATCACTCCGTCGTCAGCTTTTCCGTCTTGCCGACCGGGTAGTAGAGCTTGCCGCCGACGACGCGGTAGCCGGCGGCCTGCAGGATTTTCTTGGCGTCGGCGAGGCCGGTCTTGAAATCGTCGACGCTGGGGTCGTGCCAGAATTTCAGCACCGGCGAGACATGGCTGTTGGCCGGGATCGCGTAGTCCTGCCAGGCAGCCGACACCATCAGGCGGCGGTCGATGGCGACCGACAGAGCTCGGCGGAAGGCGACGTCGTCGAATGGCGGTCGCCGGTTGTTGAAGGCGACGTACTCGAAACCGATATCGACCTCGCTCCGGATGGCGATATCGGGATTGTCCTTGGCGAACTTGATCAATACCTCGGGGTCGCCGTTGAACATGCCGAGGAAGTTGAGCTCGCCGCGCTTCAGCATGCCGAGCGTCGCCTCGGCGTTGGGCACGATGCGCATGATCCAGCGCTCGACCTTGGGCGCCGAGAAGTGCTCGCCGAAGCGCTCGAGCAGGATCTCCTCGGTCGGCAACCAGCGCACCAGCTTGAAGGGGCCAGAGCCGATCTTCGACACTTCCTTGAGCTGCTCGGCGGTCTCCGGCTTGCCTTCGAGATCCTTCAGCACCGGCTCCCAGATATGCTTGGGAATGAGATTGATCTTGGCCAGCGAGGCGGCGAGGAAGGTGGTGTTGGGTTGCTTCAGCTTGAAGCGCAGGCCGTCGTCTCCCACTTTCTCCATCTCGGCGATGTCGGTGACGAACGGCTTGTACATCGGCGCCTTGGTGCCGGCCGGCGCCTGGAAGGAGAAGATCACGTCGTCGATCGTCAGCGGCTTTCCATCGTGCCACTTCATGCCGGCGCGCAGCTTGATCTCGACAGTCTTGTCGTCGACCCACTTGACGCTCTCGGCGGCCCACGGCTGTGGCATGCCGTCCGGCCCGATGCGCATGATGCGGTCCCAGATGAGGTCGGTGACCCAGCTATCGACCGCGCCGCCGATATAGAGCGGGTTGGTGGCGTTGATCACCTCGTTGCTGTTGATGATCAGATCCTTCTGCGCGCCGAGCGGCTCGATCTTCATGAAGGTCCAGACGTTGCGGATGCCGATGCCGCTCTGGTTGACGACCGTATCCTCCTTGAAGACAGCCTTGTTGAAGGCCAACGGATACTTCGGATGGACGAGGAAGGCCTGCGGCTGATCGCGGTTGATGATCTGCTGCATGGCGTAGGCGGTCTTGCGCCGCTCCTCGGGATCGAGCTGGGTGCGCTGCTTCTCGGCGAGCTTGTCGTACTCAGGATTGATGTAGCCGATGAAGTTGTAGCCCTTCTCGGCGTAGCTCGAATGGTAGAGGCTGTAGAGGAACTCGTCCGGGTCGCTGCGCTCGGGCCTGCCGACCATGCGCCACATCGTGGTGTCCCACTTGTCGCGGCTGAACCAGATGAGCTGGGTCTGCTGCTGGCGCTGCAGCGGCTTGACCTCGACGTCGAGCCCGAGCTGGCGCCATTGCTGGGCGATGAGCTGCGACGCTTGATAGCTTTGCGGCAGCGCCGCCTGCGGCCACGAATAGAGATTGATCTTGCGGACCTTCTCGGTCGGCCCCTGGGCCAGGGCTGGCGTCACGGCCGACAGCATCGCGAGCCTGGCGATCGCGGCCGCCACCCGTCGCGTCGCCCTGAGCGCGCCACGCCGCTTATTTTCCTCCCCAGCGAAGCTGGGGAGGTGTCGCCGTCTGTGCGCTTTCGAGCGAAGCTCCAAAGTCGCAGAGGCGACGGAGGGGGCGTGAACTTCAAGAGCCGTGACCCCTCCGTCCGCGATGACGCGGACGCCTCCCCAGGGACGCTGGGGAGGAGTGTGAGCGGAGCGGCGAATTCCTAGCCAGCCAAAGAGCCTCCTCATGACGCCTCCTTCATCTTGGCGAGGCGTGCCTCGCGCGTGTAGCGGTTCTCCGGGACGCGTAGGCCCAGATTCTCGCGCAACGTGGTGCCCTCGTACTCGGTGCGGAAGATGCCGCGCCGCTGCAGCTCGGGCACGACCAGGCGGCAGAAATCCTCGAACGGCTTGGGATAGTGATTGCACACGACGTTGAAGCCGTCGGCCGCCTCTTCCTCGAGCCAAGTCTGCATCTCGTCGGCCATGTAGTCGGGCGTCCCGACCAGCACGCGATGGCCGGTGCCGGCGGCAGTGTGGCGGGCAATCTGGCGCAAGGTCATGTTGTTCTCGCGCGCCGTGCGCACGATCAGCGCCTGGCGCGCCTTGGCGGCATTGCTGGGCGGCAGCTCGGGCAATGGTCCATCGAGCGGGTACTTGGAAAGGTCGAGCCCGCCCGAGATGTGCGACAGCGACTGCAGCGCCACGTCGTCGGGCATCAGCGACTGCAGGTATTCGTAGGCTTCGTGCGCCTCGCTCATGGTGTGGCCGAGCACCGGCGTGAGGCCGGGCATGATCTTGATGTCGTCGGGTTGCCGGCCGTAGCGGGCGGCGCGCGACTTGATGTCGGCGTAGAAGGCCTTGGCTTCGTCGATCTTGGTCTGGGCAGTGAATACCACATCGGCGGTGCGGGCGGCGAGTTCGCGCCCGGCCTCCGACGAGCCTGCCTGGGCGACCACCGGCCATCCTTGCGGCGAGCGCGTGATATTGAGTGGACCCTTGACCTTGAAGTGCTTGCCGACGTGATCGAGGAAATGGACCTTCTCACGATCCATGTAGAGGCCGCTTTGCTTGTCGCGCAGCAGGCCGTCATCCTCCCAGCTATCCCACAGGCCGGTTACGACCTCGTAGAACTCGGCGGCGCGTTCGTAGCGCTCGGCATGCGCCATGTGCTCGTCGAAGCCGAAATTCTCCGACTCGTCCTCGATCTGGGACGTCACCAGATTCCAGCCGGCGCGGCCGCCGCTGATATGGTCGATCGAGGCGAACCGACGCGCGATGTTGTATGGCTCGTTGTAGGTCGTGGTCGCCGTCGCCACGAGACCGATGCGGCTGGTCACCATCGCCAGCGCCGCGAGTGTCGCCGTCGGCTCGAGCTTGACCGTGCGCGAGAGCTTGGCCCGCGTGCGCTCGCCGCGCGCCAGGGCGCGGCTGCCGGACACGCCCACCGTATCCTGGAAGAAGATGGTGTCGAACTTCGCCGCCTCCGCCACCTGGGTGATGTGGGCGTAGAGCTGGAAATCCATGTCGGCGGTGACCAGCGCGTCGGGATGACGCCAGCCGGACAGGTGATTTCCGGGCACGCTGAAGAAGCCGCCGAGTCGGAGCTGTCGCTTAGTCATTGGACGCCGCCGCGCTGACGTGGACACTGCTGCGATTCTTGACGTGGATGTTCTCGGGGATCGGTATGCCGAGATTCTCGCGGAACGTCTTGCCGGCGTACTCGGTGCGGAAGAGGCCGCGGCGTTGCAGCTCCGGAATGACCAGCGTCACCCATTCCTCGAGCGGCTTGGGATAATGCGGGAACAGGAGGTTGAACCCGTCGCAGGCACCGGCCTCGAGCCAAGCCTGCATGTCGTCGGCCAGCGACTTCGGCGTGCCGTAGAGCACGCGATGGGCCTGGCTCATGGCGAGCACGCGGCCAATCTGGCGGATCGTCATGCCGCGCTTGCCCATGGCGATGATCATATCCTGGCGGGCGCGGGCGGCGTTGCTGGGCTTCAGCTCGGGCAGCGGGCCGTCGGGATCGCAGGCGAAGATGTCGACACCGCCGGCCAGCCGGGCCACGCCGGCGATGCCCACGCTGTCCTCGACCATGCCGCGCAGCTCTTCGTATTTTTCCTGCGCTTCGGATTCGGTGCGGCCGACGATCGGCATGATGCCGGGGAAGATGCGGATGTGGTCGGGCCCGCGGTCGTACTTGTCCATGCGCCGGTGCATCTCGTTGCGGAAATTCCGGCCATCCTCGATCGTCGTCTGCGCGGTGAACACCATCTCGGCGGTGCGCGCGGCGAGCTCCATGCCGACGTCCGACGATCCGGCCTGCGCCACCACGGGCCGGCCTTGAGGCGAGCGTGCCACGTTGAGCGGCCCGCGCACCGTGAAGTGCCTGCCTTTGTGCCTCAGGAGGTGCATCTTGTCGTAGTCGAACCAGACACCGCTTTCCTTGTCGCGCAGGAAGGCGTCGTCCTCCCAGCTATCCCACAGGCCGATCACGACATCGTGGAACTCGGCAGCGCGGTCGTAACGCTCGCCGTGCTCGAAATGGGCATCGCGGCCGAAATTGACCGCCTCGTCCTCGGCCTGCGAGGTCACAAGGTTCCAGCCGGTACGCCCGCCGCTGATGTGGTCGATGGTGAGAAAGCGTCGTGCGACGTTGTACGGCTCGTTGTACGAGGTCGTGCAAGTCGACACGAGGCCGATATGGCGGGTGACAGCGGCCAGGGCTGCGATCGCGCTCATCGGCTCGATATGCGCTTGACGGCCGTTCTTCACCCGAAACGGCTTGGCGCCATAAACGGCAGTGCTGCCCGGAATCGCGACGCTATCCTGGAAGAACATGCAGTCGAGCTTGCCGTGCTCGGCCATGCGCGCCATCTCGGCGAGCAGCCGGATATCGAGATCGGTCTCGCAGATCGCATCGGGATGGCGCCAGCCCGTGGGATGGCAACCGGGAACGCTGAAGAAAGCGCCAAAGCGCAACTGACGCTTGGCAATCGCCATGGACTCACCGCCGTTGGATACGACGGAAGCTTAGGCAACTCGCGTGCCGAAAAGCAAGGTGAGCAGGGTGATGCTCCTTCCCACGCAGCGGGAGGTGTCGCGTCATGCGCGACGGAGGGGGCATGAATCTCGAGGTAGATGCGTGAGGCCATGACCCCTCCGTCGCCGCAAGAAGGCGACACCTCCCCAACTTCATTGGGGAGGGGAACGAGTCAGTGCACCGGGTCGAGCACCACGACCGGGATTTCGCGATCGCCGGCCTTCTTCTGGTAATCGTTGTAGGGCGGCCAGAACACGGCCGCGTCCTTCCACAAGCGGGCGCGCTCTTCGCCTTGCGCGGTTCGGGCCCTGGCCCGCATCTTTGCCGTGCCGACCTGGATCTCGACCTCGGGGTTGGCGAGGATGTTGCGATACCAGCCGGGATGCTCCGGCGCGCCGCCCTTGGAGGCGACAATGTAGTAGCTGTCGCCGGCACGGCCATAGAATAGCGGAAACAGGAATTTCTGCCCGGTCTTGCGGCCCTTCGTGATCAGCAGCAGCGACGGCACCTCCCGCGGCGGCAGGTTGGGCAGGCTGATCGTGTACATGTGCCCCTCGGTGCCACCGCTGGACAGGTACTTGTCGACATGGTCGACCATCCATTTCGGCATGTTGGGGGCGAGTTTGGCTTCGCTCATGGCTCTCTCCTCAGGTGGGCAGTCGGGTCGACTGCCACGTTACCATCTGCCAGCGCCCGTTGCGCTTGGCGTAGACATCGGTGAAGCGCACGCCGAAGGCGAGCGGAGTGCCATCGGCCGTGACCTCGATTTGCGCAATGCCTGTCAGCACCACGGCGTCGCCGAGATCCTGCGCCTTCACTTCGGACGGCGCCACGCCGGTATAGACCGTAGCCCCCGACACCATGGCGTCGATGAGGCTCCGCTTTGTGTCGAGGCGTGCCGAGGAGTGCGCATAGACGAGGTCGTCGGCCAACACGGCCTCGAGCGTCGCGACGTCCTTGGTCGCCATCGCCTGCATGCGCTTCCTGTCGAGATCGATGATCATCTGTCCGTTGTCAGCCATATCGGTCTCCCATTGCCGGGTTGCAAGGCCACGTCATTCGTACTCGAGCTTCAGGCCGGGCGTCGGCCATTGCATCGTGCCGAGGCGGCCCGTATCGGACAGCGTGATGTAGGCGGTGCGCCGGTCGGGACCGCCGAAGCAGATGTTGGTCGGGTAGATATCCGGCATCTTGACCTCGCGGACGATCGCGCCGGCCGGCGAGACCTCGGTGATCATGCCGGTGGTGAGCGTCGCCACCGTGATGTTGCCGTTCTCCAGCACGGCAAGGCTGTCGAAGCGGGCCGGGCCCGGCAGGCCCATGATCACGCGGCCGCTGTGCGGCGCATGGCCGGAGGGCTTGCGCAGCACGCCCGGCCCCTCGACGTCGAACGCCCACAGCCGCGCACCCTCCGTGTCGGCGACGTACAGCGTCTTGCCGTCGGGCGACAGGCTGCAGCCGTTCGCGCTCAGCATGGGATAGGCCAGCGTCACGATCTTCGAGCCGTCGGGCAGAGCGTAGTAGAGGCCGCCGTGGTCGCGATGCCGCGCGTAGCGCTTGCCGAGATCGGTGAAGTAGAAGCCGCCTTGCTTGTCGAACACGAGATCGTTGGGGGCTGACAGATTGTGGCCGTCGCACGACGTATAGAGCGTCGTCGCCGCGCCGGTCGCACGATCGAGCCGTTGGATCGATCCGTGCTTGTAGTCCGGATGGGGACCCACGCCCATCGACACGCCCTCGACATAGCGGCTGCCGCCATTGTTGCAGAGATAGAGCGCGCCGTCGGGGCCGACCGCGAGCCCGTTCGGGCCGCCACCAGTCGCCGAGAACACCGACACCTTTCCATCCGCTGTCACGCGCGAGCAACGGCCGTTGCGGATCTCCGTCAGGATCACCGAGCCATCGGGCATCGCGACCGGCCCCTCGGGAAAGCCGAGCCCGGTCGCCAGTATCCGAACCTCTTCCATAGTGTCTTCTCCCCTTCACGTCGTTGATGACAGATCATGCGCCCGCCACCCCTCTGTCAATGTGCTAGAAGTCGGCAATGTCGAGGAACGGTTTCGGCCTGGATGAGCTCGGCGCGGGCGAGGCGACGAACTTCTTCCGTGTCTCCTCGGTGGCGCCGCTGGAATGCCTGGCGGCTCGCTTCCGCCGCCATTCCTATGCCCCGCACACACACGACTCTTTCGTCGTCGGGACGATCATTGCCGGCTGCGAAACCTTCTTGATAGGCGGCAGCCGATACTATGCTGGACCAGGCGACCTTTGTCTGATCGGCCCCGGTGTCGTGCACGACGGCCAGCCGGCCGACGAGGGCTATGCCTATCGGATCAGCTACCCGACGATCGACTATCTGCTCGACGTCGCTTCCGACGCCGCCGGCCGTCGATCGCCCGGAACGCCGTCCTTTCCTGAACCGATCGTCCACGATCCCGAATTGGCGCGAACGCTCGCCGCGGGGCACCGCCTGGCCGAGCAGCGCGGCGATTCACTCGAGGCCGACCAATTCCTGCTGCAGTTCTTCGTGCGGCTGCTTACCCGGTATGGCGATGCCTCAGGTCCGAGTGCCGAAGCGCCAGGCGAGGCCGGTCCCGTGTCGCGCGCGATGGACTACCTCGATGCGCATTTCGCCGAGATGACCGATCTAGTCACCTTGGCCGGCATCGCCGGGATTCCGCGAACACGGCTGATCCGGGCGTTCGGTCGAGAGACGGGATTGACGCCGCATGCCTGGCTGACCGATCGCCGTGTCCGCAAGGCGCGGATGATGCTGGCAAAGGGCGCACCTCCGGCCGAGGTCGCCGCGGCTTGCGGTTTCTATGATCAAAGCCATCTCAATCGGGCCTTCAAGGCGCGCATCGGCGTCGCGCCAGGTGCATTTCAGGCTGGGCACCAACGCGGCTGCACGCACTGACGCGCAGTGTTCCTTACGCCTGTCACTTTTGTCCAAGCCTCGCTGCTCCTGATCGCCCACATGGAGGATTGAGAGCACTTCCCAGAGGCCCTTCATGCCCTTCATGCCGACAGGCAATGCGCCGCACGAACCGACCGGGTTCACCGAATTCCGCGACGGCGCGGTTACGATTCTTCCGGCCATGGCGGCCGCTACGCCGTTCGCTTTCCTGCTCGGCGCGTTGGCGACCGATAAGGGGTTGTCGACGCTGGAGACCGGCTCGATGTCGGCGTTGGTCTTCGCCGGAAGCGCGCAGTTCATCGTGCTCGATACCTGGCAGTCGCCGGCGCCGTGGCTGCTGATCGGGCTGGTGACGTTCGTCGTCAACTTCCGCCATGTCTTCATGAGTGCCTCGGTGTTGAGGCACATGGGTGCGTTCTCTCCCGGCGCGCGTTGCGCGGCTTTGTTCTTCCTGGTCGACGAAACATGGGCCTTCGCCGAGGCCAGGGCTGCTCGCGACCGGCTGACACCAGCCTACTACGCCGGGTTGGTCGGCTTCTTCTATCTCAACTGGGTGGTCTCGTCCGTGCTCGGGGCCTATGTCGGCCGGCTGATCCGCGATCCCCGCGCTTACGGTTTCGACTTTGCCTTCATTGCCATCTTCATCGGCCTGATCGTGGGCTTTCGCGGCCGCCCCGGCTTCGTCGCGACGGTGATCGCGAGCGCAGGCGCGGCAACATTGGTGCATCTGCTGCATCCGGGGCCATTGTCGATTGCCGTGGGCGCGGCCGCGGGAATCCTTGCCGCGGCGATTGCGGTCGAGCCGAGCGAGGCGCCGAAATGAGCCCGGACACTCTGGCCGCGATCGCCGCCATGTCCGTCGCAACAATCGCTACCCGGTTCGCCGGCCTGATCGTTCCGGCGGGCTTCGCTCGACGCGGCCGGCTCAAGGCTGCCTTCGAGGCGATGCCCGTCGCCGTCCTCGCGTCGATCATCGCACCGACCGTGCTGGCGACGGGATGGACCGAGAGCATCGCGGCGCTGATCACGCTGGTCGTTGCCTGGCGATTTCCGCTGCTCGCCGTCGTCATCGTGGGCGTGCTTGCGGCGGCAGGGCTGCGCGCCCTTGCTTCGTTGATGTGAGAGACCCGGTTGACGGGGGCGGTCACGCCTTTAACGTGTGCGCGCCGCTCCGCGGCAAGCCGTCACTCGGAGGACGTCTCATGGCGAAACGAGCCGACACAGCGACCAAGCGCGCCCGTGCCTGCCAGGCGCTGATGGACAAGGTTCATGCGATCACCGCCACGGAAGGGATCAACCCGTCGACCCTGCACGCCATCAAGCTCAAGCTAGTCGCCTTGGCCAATCGCGCGGAGCTGTTCCCGCTGGCCGATTTCGCCATGCCGGTCGCCGAGGCTCGCACGCATCCCCTGCTGGTCGAGGACGATGACGGCCACGGCCTCTATCTGACGATCAGCCTCCCGGGCAAGGAGGCGGCGCCGCACGATCATGGGATCTGGTGCGCCAACGCCGTCATCTCGGGTCGCGAGCGGCACGACTTCTACCGGCGCACCGATGACGGCAAGCAAGCCGGGCGTGCCGAGATCATCAAGGTGGGCGAGGTGCTGGTCGAGCCGGGCACCGGCATGGTGATGGCCGATCACGACATCCATGCTACCGAGGTGGTGAGCGATCATCCGGCGATCGGGCTGGCACTGTACGGCTACGCGTTGGCGCGCTTTCCTTCCGTCTCCTGGTTCCATCCCGAGTTCATGTCGGTCCGTTCGACGGCGTCGCGCCGCCATGCCGGTGGCGGACGATGACACAGGCTCCCAGCGTGTTCCGCGTCACCGTGCGCAACAGCGAGCGGACCATCGATTGCCCGTCCGATCGCACGATCCTCCAGGCGGCGATCGCCGCCGGCATCGATTATCCCTACGCCTGCGCCACGGGAAACTGTGCAGCCTGCATCTCGAAGCTCGAGTCGGGTGAGGTTTCGCTGCTGCCGCGCTCCGATGCGGCGTTGGGCGAAGCGCAGCGCCAGGCCGGGTTGACGCTCGCCTGTCGCGCCCGGCCGCTCGGCGACCTGACCATCAGTTGGCTGGCGCGCACAAACGGCTGACTTCGGCGAACCAACAAGGACAGTCATGCAGATCGGTTTCAACCTGCCCAACTCGGGGCCTCTTTCGGCCGTCGGCACCATGACGGAAATCGCCACGGCAGGCGAAGCGATGGGCTTCGACTACCTGACCCTGACCGATCACGTGGTGCTGCCCGACACCAAGGTTCCCGGCTATCCCTATTCGGAAAGCGGCGAGTTCTACGAAGCCGATCCGATCGAGCGCCACGAGCAACTGGTCGCCATGGCCTATATCGCCGCCAAGACGAGCCGTATCCGCCTCGTTGCCGCGGTGATGGTGGTGCCGCATCGGCCGGCCGTGCTCGCCGCCAAGATGCTGGCCACGCTCGACGTGCTGTCCGGCGGGCGGCTGGTCGTCGGCATCGGCGCCGGCTGGTTGAAGACCGAGTTCGATGCTGTGGTCCACACGCCATTTGCCGAGCGCGGCGCGGTGACCGACGAGTACATCGATGCGTTCCGCGTGCTGTGGACCGAGGCCCAGCCGCGCTTCGCCGGCCGTTACACGAGCTTCGCCGGCATCGTGCTCGAGCCCAAGCCGGTGCAACGTCCATACCCGCCGATCTGGGTCGGCGGCGAGAGCGGCCCCTCGGTGCGCCGCGCCGCCCGCGTCGGCGACCTGTGGTATCCGATCGGCAGCAACAACCAGCACCTGCTCGACACGCTGCCGCGCCTCGAGGCCGGCATCGCCCGCCTGCGCAAGGCGACGGCCGCCGCCGGGCGCGATCCCTCGGCCGTGCAGGTCGGCTATCGCGTCAAGCGATACGGCAATGCGGTTCCGCCGCACACGTCGGACGGCGGCCGACGGCTCTTCTCCGGCAGTGAAGCCGACATCCTGGCCGATCTCCGCGCACTGCGAGGTCTCGGCGTCAGCGCCATCGATATCGATTTCGGCCGCCCCAGTGCGAGCGAGATGATCGCCGAGATGCGCCGATTCAAGGCGGCGGTCATCGACCGAATCTGAGTGGCGCGTCGCATCAAAGCTCTTCCAGCCTGAGCTCGGCGTCGCGTCGCTTGAGGCGGACGAGCTGTTCGAAGGCGAGCCTGGCGCTGCCGAGGTCGCCCGCTTGCCAATGTCTGCTGGCGCACGCCGACCAGCACGCCAAAGCCGACGCGACGTCCGGATCGCCGGCATTGCTGCAACGGACGATGATTGCGGCATTGTTGTTGCCGCGGGAACTATCAGCCGTGCCCCGCGGCTCGGAAGTCTGCGCTTGCGCTGGCGGTTGCAGGAGCACTGTTGCGACGACGGCCGCACGCCAAGTGACGCGCGGCCGCGAAGGGTGCAGTGACACTATGCCGGCCCTCAGTGCGGGCAGGGTACGCCGACATGCCTCTGCTCGGCGACCGAATAGGCGACAGGCCCGCAGGGTGCGGGCGTTCCGACCTCGGCCTTCGGAGCCGGCGCGGTGCAGGGAACGCCGACGTGCCTCTGCTCGGCGACCGAGTAGGCAACCGGACCGCAGGGCGCCGTCGTGCCCGCTTCGGTCTGAGGCGTCGGCGCGGTGCATGGCACGCCGACATGCTTCTGCTCGGCCACCGAGTATGCCACGGGGCCGCACGGCGCTGAGGTTTGGGCGGTCGCTTCCGGTGAGGCGATGATCGTCGACGCGAGAAGTGCGATCGAGAGGGCTGATGCCGAAGCAACGAGGATGCGCAGCATTTTCTGATCTCCTGTTCGAGTTCCGGCCAAGTGGCCGATCGAACGATGTCAGGTAGTGCGGCGTCGTTCCGCGAACTGCTTCACAGTGCGCGAGGGAAATTTCGACGCCGGCACGATCGCGATCGCTTCAAGTGCAATTCCCGCGATGGAAGCGCGTGCCTTTCTTGGCGCGATGATCGTTCTCCTCCGAGCCCCGCTTGGGAGGTGTCGCCTTCTTACCGACGCGGGGAGCGCGATCGTCCAGCCTGCCCGGTGACGGCCAGCCGCTCAAGGGCGGGCACGTCGAGGACAGTCACACGGCGCCGGCCGACCTCGACCATGCCGGCGGCCTGCCACAGGGCAAGAAGCTTGCTTACGAATTCGCGCGATACGCCGAGCATGAGGGCGAGGTCCTTTTGTGCGATCTCGAGCGTGGCGTTCGACCTGGCGCCTGCATGCGCTCGACGATCGGCGAGCAGGTTGAGCACCAGCTTCGCGAGCCGGGCCGAAACGTCGAGGAAGGCGAAATCCTCCACGAGGCCAGTGGCACGACGCAGCCTGGCGCACAGCAAGGCGATGATGCGGATCATCGTTTCGGGATGCGTCTCCATGAAGGCCAAGAACTTGTCGCGGCCGAGATAGAGCAATTCCGACGCTACATGAGCGACGGCTGTCGCGCTGCGCCCCGCGCCGTCGAGCAGGGCTATCTCCCAGAACAGTTCGCCCGCGTCGTGCTTGTTGAGAATCAGCTCCTTGCCTTCCGGCGACTCGGCTACGATCAGGATACGGCCGCGCATCACGCCGTACAGGCCATCGCCCGGGTCGTCCTTCCGGAACACGACTTCGCCTGCCCCGACCCGCCTGATGCGCAGGTGCCGGAGCAACTCATGCGACTCTCTGTCCGTCAAGGCACCGAGGAAGGGACTCTGTCGAAGATAGTCTTGCGGTGTCATCGAAGCCAATCCAGCGGATGGAGAGCACGCAAATCTATCACCGTGGGTTGCGAGGCTTGTGTGAAGGGGTTCACAATGGATCCCGAAAGGAGCCCTGGTGCGCTGGTCATGAAGGGTGTTGGGTCGCGACCGTCTGCAGGCCGAATCGTGGCGGCAGGATCGAGCGTCGGATTGACGGCGCGCGAGCTGGTTCGCCGGCATCCCTTCTTCGCGTCGTTGGCACCGGGCGAGAACGAGGCGCTGCTGCGCCACATGGTGGTCAAGCGTGCCACCGCCGGCCAGGTCCTGTTTTACAGGGAGCAGCCGGGCGACGGGCTCTACGCTATCCTGTCGGGCCGTATCGCCTTCACCGTCGAATCGCCGGACGGCCGGGAGCTGATCCTGAACGTGCTCGGTCCCGGCGAATTCTTCGGCGAGATCGCCCTGCTCGACGGCAAGGGCCGCTCGGCGTCGGCGGTGGCGCGCGACCCTTCCGAGCTGGCCTTCATCGGCCGGGCGGATTTCCTGGACTTCCTCGGTCGCCGGCCGGACACGATGCTGCGCATCATCGAGCTGCTCTGCGCTCGCCTGCGCCGCGCCACCGACTACATAGAGGACTCAACCTTCCTCGATCTGCCGGCCCGGCTGTCCAAGAGCCTCCTCGGCCTGGTTGGCGAGCGGGATCGGACCGCGAAGGCGACCATCCGCATTTCCCAGGAGGAGCTTGCCGCGATGCTCGGCGTGTCGCGCGAGCGGGTGAACAGGCAGCTCTCCATGTGGTGCGATCTCGGCATCCTCGAGCAGGGGCGAGGCCGCCTCGTGGTGCGCGACGAGTGCGCGCTCGAACGGATATCGATCGGGGGTGCCTGACGCCACACCGGCGGGAGCTTGGGGCGATCGCTGCGCCCCGGCTTGCAAAATAAATTGGTCGGCGCAGAGTGGC